>CAWBOP010000029.1:0-90793 GCA_963790465.1 Terriglobia bacterium | reverse complement strand
TCTTGAGGCGGTTGCATCATTCGATTGCCTGTTAGAACTGATACCCGGTTATGCACCGGCGTTCTTTCACAAAGGCAGGGCTCTTGCACAGGTAGGTATGTATAACGAAGCAGTGTTCGTGGCAACAATATCAACCTTGAGATTACTCCTGACGATCCGGGAAGTGCTCTATTATAAAGGAATGGCACTGGCACAGATGGAAAATCATGAAGACGCAATTTCTGCATTTGAAGCTGCTTATACTATCAATCCTCTGAATGCTGATACCTGTTACCAGAGGGGATTGTCACTCGCAGCACTGGGGCACCACAATGAAGCGGTGAATTCATTCACCCGTGCACTTGAGATTGATCTGGTTTTATGACGCAATTTACCATAAAGGACTTTCACTTGCCGAACTGGGTGAATTCAACGAAGTGATTTCAGCCCTTTCACGGCGGTAGACGACGGTCTTCCCGTTCCGCTCGAAGACGCGCGTGGCGCGGGACGACGAGGGCGTCCTTCTCGCCGCCGAGGTCGAGCGTCGCGGCGACCCGCTCTCCCGGCTTCATCCGCGCGGGGTCCGTCGAGGAGAGGGAGAGGACGGCGCCGAAGTACTGGATCGGGACGTTCCGGAGGCGCGGCCGGGCGAGGGCGTCGACCGACTTCACCGTCGCGGGGACGGGCGGACCCGGCGTGGGCTTCGAGGGAGACGGTGGCGGGACGCCCGGGCGCGAGCCCGCCGGCGTCGGCCTCGAGGACCCAGACCTCGGCCTCGAGCCTCGTCAGGTCGGGGATCTCCGCGAGCGTCTGGCGTGCTCCAGACGACCTGCCCCACCTGCGGCAGCTCGCCGCGCCAGTTCCGCTTCAGGACGACGATGCCGTCGTGAGGCGCCTTCAGCTCGAGGGCCGCCAGCTCGCGCTCGGCCTTGTCGATCTTCAGCTGCGCCTTGCTTCCCGTCGAGGGCGACGAGGTCGCGGCTCGTCCGCGCGAGGCCCTCGCGCTCGCTCCGGGAGCCGACGGCGTGCCGCTCCTTCTGCGTGGCGAGGCCGACGTCGATGTCGGCCTCGATGATCTCGTGGCGCGAGAAGAGCTCGGGGTCGCGGCTCTGGAACGTCTCGGCCGTCGTCCGCTCGCGCCGCGCCTGCTCGGCGTCGCGTCCGAGGTTCGCGACGATCGCCCCCGACTCGGCGCGCTCCTTCTCGCCGCGGTGGTCGGCCGTCGCGCGTCCGCGCGGCCGTCGGCGAGGAGCTTCGACGGTCCGGGTCGGGTCGAGGCGGACGACGACGTCGCCCGCCTTCACCGGGCTGCCGTCCTCGATCATCCAGCCGATCTTCAGGCTCACGTCGTTCCCCGGGACGCGGACGGGCGTCGCCTCCACCGCCTTGAGGACCCCCTCGGCCCGGACGGTCCGGCGCGAGCGGTCGCCTTCTTCACGACGAGCGTCGGGACGTCGTCGCCCGCGCCCGGGCGCGCAGGAGGCCGCGCCGAGGGCGAGCGCGGCGAGGAGCCGCCGCGGCGAGGACGCCGAGCGAGCCAGCGCCTCACGAGGACGTCCCCTTCGGCGAGGGCCGTGCGACGCGAAGGACGGAGTCTCCCTCGGCGAGGCCCGGAGAGGATCTCGACCCACTCGTCGTTGCGCCGTCCGACGGTCACCCGGACCTGGCGGGCTCCGCGCCCGCGGGGGACCCAGACGAACGGCCCCGCCTCGGTCGGGACGACGGAGTCGGACGGGACCGTGAGGGCGCCGGCGACCCGCCCGGTCTCGACCCGGCCCCGGACGCGCATCCCCGGCTTCATCTTCCCGGGATCGACCTCCTCGAGGGCGACGGAGAGCCGGGCGACCTTCAGGGGGACCTGCGGCGAGACGCTCGCTGGACCGTCCGCTGCATCGTCCGGACCTTTCCGCGGACCTCGGTGTCGGGGTGGGCGTCGAGCCGGAGCGAGACCGCCGCTCCCTCCCGGACGAGCCCGGCGTCGGCCTCGTCCACCTCGCCCTGGACGCCGAGGCGCGCCAGGTCGGGGACCTCGAGGACCTTCTCGCCGAACCAGCAGCTGTCGCCGACCTTCTTCTTGTCGCCGTTCCAGTTCGGGACGTAGAGGACCGTCCCGGCGCGCGGCGCGGGAATCGTCATCCTCTCGATCGTCGTGACGAGCTCGGCGGTCGCGGAGCGCGGCGCGGCGGCGGCGTCCCTCGAGGACCGACAGCTCGGCCCGGGCGGCGCGCTCGGCGGCCTCGAGGCGGCGGGTCACCGAGGCGACCTCGGCCTCGGCGAGGGCGAGGTCGAGGCGGGCCTTCCGGAGCTCGATCGCGCCGGAGACCTCCGGCGGGACGTCGACCTTCATCGCGGCCTTCGCGCGGCGCGCCTCGACCTGGGCCTTCTCCAGCTCGAGGTCGCCGCGGGCGAGGGCGAGGCTCCGCCGCCGCCGCTCGATCTCCTTGGCCGCCGACTCGGCCTCGGCCCTCTTCTCCTCGAGCTGCTGGCGGAGGCTCGTCGTGTCGAAGCCGAGGACCGGCTGCCCCTTCTTCACCTCGGACCCCTCCGGGGCGAGGAACGAGATCCGGTAGTCCCAGACCTCCGGGAGCTTCACCGGGCCGATCGCCTCCGCGTCGAGCGCGGCGAGCTCGCCCTTCAGCTCGACCGAGAGGACGAGGTCGCGCCGCTCGGCCCTCGCGCGTCGGGCGGCCGGCGAGATCGGGCTCGGGGAGGCGGTCCGGGCGGGGCTCCGGGAGCGCGACCGTCCGCGGCGGGCGGGACCTCGACGCGGACGGACATCCCGGGGCGGAGGCCCGGAGAGGTCGCCGCCCGTCACGTCCACCGAGGACGCGGAAGGCCATGCGCGGCGAGCCCCGGCCGACCGGCTGGGCGACGGGGGCGATCGACGCGACCCGGGCCGGGAGCTGCCGGTCGGGAAAGGTGTCGGGAACGACGACGGCCGGCGTCCCCGACGCGGATCCGCCCGTCGTCGACGTCGAAGAGGAGGGCGTCGACGCGGAGCGTCTCGAGGTCGGGGATGCGCGCGAGGGTCATCCCGGGCCAGAGGGTGTCGCCCGTCAGGAACTTCTTCCGCTCCCGCGGGTTCTCGGCCACGACGAAGACGCCGTCCTTCGGCGCGCGCAGCGTGAGCGCGCGCGACGGCGGTCTCGAGCTTGTCGCGCTCGCTCCGGGCCCGCTCGAGGGCGATGAGCTTCGTGGCGCGGTCCGCCTCGGCCGCCGTCCGGTACGACGGCGAGGTCCTCCTCGCGCCTTGTCGAGCTCGGTCTCGGCCCGCTTCAGCGCGAGCTGCTTCTCCTCGTGGTCGCGCCGCGACGTCGGAGCTCCGCGGGGATCTCGGCGTCGATGCGGGCCTTCTCGAGCGTCGGTCGTCCGCGCGCGTGGACGGCCTGCTCCCGGGCGAGCGATCGCCCCCTCGCGGTCGGCGTCGAAGCGGACGAGCTCGGTCTCGGCCTCGATGGCGGCGATCCGCTTCTGCTCGAGGTCGGACGTCAGGCCGGTCGCGTCGAACTCGGCCACCCGGTCTCCCGCCTTCACGACGGCGCCGTCCTCCTCGAGGAAGCGGAGCTGGAGCTCCCAGAGAGGGGTCTCCGGGACGAAGAGGTCGGCCGAGCGGACGGCGGCGAGCTCGCCCGTCAGGAGGAGGCGGTCGAGGCGGCCGCGTCCGGCGGCGCCCGGGCCGGCGGCGAGCCTCCGTCGGCCGACGCCCCCCGGCATCCGGAAAAAACGCTCGCGGCGGCCAGCAGGAGAACCGCCGCGAGCGCGAGCCGGGAGGAGTGGCCCCGTTTCATGCCCGGCTGTTTTACGGGAGAGAGCGTCGAAGCGTTGCGCCGCTCCGGTAGGATTGCGCGAATGAGAACGCGCGCTGCAGGGCTCCTCCTCCACCCGACGTCCCTTCCGGGCCGCTACGGCATCGGCGACCTCGGGCCGGAGTGCGACGCCTTCCTCGACTGGGCGGCCTCGGCCGGGCAGACCGTCTGTCCACGCCGCGCCGGACAGCGGCAGCCAGCCGCATCGTTTGAAAGCCGCGAACTCACCGTAGAAATCGTCGGTCTCGCGGAGTTCCGGCAGCAGGTCCGCCCGCGTGAGCAGCCGCTCGTAAGCATCCCGCGGCGGGACCGGTATCAGCCGGAGCCGGCCCGACTCGATCGCGAAACGGGGTTTGAAGTACGGCATGTTCGTTTCGCTGCGCCGACGGAACGGAATATACCGGTTCGCCAGCCCCGCCATTGCGTTCTCCGACAGCCCCACGACCACGACGTCGGCTTCGAACGCGCCGAGCCGATCCTCGTAATCGAGGAGCATCTGATCGAGACCAAAGAGCATCGTCCCGAAATTCAGCGCCTCTGTGTCCGCGTCTTCCACGTAGGCTGAGATCGTCTCATCACGGGTGACCGCGGTTCCACCGTTGGTCATGGAGTCGCCGAGGAAGAGGATGCGACGCCGTCCTTCCTTGTGCTGCCCGAACGCGTGCGTGGCGCGGGCGCCATGCTCGTCCACCTGCCACTTCTTGCGGCTCGAGTTCGGCCGGTTCCTCCAGCCGGTGACCGGGTTCCATGTCAGGTAGGAGCCGAGGTCCCCGGCGATCTGGATCGTGCTCTCGCGGGCGTCGCGACCGAGATACGCGCGCAAGTAGAGCCGGTCGGACAGAAGCGCGGGCGCCACGACGGCGACCAGGACCTCGGCCAGAAACAGGAACAGTACCGTCCAGGAAAGAACCGGCGCGAGGCTCCAGAGGCGCCGGAAGCGCCCCGTCTCGCCGTGACCGCCGACCCCCGAAGACCCGGCGGCCGGCGGCGTCTCAGAACTGGAAATAAATGAACCGGCTGCCATAACTGGGCTGTCCGTGATAAACGAGAACGAGGATCGCGACATATCCGATGGCGCGAAGCGGGGCCGGGATTCGCGTCTTCACGTCCGGCTCGTGCTCCATCATCCAGCCGGCCGCATGATCGACGAGAAACGCGGCGAGCGCCACCCACACCGCGAGCGGCACCACGAGCGGCGCGGAGCCGGCGAAGCCCGCGAGCCCGCACAGATAGGCCCAGGCATCGGCGGCGTCTCGCGATCGGAAGACGAGCCACGCCAGGCCGACCCCGACCTGCGTGAGAACCCAGCCAGGCAGGACGGACAGGAGAGCCGACCGTTTCCGCGACTCACCGGGACCGCGCTCCCGCCACGCTCGCCAGAACTGGTAGATCACGAGGTACGCGCCGTGCAGGCCTCCCCAGACGACGAAGGTCCATCCGGCCCCGTGCCAGAGGCCGCTCACGAGGAAGACGAGCACGAGACTTCCCGACCAGCGCAGCCGGATCGTCAGGCTCCCCGCGAACGGGATCTTCTTGGCCATGGGCCACCACAGATAGTCGTGGAACCAACTCGTCAAGGAGATATGCCACCGCCTCCAGAATTCCGACGCGTTGCGCGCGAGATAGGGGAACGCGAAATTCTCCTGGACCTTGAACCCGAGCATCCGCGAGCACCCGATCGCCATGCTCGAGTAGCCCGAGAAGTCGGCGTAAATCTGCACCGTGTAGCCGGCAAGCGCCAGCCACAGCACGGCCGTGCTCCGGTCGGCCGGCTGCGCGAAGACCGGGTCAACGAGGTAGACCGCCAGGGTGTCCGCGATGAAGACCTTCTTGCAGAACCCGAGAAGAAAGCGCGACAGGCCGGCCTCGAGGCTCTCGAGGCTGAAACGCCGCTCCTTCTCGAGCTGGGGCAAGAACCGTCTCGCGCGGACGATCGGGCCCGCGCCGAGCAACGGGAAGAACGCGACGAACACGGCGTAGTCGAGGAGCGACCGCGTCGCCTTCATGTGACCCCGATACACGTCGAGGGTGTAGCTCAGGCTCCGGAACGTGTAAAAGGAAACTCCCACCGGCAGAGCCAGGTGGAGCGCCGTCCAGGAGACATCGATACCCAGGGCCCGGCCGAGGGATGCGAGGCTGCCGGCGAAAAAGTCGGAGTACTTGAAGAAGCAGAGAACACCCAGGTTGACGGCGAGACTCGACCCGACGTAGGCCCGCCTGCCCGCTCGGGACGAGGCCGCCTCGACGCCCGCACCGGCGCCGAAATCCACGAGTGTCGTGAGGACGAGCAGCCCCGCGAAGCGCCAGTCCCAGACCGCATAGAAGGCGTAACTCGAGACCAGCAGAAGCACCTTCCGGGGCTTCGCGCCGAGAAGCCAATACAGCACGGCCACGATCGCGAAGAACGCCAGGAACTGGGTGCCGACGAAACTCATCTCTTCGTGTCCCGAACTGAACGAACCGCGCGCGGCCGCGCTTCGCGCCCTCTCATCGTGCGTCGCGGCGGGCGGTTCTCCTCGCGACTCGTGTCCAGGCCTCGATCAGACCGTCCGCCGTGCTCGCGGGATCGTGCCTGAGGACCGGCCCCTCGGTGAGAAGGTTGCTCCGGATCACCGTCAGGCCCTCGCGGCCCCGCCCGGACCAGGAAAGAGGCGTCGCCCCTTCCTCCTCGTAGCGGACGAGAACGTCGTGGTCGATCGGCCCCTCGTGGACCAGCACGGCGTCCACGAACGGGCCGCCGACGTGCTCTTCCATGATCTCGATGTGATCCATGAGGTCGAGTCCGGCGGCCTCGCCACGCTCGCTGACCAGATTCCCGACGAGAACGACGACGGCGCGCGTCAGCGCGCAGCGCCTGGGAGACCCCCTCGACGACCAGATTCGGAATGACGCTGGTGAAGAGGCTGCCAGGGCCGAGCACGACGAGGTCCGCCTCCCGGATCGCCTCGAGGACCCCCGGTGCCGGCCGGGCGGCGCGGGGACGCAGCCCGATGCGTCGAATCCGTCTTTCCGCAATTCGCGATGGCGGTCTCCCCCGCCAGCACGGAGCCGTCCTGCATCTCGGCCTCGAGGACCACGTCGTCGAGGGTCGCAGGCAGGATGCGTCCCGCTGTCCGGAGCACCCGGCTCGACACCTCTACGGCGTTGAGGAAGCTGCCGGTCATCTCCGCCAGGGCCGCGAGAATGAGGTTCCCGACCGTGTGGCCTCCCACGTCCTCCGAGCCGTCGTACCGATACTGGAAAAGCCCCGCCAGCAGGTCCTCCTCGGAGGAGAGCGCCACCAGGCAGTTCCGGAGGTCGCCCGGCGGGGGCAGGCCGCGGATCCGTCGCAGGCGCCCGGAGCTGCCGCCGTCGTCGGTCATCGTGACGATCGCTGCCAGGCTCCGCCACCTCGCCGCGCTCCACGCGCGGCTTGAGGCCGCGCAGCACCGCGGGCAGGCCCGTCCCGCCGCCGAGGGCGACCACCCGGCGCGGCACGGCCCGCTCCGGAGGAGCTTCGGGCCTCATGGCTTTCTCTTCTCCTGCTCGTAGTAGTGATCGTAGTACTTGCCGTAGTAGCGATCACGGTCCGCGAGGTTGAAGACCACGTCGTTGAGCACCACTCCCAGGATCCGGGTCGAGGTGACCGACGAGACCGCCTGCAGATACAGTCGGCTTCGGCGTCTGTCCCGATCGCACCACCAGGAGCACCCCGTCCGCGCAGCGGCCGATCACGTCGGCATCGGTGAAGGGAACGACCGGCGGCGTGTCGATGATCACGCGGTGGTAGCGTTCGCGGAACAAGGCGATCAGCGTCCTGCAGGTGTCCGACGAGAGGAGGTCCACCGGATCGTCGGGAGGACGGCCCGCCGGCAGGACCTCGAGCGAGAGGTCCTTGAGGCGTATCACGGCGTGCTCCGGGTCGACCTTTCCCGCCAGCAGATCCGCGAACCCCAGGCTCGGCGGCGGAACGAGCCAGCGCTCCACCGTCGGTCGCCGCAGATCGGCATCCACCAGGAGCGTCTCGGTCTTGCGGTCCGACGCGAACGCCAGCGCGAGGTTGAGGGCCACAACCGACTTCCCCTCGCGAGGGGTCGCGCTGGTCACGACGATCACCCGCGCCGCCCCCGCCTCGTCGTTCCCGAGAAGCGTCTTGAGTCGGCGGAACTTCTCCGCGGCGACGGACCGCGCCGTGCCGCGCATCACCACCTCGGGCGAGTCCACGAGCTGTCGGGGAACGACGCGCGCCAGAGGGCACGCCCGCCGCGAGCTTCCCGTCCGGCGAAGCCCGTGGCGCCTCGTCGATTCCCTGCTTCGACGCGTCGCCGCGCGTTCTCTTGAGCCGGAACTCCATCGGCGCCTCCCTACCCGCCCAGACCGAATACGCCCAGGATGGCGATCAGGACCGCGACGGAGGCCACCGATGCCCCGAGGTTGCCCCACCATCGCACGCGCTTCGAGCGCACCACGTCGTCCGTCTCGAGCCGGGGGATGCTCACCAGTATCGGGGACGTCCGCGATCTCGCGCAGCCCCGCCTCGGAGTCGACCAGGGGCGCGACGAGCGCGACGGAGGACCACCGGTCCCACGAAGAGGGCGAGACCGGCAGGCCAGTCCGATCGCGTAGATCACCAAGGGGACCGGCCGGATCGGGAGGGCCGGGGGCGCGGCGCGCTCGATCACCTCGAAGCGCTCCCCCTTCTGGGTCGCCTCGATCTTCTGCGATCCCTTGGCCTCCTCCAGCTTGGTCTGGTAGTCGCGGTAACGCTCCCGCAGGACATCGAGCCCCTTGCTCAGCTCCGCCAGCTTTTGCTCGACTCGCGGCGTATCTTCGATACGACGCTTGTAGGTCTCGATCTCGTCGCGGACCCGTTGCTGCTCCGACTGCAGCCTCGTGAGTTCCCGCTGGGTCCGCCGTGATCTGGGCCTGCAACGGGGTCAGCGGGACCGTACCCCGGCGCTGCCGCCCCGTTTTCCGGCGCGCCGGGGAACCTGCCACCGGCGGCGGCGTTTCCCGACGCGACGAAATCGTCGAGCTCGCGCTTCTTGGCCTTCACGTCCGGATGATCGTCTTGGTATCGCGTGCGAAGCATCTCGTATTCCTGCTGGAGCTGCGCAAGACGCGCCGTGTACGGGTCGAGCACCGCGCCCTCCCGGCGTCGGTGCCCGGCGCCGAGCGCGGACTGCGACTCCTGGGCCTTCAGCGCCTGCAGCCGGTCCTGAGCCTGGCCGAGGTCCCGCTCGATCGCCGGCCAGGTCCTGCTGGCGACCCTGGAGGAGCTGGACGTTGGCGTCGAAGTGCGCCTGGGTTTCGTACAGGTGCTGCGCCTTGTAGTCCGCCACCGCGCGCTCCTGCAGCTGGAGCTGCGAGAGGACGTCCGCCGACAGGCTCTGAAGGGTGCGCGTGGTCCCATCCGCCTGCGCCGAGCGGAAACGGACGTTCTGATCGATGTAGAAATCCGCGAGGGTATTGACGACATTCGCCGCGCGCTCCGGCTCGCGGTCCCTGTAGGTGAGGCGAAAGACGCCGCCGGACCGGCCGCGCTCCGCCGGAGGCGTTCTCGATAACCTTCACCTCGATCCTGGACCGCATGGTCTGGATCAGCCGCTCGAGATCCTCGGCGTTCTGCGTCTTGCCGAACGTCTGCTCGATGAGCTTCGAGAGGTAGGGCCGGCTGAGCATCGC
Source organism: Terriglobia bacterium (assembly GCA_963790465.1). Classification (GTDB taxonomy): domain Bacteria; phylum Acidobacteriota; class Polarisedimenticolia; order Polarisedimenticolales; family JAIQFR01; genus JAIQFR01. Next base: position 81,344 of record CAWBOP010000029.1, on the reverse strand, counting down.
CTCGCGCAAGGAACCCAGACGGATCGACATGTCGTCGGTGATGGTGCTTCGGACGAACTCCTGGGGAATCTGCTGCGGCGCGACGAAGATCGTCGTGCTGGCCTCGTAGGTCTTGGGAAGGTAGTGGAGCGCCACCACGCCTCCCGCGAGGCCGAGGCGACGCCCGGCGACCACGATCCACCACGACAGGAACACGCGGTCGGCCACCTCGAAAACCTGCGTGAACTTCGCCGTCGGCGTCATCCGCCGCCTCCCGCGGCCGGTCTCGCGAGCCCTCGCGGATACCAGGTCAGCCCGCCCGTGAACGTCTTGAAGGACGTTCCGAGGGTGTCGGCGTCGTTCGCCGACTGCCTCACGAATTCGCGCCCCGAGCGTGAACGCCCACTTCTCACCGAAGAACCACGCCGCGCTCGCCGCGCCCCCGGAGGTCGTCGAGCGTGGACGCCCCGGCCAGGCTCGGACGGCGCCGCGCGTAACGCGCGGACGTCGTCCCACCGCCACCGGCGCTCCCTCGCCCCGGTGAGCGACAGCGCCGCCAAGCTGTCGGTCGATGTCCCGCTGGAGCCCGCCGCCGGATGAAGGGCCGTGCTCGGCCTCGAAGCGCAACGCGTTCCTGCGGAATCGCCGCTCGACCTGCAATCCGCCCTGAACACCGTTCGCCTGTCCCGTGTCGGTCGCGGCGCCACCCGCGGCGACTTGCGGCTTGCGGTGGAACGCCCCGAGCCGAAGCGCCGACGCGTCGCGTCGCGGCCGGCCTCGACGTCCATCGTGAGACCCAGGAGGTGCGCGTCCTCGTCGCCGGTCGCGCCGAGCAGGTACCTCCGGAAACGGTACTCGACGCCGAACGCCGCGGCCCGGGAAATCGCGCGGCGGGCGCCGAGCGTGGCCTCCCAGTCCGTCCGGTTCTCGAGCCGGTCCCGGGAGCACTCGGCTCGGGATCCCGATATCGGCGTGTAGTCCGGTCCGGTCGCCGCGAAGCGCCGTGTTCCAGCGCCAGCGCTCGCCGGACTGTCGCTCGTAGGTCACCTCGCCGCGATAGTGTTCCCGCTCCGAGCGCGGGACGACGAACGGTTCGGACGTCGAGAGACCGCCGGTGGTTCCCTGGGTCTGGCTTCGCTCCCAGCCGGCGCCGAACGCGAGCGTCGACGACGGCCGACGGAGCGAGCGTCGAGGCCCACGCGGTGTTCTTGCGTGGTCGAGGTCGGAGTTGTCCCGGTAGCGGAAGAGCGACGGGCTGTACTGCAAACCCACGGAACCGCGTGGCCCCTCGCGCCGCACGGGCAGGACGATCCCGAAGCGCGAGATCCAGTCCGAGGCCGACTCTGCGGACGAGTAGAGCACGTTGTCGGAGCGGGTCACGTCGGCACTCGCCTCGGGAAAGAACGTCGTCGTTGCTGCCATCGACGGTGGTCCGGGGAGCGCGACCACAGAGCAGCGCCAGGACCGGAAAGACCATCGCGCGGAATCTCCTCATGCGGCCTCCACGCGAACGTCTAGTCGACCAGGATCGTGTCGCCCGGGCTTCAAGTAAGCGATTGACCTGCGAGGCATCCCCCGCCACCAGTTTCTTGTAATCCACTCGCATCCTGCGTTCGACCCCGGCCTCCTCGCGGAGGATCGTGATTTCCTTCCTGGAAAACTGCGTCAGCCCGCCCGCGGCGGCGATGACCTGGAGCAGCCGCGTCGGCCGGAAGAGGTTGATCGGCCCCTGGCGATTGACCTCGCCGAGAACATACACCCGAAAGCTGTTGATCTCCTCGACACTGACCGTGACGTTGGGCTCGCGGATGTAGCTCGCGAGCCTCGCGCCGATCTCCCGGCGGACCTGCTCCGGGGTCATCCCCTCGACCTTGATGTCGTTCACCAGCGGCACCGTGATCTTGCCGTCGGGACGGACCCGGGTGCGGCGGTCGAGCGTGGATTCGCCCCACACCGACACGTGGAGGATGTCCTCGATTCCGATGCTGTAGTCCGGTGTCCCGTCCGACGGGGCCGGCGCGGTCGACGTCTGGGCACGGACGGGCGTGCCGAGAAGCATGAGACACAAAGCCGCTGCCGAGAGTCTCATCCCACCGCCCTCCAGGCGCGAATTCCGGGGAGCCGATGGCGCACTCGCCCGGAAACCGCAATGAAAAAGCATAGAGTATTCGACGCCATGTTGACCGGCAAAATCGAACGACACCGAAAACCCCCCACCCGCGCGTCGGGTTGTCCGAGCACGGCTGGAACAAAGGCCCCATCCCAGAATATATTGCAGAAATCGGCATTTGCGAGTTTCGTCCTGTCGGCGCTCTTATAATACCTAAACCTATAGATGCCGTCGCGGGATCTTGCCACAGGATTGTGGCGAATTGCCGTTGACAGGATCGGTCGCCTTCCGTACCCTTCCATCAGTCTCAAGCACGGTGAGACGAAAAAGTCATTTTGGGGTGCGCGATCGGGGGGAGGTTGCACCCGGGAGGTGCGATGTTCGCCCGCGGTGGAGTCGAAACATCCCGCATTTCGAAGTCCAGGCGGGGTGTCGGGTACTCGATATGACGATCAAGCGTCTCACCCGGCCGCGCTCCGTGTTTTCCTTCGCGCTGGAAGGCGGGTTGACGTTCATCGTCCTGTACGGTCTCGCGGCCGTGACGACGGCGGTGACGCACGAGCTCAGTAGCTCGGCCCCCGCCGGGCAGATCGCGGCGATGAGCCTGCTGTTCGTGGCGTGCGTCGCGATCGCACGGAACGCGCGCACGGGGGACGAAAGCAACGTCCGGCGCGAGGTCGCGCTCGCCTCCGTCGTGTCCTTGATCCTCGGCGTCCTGGCGTTCGCGATCGACTGGGCCTACCGCGGATCCCCCAGCCCGCTGACCGGTTTCCTCATGCTCGAGGGGGCGGTCGCGGTTCCTGCCGCGGTCGCGGCGTGGCGCTGGGCGGCCGTCCGGTTCAATGTCCTCGACGGGTGGCGCGAGCGGGTGCTCGTCGTGGGCACGGGTGAAAACGCGCGCCAGGTGTGCCGGTGGATCGCGGAGCATCTCTCTGCAGACTACGTCGTGGTCGGGTTCGCGGACGAGAACGACGCGCGCGTCGGCGAGTTCGTCGCCATGGGGGTGCGGATCCAGACGGACTTCCGTTCGCTTCCTCGCTACTGCCCGCGCCGCGCCGACCGGATCCTGGTGGCCCTCGACGAGAAGCGCGGGAAGCTCCCGCTCGAGCCGCTGATGGAACTCCGGCTTGCCGGTCTCGAGATCGAGGACGTGACGACGTTCATCGAGAGGACCAGCGGGAAGCTCGCCGTCGAGACGATGCTTCCGTCCTGGTTGATCTTCTCCGACGGATTCAAGTCGTCCCCGCTCCGCCTCGCCATGAAGCGGTGCCTCGACGTCATCCTGTCGCTGCTCCTACTCGTCGTGGCCCTGCCGGTCATGGTGCTGACCGCCGTCCTGATCCGCTTCGACTCGCGCGGGCCGGCGTTCTTCCGGCAAAAACGGATGGGAGTCGGTAGGGGCGAGTTCCACCTTCTGAAGTTCCGCTCGATGGTCCAGGATGCCGAGAGCCGCAGCGGGCCGACCTGGGCGCGAACGAACGATCCCCGGATTACACGGGTCGGTCGGGTCATCCGGAAACTCCGGATCGACGAGCTCCCGCAGCTCTTCAACGTGCTGCGGGGCGAGATGAGCTTCGTGGGGCCGCGTCCGGAGCGCAAGCACTTCGTCGAGCAGCTCGAGAGGCGGATCCCTTACTACCGGCTTCGCATGGCCGTGCGGCCCGGGATCACCGGCTGGGCCCAGGTTTCTTACGGGTACGGCGCGTCCGAAGAGGGCGCCCTCGAGAAGCTGAAGTACGACCTGTATTACATCAAGAACTGCAACGCCCTGTTCGACCTGTGGGTCGCTCTGAAGACGGTCAAGGTCGTGCTCCTCGGCACCGGCGCTCGCTGACCGTCGCCTTCCCATGAAACTCCTCTCTCGGGGTAAACTGTCCGTCGCTCCTCGAGGGCGCGAGGAGGTGGCCCCCTGCACGAGATCGAGTTCGCCTGGCTTGACGGCATCGCTAGCGTGCGCTCGGACGACGAGGCGTTCGCCGCGCTCGTTCGGCGGCTGTGGGGCGCCGGGCCGCCCTTGGACGGCCCGCGGAGGGAGTACGAGGTGTCGCTTCGGGACGAGGCCGCCCCCACGTTCCGGGGTCCGCTCGGGGCGCGTCCGCTCGACCGGCGCCATCCCGTCTGGCACGCCTACAACCTCCTCATGCAGGACCTTCTCGGCTCCCTGGGTGGTCACTTCGTGTTCCACGCCTCGGCGCTCGGGCGCGGCGGACGCGCGATGCTCATCGCGGGGCCTTCGAACTTCGGGAAGACCACGCTGGCGGTCCATCTCGCGTTTCACGGCTACGCGCTTCTCGCGGACGACCTCGCCGTGGTCGAGCGGGGCACCGGCCGCGTCGTGCCGTTGCCGCGCTCGCTGAACCTTCGACCGGGATCGCGGACGACCCTCTCGCCGGCGCAGCTGCGGACCGTGGCGCGCGCCTCGCGCGAGGCGGACGGGGACGAGTGGTCGGTGGACGCCTCCGCCCTCCGCCCTCCGGAAGCGGAGCCGTCCCGCACGGCGGCGGTCGTCCTGCTCCGCTCGCAGGGGGACGGCGCCTCCGTGCGGCGCTTTCGCTCCCATGAGATCTGGCTGGTCGAGGGGCACGAAGACGCGGCCGAGGAGATTCGCGCCATCGACGGCGTCCGGCGTGTTCTGGCGGAGACGGGATCCCGTGGGGCGATCCGTGTGGACGCGGACGACGCCGCCCCGCTGACCCGCTGGCTTCGCGAGCACCAGGAGAGCGTCATGGCCACGGTGAAGCTGCCGGAACGGATGCCGAGTTTCTCGGGACGACCGAAGGCGGTGCGCGTGGGCCCGTTTCAGGCGGCGCTCGAGCTCGGACAGGAGATGCTCAACCGCCACGAGGGAAGCGCCCTCGCCGAGGAGTTCAAGGACGCCGAACCGCGACTCGTCGCCGAGATCGCCGGCCTCCTCGAGGAATCCCAGTGTCTGGCACTGTGGCCCGGACGTCACGACGAGACGCTCGAATTGCTGTCCGATCTCCTTGAATAGCCCGGGGGAAGATCATCGGAGGAAACGAAACATGGTGCCCGAGAATGCCCGGCCCCGACGGACCGGGGCTTACCAGGAGAAGGATCTTACCGGGGAGTACCTTTTTTACGATCAAGGCGGAGGGCAGGTCCACGTCCTGAACAGCAGCGCCCGGGAGATCTACCTGCTTTGCGACGGCTCCCGCACGCTGCTCGAAATCGCGCGATCTCTCCCCGAGCGGTTCGACGTGAACGAGGAGACGGCCTGCCGCGACGCGGCGACAGCGGTCGCGGATCTGATCGGCAAAGGACTCGTCGCGGTCTAGGAACCCGCCCGCGTCAGGCGCTCGCCTTCTCGGCCCGGTCCGCCTCGTTGAGCAACCGGAGCACCTCCAGCCGGAAATGTTCCATCTGCAGCGGCTTGATCAGGCAGAGGTCGGCGCCGGCGTCGTACATCCGCCGGATGATGTCCTGCTCGGGGAAAGCGGTGATCGCCAGGATCTTGATTCCCTGGGTCTTCGGATTCTGGCGGATGGATCGGCACAGCGAAAGCCCGTCGACACGGGGCATCCTCACGTCCATCACGATGAGATCGGGATGCAGGCTGCCGATCTTGATCCCGGCCTCGTAGCCGTCGGCGGCTTCCTCGATCTTCATCCCGGGCTCGAGCTCGCTCAGGACCCGGTGGACGATGTTGCGAATGTCCTCCTCGTCATCCACCACGAGCACCGTTCGGGTGCGGTGCTCCCCGTTGAAGAACGTTTCGTCGATCGGGATCTCGAATTTCCCGAGGAACGCGCGAAAATCGTCCATGGCGACCCGGTAGTGCCCGCCCGGAGTGGAGAACGCCCGGAGCTTGCCGGACTTGATCCACTTCAGCACCCCGTCGTTGGTCACGGCGCAGTACCGGGCGACCTCGGAGGTCGTGAAAAAGCGGCGCCCGCTCTCGCTCTCGCTGGTCATGGTCGACTCCTCGCTTTGTGTCTTTCCGCTTTATCGGCTCTTTCGGGCGCAAATATAGTCCTGCCGTGACAACTATGCAACTTTCGTCATACGAATGTGTATTACTGATTCCATGGAGATTTGGGGTGCGTTGACTGGGCCAGGGGCCGATGGTAACATTCGCGTTTGCCTCGCGGGAGGTCTTCTCGACTCGCAGGATCGACCGGAACGGACCGTAGCTCAGCTGGATAGAGCGACTGGCTACGAACCAGTAGGTCGGGGGTTCGAATCCCTCCGGTCCGACCAGATCTGCCGGTGGCGGGTGGAATTCGTTCCGTGGGGTGGCCCAGGGGAATCGATGCACGAGCGGTACATGGAGTTCGCGCTCGAGGAAGCGCACCGGGCGCGGCTCGCCGGCGAGGTTCCCGTCGGCGCGATCGTGGTGCTGTCCGACACCGTGATCGGGAAAGGCCACAACGCGGTCCTGGGTCTGACGGACCCCTCGGCCCACGCCGAGGTGCTCGCCCTGAGGGACGCGGCGGCGCGCCTGGGGAACTACCGGTTGATCGGGGCAAGCCTCTACTGCACCGTGGAGCCGTGTCTGATGTGCCTCGGCACGGCGATGCACGCGAGGGTCTCGCGGGTGATTTACGGGGCGTCCGACCTCAAGGTGGGGGGGATCGGCCGCCTCGAAGCGTTGCGGGCGTCCGGCGCCGATTTCAACCACCGCTTCGAGGCGGTGGGGGGAGTGCTGGCCGATCAGGCGGCCGAACTGCTCCTCGAGTTCTTCCGGGGGAGGCGGGCGGCGTCGAGAATCGCCGGCGGTTTCGCGCATTTGCACGGATGCGGAGAGGTACCGAAGTGGTCGTAACGGGGGCGCCTCGAAAGCGCTTTGTCTCCGTGAGGAGGCACGTGGGTTCGAATCCCACCCTCTCCGCCAGGATGTTTTGACGAGTCGAGTCTCGGCGGCCGGTCGTGACACGCCGGCCCCAAAGCGGCGAAGCCCGATTCGCCGGAGCCGTTGCGGAGAGATGACCGAGTGGCTGAAGGTGCACGCTTGGAAAGCGTGTGTACGGGAAACCGTACCGTGGGTTCGAATCCCACTCTCTCCGCCAATACGTGAGACTCGACGACGAAAAGTTGCGGGGCCCGAGCCCTGTGCACTGCGGTTCCGTGAACCCCGCCAGGCCCGGAAGGGAGCAACGGTAAGCGGGCGGCCGCAGGTGCCGCAGGTCAACTTGGGCCCCATCAGAGGGGCCGGAGGCGGGGGCCGGAGACCGGAGCGGGAGCGGGCGACCTGACGCTCCTCACCCGGTTTTCGGTCCCTTGCCCTGGACGCTCGGCCGCCGATGCGGCCGGTTGGGACGGGATGTCGTGACGTACCAGGTCCTGGCGCGTAAGTGGCGGCCCCAGAGGCTCGAAGAACTGATCGGCCAGCAGCACGTCGCCCGGACTCTCCGGAACGCCATCGAAGCCAACCGTCTGGCGCACGCTTTCGTCTTCGCCGGAATCCGCGGGACGGGCAAGACCACCGTCGCCCGCATACTCGCGAAGTGCCTCAACTGCGAGAGCGGACCGACCCCGACCCCGTGCGGCGAGTGCGCACCCTGCCGCGAGATCGCCGAGGGGCGATCGATGGACGTGCTCGAGATGGACGCCGCCTCCCGGACCGGCGTGGACGACATCCGGGAGCTTCAGGAGGTCGTCGCCTACGCGCCCGTCCGGGACCGGCACAAGATATTGATCCTCGACGAAGCGCACATGCTTTCCAAATCGGCGGTCAACGCGCTCCTCAAGACGCTCGAGGAGCCCCCGCCGGGGGTGGTGTTCGTCCTCGCGACCACGGAACTTCAGAAACTCCTGCCGACGATCCTCTCCCGCTGCCAGGTGTTCGAGTTCCGGCGCGTCGCCCCGCGCGAGCTCGCCGCGCACCTCAGAACCGTGTGCGACGCCGGAGCGGTCCGCATCTCGGACCGGTCGCTCGACCGGATCGCGCGGGCGGGCGAGGGATCGGTGCGGGACTCCCTCTCGGTGCTCGAGCGCGTGCTGGCCTTCTGCGGCGACACCGTCGAGGATGAGCAGGCGCTGCAAGTGCTGGGCGCGGTGAGGACCGAGACGCTCGTCGGGATGGTTCGCGCTCTCGCATCGCGGGACGCGGCGGCGATGCTCTCCGGGCTGGACGCGCTCGTCGAGGAAGGACACGATCTCGTTCATTTCTGGGGGGAAATGATCGCGGTGCTGCGCGATCTGATCCTTCTCAGGACCCTGCCGGACAGGGAGGACCTCTTGACCCGCGGAAACGAGGAGGCCTCGGCCCTGACCGAGGCCGCGGCGGGGTTGTCGCGGGAAGACCTTTCCCGGGCATTCCAGATCCTTGCCGATCTCGAGCCGGGGCTGCGCGGATCGAGCCAGCCCCGTTTCCTGTTCGAGTCCGCGCTCGTGCGCCTCGCGAGCCTCGGTGCGGTGAGGCCGATCGAGGAGCTGCTGGCCGCGCTGGCGCCCGGCGGTGCTCCCGAACGGAGGCCCCCCGGCCCCCCGCCTCCCCCGCCCCAGGCGCCGCCTCAAAAAAAAACGCTCCGTGACCCCGCGGTGAGCGAGCCGGTCGCCGGGCAACCTCCCGCGCCACCCCCGGCGCGCTCCGCTGCAGACCCCTTCGCCGCGCCCCCTCTCTCGCCGCGGGACCAGGACCCGGTGGAGCGTTTCCGCGCGGCAGCGCGCGCGGCGGGCGGGATGCTCGGCGCCGCGATCGCGCAAGCCGCGGCGATCACGCTGGACGGCGGCCGGCTGGTCGTCGCGTATCCGCCGACGCTGGACGCGATCCGTCGCGTCGTCGAGCGCGAGGAGAACCTCGCGACGCTGCGCGGCTTTGCGCGCGAGGCGCTCGGCGGGGCCGCCGACGTGAGGATCGAGGGGGTCGCCGCGGCGCTCGCCGACGGTCCCGCGCGCTCGCGGCCTTTTCCGGCGCCGGCTCCTTCCCTGAAGGCCGTCGCCCCCCTCGACCCGCCGGCCGCCGGCGAGGACGGTGGCTCGCTGCTCGAGCGGGCACGGTCGGAGCCGGGGATCCGCAGGCTCCTGTCCGAGTTCGGGGCACAGGTGATCGAGATCCGCCCGCTCGAGGCGGCGCTGCCGGCGGAGTCCGCGGATCCTCGAACCGGCGAACCGGAGGAGTCCTCATGAACCTGGGAAAGATGATGAAAGACCTGCAGAAGATGCAGGAACGGCTGCAGACGGAGGTCGACACTCTGGAGGTCGAGGCGACCGCGGGTGGCGGCGTCGTGACCGCCCGAATGAACGGGAAGAAGCATCTCGTGTCGATCCACCTCGCTCCGGAGGCGATCACTCCCGACGACCCGGGCATGGTCGAGGACCTCGTGCTCGCGGCGGTGAACGAGGCGGGACGCAAGGTGGACGCGGAAGTCGAGCGCTTGACGCAGGGGATGACCGCGGGCCTCAAGATCCCCGGAATGCGGTGAGGCGGTCGTGGAATCGCTGCCGCCGCCTCTCGAGCGGCTGATCGCGGAGCTCGGCAGGCTGCCCGGCATCGGCCGAAAGACGGCGCAGCGCCTTGCGTACCACCTTCTCCGCGCGCCCCGGGAGGAGGCCGCCGCCCTCGCGGCGGCGCTCGTTGAATTGCACGACCGGCTGCGCTCCTGCACCGTCTGTTTCAACGTCGCCGAGGGGGAACTCTGCCCGATCTGCTCCGACCCGCGACGGGAGCGCTCCATCGTCTGCGTGGTCGAGGAACCCGCCAACCTCTCGGCGCTCGAACGCTCCGGCGTTTTCCGCGGCCTCTATCACGTCCTCGGCGGGGCGCTTTCACCGCTCAAGGACATCGGTCCGGACGATCTGCGAATCCGGGAGTTGATCGAGAGAACCCGCGGTGAAGGGTTCGGCGAAGTGGTCCTGGCCACGAACCCGAACGTCGAGGGGGAGGCCACCGCGGTGTACCTGTCGCGCTTGCTCAAGCCTCTGGGGGTCGCCGTGACGCGTCTCGCCCAGGGGCTCCCGGCCGGCGCCGACCTCGAGTTCACGGACGACCTCACCCTTGCCCGGGCCTTCGAGGGGCGCCGGGAGTACTGACCCCCGATGGCGGCGACCGGCGAGGACCGACTTGCCTCGGCCGGAGGGGGGGCGCTAGATTAACGTCGCAGCCCGGTGGGTACGCCGGGGGAGGAGGCTTCGCCGGTCCCATGTCCGCAACCGACTTCGTGCTGTTCGAGGCCGATCACGCGCGGATCGTCGCGGTGCTGGAGCGGTTGCGCCAGGACGCCAACTCGAAGCTGTGTTTCCTGCTGGACAAGAACGGCCAGCACATCGCCCTGTCCGGCGATCTGGCGGCCATCGACGCGACCTCCCTCGCCTCGCTCACGGCGGGAAACGTCGCGGCGACCGACGGCCTGGCGAGGTTGATCGGGGAGCGCGAGTTCTCGATCCTCTTTCACGAAGGCGAGCACGACAACCTGCACATCAACGTGATATCGGGGAAGGCGATCCTGCTCGTACTCTTCGACCTCAGGTCGTCGCTCGGACTCGTGAGGCTCCGGGTGAAGAAGGCTTCCGTCGAACTCGGGGCGATCATGGACGAGATCGTCGCCCGATCCGAAACGCACATGACCGCGGCCTTCGGGGGAATTTCCCCTTTTGCGGAGATCACCGACGAGGACATCGACGCCCTCTTCAGTTGACCTTGCGCGGACGTAGTATCATCCGTATCCGGTCGAGCGCCTCCCGCCTTCCGGCGCCCGGCGGTCGGCCGCCGGCGGTGGGCGCGACAACTTCGACGTGCGACCGTCGACTCGCGGTTTATTCATGACGTTCATCAACTACGCCGCGCGAGAGATCAACTGCAAGATCGTCTACTACGGCCCGGGCCTCGGCGGCAAGACGACGAACATCCAGTACGTGTACGAGCGGACCGGGAACGCCACCAAGGGGAAGCTGATCTCTCTGGCCACCGAGACCGATCGCACCCTCTTCTTCGACTTCCTTCCGATCGAGTTCGGGTCGATCCGCGGGTTCAGGACGCGCTTCCACCTTTATACCGTCCCGGGCCAGGTGTTCTACGACGCCTCGCGGAAGCTGATCCTCAAGGGGGTGGACGGCGTCGTGTTCGTCGCGGACTCGCAGGAGGTCCGCATGGACGCCAACGTGGAGTCGATCCACAACCTGACCGAAAACCTCAAGGAGCACGGGTACGACCTCATGAAGGTCCCCTACGTGCTCCAGTTCAACAAGCGCGACCTTCCGACCGCCGTTCCGGTCCCCCAGATGGCCCAGACGCTTCGAATCAAGAACGAGCCGGTCTTCGAAGCCGTGGCGACCCGGGGCCTCGGCGTCTTCGACACCTTGAAGGCGATCGTCAAGTCGGTCCTGCTCGACTTGCGCAGCCGGTAGCCTCGAGGCGTTCCTTGACACCCTCGGAACCCCTGTCTATAGTGTCGGTTTCGCATGTTCTCGGAGGTTCCATCCATGATGGCCGTGATCGAGTCTGGCGGTAAGCAGCACCGTGTCCGGGTGGGGGACGTCGTGCAGGTCGAGGCCCTTCCCACGGAGGCCGGCGAGCCGGTGGTTTTCGACCGCGTGCTCCTGGTCGGCGAAGGGGAAGCCGCCCGCATCGGAACCCCCACCGTCACCGGCGCCAGGGTCATGGGGACGGTCGTCGCCCAGGGGCGGACCGCCAAGGTGATCGGCTACCTGTTCAAGCACAGGAAAAATTCCAACCGCAAGCGTTGGGGCCACCGCCAGAGCTTCACGGCGGTCAAGATCGACGCCATCGAAGCCTGATTCCCGGAGGTCGCCATGGCTCACAAAAAGGCGGGTGGAAGTTCTCGTAACGGCCGCGACTCGAACGCGCAGCGGCTCGGGGTCAAGCGGTTCGCCGGCGAACGGGTTCACGGGGGCACGATCCTCGTGCGGCAGCGCGGCACCCCGATCCAGGCCGGCGAGAACGTCGGCCGCGGCAAGGACGACACGCTGTTCGCCATGGCGTCCGGGCTCGTCAAGTACCAGGACCGGGGCCGGCTCGGACGGTTCGTCAGCATCGTCCCGGGCGAGTGACGCTTCGCCGACTCCGTGGGCCGGTCCGGCTACCCGGACCGGCCTTTCGTGTATTCAGGGCCTTCCCGCAGGAAGCTCGCCCGCCGAGCTAGCCCGGATAATTCATGAAGAACCGTAGCGAGACCGCGGAGATGCCCGTCATGCTTGGCGCTCGCAGGACCGAGGACCCGACGCGTACTGTACCGTACGTGGAGGGTCCGAGGCCCGAACGCCGAGCAGGGCGGGCGATACGCGGTCGCAGTAGGTTCTTCATGAAGTATCCGGGCTAGACTGTCCACTGGAGAGTCCGCGCCGTGTTCGTTGACGAAGCCCGGATCACCGTGGGAGGCGGGGAAGGCGGAGACGGCTGCCTTTCGTTCCGGCGGGAGAAATTCGTCCCGAGGGGAGGACCCGACGGCGGCGACGGGGGGAACGGCGGCTCCGTCGTGCTCGTCGCGGACCCCGACGTCAACACGCTTCTCGCCTTTCGCTACCGGTCGATCTTCCGCGCGGACCGAGGGCGCCACGGGCAGGGGGCGATGAAGTCCGGACGCTCGGGCGGGGATCTGGCGGTCGCGGTTCCCGTCGGCACGGTCGTGACCGACGAGGAGCGGGCGGTGGTTCTGGCCGATCTCTCCCTTGCCGGCCAGCAATTCGTCGCGGCCCAGGGGGGGCGCGGCGGCCGGGGGAACGCTCGATTCGCCACGTCGACGAACCGGGCTCCCCGCCGCCACGAGGCCGGCACGCCCGGCGAGGAGCGCATCCTCAGGCTCGAGCTCAAGCTCCTCGCGGACGTCGCGCTGGTGGGGATGCCCAACGCGGGGAAGTCCACCCTGATCGCGAGGATTTCCGCCGCTCGGCCGAAGATCGCGGATTACCCGTTCACCACCCTGGCTCCGAACCTCGGCGTCGTGGACCGCGGCGATTTCCGATCCTTCGTGGTCGCCGACATCCCCGGCCTCATCGAGGGGGCGCACCGTGGGGCGGGGCTCGGGCACCGTTTTCTCCGGCACGTCGAACGTTGCCGGCTGCTGCTCCACCTCGTGGATCCCGTCGCCCCCGGACGCGACCCGGTCGCGGACATCCGGATCGTCAACCGGGAGCTGCGCCGCTACCGCGCGGAACTCGGACGCAAGCCGCAGCTTCTGGTCGTCACGAAATCGGATGCCCTGCAGGACGAAGCGTTGCCGCGCCGGGTGGAGGCTTACGCCGCGCGTCGCGGCTGGCCGGTCTTCGTCGTGTCCGCGGTGACGGGCGACGGGATCGACCGTCTCGTCGCGGAGACCGGCGCGTCCCTCGATCGACTCGATGCCGGCGAGCCGGCCATCCTCCCCCGTGCCGCGCCGCGAGACCGGCGCCCGGCGCGAAAGAGGGAGAAGTGACGGCGAGCGGCGTCGAGCACCTCCCCGACGTCGGAGTCCTGGGCGGGACGTTCGACCCGGTTCACGCCGGCCACCTGCACGCCGCGGAAACCGTGCGGCTCGTGTTCGCTCTGCCGCGGGTACTGCTGGTGCCGTGCGCCGTCCCTCCCCACAAGAGCCGCCCCGATCTGACCCCGGCGGAACACCGTATCGCCATGCTCCGCCTTGCGGTGCAGGGGTTCCCGGGACTCGCGGTCGGCGATCTCGAGGTGGTTCGCGGCGGAATCTCGTTCACGTTCGACACCCTCCTCACGCTCGCGTCGGGCCCGGCCGCCGTCCGTCCGCTCCCGATCCTGGGGATGGACGCTCTGAGAGAGATCGGGACCTGGCACCGGCACACCGACTTGCTCCGGGAGTTCGACGTCGTCGCCGTGGACCGGCCATCCGTGGAGACCGGCCTCGCGGACCTCCCGCCGTTCGTGATGGCTCGAATCGTTCCGATCGTCTGCGAGCCGGGAGCCGGGGCGGCGGCGGAGGAGGGCCGCGCCGGAGCGGGAGGGCGGATTTACAGGGTCCCGATCCCGCCGGTTCCGATCTCGTCGAGCGACGTTCGCGCCCGCGCTGCGGCGTGCAGGCCGCTCGCCGGGCTTGTACCGGTGGAGGTGGCCCGCTATATTCAGGTTCACGGACTGTACCGAAAGGAGGCACGCCGCTGACCAGGGAAATCGCCCTCTGCATCGAGGCCGCGGAAGACAAGAAAGCGGAAGGTCTCGTGGTTCTCGACCTGCGGCTCCTCAAGGTCTTCACCGATTATTTCGTCATCTGCCACGCGACCTCCGGCCGCCACGCCCTCTCGATCGCGGACGGGATCGAGGAGCGGCTCGCGAAGGATCTGAAGCGCAAGCCGGGCCACGTCGAGGGGCGTCGCGTCGCCGAGTGGATCCTGCTCGACTACATCGATTTCGTCGTGCACGTTTTCATCGAGGAAAAGCGCGCTTACTACGGGCTCGAGCGCCTCTGGGGCGATGCGCCGCTCCTTCCCCTGTCGGGCAGGGAAGCCGGCGAGCCGTCGCCGGCCGAAGCGCCCGCCGCCGTGCGCCCCCGTCGGCGGCGCACGCCGAAGTCCGGCTGATCGCCGGACCGGAGAGACGCGGTGCCGGACTTCGACACACGGGACCCCGCCTTCCGGCACCTCCTCGACCTGGCGGATCGCGCCGCCCGATCCGAGGCGAGCGTTCTGCTGACCGGCGAGTCCGGCACCGGGAAGAACCGTCTGGCGGCGTTCCTCCACGAGAGGAGCCCGCGGTCCGCCGGCCCGTTCGTCGAGGTCCCCTGCGCGAACTTGCCGGCCGAACTTCTCGAGAGCGACCTCTTCGGACACGAGCGCGGAGCGTTCACCGACGCGCATCAGGAGCGCTCGGGCCGGTTCGAGCGCGCGAGCGGCGGGACGCTGTACCTGGACGAGATCCAGGAACTGGACCCCGGGGTCCAGGCGAAGGTGCTCCGCGCGATCGAGGAAAAGCGGTTCGAGCGGCTCGGAGGGATCCGCACCCTCGAGGTGGACATCCGGATCTTCGCGTCGACCCGCGAGGACCCCGCGCGCCTCGTCGCGACGGGGAGGCTCCGCGAGGACCTCTTCTACCGGCTCGACGTCGTCCGTCTGGCGCTCCCGCCGCTGCGCGAGCGTCGCGCCGACATTCCGGTGCTGGCGGAGGCGCTCCTCGAGGAGGCGGTGGCGCGCCACCGCCTTCCTCCACGGCGGCTCGGACCGGAGGCGCTCGAGGTTCTCCTCCGGCACGCATGGCCCGGCAACGTCCGGGAGCTGGCCCACGCGATCGAAGCCGCCGCGATCCTCGCGCGGGCGGAGACGATCGCCGCGCCGGACCTTCCGGCCAGCGTCTCCCTGGCGAGCCCGCTCGGGCTGCGCTCCGCCGCGGCGGCCGGGATGTCCCTCGGCGAGCTCGAGTCCGCGTACATCGACGAGGTGCTCCGCCGGACGCGCGGCAACAAATCCGCCGCGGCGCGCATCCTCGGCATTCACCGCAAGACCCTGCACGAGCGGTTGCGCGGGGGGGGGCGTCTCGCGCCCGGGAGCGCCTCCCCGGAACCCGCGAGCGGGGCCGGCGATTGAAATTCGTCCTGCTCTCCGTCGGCAAGCCTCGCGACCGTTCCGCCACGGCCCTCCACGACCTCTACGCCCAGCGGATCCGCAGTTTCGGCGTGGACTACGAAGCGCGCTCCGTGCCCGAGGTCCGAATCGCGGGGAAATACTCGGAGGAGCACGTGCGGGAACGCGAGGGGGCGGCGCTCCGTGCCGCGCTGCCCGGCACGGGGACGGTCCTGGCGCTGGACCGGGGCGGCCGCCTCATGGAAAGCGCCGAGCTGGCCCGAGCCGTGGAGCGGTGGTGGAACCCCTCGGCGACGTTTCTGCTGGGAGGACCGCTCGGCCTTCACCGGACGGTTCTCGAGGAGGCGGACCGGGTCTGGTCGCTGTCGCCGCTTACGTTCCCCCACGAGATCGCGCGCGTCCTCGTCGCGGAGCAGCTCTACCGCGCGGTGACGATCCTCCGCGGCGTGCCGTACCACAAGTAGTGTTCTTGACGCACACCGGACCGTGCATTAATCTTCCCCCGGTCTCGAGCGAACGGCCCGACCGGGGCCCCGTTGCCGGCCCGGAACCGATTTCATGAGAATACGGACCTTCCTGTTCATTTTGCTGGCGGTGGCGGTGGTCTACGCCGCCTCGTCGCTGTTCGTGTCGAACCGCGAGGTCCTCGAGCAGCCGTTCCAGTTCTGGGGCGACGCCCGCCTTCCCGTCGGCCTCACGCTCCTCGTCTTCCTGCTGGTCGGCGTCGCGATCACGGTGCTCGCGGGCGTGACTCGCGAGGCCGGCATGCTGCTCGAGCGGTCTCGCCGCCGCAAGGCCACGAAGAGTGTCGAGGAGATCGAGGAAGAGTACACGCGCGGCCTGACCGCGGTGCTCGAGGGGCGCCGAGAAGAGGCGCTTCGCCATTTCCGGGCCGTTCTGGAACGCGACAGCCGGCATTTCAACACGCTCCTGAAGATCGGCGAGGTGCTCCGCCACGAGGAGAAGTACGCCGAGGCGATCGAGTACCACCGCAAGGCGCACCACCTGAAGGAGGACGACCCTCGCCCCCTCTACGACCTCGTGGAAGACCACGAGGCCAAGGGGGATCTCGACCGGGCGCGCGCGGTCCTGGGGAAGATCATCGCCCTCAAGAAGCACTCGGTACTCTCCTGGCGGAAGCTCCGCTCGCTCCACATCAAGGAACGCGGCTGGAGCAAGGCGCTCGAGGCGCAAGAACGCGTGGAGAAGTACTCCGACGCGAGCGACCCGCGCGATGCCGTGGACGCGCGCGTCGGGCTGGGGATCCGCTACGAGATGGCGGCGGACCATCTCCGCGGCGGACGCGCGAAGGAGGCCGCGGCCGCGCTCCGGAAACTCCAGAAGGACGCCCCCCGGTTCATCCCCGCGCACGTGCTCCTCGGGGAAGCGCTGCGGCAGGAGGGGCAGGACGCCGCGGCGGTCGAGACCTGGGAACACGCGTTCGAGTCCACGAACGACCCGGTATTCCTCACCCTGCTCGAGGACCACTTTCTTCAAAGGGAGCAGCCTCTCGCCGCCATCGAGGCGCTCAAGCGGTGCGCTTCCCGCACCGGCCGGGAAACGCTCGCGAGGTTCTTCCTCGGCAAGCTCTATTTCCGGCTCGAGATGCTCGACGACGCGCTCGCCGTTCTCTCGTCGCTCGAGAGCCGTGCGTCCTACGCGCCAACGCTGCACTACCTCCTGGGCCGGATCCACGAACGGCGGAAGAATTTCCGCGACGCCACCGCCGAGTATCGGAAGGTGATCAAGGACACCGAGCTGGTGGAGCTCGAGTACCGTTGCCGAGCGTGCGGCGAGACCGCGATCGAGTGGATCGACCGTTGCGCCGGCTGCGGGGAGTGGAACACGACCGAGCTCAATTTCCGGGAAGAGCTGTCCCTCGAGGAACTGGGGCTGCCTCCGGCGCCGGTGTACACCGCCCGAATCTAGTTCCGGTCCCCCGCCGCCTCCTCTCGAGAGCCGCCGTTGCACGATGAGTTTGCCGCGTCCATTCCGGCCTGGCTTCGAGCCGCGAGGCGCTTCCATCGCGCGGTGGCTCACCCGCTGCTCTCGTTTCTCTTCCCGGGCGGCTGCTTCGCCTGCCACGGCCCGCTCGGCCCGCGGCACCGGCTCGGCGCCTGCCTCGGATGCTGGGCGGAGATGACGGCGCTGCGAGCGCCACTCTGCCCGTCGTGCGCTCTGCCGGCGCCCCTCGCCACCGATCTGCTCCCCGCCGAGCGCCGGACGTGCGCCGCCTGCGCCCGGCGGGCCCCCGCCTTCGATGCCGCGCGCGCGGCCGTCGCCTACGGCGGGACGGCGCGCCGCATGCTCCTGGCCGCCAAGTTCGGCGGGCGCCGCGAGGTCCTGCGGGCGCTGGGCGGCCAGCTCGCTCAGGTTCTCCGCCTCTCGGAGTTCGCTCGCGGCTGCGATGTCGTGGCGCCCGTGCCCGCGCACGCCGGGTCGCGGCTGCGCCGCGGTTACAACGCCGCGCTCGAGATCGCGATCCCCGTGGCCGCGGGGCTGGGGCTCCCCGTCAGCGGCCGCCTTCTGACCCGGCGGCTCTTTCGCGCGCGCGCCTCGAAGCGGCTCGACGTCCGAGGGAGAAGGGCCGCGACGAGGTCGGCGTTTCGCGCTTCGCCTCGCGCGCGCGGTCTCAGGGTACTGCTGGTGGACGACGTGATGACGACCGGCGCGACCGCGGAAGCGTGCGCCTCGGCTCTCAAGTCGCAAGGTGCCTCCGAGGTAAGAGTCGGGGTTTGGGCTCGGACGCTCCGGGACGACCGCTCCTTTGGCCGTGCCGGCGGCCGCGGCCTATAATGCTTTGTTCGGTTGAATCGACGCGGTGTCGGCCCACGCACCGCGGCGGATGAGAGGTGGTCATGCGTCGTACGCTCGCACTCCTTTCCGTGATCTTGCTCGGCGTTTTCGCGGCCGCGGCCGAAGGCGCGGCCACCCCGGAGAAGGCCGCCGCGAAAGATGGACCCGTCAAGATAGCGCTGGAGCTTTCCCGGCAACTCTACTACGCGGGGGACCCGCTGGCGGTGAGAGTCGGCGTCGGCAACGAGGGGGACGCCGAGGTGCAGAACCCGGTCAAGACCTCGCTGCCCGCCGGGCTCGAGGTCCGCCTCTCGGGAGGCGCCGCGTTGAAGCGCTCGGGGAAGCCGGAGACCCGCGAGGCGTCGCGTCCCGAGCGGCTCGCGGCGAAGTACTCGTACAGCGCGGTGATCGACCTGACGCAAGTCTTTCCGGACATGGCCCAACCGGGGCAATACGAGATCCGATGGACCGCCGACGGCCTGTCCTCGCCGACGCTCATGGTGCGGGTGATCCCCAAGTACGATCCTTCGAAGACGTATCGCGCTCGGGTCGAAACCGAAGAGGGCGTGTTCTTCGTCGAGTTCTTCTCGAAGTCCGCGCCGCTCGCGACCAAGGCGTTCATCGACATGGCGAACGCCGGGTTCTACGACGGGCTGACGTTCCACGAGGTCCACGCCGATCACTTCGTGGTGGCGGGAGACTCCCAGGGCGACGGCAGCGGCACGCCTCCGCTCCGCTACCCCCAGGATCCGTCCAGCCTGCCGGTGGTCGCCGGAACCGTTCTCATGAAACCGCTCAGCCCTTCGCCCCCCACGAACGGGTCGCAGTTCCTCATCATGCTGCGGCCCGAATCCACCTGGACCGGGCAGGCCACGGTTCTCGGCCAGGTGGTCGACGGACTGGATGTCGTTCAGCGGATCTCGAGAATGCCGAATACTCAGCAGACCGCGCGCCCCTACTTCAAACCCCTCAAGGAAGTCAGGACGCGAAAGATCACCGTGGCCGAGAAACCGGTGGTGCCGTGATCGCACCGGGGGCGAAAGGCAGAACTTTCCTTGACCATCGGACCGCTTGACCGTATAGAGATCTTTGCAACAGAGGCCGGTCGGCACGGGATGCACGAAAGAAGAGCGAAAGTTGATGAAATTGTGGGAAGCTCAGTCGCTCGCACCCGGATAAAAACGGCTTGACGGTGTGGCGATTGACCGTATATGTAGGTCACTTTGCTGTTATGAGGTTTCTAAAACTGGAGGATCCCGGAGCGGGGAGGTCATGTTTATGAAGAGAGTGATTTGGATCGCTTTGATGGCTCTGATTGCGGTTGCAGTAATTGTCCCGGCGAACGCTGCCGGCAAGGTGACCGTGGGTGATTTTCTGACCCAGATCGCCCAGGTGAAGAACCTTCCGGCGACCGACGGCCACAGTGCTGCTGCTTCGCTGAAGGTCGCGGGAGTCAATCTTCCGTCGCTGGACCTGACGGCCACCCTGAACGAGGGGACGGTCGCGCAGATCGCGGGTGTTCTGGGCGTGAACGTCACGACGAACAACCCGCAGGCTCCGTTCAGCCAGGGGCAGATGGACGCGTTCGTGTCCAGCTTCGCATCCGAGATCGTCGGCACGGCCCCCGTGGAGCCGCCGGAGGCTAGCGCGGCCGATCCGATCATCCAGATTCGGAAGAGGCATCGCGCAAAGTCTGTGAGCGAGCCGGAATAGGGCGCGCATCACGCCGGTCCTCGGGTTCTGGCCGCGATAGCGAACCCGCTCCGGCGGAAACCTCGGAGAACCGCCATCGCTTCGAGCGGTGGCGGTTTTCTTTTCTGGAGGTTTCGCTGTGATCCGGATGTTCGCTCATCACCGTGCTGCGATCTACGCGCTGTTTTTCTTCTTTTCTTCCGGGAGCCACGAGCCTCGTTTACGAGGTCTTGTGACTCCGCCAGTTCATCCTCATCCTCGACTCGACGCTGTTCGCCACCAGCGCGATCCTCACCGCCTTCTTGGGCGGTTCGGCGATGGGGTCTTACGCCGCGGGCCGGTTTCTGGAAACTCGCGGCACGGAATTCGTTTTCGAAACCGCGAGTCGCAATTGCCGCTGTCGCAATTGCCGCTTGTCGCATCGACCCGACCACCGTATATGAAAGCGGGGGCTCTATCCCTTTTCCAGAACCCTTCGGGGTGGCAACAGCCAGGTGGTGAAGCGATGCGACTCGCGACTGGACGCGTCGGAGTATTCGCGGTTCTGACCTTGATCGCTTCCCTCACGTTCGCCGTCGCGCAGCAGACGGTGTACGTCAGCGCTGCGAACTGCCCCGGGCCGGGTGACGGCAGCTCGTCCAACCCCTATTGCAAGATCCAGGACGGCATCTGCCGTCTGAAGAACAACGTCCCGGCGGGGGGGACCGTGCTGGTGCTCCCCGGGACCTACACCCAGGCCATCAGGATGTTCCAGGGAATCAGCGTCGTCTCGACCGACGGGCCTTCGGTGACGACGATCAATGCCGCCGGCCAGCCTTGCTTCCTTTCGGACTGCACCCTCAACACCGCGACCACCTCCTGCTGCGCCGTGCAGGCCACCTCGATCAGCGGCGTGGGACCCACGACCGCCGACCGGATCGAGGGGTTTCACATCGTCGGCGGCACGGGCTACTACATCACGTCAGGCACGGACATCTTCGCCGTGGGTGGGGGGATCTTCGTGTGGGGGAACAGTTCGCCGACGATCACCCGGAACGAGATCGTCGGGAACATGATATCCGCAACGACGACGGACTATTTTTACGGGGCCGGGATTTACGCCAACAGCAACATCGGCGGGGGGCAGCTCCCGTCGAGGCCCGTGATCACGAGAAATCTGATCGAAGGGAACGTGGCCGACCCGCCGGCGGGGACGAAGGCGAAGGTGTCCATAGGTGCCGGGGGTGGCATCTACATCGGGACCGACGCGGCGTCCCTCATCGACAGCAACACGATCCGCAACAACCGCGCCGGCAATCGCCTCACCACGAATCAGTACGCCGGCGGCGGCGCCATTGCGATGTACAGCAAGATCGTGGCGGGGACCTCCGTGGTCTCGAAGAACCTGATCCAGGGAAACACCGCCGGTATCTTGGCGGGCGGCTTGCAATCGGGCGGTTACTACGACGGCACCGAGATGCAGAGCGGTGTCGGAACCGCGGAGAACAACGTCATTACCGCGAACGACGCGCCGTACGGCGGCGGGGGCCACACCGCCTCGACGCTGCTCCTTTTCCGGAACAACACGGTCGCGGACAACACGGCGGACTACGGCGGAGGGTTCTACATCGAGCAGGATGGAACGTTGGACGTTCCGACGCTGGCGAACAACGTATTCGCGTTCAACGTCGCGATCCAGGCCTCCTCGGGCGGAGGCCTCTACGTTTACGAAACCATCAATCCCGTGGTCCGGTACAACGACCTCTTCGGTAACACTCCGGACAACGTCGACGGTGGGAAGACCGATTCGAGCTACATCGGCGTGAACGGCAACATCTCGGTGGACCCGCGGTTCGTGAATCACACCAACAAGGACTACCACCTGACGTCGGCGAGTCCGGTGATCGACGTCGGCGAGAACGTGAACGGCGCTTCCGACGACCGGGACGGCGCGCCGCGTCCTCAGGACGGAGACTACGTCGGCGGCCCCGTGGTGGACATGGGGGCGTACGAGTTTTCGCCGGACTTCGACAACGACGGGATTCCGGACTGGCTCGACCCGGACGACGACAACGACGGCGTGCCCGACGCGCAGGACTGCGCTCCCCTGAATCGGGGGACGTCGGCCCTTCCCGGGCCGATCGGTGACACTTTGAGGCTCGACAAGAGCGGGGGCGGGCAACTCGAGTGGTTGCGGGGCGTCCAGGGACACGTCTCGAACCTGTATCGCGGAACGATCGCCCCGGGCCAGGCGTTCTCGTACAACGAGGTCTGCTTCGGCGGCGAGCTGCCCGGCACCGAGGTCAACGATGCGAGCACGCCGCCGGCGGGCACCGTCTATTACTACGTGATGAGCGCGGAAAACTCGTGCGGCGAGAGCGCCACCGGCAAGGACAACTACGGTCAGGACCACTTCCCCGCTGTTGCCTGCCCCGCCGCCTCGCGCGACGGGGACGGCGACGGGATCAAGGACCTCGGCGACAACTGCCCGTTGACCGCGAACGCGGACCAGGCGGATGGCGACGGGGACTGGATCGGCCAAGTTTGCGACAACTGCGTTTCGGCGGTCAACCCGGATCAGGCGGACGGCGACAGCGACGGCGCGGGCGACCTGTGCGACAACTGTCCTCTGAGCGCGAACCCGACGCAGATCGATGCGGACGCCGACGGCGTGGGGGACATCTGCGACAACTGCGTGTCCGCCTCGAATCCGGGCCAGCAGGACGCGGATCACGACGGTCTCGGCGACGCGTGCGACACGTGCACCGACACCGACGGCGACGGCTTCGGCAATCCGGGCTTCCCGGCCAACAGTTGCGCGACGGACAACTGTCCGTCGGTGGCCAATCCGACGCAGACCGACACCGACGCGGACGGCCTGGGTGACGCGTGCGACACGTGCACCGACACCGACGGCGACGGCTTCGGTAATCCGGGCTTCCCCGGCAACACATGCGTGGCCGACAACTGTCCGTCGGTGGCCAACCCGACCCAGCAGGACGTGGACCTCGACGGCCTGGGCGATGCCTGCGACAACTGCCCGTCGGTGGCCAACCCGACGCAGATCGATGCGGACGCCGACGGCGTCGGGGATATCTGCGACAACTGCGCGAGCCTTGCGAACTCCGATCAGGCGGATCTCGACGGGGACGGCCTCGGCGACGCATGCGATCCGGACATCGACGGCGACGGCGCTCCGAACGAGACCGATTGCGCTCCGCGCGATGCCACGGCTTGGTCCGTCCCCGCGGAGGTTCAGGGGCTCCGGGTGAACCGGGTATCCCCGACGCTGAGCTGGACGGCAACGGACCAGGCGTCGCGGTACGACCTCGCCGGGGGCCAGATCGCGGACCTGCGGTCGGGCCAGGGAACGAGCGGAGCCACCTGCCTTTTCAACGACGAGACGGAGACCGGCCGGGACGATACTCAGCCCAATCCCGCGCCGGGCGCCGGGTACTACTACCTCGTTCGCGGGCAGAACCTCTGCGGGTCCGGTACGTACGGCGTCGCGAGCGGTGGGAACGAGCGCCTCCCGGCCGCGGACTGCCCCTGATCGCCGCAGGCCGGTTTCTGGAAACTCGCGGCACGGAGTTCGTTTTCGAAACCGCGAGTCGCAATTGGCGCTTGTCGCATCGACCCGATCACCGTATATGAAAAGGGGGCGTTATCCCTATTTCTAGAACCCTTCGGGGTGGCAACAGCCGGGTGATGAAGCGATGCAACTCGCGACTGGACGCGTCGGAGCGTTCGCGGTTCTGACCCTGATCGCTTCCCTCACGTTCGCCGTCGCGCAGGAGACGGTGTATGTAAGCTCTGCGAACTGCCCCGGGCCGGGTGACGGCAGCTCGTCCAACCCCTATTGCAAGATCCAGGACGGCATCTGCCGTCTGAAGAACAACGTCCCGGCGGGGGGGACCGTGCTGGTGCTCCCCGGGACCTACACCCAGGCCATCAGGATGTTCCAGGGAATCAGCGTCGTCTCGACCGACGGGCCTTCGGTGACGACGATCAATGCCGCCGGCCAGCCTTGCTTCCTTTCGGACTGCACCCTCAACACCGCGACCACCTCCTGCTGCGCCGTGCAGGCCACCTCGATCAGCGGCGTGGGGCCCACGACCGCCGACCGGATCGAGGGGTTTCACATCGTCGGCGGCACGGGCTACTACATCACGTCAGGCACGGACATCTTCGCCGTGGGTGGGGGGATCTTCGTGTGGGGGAACAGTTCGCCGACGATCACCCGGAACGAGATCGTCGGGAACACGATATCCGCAACGACGACGGACTATTTTTACGGGGCCGGGATTTACGCCAACAGCAACATCGGCGGGGGGCAACTCCCGTCGAGGCCCGTGATCACGAGAAATCTGATCGAAGGGAACGTGGCCGACCCGCCGGCGGGGACGTCGGGTAGGCCGTCCATAGGTGCCGGGGGTGGCATCTACATCGGGACCGACGCGGCGTCCCTCATCGACAGCAACACGATCCGCAACAACCGCGCCGGCAATCGCCTCACCACGAATCAGTACGCCGGCGGCGGCGCCATTGCGATGTACAGCAAGATCGTGGCGGGGACCTCCGTGGTCTCGAAGAACCTGATCCAGGGAAACACCGCCGGTATCTTGGCGGGCGGCTTGCAATCGGGCGGTTACTACGACGGCACCGAGATGCAGAGCGGTGTCGGAACCGCGGAGAACAACGTCATTACCGCGAACGACGCGCCGTACGGCGGCGGGGGCCACACCGCCTCGACGCTGCTCCTTTTCCGGAACAACACGGTCGCGGACAACACGGCGGACTACGGCGGAGGATTCTACATCGAGCAGTATGGAACGTTGGACGTTCCGACGCTGGCGAACAACGTATTCGCGTTCAACGTCGCGATCCAGGCGTCCTCGGGCGGAGGCCTCTACGTTTACGAATCCAATCCCGTGGTCCGGTACAACGACCTCTTCGGTAACACTCCGGACAACGTCGACGGTGGGAAGACCGATTCGAGCTACATCGGCGTGGACGGCAACATCTCGGTGGACCCGCTGTTCGTGAATCGCGCCAACGGGGACTACCACCTGACGCCGGCGAGTCCGGTGATCGACGTCGGCGAGAACGTGAACGGCGCTTCCGACGACCGGGACGGCGCGCCGCGTCCTCAGGACGGAGACTACGTCGGCGGCCCCGTGGTGGACATGGGGGCGTACGAGTTTTCCCCGGACTTCGACAACGACGGGATTCCGAACTGGCTCGACCCGGACGACGACAACGACGGCGTGCCCGACGCGCAGGACTGCGCTCCCCTGAATCGGGGAACGTCGGCCCTTCCCGGGCCGATCGGTGACACTTTGAGGCTCGACAAGAGCGATGGCGGGCAACTCGAGTGGTTGCGGGGCGTCCAGGGACACGTCTCGAACCTGTACCGCGGGACGATCGCTCCGGGCCAGGCGTTCTCGTACAACGAGGTCTGCTTCGGCGGCGAGCTGCCCGGCACCGAGGCCAACGATCCGAGCACGCCGCCGGCGGGCACCGTCTATTACTACGTGATGAGCGCGAAGAACTCGTGCGGCGAGAGCGCCACCGGCAAGGACAACTACGGTCAGAACCACTTCCCCGCTGTTGCCTGCCCCGCCGCCTCGCGCGACGGGGACGGCGACGGGATCAAGGACCTCGGCGACAACTGCCCGTTGACCGCGAACGCGGACCAGGCGGATGGCGACGGGGACTGGATCGGCCAAGTTTGCGACAACTGCGTTTCGGCGGTTAACCCGGATCAGGCGGACGGCGACAGCGACGGCGCGGGCGACCTGTGCGACAACTGTCCCCTGAGCGCGAACCCGACGCAGATCGATGCGGACGCCGACGGCGTGGGGGACATCTGCGACAACTGCGTGTCCGCCTCGAATCCGGGCCAGCAGGACGCGGATCACGACGGTCTCGGCGACGCGTGCGACACGTGCACCGACACCGACGGCGACGGCTTCGGCAATCCGGGCTTCCCGGCCAACAGCTGCGCGACGGACAACTGTCCGTCGGTGGCCAATCCGACGCAGACCGACACCGACGCGGACGGCCTGGGTGACGCGTGCGACACGTGCACCGACACCGACGGCGACGGCTTCGGTAATCCGGGCTTCCCCGGCAACACCTGCGTGGCCGACAACTGTCCGTCTGTGGCCAACCCGACCCAGCAGGACGTGGACCTCGACGGCCTGGGCGATGCCTGCGACAACTGCCCGTCGGTGGCCAACCCGACGCAGATCGATGCGGACGCCGACGGCGTCGGGGATATCTGCGACAACTGCGCGAGCCTTGCGAACTCCGATCAGGCGGATCTCGACGGGGACGGCCTCGGCGACGCATGCGATCCGGACATCGACGGCGACGGCGCTCCGAACGAGACCGATTGCGCTCCGCGCGATGCTACGGCTTGGTCCGTCCCCGCGGAGGTTCAGGGGCTCCGGGTGAACCGGGTATCCCCGACGCTGAGCTGGACGGCAACGGACCAGGCGTCGCGGTACGACCTCGCCGGGGGCCAGATCGCGGACCTGCGGTCGGGCCAGGGAACGAGCGGAGCCACCTGCCTTTTCAACGACGAGACGGAGACCGGCCGGGACGATACTCAGCCCAATCCCGCGCCGGGCGCCGGGTACTACTACCTCGTTCGCGGGCAGAACCTCTGCGGGTCCGGTACGTACGGCGTCGCGAGCGGTGGAAACGAGCGCCTCCCGGCCGCGGACTGCCCGTAGCGCACGCAGGACCGGGGGCAGGGTCCGGCGGCTCGGGACGGATTCCGTTTCCGCGTTGACGTTTCGTGGGCGCCCCCAATGCGGTTGTCTCACCGCAGGACTTCGACTATAGTTTTCAACTCCGCCGTCGAAAAGCGGTATTTTGACGGCTCGAAGCGGAGTCAAGGTTCTCCGAAGGGGGCGTACTCCATGAAGCTCAACTGGCGGTTTGTGGGTGTCGCGTCGGCGCTGCTGCCGATCCTGGCCGGTTTCGGCTGCACCGGCGGCAAAGTGCTCGCCCCATCCAACGGTCAACTCGAGTTGCAGTTGTCCATGGAGCCTGCCGTCGGAGAGCGGGCCGACTCGAAACCACCGTTCGTCTGGGCGAAGGCCTCCTTCTCCTCCGTCACGTTCCGCCCCGTGGACTCGAACAACTCCGTCTCCCTCGGCACGGAGCCCCTGCAGATTCTCCCCCGGAATACCGTGGTCGACGTGAGCACCGCCGGACCGCAGTCGATCGCCTCGGTCACGGTGGCCGGCGGCACCTACCAGGTCATCTCGATCGTGGTGACCGCCTTCCAGTTGAGTACCGAGGACAGCCGGCCGCCGGCGGATGCCGATCTGTGCACCATTTCGGAGAACCTGGGCGACGACATCGCCCCGTGGTATGTCCCGCTGGATCTGAGCGCTCTAACGATTCAGGTCGATTCGAGCGAGCCCATGACGATCCTCGTGCCGGACCCACCGGTGGTCGAGATCCGGCCGGGTGCCTCCACGGTACTGCGGATCGTGGCGCGTGGCGACCTGATCACGCCGCTCCTCGAAGCGCTGGCGACCTGCGTCGGCCCGAACAGCAACCCCGTAGAGGCGCGCAAGGCGGCGGTTGGTTTGTTCGTGGCCGCCGATCTCGCGCCGGCGATCACGTTCCAGGTGCCCTAGTGCCTGGGATCCGAAGTCGGACCGAGTTCGACCACCGCTGCATTCCGTCCATGGTCGCCCTGCTGCTCGTCGTCGGCCTGTGCGGGTGCTCCTCGTCGAAGAACGTTTTTCCCGCCAGCGGCAGCATCTCGCTGACGGTGGTGGACTCCGGCATCAACCTGCAGAGCGCGCTGGCTCCGGCGAATCAAGTCGTTCGCTGGACGTTTCAATCGGCCAGCGCGGATGTCGAGGGGTTCGGCTCGTACGAGTTTCTCGGGGTCAGTCCTTGCGCCTACACGTATAACGTTCTGGCGGGCACCTCCTTGCAGGCCGCGTGCGGAGGATCGAGCCTCGTGCTCGGCGCGAGCCAGCAGCGGACGGTGACCATCCATCTCGCGATCTCCAACATGGAGGCGCGCCGCGCGTTCAGACCGAGCCTTCCGGCGACGGGGGACTACGACGGCGACGGGATCGGCAACGAGGAGGACAATTGCCCGCTCGTGCCGAATTCCAGCCAGGAATTGTCCGACAACGGCAGCACGGGGGTGGCGTGCACCGTGGCCGACGTGACGACCGGAACGGTCGTCGACGCCGACCGGGACGGCGACGGGGAGGCGGACGCGATCGACAACTGCGTCTGGGTTCCGAATCCGGGCCAGGCGGACGCGAATCAGGACGGGATCGGCGATACCTGTTCCCAAACGGCGCGGGTCGTCATCGGACCGGGCACCCTGAACGTGGAGCTCGCGCCGGTGACGGTGACGGTGCCGCAGGACTCCATCGTGACGCTGGTCGTCGATTTCGACGATCGCAAGACCCTCGTGGAATGCGATTCCGCGTTCACCCGATGCTTTCTGAACACCGAGGCGATCCGGGTGCAAGCGCGGTAACCCCCGGATACCTGGGGTCCGGCCGGCGGCGAGAAAATCCCGGGACAAAAGGGGCGCGCCGGAGTAGATTCTCCCCCGTGCCGATCTTCGACGAGCAGCTCTCCCGCCTTGTCCGCGAGATCAACTCGCTCAGTGGCGAGGTTTCGCTCCCTCCGGTGGAGCGGGATTCCGCCGGCGCGCTCCGCCTCGACCTGCTGCTTGCGCGAGTCGTGGAGACCCACGCATCCGATCTGTTGCTGGTGCCCGGGGTACCCGCCACGGCTCGCGTCGACGGTCGGCTCCTCGCCATCGACCCCCAGGTGCTCGACGCGAAGGCCGTGCGGACCCTGATCCACGAGGTGCTCGATGAACGCCGGGGGAAGATCCTCGAGCGGCGCAGGTCGGCGGATTTCTGCTTCGATCGTCCGGGAATCGGCCGCTTTCGCTGCAACGTCCACGTCCAGCAGGGGGCCCTCGCCGCCGCGCTCCGCGTGTTCCCGGCGACGATTCCGACCCTGGAATCGCTCGGGCTCCCGCCGATCGTCGGCCGCTTCGCCGCGCTCGAGCGTGGACTCGTGCTGCTGTGCGGCCCGACCGGTTGCGGGAAATCCACGACGCTCGCGTCGATCGTCGACATCGTGAATCGGACGCGCAATTCCCACGTGATCACGGTGGAGGACCCGATCGAATACGTGCACGTCCACGGCACCAGCATCGTCGAGCAGCTCGAGGTCGGGCGCGACACGCCGTCCTTCGACGAGGCGCTGCGCCACGTCCTGAGACAGGACCCCGACGTCATCCTCGTGGGAGAGATGCGCGACCGGGAAACGATGGCGATGGCGTTGACCGCCGCCGAGACCGGCCACCTCGTTCTTTCGACCCTTCACACGGGGACCGTCGCCCAGACGCTCGACCGAATCGTTGACGTCTTCCCGGAGGACCAGCAGCTCCAGATCCGCGCTCAGCTCTCGCTTTCGCTCGCGGGCATCGTCCTTCAGAACCTGCTGCCGAGGCGGAGCGGCTCGGGGCGCGTCCCGGCGGTCGAGGTGCTCCTGGCGAACGATGCGATCCGCAACCTCATCCGACGCGGGCTGAATCACCAGATCCCCGCGCAACTCTCGCTGGGGCGGACGAGCGGCATGATCCCGATGGACGACTCGCTCGCCCGTCTGGTGAAGGCCGGCACGGTCACGCGCGAGGAAGCGGCCCGGCGAGCGGCCCACGCCGACGAATTCGAGAGCTTCCTGCGGTAGACGATGAAGCGAGACGGCCCCAGGCTCGCGATCAGGCGCGAGCCGACTTGCGCCTTCGCTGTCGTGTCGCGGATCCTTGCTGGAGCACCGAGTCCACGAACGCGGCCAGGACGGAAGGCTCGACAGGTTTCGCGAAGCAGCGAATCGCTCCGCACTCGAGAATTCTCGCCTCGGTTTCCGGCGTGTGGTAGCCGGTCATCGCGATCACGGCGGTCTTGGAGAAGTCCGGGTCGGCCTTGATCGTGCGGCAGATCTGGAACCCGTCCATTCCCGGCATCCGGAGGTCGAGCAGCACGACGTCCGGCCGGAACGTCGCCACGAGGCGCCCCGCCTCGAAACCGTCCGCGGCGGTCAAGACTTCGTACCCCGGGGACCGCGCGGACAGTTGCTCCGCGATCACGTCGCGAATGTTCGCCTCGTCGTCCACGACGAGGACCTTGTGCAGGCCGGAGCCTTCCCGCAGCGTGTCGGGGACGGGAATCCCACTGTCCCGCATGAAACGGGCGAGGTCTTCCTTGCGAATCCGGCGATGGCCCCCCGGCGTGCGGAAAGCCGGCAAGCGCCCCGCGTTGACCCAGTTGATGATCGAGAGCGGTGAAACGTGGCAGAGCTTCGCGGCCTCGAACGTCGTGAACACCGACTTGTCATTCATGCGTTCTACCTTAAACAATTTCAACTATTTAAACAATGCAGTAGACAATATGTATCGGCCTCTCTGGCTTGTCAAGGCTCGATCCGTCCGCAACTCCGAAGAGGCGCTCGTGGGTACCCGCGTCGACCGACCGGCGAACCGATGCGCTCGTGGGACGGTCATCGGGTTCGTGCTATCGTGCACTCTCCACGGTTTCCGTGGCATGTTTTCTCCGCGCGCGGTGCGCGCTCGTGCCGGGGGCCGAGGCCTACGGAGCGGGAGCGACTTGCCGCGTTGCCCTAGGGTCGATTATGCCGAGTTCCGAGCCGGTTCCCGGGGTCGAGAACAATCCCTCCCCCGGCGGAAAAGCCGATCCCGTCATCGACGTGAAGGTCTCCTGGTGCAAGGGATGCGGCCTTTGCGTCGAGTACTGCAATCGGGACGTGCTCAAGATGGACGGCCTCCTTCCTCAGGTCGTCCACGCCGAGCGCTGCACCCGCTGTCTTCAATGCGAGGCGATCTGCCCCGACTTCGCCATCGAGGTGAGGAAGAGCGACGAGAGGCCGCCTTTGGCCGAAAGCGAGTCGAGATGAGTTCGAAAAGCGAGACGCGTTCCGGCGTCCAGGTGATGTCCGGGAACGAGGCGTGCGCCCTGGGCGCGATGGCGGCCGGGTTGACGTTCTTCGCGGGCTACCCGATCACTCCGTCCTCCGAGATCGCCGAAGAGCTCGTGACCCTCCTGCCCGAGCGCGGCGGCGCGTTCATCCAGATGGAGGACGAGATCGCCGCCATGGGCGCCGTGATCGGCGCCGCCCTCGCGGGCGCGAAGGCCATGACGGCCACGAGCGGCCCAGGGTTCTCCCTCAAGCAGGAGAATATCGGCTTCGCCTGCATGGCCGAGGTCCCGTGCGTCATCGTGAACGTGCAGCGCGGAGGGCCGAGCACCGGCCTGCCCACCATGCCTGCGCAGGGGGACGTGATGCAGGCGCGGTGGGGAACCCACGGCGACCACGCGATCATCGCCCTCGCCCCGAACTCGGTGGCGGAGACGTTCGACCTGACCGTTCGGGCCTTCAACCTGTCGGAGGCGTACCGGACCCCGGTGATCCTCCTGCTCGACGAGATCATCGGCCACGTCAACGAGAAGGTGACGCTCCAGGATCGGGTCGAGGTCGTGAACCGCGTCGGCCCGGACGCGCCGCCCGACCGGTATCTCCCCTTCCGGCACACCGAGTCCGGGGTGCCGCCGATGGCGACGTACGGGCGCGGCGGGTACAGGTTCCATGTGACCGGCCTCGCGCACAATCAGACCGGGTTCCCCACCAACGATCCGAAAGAGATCGACCTGCTGAACCGAAGGCTCAGCTGGAAAATCGACCGCCACCGCGACGCGATCGTCGAGGTGGTTCGCGAGCGGTGCGACGACGCCGAGATCGCGGTGTTCGCCTACGGGTCGGTCTCCCGCGCGGCTCACCAGGCGGTGTCCGACGCGAGAGGGAAAGGGATCCGGGTGGGGTTGCTCCGGCCGCGCACCCTCTGGCCGTTCCCGGACACCGAGGTGCGAGAACTCGGGCAGCGGGTGAAAACGATCGTCGTTCCGGAGATGAATCTCGGGCAGATGGCGCACGAGGTGGAGTGGGCGGTGCGGGGCGCGTGCACCGTGATCTCGTTCGGCCGCGTGGACGGCTTGCCGATCAGCCCGGCTCAGGTTCTCGGACTCATCGAGGAGGCGGCCTCCGGCCGTTCCGTGAAGCCATGACCGACTACGATCAGTACCTCCGTCTCGACAAGTTTCCGCTGATCTGGTGCCCGGGCTGCGGCGACGGGATCGTCCTCAAGGCGATCCTGCGCGCGGTGGACCGGATGGGCCTTTCGCGCGACGAGATCTGCATGGTCTCGGGAATCGGTTGCTCGAGCCGGACCCCGGGATACGTCGACGTGAACACCTTGCACACGACCCACGGGCGCGCCATCACGTTCGCGACCGGCGTGAAGATGGTCCGGCCCGACATGACGGTCATCGTCGTGACGGGGGACGGCGACGGCACGGCGATCGGCGGCAACCATTTCATCCATGCCGCGCGCCGGAACATCGACATCACGGTGCTGCTCTACAACAACTGGATCTACGGGATGACCGGCGGGCAGGCGTCCCCGGCCACGCCCGTGGGGAAGCGCGCGTCCACGGCGCCGTTCGGCTCGTTCGAGCCGAACTTCGACATCGTGGCGCTCGCGACCGGCGCGGGCGCGTCCTTCGTCGCCCGCGAGACCGTCGCGAAGCCGCTCGCTCTCGACAAGCTGATCGAGCGGGCGATCCGCAAGAAGGGGTTCTCGATGGTCGAAGTGATGACCCCCTGCCCGACCACGTACGGCCGGCGCAACAAGCCGGCGGACCCGGTGGGGATGGTCCTCGATCTCAAGAACCGCGCGGTTTCCAAGGGACGCCTCGAGGAACTGCCCGAGGAGGAGCGCGAGAACGCCATCGCGACCGGGGTGTTCGTGGACGTCAACAAGCCGGAATACACCGAACAGTACGCGGCGCTCGTGAAGAAGCTCGGCGGTCCGGCACCCGCCGGTCGCGCGTGACGGCGGTCTAAGGAGAAGTTCTCATGGGTTTCCGCTACGAGCTGCGGCTGAGCGGCGAAGGGGGCCAGGGACTGGTGCTGGCGGGGAAGATCCTCGCCGAGGCCGCCGCGATCTACGACGATCGCAACGCCACGCAGAGCCAGTCCTACGGCCCCGAGGCACGAGGAGGCGCCAGCAAGTCGGACGTGATCATCTCCGACGGGGAGATCGACTACCCCAAGACCGAGAACATCGACCTGTTACTCGCCCTGACGCAGGAAGCCTTGAATAAGTACCTCTCGGAGCTCAAGGCCGAAGGAGTCCTGATCGTGGACTCCGACTCCGTGACCCAGGTCCCCGCGGGAAGCTGGCGGGTGATCCGCTACCCGTTCGTGCGATTGGCCCGGGAGAGGCTCGGCAAGGCCGTGGTCGCCAACATCGTCGCGCTGGGCCTCATCGTCCGCCTCTCGCAGGCGGTGACGGAGGAGGCCGCCGAGCAGGCGATCCTCGCTCGCGTGCCGAAGGGCACCGAGGATCTGAATCGCATGGCGTTTCACCTCGGGCTCGACCTCGCAAGCGAGGTCCATCAAGCCGCGTCGCCGTGAGCCCGCCCGAGGTCGTTCCGACGCCTGCAGGTTCTCCCGCCGGCCCCGCGATGGCGGCTTTCGGTTAGGATTGCTGGCCCATGGAACCCGCGTTTCAACGCCTCGTCAGCCGCGTCAGGCCGATGGGCAACGTGACGCGCAAGTATCTCCGGGCGGTGGAACGTTACGGTCCGCTTCTGTTGGCGCGCCTCGAGGCGGCGGGCACGCTGTCGAACATCCACCTTGATCGGACCGCTCCCGCGCCGACGGAGGACTTCGAGCGCGTCGCCGCCGCGGGCCGCGATCCGGACGAGAAACTGGTCCTGCTCGGCACCTACTACTGCGTCCAATACCTTCACCAGAACGCCCGAGCGCTCGAGCAGCTCGCCATCGATCTCGCGGAAGATCCGGACCGGCTGCGATCCTATGACGCCTTCGTCAACCGGGCCGAGGAGCAGTTCTCGCTCCTGGTCACCACGTACGTCCGGCACGTCCTGAGAGCCGTCATGAGGCCCGGAGCAGGGCGGTTCGCGTTGCTGAGCGTCGGGACGCGCGGGCACCAGGACGACATCGACGTCGCGGTGATCGACGTCGGAGGCGACGATCGCGTGGAGCTGGAGCGTGCCATGGGGCGACTGGCCTCACAGTGCCTGCGGTTCGCGAGTCCCATCGACAACTACCTCGCCGGAGAGGTCGGCTCGGACGGCTACTGCGTCGGCATCGGGGAGCTTCGAGGCGCGCTCCGCTCCGGGAAACTCGGATGCGTCGTCGTGACGGAGCTCCTGCGCGCCGAGCTTCTCGCAGGGGACCCCGACCTTCTCCGGCAATTGCAGGAGGAGGTCACCGCGGAGTACTTCTTCGAGCCGCGAGGCGACAACTCACGCCACGAGCTCTACCTGCGGGGCCTGCTCGGCGAGACCCGCTCGCTCCTCCTGCGCCCGCTTCCCCGCGACAGGGTGAACCCCAAGGACGATGGCCTGCGCATGATCCTCGGCCTCGTCACCGCGTTGAGCACGATCGAGGGAATCGGCGCGTCCCGGCAAGGGAACCTGTTCGACGAGCTCATCTCCTGGCGTCCCCACCTCGTGCGCCCGCTGTCGCGCCTCAGAAAGGCGCGGATCTTCCTGGAGACCTTCCGCCTCGCGGTCCAACTCCTGGTAGCACAGGAGGATGATCTGGCGGTGGAGGGGGATGCAGCGGTGGAGAACCTCGCGGCCGTCGCTGCTGCTCTCGGCTACCGGGATTGGGGGCCGGTTCACGCGGTCAGCCATCTCCTCGTCCATTATCACGAGGCGGTGGAGGCCTCCCGCTCGGTCGCGACGGTCCTGATGGAGGAGGTCGCGCACCACCTCACCGAACACGGTCCCTTCTCGCGATGGGCGGCGTCGGCTCCACGTGAGGAGTTCGCGGCGGAGCTTGCGGAGAAGCTGGTGGACGCCGCGCGGGGCTTCTGGGGGGTCCGGTTCTATGACGACCTCCTCGAGGCCTTCTCCGCCCCCAACGGGGCGATGCTTGATGCATTCGTACGGAGCTTCGCCCGCCGGTCCGAGCACGAGCGCCGCGACCTCGCCCTCCTTTACGCGGACTGGGGATGCGATGCTCCCTACGCGTTTCTGAGAATCCTGACCCTCGCGGCCACACGCTCCGGAGTGGGACGCCCGGCCGATCCCGCCGGAGAGATTTCCGACGCCTTTCTGACCCGTCTCTCACAGCTCCCAGAAACCGTCCGGGCGCTGTCCCGGGTGTTTCGCTCGTACCCCGCTCTCGCGAACCGCTTCCTCTTCACGCTGGGGCCGGAGCGACTCGACCGGCTCGGCTCCGCCTGCGACGTGCCGATCGGGGATTCCGAGGTCGCCGCGGCGAGGGACAGCTTCCAGGCGCTGATCCGCGTTCACCGCCAGAGCAGTCACTACATCCTTCGAGTGCTCGCGCGGGTGACGGAGCGTCATCCTGCCACGGTCGACGCCCTCTCCGACGATGCGACCCTCAGGACACTCGCCCTCGGACGGCTCGCGGCAAGCGAGCGGCACCCGAACGCGGAGGAACAGAAAGGGCTGCTGGGAGATTTCTATGACATCGAGTTCCTGCGGATCGCGATGGGCACCCTGCGCGGCGAGCCCGATGCCAAGGCGCGAGCGGGTTTCTCCGAGCTCACCGCGACCTACCTCGACAGGCTCTTCGACTTCTGCTTCCGCCAGGCGGCACGCGAGGCGGGCGGGTGGGTTCCCCTACGGGAGCGATTGGGAATTCTCCTCGCGGGAGGGAACGCTCGGAGGCGGCCGTACGACGAGGACTACGATCTTCTGGCATTGATCGACTCCAGCGATCCCGGGGACCAGCAGTTCGCCGAACGGGTGGTCGTGCTCATGAATCGCCAGATCGCCCGCCGTGGGGTCGTCGCCCAGTATCGTCTCGCGGAGCACTTCCGCCGCTTCGTCACGACGTTCGACGAACTGGTGGCGTTGCTCTCGAAGGACGACGACGAGGTCTTCGTGGATCGCTGCCAGGTCCTGGGCTCGAGGATCGTCGTCGGCGGCCGGAGGATCGAGGAGCAGCTCGAAGCAAGAGCGCTGCGGCCTCTCGTGTTCGCGAGGTCCGATCGGTTCGTGGCGAGGGTCGCCCGGGAGATCGACGAGCGTCGGCGCGCGTTCCATCCGCTCCCGAAGGGAATGCTCCATCTGAAAGAGACGCCCGGCGGCCTGCGGGAGATCGACCTGTCACTGGCGATCGCGAAGGCGCGGCACTGCGTGTGGGATTCGTCGCAGGCCAAGGTGTTCCCCGAGCTCTCGAGGCGGGACCCCTCACGGGCTTCGCTGTACGAGAGCCTGGGGGCTATCAGCGACTTCCTGGTCTCGGTCCGCTCGGCATATCGAGTTGCCGTTGCGGCCACCGACGAGATCGAGCGGAGCCGTCTGGACGGGCCGGCGAGGACTCTCGGGTACACGCCCGACGGCATCGACGCGGCGCACCAGCTGTTCGCCGACATCGAGGCCAGGATGGCGGAGTCCGCTGCCCTGGTGAACGAGCTCGTGGCACTTTGAAGGGGTCTCCGCCGGCCGCGAAGCGGTGTATCGTAGCGTGTAGGAAACCAGGGGGAGGGGGATGGGCAAACCCGCGGGCGATGTCAGGCCCGGAGCGTCGGGCGGAAGAAGCGCATTCCAACCTTGCCACGCGAATCTGCCTGCCATGTTTTCATCGGGAGCCCGACCATGACGAGCCACGGCGACGAGACCCGACAGGTGCTGGAGGAGCACAGGCAGCTTCGAAAGGAGCTCGCGGAACTGGAACGGCTGACGGCGGCGACCCCCTCGGCCGAGGCCCGCGGGGCTTGGCTCGACGACCTGTCCCGGAGGATCGGTAGCCTCAGGCCCGACCTGGAAGCGCACTTCGATTTGGAGACGAGATCGGGATTCTTCGAGGACATCGAGCGCGCGTGGCCCAACGCAGCAGCGCAGTGCGTCACCTTCCTGCGAGACCATCGTCGGTATCTCGACCGCCTGGACGCGGTCCTGGGGTCGCTGGCGGCGAGGCCCGCCGCGGACGGTGCGGTCACGGCCCTCGCGGCCGAAGTCCGATCGATCGTCACGGAGCTCCACCGGCACGAGACACGGGAGAACGAGTTGTTCCTGACCGCGCTGGAAGGGGGACCGGCCCCCCTGGATTGAACTGGCGCGACGCCTCGGGATTCCCCGGGGACCCGGTATCGGAGCTGCGTGTGCGTTTGCCCCGACGATCGCTCCCGTCAGGTCTCGAAACGCCGCAGCACCTCGGGCTTGTAGCGCTGTCGCTCGAAGCCGAGCTTGTCGTAGGGAACGCCCTGCGCGAACGCCAGGAGCTGAAAGAAGTACACCGGCGGCGTGTTGAAGTTCTCGCCGAACCGAGTCGACACCTTGGCCTGGCCGTGGTCGAACTGGCCGAAGCAGGTGGGACAGATCAGGCAGAGGAGGTCGGCCTGCTCGGCCTGCACGGCTTTCAGCAGGTCGTGCATCATGTTCGATGGAATCTCTTCCGACTGGCAGGCCTTCCCGCAGCAGAGGTACCAATTGCGGTGCCGGACCGGCGTAGCGCCCAGTGCCGCGACCAGCCTCTCCAGCACGACGGGATCGTTGGGGTCGTCCACCTGCATGATCCGGCTCGGCTTGAGCAGGTGGCAGCCATAGTGGACCGCCACCTTGAGGCCCTCGAGAGGTCGCACGACCGATGCACGAACCGCGTCGAAGCCGACCACGTCCCGGAGGAGGGTCACGACGTGCCGGACCCGGCTGGTCCCCAAGTATTCGCGGCCGCACGTCCTGAGGCGGCCATTGACCCTGGCACGCAGCGAGTCGTCGTCGAGAAGGTGATACGTCTCGGACAGCGTCGCGGTGCACCCGGAGCAGTTGGTGAAGAGATCGAGCCCCAGATCCTCGGCCAGCGTCAGGTTTCGGGCCGCCACGGCGAGCCACGAGACCTTGTCCTTCGACTTGAAGTAGATCGGATCCGGGCAGCACGACGCCCCCTCGAGTTCCACGATCTCGATGCTCAGCCGGGAGAGCGTCTCGCGGATGGCGAACTCCATCGACGGGTGCCTCGACGGGATCAGGCAGCCCGGGAAGAACGCGAACCGCCTCGAGCCTCCATGGATGGGAAACGCGTCGCCGTCGTTTCGGGCGGCCGGTCGTAGGATCCCAGCTTCCGGCGTGGGATCTTGGAGGAGCATCCGGATCTCCTCGACCGGCACCGGACGCATGGGGGGCAGGCCGAACGCTGCGCGCTGGCGATCGACGCTGGGACTCCAGGGTGTCGTCCGGCCGGTCGCCTCGAAGGTGTCGATGACCTTTTTGACCGTCTCCGGGTACAGTCCTCGCTCGGCAAGCATGTTCTTGAGGGAAACGATCACCTCGACCGGCTTGACGCCCTGAGGACACCGCTCGTGGCAGCTGTAGCAGTTGGAGCATTGCCACAAGATCGAGTCCTCGACGAGCAGCTCCTCCCCCAAGCCGTAGAGAACTTTCAGCATGATCTCGCGGGGGTTGAACGCGCTGCCGTAAGTGGTCGAGGGACAGTCCCCCACGCATGCGCCACACTGGTAGCAGAAGCTGGCCAGGTTGCCCTCGACCTTCCGGGCCAGCTCTCGGCGGAATCGGAAGTCGACCCGAACCGGTCCCTCCTTCGCCGAGCGTGTCCTTGGCATCGGCTTTACTCCTTCTCCGACCGTTTCTTCTTGAGATGGCGGATGCTGTTCGAGCGGCATTTGGGGCACGAGCGCTCCTTGTCCTCGCCGGGCTCGACCCGCTCCTGGTACTCGTGGCCGCACATCATGCAGCGAAAAGTCTCGACCGAGGCTGTGCCCATGCGATCCCCCGAATCGTCTAGCTCGGAGCCGCTCCCACGGCGATGCCGGCTGCCTTGCCCGCCCTGAGTTTCAATGCCTGCCGAGCGTGCTCGATCTCGGCGGCGGTGACCGTCTTTCTCAGTTCCTCCATCCGGCGCATCACGCTGGCGAACTTCTGCCCCTCTGCGGCGCTGATCCACTCGAGCTGGAGCCGTTCCGGTCGGATCCCCACCTTCTCCAAGCGGTCCCACAAACGTTGCACGCGCTTCACGGTCTGCCGGTTGGCGTTGATGTAGTGACAGTCCGCGTAGTGGCATCCCGACACAAGGACCACGGGCGCGCCGGCCCGGAATGCCTCCACCACCATCTCCTCCGAGACGCGAGCGGAGCACATCGTGCGCACGACGCGGTTCGTGGCCGGATACTGGACGCGGGAGATCCCCGCCATGTCGCCGCCGGCGTACGAGCACCAGTTGCAGGCGAAGGCGAAGACCTTGTCCTGCGGCCTCTCCGCGAGGATCGCGTGCACCTGCGCCAGGATCTGATCGTCGGTGAAGTGCCGCATGGTGATCGCGCCGTACTGACAGGTCGCGCCGCACGCCCCGCAGCCCGCGCACGCCGCCTCCACGACCGTGGCCACCTCGCCTTTCTTCCAGACGATCGCCCCGTAGGGGCAGATGGGGGCGCAGAGGCCGCACTTCTTGCACTCGACCTCGTCGATGCGACTGGTGATCGCCTCGATCTTGATTAGACCGATGTTGAGGAGGGCTCCCGCGCGGGAGGCCGCGGCGCCCGCCTGGCAGACCGAGTCCTTGATGTCCTTGGGAGCCTCGCAGAATCCCGCGAAGTAGATGCCACGGGTCGGCGCGTCCACCGGCTTCAGCTTCGGGTGGGTCTCCATGAAGAACCCATCGGAGGTCTTGGAGAGCGTCAGCATCGAGGAGATCTTCGCGAGGTCTTTCGGCGGCACCACTCCCACCGACAGGACCACCATGTCCAGCTCGTGGCGCTCGAGTCTTCCGGTGGTGGTGTTCTCCACGGTGACGACCAGGTTCCTCGTCCCGGGATCCTCCTCGATGTCCCCCGGGAGTCCCCGGACGTAGCGCGTTCCGGCCTGCTTCGACCTCTGGTACATGTCCTCGAAGGATTTCCCGAATGCGCGGATGTCCTGGTAGAACACCACGTTCTCCACGTCGGGGTAGTGGTCGGCGAGGAGCAGCGTGTCCTTCACCGTGTTCATGCAGCAGATGTTGGAGCAGTACGGCCGGCCGATCTTCGGGTTCCTGGATCCGACGCACTGGATGAAGCCCATCCGCCTCGGGCGCACGTTGTCGCTGGGGCGGACGAAGTGACCCGCGGTGGGTCCGCCGGCGCAGATCAGACGCTCGAACTCCATGGACGTGATGACGTTCTCGAAGCGGGTGTAGCCGTACTCATCCATCTCCGTCGGATCGTAGACGTCCAGGCCGATCGCCACGACGATGGCTCCGATCTCCCGTGTCAGAATCTCGGCGCGATCGTCGTAATCGATCGCGCGCTTCTCGCACACCTCCGCGCACTTCCCGCACGCGATCGGGTTGTTCCCGAGGCAGTCGTCCATGTTCAGGATGTAGGAGCAGGGCACCGCCTGGGGAAACGGGATGTAGACGGCTTTCCGTGAGGACAGCCCCATCTGGTACTCGTCCGGGCGGACGACGGGGCACACCTTCGCGCATTCGCCGCATCCGTTGCACGCCTTGGGATCGACGTATCGGGCCTTCTTGCGGATCGTGGCCTTGAAATTCCCGATGAAGCCGGAAACCTGCTCGACTTCGCTGTACGTCAGGAGCTCGATGTTTCGATGCCGACCGGCATCGATGGCCTTAGGCCCGAGGATTCATATCGAGCAGTCCATCGTGGGATAGGTCTTGTCGAGCTGCGCCATGATCCCACCGATGGAGGGCTCCTTCTCGACCAGGATCACCTTGTGCCCCGCGTCGGCCAGCTCGATGGCGGTCTCGATGCCCGCCACCCCTCCGCCGATCACCAGCACCGCCTTCGTGACCGGCACGGTGATCTCCTCCTGGGGCTGGAGGAAGCGGGCGCGCGCGACGGCCGAGGCGACAAGGTCCTTGGCCTTTTCCGTCGCCCCCTCCCGGTCGCCCGCGTGGACCCAGGAGCAGTGCTCCCGCAGGTTGGCCATCTCCATCAGGTACGGGTTCAAGCCCGCCTCGAACACGCACTGCCGGAACGTGGGCTCGTGCTGTCTCGGCGTGCACGACGCGACGACAACCCGGTTCAGGTTGTGCTGGCGAATCGCCGACCTGATTTCCTGTTGGCCCGGTTCGGCGCAGGTGTACTTGTTCCGGACCACGCAGGTCACGTCCGGCATCGTGTTCGCGTAC
Source organism: Terriglobia bacterium (assembly GCA_963790465.1). Taxonomy (GTDB): domain Bacteria; phylum Acidobacteriota; class Polarisedimenticolia; order Polarisedimenticolales; family JAIQFR01; genus JAIQFR01. The sequence goes on along the minus strand of CAWBOP010000029.1, from coordinate 40,114 downwards.
TCGGCCACCGCCGCGCAGTCCACGGTGCCGGCGATGTTCAGCCCGCAATCGCAGACGAAAACGCCTATGCGGAGGTCGGCGGCGGTCGCATTGAGAGCCATCGATCGTTCTCCTTTCCGCGAGCCCGTCGAGTTGGGCTCTCTAGCCGAGCGCGTCGGCGATGAGCTCGGCCACGTCGCGAACTCTGAGGCCGATCTCCCCCCCGAGAATCGGGTCCTTCATGGCGCAACGGAAGTGGATCTGGCACTTCGGGCACGCCGTCACCAGCACATCCGCTCCCGTCGCCTTGGCCTCGCGCAAACGCTCCACCTGGATCTTCTTGGCGAAGCCGTCGCAGTGGGACCAGGTCCCCCCGCCGCAGCAGATCGCCGCGGGGCCGGTCCGCCCCATCTCCACCAGGGCAACCCCGGGCAACTCCCGCAGAAGCCGTCGGGGAGGATCGTAGATTCCGAGGTGACGACCGAGCCGGCAGGGGTCCTGGTAGGTGACCCGCCCCCCGGCGTCGGATCTTAGTTCGAGCTCGGACAAGTGCTCGAGCAGGAACTCGGTGATGTGGAGAATTCGCAAGGGCTTCCCCGCGAGGAGCGGCGCGTAGTCCGCCTTCCACGTTCGGAGGCACTCGGCGCACGAAGTTACAAGCACGTCGGCGCCGCTGCCCGCCACCAGGTCGACGTTGTGCTTCGCCAGGAGGTCGAAGGCGTTGCGATCGCCGTTCCACAGGAGATCGTGCCCGCAGCAGCGCTCGGCCGGCGAGATCACGGGCTCCACACCCAGCCTGTTCATCGAGCGCACGGCCGCCCGCGGACCGTCGAGGATGGAGAGGCCGAGGTCGGGAAAGAAGGCGTCGAAGTACATCGCGCAGCCGGTCCAGTAGAACACCTTTCCGGCCGCAGGCTGGGTTTTGAGGTCGCCGCCCAACCAGCCCATTCTGTCCTGGCGCGTGCCCCCCCTGGCCATCATCCGCATGGCGGACTGAAGAGCCCCGCCGTGCGGGCATTCCGGTTCCACCCCTTCGCGGAAGGCGTGCTCCCTGAGGCTCCGCACGAGGTCGGTGTACGCGACCTGGGCGGGGCAGCGCCGGTCGCAGAGTGAGCAGGTGAGGCAGGTGAAGAGGCTGGCGCTCGCCGGCTCCCCGCCGGTCGCCCCGAGGTTCATGGCAAGGACGTTTCGCCGCGGGCTGCAGTCGCCGCCCGCCCGGGCGATCGGGCAGGACGCGGTGCACTTCCCGCAATCGTAGCAGGCCCACGCCCGGGTCCTCTTCGACGCCTCGGCGAGTTCCGGCATCACCTTCGCTCCTTCCCCGCTCACGCCGCCCTGCCATGACCCGCGAAGGGGCTCGGGCCCAGCTTGCGCACCACCTCGGTGAACTCGTTGATGACCGCCGCGAACCGGGGCCCTTCCGCCGCGCTGATCCACTCCAGCCGCAGCCGTCCGTTCTCGAGCCCCAGGAGGCGGACGACGTTCTTCGTCTTCTCGAACTGCTCCACCGCGCGGTGGTTGCCGAACACGTAGTGGCAGTCTCCGAAGTGACACCCCGAGACCAGCACGCCATCGGCCCCTCTTTCGAACGCGCGCAACACGAAACCCGGTTGGATGCGCCCCGAACACATCACCCGGATCATGCGGAAATGCGGCTCGTGCTGGATCCGGGAGACGCCGGCGGTGTCCGCGCCCGCATAGGAGCACCAGTTGCACGCAAACACGACGATGCTCGGGTTCCATGGGGCCGCCGCGACGGGAGGCTGCTCCGCCGCGGCTCGCTTCTCCGAAGCGCGCCGCGTCATGCGATCTCCTCGGCGAAGAACGCGTCGATCATGGCGTGCACCTGTCGGTCGGTGAAGTGCCTCGAGGCGATGGCGCCCGAGGGGCACCAGCTCGCGCAGGTCCCGCACCCCTTGCAAAGCGACGCGTTGACGTGCGCCGCGAAGAGGCCGGATGCGGTCTCTGCGAGACGGGGCGCCTGGAACTGACAGATCTCGACGCAGCTGCCGCACCCGCGGCATCTCGCCTCGTCCACCGCAGCCACCGCGGGATCGAGCCTCACCTTGTCGTGGGCTAGGAAGACCGAGGCCTTCGCCGCGGCAGCGGAGGCCTGGGCGACGGAGTCGACGATGTCCTTGGGGCCCTGGACCGTTCCGGCGAGGAACAACCCCTCCACCGCGGTCTCCACCGGCGCCAGCTCGGGATGACGCTCGAGGAAGAACCCGTCGAGCCCGAGGCTGGCCTTGAGCATGTCGTGGAACCGCTGCGTCTCCGGCTGCCGCGGTCTCATGCCGACGCTGAGCACCACGAGGTCCGTCGGCACTTCCAACTCCCGCCCCAGCAGATCGTCGAAGCAGTGGATAGCCCGCGCCCGTTCCTCGCCCAGGACCTCGGGTTTCCGTCCCGGCGGGATCCGGACGAAGAGCACTCCCGACTCTCGAGCCTCGCGGTACATCTCCTCCGCCCCCGTCGAGATCGTCCGGATGTCGCGGTAGAAGATCGTGGTATCGATCCCCCGCCGGCTGAGCTGAATGGCCTGCTTGATCGCCGTCGGACAACAGTACCGTGAGCACCCGGTGAACCCGTCCGGGTCGCGGGAGCCGACGCACAGAATGAACGCGGCACTGTCCGGCTGCTCGCCGCGCACGACCCGTCCGTCGCCGGCCTCGAAGAACCCGCGCTCCAACTCCTCGCTGGTCAGCACGTTCTCAAGCTCGCCGTAGCGGTAGGCGCCCCGGGGGTCGAAAAGCTCCGCGCCGACCGCGAGAATGATGGTCCCGACGGGCAGGATCTCCCTGGAGCGCCCCTTGAGCGTTGCCTCGAAGCACCCCACGAAACCCGAGATGTTCTCCACCTCGGTCTCCAGCAGAACACGGGCTCCGCTCTCCCCGAGACGCGCGATCTTCTGCTCCAGAACCTCGGCTGCCGGTCGCATGTTGGGATAGAGGTGCTTCAGGCTCGGCTCACGGAGCCGGCCTCCGAGCCGACTTTCCTTCTCGACCAGGGTCACCGGGATCCCCTGGACCGCGAGGTCGGTCGCAGCCTGGATCCCCGCGATCCCTCCGCCGACGACCAGCGCCGACCGGGTCATCGGCGACTCGCCTTCGTGGAGCGGCTCGAGGTGGCGGGCCCGCGCGATGGCCATACGGATCAGCGTTCGCGCCTTTTCCTGGGCTGCGAGCGGGTGCCTCGCGTGGACCCACGCGCACTGGTCCCGGATGTTGGCCATCTCGAGGAGGTAGGGATTGAAGCCGATCCGCGCGCAGGTCTCTCGGAAGACGGGCTCGTGGGTCCGCGGCGTGCACGCGGCGATCACGAGGCGGTTGAGCCCGTGGTCCCGGACGAGATCGACGAGGGAGTTTTGGCCCCCGGCCGAGCAGGCAAACAGCTGGTTCTCCGCGGCGACGACACCCCGAAGGGAGGAGGCGTAGCGCGTGAGATCCTCGACATCGAGAACCCCGGCGATGTTGAGTCCGCAACGGCAGACGAGGACGCCCACCCGGGGCGGACCGGTAGTGTCGAGGGGCGGAACGGGCCTCGCATGCTCCTCGACTCGGTCTCCGGTGAAAAAAAGCTGGGCCCGGGCCGCCGCCGCCGAGGCCTGCGCGACGCAGTCCGGGATCACCTGGGGGCCGACCGCGCTGCCGCAGGCGAATATGCCCTCCCGCGTGGTCTCCACCGCCGAAACCGCGGGGTCCCGGCGGGCGACGAAGCCGTAGCGGTCGGTGGCGATCCCAAGCGTGCGGGCCAACGTCGTCGCGCCGACGTTCGGCGACGCGGCGACGGACAGCACGACGAGGTCGGCGCCGATGCGGCGCTGGCGATGCGCCAGCGTGTCCTCGACCAGGACTTCCAGCGAGTTCCCATCCGCGGCGCGCTCGACCTTCGCGGGGCGGCCGCGGATGAACTCGGCGCTCTTCTCGTCCATGGCGCGTTTCACGAAATCGTCGAACCCCTTCCCGAAGGCGCGAAGGTCGGTGTAGAGGATGGTCACGTCCTCGACCTCGGGATCGTGCTGCCGCACCAGCATGGAGTCCTTCACCGCGTTCATGCAGCAGAAGCGGCTGCAGTACGGGCGGCCGCCCTCCCCCCGGGCGCCCACGCACTGGATGAACACGATCCGCTTCGGGGTCTTCCTGTCGGATGGCCGCACGACGTGGCCCTGCGTCACCCCGGAGGCGTTGAGCATCCTCTCGAATTCGAGACTGGTGACGACGTCGGGGAGCCTACCGTAGCCGTAGTGGCCGAGTTTCCGGGCGTCGAATTCCTCGAAGCCCACGGCGACCAGAATGGCGCCCGCCCGGACGACCGTCTCGCGGGGCGTCATGTCGAAATCGATGGCGCCGACGTCGCACACCCTCGAGCAGCGGTCGCAAACCAGGATCCGGTCGTTGAGACAGGCCTCCCGATCGATCACGTAAGCCGCCGGAACCGACTGCGGAAACGGTCGGTAGATCGCCTTGCGGGCCTTGAGCCCGACGTCGAACTCGTTGCCGCCGACCTGGGGGCAGGCATCCACGCACAGCCCGCACGCCACGCACAGGTCCTCACGCACGTACCGAGGGGTCCTCCGGATGCGAACCCGGAAATCCCCCGGCTCGCCTTCGCAGCCGACGACTTCCGCCAGCGTGACGACCTCGATCAGTGGATGCCGACCGGCATCCATGGCCCTGGGGCCGAGGATTCAGATCGAGCAGTCCATGGTGGGGAAGGTCTTGTCCAACTGGGCCATGCGGCCGCCCAGCGAAGACGACTTCTCCACCAGGGTCACGCGAATGCGGGCACTGGCGAGGTCCAGGGCCGCCTGGATCCCGGCGATGCCTCCGCCGACGACCAGCGCTCTCTTCTCCGTGCCGATGCCCCGCCCCCCACCGTCTCGCGCCGATGAATCGTCCATGCTCCTGCGCCTCCGAAAAGTTGTGTCGGATTTCACCGCGGTCCCGAGGTGGCGGCCACCGTCTCGGTCCTGGCCGCCGAATCTTCTGCGTCCGGCGCCTCGAAATGGGCCCAGCCGGCGTCGAAGGCCTTGACGTTCAGCTCCTCGGTTCCCGCCGGCACCGATACCTTGACCGCCTCCCGGATCTGGTCGAGGGAGACGATACGCGTGATCGCTGAGAAGAAGCCCAGCATCACGATGTTCTGAACCATGGAGCGGCCGAGAGACTCCGCGATCCGCGTGGAGGGGATCCCGTGGGCCCGCTGCCCCGTTTTGACGGTCGGTCGGACCAGGTCCTTCTCGTAGATCAGGACGCCGCCGTCCTTGAGCTCGTCGGCGTACTTCTCGTACCCTTCGCCGGACATGACCACGAAGATGTCGGGACGCGCGATGTACGGGTAGAGCACCTCGCTGTCCGAGACCACGAGCGTCGCACTGCATGCCGATCCGCGCGCCTCCGGACCGAAGCTCTGGATCATCGTGGCGTGCATGCCGGCGTGCACCGCGCAGGCGCGGCCGATCACATAACTCAGGAGAACCACGCCCTGGCCACCGTAGCCCGTGACCCGGATTTCTTTCCTATCCATGGATCATCCCTCCTTCCGGAGGCATCGGCACGTACTTGTCGCCCAGGACTTTTCGGTAGTAGTCGTGCATCATGTCGAGGTAGGTCGGGCGCTCCTCGTCGACGAACTTGCCGCAGACCACGCGATCCTGGTATCCGATGCCCAGCTCCCGGGTATCGGCACCGTGGCGGATCTCAGCGTTGTCGTGGTAGAACCGCATCAGGCTCAGGCCGGTTCCCAGCTTGTTGAGGCGCGCGTACAGCGTGGAGCACGGCGTGATCACCTCGATGAACCGGAACCCCTTGCGCTGAAGCGCCTCGGAGATCGACTTCGTGAGCCTCCGGACGTGCAGACAGGTCCACCGCGCCACGTAGGTGGCCCCGCAGCTCGCGGCGAGGTGGGGGAGATTGAAGGCGCGCTCGAAATTCCCGAAGGGCATCGTCGAGGTCTTCGCGGTCGGCGGAGTCGTGGGCGCGTTCTGCCCGCCGGTCATCCCGTAGATGAAGTTGTTCACGAGGATGACCAGGAGGTCCATGTTGCGCCGGGCGGCGTGGATGAAGTGGTTGCCGCCGATCCCCACCAGGTCACCGTCCCCGGAAAAGACGGTCACGAGCAACTCCGGCCGTCCCAGCTTCAGCCCTGTCGCGAACGGGATCGCCCTGCCGTGCGTGGCGTGGAACCCGTCGAGCTTCATGTAACCCGCCACCCGGCCCGTACACCCGATCCCGGACACGATCGCCGCCTTGTTCAGGTCGACGCCGGTTTCTTGGAGTGCGGTCGCGTAGCACTTGACGACCGTGCCGATGCCACACGTCGGGCACCAGATGTGAGGCATCCGATCCATCCGGATGAAGGGAGCGATCGGATGCTCTTCCGGCGAAACCTCGGCTCGTTCGAGAAGGGAGCTCATCGGATCACCCCCATGATCGTCTCGCAGATGTCCTTGGGATCGTGGACGCCCCCGCCGCCGTGGGGGACGAGAATCGCGGCGGCGCGTCCGGCCGCGCAACGCTCCACCTCCAGCACGATCTGGCCGTAGTTGATCTCCGGAACCACGAAGGCCTTGACCCTGCCGGCGATCTCGCGGATTCGCTTCTCGGGGAACGGCCAGACCACGACCAGCCGCAGCATCCCGACCTTAGCCCCCTTCTTTCGCGCCAGCTCGACCGCCATGCGGGCAATACGGGAGGTGATCCCGTACGCCACCACGACCACGTCCGCGCCGTCCGTTCCTTCTTCTTCGAAGCGCACGATCCGGTCGGCGTTCTGCCGGATCTTGTCCACCAGGCGGCGCACGCAGATTTCCTGGAACTCCGCGCTCATGACCGGATAGCCGCGCTCGTCGTGCGTCAGACCCGTCGCGTGGAACTTGTACCCGTCTCCCGCCCGGGCGAACTCCGGAACGTCCCCGCCGCTCACCCGGTACGGCAGGAACTCGTCCGTCGGCTTGGACGTGAGCTTGCGGGGCACGACCTCGATCCGGTCGGCCGGGGGGATGACAACCTTCTCCGTCATGTGCCCGACGCACTCGTCCATCATGACCAGGGCGGGCACCCTGTATCGCTCGGAGAGATTGAACGCCTCCACCGTCAGCTCGAACGCCTCCTGCGGCGACTGAGGGCACAGCGCCACGAGCTCGTAGTCGCCGTGAGAGCCCCAGCGCGCCTGCATCATGTCGGCCTGACCCACCATGGTCGGGAGCCCCGTGGACGGGCCGCCCCGCTGGACGTTCACGACCACGCACGGCGTCTCCATCATCGCCGCCAGGCCGATGTTCTCCATCATCAGGCTGAAACCCGGACCGCTGGTCACCGTCATGGACTTCGTGCCGGTCCAAGACGCGCCGATGACGGCCGCCATGCTGGCCATCTCGTCCTCCATCTGCACGAAGAGCCCCCCCATCATCGGGAACCGGCGCGCGATGCGCTCGACGACCTCGGTGGAAGGGGTGATGGGGTATCCGGCCACGAAACGGCAGCCCGCCGCCATCGCCCCCTCGCCGCAGGCAAAATCGCCGTCCAGGTAGTGCGTACCGGTCAGGACGCCCCTCGAATCGGCTTTCACGAGACCGCCCTCCTCCGCTGCTCATCGGGTTCGAGCCGGTCGGCTTCCCGTGGCAGGTCTTCGTCCGCGGCCACCGTCCCCGCTTCCGGCAGCAACACGCTGTAGATCGCGAACTCGGGGCAGATCATCTCGCAGAGGTTGCAAGCGACGCATTCCCCGTTCTTGACCACCGCGGGTGGGTGATACCCCTTGCGGTTGAATTCCTCGGACATCACCAGAACGTCTTTCGGGCAGTACTCCACGCAGAAGCCGCACCCTTTGCAACGGTCGACCACGATGCGCACCACCCCGTGCGGGATCTTGATCTGGTCCAGGTCGAGCGGTTTTCGCCAGAGTCTCATGAGATCTCCTTCGGACTGAGGGCGCGAGCGTGTGCCGGGTGACGTTTTCGGCAGGGACAGGCGGAACTGCGACAGGGTGAGCGGCTGGGAACCCGCCTCGCGGAGCGGGCTCGATTCGAGGATCTCGCGCACCGCCGACGCGAAGATGTCGCTTTGACGAACGAGGCGCAAACTACCGCTCGACGTGACGACGTTGTGTCGTCGAACCGCGTCGGACGCTCCGCCACCGTACCCAGCGCCTCGGGGCATATGCTTAACCCCGTGAGTGTATAACTTCCTTATACGTTCCTCGAGGTGCCCGAGTCAATAGGAGATTTCCAGCCTTTCCAGCCCGAGGATCCTGCAAGAGTCCCGGTCGCCGACCGCCCCGGCAGAGAGTGCGACCCTGCGACGGCCGAGATCCATGGCACTCCGCTCGAGGTGAAATAATGCCCCCTTGGGCTCCCGCCATGCCGACCCAGGTGGCGCTTGCCGCGGCAGCGACCTCCTCGTCGCCGCCGTGCTGCACTTCGCGAGCGCCAAGCTCAGCCTCGCGCTCGGGGTGCGCCCCGGGGGGATGTCCGCGCGCGGCTGCCGGATGACGGAATCTCTCACAGCTGCTTCTGGATGAACGGAGCGAGCAGCCGAAGGAGGCCGAGCTTGAAGCGCTTGAGGCACGACACGCCCGGGTGTTTTCGGCTCTCGCCGACCGGCTTCCCGTCGCTGCCGATCCGGAACGCCCGGGAGAGGTGGGCGTCCATCGACGCGCGAAGGCGGGCCGAGAGATCCGTGTCGACCGCCACCACGGCCAGCTCGGTGTTCAAGTACTCGGACCGCGGGTCGATGTTGAACGTCCCCACCACCGCCGTCTCGCCATCGATCACCGCCGACTTCGCGTGCATGGACTCGGGGCCGCGGAATTCCCAGATCTCCACCCCCATCCGCACGAGCTTCCGCTTCCGGCCGACGTAGCCGGCCTGCGCGAGGAGGTTGTCGGTGGAGTTCAGCGAGTTCGTCAAAACCCTGACGTGCACGCCGCGGCGGAGAAGGCCGCGGAGCGCGCGCAGGAACGCCCGGGACGGCACGAGATACGGGGATTCGATCGTGAGCGAGGCGGACGAGGAACCCATCAGGTCGAGCAACTCGTTGCCGATCCCCCGCGCGTCCGCCGCGCGACCCACCGGCTCGTGGAGGAATTTCACATCCTCGAGGTCGCGCTCTCCCGCGGTCCAGTCGGTCCCGGTGTCGTAGCGGACCCAGCTCGCCAGCCGGAGCGCCACCATCGCCTCGTCCAGGAGACGCTCCGCCCGGTGGTGCGCCTCGATGGCCACCTTTCGCCTCTCGGCGCAGCGCCACCGCTCCGCCTCCCGCGGGATCGTCTCGCACTCCGCGGACAGGATCGAGAGGCCGAAGGCGCCGAGACGCGTTTCCCTCACCTCCCCGCTGTACCAGAGATCGTGAAAGTACGCCCGCGCGTCCGCCGCCGCACGGCCGGCGACGAAGGCGTCGCGGTCGACGTAGTTCCTCCCGCCGAAGCCGAAGTACGGGTTCGCGACGTTGCGCCCGCCGGTCAGCATCCGAGCGCCGTCCGCCACCAGGAGCTTGTCGTGCAGCCGGCGGGTCCACCAGCGGGGTTTCGTGAGCCGGAACGGGTGGTACTCCCGAATCTCGACCCCCTGGCTCACCAGGTACGCCTGGATCGCTTTCGACATCCGGTTGAAGCTGCCGTCGACGATCAGCCGCACCGACACGCCGCGCCGGGCCGCATCGCGCAGCAGCGCGAGACCGACCCGCGATACCTGGTCGTTCTCGACGATGAAATACTCGGCATCGAGGGAGACGCGGGCCTGCTGGACGAGGTCGATGCGCGCCTGCGCGGCCTCCTGATCCTCGTCCAGGATGCGGAAAACGTCGGCGAGCGCCGGAACGCCGAACGCCAGCGCCAGGCACGCCGCTACCGCCGCGAGCCGCGCGGCAGGCCGTCTCGGGCCGGGTCTGCCCTGGGTCATTCCTCGGGCATCCCCTCCACCCGCGCGGGGTCGCTCTGCTCCTCGAGGCGCCGCTTCCCGGACACGTCGAGCCAGTGGCCGGGGCGGCCGGCTTGGGTCTCGAGGTAGAACCGGTTGTGCGGATTCGAGGGCATCACATGGGGGATCCTGCCGCCCACCGGAATCCCGTAGCGGGTGAGTCGGTCGATCTTGGACGGGCTGTTCGTCATCAGGCGGATCGAGCGGGCTTCGCGCTCACGGCTTCGTCTCCGCCAGGATGCGCCCCGCGAGCCGCGCCACCCCGGCGATGCATCATACCGCAGGCGCGCCGGAAGGCCCCGTCACGGCCGTTCTCGCAGACTCCCTTCTGCGTGACGGCTGAGCAATTCCTTGCTATAGGAGATGCTGGAATTCGGCGTCGGGATACGGCGCCGGGCGCGTCTCCACGCCTCAAGTCGAGTTCCAACAGGCCGATAACCGGGGTGGTCGGGCCATTGGGCCACAGGGCCAAGACTCCGGCCGTTGCTGGGCATCCGGGGAGACGCATGACGAGTTCCACACGGCTCCTGGTGGTCGAGGACGAGCCCGATCTTCTCGACCTCTACAGGGACGTCCTCGACCAGATCGTCATCCACGCGCCGGAAGGGGGAGATCTCCGGATCGAGGTGACCGCCACGTCCACGGGACAAGCGGCCCTACGGGCGGTCGAGGAGGCGGTCTCGAGCGAGCGGCCGTTCTGCGGCGGGTTCTTCGACCTGATGCTCTCCGGGAATCTCGACGGCATCGAGACCATCGCCCGCGTCGTCCGCGTCGATCCGAGGATGGCCTGCACGGTGATCTCCGGCGCCGGGAGCGAGATCCTCGACCGGCTGGTTCCCATCTTTCGCGGGCGGGAAGAGGACTGGGGATTCGCGGCCAAGCCGGTCAGCATTCATGAGCTTCACCGCCACGGCGTTCAGATGGTCATGGAGTGGAACCGGCGGCGGCGGCTCGAGTACCTCCAGTCCCACCTCGAACAGGAGGTTCGGGAGAGGACCCGACAGCTGGAGGAGGCGCACCAGCGGCTTCTGCAGTCGGAGAAGCTGGCGGGCATCGGCGTCCTCGCGGCCGGCATCGGGCACGAGATCAACAACCCCGTCGCCTTCGTGCAATCCAACCTCGACACGCTTCATATGTACGCGACGAGGCTGCTCGGCCTTCTCGACTCCCTGGGCGAGATCGAGAAGGCCCCCGCCGAGCCGCGGGATCTCCAGGGCGCGAGGATGCGGATCCAGCAAGCCGGCCGCGCTGCGCGCATCGACGTCATCCGGAAGGACCTCGTTCCCCTCGTCGAGGACTCGCGGGACGGGATGCGGAGGATCCGGGAGATCGTGTCGGCCCTCAAGACGATGTCCCGGATGAGCGAGACCGAGCCGGTGCCGACCGACCTCAACGCCTGCCTCGAAAGCGCCCTTCTGATCTGCAGGAACACGATCAAGCACAAGGCGGAGGTGGTGCGCGACCTGAGCGAGCTGCCGCCCGTCCTGTGCCGTCCCGGCGAGATCCACCAGGTGATCGCCAACCTGCTGGTCAACGCCGCCCAGGCCATTCCGGAGAGGGGCACGATCACGGTCTCGACCGAGGTCCGCGGCGGCATGGCGGTCGTCGAGGTACGGGACACCGGCTGCGGCATTTCGCCGGAACTCCTCTCGAAGATTTTTGAGCCCTTTTTCACGACCAAGCCAACCGGCACGGGAACCGGCCTCGGGCTCGCCCTTTCGAACGACATCGTCCGGAGCCACGGTGGAAGCCTCGAGGCGGAGTCTGCTGCCGGAAGCGGAAGCACGTTTCGGGTGCTCCTGCCGCTCGAAGCATCCGCGGGGGCGGCACGATGAGGGGCACGGTCCTGTTCGTGGACGACGAGCCCGGCATTTTGAGGGCGATCGAGCGCACGCTCGCGGAGGACGAGGGGCTCACGGTGCTCACCGCATCGGGAGGACCCGAGGCTCTCGAACTCCTCGCCACCCGCCCGGTCGACGTCGTGGTCTCGGACCAGACCATGCCGGGGATGAACGGCGCCGAGCTCCTGGCCAAGGTCCGCGAGCGCCATCCCGACGTGGTCCGGATGATGCTCACCGGTCTGTCCGACTCGAAGACGGTGATGACCGCGGTGAACCAGGTGGAGGTTCGGCGCTTCCTGACGAAACCCTGGGACGCCGACGAGCTTCGGGAATGCCTCCACGACGCCGTCAGCGAGCGGCGGCTCGAGCGGGAGATCGCCTTGCTGCGCCAGGAGGCGGCCCTGTCGCCGGAGCAGATCGAGCGGGCACGGCGGATCGCGGCGCGCCTCGAGAAGCCCAAGCCGATCGGAGAGGTCCTGGTCGAGTTGGGGCAGCTCGCCCGGGCCGAGTACGAGCGGATCAGCAAGCTCCATCGCTCGCGGCTCGACCTGGTGTCCATCCTCCGCGAAGACGGTTTCGTGACCGAGGAAGGATACGCAGCCTACCAGGAGGCCCACAGGAAAACGCCGGGGCGGCCGGAGAGGTCGCTCCTCGTGGATGGCGGCCTGGTCACCGAGGAACAGTACCTCCAGGCGGTCTCCGCGAAGCACGACATCCCGCTCCTCGATCCCGAGGTCGGCCTCGTGGACACGGCGCTGCTCTTGAAGACCTCCATCCCGTTCCTGAGGAAGAACGGGGCGCTCCCGCTCCGAATCGTCGACGGCACCCTGACCGTGGTCGTGAGCGACCCGCTGAACCGGCAGCTCCTCACGGACCTCGCGGTGATCTACGGCGTCAAGGTCAACGCCTGCGCCGCCCCGTCCGCGCGGATCGCCGAAGCGCTCGCCACGCTCGAGCGGCTGCGCGACGAGGGAGCGACCGGCGCCGGCACATCGCTTCAGTACCGGGAGATCCAGGAGACGCCAGCGGCCGACGAGAGCGGCGAGGGGGCGGTCCAGATCGTCGACTACCTGCTGCTCCGCTCCATCGAACTGGGGGCCAGCGACCTCCACATCGAGCCGATGAACGGCAAGGTGCGCGTCCGGATCCGGGTGGACGGAGTGATGCGCAACCTCACCGATCTGCCGGCGGAATTCGCGGGCAAGGTGCTCTCCCGCCTGAAGATCCTCGCTGGGGCGGACATCGCAGAGCGGCGTCTCCACCAGGACGGGAGGATCTTCGTCAAGGTCGAGGGACGCGAGGTGGACATCCGCGCCTCGATCTATGCCACGATGTTCGGCGAGACCATCGTGCTCCGTCTCCTCGACCGGCGGCGCGGCCTGCACCCGCTGGAGCATCTGGGGTTCGAGCCGGGGGTCCTCTCGATCCTTCGCGAGGTGGTGCTGCGCTCCTCCACCGGTCTCGTGCTCATCACCGGCCCGACCGGGAGCGGCAAGACCACGACGCTCTACTCGTTCGTGGATTACGTGAACGACCCGTCCATCAAGGTCATCACCTGCGAGGATCCGGTGGAGTATGTGATCGAGGGGATCGCCCAGTGCTCGGTCAACGAGAAGACCGGACCCACGTTCGCCGACTCCCTGCGGGCAATGGTCCGCCAGGATCCCGACGTGATCGTGGTCGGCGAGATCCGCGACCCCCTCACGTCGAGGCTGGCGGTGGAATCGGCGCTCACGGGACACAAGGTGTTCACGTCGCTCCACACCGAGGACTCGGTCGGGGCGGTGGCGCGCCTTCTCGACCTCGGCATCGAGCCGTTCCTGGTCGCCTCGACGATGAACACCATCGTCGCCCAGCGGCTGGTCCGAAGGATCTGCCCGGATTGCCGGCGTCCGGCCGAGGCCTCCCGCGAGGATCTGAGATTCCTCGGCCTCGAGCGATCGGATTTCGACGGCTTCGGCCTGGTCGAGGGGGCCGGCTGCCCGAAGTGCGGAGGGAGCGGATTCAAGGGACGCACGGGAATCCACGAGGTGCTTCTGCCCGACGACGATTTCCGAGACGCGGTCCTGGACCGCTCCCCTTCCAAGGTGCTGCGGGCGCTCGCACGAAAGCTGCCAGGATTCCTGACCCTCCAGGAGGACGGGATCCTGAAAGCCATTTCGGGCGCCACCACCCTCTCGGAGGTGGTGACCGGAGCGCCGCGTGACCAGAACGCCCGCCCCCCCTCCGCGCTCCGCGAGGCGGACTGGCTCGGGAGGAAGCCGTGATCGAGTTGCCTGGGACCGCCACGCATTCGATAGCCGACGACGTCCGCGCGGCCATCACGTCGGGAGCCGTCGAGCTTCCACCGCTTCCCGAGCTGACGATTCGCCTCCGCAAGATGATCGAATCGGAAGACGCCGACGCGAAGGCGGTCGCCGCCATGATCCGCAACGACGCGGCGGTGTCGGCGGCGGTGATCCGCGTCGCGAATTCCGCGGCGTACGGCGGCCTCCAGACGGTCACCGACCTCGGACAGGCGGTGGTGAGACTCGGCCTCAGGATGGTCGGTGCGGTGGTGGTCGTGGTCGCTCACAAAGGCAACTTCCACAGTACGGACCCGGCCCGGCTGCAACTCCTCCGCTCGCTCTGGGACCACGCGGTCGCCACCGCGATCTGCGCGAGGCGAATCGCCCGTACCGGGAGCGGCGACGCCGAGGAGGCGTTTCTTGCGGGCCTCCTTCACGACGCCGGCCGGCTCCTCACGCTGCGCGCGGTGGACTATCTCGAGCAGCAAGGACATCCGCAAGTGACTCTGGCTGTGGTCGAGGGCCTGATGGATCTGCTTCACGCCGAGCTGGGGACCCAGGTCCTGGAATTCTGGAAGCTCCCCGAGCCGGTCTGCCGGGTCGCCCGGCAACACCACGATCCGGCGGCAGCGGCGACGGATCTGCTGGTGGCGCGGGTGCAGGCAGCGTGTGCCGTCGCGCGGAAGGTCGGGGCCCACATGCACCCCGATCCGCACCTCCGGCTTCTCGAGCTCCCGTGCGTGGACCGCCTCAAGCTCTCCGACATCGAGATGGCCTCCCTCATGGTGGACATCGAGGACGAGATCGCCGAGATCCGGCAGCTGTTCTAGCCCGCACTATTCCTGAAGAACCTACTGCGACCGCGTATCTGCCCGCCCTGCTCGGCGTTCTCGGGCCTCGGACCCTCCACGTACGGTACAGTACGCGTCGGGTCCTCGGTCCTGCGAGCGCCAAGCATGACGGGCATCTCCGCGGCTCGACTGAACTCGCCGAAGTCGGTCTCGCTACGGTTCTTCAGGAATAATCCGGGCTCGCGTTCCGTCTTCTCGGTTTCGAAGTCCCACAAAATTTTAGACCGTCGATGTGCCCTTCGCGCTCCAGGGCTTCCTGGATCAATTCAGCCAGGAACGGCTCGTCGTCCACCGCCAGGATGACCATCGGCTTCCCCTCAGGAACATGGCGCGGCACGTGCCGTTGAGATCCGGCAACGGCGGGGCGTCGCGCGCCCCCTTGCGAAGGGGAAAGTACGCGCATTGCGACCCGTCGCCGCCGGTTCGCGCCGGATATGTTGCCCGGCCGCAACGGCGGGTTTGCTCGGACGCAACGTTCGCGAAAGGAGGCCGTGTCCTGGACGGTCGTTACATCCCTCGGTCCGTTGGCGCGCGGAGCCGCGCGCCGGCGAAGACGGCCCGGGTCGCCTTGCGGCGCAGGAAGCTAAGAAGCAGCGCCAGCCCCACGACCTGCGCGACGACGAACAGCCAACCGGCGACCGTCCACAGTATCGAAGGCGGTTCCCGAGAATCGCCACCCGCCAAGGAGGGCCCCACTCCCCACATCCAGGTGGAAACGAACGTCCCCGCGAGGAACAACCAGCAGATCGACTCCAGCGATACGCGCCCCCACTCCCGCAGTTTCACGAAGCCGACGCCGACGGCGACGTGAGCGATTCCCAGAACCCCCTGAGCGAGGGCGTACGCCGTCCAGTGGGCGCGAATCCAGCGCATGAGAGGCAACTCGGAGCCGAGTGCGGACACGGCGGGGTCGAGCGCCTGCGGCAGCAGGAGCCAGACGAGCAACGACAGGCCGGCGGCCCACAGGAGAAAGGCGCCGAACGCCACGCAGCTCCAACCGATCGCCTTGACGGACCTGGGTGTGGGCGTGGCGCTCACGGGATCGCTCCGATCGCGGTCCATTATGCGCGTGGTCGGGTCCGGCCGGTCAACGACGGCGATTCAGGCGGCGTCACCGGCCGGGACCGCTCGCACCTCGATCCGGGGCGGGCTTTCGAGGTGCTTCTTGACGGCACAGAGCTGCGCGGAGCGGATCACCGCCTCGCGGTACGTTTCGGGGAATCCGGGAGGCAACTCGATCTCGAGCTCGATCTTCTCGATCATCTTGCTGACGGGACCGGCGATCGCGCGCTGGCGGATCCGGAGGTTCTCGGTCGGGATCCCGCGCTGGCGGCAGAACCTCAACACGTAGAACCCCGCGCAGGTCCCGATGGACGCGAGAAACAGATCGAAAGGAGAGGGCCCGGAACCGTCCTGGCTCGTCGCGACCTCTAGCCCTGCGAAGACGGCATCCACCCGGTCCCCGCCGGGAAACTCGATCGTCATCTCCATGCTCGCTCCTCCGGCCGCCGTCCGGCGGCTCCTCTCTTCGAGATGCGGATCCCCCCCGCGGCGTCACCGGCGTACGCGACGACCCGCCAGGATGCCGAGATCGGTCCGCGGCCACCCGCGATCAGAGCAGACCCCCCTCATGGCGCAGGAGCCAGGCCTTGCGCTCGAGACCGCCACCGTAGCCGGTCAGGGACCCATCGGCGCCGATGACGCGGTGACAGGGGATCACGATCGCCACCGGATTGCGAGCGTTCGCGAGACCCACCGCACGGACCGCGTCCGGGTGACCCGAGAGCCCGGCCAGATCGGAGTACGAAACCGTGCGGCCGGCCGGGACACGCCGGAGCGCCCGCCAGACTTCCTGCTGGAACGGCGTGCCGCCCGGGGCCGCGTGGATGCCGTCGATGGCGTCGAGGTCGCCCGCAAAGTACGCCGTCAACCGCGAGACCGCCCCCGCCGGGTCCGCCTCCTCCTCGATCACCTGGCCGCCGAACCGACGGTTCAGATGTTTCTTGAGCCCGCCGCACCGGTCCTCGAACGCCAGGCCGCAGAGCGACCCGTCCGCCGCGAACAGCAGCAGCGCCCCCACCGGCGTCTCCATCCTGGCGAGGCTCAAGGCCATGAGGCACCTTCCTTCCGTGCAAGCGCGAGATCCTGGGAACCTCACAGCACCCTGAGAGCGGCCGCGGCCGCCGCCGTACGGAGGCGCCGATCGAGGGAGGCCAATGGAAGCTCATGGGGGCGCTTCAACGCCATCTCGATGGGATCCTCGCCTACTGTCATCACAAAGTGCCCTTCGGAGTCGTCGAGGCGATCAACGGAAACATCCGCTCGATGATCCGACGCGGGCGAGGTTACCGAGACCACAAGTATCTGATCCTCAAGGTTCAGAAGGCTACTGCCCGGGCTCGACTGGCGAGGGCAGCTTGGATCCACGACGGTCTACACATTTCGGCAAAGAGCGGGATTATCTTCCTGTCCGTCGCGGGAACGCAATGCGTCGATCCGTGCGAGTGGACGCCCTGCGCCGTCTGGAACTTCCCGCGCGGATCGCGCCGCGAAGGGACACCTTCAGATGGGTTGGATCACCCGCTCCCTACTTCAAGGCCTTCAGCTCGATCAATCCCGCGGAGGTGCGGATCCTGAGCGCCTCGCCTCCCTTGCCGATCGTCCCGCGCACGCTCGAGCTGCCGATGGTGCCGGTGACCTGAAGCGGGAAATCGGTCGAGATCCGGCCGGCGGAGGTGCTGGCGTCCACCGTGAGATTCGCGGCGGCGTCCACCGTCACGTGAACCGAGCCGGCCGAGGTCTCGAGGTCGCCCCCCCGGGTGTTTCCCCGCGCGAACGACACGTCGACGGAGCCGCCGGACGTCTCGGCCATCACGCGGCCGCCGGCGTTCTTCGCCTGGATCGAGCCGCCGGACGTGCGCAGCACCGCGTCGCCGGATACGTCCACGACCTCGACGTGGCCGCCGCTCGTGTGGGCGTCGAGCGGACCCACGATCGAGGAGGCCTCGATGCTCCCGCCGGAGGTCTCCACGACGGCGCTCCCCTTGACCTGTCGGAGCGAGATGCTTCCACCCGACGTATTCGCCTTGAGGTTCCCTACCAACTCCACGATCGAGATCGAGCCGCCGGACGTGTTCACGGCGACCGTCCCTTCGACAGCGGACACCTCCATGGAACCTCCCGACGTACGGAGAGAGAGACCGGTCGCTTTCGGGACACGGATTTCGAAGTGGACCGAAAGGCCGCGAGTCCAGCCGCGATCGGCCTTCTTGCCGGTGACGCGCACCTCGCCAGGCGCTTCCTCGAACTCCAACTTGTAGCGCTTCTCGAGATCGTCCGAGGTCGAGGTGACAACAATGCGGGCGCCGGGCTCGTCGCTCCCGGTGACCGAGATGCCTCCCGCCTCGGCGTTCACGACCAGCTTGCCGCCGGGGGCAAGGGTCAGGCTCTTCTCGATCCGGCTTCCCGCGGCGGCGGGAAGGGCAAGCAGAAGGACGAGCATCGAAAACCCGGCCAGTCGCAGCGCGCAAGGGCGTCGTGCCATGGTCGCCTCCATCGGTTGTGTTCAGGCGAATGGTACGGCCGGCAAGGCCCGGAGGTTCCAGGAGGCCGGCGGGACCCGCCGCCTACGGCTTGAGAGTCCAGCCTTCGACCTTCACCAGACCCAGGCGGGGGGTGAACGTGTAATTGACGTGGAGGATCTTCTTGGGCTCGACACCGGCCCGGTTGTCGGCCCTGAGGGGGATCTGGACCCTCTGCCGCTCGATCGTGATCCACGCGGCCGCGACCGCCTTCTCTTCGGCGAGGAACCCCGTGGCGGTCTGCCTGACCTCGGCCACCTCGAAGTCTCCCTCTTTCTTGATCACGCCGAGGTCGGGGTTGATCACCATGAACAGCAGGCCGGCCAGTACGGCCACGCTCGCGGCGACGATGGCGGTCGCGCCGATCCAGAACCCGATCTTTTTCCCGATGGACTTCTTCTTGTAGGGGGATTCCCTGGAAGACTTGATCATCCCGCTGAGCATCCCCCTCGACCGCCGCCGCTTCCCCCGCATGGCATCTCCGGCACGGCGAGACCCGCCGGGCTCCCGCCGGCCGGAAATATACCGCGCTTCCGAGCAGGGGTACAGGACGGCTCAGCGCACGTACACGAGGTGTCCGAGACGGACCGAGCGCAGGAGACGGTCCCAGGGAGCGTGTTCCGATACGCGGTCTCAGTAGGTTCTTCATGAAGGATCCGGGTTAAGAGTCCGGAGTCGAAACCCCGCTCGGGTCGGGATTGCCAAAAGCAACCACCGTTCGCAGAGATCGGTCCTCCGATCCCTGCGAACGGTGGCGGCGACCTCACGCAAGCAAGGCAGAGGACTGCCGTGCTTACGTGAGGTTTCCATTGCGGAATCCGGAGGCGGAGAGCCGCCGCGGCCGCCCCGCTCCGGAGCGCACCCGGCCCGGCGGCCTTTCAGTCCAGGTTCTTGCGGAACCTCATCGAGGCCAAGGCAAGCACCAGGATCCCGATCCCGGTGAGGATCGCGGCCTCCGGCCAGAGCACGTCGATCCCGGAACCTTTCAGGAAGATCCCACGGACGATGAGGTTGTAGTACCGCAGCGGGATCACGACGGTCCCGTACTGGATCGCGGCGGGCATGTTCTCGATCGGGAAGATCAGCCCCGAGAGCAGGATCATCGGCATCATGAACACGAATGCGGACGTCATCATCGCCTGCTGCTGCGTGCGCACCAGCGCGGACACGAAGAGGCCGAGGCCGAGGGTCGTCATCAGAAACGGCACGGTCAGCAGCGCCAGCAGGAGGAACGAGCCCCGGAGCGGCACCCGGAAGAGGAACACGACGAGCGCCGAGACCAGGACCAAGTCGAGCATCCCGATCGCCGCGAACGGGAACAGCTTGCCGAGGATCATCTGCCAGGGGCGGACCGGCGTAACGCTCAGCTGCTCCAGCGTGCCGATCTCCTTTTCCCGGACCACCGCCACCGACGGGAGGATCATGGTGATCAGCATGAGGGTCATCGCCAGGATCGCTGGAATGTAGAACCAGCGCGTCGTGAGGTCCGGGTTGTACCAGACCCGCGGGACCATCTCGATGCCGCCCACCGCCACCGGCGCGATTCCCGCCGCCTCCCTCCGGCCCGCCGCCATCTCGGCACCCGCCGCGGCGACGATTCTCGAAGCGTAGCCGAGGCCGACGACCGCCGAGTTGGCATCGCTCCCGTCGGCGATGACCTGGACCTTCGGCGCGCGGCCGGCGGCCACCGCCTCGCCGTATCCCGCGCCGATGACCAGGGCGACCTGGGCCTTCCCCCCCACGAGCCAAGGCTCGACGGCGCCCACCCGGTCCTCGGTCCCCGTGAGGCGGAAGTATCCGGACCCCTCGAAACGGTCGAGAAGCGCGCGGCTCGCCCGCGTCCGGTCCTGGTCCACCAGCAGAAGCGGGATTTCCTTCACGTCCATGTTCGCCGCGTAGCCGAGCGCCAGAAGTTGCATGATCGGACCGATCACGAGCGCGGGGATCATCTTCTTGTCCCGGCGGAGCTGGATGAATTCCTTGACGATGACGTGGAGGAGGACGCGCACGGTCACACCTCCCGCCGGACCAGCCGGACCCAGGCGATCCCCAGGACTCCCGAGGCGAAGAGCGCGAGGAACCCCAGCTCGGGGAGGTACGCTCCCAGGCCGGCCCCCTTGAGGATCACCCCGCGGAGGATCACCAGGTAGTACCGGGCCGGGACGATCCGCGTGATCGCCTGGAGCGGGAGCGGCATCGAGCGGATCGTGAAGATGAACCCCGAAAGGAAGATCGCGGGGAGCATCGAGCTCAGCACGCCGATCTGGAACGCCATCGCCTGCGACCCCGCGAAGCTCGACACGAGCAGCCCCCACCCGAGCGCGCCGATCAGGTAGAGGAGGGTGGCGAGGAACAGATCGAGGTACGAGCCGCGCACCGCCAGCCCGAAGAGGAGCCTCGCCGCGACGAGGATCACGGCGGTGGCCGCGAGCGAGATGCCGAGATAGGGGAGCGTCTTCCCGACGATGAGCTCGCCGGGACGAAGAGACGTCACGCGAAGCTGCTCCATCGTCCCCCGCTCCTTCTCCCGCACCACGGAGAGGGCGGTGGACAGCACGGCGGTGACCATCATGATGAAGCCGATGAGCCCCGGAACCAGGAACAGGGTCGATTGCAGCTCCGGGTTGTACCAGACCCGCGGCTCGTAGCCGATCGGCACGGCATCGATCGTCCCTCCCGTCCCCTCGCGCGCGAGCGCGGCGTTCGCCGCCGCGACGAGACCCGACGCGTAGCCGAGAACGGTGGTGGCCGTGTTGGCGTCGCTCCCATCGAGGATCAACTGAACCTTCGCCGTCCGCCCCGCGGCCAGGTCGTCCGCGTACCGTTCGGGGATCACCAGGATCGCCTTCGCGATGCGACGCTGGCACACCCGATCGAGGTCGGCGCCGGCGGGGAGGTCCGCGACGAGATCGAAGTAGGTCGAGTTCACGAACGCGGCGATGAGATCGCGGCTCGCGGCGCTCCGGTCCCGGTCCAGGAGGGCGAGCCGGACGTGCCGCACGTCGAAGTTCACCGCGTAGCCGTAGAGGAGAAGCATCATCGCCGGCATGCCGAGGAGGAGCAGGAGGCTCGAACGGGTCGCGCGACGCCTGCCGCAGTTCCTTCACCGAGACCGCCCAGATCTTCCTCACCGGGCGCTCCCCGCCGCGCGCCTCGCCTCCTCGCGCTCGATGGTGTGGATGAACACGTCCTCGAGAGACGGCACGATCCGCTCCGCGGCGGCCGGGGTGTTGCCGTCGCGCTCGAGCGTACCGAGGATCCGCCGCCGCCCTTCCTCGGCATCGTCCACCACGACGTGGAGCCGCGTCCCGAACACCGAGGTTTCGAGCGCCCACGCCTCCCCCTCGAGCCGGCGGTAGGCGTCGAGAAACTCTCGGCGCGCTCACCTCGATCACCGCGCGTCCGGCGAACACCTCCTTGAGCTCCCGCACGCTCCCGAGGGCGACGAGCCGTCCCGCGTGCATGAGCGCGATCCGCGCGCAGTGCTCCGCCTCGTCCAGGTAGTGGGTGGTCACGATCACCGTGACCCCCTCCCCCGCCATCG
Source organism: Terriglobia bacterium (assembly GCA_963790465.1). Classification (GTDB taxonomy): domain Bacteria; phylum Acidobacteriota; class Polarisedimenticolia; order Polarisedimenticolales; family JAIQFR01; genus JAIQFR01. Next base: position 18,114 of record CAWBOP010000029.1, on the reverse strand, counting down.
CGTCGATCAGCCTCCAGAACCGCCGGCGGGAGATCGGGTCCACCCCGCCGGTCGGCTCGTCGAGGAACACGAGTTTCGGCCGGTGCAGCACCGCGCAGGCGAGGGCGAGCCGCTGCTTGAAGCCGCCGGCAAGGGAACCGGTCAACAGGTCTTCCTTCCCTTCGAGCCCGGCCATCGCGACCGCGGTCGCCGCGCTCTCCGCGGCCACCTCTCCCGCGAGGCCGTACACGCCGCCGAAGAACCGCAGGTTCTCTCTCACCGTGAGATCGTCGTAGAGGCTGAACCGCTGCGTCATGTAGCCGATCCGCCGCTTCACCCCCTCCGGGTCCTTTCCGACGTCGACCCCGAGCACCGAGGCGATGCCTGCGCTGGGCGTCAGCAGCCCCACGAGCATCCGGATCGCGGTGGATTTTCCGGCGCCATTGCTGCCGAGGAGGCCGAACACCTCCCCTGCCTCCACGTCGAACGTGAGACCGTCCACGGCGGTGAACGCGCCGAAACGCCTCGTGAGCCCACGAACTTCGAGCGCACGGGGCATCGCTATCTCCCGGCCGCCCGATCGAGACTCGCGAGCGCGACCCTCAGCCGCGCGAGCATCGCGGTCCGGTCGAGCCCGGCCCGCAGCAGGCCGGCCTCGGCGTCGAGAAGCTCCGACGAGAGGCCGACTCCCTCCTTGTAGCGGTCGGAAGTGACGCGCCGGTTTTCCGTGGCGGATACGAGGCTCCGCGACGCGACCTCCACGGCGCCGAGCGCCGTCCTCACGTCGAGCGCTCGCGCGGTCACGTCGAGGCGGATTCGCCGGTCGAGATCGTCAAGCTGCCTGCGGATAGCGTCCGTTTGCGCCGCCGACTGCGCGACGGCCGCCAACGTCCGCCCGCCGTCGAAGACGTTGAAGGAGAGGCCGACCCCGACGTTCCAGGTCGCCTTCCACTCCGCCTCGGGCGGCAGGATCCTCGAGTTCGGGTTCGCGTAATCGTAAGCCGCGGACGCGTTGACCTGCGGGGACCGGGAGGCGCGCTGCGCGGCCGTCCTCGCCTCGGCTGCGGCGAGCCTCGCGCCGAGCGCCCTCCGCTCGGGGCGCGCCGCCAGCGCCGACTGGATCAGTTTCTCGAGGTCCTCGGGCAGGACGTCCGGAGCGACGAGCGGCTCCGTCGTTTCGACGCGGGACCCGGGCGAAAGGCCGAGCAGACGGACGAGGTTCGCGTTCCCGAACTCGACGGCGTTGTCCGCCTCGAGGCGGAACAGGTCCGCCCGGTCGCGCTCCACCTCGACCGCCAGCACCTCGTTGCGCGCCGCCATTCCGAATTGCTCCCGGTTCCTCGCGTCGGCGAGGTGGGCGTCGAACGCCGAAAGCGCCTCCTTCAGCACGCGGGCGCTCTCCCGGGCGGTGACGATGGACCAGTAGACCGACGTCGTCTCGAGGACGAGATCGTCCACGCCGGTCTCGACGTCCCTGGCAGCCCCCTCGCGCTCGTGTGCGGCCGATTCGATCCCGTGTTCGATCCGGCCACCGGTGTAGATCGGTGCCGTCACCCCGAGGCGGGTTCTCCAGCTGTCCGGGATATTGGGGAAGATCGTGCGGCCGATCGGGGGCGGCAGCGCGAATTCCGGGACGTCCGAGTTGCGCGTGTAGCCGGCGGTCAGGTCGACCGAGGGGATTCGTTGCGCTCGCGCGCCGGCCAGCCCCGCGCCGGCTGCGGTCTCGAGCGCGCGCAGCTGGGCGATTCTCGGCGACTGCTCCCGCGCCCGCGCGATGGCCTCGGCGAGGGTGAGGCGCAGCGCAGGACTCATGGCGGTTTCAGTCGGCGCCTCTTCGTACCCTGTCGCCGCCGCGCCGGCAGGTTCCGCCGGCGGCGACGCGAGCGCGGGCAGGACCGCGAGCCACAGCATCAGCGTGCGGGCGATCGAGCGGCTCATCGGGGCACCTCTCCACTCGCGCCCGCCTCGGCCTCGGCGGCGCGTATCCGTGCGATGAAGACGTCCTCGAGCGAAGGGATCGTGGGCCGGACCGATTCCACGTCGATCCCGGCGGCGGCGAGTTCGCCGGCGATCCGGCGCGCCGCGCCGGCCGCCGCGCGGGGATCCACGCCGGAAAGCGTGGCGTGGAGCCGCTCGCCGAACGACTCGACGTCGGCAACCCCCGCGATCGCCGCGAGAGCGTCCGCCGCCCGCCGCCGAGGAGAAGCGATCACCTCGACGATGGCGGCGCCCGACACGGTCCGGAGCGCGTCGGGCTCGTCCACGGTCAGCAGCCGCCCCCGGCTCATGAGCGCGACGCGGCGGCACCGCTCCGCCTCGTCGAGGTACGGCGTCGTGAGCAGGATCGTGATCCCGTCTCGCTGTAGTCCGGCCAGGATCTTCCAGAAGTCCCTCCGCGAGACCGGATCGACGCCGGTGGTCGGCTCGTCGAGCACGAGCAGCTCCGGCGTGTGGATCGAGGTTGCACGCGAGGGCGAGCTTCTGCTTCATGCCGCCCGAGAGCCGCTCGGCGAGCCGCTCCCGGAACGGGGTGAGACGCAGCGTGTCGAGCAGCTCGTCGCGGCGCGGCTTCCACCCGCGGACGTCGTGGATCTCGGCGAAGAAGGCGACGTTCTCGTCCACCGAGAGATCGCCGTAGAGCGAGAACCGCTGTGAGAGGTAGCCGATTCGGCTCGACAGGTCGCGCGCGTGGCGGACCGGATCGAGGCCGAAGGTCCGGACCGTCCCGGCGTCGGGCGCGAGGAGACCGAGGACCATTCGAAGCGTCGTGGTCTTCCCGGCGCCGTCGGGCCCGATGAGCCCGAACATCTCGCCGCGGCGGACCTCGAACGACACCGCGTTCACCGCGGTCAGGCCGCCGAAGCGGCGCACCGCCCCGTCGAGGGAGATCGTCGGGGCCGGATCGGTCATCGGATGGCCGCGCGGAGACGCGCCTCCGCCGGCATCCCGGGCTTGAACAGGCCGTCCGCGTTCTCGAGAGCGACCTTGACCCGGTAGACCAGCTTCACCCGCTCGTCGCGGGTCTGGACGTTCTTCGGCGTGAACTCGGCCCGCGACGCGATGAACGTCACCTTCCCCTGCCGACTCTGTCCGTCGTCGGTCGCCACCTCGGCGTCCTGGCCGATCCGGATCCGGGCGAGGTCGGTCTCGGCGACGTAAACGGTGAGCCACGCGTCGCCGAGGTCGGTGATCACGCACAGCCGCGCGCCGGCGGGAAGAAGCTCTCCCTGCTCCGCGATCTTCTCCGTCACGACGCCGGCGAGAGGACTGGTGATGACCGCGTCCTTTCTCTGCTGCTCGAGCTGCGCGATGCGCGCGTCGGACGCGGCGAGACGGGCACGCGCGGCGTCGATCTCCTCCGGACGGGAGCCGGCCCGAAGCTTGAGGAGGGTTTCCCGCGCGGCGTCGAGCCGCGCTCCGGCGCCGTCGCGCCGCGTCAGCGCGTCGTCCCGAGACTTCGTCGTCCCCGAGCCGGCGTCGAGCAGTCCCTGCAGCCGGTCGAGGTCCCTCTGCGCGCCGACGAGGTCGGCCTGCCCGAGCGACACCTGCGCCTCCGCCTCGGCGACATCCTCCTTCCGCGAGCCGGCGACGCGCAGCCTGAGCTCCGCGTCGGCCTGGCCGCGGTCGGCCTTGGCCTGGTCGAGGGCGAGCGCGATGTCCGTCGTGTCGATCCGGGCCAGTTCCTGGCCGACCGCGACGCGGTCCCCCTCGCGGATCGGAAAGGACTCGAGCTTCCCTCCGACCTTCGTGGAGATCCGAACGTCCGTCGCCTCCACGTGACCCGACGCGACGATGAGCGAAGGATCCGCGCCGCTGCGGCAGGAGGCGGATGCGATCGCCATGGAGACGAAGAGAGCGAAGGCCGGGAATCTCGACATGACCGTGCTCCTATGCCGTGGATCCGGATACGACTGCGCTCCCCCACTCTACTTCCACTCTACTTCGCCTCGGTCCCGCGCTTCGCGTCGGGCGAGATCCCCACGATCCGGTCCAGGTGCGGGAGGAGCGCGGTGAAGATCCGGGCAGCCTCGTCCACGAGACGCCCTCCGGCCACGCTGTCGGCGGCGGTCGGCAGATCGTAGCGAGCGCCGATCTCCCACCACACCCCGCGACGGCGCACCTCGTCGAACGACCCGGCCCAGTCCGTGGCGGACTCGAACACGCGCCGCGACCCTGCGGGCCACGGGGCCGCGGCGTAGACCCGGAACTCGAGCCCTTGTCCCCGCGCCGTCTCCGCCAGCGCCCGTCCGAGGCCGCCATGCCGGCACAGGAACTCGAACCGCCCGAAGCCGGCGGAGGCCGTGTCCCAGGCGAGACGCACCGCCAGGTGGTCCCGGTGGACGCCGACATTGAGCTGGGGCGCCGATTGGTAGCCGTGCGCCTCATGCGAGATCGCGAGCCAGGTGCAGAACGGCTGGTATCCCGCGGGCCAGTCGAGGCGGGGAAGGTGCGCGTGGAGCGGAGCGCGGGTGAGCGGCGTCAAGAACTCGAGCAGATCCTCCCCGAGGAGCTTGAGAGCCGGGTGAAAACCCGCGAGGATCGCCCCGCGCCGCTTCTCGCGGTCCGGAATCGCAAAGGCCTCGAACGCCTCGGCGGGGAGGCCCTCGAATCGAGGTGCAGGCCGGAACAGCATGTTCCCCTCCCCCATTATGGGGTCGAAACGAGGTTCGCGCGCCGGTCCTTTTGGCGTAGACTTCCTTTTTCAAACGGATCGAACCGCCGGCCGAGGGAGCCCTCGCAAGGAGGGCTACGGGTCGGCGTGCGAGGTAGGTATGAAGCCAAGGATGTATTCGCGGGTCTTCTGGATCGCGGCCTGCGTCCTGGCGCTTGCGGCACTCCCCGCGACCGCGCAGGGCCTGGCCTCTTTCGAGAAGAAGGTGACCGAGCACAAGCTGGCGAACGGGCTGACGTTCCTGATCTACGAACGTCCCGAGGCCCCGGTGGTCTCCTTCTTCACGTACGCGGGAGTGGGGGCGGCGCAGGAGGTCCCCGGGATCACCGGGATGGCCCACATGTTCGAGCACCTGGCCTTCAAGGGGACCACGACGATCGGGACCAACGACTGGCCGGCCGAGCAGAAAGCGCTCCAGAAGGTTGACGAGGCGTACCACGCCTACGACGGGGCGCGGCAAAAGATCGGCGGGACGGACCCGGCGAAGCTCGACGAGCTCAAGAAGGCCTGGAAGGACGCCCAGGAGGCGGCGGACAAGTTCATCGTCAAGAACGAGTTCGGCGAGATCATCGACCGCGAGGGGGGGGTCGGCATGAACGCCGGCACCAGCGCGGACCAGACCGTGTACTTCTACTCGCTCCCCGCCAACAAGGTTGAGTTGTGGGCGCACCTCGAGTCCGAGCGGTTCCTCGACCCGGTGTTCCGCGAGTTCTACAAGGAGCGCGACGTCATCATGGAGGAACGGCGGCTCAGGACCGAGAGCCAGCCGATCGGACGGCTCATCGAGCAGTTCTCCTCCGTCGCGTTCCAGGCGCACCCCTACCATCAACCGGTGGTCGGCTACATGAGCGACCTCGCGTCGTTCTCCCGCGAGGACGCCGATCGGTTCCGCCGGACCTACTACGTCCCCAGCAACCTGGTCATCGCGATCGCGGGCGACGTCAAGGCGGCCGAGATCCTTCCGATCCTCGAGAAGTACTTCGGCCGGCTTCCCGCGGCGCCCCGGCCTCCCGCGCTTCGCACCGAGGAGCCGAAGCAGATCGCCGAGAAGACGGTGTCGCTCCCCGACAAGGCCCAGCCGATCTACGTCGAGGGATACCACCGGCCGTCCACGACCGACCCGGACGACGCGGTCTACTCGGCGATCTCCGACGTCCTGTCCTCGGGCCGCTCCTCGCGGCTCTATCGCAGCCTGGTTCGCGACAAGAAGATCGCCGCCCAGGCGATGGCGATGTCCGGCTTCCCCGGCAGGAAGTACCCGAGCCTGATGCTGTTCTTCGCGATCCCGACTCCCGGCCACACGAACGACGAGGTGCAGAAGGCGATCCGCGAGGAGATCGAGAAACTCAAGAGCGAGCCGGTGGCGGACGACGAGCTGAAGCGGGTCAAGACCCGGGCGAAAGCCGACCTGATCCGGGGACTCCAGTCGAACCAGGGGATCGCCGGAGCACTCGCGACCCATCAGTCGCTCTACGGCGACTGGCGCGAGCTGTTCCAAGCCGTGGAGAAGATCGACAAGGTGACGAAGGAGGACATCCGGCGCGTGGCGCAGGCGACCTTCGTCCCGACCAACCGGACCGTGGGGATGATCGTGAACACCGACTCCCCGTCGGCGAAGAACTAGGGGAGGGCGGAACATGAGCACCACGCGCTTCCGTGTCGCGATCGCCGCGGCGGTCTTCGCCGCGTTCCTGGCCGTTCCGGCGGCGGCCCAGGTCCGGAACTACAAGGAGATCAAGTACCCCGTGCTTCCCGAGTTCAAGATCGAGAAGCCGGAGATCTACGTTCTCAAGAACGGCATGACCGTGTTCCTGATGGAGGACCACGAGCTGCCGCTGATCCAGGTCAACGCGAATATCCGCACCGGCTCCGCCTGGGAGCCGGCGGAAAAGACCGGCCTCGCGGGGCTCGTCGGCACGGTCCAACGAACCGGCGGGATTCCGTCCATGACCGGCGACGAGTTGGACGACTTCCTCGCGAACCGCGCGGCCTCCATCGAGACCGGCATCGGCGACGATTCCGGCGGCGCGAACATGAACTGCCTCAAGGAGAACTTCGACGAGTTGTTCAAGGTCTTCGCCGAGGTGCTCCGCGCTCCGGTGTTCGCCCAGGACAAGCTCGACCTCGCCAAGGTCCAGGCGAACACCGGCATCTCCCGCCGCAACGACAACGCGATGGGGATCCTGTATCGCGAGTTCCCGCGGCTGATTTACGGCAAGGACTCCGCTCTGGGCCGGATCGAGGAGTACGCCACCATCGCCGCCGTCACCCGGGAAGACCTCTCGGAGTGGCACAAGAAGTACTACGTTCCCAACAACGTGTACCTCGGGATTAGCGGCGACTTCGACTCCAAGGAGATGAAGAAGAAGATCGGCGCGGTCTTCGGCGACTGGAAGAAATCGCCTCCTTTGCCGGTTCCTCCGATTTCGTTCCGCAAGGATCCGAACCCCGGCGTGTACTTCATCGAGAAGTCGGACGTCAACCAGGCGTACGTCACCATGGGGCACCTCGGGATCGAGAAGAAGAACCCGGACTACTTCGCCGTGCAGGTGATGAACGAGGTCCTGGGGGGGAGCTTCGCGAGCCGGATGTTCAGCAACGTCCGGTCCAAGAAGGGGCTGGCCTACAACGTGACCGGGAGCCTCGGTTCGGACTACCTCTATCCGGGCGTCCTTCGCGCCGGCCTGCAGACCAAGTCGGCCACGATGGCGCAAGGGGTCGAGGCGGTCAAGGCGGAGATCGTTGGGATCATCGACAACCCTCCGGACGACGTGGAGATGAAGCGCGCGAAGGACTCGATCCTCAACTCGTTCGTGTTCAACTACGACTCGAAGGCGAAGATCCTGAACCAGCAGATGCTCTACGCCTTCTACGGGCTGCCGGCGAATTTCCTGGAGCAGTACCGGATCAACATCGAGAAGGTGACCCGAGAGGACGTGGCGCGCGTCGCCGGGAAGTACGTCCACCCCGACCAGATCGCGCTGCTCGTGGTCGGCAAGTCGGCGGAGTTCGACAAGCCCTTGTCCACGTTCGGCAAGGTCACGACGATCGACATCGCGATCCCGCCGCCGCCGGACAAGGGGCCGAAAGCATCGAGGACCCCGGCCGCGCTCGAGGCGGGACGGGGGATCCTGGCACGGATGGCCGCGGTCCTCGGCGGCAAGAACGCCGCCGGCGTCAAGGCGATCCAGTTCACCGCCAAGATGGTGCTGAACATGGGCGGCCAGCCCATGGAGCTGTCGCGCAACGCGCTCCTGGTGTTCCCGGACAGGGTGCGCGAGGTCACCACGACGCCGATGGGCGACCAGACCGTCGTCGTCGACGGCAACGAGGGGTTCGCGCTCGCCGGGGGACAGACCGTTCAGCTTCCCGCTGCGGTTGTCGAAAACCAGCGCAAGGAGCTGTTCCGCGACCTTCGCGTTCTCGTCCGCAACGCCTCGGACCCCGCGATGGAAGCGGTGGCGGGCGGCGAGGAGGACATCTCGGGGACGAAGTGCCAGGTGCTCGCGATCGGCTACAAGGGGGCCGAGACCCGTCTTTACGTGGCCCCCGACGGTAAGGTCGTGAAGCAGGCGCACCAGGGAGAGAACCCGTTGACCCGGGCGCCGGGCCAGATCGAGATCCTCTTCTCGGACTACCGTGAGGTGGACGGGAGGATGGTGGCGTTCAAGCAGGTGTTCAAGGTGGACGGCCAGGAGACGATCACCCTGATGCTCGAGTCGTTCAAGGTCGACCCGCCCGTGGACGCGGCGCTGTTCCAGAAGCCGGCCGCCTGACCGGCCGTTCGTCGAAAGTCCCGGCGAGGGCCCCGCGAGCGGGGCCTTCGCCTTTTCAGGTAGGACCTCCACCTCGCGCGTTGTCCGTTCGTCCTTCTCGACGCGGGAGGGACGCTGTTCGGCCCCAGTGATCGGCCTCGCCGGCCCCGGGCGTGCTCCGGCACCTCGGAGGCTTGCCGCAAATCGTGGGGGACGGACTTCCCTGAGACCTTCGCTCAGGACTTCAGAAGTTGTCTCTTCTTCGTCTCGAAGATCGGCGCGTAGTCGGTTTCGCCCGAGAACAGGACCGAATCGATCACGCCGTCCGGCCGGATGATGAATACCGTGGGGGTGGACGTCACCATGAACTGCTGGCCGACACTGAGGTCCTGGTCCAGCACCGTCGGGAAGACGAACCCCTTCTGCTTGCAGAACTCCTCGGTCTGTGTCCGTCCCGCGTCGTTCAGCACCTTCGCGGCCGTGAGCACGTTGATCCCGGCCGGATGCGCTTTGACGTAGGCGTTGATCTCCGGGAGCGACTTGCGGCAATGCGGACAGTCCTGCGCCCAGAAGATCAGGACGTTCACCTTGTCCGGGGCCAGAAGGCTCGAACTCTTCTTCGGCGCGCCGCCGCCGACGATCGGCGCCTCGAAGTCCGGACACTTCCTTCCGACCATCTCCGTGGCCGGGTAGTAGGTCGGGAGGGAGCCGTAAGTGCCAAGCTGGCCGGAGCCCGCGACACGGCGGAGCGCGGCCGCCACATCCAGATTGTACTCGAGGGGCTGCTTGAGGCTCCCAGCATTCGCCATCCGGAGCCGGCCCTCTCCGTCGAGGACCGAAAGGCTCGGCACGCTCCTCACGCCGATCAGCCGGCCGATCTTGAACCCTTCGTCCTCGAGAACCGGGATATGGATCTTGAGCGCGGCGATCCTATCCTTCGCCTTCCTGACCCAATCGGCATCGGTGGCGGGGCTGCTGCCGACGGGAGGGGTCGCGACGCCGAACAGCACGAGCTTCGATGGCCCTGCCTCGTCGGCTATCGCCTGGGCCTCCTTCAGGGTGTCCTCCGAACGAACGTGGTCGGGGATCCAGTAACAGAGCACGATCGGCCTCTTGCCGATCAGGTCCTTGAGATCGATCTTCGGCGCTCCGCCCGCTCCGGCATTGAGATTCGGATAGATTCCGGCCGGGAACACCTGACCGAACTCGGCAAGCGCCTGAGCCGGTGTTTCGCCGGGCGCGCTTCGAACCTCGGACCCGGCAGCGACGACCAGCGCCAGCGCCGCCGCACCGCAACCCAGCGTCCAGGAGAAACAGCTCACCCGCATGGCACCTCCACCTCCCACCGAGATTATGGGGACATTCCGATTTTTCTTCAAACTTCCCGTGGCGAGCGCGGACGATGGCAGACGCGAGGTTCTCGTTCACCGCCACCTGCTTCGCTCGGGAACCGCATCGCCAGGAGCAATCTCCACGATTTCGAACAAGAAGCCGAGCGCCCCATTTGCGCCTTACTTGCGCTAGTATCGAATTCGAGGTTGTCCCGGTGCTTTCGGGGATTTATAGTCCCTACGATGCGAACAGGGATACATCTCCATTTTCGGGGGTGGGCGTTTTCGATCTCGCGGCGCGCGGGTTGGGTTCTTGCGCTCGTCGCCGCGGTGATGGGCGCGGTTGGTTGTGCCGGGACGCACCGTCTGCCCGCGGATGCGGCTGCGCCCGAGCAGGCCGTCGCCGTGTCGCCGGAAACCGATGCCGCCGGCGCTCCGACCGGCACCGCATCCGGCGCCGACGCTGCAGATACCGACGCCCCGAAGGGAGTTTTCCATCGGGTGGAAGGGGGTCAGACGCTCTGGAGGATCGCGCGGGCGTACGGCCTGACTCCGGCGGACCTGCAGCGCGCGAACGGCATCGACGAGCCATCGCGCCTGGAAGTCGGCCAGAAGTTGTTCGTCCCGGGTGCGAAGGCGGTTCTCGACGTGCCGCCCTACCCCTTGCCCATCCCACTCGTTCCCGTGCCCGCGCCGAGGCAACTGGCCCCGTCGGCGCGCGATTCCGGCTTCGAATGGCCGGTGGCCGGTGGCCAGGTGATCTCCTATTTCGGCGCGCGCCGCCGCACGCACCGGCACACCGGCGTGGACATCGACGGCGAGCGCGGCCAGGAGATCTTCGCCGCTCGCGCCGGCGTCGTGACGGTCAGCGGCCGGACACGGACCGGATACGGCAAGCTCGTGATCCTCGACCACGGCAACGGGATCGAATCCCTCTACGCTCACGACCAGGATGTCCTCGTCCGCGTCGGGGACAAGGTGGAGAAAGGGCAGCCGATCGCACACCTCGGCCGCACGGGGAACGCGACGACGCCGCACTGCCACTTCGAGATCCGCAAGGACCGGGTCCCGGTCGATCCCCTTCTGTACGTCACCCGGCTCGCCGAGGCCAGCCGGTGAGACTCGAGATCCGTTGTCCCAAGTGCGGCCGAGGCTATCTGATCGACGAGGCCAAGCTTCCCCCGGGCGGAGGGAGGGTTCCGTGCAAGGCGTGCGGCACGTCGATCGATCTGCCCGAGCGTGCGGCGTCTTCCGCCGGACCCTCCCAGCAGCCGCCGCTGGCCGCCCGGCCTTCGCCGCCGCCGGTCGCATCCCCTCCTTTACCCGCCTCCGCGCCCGCTTCGAGACCGGCGCCGACGGCAACCACTCCCTCGTCGGGATCCCGGGCCTCGGACCCCTCCGCCACGTCGGCCGCGGAGGTCGTCTGCCCGCGCTGCGGCCTGCACTTCGCCTCCGCGAAGGGCGCCGTCACCGCGCCCGGCCCGTCCAGGCCGATCGTGCTCGTCGTGGAGGACATGGACTACTTCCTCGAGATCGCGAAGGACGCGCTCTCGCCGAAGTACGAAGTGAAGACCGCGCGGTCGCTCCGGGAGGCGCGTGCGGCGCTGTCGTCGGGGCGCATCGACTTGATCCTCCTCGACCTCACGCTCGAGGACGGGGAGAGCGGGCTAACCCTTCTCGAGGAGATGCCGGTCAAACCGTGCCCGGTGCTGATCTTCACCGCCGAGGACGAGTCCGAGATGTACGGCGAATCGTGGGACCGGCTCCGGGCTCTCGGCGCGGACGACCTGGTCATCAAGGGAATCAACGTCGGCGAGTCCCTGGCACGGAAGAGCGGCGCGCTTCTCGGCGAGAGCGAGCCCGAGGAACCGACCGGGCGGTGAGCCGGCACAATCTCGCATCCCGCACCATCCGAGGAGGGTCCCATGAGATCGTGGAAACGAATCGTCGCCACCTCCGTTCTCCTGCTGTCGGTGCCGGCGGCATGGCTCCCCGCCCACGCGGCGCTTCTCGACCGGGCCGGCGTTTACGTGGACGCGTGGTCTCAGTCGCTCACCGGAAACGCCCGGATCGACGGGGCGGAGGACGGCGACACGTTCTCCTTGACCCGAGACGCCGGACTCGACGGCAAGAAAGTCGTCGGCGAAGTGGGCGCATGGTTCCACCCGTTCGGACGCCACCGGCTGCGTGTTTCAGGCCTCTCGATGTCGCTGGACGGCCGCACGACCCTTGCCCGTTCGATCCGGGTCGGCGACCTCACGCTGCCCGCCGGAACGCCCGTCGGGTCCGCGCTCGACCTGAAGCTCTACAAGGCGCATTACTCCTACTCGATCGTCAACCGGGACCTCGTCAACGTCGCGTTGCTCGCGGGAGCGGATTTCGTGGACGGCCAGGGCGAGATCCGGGGCCTCGACGTCCCTGAGACCGCCGCCCTGAAGGGGGCGGTGCCGGTACTCGGCGCGAGCGTGCAGGTTTCGCCGCTCGGCTTCTTCCGCATGTACGGCGAGATCACCGGCGCGAATTGGAAGGTCGGCAGCGTTCGAGCGAAAATCGGGGAAGCGCTCGTGCGGGCCGAGGTTTACGCGTTCCACTTCCTCGGTTTCGGCGCGGGCTACCGGAAGCTGAGGATCGAGGCGGAGAAGACGGGCGAGGGAAAGATCGATGTGACCACGGACGGCTACCAGCTCTATCTTCTTTTCCGATTCTGACGACGCGGCAAGGGACGGGGTCGGCTTTCAGAAATGGAACGCGGCGCCGATGAAGGCGGAGGTGCCGCCGAGATCGAGCCTGCCGAGTCCCGCGAAGTCCCCGCTCGGGGTGACCTCCGACCACGAGTGCCGTAACTCGAGGACCAGGTTCCAGTTCGGGCCCATCGGGAGCTCGAGCCCCGTCAGGACGTGGGCCTCGATCGCCACGCCGCTGTCGGAGAAATGGCCAGGGAACACGGGCGGCGGGTCGGCGTCGAAGTCCACGAAATCTCCCATCTCCTCGTATCGCCAGAATTTGAAGCCCGCTCCGATGCCCAGGTAGGGCACCGGCTGATGGCCGCGGTACTGGTCGCGCCTTCCGCGATACGAGTAGCGCCCGCCGGGGAGGATCCTCAGATCGACGGTCGCCGGCGTGAGCCGCAGTCTCGTGTCGTGAAGGATCGGGTAGCCGTCCTGGTCGACGTAGTCGCGGTAGGACGAACGGACCGTCGAGTCGTAAAAGTCGAGGTTGAAACCGATTTCGATGTGGTTGTTCATTCCCGCGACGTACGTGAAGCCGATCGCGGCGTCGGTGAAATCGCCGACGCTCATCGTGAAGTCCCGCTCGTTGTTGTTCCAGAACTCGCCGCCGCCCGACGGTAGGAACCCACCGAGACGGAACTGGAAGGCGCTGTCGGGCGATTGGGATCCGCGAGACTGGGCGTGGGCGGGCACGGTCGCGGCCAGGACCAGCACCGCTATCGCGAGACCTGACGCTGTTCGCTTCATGGTGTCTCCATCGGCCGCCGCCGCGTGTCCGCGGCTCGTATTTCGTGCGGCCGGATGGAGGATTTGCAATCGGTGGGCCACGCAACGGGATCGGAAACTGCGCCGCGATGCGAGATTCCGCGATCGGTGTTGTCCCCCCGAAAGGACATCCCGGGGGGACATCGAGGCGGTTTCAGCCCGAGCGACTCACGAGGGCAGAAGCCCGAGGATTCCTCGGGTCACGGCAGCACCGCGATCTGCACGGCCTGATCGAGCTTCAACGTGATGACCGTGCCCGCCGGGATCTCGATCTCCTCCCCCTTGGTCTTGGCGGCGATCGCGGTACCCGTGGCGGCGCCGACGAGCGCGCCGATGACCGTTCCCTTCGTCTTGTTGTCCTTGCTCAGGAGACGCCCGAGCAGCGCGCCGCCGGCGGCGGCGCCTCCGATCGTCGCGGCGTCGCGGCCCGTCTCCTTCTTTCCCGCTTCCGCGAACGAGGCGCTGATCGGCGCGTTGCGGCCAGAGGTCAGCTCGAGCCTGTCGAACGCCAACCCGAGCTTTGCCTGGCCGCCGATCTTCTTGAGCGACACCGCCTCGGTAACGCTCCCGACCACGACGGAGCCGACGGGGATCACGACGATCCCGTCCTCGACCACGTCCTTCGCCACGCGCGCACGGAAGCTGTCGCCAGCCCGGCTGCCCTTGCTCGACACGCCGTCGAGGAACGAGACCTCGATCGCCGTCCCCGCCGGCACGGTCTTGATGACCGGCTCGCGCGCGGGTGGCGGCTCGGGCGGTGTCAACGGCGGCTCCGTCGTGCTTCGCCCCGCATCCCGGTTCTCGGGCTGCGCGGCCGGCTTGCGCGTTGTCGCGGGGCCCTCCGGGGTCGCGACCTGTTTCTCGGGCTCGGTCGCGGGTGCCTTGGGCTCCGCGGCAGGAGCGGGGGACACCGTCGTGGGGGCCGGCTGCGCCGCCGGAGCGGCCTGTTGGGGAGCGGGGGGCTGCGCGCCCCCGCCACACGCGGTGGCCGCGAGCGCGGCCGCTGCGACAACCACGAGGAACCAGGAACGTATCGCGAACTGGAGTTTCATGAGGCTTCCTCCTCGCACAGGCTCTTGTTCGTTTTCTTGTTCAGCAGGCTCACGGCTCAGGCAGGATCCGGCCGGGCGCGGTCCGTTCGTCGCGCCCGTCGGCCTTCCGGAATTGCGTCCGCGACCTCGATCGCGGTGTCGTAGCGGCCGAACGGGGCCGCGATCTGCACACCTTGCACGTGCGGTGCGAGGGCGCGGAGCGTCTCCCCGGCGATGGCGATCCCTTCAGCTCTCGCCTTCTCCTCGCGTATCCGCTCGCCGCATCCGCTCCAGGATCGGCTCCGGGACGTGCACCCCGGGGACCTCGTTGTTCATGAATTCGGCGTTCCGGTAAGAGGCGAGAGGCCACACCCCAGCGAGTAGCGGGATCCGGACGTGCCGGATCCGTTCGAGAAACCGCAGGAGTTCCTCCACGTCGAACACCGGTTGCGTCACGACGAAATCGGCCCCGGCGTCCACCTTCCACTCGAAGCGGGAGATCTCCCGGCCGAGGTCCACCGCGCCGGGGTTGAGACCCACACCCACGAGGAACGAGGTCGGATCCCCGATCGGATTGCCGCCGACGTCCATCCCCACGTTCAGCCGGTGGACCATGTTGGTGAGACCGATGCTGTCCACGTCGAACACGGCCGTGGCGTCCGGGTAGTCGCCGAGCTTCGGCGGGTCGCCGGTGATGACGAGCAGGTTGCGCAAGCCGAGCGCGTGCGCTCCCAGGAGGTCCGACTGCATTCCAAGCAGATTCCGGTCCCGGCAGCAATAATGGATCAGCGTCTCGATCCCGACTTCTCGCTCGATCCGGACCGCCATCGCCATCGGGCTCATCCGGGCGGAGGCCCGCGGCCCGTCGGGAATGTTGACCGCATCCGCGCCCGCTTCGCGCAGGAGCCGCGCCCCCTCGATGTTCTTCTCGAGGTCGTGGCCGCGGGGGGGCAGCATCTCGACGCTCACGACGAACCGCCCCTCCGCGAGAGCCGCCCCGAAGCGAGAGCGGCTCGCTACCGGCAGCGGGGAGACCTCGGCCTCACGGGATACGGGTGGGGCCGCGCCCGGAACCGCGACGATCCGGCGCGGGGAGAGCGCCCGTACCGCGCGCCGGATCTGCTTGAGGTGCTCCGGCGTGGTGCCGCAGCAGCCTCCGACGATGCGCGCCCCCGCCCCGATGAGCCGCCCGGCGTAGCTGCCCATGTACTCGGGGCTGCAGAGGTAGAAGTTGCGGTTCTCGACGATACGCGGCTTGCCCGCATTCGGCTGAGCGATGATCGGCAAGTCCACCGTCGTCGCGAGAAGCTCCACCGCCTCGAGCATCGGCGCGGGGCCGACCGAGCAATTGACGCCGACGGCGTCGATCGGCAGCGCGGCGAACCGCGGCGCCGAAAACCTCGGGGCTCACCCCCTCGAGGCTGTGCCCGTCGTCCTCGATCGTCATCTGCAGGACGATCGGGAGGTCGGTGACGCTGCGCACGCCCCGAACCGCCGCCTCCGCCTCGGCGATCTGGTAGAAGGTCTCGATCGAGAAAAGATCGACACCCCCCTCGACGAGCGCCGCGGCCTGCTCGGCGAACATCGCAGCCGCCTCGTCCACCGAGGTCGGCCCCCAGGGCTCGATCCGCACTCCGAGCGGACCGATCGCCCCGGCGACGAAGACTTCGTCTCCGGCGACCTCTCTCGCGAGCCGCGCCCCGGCCACGTTGATCTCCGCCACCCGGTCCGCGAGACCGTGCCGGGTGAGCTTCGGGCGGCTCGCGCCGAACGTGTTCGTCTCGACGACGTCCACGCCGACGTCGACGTATTCCCTGTGGACTTCCTGGACCATGAACGGGGCGGCGAGGTTGAGCTCGTCGAAGCAGCGGTTCAGCGTGATGCCGCGATCGTACAGGCGGGTCCCCATGGCGCCGTCGAAAACGACGATCCGCTCGGCGAGAAACCGTCTGAAATCGGGTCGCACTCGAGTTGGCCCCGGTTCTTTCGAAGTCCGCGGCGCGGGCGGCAGCCGGAATCGCCCGCACAGACGAATCGGGGCCGCCGGAAAACGGCGGCCCCGCGAAGACGCGAGTCTCCCTCGACGAAGACGGTCGAACTACTCGAGAACCCGGATCACCACGCGGCGGTTCTTCGAGCGCCCGTCGGCCGACTTGTTGTCCGCGACCGGCTTGGATTTCCCGTACGAGATCACGCTCATCGCGTGCAGCGGAACGCCCCCCTTCTCGTTCAGGTAGGTCATCACCGCCTTCGCCCGCTTCTCGCCGAGCTGCATGTTGTACAGATCGCTACCGATGTTGTCGGTGTGTCCCTCGATCTCGAGGTAGACCGCCTTGTCCATCCTCGAACTTGAAGTCGTCGCTCATCGAGGAAGTGGGCGTTGGTGTTCAGGTTGACATACGCCTCGTCGTACTGCTTGGTTTCGAGGATATAGTTGATTATGGAGCCGAGAAATGCGATGTCCGTGCCGGGCCTGATGCGGGCGTAGATGTCGGCTATCTTGGAGGTGCGGTTGTATCTGGGATCCACATGGATGACGATGGCGCCCTTTTCTTTTGCCTTGGTGACCCAGCGCATGGACATGGGATGGTTTTCAGCGGCGTTGCTCCCATTGATGAGGAACACCTTTGCATTCTGCAGGTCGAGCCAGTGATTGGTCATTGCGCCGCGGCCGAATGAAGCCCCCAAACTGGGGACGGTGGGACCGTGTCAGACCCGGGCCTGGTGCTCCACGAAGTCCGTCCCCAGCATGCGGGAGAACTTGGACATCATGTAGCACTCTTCGTTGGGGTTCTGCGCCCCCCCCAGGAAGGAGATGGCGTCGGTGCGGTTTACCTTGTACTCCTTTTCGACACCATCTTTATCTTTGACCTTCTCGGTGGCGATCCAGTTGGAATCCCTGGTCTGCTTCATCTTTTTTGCCACCTTGTCGATGGCCTGGTCCCAGCTGATCTCCTGCCACTTGTCGGAACCGGGCGCCCGGTAGAGCGGGGTCTTGCCACGCTGGTCGGAATTGGGGATGGTCCCCATGGATATAAAAAAAAGTGAATGTTTGGTTGCCGTGGGGTTCCCGTTACCTGTCGGGTCAATGAAGACATTGCACGCCAATTGCCAGGCAGCAATATCCCAAATGAAAGGGCAATGATCTGGCCAACAACACACAACATCGGAAACTTTTCCTCGTCAACAATACAATGAGCCAGGGATCCAAGTATGTTATGGTCTACACGCCTGGTAATCGATAACATGGTCTGCACCTTAGTGTGGTCCTTACCATGTCAGGTAAAGCCCCTGACAGCTTCCCTTGCAAAGCGGGGAGTATTTTCACAGGCAACCTTCCACCGACCCTTCGTTGCACGGGGATTGGGATTTTCTTGGAAAAGGGGGGACGGGCTGCCAGAGGGCCGTGGCCGTCGTCGATCAGCAGCGCGGCGATGTTCGCCGCGGCAAGCTACGCCGGCCGTGGCAGGCGGCACCCTGTCACCAACCGGGTCTTAGCACAGGTGGGGTCCAACTGCAAAGTTTTAATTACGGTACGGTGGGTATTACGGAATATTACAAATGGTGCAGGTTTAAATTTCAAAAAATGACAGCTCTGGCATGAAACTCTTCGGGCGCCTTGCCATAACCTTTTTCTCAAAAATGAGGCTTTCGTTGCGGATATGGCGGAACATTACAAAAACGACAATTGTGATTTAGTACGAATACCTGGACCGTAATATCTCTCCTCCCCCCATTTGGCTTGATTGCTTTCTGTTCTGCCAGACGCTGGTGTTCGCCGCTGGCTTCCCTTGTTCATTCCTTGGCTGGCAAAATCCCTCGGTTTCTGCCCCAAGGGTCCTTCCAAACCCT
>CAWBOP010000028.1:0-11482 GCA_963790465.1 Terriglobia bacterium | reverse complement strand
CCGACGGGGCCGGCATCAGCGAGGACGAGACGAGTGCGAACACAACGACGACGCGCCGATGACGCCCACCGCCGAAAGGGTCAATACATCCGCCACAAACCTCGAGCTTCGAGGCGGAGGGCCGGCCTGGTGCGGCGGGCCCTGGGTTTCGGAGGGATGTAGTCGAGTGCCGCCTCCTCGACGATCCGACCCGCACGATCCGCCGGCAGGAGTGGCCTTCCAAGAGCATCTCGCTGATCCGCGAGCGGCTCTCGGTGCGAGAGCCCGTAGCGGTTCCACGAGCTAGCGAACGCTTCTCCGGGCTGATTCGTCATTCATGCCCGGAACCACTCGTGCTCGATCGCCGTCTGCTGGATCCGTCCAACGCTCCGCGTAAGCTGCGAACGGCGCGGCGAGCTGGGCCAGCGCGCCGTTCGTCAGCTTCACGCGGTTGTTGGACCGCGCCCCGCGCTTCCTACTTGCCGGCCGGGCCCCAGCCCCATTCGCGTCGAACATCGCTCGCCATACCTTCAGGCTGCCATCAGCCTGGCGCTTCAGGACGAAGAGGTACGTTGTTCGTTCACCTGCATGGCCTCTCCCGCCCGAGACCGAGCGAATGCTACCGGTCGCGTCGCCGCGAGCGATCACCAACTCCCCGAAAAGAGGGTCTCGATCGGTCGATGGACCATCGCAATGTCGAACGCCGCGTAGAAGCCCTTGTACCAGTTCCGCAGCGCCTCCTTCCCAACGACGGCAGGCTCGCCGGGAGCGAGCGCGACGACATCCGCAACCGAATGCGAGAGGAACGCCTCGAGATCCTTCTCCCGGGCGCAGCGGTCGAGACTCAGCGACCAACTGCTCGACGGCCTGTTCATCGGCAGCAGCAGCCTTGGGCCGGCTGGCCCGCAGATACCACTGTGCCGGAAAGCAGCACGGCCGATGCCACGGCACACGTAATCAGTAGAAGTCTCACAGACCACCCTCCTTTCCATATCGCAACAACTGGATCACCAACGTCGACCACGTCGGTCCAACGCCAGGATCACCCGCGGCCGAAGGCCGTCGGGTGAATCCTGTAGTTAGGCAGGGCATCGACCGCTGCATCACTGGTCAAGCGGTTTGGCCTCGCGGAAGTTGCGCCTTACAGACTGAACAGTAGATGACCGGCAGGTTGGCCCGATAGTCCTTGAGATCGTATGGCGCCGAGCACTCTGGACAAATCAGCGCCCCCGGCCGAGCGGCGGCTCCGGTCCTGCGCTCGGTGGCGGGACCGGCGCTGGTTCTGGTAGCGCTGGGCGCGATGCTTCAATCGCAACGAGGCGCTGTCCCGCCTTCCATGTCTTCAGCAGGCGGGCGAATGACTCTACGGTATTTGGGTTGTCATAGCTCTTGTCCGACATGAAGACAAGGGGATTGCCTCGAGCAACAGCGCGTTCGGGGGCAGTCCAGGTAACGATCGTACGCTTTCGCTTTCGCCACCGAGTACGCCACGCGGAGTGCGGGCTGCTTTCTGAGCACGCCTTTCTCGGTGACTTCGATCCCGAGCACGTCTTCTGGCGTTCAGGGAGCGCCGACCGCTTTTCGTCGTATCGAGTCCAGACGAGCCGCTTGGTTGTCAGGACAAGTTTCCCCTCCAGCGCAGACCCGGCTGCGGTAAACCCGCGAAGTGTCACGTCGCGAGTATGCGCGTACATCTCGGTGACGCGGATCTCATCTGGCCCCAACGGGAGTGGTTTCGCCTTCTCGATCGCCCGGCGAGCCAACCACGTCCGGACGACGAGGATGGCGATCACGATCAGGAAGTTCAGCATGTGGGGCCCCCGTACCGTCATCTGCCTAACGCCGGCCGTAAGCTGCGGGGCACGATGGCGCGGGTCGTGCGCAAGCACGACCCGTGACAGCGGGGACCGACAGCTTGACGGCCATGTTAGACGTCACGCCTCAGAACCCGTAGCCTGCGCAGAGAACCTGCACTCTTCCTGCTTGCACCCGCACATCGGGTTCTTGCACGGAACCTCGCCAAACGTGCCGCACCACACGTCCGTGTCGTTGGACGAGCAACCCTTGGGATCGTAGGAAAGGATCTGGAGCGCTCCAGAGGACTTATCGCGGAACAAGCCCCAAGCGCAAATGTTATCAAGACAAGTATTGTCGAACCGAGCACGAAAAGCGGTGCCAGCTTCAACATGGGACTGCACGCAGTTGAGAACGGCCCTGCGACCCTCGGCGCCAGGTTCAGTTCGGCCGCAGTCAACGCTGTCAGGCGCCACCGCTCTCATGCGACGGTCCAGCGAATCGTCGGCAATGGTGAGCGAAACCACACTCAGGAGAAGAACAAGTCCTACAGGGAATAGCATTGTTCGTGTGCACATGGTCTTTCCCTCGTGATGTCTAACGTCGGCATCAGCTGCGGCCGCGTCCGCCGCCCCGGCGGGCCGGCGCGCCGCGTGCTCCGCAGGCGGCGTGACGGCAGCGGCCGTCAGCTGCATGCGGAGTTAGACCGCTACTTCCTTCGATAACGATCCTTCTGATTGAAAAACGTAACATCTGCATATCCGGCGTATATTTTCGCCGAGTGCTTGACTCCCTTCGGGATGAAATATTGATCCCCTTTCCCGAGTATCCGCGTTTCGCCTCCGATAACGATATCCATTCTGCCTTCGAGCACCACAGCCCATTGACTCTCATGTGAGTGCTCAGGGACAGCCACGTCTTTGGAGAATTCCATGAACACTATCTGGTGACCCTCCGATTGAGATAAATGTACCCGCACACCATCGAGTGGCACGTCAGCTTCAGGAAGTCCCATGATGGGATCAGGAAACACTTTCCGCATTTTCATTCCCCCAATTACCGCCGGTCTAACAATTCCGTTGACCCGCGCGGATCGGCGGCGCGACGCGTGCGCAAGCACGCGGCGTGACGCCGAAACGCGTCGGGTCCAACGGAGTGTTAGGCGTCCTCCGACATGAGTCTACGCTTGTCACGAGACGGATTGGTCTTCGCTGGCTGAATCCCGCGCCGCATCCTGCGCGCGCTCGATAATCGAGATGGCGTCGCGCAGAAAGAGGGAGCACTCGCTGCCGCGGCACGAAGCCGCCCAGAGGATGGGCAGTCTCCTCGGTATCGCAAAACACGTAGATATCTCCAGGACTTCTGAAATTCCCCTGATCCGCCGCCGGCTGCAGCCGATCGATGTGAAGCGAACCGTAGTGGGCGGTTTGTTTCCGCAGATGCGTGACTTGCCGGAGGACTGCATCTGTCGCTTCGGCGTCGACGCGCCACGGCCCTTTAGGGTGAACCTTCAGAACTTGAGAATCGCAGCTTCGGCATCGGGGTCCGCTCGGAACCCCGTATCGGGATCGTCGACGACGTGACGGACATTCCAAGCCAAGTAATCGATCGCGGCCTGACACGCCGCCAAGGCCGCGCTGGTAAACCACCTTGCCCGGTCAAGATCCAGTTCCGAATTGAGCTGTTCTGCAAAGAACCGCGCTTCGGCGATCTTGTCGGAGACATCGATTCGGCCGTAGGACGGAACGACGCCCATCCCAGCCGAACCCTGGCTTCTTCATGTCCCGCGACAGGCCCATGTTGATTCGCTTCCTCTCCGCCGAGGATTGGATCGTACGCCTAACGCTCAGCGTAAGCTGCGGGCCGGGCCGGCGCGGCCGTTGCGCAAGCAACGGATGTGACGGGACGGACCGTCAGCTTCACGCTGTTGTTGGACGGTACCTTTATCACCCGCGTTTGCCTTTCCAGAGGTCGACCTGCTGCAAGCTGCCGTCAGCCGTTTCTTTCGTGGCGGCCAGTACCAAGGTGACGAACGGCCCGAAGAACAGCGAGCCAAGGAAGTACTTCAGAGGACTGCGACCTCCGATGTTTGCGAGCGCCGCGTTCATGAGGGCCAACCCGCCCCACCCGACGAAGTACCCGGTCATGACGTCATCTCCTTGACTCCGACGCGAGCTAGCGAACGCTTCTTCGGGCTGATTCGTCATTCATGCCCGGAACCACTCGTGCTCGATCGCCGTCTGCTGGATCCGTCCAACTCAAATTAGACTGCGTCCTTTCGCGCCGAACCCCGCGCCGTCCGCAGCATTGCTGGTTCATGACTTTCTCCCTACCGTTGGTACTCGGGCTGGAACTCCCTGTCAAGTGAATTCGATGGAAGGGTGTTTCACTTTCGCCGCGCCCTAACGGCATCGCCGGCGCCGCAGCCTAACGCAGAATCGGAGGATCCCCGGGGTGGGGGCTGGTGATCAGAGGGCGTCGGCCGGGCTTCGCACGCCGCGGCCGCCGCGGTTCAGGACGTGGGTGTAGATCATCGTCGTGCTGACGTCGCGGTGGCCGAGGAGCTCTTGCACGGTGCGGATGTCGTAGCCGGCCTCGAGGAGGTGGGTCGCGAAGGAGTGCCTCAGGGAATGGCAGGTCGCCGGCTTCGCGACGCCGGAGCGGCGGACCGCGTCCTTGAAGGCGCGTTGCAGCACGGTCTCGTGCAGGTGGTGGCGGCGACGCTCGCCGGTTTCCGCGTCGACGTAGGGACGGGTCGCGGGGAAGACCCACTGCCAACCCCATTCACGGGACGCCGCCTTGTACTTGCGGGCGAGCGCCCACGGCAGTTCGACGCCGCCGGCGCCGCGCCGGAGGTCGCTGTCGTGGATTCTCTTCACGCGCTCGAGGTGGCGGGCGAGGGCGACGCGTAGCGAGCCCGGCAGCATCGTCACGCGGTCCTTCGCTCCTTTTCCCTCGCGCACGACGATCTCGTTCCGGCCGAAGTCGAGGTCCTTGACGCGGAGCTTCGCGCATTCGAGCACGCGCATCCCGGAGCCGTAGAGCAGAGCCGCCATGAGGCGGGGCACGCCGGTCAAGCGCGCGAGGATCGCGCGCACCTCCTCGGGCGTGAGAATGACGGGGAGACGCAGGGGCGCCTTGGCCCGGACGACGTTGTCCACCCAGGGAAGGTCGCGGTGCAGAACGTCTCTGTAGAGGAAGAGGAGCGCCGCGAGCGCCTGGTTCTGCGTCGAGGCCGCGACCCGGCCGTGGACGGCGAGGCCTGAGAGGAACGCACCGACCTCGCTCGCACCCAGCTCCTCGGGAGCGCGGTTCTGGTTCGAGGCGACGAAGCGCAGGATCCAGCCGAGGTACGCCTCCTCGGTCCTGGGGCTGTAGTGTCGGGCGCGAATCGCCTCGCGCACTCGATCGCGAAGCCGCGTCGGGGCGGAGCGGCGGGAGGGGGAAGCGTCGTTCAACGATTTGCCGTCAGGGAGGCCGGCGGGGGCGACGCGAGTGTAGGTTCGAACCGAGGCTCGGAGCGAGACCGAAAGGCATTCGAGGTTGCTCACGGGCAACGGCGGGTAGCCGAGGGGAACGGCTCGCGGCTACTTCTGCGGCAGCACGATCACTTTCAGCGAGTCCCCCGCCTCGGCCACGCGGCGGAAGCCGTCCCCGGTCTCGGCGAGGGGGAGGCGGTGCGTGATCATCGACGCCACGTCGATGCGCTTGGCCGCGATCAGGTCGATCGCGGTGAGCATGTCGGCGGGAGGGCCGGCGTAGGAATGGACGATCGTGAGTCCCGCGTTCCAGACGTCGAAGAGCGGGAGAGGGAACGTCTCGCCCGGCGCCGCGGGGGCGAAGAGCAGGACGGTGCCGCCCTTGGCGGCCGACGCAAAGGCTTGCCCGATCGCGGGGAGCGCGGCGGTCGTCGCGACGACGAGGTCGGCGCCGCGTCCGTCGTTCGCCTCGCGGATGCGCGCGCCGACGTCGGCGGCTGCGAGGATCGCGGCGTCGGCGCCGGCGGCGCGCGCCATCGCAAGGCGGTGCTCGCTGACGTCGGTTGCGAAAACCCGCGCCGCGCCGAGCGACCGCGCGAGCCGCACGAACAGGATCCCGGAGATGCCGCTTCCGAGCACGGCGACGCTCTTTCCCGTCTCGAACCGCGCGACGCGCATCCCGCGCGCGACGCACGCGAGCGGCTCGACGAACGTCCCCTCCTCGTACGTCACCTCGTCGGGGAGGCGGAACGTCCCGCGCTCGACGTTGACGGCGGGAAGGCGCACGAACTCCGCGAACCCGCCCGGGTCGAAGGTCGTCGTACGCAACGTGTCGCAGTACGGGTGGTGCCCCGCGAGGCAGAGGCGGCAGGTCATGCAGGGCACGTGGTGCGTCGCGACGATCCGGTCGCCCGCGCGAAACGCGGCGACCCCCGGCCCGGTCTCGACCACTTCCCCCGCCACCTCGTGCCCCAGCACGATCGGCGCCTTCTTGATCCGGTACCACTCCATCACGTCGGAGCCGCAGATGCCGCTCGCCTCGACGCGGAACACGAGCTCCCCCGCGCCGGCCGCCGGCTTCGGCCGCTCCTCGAGCCGCACGTCGCGGTTGCCGTAATAGACGGCGGCGCGCAATTAGTGTCCCTTCTCCGAAGTCCCGTCAGCACCGAGGCCGTCGACGCGCCTGGCCTGCGAGGAGCGACGAGGAAGTATACCGGGAGTATTCGACCGAGGAACGACGAAGCAGGCCGGGATGCGGCGGCGGCCGAATGCGACGCGACTTCGGAGATGGGACACTAACGTCCCTTCTCCTGAAGGTAGACCTGGAACGCTTGGTCCACGGTCGCCCCCTCGTGCACGACGGCGCGCACCGCGCGGATCATCCCGACCGGGCAGTCGGACTGGAAGATGTTCCGGCCCATGTCCACGCCGCGCGCCCCGTCGCGGATCGCGTTCCACGCCAGCTCGATCGCCTCGCGCTCCGGAAGCTTCTTCCCCCCCGCGATCACGACCGGCACCGGCGTGCTGCGGACCACATCCTCGAACCGGTCGCAGTGGTAGGTCTTGACGATGTGGGCGCCGATCTCGGCGGCGATCCGGCAGGCGAGGCCGAGGTAGCGCGCGTCACGCACCATCTCCTTGCCGACCGCGGTCACCGCGAGCACCGGGATGCCGTACTTCTCTCCCGCGTCGACCGCCTTCGCGAGATTGAGGAGCGTCTCGCGCTCCCCCTCGGTCCCCACGAAGATCGACATCGCGATCGCCGTGACGTTCAGCCGGATCACGTCCTCGATCGCGACCGTGAGCCCCTCGCCCGACAGCTCGCGAAGGATGCTGGTCCCGCCCGAGATCCGGAGCACGATCGGGATGTCGGACTCGGGCGGCACCTCGTTGCGCAGCACGCCGCGCGTCAGCATCAGCGAGTCCGCGAAAGGAAGGAGCGGGAGAACGGTCTTCCCGGGCTCCTCGAGGCCGCCGGTCGGCCCGAGAAAATAGCCGTGGTCCACGGCGAGCATGACGGTGCGGCCGGTGTCCGGCTTCAGGATGCGGGCCATCCGATTGGCGATTCCCCAGTCCATGGCGTTCCTCCTCGGAGACGGACATTGTAGTTCACCGAACGGAGATTCGAATCGGGTCGACACGTCGGGTTCATGTACGCGCGCCGCCGGCCGCCGGGCTCGCTTCCGGAACATGGAACTTCGCTCACGCGCGTTCCCGCGCGAAATCGTCAATGGCCCGCCGACCTGAAGCGCTTCTTCTTCGGAGGTGGCCGCGATTCGATTCGACCGGGTAACTGCGCGGAGGCTGCCATTTTTCTACCGCGGAGTCCGGACTTCGGACACGAGAACTTCTCGAGCGCGCGACAGCGGACTGAAGCGCGTTCGCGCGCTCCGGGTCCGGGTCGTCCCGCTACCAGGGGCTCGACCAGCGGGTGCCCAGCCCGGGGCCGTAGAGGATCGCGTTGAGAAGGAGCCGCCGGGTGCCGAGCGTCCAGCTTCGGAAGTCGGGGTCGTCGGCGAAGAGGATCACCTGGCCGCGTCCGAGCCCCTCCCGCGTCGCGAACGCGGTGCGGGCGAGCCGTCCCGCCCCCTCGGGCCAGAGCAGCCCGCCGAGATGCAGCCGGTCGAGGCTCGCGAACCGCGCCGCGACCTGCACGGGCGGCTCGGCGACCAGCGCGTCCCGCGCGTCGAAGAACACCGCCAGGTCGTCCCGTCCAGCCCCCCAGTTGAGCCAGTTGTCCGGGTCGAGGTCCACCCTGAGGATCGCTCCTCGCGGCATGAACCGGCGGAGCCGCTCGTCCGCGCGCTCGAGGTCGGCCGTCTCGGGCCGCTCCTTTCCGGGAGGCAGCACCGGCTTGAGCCACGTGGCGAGATCGCGCGGGCGCGGGTCGGTGGGCGTTCCCTGCGCAAACCCCTCCGCGAACGGCTTCGCTCCGGGACCGAGCAGTGGCGCGACATCGTACGGAGACGACGGCGGCGTGGGATGGGGAGAGACCTCCGCCTTCGTGCTCGCGCCTTTGGCCGCGTCCTTCGCCGGCTCGGTGGCGAGAGCGCGCTCGCCGGACGCGCGGAACAGTCCGGCCGTCTCGGCCAGGTCGGCCGGCAAGCCCAGCACCACCGGAGGGAAGCGGTCGAGGGCCTGGCGTCTCGGCCGGACCTGGGATAGCCCGGCCTCCTTGTCCGCCAGAAATTCGGCGCCGCCGCCCAGACCGATCGCGGTGCCGCCCGCCTCGATCCACCGCTTGAGCCGCTCGACCCCGTCCTTGCCGATGCGGTCCCGGTACCCTCCCTCGCCCCATCCCGAAGGAGGGAACACGAGCACGTTGAACCTCGCCAGGTCGACGCCGTCGAACCGCGAGAGGTCAAGGCCGGTGAACCGGAGCGGCGTCTCGATGTCGAGCAACCGCCAGAGGCTCCCGTACGAAGAGGACGACACGCCGGACCCGGTGAAGATCCCTGCGTGCGGCGCCACGAGCTGATGGAAGTCGTTCCCGCCGAGGTCCGGGCCGTCCTCGGATTTCGCCGTCGACAACGCGCGGACATCGATCCCCCACCGCGCGGCCACCTCGCCGAGCTGGGCACCGAGGTCCTGCGGGTTCCCCTCGCGCTTGACCAGCACGGCGCCGCGGTCGTAGGCCGCGCCGGCGATCCGGAACGGCTTCTCGGCCACGCGCAGGGCGATTCCGCGCTGCTCGAGATCGGCCAGGGCGGCGACGGATCGGTCGGAAGTTCCCTCGAAGAGGTATCCGAACGGGAGATCCACTTTTCCGACGGCGCCGGCGGGCGCCGGCGCCTCGTCGTCGCGCCAGTCGCCGGCCGGCTTCGCGCCGGTCCAGTTCGCGTCGACGCCGAACAGGAGCGGTAGCGACCAGGCGGTCGCGTCATAGACCCGGGTCCCCTTCCCGCGTTCCAGCCACTCGCGCTCTTCCTTGAAGAAGGCGGACTCCATCGGGACGTGCGGGTCGAGGAGCGCTCGCGCGAGCAGCCCCGCCGGCTGGTCGAGCGGCACCATCCAGGTCCCGGCGGGAAGCTCCGCCGAGGACGTCTTTCCGGTCCACGCGTCGCGCAATCCGGTCGCCTTGACCGGCGCCGCGGCCCTGACCACCTCGATCCCCTGGTCGCGCAGAAGCGACGCGAGACGATCGGCCCGGTCGGGATGGCGCCCCGGCGCGAGGATCCAGGCCCTGACCGGTCCCTCGGCCCCAAGACGGATCGCTTCCCGCCGCGCGGCGAGGAACTGCGCCACCAGGTCGCGCCGGTTCGAGGCGAGCGTCTCGAGGTTCGCGATCGAGCTCGTCAACTGGTGATCGACCGTCTCGGCGTAGGTGCGGAGCGTGCCGGACCGCTGGCGCACGAGCGTCCCCTCGACGCCCCCCATCTCGTAGAGGATGCCGACCGCCCCCAGGTACGATGCCCACGAGGAGCCGTACCCCGGGAAGAACTCCTCGTTCCACTCCCGCGTGTAGTAGGCGTACCCGCGTGCGTCGAGGGCGCGCGCCTGGTCCGCCGCGAACCGGTCCGCCCAGCTCCTCAGGTGGGACGGCTTCAGCGGGTTGAACGGCGCGCGGGCGGGGGAGAAGAGGTACGTGTCGTCCGGGCCCATCTCGTGGCTGTCCACCATGAGCTGCGGGTTCCAGGCGGCGATCGCCGACGCCCGGCGGCTCTCCGGCTCGACCATCGAGATCCAGTCGCGATTCAGGTCGTAGAGGTAGTGGTTCCCCCGCCCCCACGGCCACACGGCGGTGTGCGAGAGGTCCTGGGTGTCGGGGCTCGGAACGGCGTGGGCGAACGCCGCGGTCATGGAGAGAAAGCGCGCGCGCCCGTCGGGGTTTTCGCACGGGTCGATCAGGATCAGAAGATCGCGCCTCAGCGCCCTGGCGCGATCGTCCTCCCCCGCGACCAGCCAGTACGCCAGCGCCACCGCGGCGTCCGAGCTCGACAGCTCGTCGCCGTGGATCGCGTACGCCATCCAGGCAACCGCCTTCGCGGACTCCGCCGCCGCGCGGTCCTCCTCTGCCTTTCGCCCCCTCGGATCGGCGAGGCGCGCGTGCTCCGCGCGGAACGCGTCGAGCCTCGCAATCGTCCACTCGTCGCCGACGGCCAGAACGATCAGCGGCCGTCCCTCGCGGGAGCGCGCGTACTCGAGCACCTTGGCGCGCGGCGAGGCGGCGGCGAGCGACGAGAAGTAGCTCGCGATCTCCTCGGGGCGGAGCGGCCGCGCGCCCGGAGCGACGCCCGTGGCGCTCTCGGGGGACGGGACGCCGGGCGCGTACGTGGCCCAGGGGAGGAGCGGCGTGCCCGCCGCGGCCGCGCCCCAGAGGAGCATTCCCACGATCGCGATCGCCGGCTTCGGACGCGACATCCCCGCCTCCTTCCTGACGTGCGCTCGATCCCGCGCGTTAACGGATTCGGAATACCAGGCCCTTCAATCCTTCGCGTTCCCCGGGAACAGGATCTCGAGCGGGACGTTCCGCGGCCCGTTCTCGTCGCAGACCGCGTAGTGGCCCGAGGTGCCGGCGTAGAACGCCACGCCGGCGTGCTCTCCGCGAGCATTCAGAATGTAGAACTGGAGGTTGAACGCGGGAAGCCCTCGCGAGTTGAGGAGACGCTTATCGACGGTGGAGGCCCGCACGCGCCGGAGCGCCTCGATCGCCGCGTCCTTCGGGGACATCCCACGACGCAGGCATTCGACGGCGAAGAACGAAGAGAGGTTGTAGAGGTTCGCCTCGCCGCGTCCGGTCGAGCCGGCGGCCCCCGCGTCGTTGTCCACGTAGAGCCCCGCTCCGAGAATCGGCGAGTCGCCGACGCGCCCGGGGATCTTCCACGCGAGGCCGCTCGTGGTCGTGGCGCCCGCGATCTCCCCCCTGGGCGACAGGGCGTTGCAGTTGATCGTGCCGTAAACGTGGTCGGGATCGACGAGCCCCTCGGCGACCATCTGCCACCTCGCGCGCTCGGCCGCCTCGGCCCGCTGCTCCGGATCGAGCCAGTGATCCGGGTCGGTGCGCCGCTTCCACTCGAGCCAGAGCGCGCGGGACTTGTCGGTGTTGAGGTCGTCCTCGATCTTGAACCCCACCTTCCGGGCGAACGCCTGGGCGTCCTGGCCGACCAGCAGGTGGTGATCGGTGCGGTCCATCACCGCCTTGGCCACGAGGGACGGGGTCCGCACCCCTTCGAGCGACGCCACCGCGCCGGCCCGCTTTCTCGGCCCGTGCATGCACGAGGCGTCGAGTT
>CAWBOP010000027.1:0-36384 GCA_963790465.1 Terriglobia bacterium | reverse complement strand
GAACCTGCAAGATCTTCTCCCGGTCGGCGTGGATCACGACGCCGGGTTCCTCGAACGAGATCGCCGGGCGGATCCGCTTCGCCTCGATCTTCGAGCGGAGCATCTCCACGCTCTCGTCCACGAGGAGGCGCAGCGTGAACGGCGAAATCCTGAGATCCGCCGCCTCCCGGTCCATGCGCGCGAACGCCAGGAGATTGTCGATCATCGAAATCAGGCGGTCGATGTTCTTGAGCGAGAGCCCGAGCCCTTTGCGCTGCTCCTCGTTGATCGAGCCAAGCCGTTCCTTCAGGATCATCTCGGTGTACCCGCGCACCGAGACGAGCGGCGTCTGCAGCTCGTGCGTGACGTTGGCGAGCAGATGCGTCTTCATCTCGTCCAGCGTGCGGAGCTCCTGGTTGAGCCGCTCCGTCTCGCGTACCTTCCGCACGAGTTCCCCGTGGGCGTCCACGAGACGGCGATGCGACGCCTCGGCGTCCGACTTCGCGGCGCGAAGCCCCTCCGCCTCGTCCGCGAGACGGCGCTCCTCGGCGCTCGCCCTCGAGGAATCGCGGCAGACCAGAACCCGGCCGAGCGGCGCGCCCCTCCGGTCGACGAGCGGCGAGCTGGTGAGCTCCAGCACCCGCGGCGAGGCGGAGCCGAAAGAGAAGGTCTCGCGCCGCGTCCCGCCACGCGCCGCCGTGAGGAATGCCGCGATCCCCTCGGCCCCATCCCCCCGCTCCCGCAGCAGCCGCAGCAGTTCCCCCTCGGTCGCCCCGAGCACCTGGCTCTCGCGGAGCCCGAAGAGGTCGAGGAAGGCGCGGTTGGTCGTCCGCACCATCGCCCCCTCGGGGAGATCGGCGAGGGACAGCACCGCGTCCGAGGTCGCCTCGAGGACGGCGTCGAGCCTCGATTCGTTGCGCGCGAGCTCCGCCTCGAGCCGGCGAGCCATGGTTTCGTCGGCGGCGGTGGCCACCACGGCGGGGCTACCATCGAGCACCGCCGCCATCAGCGACAGGCGGATCTCCCCCGCCCCTCCCGCTTCCGGCGTCAGCAGCGTGACGTGCAGGTCGCACCGCTCGCCGGCGGGCCCCTTCTCGAGCCGCGCGAGGTGCCCCTGGACCGCGAGAACATCCCGGGTGGCCACCCGGTCCCGGAGCGGCACACCGGCGAGATCCTCGAGACGGGATCCGAGCAGATCGGCCAGCGCGCGGTTCGCGTACGCGATCCGTCCGTCGCGCAACACCAGCACCGCCTCCGGCATCCCCTCGACGAGCCCGCGGTACCGGGCCTCCGACTGGCGCAATTCCTCCTCGACCTTGACGTCCGCGTCCACGTCCTTGATCAGGAACAGGAACCCGCGCGCCTCGGACCCGCCCCCCCGGAGGAGCCGCACGGCGACCTGGCCGTGGAACGTCGAGCCGTCGTGCCGGACGAGGAGCGAGCGGACTTCGACGCCGCGATCCCTGAGGCTTTTCCTCCCCAGTTTCGGGAGCAGTTCCTTCCAGGCGGACGTCTCGAACAGCACCGCCACCTGCCGCCCGGTCAGGGCCTCGTCGTCCCAGCCGAACATCTGCGTCGCGCCCGGGCTGACGCTCCGCAGGTCGAGGTCGGAATCCGCCGTGACCACCGCGAAGTCGCGCGCCGCGTCCAGGAGAACCCTAAGCCCCTCGCCGCTCCCCTCGGCCTCCGCGTGCCGCGCCGCCAGGTCCTGTCCGAGGCGGTTCACCGCGTCGCCGAGAATCGCGAAGGGTGAGCGAGGGTCCAGCTCCGCCGGCCGCGACGGTCGCCCCGCGCGCAGCGACTCGACCGCGACGGTGACCTCGTGGATGTCGCGCCGTTGTTGCCTGCGCGACATGAGGATCAGGACGAACAGCAGCACGGCAAGAGCGGTCAGTCCCGCCCCCACGACGAACAGGAGCCCGGCGTTTCCCGCGAGCAGCCTCTCGAACGCCGCGGCCTGCGCTCCTGTCGCCACGTCCTGCGTCATGCGCCCATCCCGTCCGCCGGTCCCGGCCTCAGTGGTCGGAATTCAGCGGGTGACCGCTTCCCGGCAACGCGCCGGGGGCCGACGGCCCCGCGAAGAAGTACCCCTGTCCGAACCGCGCCCCCATCGCGCGAATGACCGCCGCCTCGTCCTCCGACTCGATCCCCTCGGCGATCACGGCCGCCCCGATCCTGGCGCCGATCTGCACGAGCGACGAGAGAAGGTCCTGCTTGATCAGGTTCTCGTGAACCCCCCGCACGAGGCTCGCGTCCACCTTGAGATAATCCGGCCGCACCTCCTCGAGGGTCGCGAGGCTCGCGTAGCCGGTTCCGACGTCGTCGATCGCCACCCCATAACCGCGCTTTCGCAGGAACGCGAGCCCCGAAGCGAGGCGGCCGACGTCGGCGTCCCCCCCACGCTCGGACACCTCGATCACGAGGTCCCGAGGCGTGAGCGTGGCCGCCGCCAGCAGGGCGGCGAAGGAGTCCTCGAACCACTCCGGATCGGAGAGCGAGCCCGGGAGCGCGTTGACGAAGATCT
Source organism: Terriglobia bacterium (assembly GCA_963790465.1). Taxonomy (GTDB): domain Bacteria; phylum Acidobacteriota; class Polarisedimenticolia; order Polarisedimenticolales; family JAIQFR01; genus JAIQFR01. Next base: position 33,881 of record CAWBOP010000027.1, on the reverse strand, counting down.
TGCCGCGCCCCGCCTCCGCCATGGCGCCGGATCCTTGCACGGCGCGGCGCCGGCACAGCCGGTCGAGGTCCACCGCCACGCCGAGCCGGCTGGACAGCGCGAACATCGCGGCCGGCATCTCGAAGCCGCTGTCCTTCGGTCCGCGCGCGAGCGCTTCGTAGCCGATGATCTCGAGCGTCCTGAGATCGACCACCGGCTGGAACACCGAGGAGACCTCGGCCTCGCGGATGATGCGGCGAAGCTCCGCCCCGCGGGTCGTCTCCGCCCGCCGCCGGCGGCGCTCGTTCAACGTCCGCGCCTCTTCCACCGCCGCGTGGACCCGCCGCTCGAATCGGAAGAACGGGTTCTCCGAGAGGAGCGAGTGGCCGACCCGGAACATCAGACGCGGCGAGAGGCCCGCCCACTCGTCGTCCTCGAACGCCCGCTCGAGACGGACGCGCGCGGTGGCAGCCATGCGCGCGAGGTCCGCCGGTTGGACTTCCGCCCGGGCGGCGGTCTCGGGAACGAACACCACGAAGCGATCCCCCGCCACGCCGTTCACCGCCAGAAAGCAGCCGGCCGGAAAACCGTCCCCGGAAAGCGCGCGGAGCAACCCGGCGATCTTCGCGAGCACCCGGTCGAACACTTGCCAGCCGTAAAGCGACTCCACGACGTCGAGGTTCGCAACGTCCAAGTGAAGAACTCCGACGTGGCGCCGGCCGTCCAGTGCGGTCCGCAGGTTGTCGAAGAGCAGCGGATACGCCGGAAGACCGGTGATCCGGTCGTACAGCGAGCTCCGCAGCTTCAGGAACTCGTTCCGATGACGCTCGTCCATCGGTCCGGGATCGCGGAGGTCCATGGTCAGACCCCCCTCGGGTACGTGCCCGCGCGCGCCGGAGGGGGCCGGAGCGCGCGCTGCACCCGCAGCAGCAGTTCGTCGATGGCGAACGGCTTGGTCATGTAGTCGACGGCCCCTTCCTGGAGGCCGTGCACCTTGTCGCGAATCTCCCCCTTGACCGAGAACATCAGCACCGGCAGATCGCGGATCACTTCGTCCGCCTTGAGCAGGCGCAGCGTCTCCCACCCGTCCATCTCCGGCATGTTGATGTCCAGCAGGACGAGATCGAACCGCTCGCGCCGCGCGATGCGGAGCGCTTCGAGCCCGGTGCGCGCCGAGGCGACCTCGTACGACGCGGACGCGAGCACCCTCGTCGCCACGTCGACGACGGAAGGATCGTCGTCCACGACCAGGATCCGGCGCCCGGCGCTCACGGTGTCTCCTCCATGTGCTCCCGGAGGAACCGAAAGATCTCGAGGCGGCTTCGCGCGCTCAACGCGTGGAACCGCACCCCGGCCCCCGGCCCCCGCTCCGGCTCGCTCCCCTCGCGCACCGTCCTCACCACTTCTCCCCGCGCCCGGATCGTCGTTCCGCCGGGGGCCGGCAAGCTGAACGTCACGTCGAGCGTGTCCCCCGGCTCGAGTTTTTCTCTCGTGGAGAGGAAGACGCCCGACGCGCCCAGATCGCGGACCAGGGCGGGCTTCTCGGAGCCGGACTTCTCGAAGCGGGCCTCGAGCGCGACGCGCAGGCGCTCCGACGATCGCTCCTGAAGCGGAACGAAGCGGCGAACCACCTCGAGCAGTTGTTCCCGCACCACCGGTTTCGAGAGAAACCCGTCCGCGCCGGCGCCCGAGCATCGCGGATAGTCGAGCGGCGACGTGACGAACACGACGCGCGTGCCGGCGAGGGCCGGGTCTTCCTTGATGACGCGGCAGAGCGCGATACCGTCCAGCCCCCCCGTGAGATCGACGTCGGTGAGGACGAGCGCGGGCCGGTAGGCGCGCGCCTTGTCGATGGCGTCGTCCCCGGTCGTCGCCGTCAGGACGTCGCATCCCGTGCGCTTCAGGAAAGAGCGCTCGAGATCCAGGAACAACTGGACGTCGTCCACCAGCAGGATCTTGATCATCCGGCCCCCGCGCGCACATTGAGAATCCCACGCCGCGAGCGACTCTTCATCGCGCCGTGTCGCCGACTCATGGGAAAGGTACCACGCTGCGGAGAGCAGGGGCAACGCAAATTGTGCACCCCGTTTGCAGAACAGCGGATGAATTCGGGTTATTCCGGACCTTCGGCAGGCCGGTGGCGTCGGTCGCCCGGCAGATGCTGCGCGATGCCCGGCGGGAGGATCCGGAAAGGTCCCTCCGAAGGCTTCCCCCCTACGAGGCTCCGCCCTCGTCCGGGTTCGTCAAAAGCCATTCGCAGGCGGGTTGCACGATGACGCCGGGCGGCGCGGCCGACAGCCGGACGCTCGGGATCGGTCAAGGTCGCGACGCCATTTCGTTCGTGCGCGTGAAAGGCTAAAGGAAGAAGTCCACACTCCACGCGCGCATCCCTTCCCGCTCACGCAGAGGCAGGAAGCGCTACGCGCCGTCGCTATTCGCAGACGTTGCTGACATCCTTCATCGTCACCGCGCATTCGCCCGACGGGGTCAGGCCGTTCCGCTCGCCCAGGTAGCTCTCGCCCCAACTGCTCTCGGTCCCGGCGCCGTCCGTGCCCACCACGAGAAAGAACAGGTTCCCCGGCGGGACCGCGCTCCACAGGTACGAACCCGACGTGCCGATGGCGCAGGCGCTACCGCTCAGGGTCGCGGTGGAAACCGACGCCAGGTAGCCGTAGAGCACGTTGTACCCGCCGGCCGGGCAGGATAGAGCGTCCCACTCGAGCTGGATCGTGTCGCCCGTGGGCGACAGGCTCGCCGCCCGCAGAGGGTCGGTGGTCCCCTCGCCGTTCGGGGCCGACGGGGGCGCCGCGCTGCTGGCGCAGGAGTTCCAGACGTCCGCCGTCACCACCACGTCGTCCACCGCGAAGAACCGGTCGTTCGAGGCGTTCTGGTAGTCGAAGCGAACCCGGAACGCCGGGTTCCCCGCGGCGTACGTCGTGACGTCGAACGAGAAGTGCTGGTTCACGTCCGCGTTGGGATCGACCCAGATCACCCGCCAGCTGGTGCCGTCCCAGACCTTGACCGATGCGTCGTCGCCGTTCTTTTGCCGGTAGTAGGCGTCGTACTCCAGCATCACGGACTGGACGCCCGGCATGCTCAGGTCCATGGCCGGCGTGTCCAGGCTGGTCGAGGTCGCGCTGCAGCCCTCGGACAGCGCCAGCATGTAGAACCCGCTGCCGTCCTGCGGCCGGTAGGTCGATAGGTCGACCCGGTCCCACGCGCCGCACTCGTGGTCGCCCGGGCCGGTCAGCACCGTCCAGTAGGCGGCGAAGTCCTCGGTCTCGAACGGCTCCGACACCAAGGTGTGCAGCCCCGTGAAAGGGCCGACGGGGGAGGCGGCCAGTTCGACGGCGTTGTCCTCCTCGACGCCGTTGGCCAGGTCCACCGCGCGGACCACGTAGTAGTACGGCGTCTCCGGGACGAGCCCGCTGACGTCGCGCACGGCGGTTTCGAACAGGCCGCCGGCCAGCAGGCTCTCCGGCCCCGGACTGAAGCCGGGGAGGGCGGAGCGGTAGAGGTTGTAGATCGCCGGCCCGCCGCACTCGGCCAGCGCGCCGTTCCAGGCCAGGTCCACCCCGCAGGTCTCGGCGCGCGCGGGGATCGCGCTCTGCAGTCCGGCGAAGACCGGCTTCAGGAAGCAGAGGCCGGTCGCCGTGGCGCTGACCTCGTTGAGCGCCTTGGAGCGGCAGGCCCCGCCGTCGTAGGCGAGCACGACGTAGTAGTACGTCACGCCGCCGCTGAGGCCGGTGTCGTCGAAGGAGTACCCGGGCCCGCCGGCGAAGCCGGGGCTGCTGTCCGGGACCACGGCGAGGGTCTCGTAAGGCCCGCCGGCCGTTCGCGAGCGCTCTACGCGGTACTCGACGGCTCCGTCAAGCTCGGAGTCCTCCCAGAACAGGTCGATCTGGTTGTCCTTGCTGACCGTGGCCTCCAGCAGCGGAGGCAGGGGCTCGACCTCGCAGCCGCAGAAGCGGAAGCGGAACGAGGCGACCTGGGTCCGCCAGGTGCTGGTCAGGTTGTCCATCGACGTAAACCAGAACGTGCAGTCGTCCGACGGGTCCAGGCTCATCGCCGCGTAATCGCCCCAGCGGTAGCTGGCGTTGGCGGCGGTCCCCGTGTGCATCTCGATCTCGGGCAGCAACAGCGTGCCCAGTGGGGCGTCGGCCGGGCGCCCCGTGTAGCGCAGGCTGGGGTAGGTGCCGATCGAGACCACGCTGTAGCCCAGCGCGAAGTTGCTCGACTCGTCCACCGCCGCGGAGCCCATCCATCGATGGTCGGCGTCGGGGGCGAAGGTGCCCTCGGTGTGCAGGGCCCACTCGCCGCCGGCGGGGCGCCGCAGCTCGAACCAGCGGATGCCGCCGTGGTCCGCGCCGTTCACGTCCACGACGAAATTGCCGGCGAGGCTCTCGTGGTCGCCGTGGTTGAAGTATTGCAGGCGGTTCATGATCACTTCGCGGATCGGCATCAGCGTCACGCTGCTGCCCGGCTGCGGGAAGCAGCCCCCGAAGACCACGCCGCAGAGCGCCGAGTCGAAATCCGCCACGTCGATGCTTGGCACCTGGGTCAGCGTGGTGTTGGCCGGCTCGACCCAGTCCACATCGAACAGCCACATCTCCAGCAGGTCGCCCGGCGCCTCGGGACCATTGTGCAGCTCCGTGTCCCGGTGGCGCATGACGATCGCCGGCGCGCCGGTCGGCGGCCCGTTGGGGCCATCGGGGTCGGCGGGGGCCGGGCCCTGGATGCCGAATCCGGGAAGCCCGGGCATCGACAGCCTCTGGAGCGTCGCCGGCTGGCCCACCAGCATGGCACCGCGGTCCAGCGCGTAGACGCCGGGGCCGCCGTCGTTGGCCGTGACCACGTAGGAGCCGGGGCCGCCGTTGGCATCCGTGTCCCAGACCGCGTACTTCGGGTAGTCCGGAAACGTCGGCGTGGTGAAGTCGTAAGCGTACCAGCCGCCGCTCACCGGGTCGCCGCTCTTCGAGATGTAGACGCAGAGGTGATCGCCGGAGGTGGCGAACTCGCTGAGCAGCCAGCGGTCGGCCTGCCGGTCGTAGAGCACGATCGGGTCGCCGTAGCCCGAGGCGCAGGCGTCGCTGCCCAGGTTGTCCAGGACGAGGGCGGCCAGTTCGTTGGGCACAGGCGCCGCTTTGTCCCAAACCTTGACCAGGGCGCCGCCGGCAGAGTTGATCATCTGGATGTAGTGCGTCGGACCCACGTCGCCGACGGTGTCCGGCGGGTTGACCCCGGTGAAGCCCTGTCCCTGGAAGTTCCGCGTCGGAGCGGAGAGGTCCAGGATCTCCAGGGTGAAGTCGGTCGGATCCTGCAGCTGCTGGAGATCGAGCAGGGAATCGGGGCCAGGCCGGGTGGTCGGCACCGGCTCGGTCCCGGGAGGGGGATAGAAACGCATGGGGATCGAGCGGATCGGGTCCCCAGGTCGCCAGGGCGCCGGGGGGGCCAGATCGCGCAGGTCCACGTCGACGATGAACGGCGTGACCGGCGGTCCGTGCTCCACGCCCTGGATCACCCTCTGTGCTCTCTCGGCCGCCGTCGCAGCGGGGGAAACGACACTCAGCGCCAGCAGCACGGTCAACGCGAGGGCGAACCCCCGGTTCCCCACACCGCGGCCGCGGCTCGTCTCTCCTCGACCGAACACACCACAACCTTGGCCAGCTCGATGCATAAAAATCCCCCTCTTAGGTCCTATAGAGATACGGTGATTCTTCCGGAAACGCCAGGAAGGATCTAAAAGAAATCGTTACCGTTGCTACCGCATCGGAAGCTTTGGGTTCGAGGTCTTCTTCAAAAGCCGCAAGCGAACCCCGGCATCGGCCACCGAGTCGGCCATCCTGAACGCCGACACCTTGCAGGGGTTGATCGTGATCAAGGCGGGTGAGGATCTGACCCATCGGATGCACGCCAACCAAGTCCTGAAGATCAAGCTGGAGGTGGACACCCACCCGCCGGGTGGATTCGAGACGGAGAGCCGTGTCGTCTTGCTGCCGGTCCCCTTTGCCGTGCGCGTGTACAGCCTGCCCGACCTCTTCGCCGGGAAGATGCATGCGCTGCTGTGCCGCAAGTGGAAGACCCGGGTCAAGGGACGTGATGGGTACGACCTGGTCTGGTACCTCGGCCATCATCCGAGCCTGCGTCTGAGCCACCTCGAGATGCGCCTGCGACAGCCCGGTGACTGGGTCGGTGCCGCCCCCATGACCCGGCCCGACCTGGTCGACCGCCTGCATGCCGCGATCCGTCAACTGAACGTGACGCAGGCTCGGCAGGAAATCGACCGCTTCGTCCGCGACAAAGTGCATGGGTCGGGCCTCGACCGACGGTCACCGGCGACCCGACCGTCGACCTGGGTATCGGCGGTCCTTGCAGATCTGGAGCGGAAAACGGGATTCGAACCCGCGACCCTCAGCTTGGGAAGCTGATGCTCTACCAACTGAGCTATTCCCGCCTGGTCGAGGCAACTGCGAGGATAGCGAGACCTGGAGGGTTCCGTCAAGTCCGCGAGCCCGTTCGCCGCGAGAGCGAGTGTTCGCAGTGTGTCCTCGAAGTGTCCGCGCGGCGTCCGGCGCTACCCCGCGATCCACCCGCCTCCGAGCACGAGGTCGCCGTCGTAGGCGACCGCGGCCTGACCCGGCGCGATCGCGCGCTGCGGCTCGTCGAAGCGGACCGAGGCGGTGCCGTCCCCGGAGTCGAGGATCGTCGCGGCGGCGCCGGGATGCGTCGAGCGGATCCTCACGGTCGCGCGCAGGGGACCGCCGGGACGCTCGAACGGGATCCAGCGGACGTATTCGATCGTGCACGACTCGCGCAGAAGATCCTCGTCGTCCCCCACGACGACCCTGCGGCTCTCCTCCTCGATCCTCACGACGTAGAGGGGGCGCCCGGCGGCGAGGCCCAGCCCGCGGCGCTGCCCGACCGTGAACCCGGCGATCCCGGCGTGGCGGGCGAGCGTCCTCCCCGCGATGTCGACGATCTCCCCCGGCGCGGTGTCTCGGGCGAGGCCACGTGTCGCCAGGAACTCGCGGTAGTTTTCCCCCGCGTTCACGAAGCACAGGTCCATCGACTCCGGCTTCTCCGCGACGGGAAGGGCCAGCGCGCGCGCCGTGTCGCGCACCTCGGCCTTGGTCATCCGGCCGAGGGGAAACTCCGCGGCCCGCCGCTGCGCCTCGGAGAGGTCGAACAGGAAGTACGACTGGTCCTTCCCGTCGTCCACCGCCTTGCGGAGCAGGGTGCGGCCGGTTCGCGGGTCGCGCTCGAGGATCGCGTAGTGGCCGGTCGCCACCTTCTCGGCGCCGACGGCGCGGGCGCGGTCGAGGAGCGTGCCGAACTTGACGAACGAGTTGCACAGCACGCAGGGCGACGGGGTGCGGCCTCGCGCGTAGTCCGACGCGAAAGGATCGAGGACGAGACGGCGGAAGTCCCCTTCCATGTCGAGGACGTGGTGCTCGAAACCGAGATGGGCGGCGACGGCTCGCGCGTCCTGGCAGTCGTCGAGCGAGCAGCGGCGGACCTTCTCTCCGGGCCGCCCCTCGTGGCGCCGGGCGAGATACATCGAGAAGCCGACGATCGGTCTTCCCGCCCGCGCGAGGATCGCCGCCGCGACCGAACTGTCGACACCGCCGCTCATCGCGACCGCCGTCAGCTTGCCCTGCACCGCGACCTCTTCTTCCCGCGTCCGCCCTCGTCCTGCATCCTGACGATCCGTGACGGCGTGTGTTAGAGTACCGGCTTCCTCCGAGGGTCGCCAAGTGTCCAAGAACGCTGAACTTAAGAACACGATCAATCTGCCGCGCACCGACTTCCCGATGAAGGCGGACCTGCCGCGGCGCGAGCCGACGATTCTCGACTGGTGGGAGCGGATCGACGCGTACGCCCGCATCCGGGAGGCGCGCCGGGGACGGGCGCCGTTCGTGCTGCACGACGGCCCTCCCTACGCGAACGGGAACATCCACCTCGGCCAGGCGCTCAACAAGATCCTCAAGGACATCGTGGTGAAGTCCCGCTCGATGATGGGGCACGATGCGCCGTACGTCCCCGGCTGGGATTGCCACGGCCTCCCGATCGAGCATCGCGTCGACAAGGAGCTCGGCCCGGCAAAGGCGGGGTTGAGCCCCCTCGAGGTCCGCGCGCGCTGCAGGTCGTACGCCGAGAAGTTCATCGGCATCCAGCGCGAGGAGTTCCGCCGCCTCGGCATCCTGTGGGACCGGGCGCTCGACAAGAAAGAAGAAGCGGAGGGAGCGCCGAGCCGCAAGGCGATCTACCGGACGATCGACCGGACGTACGAGGCGGAGATCGTTCGCCAGCTCGGACGGTTCTTCGCGAAGCAGGCGGTCTACTTCGGCGAGAAACCGGTGCACTGGTGCTACTCGTGCAAGACCGCGCTGGCGGAAGCCGAGGTCGAGTACGAGAACCGGACCGATCTTTCCATACACGTGAAGTTCCCGGTGCGCGGTCTCGAGGTGAGAGTGCCGGCGCTCGCGGGACGGCGCGTCTCGGTGGTCGCGTGGACCACCACCCCATGGACGCTCCCCGCGAACCTCGCGGTCTGCCTCCACCCGGATTTCGACTACGTCGCCGCGGAAGTCGGCGGCGAGACGTTCATCGTCGCCGAAGGGCTGTTCCCTGCCGTCTCGGCGGACCTCGGATGGGAAGAGGCGCGGATCGTCGCGAAGTTCACCGGCCGGGAGCTGGTCGGCGAGGGAGCGGACTGGATCGGGACCCTCGCGCCGGTGGAGCGGCCGTACCCGGCGCCAAGCGGGCCGGCCGCGGAGCCGGGAGTGCTGATCCTCGGCCGGCACGTCACTCTCGACGCCGGGACCGGCTGCGTGCACACCGCTCCGGGGCACGGCGCGGAGGACTTCTCGGTCGGACGCCCGTACGGCCTCGCGCCGTTCAATCCCGTCGGGGACGACGGGAGATTCCTCCCCGCTCGGGTCGGGCTCGACTGGCTGGCGGGGGCGTTCGTCCTGGACGCCAACGAGAAGATCGTGGAGGACCTGCGTGCGCGCGGGCTCCTGCTCCGCCGCGCCCCCTGCACGCACACCTACCCGCACTGCTGGCGGTGCAAGAACCCGGTGCTGTTCCGATCGACGCCTCAGTGGTTCATCTCGATGGAGGCGGCCGGCCTCCGCGCGAAGGCGGTCGAGGAGATCCGTCGCGCCGCCTGGGTGCCCGCGTTCGGAGAGGAGCGGATCGCGCAGATGGTCTCGAACCGCCCCGACTGGTGCATCTCGCGCCAGCGCACCTGGGGGGTGCCGATCCCGCTCGTGGTCTGTGGAAGCTGCTTTCCGGAGGCGCCCGACGCGTTCGTCCGCGACCCGGCGTTCTTCGAGCACCTGGAGCGGCTGTTCCTCGCCGAAGGATCGGACGCCTGGTTCGGCGTGCCGGAGAACGGCAAGCACCGGCCGTACGCCAGCCGCGAGGAACGGGTCGCGCGCCTCGTGCCCGAGCCGATCGCCTGCCCGAAGTGCGGCGGGCGGGAGCGGCTCGCGTTCCAGGAGCACATCGTCGACGTCTGGTTCGAGTCCGGCGTCTCGCACTCGGCGGTGCTCGGCCGCGATCCGTCTCTCCCCTGGCCTTCGGACCTCTACCTCGAGGGACACGACCAGTACCGAGGGTGGTTCCACTCCTCGCTTCTGGTCGCGGTGAACGACCGGGACCGCGCCCCGTACCGGGGAGTCCTGACACACGGGTTCACCCTCGACGGCGAGGGGAAGAAGATGTCGAAGTCCCTCGGCAACGTGATCTCCCCGCTCGAGGTGGCGGATCGCAGGGGCGCCGAGATCCTGAGGCTCTGGGTGAGCATGGTGGACTTCCTCGAGGACATGCGGCTGTCCGAGGAAATCCTCGACCGTAATGCCGAGGCGTACCGGAAGATCCGGAACACGTTCCGTTACCTGCTCGGCAACCTCGACGGCTTCGACCCGGCCCGGGACCGGGTCCCGTACGGCGAGATGGAGGAGATCGACCGCTGGGCGCTCCACCGGCTCGAAGCGCTCCGGGGCCGTCTGCTCGACGGCTACGCGTCGCACCAGTACCACTCCGTGTACCACGGGTTGCACAACTTCTGCGCGGTGACGCTGTCGTCGTTCTACCTCGACGTCCTCAAGGACCGCCTCTACACCGCGCCGCGCCGCTCGCGCGCGCGCCGCTCCGCCCAGACGGTTCTCCTCAGACTCGCGACGGACCTCGACCGCCTGATGGCGCCGCTGCTCTGCTTCACCGCCGACGAGATCTGGCAGGAGCTCGAGGCACTAGAAGGGCGCGAGCGCTGGGGGACCTCGACCGTCCACGCGCAGTGCTTCCCCGAGCCGCTCGACCTGCCGCGGGACGAAGGGCTCGAGGCGCGCTGGGATCGAATGCTGGAAATCCGCCTCGAGGTGTCGAAAGCGCTCGAGGCGGCCCGCGCCGCCAAGCGGATCGGCAGCTCGCTCGAGGCGAAGGTCCGGATCGAGGCGCCCGAGGAGACGACCGCCTTCCTCCGCTCGTTCGGAGAGGGGCTGCGATTTCTGTTCATCACGTCGGGGGTCGAGTTCGGCCCGGTGGGAGACGGCGCGTTCCGCCCGGACGCCGCCTTGGGGCTCGGCGTCGAGGTGCTGCGCGCGGACGGCGAGAAATGCGAGCGCTGCTGGAACTTCACGACCGACGTCGGCACCGACACCGCGTGGCCCGGGGTGTGCGGCCGGTGCGTCGCGGTCGTGAGGGAGATCGTCGCCTCGCCGGGGCCGGCATGACGCTCCTCGCGGCGATTGCGGCCCGGCGCGCGCACTTCCTCGTCGCGGCGGCGGTGCTGGCTGCGGACCAGGCGTCGAAGATCGCCGCCGACCTGCTGCTCCGGGGACGCGGGCCGGTCTCGGTGATCCCGGGGTGCTTCAACCTCTGGTACTCGAGGAATCGCGGCGGGCTGTTCGGCTACTTCTCCGCTTGGGAAGATCCCTGGCGCAGCCTGTTGCTCACGGTGTTCCCGCTCCTCGCCGTCGGCGCCATCGTCGTCTTCCTCGCGCGGACCGACGAGCCGGACCGGGCCACGCTGGCGGGCCTCGCGTCGATCCTGGGCGGGGCCACCGGCAACCTGATCGACCGCGTGGCCCGAGGCGAGGTGGTGGATTTCCTCGACGCCTACGTGTCGCACGCGGGGATCGCCCAGTGGCTCGTCGACCGCTTCGGCACGGCGCACTGGCCGACCTTCAACCTCGCGGACTCGGCGATCGTGACCGGCGCCGGCCTTCTTCTTCTCGACCTGTTCCGCGCGGAGCGCGCGAGCGGGCCCGCAGGGGAGGCGCCGGGAGCGCCGGACCGTCCATCGTCCTCCGGCTGATCGCCGGCGCAGGGAGTAAACTCGGCTCATGCACCCCATCCTGATCGACTTCGGCACGCACGCGCTTCCGTACTTCGGGAAGACGCACCTCTTCCTTCCGACGTACGGCTTCCTGTTCGCTCTGGGGGTCGTCGCCGCCTGGTGGTGGTTCCTCCGCCGCGCGGCCGCCCTCGGGGTGGATTCCGGCCGGGCATTCGACCTCACGTTCTACACGCTGATCGCAGGGCTCGTGGGGGCGAAGGCGACGCTCGTCCTCGTCGACTGGCGTTACTACCTCGAGCGGCCGGCCGAGATCCTCGCGACGTTCCGGTCCGCCGGGGTGCTGATGGGCGGGGTTGCCGTGGGGGTCGCGGTTTTCGTTCTGTACTCGCGGCGGCACGGGCTGCCGATGCACCGGCTCGGCGACGCCATCGCGGCCCCCCTCGCGCTGTCGCAGGCGATCGGCCGGCTCGGCTGCTTCTTCGCCGGATGCTGCTGGGGAACGGAATCGCCCCGGCTGTGCTGCGCCGTCACGTTCGGCGATCCGGTGGCGGCGGAGCGAACCGGCGTTCCGCTCCACGTGCCGCTGTTCCCCGTCCAGCTCGCGGAGATGGCCGTCGATCTCGCGCTGGCCGCGCTGATGACCGTCCTCTACCGGCGTCGGGTCCGACCCGACGGATCGACGTTCCTGTGGTACGCGCTGTTCTACAGCCTCTCCCGCGGCACGCTCGAGATCTGGCGCGGCGACACCGCGCGAGGCCTGTACTTCGGAGGACACCTCTCCACGTCGCAGATCCTTTCGATACTGGCCGGGCTGTGGGCGGTGGGCATGTTGATCGCCTACCGGCGCCGGAGAAAGGACGCCGTCGCGCCGTGAACGGGGAGACCGTGCGCCTCGCGGTGCCTTTCGGCGCGGACGGAACCCGGCTCGACGTCTTCCTCACCTCTTGCGTCGAGGGGCGCACGCGCTCCTCGTGGCGGCGCCTGATTCTCGAGGGCCACGTACGGGTGGACGGCCGCACCACCGCCAAGCCGGGGCTCTCGCTCTCCGCCGGATCGGACGTGGAGATTCTCCTCCCCCCCCCCCTCCCCGTCTCGCTCGAGCCCGAGTCGATCCCCGTCGAGGTTCTCCACGAGGACGAGCACCTGCTCGTCGTGCTCAAACCCGCGGGACTCGTCGTGCACCCGGGACACGGCCGGAGTTCGGGGACGCTGGTCAACGCGCTGCTCGGCCGCGGCACGCCGCTCGCCCTCGCGGCGGGAGCGGACCGGCCCGGGATCGTCCACCGCCTCGATCGCGAGACTTCGGGCGCCCTGCTGGTCGCGAAGTCCGACGAGGCGCATCGCGCGCTGGTGGCGGCCTTCGCCCGCCGGGAGGTGCGAAAGACGTATCTCGCCCTGGTGTGGGGCCACCCGGAGCCGGCCGAGGGAACGATCGACCGGGGGGTCGGCCGGAGCCGCGCCGACCGGACGAAGATGAGAGTCGGAGCGCGCCGGAGCCGGCCCGCGGTGACCTCCTACCGGACGCTCGAATTCCTGCCGGGCTTCTCCTATCTCGAGGTGGACCTCGTGACCGGCCGCACGCACCAGATCCGCGTGCACTTCCAGTCGATACTCCACCCGGTGATCGGCGACACCCGCTACGGCGGACAGCCCTGGCGAAACTTGCGGGACCCCGCCAAGCGCGCCGCGATCCGGGGATTCCACCGTCTCGCGCTGCACGCGGCGCGCATCTCGCTCGCGCACCCCGTCACCGGAGCGCGCCTCGAAATCGAAGCGCCGCTCCCGGCCGAATTCGAGGCGCTGCTCGCCGCCCTCGGGAAGGGCGAGTGACGCGCCGGCGGCGTCCGTCGATCGCGGTCGTCGGCGCCGGGCGGCTCGCGGCGGCGTGGGTCCCCCTCCTCGCCGACGCGGGGTACACCGTGACCGCGATCGCCGCGCGCACCTCCGGTTCCGCGCGGAGACTGTGCCGGAAGGTTCGGGGGGCGCGCCCGGCGGCTTCGCCCGAGGCTGCCGCCGCCTCGGCGGCCATCCTTCTCCTCGCGCTCCCCGACCAAGAAATCGCGCCTACGGCGCGACGGCTAGCCGCCGCCGCCGGAATCGACTGGCGGCGCAAGACCGTGCTCCACCACGCCGGCGCGCTCGGGCCGTCGTCCCTCACGGCGCTTGCGCGGCGCGGAGCGTCCGTCGGGGTTCTTCACCCGCTCCAGGTGCTCGGGCTGCCGGAGATCGCGAGAGAAATCCTCCCGGGCAGCCGCGCCCGGATCGAGGGAGATCCCCGCGCGGTCCGGGTCGCGAGGCTCCTTGCCGCCGACCTGGGACTCGTGCCGGTCCGGTTCCCAGGAACGCTCGACGCCTCGGGACGCGCCGCGTGGCACGCCGCCGCCTCGCTCGCCTCGAACGATCTCGTCGCGCTTCTCTCCCTGGCCGCGGGGGCGTTGCGCGCGACCGGCCTCGACGAGCGGGAAGCGCTCCGGGCGCTTCTCCCGCTCGCGCGTGGGACCCTCGCGCACCTGGCCGCGGGAGGGATCGAAGGCGCGCTGACCGGGCCGGTGGCCCGCGCCGACGCGCGCACGCTGGCGTCGCAACTCCGAACGCTCGGCGAGCGGTCGGCGGAGGCCGAGGCGTTGCATCGGGCGCTGTCGCGGCGGCTCCTCCGGATCGCGGCGGCGGCCGGCCACCTCGGCGCCGCGGAACAGGCCGCGCTGCGACACGTTCTCGCGTCTTCGCCGCGTGGCCGGCGCGCCGGTCGCGGCGTATAGTAAGCGGCTGGAGGCTAGGACATGCGCTCTCGATCTTCCTTCGCGGCTCTCGTCGCGGTTTTCGTGTCGACCGCGGCCGTCGTGCTCGGCCTCGCCCCACCGGCACGGGCTCAGATGGCGACCCACTTCGACACCAAAGCCGGCGTGCTGGTCCCGGAAGACACCGGCGCCGGCGTCTGGGACGGGACGTACGCCTTCGTCTGCCGCGATTTCAGGATCGCCCTCTGGATCAGGATGCGCGACGACAAACCGGAGATGAAGCTGCGGTATCACTCGCTCCAGGCCGCGGAGAGCTTCGAGACGGACTGGGACGGCAGGGCGACGTATTACCTCGCCGGAGCGCCCGCGACCTTCGAGATCGCCTACAAGAGCCGGAACGCGCGGAGGATAGAAGGAAGCTGGCACTGGGTGGCGCAGGCCACCGGTTCGGAAAGGATCGACGACACGGTCTTCTCGGTGTTCCGCTCCGGCTGGGGGCGCAGCGCCGTCTTCAAGTTCGACAAGATGGAGCGGCAGGTGCGGCGCGGCAACGGCGTCAAGATCTATCCCACCGCCCCTCCGCCGATCTGGACGTTCAGGAAGGTTTCGAAGCGGGTCGACGTTCTCTGGGAGGAGATCCCCTTCTGACGTTGACGTCGTGTTCGCGCCTCGGCGTGAGGGCCCCTTGGGAACCCTGGCGCGCGGGCGTCGACGCCGTCCGTAGTATGATTCCCGGGATGATCCGCAAGGTTCTCACCTCCTTTCTCCTCGCGCTCCTCGCGGCGCTCGTCGCGCCGCATGCTTTCGCCGGCGACGCGGCGCCGCCGTCCCCCTCCGCGTCGCGCGCGTTCAAACTGTGGGGGTCGCCCGCGGATCCCGCCGTGCTGGCCCACGCCGAATTCTGCGTTCGGTTGGGATTCAACACCGTCTGGGTATACGCGCACGAGGCGGGAGCATGGAGTCCGGAGTCCGCGCCTCGCGGGCCGTTTCTCTCGAACGCCTTCCTCGAGTTCGCCGCGTGGTGCCGCGAGCGCGGCGTGAGGATGATCGTGTCCGTCAACCCGCCTGCCGAAACCCGCGGGCGATTCGTCTTCGAGAACCGCGACGGAGAGCGGCGGATCCGGAAGTTCTTCCGGCTCCTCGGGCGCGCCGGCGTCCACGACGTCGTCCTCTCGTTCGACGATGTGCCGCTCCAGTTGACGGAGCTCCGGGACATCGTCCGCTACGGCCGCTCGACCGCCGGCGCGCACCTCGACCTCGTCCGCAGGATCGAGCGGCACCTCGGCCGGCGCGACAAGCTGTGGCTGTGCGCCTCGGCCTACTGCGACGCCCATCTCGGCGATGGGCAGGGGGCGTACTCCAGGGCGTTCCTCGCGGGGCTTCCCGCGCTCGCGCGCCGCGTGGGGATCGTCTGGACCGGCAGCGCGCCGATCTCTCCCTCGATCTCGGCCGATTCCGTGCGGGCGACCCGGGAGAGGCTCGGCCAGCGCGACATCCTGCTCTACGACAACTTCGCCGCCATCGAGGCGTGGGGGTACCCGATCGCCGCCTATCTCGGCCCGCTCCGCGACCGCGACCCGGGCCTCCTCGAGAAGGTATCGGTCTACATGGCGTGCCCGCTCTACGGCCCCGGAGCGTCGCGGCTGTCGCTGCTGACGGTCGCCGACTGGTTCGAGGACCCCGGCGGGTACGACGCCGACGCGAGCTGGCGCCGCGCGATCGCGCGCCTCGCCGGCTCCGATCGCGACGCCGCCGACGCGCTGCGCATCCAGGCGCTCGAGTGGCGAGGCTGGGACTCGGGAAAGGCGTTTCGTCCGTGGGATCCCGCCGACGCCGAGGGGGCCGCCGAGACGCTGGACGACCCCGCGCTCTCCGCGGAATGGAGCTGGACGGTCGACCGGTACCCGGCCCGCATGGCCGCGCTCTCGCGGCTCGAGGACGCTCCGCTGCGCGACTCGCTCCTCGACCTGATGGGCCGGCGCCTCGCGATCGCGAACGTGGTGCTGGTGGCCATCGAGTACCGCGCCCGCGAGCGCGCCGGCAGGACCGACCTCGAGCCGATTCTCGAGGAGATCCGCCGCCGGCGCGCCGAGGCGTCGAAGAAACCGTCCGTCCTCGGAGCGCTCGACCGCTTCCTCGCCGAGGCGGGTATTCCTCTCCGGTGAGGTTGCTTCCGCGTCGATGATAGAATCCCTCCTTGCGCGCGCCGGTTCCGCGCGGGCGCAAGGAGACGACGGATGACCGACGCGCCCGCTCTCGACTCCGGCTGGTTCCACGCGTCCCGCCGCCCGTTCCGGTTCACCGTGCTTCTTTTCGTGAGCCTCCTCACCTACGGAAGCTACTTCGCGTACGACAGCGTCGGCGCGATCCCCGAGCAGCTCATGAAGGCCTGGGGGGTGGACCAGTCGGCGATCGGATCGCTTTACTCGATCTACAGCCTGGCCGCCATCCTCACGCTCTTCCTCGGCGGCATCCTGATCGATCGCATCGGGACCCGGAAGGCGAGCCTGCTGTTCTCGGCGCTCGTCACCGCGGGGGCCACGATCGTGGCGTTCGCCCCCAGCATCCACGTCGCGTACGTCGGGCGGTTTCTCTTCGGCTGGGGGTCGGAATCCCTGGTCGTGGCGCAGAGCGCCATCCTCTCCCGCTGGTTCAAGGGGAAGGAGCTGGCGCTCTCGTTCGGCGTCGCCTTGACCATCAGCCGGCTCGGGACGCTGTTCACGTTCAATACGGAGGCGCTGATCGCGGAGCGGGTCGGCTACCACGGGGCGCTCTGGGCTGCGGTCGGCTTCTGCGCGGTGAGCCTCCTCGCCAACCTCGTCTACGTCGCGATGGACCTCAAGGGGGAGCGCGCGCTCGGCCTCCAGGACGGGTCGGCGGGGGACAAGATCGTGCTGGCCGACGCCACCCGGTTCCGGTCGTCGTACTGGTACGTGACGCTGATGTGCGTCACGTTCTACTCGGCGATCTTCCCGTTCACCGCCCTCTCTACCGACTTCTTCCACGAGAAGTTCGCTCTCCCGATGACCGCCGGCGCCGGCGGCGGCTTCCTGGCGGGGGTGTTCGCCAACTTCGCGCACATGTTCTCCACCGCGCCCGGCACCTCATCCATCATCATCTTCGCCTCGATGGTGTTCGCCCCGTTCGCGGGCGGGCTCGTCGACCGGGTCGGGCGCCGCGCGAGCCTCATGGTGTTCGGCTCGATCCTGATGATCCCCTGCTATCTGTTGCTCGCGTTCAGCTCGATCCCCCCCGCGATCCCGATGGTGCTCCTCGGCGCGGCCTTCGTCCTGGTCCCCGCGGCGATGTGGCCTTCGGTGCCGCTGCTCGTCGAGAAAGAGCGGGTGGGGACCGCGTTTGGCCTGATGACGATGGTGCAGAACGTCGGACTGATGATCTTCCCGTGGCTCAACGGGAAGCTCCGCGTGGTGACCCACGACTACACCGCGAGCATGATGATGTTCGCCGCGCTCGGAGCGGCCGGGTTCGTGTTCGCCCTCCTCCTCCTCGGCTCGGACCGCCGAGCAGGCCACGTACTCGAGAAGCCGGAAGTGAAGTGAAAGGGAGCTGTTCGTGGCCGTGAAGATCGAAGCCGCGGAAAAAGGGGACCGTCCCTATTTCGCCAATAGGGACCGTCCCCTTTCCCCCGAGAGCAAGTCCGCGTAGCGCGGCGATTGCTATTTGGAATCGATGGTCCTCTACGCGCTCTACTTCCTGTCGGGAGCGGCCGCGCTCGTCCTCGAGGCGGTCTTTCTGCGGCAGGCGACCTGGCTCTTCGGGAGCGCCGCCACCGCCACCGCGTTGGTTCTCGCCGCCTTCATGGGCGGGCTGGCGCTCGGCTCCGCGTTCCTCGGACCCGTCGCGGACCGGACCTCGCGGCCGCTCCGCCTCTACGGCCTGGTCGAGATCGGAACCGGGATCTTCGGCGTGGCGGTGGTCTGGCTCCTGGGCTCCGGGCGCGAGGCGCTCTTGGTCCCTCTCCGCGCGGCGCCCCGCGGAGGCTTAGGGCTCGCCACCGAGGCCGCGCTGGCGCTCGCGATCCTGCTCGTGCCCACCGTCCTCATGGGTGGGAGCCTCCCGATCCTCGGCCGGCTCGTCGTGCGCGAGCCGGGCCGCATGCTCGGCAGCTTCGGAGCGCTCTACGGGCTCAACACCCTCGGCGGAGCCGTCGGCGCGCTGGCCGCCGGTTTCTTTCTCTTCGAGCGCGTGGGGATATCGCGGAGCGGATGGCTCGCCGGCGCCCTCGACGTCGCGGTCGGCGTCGCCGCGCTGGCGCTCGATCGGATCGCCGGCATCGCCGCGCCGCCCCGGCATCCACGCCCGGTGGTAGCCGCCGCGGACGAAGAGACGCCCGCGGCGGTGCGCCGCGCGTGCTACGCCGCCACGGGGATCGGCGGCGCGGCGATGCTGGGCTACGAGGTCGTCTGGACACGGCTCCTGTCGCTTCCGATGAGGTCGTACGCCTACTCGTTCAGCCTGATGCTGTCGCTGTTCCTGCTCGGCCTCGTGCTCGGCTCGCTCGCCCTCGCGGCGTTCGCGGGGCGGGTCCGCCGACCCGCGGCGCTCCTCGCGTGGGCCGAATTCGGCTCGGCGCTCTACGTCGCCTCCAGTCTTCTGTGGATGCCCCCTCTGCTCGCCCCGGCGGAAGGCTCGGGCTTCGGCTCGTTCCTGATGGCGTCCGCGGCCCGGGCAGCCCTCGTCGTGCTCCCGCCGACCTTTCTCTCGGGAATGGCGTTGCCCCTCGCCGCGCGAGCCGTATCCAGCGAGCGCGACCGGCTGGCACGCGGGATCGGCGGCATCTACGCGGTCAACACCGCGGGGGCCATCGCCGGAGCACTCGCGGCGGGGCTCGTTCTCCTCCCCTTCCTCGGCGCGCCGCGCTCGCTCGGCGTGCTGGCCGTCCTGAACGGGGCGGCGGGCGCCCTGATTGTGGCGGCCACCACGCGTTCCTCGCGAAACCGGGCACTGGCCTTCGGCCTCGCCGCGCTCTGCGCCGTCCCCGCGCTCCTGCCGCAGGACCGGTTTCTCGGAGGATTCCTCTCCGCCAGCAGGGGCCGAGAGAAGATCGCCGGCGTGCTGCTCTATCACGAGGGAGCCACCGACACCGTCGCCATCGTGAAGAAGAACTACGGCTTTCACGACCCGGAGGCGAAGAGCCTGATCACGAACGGCGTGGCGATGTCCGCGACGGTCAAGCCGGTCTGGCGTTACATGGCGATGGAAGGGCACCTGCCGGTGCTGCTCGCACCCCGTCCGTCGAGGGCGCTTCTGATCTGCCTCGGCACCGGGATCACGCTCGGTGCGATCGCCTCCCATCCCGACATCGCTTCCATCGACGCCGTGGAGATGAGCGAGGGGGTGATCGACGGGCTTTCTGTCTTCGAGGCAGAGAACGGAGGCGCGTTCCGCGACCCCAGGGTGCGTATCGTCCGGGAGGACGGCAGGCACTTTCTCGAGACCTCGGACGAGCGGTACGACGTGGTCTCGCTCGAGCCACCGCCGCCCGTCGTCGCCGGATCGGCCCACCTCTACTCTCGCGACTTCTACGAGATCGTGAAGCGGCGCCTGGCGCCGGGCGGAGTCGTCGCCCAGTGGCTCCCGCTCCACGCCCAGAGCCTCGCCTCCGCGCGCATGGCGGCCAAGACGTTCCTCAACGCGTTCCCCCACGTCCAGCTCTGGCTTCCCTCGATCCGGGACGCGGTTCTGGTCGGGTGCGAACGGCCGCTGGCGATGGACATCGAGCGGCTCCGCAGCGCCTACGCCGAACCGCGCACGTCGGCCAACATGAAGGCCGCCTATCTCGAAACCCCCGAGGCGTTCCTCGCGACGTTTCTCCTGGACCGGACGGGCCTCGATCGGTGGGCCGGCGGCGCCCCGGAGATGACCGACGAGCACCCGCTGATGGAGTTCTTCCTCCGCCAGGGCGGCACGATGAAGGACCCGGAGATCGAGACGCTCGCGGTCCTCCCGCAAGCCGGATGGCCGTGGGTCCGCGATCTCGATCCCGCGACCCGCGCATCGGTCGTGGCCGAAAACGGGGCGCTCCGCCTCTACCTGGAATCGGAGATCCGTGGCGACGCGATCGCCGGTCTCGAGGCCGCGCGGAGGTCGCGCGGAACCGAGTTTTACCTTTACCGCATGGGCTGTGCTGCCGCGCAGCGCGCGTTTCTCGAGAGCCATGCGGCGGAGTACCCCGGGAGCTCGGAGCAACTCCGACGCTGCGCGTCGTTCCTGTCCGGTTTGCCGGATCCTTGATCGAGGAGAGTTCCATGGCCGTGAAGATCGAAGCCGTCTACGAAGGGGACCTCCATTGCAGCGCCGTTCACGGGCCGTCCGGCGACCGGCTCGCGACCGACGCTCCGGCCGACAACCAGGGAAAAGGAGAGCGCTTCTCCCCCACCGACCTCGTGGCCGTCGCGCTCGGCACGTGCATCCTGACCACCATGGGCATCGCGGCCCGGAGGCGCGGCCTCGACCTCAAAGGCGCGCGCGCCGAGGTCCACAAGGAGATGTCGTCGGCACCGCGCCGCCGCATCGGCAAGCTCGCGGCGAGGATCGAGCTCCCGGCCCACCTCGACGAGCGTGCCCGCAGGATCCTGGAAATCGCCGCGCAGGCGTGCCCCGTCGCGGCGACGCTCGGCCCGGAGACCGAGGTCGCACTCTCGTTCGAGTACGTATGAGAGTTGGTGTCCCCAACGGGATTCGAACCCGTGTCGCCACCTTGAAAGGGTGGTGTCCTAGGCCAGACTAGACGATAGGGACCGATCCGAGAAGCAACGCGCGAGTTTAGCGGAAACCCGCGAGCCGATCAACCACGAGCCCCAGCCTGCGCGGATTGCTTCGTTCAGGCCTCACTCGAACTCGACCCAGAGTGTGGTGACGGCCTCCGACGGCGTGCCGGCTCGAGTCCCAGGGACGAAACGCCACTCCCGCACGGCGTCGACGGTCGCCTTCTCGAACCCCATTCCGGGATGGTCGATCTCGAACACCGTGACGTCCGACACGGAACCATCCGCCCGCACGACGACGCTCACGTGAACGCGCGCTCCTATCCGCGGTCGTAGGGCGAGGAGCGGATGCTTCGGTGGCGGGCAGGCTTCGGGGATCCGGCTCGGATGGGTGACCTCGATACCCACCAGAGAGAGACTCGCCGCTCCCGCCGGCGGTTCGGAGCGGACGGTGTCGCCGGCGCTCGGCGGAAGGATCCTTCCCGTTCGCTTCCACTCTTCCAGGGCCGCGGCGTAGCGCCTCGAACGAACCTGGAGGCTCGAGTAACCGGCGGCCGGGTCCCACCACTCGAGTCCCTCCCGGAAGGCGCTGAGTTCGGCATCGCACCCCTCTTCGGACCAGATCGCGCTCCCCGACCGCAGCCCATCGTCGAGGCTCTCCCGCCCGAGATCCGGCTCCCCGTAGGTCTCCAGCAGGCTGCGCTTGAAGAGCGACGGATCGTCGCTCCCGGGGCCGCCTCGGACGAGGACGCCGGCGACCCGCGCTCCGGGCGCCACGGCGGCGTCGCGGTCGTACTGCACGACGATCGTCTCGCCGGATTCCACCGTGTAGACCACCGAGTTCGACGGGCCGAACGGACCCGGGATCGGATCGAGGGACTTCCCGCCGCCGCCCATGACCGCGCGGACCTCCTCGGGGAGCATGCCCGGCCGGAGCCCCTGCAGCGAGTAATCCGCGCACGGCTCCGCGCCGGCGGACCGCGCGGGCCCGCCCATCGAGGCGCTAAAGAGAGCGGCCAGCAACCCAAGGCCGGCCGCGCCCGCGCGGCATGCTGCGGCTCGTGGCTTCATGGGAGTCGAAGCCCGGGATTGTACACCGTCTCCACGAAACGCCTCGCCGCGGGATGGTGAGCCGTGCTGGACTCGAACCAGCGACCCTCAGCTTAAAAGGCTGATGCTCTACCGCCTGAGCTAACGGCCCACGTGCGCGGAAGTCGCGTCGATGGTAGCACTTCCGAGGGCCGGTGTCGTGGTAGGAAGTTGTGCGGCGGGCGCGGGCTGGGCCGGTGTCCGGGGGGATGTCCCCGGTTCGCCCGCGGGCGGGCTACGAGGCGATAGTGTCAGGACAACTGCGCGCCCGTGGAAATCCAGGCTAGCGCGGCGCGCGTTCGGGATTCGAAGGCGCCGCGTCACGCGGTGATTCTCCGGAACACCAGCAGGGTCCGCTGGGCGCCAGGTGCGCGGGCGTTGGCCCGATCTCCCCAGACGTACTCGGTCCGGGAGTCCGACATCATGTCGACCCGCCCGTCGAGGGTGTAGGACCGGGCGAGGTGTTGTCGCGCCCGCTCCATGAGCCGGTTCGGAATGAACTCGACGACGACGTACTTCGGTTTCGCCGCCTCGATTTCCTTCATCATCTCTTGGGCCATGCGCTCGGAGTACCGATTCTCCTCCCACACGCCGAAGACGTAGATGTATCCGGTCGCCGAGCGCCGGCGCGCGATCTCGATCGCTTCGGGGAACGGTTCGAGCCCGTACATCATGCGAGACGCCTGGACCGGCGAGGCGTGGAAGAAAAACGTCCGCTGATCGAGGACGACCCAACCGAGGGCGACGACGGTGAGCGCCGCCGGAATCGCCGCCCACGCGCCGCGTCGCTCACGTTGCACGAGCTGGCGATGGACCGCGGCGACACCCACTCCTGCCAGAAGGGCCACAGCCGGCAGCACCGTCACGAAGTAGTGCCCGCGGAAGTACAGACCCGGCACGACGGTCAGGAACGAGAACACGGCGAACGACAGGATCAGAGCTCTTCGCTCCCGCAACTCCCGGTCGAACAGCACCGCGGCCACCCCAGCGCCGGCCAGGCTCCAGATCAACACGGCCGGCCCGACCACGAGTGGAAACTGCTCGCGGAAGTTCTTCAGACCGGCACTGACGGACGTGATGGACACGTATTCGCGCGCGTACAAGAACGTCCAGAACCAGAAGCTGTCCCACACCCCCGCGAGCCACAACGCCGCGCAGGCCACGGCGAGAGGTGCCGCGAGGCCGATCGCGAACAAGGCGACATCGGCCGCCGCCTTCCGGGAAACGAAGGGGCGCGCCCGGAGACGGCCACCCACGAACACGAACCACGCGAAGAGGGCGAAGAAGACGCCCTGTTGTTTCATGAGAAACGCGAGTCCGAACAGGAGCGCGCTCGCGAAGCCGCGCCCGAGCCGGCCGGATTCGCCCACGTCCAGCAGGAGCAGGAATCCGGCCAGCGCCGGCAGCACGACGAAATGGGTCGCGTGCGCCGAGGTTCCGTAAACGCCCGGGCTGAGCGACATCAGCGCGTAGCTTGCGCAGGCCACCGCTCCCGCCGCCGGTCCGAACAGGCGCCGGCCGAGCACGAACACGAGCACGATGGCGCCCGCATTGACGAGCAGAAAACCGAAGTGGATCCCCTTCACCGTTTCGCCGAGCACCGCCTCGATCAACGCGAACGCGGCGTACATCCCCGGCAGTTTCATGTTGTAGGCGACGGCGTAGGGTGCAACGCCCTGCAACAGGAGCTGCCCCGCGTAGGCGTACTCCCCCTCGTCCCGCTCGAGCGGAATGTCGAGCAGCCGCACGCGGACGCCGGCCGCGAACAGAAGCGACGCGACGACGACGATCCACCATCGGGAAGCGGGCCGCTCGCGGCCACGGGAGACCCGGCGCATAAGCGGCATCATAGGCCACCCTCCGTGAGGAGATGCCGCCCGGCTCCGATGCTGTCGGCCTCGGCGATCAGCGCACAATCCCGTCCCGTACCGCCTTGGCGACCGCTTCGGATTTCGAGTGCACCTCGAGCTTCGCGTAGATCTTTTGAACGTGGAACGCCACCGTCGAGCGGGTCACGCCCAGCACGGTGGTGCGCCGACTCTGCACGGCGCCGGGCGTGGGTCCCGTCACCGCGACGAGCTTCGTGGCCACGTTCAACAGCGCGGAAAGGTTCAAGGGCGCCCATCAGGTCGAAGCTTACCTCGGTCTGGTGCCTCGGGAGCGCAGTTCCGGAGAGAAGCAGCGCAAAGGGAGGATCACCAAGACGGGGAACCGCAGGACGAGGTCGCTGCTGGTGGAAGCCTCCTGGGCCATCATCTTGCGAGCCAAGAACCCGAGTTTGGCTTCGCTGCGAACCTGGGCCGAGCGCTTGGCTGCGCGACGAGGCCGACGCGTCGCCGTGGTCGCCCTGGCTCGCCTGGCGCGAGGCGCTGATCGGCCTCTTCGGACGGAGAAGCTATTCAAGCTGCATTTTCGGCCCGACGTCCCCTCACCCACCTTTCGCCACGTTCTCCACGTACCACCGATACGTCGAAGCGATTCCCTCGGAAAGCGCGATGCGCGGCCGCCAGCCCAGGGCGAAAAGGCGAGACACGTCGAGCAGCTTCCTCGGCGTCCCGTCCGGCTTCGACCGGTCGTACGCGATCTCGCCGCGATAGCCGACGACGTCGCGCACCGTCGCCGCCAGCTCCGCGATGGTCCGGTCCTCCCCGCAGCCGACGTTGACGATCTCTCCTCCGTCGTACCGCTCCATCAGGTACAGCGCGGCATCCGCGAGGTCGTCCACGTGCAGGAACTCCCGCCTCGGTGTCCCGGTCCCCCACACCTCGACGCTGCGGCGCCGGCGCGACCTTCGCCTCGTGGAACTTCCGGATCAGCGCGGGGAGCACGTGGGATTTTTCCGGATGGAAGTTGTCCCCCGGCCCGTACAGGTTGGTCGGCATGAGGCAGATCGCGTTGAACCCGTGCTGTCTCCGGTACGACTGGCACATCTTGATCCCGGCGATCTTCGCCAGGGCGTACGCGTCGTTGGTCGGCTCGAGGGGGCCGGTGAGCAGCGCGTCCTCCCGCATCGGCTGCGGGGCCAGCTTGGGATAGATGCACGACGAGCCGAGGAACAGCAGCTTCGCCGCGCCGTTCCTCCACGCCGCGTCGATGGCCAGGGTCTGGATCAGGAGATTGTCCCGGATGAAATCCGCCGGGTAGGTGTCGTTCGCGAGGATCCCGCCCACCCGCGCCGCGGCGAGGAACACGTACTCCGGCCGCGCCTCGGCGAAGAACCGCTCCGTCGCCTCCTGCCGGGTCAGGTCCAGCTCCTCGAGCTCCCGGGTGACGATGTTCCCGTACCCTGCCGCGCCGAGACGGCGCACGATGGCCGACCCGACGAGGCCGCGTGTGCCCGGCGACGTAGATCCGCGCCGACTTATTCACCGCGCTCCCCTCTCGCGACGAACCGGTGCCCGGCGTCGCGGAGCGTCTTCTCCTGCCGGGCCAGCTCGAGGTCGTGCTCCGCCATCATCCGGACCAGCTCCTTGAACCCCACCGTCGGCGCCCAGCCGAGCTTCTCCCTCGCCTTCCCCGCGTCGCCGAGCAGGTGATCCACCTCGGTGGGCCGGAAGTACCTCGGGTCCACCTCCACGAGCCCCTTCGGGTCGAGGCCGAGGCAGGCGCAGGACTCCTCGAAGTACTCCCGCACCGAGTGCGCCTCGCCGGTGGCCACCACGTAGTCGTCCGGCTTCTCCTGCTGGAGCATCCGCCACATCGCCTCGACGTAATCCCCCGCGAACCCCCAGTCGCGCTTCGCCTCGAGGTTGCCCAGGTAGAGCTTCTTCTGGAGCCCGATCTTGATTCGCCCGAGGGCGCGGGTGATCTTGCGGGTCACGAACGTCTCGCCGCGCCGAGGGGACTCGTGGTTGAACAGGATCCCGTTGGCGACGAACATCCCGTACGCCTCGCGGTAGTTGACGCCGTACCAGTGCCCGGCCACCTTGCTCACCGCGTACGGGCTCCGCGGGTAGAAAGGCGTCGTCTCGCTCTGCGGCGGCGGCGCCGCGCCGAACATCTCCGACGAGCCGGCCTGGTAGATCCTCACCTGCCGGCCGTTTCCCGCCATGTGGTCCCGGAGCGCCTCGAGAAGACGCAGCGTGCCGAGCCCCACCACGTCCCCCGTGTAAAGCGGCGCCTCGAAACTGACCTTGACGTGCGACTGCGCCCCCAGGTTGTACACCTCGTCCGGCTGGACCTTCTCGAGAACCCGCCTCAGACCGGTCCCGTCCGTCAGGTCGCCGTAGTGCAGGAACAGCCGGACCCCTCCCTCATGGGGGTCGCGGTAGATGTGGTCGATCCGGTCGGTGTTGAAGGTGCTCGCCCGGCGGATGATGCCGTGCACCTCGTACCCCTTTTCGAGCAGCAACTCGGTCAGGTACGAGCCGTCCTGGCCGGTGATTCCCGTGATCAGCGCTTTCTTCATCGCGTGAGCCTCCCGAGCGAGTTAAAATCGAGACTACAGGATACGGCAGACCGGCACCGGGCGGTAGCGGTGAATTGCCGCCGGACGATGAAGACCCCCGCCTGGTTTCCCGCCTGCAACCTATCTTCCGCCCCGGCTGGACTTCACCGCACCGCGGGCGTCACCTTGTTCCGCGACTCCCGTTCCCGCGCTCCGAGGAGCGCAGCGTCCCGGGAGTGAGTTCGTCCCCTCCTCGCCGAGAGCCCATGCTCACGAGCCTCCATCTTGACAAATGGTATCGTTGAAGGTAACACTTTACATTGAGCAAGATTCGCAGGGGAGGCTACGTCTTCCTGACCTGGAAGAGCGATCACCTTCCCCGGCACGTGCACGTCTACCGGGACGGGAGGCTCGTCGTGAAGTGGGACATCGACAACGCACGCCCGATGATGGGTGACGCACCCGCGCGGGTGATCGAGCTGATCGCCGAGCTCGCCGGCGAGCGCCGCCTGTGACCCTCCGAGGCGTATCCGCCAATCATCACCGGAAGGCGTTCGAGGTCCGCACGGCGCGCCGGACGCTCTTCTACCCCTTCGCGAGGCTCGACCCCGCCCCCGCCGCCGGCGATCGCGTTCGACGCGTCTTCGTGGACGAAGAGATCGCACGCGAGGGGTTCACGTACGTCCTCGAATCCGGCGTGGAAGGCACCGTCCACGTCGATCAGGTCCTGGAGTACCACCAGGACCCCTCCTTCCTCCGGAACGCCCTTCTCTACCGCCTGACGATCGAGGCGCGCCGGCGAATCGACGAGAGTCCCCTCTCCCGCCGCGAAATCGTCCGCCGTCTGGGCACTTCGGCGACGCAGTTCTACCGCCTCCTCGACCCCACCAACCAACGGAAGTCCGTCGACAAGATGCTAGCCCTCCTCCACGCGCTAGATTGCGAGGTGGACCTCGTGATCCGCGGTCCCCGTCGCGTCGCGCGCCGCCGCCGAGTGTCGTAACAGCAACCTCGACCGGCGCTGAGGGGCCCCCGAAGAGAAAGGCGACGCCAGGCGTGGCCCGGTGGTCAAGCCGTCGGGCAAGACCCAGATCACGATCTTTCTCGACAACGACATCCTGGAAGCGTTCCGACGCCGCGGGCCCTCGTCCGCGGGCTCCCCCTCTTGCCGCCATCCCCCTCGGCCCACGCTATAATGAACGAC
This sequence comes from Terriglobia bacterium, assembly GCA_963790465.1. Classification (GTDB taxonomy): domain Bacteria; phylum Acidobacteriota; class Polarisedimenticolia; order Polarisedimenticolales; family JAIQFR01; genus JAIQFR01. The sequence continues at coordinate 6,451 of CAWBOP010000027.1, read as the reverse complement.
CGCGAGGGAATCCTGCATGACCCCGGTCACCGACAGTCTGCTCCAACAGATGGCGAGCGCCATCGTGGAGGCGGTGCAGCCCGAGCGGATCATCCTGTTCGGTTCCCACGCAAGAGGCGGGGCGAGACCGGACTCGGATGTCGACCTGCTCGTGGTCGAGCGCGAGCCGTTCCTCGGCGGACGCAGCCGCCGGCGCGAAATCGCCCGGATCCGCGGCTCGCTGTCGCGATTCAGGGTCGCGAAAGACATTCTTGTCTTCGCGGCCGATGAGTTCGAGGCCTTCCGGGACGCGAAGAACCACGTGGTCGCCACCAGCATCGCGGAGGGGCGGGTCCTGTATGAGCGATCGTGAGCACGCCCGCACGCTCCTGGCGATAGGTCGCCGCGATCTCAAGGCCCTTCGCGGCATGAGCGATTCGACGATCTTCGACGACGAGGTGTTCGGCTTTCACGCCCAGCAGGCGGTCGAGAAGGCGCTGAAATCCTGGCTCAGTCTGCTCGGCGTGCGATATCCCAGGATCCACGATCTGGAGGAACTCTCCGCGACGCTCGAATCCTCGGGGGCCGACGCAGAGCGCCGTGTCACGGGTCTTCTAGGCCTGACCGATTTCGCCGTCCAGATGCGTTACGAGGCCGGCGACGTCAGACACATCACGGCTACGCGATCAGCGGGCTTCGCTGCCTGCAGCTCATCGGGATCCGCGTGCGCCGGTGCGAGACCTGCGCTGCGGAGAGTCCCCTCATCCCCCGCATCGAGGAACTTCACCGGGTCATCGCCCGGGAACTCCTGATGCGTCGGACGCTCCTGACGGGCGACGAGCTGCGATTCCTACGAAAACACGCGGGATTCCCGGCCGCGCGCTTCGCCGCGCTCCTGGGCGTGTCGGCTGCCCATCTCTCGCGATTCGAAAACGGGCACGCGGGGAACAACCTCGGGGCGCCGGCCGACCGGCTCGCCCGCGCCCTGGTCGCCGCGGCTTCCGCCGGAGAGGATCTGCGAACGGTCCTCCTCGATCGCGCGGGACCCGTGGGGCGGCGCACGAAGCGCCCGAAGCCGGTGCTCGCGACGTTCCGCCTCGTACGGAATCGCTGGCGTCACTCGGCATGAGCGGTCGCGGAGCCGGTCAAATCCAGGCGTCTCATCGCTCCGCACCCCCCGCCTGAAGCCCTTTGCTCCGCGGACCGCCGTTACGTCGACTCGATCCCCTCGGAAAGCGAGAAGCGTTCGCGCCTTCCCCGTCGCGCCGCACCCCACCCTCGAGAGTCGTGACCGAGACCCCGACCGGCGCCGCAGGCCCGTCCGACACGGACGTTGCATGCGGGCAACCCGGCGATGGAATCTTCCCTCGCCGCACCGTACAATGTCTGGCACGAGGATTCCGATGAGCAGAGACTTCAATGTCGTCATCGAGCGGGACGCGGACGGATTCTACGTAGCGAGTGTGCCCGCGCTCCCCGGCTGTCACACCCAGGCGCGCACCCTCGCGCAGCTGATGCCGCGGGTCCGCGAGGCGATCGCGTTATGCCTCGAGGTTCGCGGCGAGTCCGCTGAACCCCTCGACTTCGTCGGCGTTCGGAAGGTTCGCATCGCCGTATGACCCGGCTGCCCCGCATTACGGGCAAGCGTCTGATCGCCGCTTTGCGCAAGACGGGATTCGTCGTGCGGCGCGTCAAGGGCAGTCACTACTTCCTCGAGCATCCCGACGGGAGAGCGACCGTCGTACCCATCCACGCCGGTGAGACCATCGGTCCGGGCCTCCTGGCCAAGGTCCTGCACGACTGCGAAATGACCCGCGAGTCGATCGCCTCGCTCCTGTGACGGCGCCCCTGCGATTCATGGTCGTGCCATCGGAGTTTGACGATTGCCTCGCCGGCGGGCGGCCGGGAGACGAGGCTGTATGAGGAAGGCGAAGACCGAGGTCCGGGTGACCCGCATGCCGGCCGAGCCCGACGTCGCTGAGCGGCTTCCGGACTCCAAGGCGGTCAACGACGCCCTTCGCGCGCTGGCCGCGGTGGCGGATCGAAAAGCGAGCCGCCCGTCGCGGCGCCGTTCGGCCAGGAAGCCGGCCCGCGGCCCATCCCGAGGTTGAACGCGCGCGCGAACGTGCCGGTCCGGCCTGTCGCGGACGGTGACGTGAGCTTCGCACCCCCCACCGGAAGCCCTATTCTCCACGTGCCATCGATACCTCGACCCGTTCCGCTCGGAAAGCGCGATGCGCGGCCGCTTGCCCAAGGCGAAGAAAGCACCACGGGCACGCGAGTCCTCTTCAGCAGAGTGCGACCGGGGGTATCGGTAACAAGGGCCGTCGACTGACGCAGGGTGGGCAGCCGCAGGTCCCGTCCACGAAAGCAGGAGAAACGTGGATCAGGCCGTGCATCTGGCCGTTCGCGTTGTCGAAGCGGCCCCAAGCCGGCCGGATCCAGCTCTCGTCCCTCGCGTCGCCGTAGTATCGATAGAGACCCCAGGCCACGAAGTCCGCGGCTTGAATGAGCCGGCTCGCCTTCGAGTCGGCGAACATCGGCACGTCGGTGAAGTGTGTCAGCTTACCGATCCTGCCTGCCGCATGACGCCACGCTTCGGTCCACGTCTGGACGTCCCGCTCGAGAAGAAGGCGCCTGTCGTGGATGACGATCCCCCTCTGATGCACTCCCGACTGGATCGCTTGCCTGTTCAGCATCTCGTCGAACTTGTGCAGAACCTCCTCGTAGGCTCGTTTCTCGCGGTCCGCGTATTGTGGATCGACCACCGCCCCAAAGAGCGCGTGCGGGTATCGCGGGTCGCACCCCCTGAACGTGGCGAGCAGCTGATAGGTCGCCCGCATCACATCGAACCGCGTCGAAATCGGGACTTGCGACCAGGCGCTGCGGACTTTCTTGCCGCGAATGGTCTTGACCGGCGACTTGATCTCGTTCGCGTGCAATTCGAAATCGGCCGGGTTCAGGCCCTGCGGCAACCGACTGCGCAGGACTCTATGCAGGTCGAGTTGCATCGACCACGCGTCCTGCTCGTGCACGGCCACGCCCGCCAAGACGAGCGCCGGGCTACCGACATGGCTGCCCGATTCGTCCAGGTAGAGGAGGTACATCCATCGCTCCGGAGGCGTGGGACCGGGGCTTGGATGAACGAAGTAGCCGGGCCTCCGAGTCCAAAGACCGCGAAGCAGTCAAGTCTCGGAGGTCGGACCGCGAAGCAGTCCTCCCAGCCACAAAGGAATAGTACGGCGAGTTTTGACATTGTCAAGATCGATGGGTTGCGCCGTCGCAACGATCGAAGAGAGAGCAAAAGAGATTCGACCCTGCGATCCTCTCGGAAAGCGCGATGCGCTCGCGCCTTCCCCGTCGCTCCGCACCCCACCCTCGAGTTTCGTAACCGCAACCCCGTACCGGCGCCCCAGGCCTCGACGACCGCAGTGTGCCGCCCCACATTTCACGGGGCCAGGCGGCTCCGGTGGCCGCAAGCCGCTCCGGCGAAGGACGCCTCCGCGATGCGATTCGAGTGGGACCGCCGGAAAGCGCTCGCGAACGTCGCGAAGCACGGGGTGACGTTCGACGAGGCCGGCACGGTTTTCCACGACCCCCTGGCGGCCACGTTCGACGACCCCGATCACTCGGCGGGAGAGCGGCGCCTGACCACGGTCGGATACTCCGCGCTCGGTCGACTCCTGGTCGTGTGCCATACTGAACGGCGTGGGTGCGTGCGGTTGATCGGCGCGCGCCCCGCCACGAAGACCGAGAGGAAGCGTCATGAAGCCCAAGAGCCGGTCCGCCCCCGACGAGATGCGCGCCGAGTACGACTTCGACTACTCGACCGCGGTGCGCGGCAAGTACTACCGCCGCCTCGTGAAAGACGGGGCGAGCGTCGTGGTGCTCGAGCCGGACGTCGCGAAGGCGTTCAAAAGCTCCGCCGCCGTTAACCGGGCCCTGCGGTCGCTGCTACAGGTGTTGGAGGCGACTAGGCCTCTGACCGCGCGAACCAACCGGCAGCCGCGACCGTCCCGAGCCGCCCGGCCGAAGGGGGAGCGCCGCGCGGCCCCCCGTTGACGGGTCGCGCGCCCCTCACCTCCCGCCTTCCGCCACGTTCTCCGCGTGCCACCGATACGCCAACGCGATCCGCTCGGAAAGCGCGGTGCGGGACCGCCCGCCACCTTTTCTTCGCAGTCAGAAAACCCGACGGGGCGCTCGACGTAACGAAATCGTTTCCGCGATACCGCGCGCGCCACGCGCGTGACGCGCCGCAACTCACGCCGCGGCCTTGACTTCCTCCTCCCCTCCCGCGATACTGCGCGCACCTTCGGAGGGGCACGAAACAGGTGCCTCACCCGTGGTGGAGTGTAGTCGTGCCGAAGTCGTGGCACGAAGGCTCGGAGGCCGGATGAACGATCCAAACGGCGGCGCAACCCCTCACGGGAACGCGTCGCCCGAGCAGGATGACCGCGCGGAGCAGATCGATCTGTTGGGCTACTGGCGCATTCTCGTCGAACGGCGCGCGGTCGTATTCGCGTGCCTCGGCGTGCTCGTCACGGTCGCGATGCTCTACTCGTTCCTGGCCACCCGCGAGTACGAGGCCACCACCACGATCCAGATCGAGCGCCAGGGCCCGGACGTCCTCAACTTCAAGGACGTCCTGGGCGCCGACGGATCGGTCAACGCCTACCAGGACTTCTACCAGACCCAGTACAAGATCCTCCAGAGCCGGACCGTCATCCGGCTCACCGTCGAGCGCCTCGATCTGATGAATCGACCGGAGTTCACGGGGCGCAGGGCGTCGCCGATCAAGCGCCTGATCGCCTGGACAAAGTCACTTCTCAGCACCGACACGAGCGGTGCCGACCCTCTGGCGCCCGGAATGAAGTTCGTCCAGGACAACCTCGCCATTCAGCCGATCCGCAACAGCCGCCTCGTCAAGATCGCGTTCACCGACCGCGACCGCGTCCTCGCCGCCGACGTCGCGAACGCCGTTTCAGACGCTTACCAGCAGTTCAATTTCGATACGCGCTACAGCACGACCGCCCAGGCCGGCGAGTTCCTGACCAAGGAAGTCGCGCGGCTCCAGCTGGAAATCTCCACTCTCGAAAGAAAGCTCCAGGAGTACAGCACGAGCAAGGAGATCCTCTCGGTCAACGAGAACTCCCGCGACATCAGCCAGCAGGCCCTCTCGGATCTCAACTCGAGGTTCGTCGACGCACAGGGCCGTCTCGCCCTGGCCGAGGCGCGTTACAACGCCGCCAAGGGCGCCGCGCCCGACTCGGTTCCCGAGGTGCTCAACAGCCCGCTGATCTCGAGTCTTAGGCAGCAACACGCGGAGGTCGAGCGCCGCTACAGTCAGATGGCCGAGCGATTCAAGTCCGACTGGCCTCCCCTCCAGCAGCTGAAGCAGGAGCTGGACATCGCCAGGGACCGGCTCAACATCGAATCCGAGAACATCGCGCACCAGGTCAGCGGCGTCGCCAAGGCGGACTACGACCGCGTCCGCGCCGAGCTCGCGGGACTCGAGCGGCAGGTCTCGCTCCAGAAGCAGGAGGTCCAGAGAGTCAATCGCGACGGGATCGAGTACGCCAGCCTCAAGAGCGAGATCGACACCCGGCGCAAGGTGCTTTCCGACCTCGTCGCGCGCAAGAGCGAGACGACGACCTCGGAGCGGCTCGCCGACACCCGGGCCAGCAATATCCGGGTCGTGGACGCGGCGGAGCCTCCGCGGACCCCGGTGCGGCCCAACAAGCTCCTCAATCTGGTTCTGTCGATTGTCTTCGGCCTCGGCCTGGGCGCCGGCATGGCGCTCCTGCTCGACCACCTCGACAACACCGTGAAAACCGAGCAGGACCTGCAGCGATTCGCGTCTCTTCCCGCGCTGGGCTACGTCCCGCTGTTCCAGCCGTTGCGGGTTGTCCCGAGCAGATGGGGAGAAAGCCGCGACTTCCGCTACGCCCGTCGACCTCGCGAGTCACTTCGATCCGAAATCCGGATTCGCCGAGTCGTTCAAGAACCTCAGAACGTCGCTTCTCCTCGCCTCCGCCGACCGGCCTCCCAGGACGATCGTCGTGACCTCCGCCGAGCCCGGCGACGGCAAATCGACGGTCGCGCTCAACCTCGCGATCGTGCTGACGCAGCTCGGGCGGCGGGTCCTGATCGTGGACGGGGATCTCCGCAAGCCGCGCCTCCACAGGATGCTTCACCTCGCCAACAACGTCGGACTCTCGAGCTACCTCAGCGGAAACGCGCAACCGGCCGACCTGATTCAGGAGACCGAGGTCCCGAACCTTTTCGGCGTGACGAGCGGCCCCATTCCGCCGAATCCCAGCGAGCTGCTGGGCTCGCCGAACTTCGAAACGCTGATCGAGAGGCTCATAGGCGAGTGCGGAGCCGACCACGTGATCGTGGACTCGCCGCCGTCGATTCAGGTCGCCGATGGAGTGATCCTCTCCTCCCGCATGGAGGCGACCATCATCGTCGT
>CAWBOP010000026.1:0-291807 GCA_963790465.1 Terriglobia bacterium | reverse complement strand
GCCGGTTTCTGTTCTCGGATGAGCGCGTGAACGAGCCGGTCGCCCAGCTCTCCGGCGGCGAGCGCGCCCGGCTGATGCTGGCCAAAGTGCTCCGGCGCGGCGGCAACGTGCTGGTGCTGGATGAACCGACCAACGATCTGGATTTGCCCAGCCTGCGGATGCTGGAGGAAGCGCTGGCGGACTTCGACGGCACCGTGCTGGTCGTCAGCCACGACCGCTATTTCCTGGACCGCATCTGCGACCAGGTCGTTGCCTTCGAGGAGGGCGGCCTGTTCGTCCAACCGGGCAACTATTCCTATTACCTCGAGAAGAAGAAGGAGCGGGATGCGCCTCAACCAGGCGGCCTGGGCGAGCGTCGCCAAAACCGCAGCCCGAAAGCCGGAGCCCGTCAGCGCGCCCAAACCCGCCCGCCCCGGCAAGCTGAGCTTCAAAGAGCAGCGCGAACTGGACGGGATGGAAGCCGCCATTCTGGCCGCGGAAACCCGCGTCCAGGAACTGGAGACCACCCTGAACGATCCCGAATTCCACGCCACCCGCTCCCGGGAGGCCCACGGGCTGATCGCGGAGTTGGAAGCCGCGAAGGCCGAAGTGACGCGCCTATACGAGCGCTGGCAGGAATTGGCGGCGCGCTGAGGGCAGGTGCTTCAAAAACCTTCCCATTTTCGGGCGGTGGATTAGCATGTCAGCCATGCCGTCATTCGATATCGTCAGCCAGGTCAACTCGATGGAAATCGAGAACGCCGTGAACATCGCCAAGAAGGAATTGGCCAACCGCTTCGATTTCAGAGGCACCAAGGCGGAGATCGTGCTCGAAAAGAACGAGATCAAGCTCTCCGCCGAGAACCCGTTCAAGCTGAAGGCGCTGAATGAGATTGTCATCGGCAAGATCGCCAAGCGCAATATCAGCCTCAAGAACGTCGAGCAGTGCGAGCCGGACGTGTCGCCGCTGGGGCACGCGCGGCAGGTGATCAAGATCAAGCAGGGCCTCGAGACCGAGATCGCCAAACAGGTCACCGGCTTTATCCGCGAGTCGAAGTTCAAGGTGACCACGCAGATTCAGGACCAGCAGGTCCGCGTGACCGGCAAGAGCCGGGACGACCTGCAGGCGGTGATCGCCGCCGTGCGGGCGAAGGACTTCCCGGTGGCGCTCCAGTTCACGAACTTCCGGGATTAGGCTCCTCCCGGAGCAACGCATGAGCGACCCCAAACGCATTCCCACCGACGGCGGACAGGCTTTTGGTCACAATCCCTTTGGCGCTTTGTCCAGCGAAGGGCTCCCGCCGGGACCCGAAACTCCGCCGGCGGATTCCGGGCAGCGACCCGAAGCCAAACCGGCGCGGAAGAACCGTGGCCGGGTGGACATCATCCGGCAGAAGGCCGGGCGCGGCGGCAAGACGGTGACGGTGGTAAAGGGCTTTGTCGGCATCGGCCTGCCGGAAAAGGAGCAACTGGCCAAGGCGATGCAGAAGGCCTGCGGCACGGGTGGCACGGTGAAGAATGGCCAGATCGAGATTCAGGGGGACAAGCGCGAGGAGGTCGCCCGCATCCTGAGCGAGGCGAACTTTCGCCCGGTATTCGCGGGCGGGTAAGTCACGGGCCGGAAGAGGCATTTAACAGGAGGTAACTGAGGAAACGGAGAAAGAGACCTCCGTTGACTCCGTAAGCTAATCCACGGCTTGAACCCGGTAGCCGCCGGACTTCTCGTCCGCCTCCAGCTTCAGCAGGCCGCGCTTCTGCGCCTCCAGGAGCATGTCGTTAAAGGAACGGAATCCGTAGGCGCGCTCGTTGAAGCCCGGGTTGCGGCGCTTGATCGCCTGCTTGATCATCGAACCCCAGATCGGCTCGTCCGCCTCGCGCTCCTGGGTGATGGCTTCGAGCGTTTCCACCACCTGGTCGAAGGCCTTTTCCAGCGAAGGCCCCTTGTTCTCGCCTTCCGCCGGCTTCGTCGGCGGGGGCGCTCGCCGCGGTGCGTCGCCGCGCCCGGGACGGCTCCGCGCGGACCAGGTCGTCGTAATAGATGAACTCGTCGCAATTCCCGATGAACAGGTCGGAGGTGGAATTCTTCACGCCGACGCCGATGACCTTCTTGGCATTCTCGCGCAGCTTGCTCACCAGCGGCGAGAAGTCCGAGTCGCCGCTGATGATGACGAAGGTATCCACGTGGCCTTTGGTGTAGCACAGGTCCAGCGCATCCACCACCATCCGGATGTCGGCCGAGTTCTTGCCGGACTGCCGCACGTGGGGAATCTCGATCAGCTCGAACGCGGCCTCGTGCAGGTCGCGCTTGAACGTCTTGTAGCGGTCGAAGTCGCAGTAGGCTTTCTTGACGACGATGTGCCCTTTGAGCAGCAGGCGTTCGAGCACCTTCTGAATGTTGAAGGTCGGGTAATGGGCATCGAGGGCGCCGAGAGCGATGTTCTCCAGGTCGAGGTACACCGCCATGGTCGCGTTGGGGTCTTGTGCGTTCATGATCTTTTTAATCCAGGCCGGCCACAGGTTCTCTCACCGCGCCGTTCGAAGCGAGAGAAAATAAGGCGCTATTCCTCAAAGTGGAATGGAATCACTGTTGCGGTCGCCTTGTTTCGGTGTATATTAGGTGCTCGGCGAGCTTCCAAGATCTGGTTTCCCATCTTTTGGTTATCCCGCAGAACAGGTTAAGCACAAATTCTATTGATCAATATATGCCCTTTCGCACCTTTGGCCTCGACGCCAATATCCTCAAAGCCGTTCAGGAAGCCGGCTACACCGAACCCACGCCCATCCAATCGGCCGCCATCCCGCAGATCCTCGCCGGGCACGACCTCATCGGCATCGCCCAGACCGGCACCGGCAAGACGGCGGCGTTTGTCTTGCCGATCCTCGCGAAGCTCGCGGGGGCGAGCCGCAACGGCGGCCCGCGGAGCATCCGCGCGCTGATCGTGGCGCCGACGCGCGAGCTGGCGGCGCAGATCGAGGAGAACGTGCGCGCTTACGGCAAGCACCTTCCCTTGCGCGCCGCCACCGTCTATGGCGGCGTGAGCGAACGGCCGCAGATCGAGGCGCTGCGCTCCGGGGTGGACCTGTTGGTGGCCACGCCGGGCCGGCTGCTCGACCTGATGGGCCGGCGGCTCTGCGATTTCTCCCGGCTCAACTTCCTCGTCCTCGACGAAGCCGAGCGGATGCTCGACATGGGCTTCCTGCCCGACATCCGGCGCATCGTCCGGGCGCTGCCGCAGAAGCGCCAGACGCTGCTCTTCTCGGCGACCCTCTCGCCGGAGATCGAGGCGGTCACGCGCGAGTTCCTCCGCGCGCCCAAGATCGTCCAGATCGGCCGCCGGGCCAACCCCGCGGAGACCGTCACGCAACTCGTCTATGAAGTTCCCAAGCACCTGAAGCCCGCCCTGCTCGTGCATCTGCTGCGCGAGCCGAGCCTCAACATGGTGTTGGTCTTCTCGCGCATGAAGCACGGCGCCGACCGCATCGCGCGCAGCCTCGAAGCCAGCGGGATCAGGACGGCGACCCTCCACTCCAACCGCTCGCAAAACCAGCGCCTGCGCGCCTTGAAGGATTTCAAGTCCGGCGCCGTGCGCGTGCTGGTCGCGACCGACATCGCGGCCCGCGGGATCGATGTGGACGGCATCTCGCACGTGGTGAATTATGACTTCCCGATGCACCCCGAGGACTACGTCCACCGCATCGGCCGCACGGGCCGCGCGCACGCGGTGGGCGACGCCATCAGCTTCGTAACGCCCGAAGATCACAGCGCCTTGCGCTCGCTCGAGCGCTTCATCGGCCGGGGCATCGTGCGCAAGCGCGCCGAAGGCTTCAACTACACGGCTGCCGCGCCCGCCGGCGCGCCAAGAGGTCAAAGAGAGCGGCCGGCCATTCCGGCCCAAGCTCATCCGAAGCCGGCAGGGGGACGCTCCAACGGCGGCGGTTCCGGCCGGCGCCACGGCTTCCGCTCTGGCTCGGCTGGGCGCGGAAATCGCTGGCGGCGTTGATGGGCTTAGCCGCAAGCGGACCTTTAGCTATTTGCAAAGCCTTCCATAAAGAAGCATAGTTAGGTTCCCTTCGGAGAAACTAGTAATGCCGCGGGTGATTAAACCATTAGACGAAAGATAAACATCATGGGCGACAAGTCCCCAAAATCGGTGAGCAAGCACGCATCGCAAAAGCAGGCCAAGGCCAGCAGTGCCATGCAGAAGAAGCAGCAAGCCATCGCCGCAAAGCAGGCAGCGAATAAGAAGAAATAGCGCCCGGCGCGCGACACCCCTCTTTGCCGGCGACCACCCCTTTGCCGGCAGGAGGTCGTTGGATCTGCTCGCGGCAACGGGGCGACTAGAAGCGAGGGTGCTCCTGTCCCATGAAGACGAGCAAGACCACCACGAGCGCGCTGGCCAGGATGCCGAGCGACAAGCACACCGAACGTGACCATGGCTCTCCGGTGTCTTTCAATGGGGTCGCGAGTCATATCGGAATAGTGTTGATGCTATAACGGTTTGTTTCTGGTTGCATCGCCAGTATGTCCCGCCACCGTTGCCCCCAGGAAAGTCATTTGGAAACCCGCCCCGCAAGTTCTCCCCCTGCGGAGCTTTTCGCCCAGTGCTGAGGCCGCTTGCGGTTCTTTCCCGTCGGACGAACGAGTGCGATGATCTCGGGCATCTCGAAGCCCATCTTCCCCTCGATGATTTCGGTCAAGGCGATGTCCGCGGCGCCGAGATTTGCGACGTCGCTGATCAGGGGCCGGCTCAGGCGTCCGCCGCCAGAATTTAACTGGCGGACCCGTCGTGAAACCAGGTTGACCAGCACATTGGGGTTAAGGACTTTCGCCAGGGCTTGTTTGACAAGATCAGCATTCATATTCTTTTAATGATTTAGTTGGAGGAACCCCTCTCCCCTCGGCATATGGGTTCATTACCTCCACAGCTTGGCCCCGTGGCTCTGCCCGTGCCAATACTTAGAAAGTGCCCTGGCGATACCTTTCGACTATGGGCTGGGCCAGGAGGATGCCGCGCAACGAAGTCGCAGCATTGCTCCGATATGTCGAGTGTGACGCCGACGTCGCCAGGAGGATGCTCTCGCGCCCTATGCGCAAGACCTGGACCTTCAGCCTGAAACGAGCGGCTTAGCAGGATGTGGAAATGCTTCCAGCCCGCGTCCACCTCGACGTTCCATTTCTTGTAGGGCCGCGTGAAAAGGAAGCTGCTGCCGATGCCAATGGCGGCGCCGGCGATGACGTCATGGGGCCAATGGTCGCCGGCCTGGACGCGGCTGTATGCGACAAAGGAGGCCGCGGCATAAGCCGGGATCCCGAATTCCCAACCATATCGCTTACGCATGAACTCGGCGGCGGAAAATGAGACGGAGGTATGCGCGGAAGGAAAGGATTGGCTTGCACCATTGGGGCGCGTTTCGTTCACGGTGTACTTGAGGCCGTAGGTGATACCCTCGGTGAGGGCAAAGGACTCGCCGAACTGCAGCGTGCCTTTGTAGTCCTGATAGCCCAAGGTCAGTCCGCCCGCAGTGGTCGGCAAGACATATTGCAAAATGGTCCCTACAGTCCCGATATTGTCGCCTGCGCGCGCGCCAAGGTTAACCGTGAGGCATAGCAGGAATGGCGCGAGCCATTTGAAGGCGTTACCTGCGAGGCTTTCATGCTCAGTTACTGGATAGCCCCGTGCCTCCATGAGACCGACCAGGAACGGGCTCTCGCCGCCCACCAGTCTGGGGACATGGTTTCCGGCCGTCCCTTGGCTCATGGCGCGGCAAATCGCCACGCACCGCAGGACTCGGAACTGGTGACCCATGCGTTATCATCGGCCCTTAGGACCCGGGTTGTCAATAGACTTGTATTCCATTTTGCGGGAGGGGCTCGCCTCCCGGGCATCCCGCAGTTGATTTTGGGCGCCGGTGCACGACTGTATGGGGTAAATAGCAACTCCGTTAACCAAGAGGAGACAAGACGATGCGATTCATGATGCTGATGATCCCGCGAGTGTATCAGCCTGATACTCCGCCGGGCCAAAGAGCCGAGGATGGCTTTGCCCCTCCCGCCGACGCGGTCGCCCGGATGATGAAGTTTAACGAGGACCTGGCCAAAGCCGGCGCGCTCATCGCGCTCGACGGCCTGCACCCGAGCCCCAAAGGCGCCCGGGTCGCGTTCGCCGGCGGCAAGCCGACGGTGACCGAGGGCCCCTTCCGCGGGGGCGAAGGATGTGATGGCGGCTATTGGATGATCAAGGCGAAGTCCAAGCAAGAGGCGGTCGAGTGGGCCAGGCGCTGCCCGGCCGCAGACGGCGACTGCATCCAGTGCGTGAGGTGTTCGAGATGTCGGACTTTCCTCCCGATGTCCAGAAGGCCGCGGATAATCCTTTGGTTCGCGAGGTAGTCGGGCAGCAGAAGTAGAGCCCCGAAGCTGCTGGCTCGCAGCTTGAGACAGATGAAAACGGGGACGAGCCGTCGCTACCGCCCGGGAGGGCGCATCACGGCACTGCCCCCGAGCCGTAGTAGGGTGAGCCTCCGGCTTGCCAAGTCTGCTAACCCTCCGGGTTGGCCAGTTGGGCGGTAAGCATGTAGCCGAGCTCAACAAGCCGGAGGCTTGTTTGGACGACGCAAGCCTGAGGCTTACGCTACTGCCGTTTGGTGGCAGCGCCGAGACGCGCTCCCGCCCGCCCATGGCCGGCGCCGCCCCACGCTGGATCATCCTTTTTCTCGACGCGCGGAACCTCTCGTACCAGAACCTGGCCCGGGCCGGCGCGGCTGTCAAGGATCTCGTCGCCCACAATCTCGGCCCCGAAGACCGGGTGGCGTTGATGGTCGACGAGGACGATCTGGCCATCGTCGTTCCCTTCACGACGCAGCGCACGGCGCTCCTTCAGTACCTCGAGCACCCCGAGGGGCTCGTCCACCGGTCGAGGGACATGGAGCGGCGCCTCAAGGAACTCCAGGAGAACTCCCAGTCCTGCCGCGACACGAGCGAGGTGGTCAAGTGCGTGCGCGACTCGACCGGGTCGTTCCTGCTCGAGACCTCGCGAGAGACCGAGACCAGCCTGAACCACCTCGAGGCGCTTCTACGGGGCCTTTCGGCGATCCCGCATCGGAAGATCCTCCTCTATGTCAGCGACGGATTCCTCCTCGACCCTGGGGACGTCGCGCTGGCCGCCGTGGAGCACGCGATCGGGCAGAACAACTACAGCACTTCCGCGATGCGGGGCTTCCTCCAGCGCGACTACCGGTCGCGCATCGACCGGATCTACCAGGAGCTCGCCACCGAGTCGCGCACCGGGTTCTACCCCGTCAACGCGTCGCGCCGGATGAGCGACGACGCGTTCGCCCCCGAGGAGCGGACCGACTACGGTCCGGACAACCTGCCGCAGGCGAGGAGCGATCTCTTCGAGGCGAACTGGCAGCAGGTCTCCTCGCTGGCCCGCAGCCTCGCGAGCGCGACCGGCGGAACGCCGGTCATCCGCCGCGATCCCGCCGGGCTCCTCGCCGGCCAGATCGCGTCGTCGTCGGGCGTGTACACGGTGGCCTACCATCCGCCGAACGCCTATTCCGTGCGCCACAAGATCAAGATCAAGGTGTCGCGGCGCAAGGCGCAGGTGTTCTACCGGGCGACCCTGCGCCCCTTGCCCGAGCGCATGCTCCCGCTCGCGGGAGAGCTCGTCGCGACGACGGACAAGGACGATCCGGCGAGCGGTCTCGTGAGCGTCCGCCTCTCGGTGGGCGGGGCGGGTTTCGTGGTCGCGCCGGAGTCCGAGCCGCCGGTCTCGGTGGCCGCCCTCTTCATCGAGATCCGCGACGCGGCGCGGCGCCTGGTCAAGGACCTGCACGAGATGATCGCGTTCCCGCGGGGCGAGAAAGGGAAGATCACGATCGGCATGCTCGAGAGGCCGTTCGCCCTGAAGGTGCCCCCCGGCGCGTACACGCTGCGGGTCGACGTCCGCGACGTCAACGGGCCCGCGAGCGGCTCGTTTTTCACGACGTTCGCGGTCGAGTCTCCCGGGCCCTCGCTTTCGGCGGGGCCGGGAGGCGCCTCGCTCCCCGAGAGGGACGGCGACAAGAAAGGAGCCGTCCCGGGAGGTACCGGCGGCGGTTGATCGTCGTCGAGCACTGGCGTCGCTCGCCCGTCCTGATGTCGCTTGCGCGGCCTGCGGTCGCGCTGATCCGGGCTCATGGGTCCTGCGGCGCTCCTGCCGTGACTGAGCCTGATGCTCGGACCCTGATCTACTTCGAGGAAGGGCAGTTGTGTTTCTTCGCGGTGAACAGCCACCTCGCGTGCTTCCAGCTGAAAGAACCGTGATCCCGCTCGAGATCGCGGTGGCCAACAAGGGGTTGCAGCGGCTGACCGTCGGTCTCGACGGGATCACGCTGCGCGACCGCGCGGGGCACGCGTGGGCAGCCGCGACGCTGGCGGAATCGCTCGGAAGATCTCTCCGCTCCGAGTTCGACCGGAGCCTCATGCCGGTCGACTTCCGGGAGGTCGTGCGGCTCCGCTTCAGCGCGACCCGTCCGGTGCCGGCGAACTACGGTCTCCGTCCGGGGGACCACGTGATGACGCGCACGGCGGAGATGACCCGCAACACCTGGATGTACGCGCAGGTGTGGTTCCCCATCCCGGCGGGGAACCGAAGGGGAAGACCTTCGAGGTGTGGCTGACCGCCAGGGAACTGCCGCAGCCGGTCTTCACCACCATCGCGTTCTGAGCGCCCCGCTCAGGACGGCGGCTTCGAGGGTGGCCGCCGTTTCTCGATCGCGCGGCGCACCTCGGCGCGGGTCGCGTCGAGTTCGGGGAATCCGGGCTCTTCCGACGCGATTCGGTCGAGCCTCGCTGTTGGACTCGTCGTCGCGTCCGAGGCGGTGCAGCGCGAGCGCCAGATTGAAGCGCGCGGCGGTGAACCCGGGGCGCGCCGAGAGGGCGGCGCGGTAGGCCTCCGCGGCTTCCCCGTTTTCCCCTGGCGGGAAAGCGCGAGTCCGAGGTTGTTCGCCAGGTTCTCCGCGGAAGGATCGGACGCGAGCCCCTTGCGGAAGAGCGACTCGGCCCGTGCCGCGTCGCCGGCTCGAAGAGCCAGGATCCCGATGATTGACCGCCACGAGGTTCTCCGGATCGGTGCGCAGCGTCTCGTCGAACGCCTTCCTTGCCCTCGTGGTCCTGCCGGCGGCCAGATCGCGAGACCCTTTCGAGGGAAGGGATCGCCGCGATGCGGTCTTTCGGGTCGGGGCGCGGGCGATCGTCGAGGCGTCGGCCGATCGCTGGGCTCCCCGTTCCGCCGACGTAGCCGAGGCTGGCGAGGCGCTCGAGATCGGCGCGGGCCTCCTCGTCGGTCCAGCGTCGCCGCACGCAGTTCAGCGAGACGCTCCGAGAACCGCGCGAGTCCCTCGGGATCGGCTCGGTTGCGAGACTCGGCCGGGTCCTCGGAGAGATCGTAGATCTCGGGGCGCGGCGCCGCGACGTACTGTGGGGCCAGTCGAGGACGCCGTACAGCGAAGCCCAGCCGTACCTCCTCCTCCCGTGCACCGATTCGATGTACACGGAGGGGGAGCCTCGCCGGGCCGCGCGCCCTTGCGGGCCGCGGCGTCGAGGAGCACGCGCCCGTCGCCGCCGCGAAGCTGGGGAGTCCGGCCACATCGAGGAGGGTCGGAGCGACGTCCGCGAGGGTGACGGGTTCGTCGACCGTCCCGGGGACGCCTCCCAAAGCAGGGAAAATCACGAGCGGAACGCGGAGGGTGCTCTCGTACAGGAACACGCCGTGCGTCGCCTCTCCGTGCTCTCCGAGCGACTCGCCGTGGTCGGACGTGACGACGACGGTGAGACCGGCCGCCCGTCCCCGGACGCGATGCCGTCGAGCAGCTTGCCGAGCGCGTCGTCGGCGTAGGCGACCTCGTCGTCGTAGGGGAGCGGATGGGTGCCGGCGAACGGCACCGGGGCCTCGTACGGCTCGTGGGGATCGTAGAGGTGCACCCAGAGGAAGAACGGGCCGGGAGGCTTGGCCGTCAGCCAGTCGAGCGCCGCGCGGACCACCTCCGCCGCGCGGCGCTCGGTGTGTCCGGAGGCGGTTCCACCGGTCGTCCGGGTCATCCGATCGTCGTATCGCGAGAATCGACGATCGAGCCCGAACTCCCGCGCCAGCGGATACCCGCCGATGAACGCGCCGGTCCGGTACCCCGCGGCGGCGAACGCCTCGGCCACCGTCGGAACGTCGCGAGGGAGCGCGTGGCCGATGTTGTCCCGCACGCCGTGGTGCCGCACGTCGCGGCCGGTGAGGATCGTCGCATGCGACGGCAGCGTGAGAGGGCAGAGGGCGTGAGCGCGCGTGAAGACGATTCCCCGCGATGCGAGCGCGGCGAGCCGCGGCATCGCTCCCTTCGCCGAAAGACGGTCGGCGCGCAGGGTGTCTACCGTGACGAGGAGGACCGATAGGCGCGCGGTGCCGACCGGAGCCTTCGTGGGGCCGGCGGCGGCCCCCGCGAGGGCGAGCAGGATCGCCGGCACGGCGACGCGCTCGACGGGGGTCAGACGCACAACTCTCTCCGGGTCGCGCGGGCCCGCTCGGCGCGCGTCAGCGGTGCTCGAGCGACTGCAACAGCGCGGCGATGTCGGCGGCGTCCGAGGCCTTCGGCTGCAGCTCCAGGTACTTCTCGAGATGCACCTTGGCGCCGCCCACATCGCCCGAGTTAAGGAACGCGAACCCCAGATTGCGGTACGCCTCGGCGAAATCCGGCTTCGCGGCGATGACTTTCTTGAACCCGTCGATTGCCGGGCCGAGTTCCTTCTTGTTGAAGTGTTGAACGGCGATGTTGTACAGCACCAGCGGATCGGTCTGGCCTCCGGCCTGCGCCTTCCCGATCCAGTTCTCGGCCATCGGCGTGTTCCCGAGGGCGGTGTAGAGCGCGCCGACCTCGCTCGCGATCACGGCCTGCTGCGGGGGAAGGATGTCGTACGCCTTCTCGAACGCCTCGATCGCCTTCTCGCGGTGCCCCGCGTCCCGCTCGATCTCGCCGACGCCGAGCCAAGCCTTCCCCTTCATGTCGTCGTCGGTCGCGACCGCCGCTGTCTTCCGGAACGCCTCGGCGGCGTCGGCGGGACGGTTGGTCTTCACGTAGAGAGTGGCGAGTTGGTACCACGCGTCGACGAGTGAGGGGTCCTTCTGCACCGCCTGCTTGAGGTCCGCCTCGGCCTCGACCATCTTCCCTTCGTCGGTCTCGAGGTAGGCCCTCAGCGTGAGCCCCATCGGATCGTCCGGCGACTTGGCCATCAAGGAATCGATCGTCTTCCGCGCCTTGTCCCGGTCGCCGTCTTCGAGCGCCTTGCCGATCGTTCCGAGGAGGATCTTCGAGTACTCCTGGTCGAGAGCCGCCTGCTCCGCGATGACGAGGTTCACCTGGATCTTGTACTCGGTGCTGACCCCGAGCTGGGCCGGTTTCTGTCCCGGCAGGATGCGGCCCGACCAGTCGTACTTCGGCTTCCGCTTCGCATCGGTGACGTGGATCGCCATCCGGTCAAGGCCGAACCCCGCGAGACGGGGAGTGATCTGATAGTCGCCGTTGTCCGCGAGGAACACGTAGTTCCCCTTGGCGTTCGTCTTCTGGCTGTACGTCCGAAGCGAGTCGTCCGAGATGGGTGATAGGATCACCTCGACCCCCTGCTTCGGATTGCCTTGACGGTCCTCGACGACGCCGAAGACCGTTCCGGCGGCCCAGCAGGGGAGAGAGAGGGAAACCGCGAGGATCGGCCCCGCGAAAACGAACACGTTGCGACGCGCGTTCATTCGAGCAACCTCCACGACCGAGCCCGCCGCGCCGCGGCGGCCCGCTCTTCATGCCGGCTCTCCGATCATCGCCGTCCACCCGGGACGCGTCCTGGAACCGCCAGAGCCGCATTATAGGACATGCGCGAGGGAAGATCGCGGCGCGCCGCGGTCGTCCCGCCGCGACGCCGCGACTCGGCTGTCGACCTGGTCGGTGCGATGCGATTCGAGCGGAGCCCGGCGAAGTCCGAATCCGACCGCGTCAACCACGGTCTCTCCTTCGAAGAGGCTGCGGAGTCGTTTCGGAGCGGCGCGAGCGAATCCTCACGGCGCTTCACTCTCCGGTGGAAGCCTCGTGGACTAAAACGTCCTCTTGCATGTTCTCCGGCCGCCGGGCGCGGGTTACCCTTCCCGCCGGTGGCGCGCCGTCGCACTGCCGCGGAGGCCTCTCATGGGATCGATACCACGGTTCGCCGTCCCGCTGACCCTCCTGGCCGCTCTGGCGGCGGTGGCCGCGCCTCCCTCACCCGGGACGGCCGCGATGCCGCAGCGCCCCCTGCTGGTCACGGTGGACGACCTCCCGATCTCTTCCGCGCGGCTGCACCCCGACGCCGCGGAAAGGGAGCGGATCACGCGCGACCTGCTGGCGACCCTCGCGAAGCACCGGATCCGCGCGGTCGGCTTCGTCACCTGGCGCAACGTGCGGGACGCCGCGGACCGCCGCCTCCTCGAGCGGTGGCTCGATGCGGGGCACGAGCTGGGCCATCACTCCTACGGCCATCCGGACTACACTCGAACGGAGCCCGAGGCCTACCTGGCCGACATCGAGAAGGGGCGCGCGGGGCTGGCTGCGTTCCTCGCGGAACACGGCCGCGTGCCCCGGTTCTTCCGCTACCCGATGCTCCGCGAGGGGAACACTCCCGACAAGGTCGCGAGGATGCGGGGGTACCTGGCGGAGAGCGGACAGCGCGCGCTGCCGGTCACCCTCGACAACCTGGACGTGTCCTTCGAGGCGCCATGGGTCCTGGCGGCCCGCCAGGACCGCGGAGCGGACCTGCCCGGGATCGCCGAGGACTACCAGGCGGCGCTGCGGATCTTCGTCCGGCACCACGAGCGCCGGGGGGACGAGCTTTACGCGCGGACCACCCCTCAGGTCCTGCTCCTCCACGCGACGGAGGTGGGCGCGGCGCAGTGGGACCGCCTCTTCTCGTGGCTCGAGGCGACGGGACACCGGTTCGCGGACGCCGACGAGGTGCTCGCCGACCCGGCGTTCTCCGATCCGCCTTCCCTGGCGGCGCGGTACGGTTTCGGGCTGTGGGACCGGGTCCACCACGAGCGCGAGGCCGCCGACGCGCGCTCCGCGGTCACGGGGCTGCTGGATCGGCAGGCCGAGGCATGGAGCCGCGGCGACCTCGAGACGTTCTGCTCCGTCTACGCGGACGACACCCTGTTCGTTTCGCCGACCGGCGTGACCCGCGGCCGCCGGGAGGTGCTCGACCGCTACCGCAAGCGTTATCCCGATCCCGCGGCGATGGGGCGCTTGACCCTCGAGGTCCTCGACCTCCGGCCCTCATGGGGGACCGAGGTGAGTCTCCTGGGGGACGCCGTTCCGGGGAGCGTCCATGCCGTTTCCGTCACCGCCCGGTGGACGCTCGTCCATGCCGACCGGCCCAAGCTCGAGGGGTTCACGCTCCTGGTCCTCGAGCGGGGGGCGGACGGTTGGCGCATCGTTCGCGACGCCTCGATGTAATCGCAGGATTCACCTTCGAAAAACGCACTCTCGCCCGACAAGACGGCGCGCATCGGCAAGCAACGCATCGACGCGGACGGACTCGACCGGCTCATGCATGAGCGCGGGGCGAAGGCCACGCTCCGCCTGCGCTTCGAGGCGCCGAAGTTGCAAGAACGATCGTGCGTAGGTCAGGAACCCCGCAGGGCTCTACGATTCGCCCCTTGCTTTTTTGGGAGTTAAAATAAAATCTCTTCCTTCATCTTCGTTCACCTGCTTTAGAAACTCACAGCCAAGACAATCCGAAAGCTTCTTGGCATAGGTACCCTGCACTTTTCCTCCACAAAAAGTCCCCGCGACAACCCAGCAAAACCTACCGCAATGTTCGCCTTTATTGACACCATCGAGATATTCATTAGGCAGTGCCGCCGCGCAAATGCCAAATTTCCCTACATTCTCACCACCCGGCTGCTTTCCGCACTTCATCACTTCCCAGCAATTTCTTCTTTTCATTTGCGGTCTCCTCCTTTTTCGTCAAGAGGCATGACCTTGATGTCGGCTCTCACGACCTGGGGCCCCCCGTTTCTCGGGAGCTTCCCCCACGGGGGTCCCGCGCTCGCGTGACGACGCTAGCTTGCCCGATCGCCTCCGAGTTTGTCCAGTCTTCGATCGAGAGAGAGGTCGAGCGCGTTGGAGAAGCGGGACAGGTTCATGCCGATTTTCTTTCGCGACATGGCACGATGGGCTTGAGGCGACTTCGATGGGACTCGCCCTCGAGGACCAGGTCGTGGGGGTTGCTGGTGAAGCGGTCGATGGCGCTTTGAGCGCGGACGGGGTCGGCGAAGGTGGCGAGCCACCCGTCAGGTCGCGGTTGGACGTGACGACGATGGAGCCGGCGCGACGGCGCTCGGTGAGGAGGTCGTCATACCCCGCCCGGACGGATAAAGCTATTCTGTCGGCGGAGGGGGGCGGACTTGCGTGGCGGACGGCAGGTGACGGCAGGGGGGCTCGCGGGGCGGGGTGCGCGGCGTCCGCGGCGATGCCGGGATCGAGCAACCGCATGGTGCTGATCACTCTCCGCGACGTCAGCATCGGATTCCACGGGCCTCCGCTGCTCGACCGCGTGAGTTGCCAGATCGAATCGAACCAGCGCATCGGCCTGCTCGGGCGCAACGGCTCGGGGAAGACGACGCTCCTGCGTCTGCTCTGCCGCGACATCGAGCCGGACGAGGGGCAGGTCGTCGTGGCCCCGGGAATCCGGGTCTCCTCGTTGCCTCAAGAGGTTCCGGACCACCTCCGGGGAAGCGTGTTCGACGTCGTGTCGCAGGGGCTCTCTTCGCTCGCCGCGGTGAACGGAGAGGAGCGCGTCGTCCACCGATGGACGGCCCCCGGGGAGCGCGAGCAGGAGAACGGCCGGTCGTCCCTCGACTCCCGGAATCCCGTCGAGCAGGTGCTCTCCCGCATGAACCTCCCCGGCGGGGAGTCGTTCGAGTTGCTCTCTTCCGGGATGAAGCGGCGCGTCCTGCTCGCCCAGGCGCTCGTGTCGGCGCCGGACCTCCTGCTTCTCGACGAGCCGACGAACCACCTCGACGTCGATGCGATCGCCTGGCTCGAGCAATTCCTGCTGGCGCGATGGTCCACGACGCTCGTCTTCGTGACCCACGACCGGACGTTCCTACGCAAGCTGGCGAAGCGCATCCTCGAGATCGATCGGGGACGCCTCTTCGACTGGTCGTGCGACTACGGCACCTTCCTCGCGCGCAAGGAGGCGGCGGTCGCCGCCGAGGAGAGGCATGACGCGCTCTTCGACAAGAAACTCGCCGAGGAAGAAGCCTGGATCCGCCGGGGGGTCAAGGCGAGGCGGACGCGCAACGAGGGCCGGGTCCGGGCGCTCGAGGAGATGCGGCGCGACCGGGGCGAGCGGCGGTCGACCGACGGCAAGGTGAGGCTGCGGATCCAGGAAGGGCAGCGAAGCGGCAAGCTGGTGGCGGAAGTCGAAGGGGTGTCGTTCGCCCACGGCGACCGGACGATCGTTCGCGGTTTTTCGACGACGATCCTGCGGGGCGACAAGGTGGGGATCATCGGCCCGAACGGGGCGGGGAAGACGACGCTCCTGCGGCTGATCCTCGGGCAGCTCCCACCCCAGGCGGGGACCGTTCGTCTCGGATCGAACCTCGAGATCGGCTACTTCGACCAGCTCCGCCGGCAGCTCGAGGACGACGCCACGGTCCAGGAGAACGTGGGCGACGGCTGCGAGACGGTGCAGGTGGGCGGGACCACCCGCCACATCGCCGGCTACCTGCGGGATTTTCTGTTCAGCCCGGAGCGCGCGCGCACCCCCGTGCGGCTCCTCTCGGGCGGCGAGCGCAATCGCGTGCTGCTGGCGAAGCTCTTCGCGAAGCCGGTCAACGTGATCGTCCTCGACGAGCCGACGAACGACCTGGACACCGAGACGCTCGAACTCCTCGAAGAGCGGCTGGTCGAGTTTCAGGGGACGGTTCTCCTCGTGAGCCACGACCGCGCGTTCCTCGACAATGCCGTCACGAGCACGATCGTCTTCGAGGAGAACGGCGTCCGGGAGTACGTGGGCGGGTACACCGACTGGCTTCTCCAGCGACCGAAACCGGCGGACGAGCCGGAGCGTACGAAAGGCTCGGGCCGGCGTGTCCGGCCGGTCGCCCCCCAGGCCGCCGCCGGGAAGAAAAGGCTCAAGCCGTCCGAGCGCAAGGCGCTCGACGAACTCCCCGCGACGATCGAGGCGCTCGAGGAGGAGATCGCCGCGCTCCATCAGGCGATGTCGCGGCCGGAGTTCTACCGGCAGTCGGGGGAGCGGATCGCGGCGGAGCGCAGGCGCCTCGAGGAACTCGAGAGCCGCCTCGCCGAGGCCTACGCGCGCTGGGGAGAGCTCGAGGGGCACGCGGACTGACCGGCGGTTCTCCTCGGGGCACCGTGGCACGGGGCCGAAGGCCGGGTGCTAGAATCTCGCGCCCACGGCTCGAATCCGGGAGGCCCCGCCGATGAAGAACCGCCTCGCTGCCGCGTTCCTGGTAGCTCTCCTGATTCCGGGTACCGCGTTCGCTTTGGAGGGCCGGGTCATCGGCCCGGACGGGCAACCGCTCGCGGGCGCCCGGCTCGCCATCCTCGGTCGAGGCGGCTCGACGGTCGCCGACGCGGAGGGGCGTTTCCGCCTCGGACCCGATCCGGTGCCCCCGTTCGACCTGCTGGTGAGCCGCCCCGACGGGGTCGCCCTCCGCCCGATCCGGTTCGCCGCCCTCCCCGCGTCGGGTTCCGTCGAACTTCGCGTGGAGCCCTATTTCACCCAGACCGTCACGGTCCTGAGCGGCGTCCCGGTGGATCTCGACATCCCGCCCGCGGCCGCGTTCACGCTGGTCGGGCGCGGCGATCTCGAGCAGAGGGGGCCTCAGCAGCTGGCCGACGTCCTCGAGAACGTCCCCGGCTCGGGGCGCCTCGAGGACGGGCACTCGGTCGTGCCGACCCTGCGAGGCCTCGCCCGCGGGAGGACGCTGATCCTGCTCGACGAGGGCCGGGTCACCGCGGAGCGGCGGGCGGGTCCGTCGGCGACCTTCCTCGATCCGATGTCGATCGAGGAAGTCGAGATCGTGCGGGGTCCCGGGACCGTGGCGTTCGGCTCGGATGCGTTCGGAGGCGTCGTACGGGCGCGCACCCGCATCCCCTCGGCCTCGGACCCGTTCACGGTGCGATGGGGGCTCGACGCGTCGATACTCTCGGACGACGGGATCGCCGGAGACGCCGAGGCCGGCATGCCGTTCCTCGGCGGCGGCCTGATGATCGGCGGCGGCGCGAGGCGGTACCGCGACTACGAGGGGCCGGACGGCCTCGTGGCCAACTCGTCGTCGCGCGGCCGGGGATTCCGCGCCGGCTGGCAGACCGCCGCTGCCGGCGGGAGCCTCAGGCTCCTCTTCAGGACGGACCTCGGCCGCGACATCGGGAAGCCCGCCACGGACTCCGGGACGACCCGCGCCTACTACCCCGAAGAGAACTCGAGCCGCGGCAGCGTGCAGTTCGAGCGAGGGGGAACCGGAGCGTGGTCGCGCCTGTCGCTCGCCGCGTCGTGGGACGAGTACCGGCTGCTCACGATGCGCGATCGCCTCGCGACGCTCGAGGCGCCCCGCCGGAAGACGCTCGCCGACGTCGCGGCGCGGGACTTCGGGCTCAGGACCGAGGCCGAGCGGAGTCTCGGGGCCGCGCGCCTCAGTGTCGGGATCGACGCGAGCGGCCGCAGCGGTCTGCGAGCGACGAACCTCACGACGAACTACACGACCGGCGGGACCGTCGACTCGACGGTGCTGGAGTTGTCCATCGACTCGGCCCACCGCGAGGATCTCGGCGCGTTCGCGAGCCTCGGCGCCCCGGCCGGGCGCGTTCGGCTTTCTCTAGGCCTGCGAGCCGACCGCGTCTCGGGCACGAACCACGGAGGATATTTCGGCGATCGCAGTACGTCCGCGGTCGAGCCTTCGGGGTTCGCCGCGGTCGCGGTGCCGGTCGGGCACGAACTCGAGTTGACCCTCCAGGTGGCGCGGGGGTTCCGCGACGCGCTCCTGTCCGACCGCTATTACCGAGGGATCTCGGGGCGGGGGTTCATCACCGGGAATCCGGACCTGAAGCCCGAGAAGAGCCTGCAGTTCGACCTCGCCGCGCGGTGGCGTTCGGGCCCCGCGAGGATCGACGCGTACGCCTACCGCTACCGGATCCGAGACCTGATCGAGCGTTACGGCGACGGAGCGGACTTCTACTTCCGTAACCGTGGGGAGGCGGAGATTCGCGGGCTCGAGATCGAGGGCTCGTACGACCTGGACCGGGTCGGCCGCCTCGAGGGAGGCGTGCAGGTGCTCCGGGGAGAGATTCTCGACGACGGGTCGGCGCCGGACGACGTCCCGGCGCGCGGCGGATTCGTGCAGTTCCGGCGCGACGCGGGGGTTGCGTGGTGGTGGCTCGCTCGCGTCGCCGCCTTCGCGCGCGACGGGCGCCCCGGGCCGACGGAAACCGCCGTTCCCGGCTACGCCGTCCTCGACGGCGGAGTCGGGCGAAGGCTCAAGGGGGGGCTCGAACTGCGGATTTACGGCCGCAACCTCCTCGACCACGCGTACTTCGCCACCCCCGACCCGAAGTCGGTGCCGGCCCCGGGGCGGGCGATCGAGGTGACGGTGCGCGGTGTGTTCGGGCGGTCGGGCGGCCGGCTCGGCCGGCGCTCGTGGCTGCGCGACAGGTTCGACTGAGCCGCGCCTGCGTCCACGCGGGGACGCCGAGTCGGGTCGTGGGGTGCGGTGTATCGAGGCGGTCACGGGCCGGTTCCTCGGGAGCGTCGTGAACCGACGCTCCTCGGGCTCCGGCCGATCGGATGAAGTACCATCGCCACGATACAAGCGAGCGAACCGACATTGGACGCCACGCCCCAGCCCGATCCGTTGCACTGCCCGCACGGCGCCGATTGCGGCGCCTGCGCGCATCTCGGCGTGAGCTATGCGGACCAGCTCCGGCGCAAGCGCGACGTTCTGGAGAAGGCGCTCTCCCGCCACGAGCGCCTGCGCGACGCGACGCTGCTCGCCTGCATGCCGTCGCCGGTCACGGCCGGCTATCGCAACCGGGGGAAGATGGCGGTCGGAATCTCCCGGCACGGAAAAGTCGCCGTCGGTTACTTTCGAGGGGGCACGCGCGAGATCGTCGACGCCCCGGATTGTCGGGTGCTCGTTCCCGAGCTGCTCGCGACCACTCGCCGCCTGCGCGGATTCCTCGCCGGCACCCGAGGGATTCCACGCGAGCTGCGGCACCTGGATCTGCGCTGCGGAAGCGATCCGGCCCGGCAGCATCTGACGCTCGTGTTCCGGGCCACCGTCCGCCCTCCCTTCCCGATGGACATGCTGCGGCGCGCCTGCCCCGCGATCGACGGCATCTCGGTGAACCTCAACCCGAGCGCCGGCCCGCAGGTTCTCCGCGGCGCGATCCGGCCGGCCTGGGGCGAGCGGGAGGTCTGGGTCGACTGCGCGGGACTGCGCCTGCGCGTTTCGCCCGGTTCGTTCTTCCAGGTGAACCTGGCGCTGCTTCCGTCGATCCACGAGAAGGTCGCGGCGTTCCTGGGGCCCGGCAAGGTGCTCGCCGATCTCTACTCGGGGGTGGGGACGCACGGGTTCGCGCTGCGCAAGAGCTTCCGGCGGGTTTTCTTCGTCGAGGGGATGCGCGGCGCCGTCGCGGACCTCAAGGCGACGATGCTGAAACACGGCATTCCGGAGACGGAGGTGGCGTCGACCTCCCTCGAGCGCGCGCTCGGGCGGCTGGGCCAGCAGGCGCCCGACGCCGTCATCCTCAACCCCTCGCGCGCAGGCGCGGACGAATCCGTACTGGACGCCATCGCCGCCACGCCGGCCGTCCGGATCGCGTATCTGTCGTGCGAGCCGGCGACGCTCTGCCGCGACCTCGAGCTGCTGGAACGTCGGGGATTCGAGACGCGCTCGGTCCAGCCGGTCGACATGATGCCGCAGACCGCCCAGGTCGAGGCGCTGGCACTGCTGCAACGCGCGCGGTAGGCTTCTCCAGGCCATGAACTCCTCGAGCCCAGACCCGGCCGGCGGAGGGCCGCTCGCGCTGCTTCCGACCCGGGCCCGCGGCCGGGCCGGTGCGCCGCTGCCGATGACGGCGGCCGAGATGCAGCAGCGCGGCTGGGACGCGCGTCGACGTGGTGTTCGTCACCGGCGACGCCTACGTCGATCATCCGAGCTTCGCGATGGCCCTGCTGGGCCGGGTGCTGGAGGCGCGAGGGCTTTCGCGTGGCGATCCTCAGCCAGCCCGACTGGCACTCGTGCGACGCCTGGCGGACGTTCGGCCGGCCGCGGCTCTGCTTCGCCGTCAGCGCCGGCAACATGGACTCGATGCTCAACCACTACACGGCCAACCGCAAGGTCCGCAACGACGACGCCTACAGCCCCGGCGGCCAGATCGGCCGGCGGCCGGATCGGGCCACGCTGGCCTACTGCCAGCGGGCCCGCGAGGCGTACCAGGGCGTGCCGGTCATCGCCGGCGGCGTCGAGGCCAGCCTGCGCCGGCTGGCCCATTACGACTACTGGAGCGACAAGGTCCGCCGCTCGATCCTCCTGGACGCCAAGGCCGACCTGCTGGTCTTCGGCATGGGCGAGCGGGCGATCGTCGAGATCGTCCGGCGGCTGGCGGCGGGGCAGACGGTGCGCGACCTGCGCGACATGCGCGGCGTGGCGTACGCGCTCGGGCGCCAGCGAGACCGCCGCCGCGACGACGCGCTCGTGCTGCCCAGCTACGAAGCAGGTGCGCGACCGACAAGCGGGCCTTCGCCGAGGTGACGCGGACGATCCACAACGGAGACCAATCCGTACAACGCCCGGCGGCTGGTGCAGTATCACGGCCGGCGAGGCGGTGGTGGTCAATCCGCCGGCGTTGCCGCTCGCCGAGGCGGAGATGGACCGCGTCTACGGCCTGCCGTTCACGCGGCGGCCGCACCCGAGCTACGGCGGCAGCGGATCCCGGCCTTCGAGGTGGTCAAGGACTCGATCCAGATCATGCGCGGCTGTTTCGGCGGCTGCACGTTCTGCTCGATCACGGCCCACGAGGGCCGCATCATCCAGAGCCGCAGCCAGGAGTCGATCCTGGCGAGATCCGCCGCATGGCCGCGGACCCGGACTTCACGGGCGTCGATCAGCGACCTCGGCGGCCCGACGGCCAACATGTACCAGATGAACTGCACGCGGCCGGAGGTCGAGGCGAAGTGCCGGCGGCTGAGTCTGCGTGCATCCGACGATCTGCAAGCTGCTCGGCACCGATCACGGGCCGCTGATCGACCTGATGAAGGAGGCCCGCGAGGCAGCCGGGCGTCAAGAAGGTGCTCGTGGCCTCGCGGCATCCGCATGGACCTGGCCCGGCGCAGCCCGGCGTACATGCGCGAGCTGGCCGAGCACCACGTCGGCGGGCAGCTGAAGGTCGCGCCCGAGCACACCGACCCCGAGGTGCTGCGGCTGATGAAGAAGCCGCCGATCGAGGACTTCGAGGCGTTCGCCGAGGCGTTCGCCGCGCGAGTCGCGCAAGGCCGGCAAGAAGCAGTACCTCGTGCCGTACTTCATCGCCGGCCATCCGGGCTGCGACCTCGACGCGATGATCGACCTGGCCGTGTTCCTGAAGCGGAACGGCTACCGGCCCGACAAGGTGCAGGACTTCATCCCCGCCCCGATGGACATCGCCACGTGCATGTACTACACGGGCATCGATCCGTTCACGAGCGAGCCGGTCTACGTCGCCCGGCACCGCGCGCGAGCGCAGCTGCAGCGGGCGCTGCTGCAGTTCTTCAAGCCGGAGAACTACGTCGACGTCCGCGAGGCGCTGCTCGAGGCGGGCCGCGCCGACCTGATCGGCGACGGGCCGCGACTGCCTGATTCCGTCCCGGCCGCCGCGCGAGGCGATCCTGCGCCGCCGCGAGGACGCCGCCGCCCGCTTCCGTGGCGACGACGTGCCGACCGTGCCCGAGACGGAGAAGAAGAAACGGTCCCGGAAGCAATCCCGCAACGAGTCGGACGCCGGCTACCGCCCCGGGCGCAAGAGCACCCGCTGATTTCGTCCTGCTTCTGGAGGCGCCGAGGGCGGACGTCGAAAGCGCCATCGTTTCCGGATGGCAACCCACCAAGGCACCCGGCAAGGAGATCCCGGGTCCGGCCGCGATATACTGACCTCCGAGGAGGATCGTGATGAAGCTCACCGTCGGCCAGTCCGTTCTCGTCCCGTGCTCCGTGGCGCCCGGGGCGTTCTCCGGCGAGTCTCTCGTGACCATCGAGTTTGGTAGCCAACGTGTTTCCGGGTTTGTCGGCAACGAGTTCGTGACCGGCGAAGCGATCTGCGGGACGGTCCTCGATGTCGCAGGGGACGAGGTGACGTTCCGCATGCCCGGGTCGTTCTTCACGCTGGCGACCGGGACCGCCACGGTTCCGTCCGACTGGGCGAGCAGAAACCTTCGTCCCGCGGCCTAGAGATCGGGTTCATGATCCTGTCGCAACCGGACCTTCGCGACGCCGTGGAGCGCGGGGAGATCGCCTTCGATCCCCCGATCGAGACGTCTCAATGGGGTGAAGCCTCGGTGGATCTGCGTCTCGGCTTCAGCTTCACGAAGCTCGTGGCTCATGAAGGCTTGAAGGTTTCGGTGGCCAGGGGACTCAGGGAAGTCGGGGACGCCGGTCTCTGGAAAACGAAGGAACTGCGAGAGCGAGACGAGATGGGCAAACTCGAGGCCTACCCCGTCGAGCCCCGTGAGTTCGTGCTCGGGCTGACCCACGAAAGCGTCCGAATTCCGCGTGGCCTGATCGCGAGGGTCGAGGGGCGCAGCACTTACGCCCGTATGGGTTTGAGCATGCACCAGACGGCCCCGTGGATCCAGCCAGGATGGACCGGTCGAATCGTTCTCGAGATCATGAACAACGGCCCGTTGACGATCGAGCTCACGCCACTTCTCGATCGCCCGTGCCAGTTGACCTTCTTCCGCTTGACTCGGGAGCTTCCTGAGAATCTCGCGTACGGAGGCCGGAACGGGGACCGCTACCAGGGCCAGACGCACCCTCTCAAGCACGAGCGATAGCGCCGCATTTACGGGGGCAGTTGCAGGAACCCGCTGCTCCGGAGCGGCTGCGGCCGAGTGACCCTAAGGGATGCGGCCTCCGCACCCGAAACCCCAGGAGCTTGCCGCGCAGTAACGCGGTCGCAGTGGCGGGCGCTGTGGGAGGGGGAACCGGACGGGAACAGCTGCCGGGACCCGTGGGGTCCGGCAGCCGTCCCCGGGGACGGAAACGGGATCAGGCCTTGTCGGCCTTCGCCCCGGCCTTCTTCGGGCACCCGCCCTTGCCGGCGGCGCCCTCGTGGCTGCAGCCCCCCTTGGCCAGGCTGGCCAGGGAAGTCTGGAGCTTGAAAGCCTCGTCGGGGGAGGAGGCGGTCAACATCACCACGACGCCGTTCTCGATGTTCTCCGCCTTGCGGGCCCAGGCGGCGTTCGACAGCGGGCAATCCTTGCAGCAACCTTCCTCGTGTCCCGGCGCCATCATCTTCTGGACGTGGCTGACCACCGCCGGATCGGCGGAGGTGAGCTGCAGCTTCACGCCGTTCTCGACGATCGTGACGGTACGTTCGACGCCCTTCATGTCGAAGGGGCACACGTGCTCCGCGGAAGCCTTCATCGCGGCGTGCTTCTCGCAAGCCAAGGCGGTGGGAATCGCCAGCAACGCAATAAAAGCGGTGAGAGCCAGGAAACGCTTCATGGAGGAAGCCTCCGATCGTTCGTGGCCGCGCTTCTTGTTTTGGCGCCCGGTCGGGGAGCGCGACGGAACTCCGGCCGTTCGACTACGGACTACCCAAGAGCTTGTACCACGAGATCGGGGGGACGGCCACACCCGCAAGTGCTTGCCTGGAGTGGGATAACCGCTCCCAAGCTCCTGTGATCGGACCCTTCTCCGGCTGTCAAGAGCGGGCGAGCATGAACTGCCCGCAGTCGGATCGGGCGGAACTTGACGGTCGTCGCGTTCTCCTGTATGTTGATGGCAGGTTCTGGTCGGCATCCTCTCGTACAGAAACGAAAGAATGACGCGCCGAAGCCGGAAGGCGTGCCGAGGCACGTGTACACGACCCGTCGTATCGGGTCTGCGGCCGGAACCCGGAGATGGCGCCGTAATCGGCGCAGCAGGAGTTCGAGATATGGGTACCAGATTGTATGTCGGCAACCTTCCCTTCAGCGCGGACGAGACACAGATCCGCGACCTCTTCTCCCAGGACGGACGCTCCGTCACCGAGGTCAAGCTCGTGACCGAGCGAGAGACCGGCCGTCCCCGCGGCTTCGGTTTCGTGGAGATGGGCAGCACCCAGGATGCCGACGGCGCCATCCGAGACCTGAACGGCCGCGACTTCGGTGGTCGCGCCCTGACCGTCAACGAAGCCAAGGAGCGCTCGAGCGGTGGCGGCGGTGGCGGATTCGGCGGCGGCGGCGGCGGTGGATTCGGCGGCGGTCGCAACCGCTACTGATCCCACCGGATTTCGAGCGGAAAACGCTCGAGGGGCACCTCGCAAGAGGTGCCCCTCTTTTTTATTTGGGTGCGCCGGGCACGGCGCGCAGCGCCGTGACCGGTGCATGAAGAGGCTGCGCCCGCCGGAAGGCGTCTCTCCGGCCATGCCGCGGAGAGACGGCCGGAACGTCGTTCTCGAGAGGCTCAGCTCGGCGGTGGGACTTTTTCTTTCCGCCGCGCGGATCGGGTCGGCGCGGGCGTGTCGCTTCCGACCAGCTTGACCATGGTCGTCATGAATTTCTTGGTGCCCGCACCGTCGAAGGCGATCGTGGTGTGTCGTTCGTTCACTTCGACGATCGTGCCGAGTCCGTAGACGGAGTGATCGACGCGGCTCTTCGGGCGGAAGCCCGCTGTGTCCTTCGCAATAACGCCCATCCTGCTACTCGTCTCTTGCGATAGAGGTGTTCTGCCTTGCGCTCGCAGCCGGAATCGCAGAACCGGCTAGCTTCCGATCTCGCGACGGGTCCTGTTCGGCCCGGATCGATCCGCCGCTGAACCCGATACTATTTTACCACCTTTTGTCAATTGGCACTACGCCAGGATCGCGCCAGAGCGCAAAGTTGACGCCCGCCGATCGCAGGGTGAGGCGGGAGCCGATGGCGGCGCTACGCCGGCCGGAGGCCGGGCTCGGGAAGCAAGGGCAACAGGTCGCCGGGGCCGGCGGCTCTCTTCCTGGCGTCGCGAGCTTTCTCGCGTTCGCGCGCCGCTTCGATCTGCTCCAGGCCGTCCTTGCTCGTCTCGGGAGTCGCGAAGAGGGGCTCGCCTTGGGCCAGCGACGCGACCTGCTCGGCGGTGAGGGTCTCGTGCACCAGCAGCGCCTCGGCGACGCGGGTCAGCGCGTCCGCCCGTTCCTCGAGAATCCGGCGGGCCTCGCTGTAACAGCCCATGACGATCTTCTTGACCTCCCGGTCGATCTCGGCGGCGGTCGCCTCGCTGTAGCCGCGATGTTGCGCGATCTGTCGCCCCAGGAAGATCTGTGCCTGCGGCTTGCCGAAGGTCAGCGGTCCCAGGCTCTCCGACATCCCCCACTCGGTGACCATCTTGCGCGCGAGCGCCGTGGTCCGCTCGAAGTCCTCGCCGGCGCCACTCGAGAGCCGGTTCAGTTGCAGCGCTTCCGCCGCGCGGCCGCCCAGGAGCACGCAGATCGTCGCAAGAAGGTAGGGCCTGGATTCGGTGTGCCGGTCTTCGGACGGAAGCTGCTGGGTCGTGCCCAGGGCCAGGCCGCGGGGGATGAGGGTCACCTTGTGCAGAGGGTCGGCCTCGGGCAGCAGGTGGGCCAGCAGGGCGTGACCGGCCTCGTGGTAGGCCGTGGCGCGCCTCTCTCCATCGCTGACGACCAGCGACCGGCGTTCGGTGCCCATCAGCACCTTGTCCTTCGCCATCTCGAAATCTTCCCGGGTCACCGACTCCCTGCGGCGGCCGGCCGCGTACAGCGCCGCCTCGTTCACCAGGTTGGCCAGCTCGGCCCCGCTGAAGCCCGGCGTTCCGCGTGCGATGAGGCGAAGGTCCACGTCGGTGTCGAGCGGCACCTTGCGCACGTGAACGTCGAGGATCGCCTCGCGGCCGCGCACGTCGGGCCGGTCGACCACGACCTGCCGGTCGAAGCGGCCCGGTCGCAACAGGGCCGGATCGAGCACGTCCGGACGGTTCGTGGCGGCGAGGACGATCACTCCGTCGTGGCTCTCGAAGCCGTCCATCTCCACGAGGAGCTGGTTCAGCGTCTGTTCCCGCTCGTCGTTGCCGCCTCCCATCCCCGCGCCGCGCTGCCGGCCCACGGCGTCGATCTCGTCGATGAAGACGATGCACGGCGCGGACTTCCTGCCTTGCGCGAACAGGTCGCGCACTCTCGACGCGCCGATGCCGACGAACATCTCGACGAGGTCGGATCCGGAGATGAAGAAGAACGGCACGCCGGCCTCGCCGGCAACGGCCCGCGCCAGCAGGGTCTTGCCCGTGCCGGTCGGACCCATCAGCAGCACCCCGGTCGGTATCTTGCCGCCCAGCCTCTGGAACTTCTCCGGTTCCTTGAGGAACTCGATGATCTCCTGAAGCTCCTGTTTCTCCTCCTCGAGGCCGGCCACGTCCTCGAAGGTGATCTTCCCGGCCTGGGAGGACAGCTTGGCCCCGGATCGCCTGAGGGACAGCAGCCCGGAGTCGGAGCGCTGCATCCGGCGCATGAAGAAGATGAAGATCCCCGCGACGAGGAGCAGGAAAATCAACGGTCCGAGCGCGGAGAAGACGGATCCGCCGCGAGGCTTCTCCGCCTTCACCGATACCCCCTTTTCTCGCAAATTCTTCCAGAGGGACGGGTCCTCGAGAACATAGGCCGTGAAATCCCCGGTCGCCGGCACGCCGGAAAGGGTTCGGCCGGCGCGGAGCTTGCCCCGAATCTCGCTGCCGAAGCCGTCGGCGGCCATCGTGATGTTCTCGACCCGCCCCTCGGCAACGGCCTCGTAGAAACTCGACTGGTCCAGGATCTGCAGGCCCGTCGCGGTGAAGGTCCGGTAGGCGAGGGCGGCCGCGGCGATCGCCACCAGCGAGGTCGCGACGAGTTTCAGGCGGGCGCTCATCGCGCCGCGATCGCCTGTTTCCGGTCGGGAGTCGCCGGAAGGGTCCTGCTCGTCGCCTCTGGCATCTTCTTGTCTTTCGGGGCGTGTCTCGCCCGACGTGCGGCAGGCGTTCCGCCGTCACTTCAGCAACAGGGCGATGCGCGAGTCCGTCACCCGGGCCGCACGCGCCGGTTGATGAGTCAAGTGTACTTGAGCGCGGGGCCGCAGGCAAACTCCGCGGCAATCCGTGTAGGCGCAAGAGAGTAAAACCGAGGGGGGCGATCCGACCCGCACCCGCGCCCTGAAGCTGCTCGAGCACCGCGAGCTGTGGATCTTCGTCGCCATGGCGGTCGGCGTCGGCTCCGGATACGTGTTGCCGGGGATCGTGCCGTTCCTGAACCCGTTCAGCGTCGGCACGACCTCGAAGAGAATCGCGCCGTCGCCGCGCGCTTGTGAGAGCGATCGACATCGGTTAACCTTTCGTCTCGATCCGGCGCAATGAAACCTGCTCCCAAGCCCCCCCGCGATTCCTCGCCGTCCGGAGCTTCCCGTCGGCCGCTCCCGTCGCGCGCTTTCTTCGTCCCGCTGCTCGTGGGCCTCTCGGCCGCGCTGCTCTACGCGCGCGCCACCGCCAACGGGTTCGCGCTCGACGACAAGGTCGACCTCCTCGAGAACCGGCTCGTCACGGGGCCCCTCGATCTCGCGGGCATCTTCGGGACCGAGTACTACGGCGGCTGGGGGTACATGGCCTCGGGGCACTACCGGCCGCTCGTGAACCTGACTTACAAGGTGGTCGCGTCGGTGTTCGGGCTCAGCCCCGGGCCGTACCACGCGCTGAACGTCCTTCTCTTCGCGATCGTCGTCGCGTTGACGGCGAGCCTCGTCTCGCGCCTCGCGGCGGACGCGCGGACCGGGGCGCTGGCCGCGCTGATCTTCGCCGTCCACCCGGTCAACTCGGAGTCCGTCGCCGCCCTCGTCGGGCTCAAGGAGCTCGCCGCCGCCGGCTTCGGGATGCTGTCCGTCCTGCTGTACGTGCGCTCGCGCGAGTCGAGCGGATTCTCCGCCGCCAGGAGCGGCATCGCTCGCGCGCTCCTGCCGGGGGCGGCGATGCTCGCCGCGCTCCTTTTCAAGGAGACCGCGCTCGCGTTCGTTCCGATCGCCGTTGCGGCCGAGTTCCTCCACCCCGGCGCGCCGCGGGCTCGGGGCCCGGCCGCCTTCGCGAAGCGCGCGCTGAGGACCTGGCCGCTGGCGGCGAGCGCCCTCGCGGTCCTGGCGCTCCGCGCCGCCGTCACGGGGGGCCTGTTCCGTCCGACGTCGATCGAGGCCGTGGACAATCCGCTCGTACTCCTCGGCGAGCCGTTGAGGAGGCTCGCCGCCGCCGGGTTGCTCGGCCGTTACCTCGCGATCTTCGCGTGGCCCTCGTGCCTTTCGAGCGACTACGCCATGGGATCGCTAACGCTTTCCGCTTCCCTCGCGGATCCCTGGATCGTGTCGTCGCTCCTCGCCGCGGCCGCCCTCGCGGCGGCGCTTATGTCGACGATCCGGCGCAACCTGCGCGCGGCCGCTTTCGGGCTCATCGCTTTCTTCGCGTCGTACGCCCTCGTCTCGAACGTGATCGTCCTCATCGGCACGGTCATGGCGGAGAGGCTGTTCTTCCTGCCGTCCTGGGGGCTGAGCATCGCCGCCGCCGCGGCCCTCGTCGCGTGTCATGACCGGTTCTCGCGGGACGGGAGGGGGCGCCGAGTCGTGGCGGCGGTCGTCCTCGCCGCCGTGATCCTCGCGCTCGCCGCCAGAACGTGGGTCCGCATCGGGGACTGGAAGGACAACCTCGCGCTCGCCGACGCGGTCCATCGCTGCTACCCGGGGAACGTCAAGGTGCTGGTCGTGGAGGCCGAACGACAGGCGCGGCTCGGCCGCCACGAGGAGGCACGCGCCCTTTACGAACGGGCGCTCGCCGTGGGTCCGGAGGCGTCCTACGCGCAGGCCGCGATCGGGATGTACCTGCTGGATCGCGGAGAGGACGACCGTGCCGTGGCGATGCTCGAGGCGTGCGCGGCGAGCCGCTCCCCGATCCCCGGCCCGGTGCTGCGCCTCGCCATGCTCTACCTCGACCGCGGCCGCGACGACGACGCGCATCGCGCGGCGACGCGGGCCCTCGAATCCGGCCCGAGTTACGGCGACGCCGCCATGGCGCACGTCGTGCTCGGGGAGGTCCTTCTCCGGCGCCGCAACCCGGTCGAAGCGGAGAAGGAGTATCGCCTGGCGATCCGGGACGATCCGGGCGCGGCCGTCGCCCATTTCAACCTCGGCCGGGTCCTCGAGGCCGGGGGCCGCCTGGAGGAGGCGCTCGCCGAGCAGACACGAGCCGAATCGCTCGCGCCCGGGGATGCTCGGGTGCTTTACGCGCGCGCCCTGGTCGAGGCGCGGCTCGGCCGCCTCGGTCGCTCCCTCGAGACGACCGAGCGGCTCCTCGCTCTCGATCCGGGCTTTGCGCCGGCGCGCGAGCACCGGGCGCGGCTGCAAATCCTTCTCGGGGAGAGAGCCGCGCGCCCGCCTCCGTAGGCGACAGGCGCCGAGTGAAGGGGGGCCTCGACACGCTTCACGCGAACGGGGGCATCGCCGCCTCTCCCGACGCCCGTCCCCGACGGAAGCGGGCGTCCCTCACGGAACCACTCGGCTCCGCGAGCCGCCTCCGGGTCTCACCCGCGCGGCGCGGGCGAGTTCAAGCGCGCCAACTCCGCGTCGATCACCTTCTGGAATTCCTCGAACGGCTTCGCGCCGGACAGGAACTTCCCGTTGACAAAGAAGGCCGGCGTGCCGGTCACGCCGAGCGCCTTCGCTTCTCTGACGTCGGCGTCGATCCGCGGCTTCACGCTCGCGGTGTCCATCGCGGCCTGGAAGCGCTTCGTGTCGAGGCCGATCTCCTTGGCGTACTGGAGGAGCTGTTCCTTCTGGAACTTCCCCTGGTTGCCGAACAGCTTGTCGTGGTACTCCCAGAACTTACCCTGCTCCCCCGCCGCCGCCGCCGCGAGGTGCGCGATCGGAGCGTCCTTGTGCATTTCGAGCGGGTAGTTCTTCCAGACCACGCGGACCTTGTCGCCGTAAGTCTGCCGGACCTTGTCGAGGGTCGCACCGACCCTGGAGCAGAAAGGTCACTGGAAATCGGAGAATTCGGCGATGACGATCGGCGCCGCCGCCCCCCCCTTGGACGGAGAGCCGTCGGTCTTGATCGTGTAAACCCGGTTGGGGTCCGGCCCACCGCGCGGCTGCTGCTGGCGCCCGATGGCATCCACCTTCGCGGTGAGCTGGGTGACCCGCCCGTCGAGCTGGACCAGCCGGTCCCCCTGCTCCTTCCGGCCCGCCCGCGACTCGCGCAGAGCGGTGGCGTTCATGTAAATCAGGACCGCCAGGCCGGCGAGCATCGCGATCCTCACGAGCCACGAGAAGTTTTCCGACAACTTCCCGCCCACGTACGTCGACGGCGCGGTAAGCGCTCTTTCCCGTTCGCGTTTGGACATGAAAGGCGTCCCTCCGTTCGAAGGATGTTACCACGCAGCCATCGCATACCAAGTGCTTGTCCTTGTTGAGGATGTCCGGCTGTGACACAATCGCCCGGACGTATCGGGGCGGAGGAGTGGGCGAGATGAGATCCGTGACGGAGCGATGCGGCGCCTCGTGTCTTTGCGTCCTCCTCGTGGCGTCCGCCACGGTCCTGCCGGCCGCCTCGGCCGGCAATCCGACCGCGAGGGTGACGGCCGACACGTCGGGCGCCTCCACGCGCGTCGTCGTGACGCTCGGCCAGGCGGTCGCCTCGTCCATCACGGCGTCCCCTTCGAAGGTCGAGATCGCGTTCTCGGCCGCCGTGGACGTGACGCCTTCCGACGGGAAGGTGGACGACTCGATCCTCAGGGGGTGGCAGGCGCGCGGCGACCGGACGCTCGTGCTCCTCGTGACGCCGGCGTACAAGGGGTACGAGAGCTTCGAGCTCCGGAACCCCACGCGCCTCGTCCTCGACCTCCGCGGCGAGCGGCCCTCGAAGGTGGAGTCGGCCCCCTCCGTCGGGAAGGGAGCGCGCGGCCGCCCGGTGATCGTCATCGATCCCGGCCACGGCGGAGTCGAGACCGGCGCGACCGGCCCATCGGGGACCCTGGAGAAAGACCTGGCCCTGGCCCTCGCGCGGCGGCTCAAGATCGCCCTCGAGCGCGAGGCGGGGGCCTCCGTCGTGCTGACCCGCGACGAGGACCGCCTGGTCTCGCTGGACGAGCGCGCGGCGATCGCGAATCACAACCGCGCGGAGCTGTTCCTCTCCGTCCACCTCAACGCCTCGAAGCGCCGCGGCGCGGTGGGGGCCGAGACCTACTTCCTCGCCCCCGAGTCCACCGACGACGAGGCCCGCACCCTCGCGGCCCTCGAGAACCGCGCGTCGGGAGTGGGGGATGCGTCGCCGGCGCAGCAACGGGAGGGGGACAGGAGCCTCGACCTGATCCTCTGGGACCTGGCGCAGAACCAGTACCTCGCCGAGAGCGGCCGCCTCGCGGAATCGGTCCAGAGAGAGCTGAACGTTCTCGCGGGCACGAAGGACCGCGGCGTGCGGCAGGCGCCGTTTCGCGTGCTGATGGGCGCGACGATGCCGGCGATCCTCGTGGAGGCCGGCTTCGTCACGAACCCGGAGGAGGAGGCGCGCCTCAAGGACCCGGCGTACCTCGACAGGGTGGTGGACGCCGTCGTGCGTGCGGTTCAAGGGTATCTCGCCGGGCGCAAGCGGCTCGACGATCCCGGGGCCGGTCGTTGACCGGAACCCTCAGGCTCGCCACGCTCTTGACCGCGGCGGCGCTGCTGCCGCTCCCGGGCTGCCGTGGCGGCAAGTCCGAGGCTCCCGCGGCCGCGAACGAGACTTCAGCCGCGCCGGGACTCCCGGCCGAGGCGCAGCTTCCGCAGGAAGGAGACGACCGCGAGCAGGCTCCGCTCGAGCGCGTCGCGGTGACGATCTACTTCCCTTCGGCGACCGGCGACGGGCTCGCCTCCGAGTCGCGTGAGATCTTCGCCACGACTTCCCCGGGAGACCGCGCCAAGCAGATCCTCTCCGACCTGATCGCGGGCCCCACGACGGACGATGCGCTCCCGGCGCTGCCGGCCGGGACGAGGCTCCGGCAGGTGTACGTGCTCGGCGACGGCACCGCGTACGCGGACTTCTCTCTCGACCTCCTCGCGGCGAGCGGCGGCGGGAGCACCGACGAGATCCTCTCGGTCTACGCCATCGTGGACTCGATCGCGATGAACGTCCCCGGCATCGCGCGCGTCGGCATCCTGGTCGAGGGGAGGCCGTGCGAAACGCTGGCGGGGCACCTTGATCTGCGAAATCCGCTCCGCCCCGACCCGACGCTGATCGAGGAGCCGCCCATCGAAGACGCCCCGCCGGGGACGGAGCTTCCGCCGCTCGAGGCGCCGCCGGCGAGCGCCGACGGACAACCGATCGAGGCGTGAGGCGCGCATGGACCGGCGACCGATCGGCGTGTTCGATTCCGGAGTGGGCGGGCTGACCGTCTTCAAGGAGCTCGAGGCGGCGCTCCCGGCGGAGTGCTTCGTCTACCTCGGCGACACGGCGCGCGTCCCGTACGGGACCAAGTCCCCCGAGACCGTCGGCCGTTACGGCACCGAGGCCGCCCGCTTTCTGAAAAAGCACGACGTCAAGATGCTGGTCGTCGCCTGCAACACCGTCTCGGCCGTCGCCGTGGACGCGGTCGCCGAGGAGGCGCGGGTGCCGGTGATCGGCGTGATCCTCCCGGGCGCGCGCCGCGCCGTGAGTCTGTCGAAACGCGGCCGCATCGGGGTGATCGGGACGCGGGCCACGGTCGCGAGCGAGGCCTACCCGCGGGCGATCCTCGCCCTTCGCGAGGACGCGGAGGTGTTCAGCCAGCCCTGCCCGTTGTTCGTGCCGCTCGCCGAGGAAGGGTGGACCGACAACGACGTCGCGCGCCGCGTCGCCGAGACCTACCTCGCCTCTCTCAAGGAAGCCGGGGTGGACACGGTGGTCCTCGGCTGCACGCACTACCCGCTCCTCGCCGGCACGATCGCGGAGGTGATGGGGCCGGACGTGACGCTCGTGGATTCCGCGGGGGCGGTCGCGGCCGAGGTGAAGGAGTGGCTCTCGCGCGAGCAGGCGCTCGCGGCGCCGGAAGGCGGAACCCGTCCGGCGGACAGGTTCTACGTGACCGATTCGCCGGCGCCTTTCGCGTCGGTGGCGGAACGGTTTCTCGGCCGGAGCGTGAGCCTGATCGGCCGGGCCCGCGTCGCGGGGGAGTGAGATGGCACGGCACGATGGGCGCGGGCAGGACGAGCTTCGGACGGTGACGATCGAGCCGGGCTACCTACGGTACCCGGAGGGGTCGGTCCTGATCGGCATCGGCGACACGCGCGTCTTGTGCGCCGCGACGCTCGAGGACAAGGTCCCGCCGTTCCTCAAGGACAGGGGGGAGGGCTGGGTCACCGGCGAGTACGCCATGATTCCCGCGGCGACGCACACGAGGATGCAGCGCGAGATCGTCAAGGGCCGGCCGTCGGGACGGACCATGGAGATCCAGCGGCTGATCGGCCGCGCGCTCCGGTGCGTGGTGGACCGCACCGCCCTCGGCGAGCGGACGATCTGGATCGACTGCGACGTGCTCCAGGCGGACGGCGGCACGCGGACCGCCGGGATCACCGGCGGCTTCGTCGCGATGTGCCTCGCCCTCGACCGGCTTCGCGAGAAGAAGATCGTGAAGCGGCCGGTGCTCACCGGGACGGTCGCCGCCATCTCGGTGGGGATGGTCGAGGGGGAGCCGGCGCTCGACCTCGACTACGTCGAGGACTCGGCGGCCGAGGTGGACATGAACGTGGTCCGGACGAGCGACGGCCGGTACGTCGAGATCCAGGGGACCGCGGAGTCGACACCGTTCCGCAGGGAAAGGCTCGACGACCTCCTGGAGCTGGCCGACCGCGGCATCGACGCCCTTCAAGCGAGGCAGCGCGACGTGCTCGGCGACATCCTCGACAGGCTGCTGATCAAGCCGCGCCCGGCGGCGTCCTCGACCGCCTGATGATCAAGACGCGCCCGGCGGCGCCCTCGACGGCATGATGATCAAGCGGTGACCCGCCTCGTCGTTGCGACCGGCAATCCCGGCAAGCTCCGGGAGTTCGCGGCGGCGCTCTCCCCCGCCGGCATCGAGGTCGTCGGCCTCGACGCGCTCTCCGACCGCTCGCCGGTCGAGGAGACCGGCGCGACGTTCGAGCAGAACGCGCGGACCAAGGCCGAGGCGTACTCGCTGCGGACCGACCTCCCCGTACTCGCCGACGACTCGGGCCTCGAGGTGGACGCCCTGGGCGGCGAGCCGGGAGTGCAGTCGGCACG
Organism: Terriglobia bacterium; assembly: GCA_963790465.1. Classification (GTDB taxonomy): domain Bacteria; phylum Acidobacteriota; class Polarisedimenticolia; order Polarisedimenticolales; family JAIQFR01; genus JAIQFR01. The sequence continues at coordinate 257,323 of CAWBOP010000026.1, read as the reverse complement.
GTATGGCGGCGAGCCGGCGAGGCGCCGCGGTGAGCCGGGAGGCGAGTCGGTGCTCGACGACGCGGGGCGCTGTCATCTCGTCCTCGATCGGCTCCGCGGCGTATCGCCGGAGCGGAGGACGGCACGGTTCCGTTGCGTGCTTGCGGTGGCCCGTGCGGGGCGCACGCTGGCCGTTTTCGAAGGGACGGTCGAAGGCCGAATCCTCGACGCGCCGCGCGGCTCGAACGGCTTCGGCTACGATCCGATCTTCTTCCACGAGAAAGCGGCGAGGACGTTCGCGGAGTTGAGCCGAGCGGAGAAGGAATCGTTGTCCCACCGCGGCCAGGCCATCCGTCGCCTGCTGGAAGGGGACGGGCTCCGTTCGGAAGGGGACGGGCTCCGTTCGCGCTAGGGGCCTTCACTCCGATCGAACAGCAGGCGCGCGAACGGTGCCTGTCCCTGCTGCTCCGGAACTCGCTGCGTCCACTCGACTTATCACCGCCGTCCCATCCTCCGAGGTTGACGCAAAGCGTCCAGGATGGTAAATTCCCTCCGCTCCGGACCGGCACGGCGGCCCGGAAACAGTGTTCCTGAGTAGCTCAGTTGGTAGAGCAGGTGGCTGTTAACCACCGGGTCGCAGGTTCGAGTCCTGCCTCAGGAGCCAGACCACCGGATTACAAACTCTGACCGGGTGGTGAACTCAAACGGGACGCTCTACGTCCCGAAGCCCGACGAAAAGTCGCGCGACTCGCGCGGATTCCGCCGACCTTCCTATCGGAGGGCTCTCCGCGCGTGGACCGCGGTTCCCGACCGCTCTCCCAGCGTTCGCCCTGGGCCGTCTTGGCTCTCGCGCTCTCCGCGCGGCGGAGAGCCGGATTCCCCTCGGAGAACGACCGGCGTATGCTCCCCGGCAGCGAGAAGGTTGTCGAGGGAGGCGCCGAGACACGCGAGCCGAAGCTGTTTTGGGTTCCGCCTCGGCATGGAGAGAGAGACGGGCGGGCTGCGCCAGCACGCCGCGCAGCTTGCAGCCGCGTTCGGCAGAAGAGAAGGGCAATAGGAATGAGCTGCGGCCTTGACGAAATGGTCGATGGACTGGGCGGTGAGGTCAACTGGCTTCACGCCCAATGGACGCTCTACCGCCAACTGTTCGCAGAGCCGGACACTGTCGACATTCTGAACGAGACCGCCTCGCATTGTTTTGCCGTGATGCAGAAGATGATCCAGGAAGATGTCTTTCTGACTCTCGGCCGGCTCACTGACGAACCGCGATCGCGAAGCTACGAGCATTTGTCGCTGCCCCGCCTTGCTGAGGCCGTGAACGCGACCCGCGACTGGGAACTCGCGGGAGAAGTGTCAGAACACATCGATGCGGTCCGGCGGCAATGTGCGCCAGTACGCGAGTGGCGCGATCGCCGTCTCGCACATGCCGATCTGCCGACGGCTCTCGATCGGGCCACGAACCCTCTCCCAGGAGTTACCGTGGCGGAAATCGAAGCGATGCTGGTTCAACTGCGTCTGCTCATGAATGTCTTGAACAAACATCTCCACAAGACGTACGTCGCCTACGAGGTGCAAAGCATGAAAGGCGACGGGCGAGTGCTCTTGGGAGCTCTGCAGCTTGCCAAAGCTCACCGAGAGAAATGCCTTCGGTCGCAGCCCTAGGAGATGGAGGGTGTCTGCCGAACAACGAGATTCAGCTGTCTAGCCTGGGTGGTCACGCCGAGTGCTTGCGCCCGGCCTGCGCTGAGCCCGACCGCGGGTTGGTTCGGCCATCAGGTGCAACGAAGGGCGCGGTTTACCTGAATCGCGGCCGGGAGCGAAAAGTGAGACAAGATCGTCTTGGTTGGTCCGGTGTCCGAAAACAGTTCGTTGCGGTCTTTGCGTTCTTGCTGGCGCTTTCGAGCACTGAAGCTGACGGTCCCGCAGCTACCGCTTGGGTCTCGCTCGTGGAGGCCGAGCTCGACAAGACGACGTACGCCCATCTAGAAGGCGCTGGTTGCCAGGTCGTGCGCATTAGTGACCGTGCGGTCATCGGCTCGGAAGTCGTGTCAACCATCGATGTCCCGGCCTTAGGCAAAGGGACGGTACTCCTCTGTGGCAATCTCACCTACCTTGGGATCCTAGCGGGACTCGCTCGCATTCCAGCTTCTTGAATTTCCCGCGGACACCACCGAGGACCTGGGGGCCAAAGTCCAGAAGATCCTTCATCATCGGGGTGCGGAGGACGGGAGGGAAACCCAGAACCTCCCGTCGCAGTTGTGGGGTGCCTGCTTTATCCGTGCCGCGCGAGGCAGAGTGACGAGCAGCACGATCTACGTCCCCGTCGCCCGGCCGATCACCACTTTCACGTACCAGTCTATCCGGCGCGCTGGTAGCCTCTCAGTCCAGTTGTCGAACAATCACGCCATAACCGTGAGCTTCGCACCCGGCCGATCAACCAAGGTGAACGGTGAACAACAGAGTGGGCGCCCTTCCACTCGGTAAGCCGCCGCAACACTGGGACGTTACCCTCCCTGCATGTCGTGAAGAAGAAGTTGCGATGCTCCCGGTCGTATGCGACAGGGTATCTTGCAGCCCGCTTTCCGTGTGCGCCGTGCGGGAGGACATGAGTGCGCATCCTCAGCGGATGAAGTCAAGGTACCGGACCGTCGTGGCCGTGGCACGGCTGGTCGAACCGTACTCCGCATGGCTACGATGAGTTGCTAACAAGGGATTCCAACAGACAGCCGCTTCGCGGCTGCAGTTGCCAAGGCTGCTGGCCCATGTCGGTCCGACGATGGAGTTCCGGAGTCTCTCGGTCGAGCCTGGCAGAGAAATGCAAGACTGAGCATGGCAGATGCGTGTGCCACCATCGGTAGTTCGGCGTCCTGCCCGGCCCGAATTCCGATAGGATTCAGCAGGACAGGCCACTGATTCGCGATCGGATCCCTCGTCACTCGGGTGAGCGTACACGACCGTCGTCAGCGGGGTGACGTGTCCCTGGAATCCCCGTGCCCGTCAAGAACGCGGAGGCTCTCCCAATCGTTAAGGAATCGGGAGAAGTCCCGCTCCGCGTGGTGGAACTCGCCACCTGCGACGGCAAGTCGCTCCGGCTCCCGAAGACCGCGGGTTTTCCAGCACCGCTCGACCATCGTGACCCACAGGTAGCACTGGAACGATGGCACGCGGCCGTGAATGGAATCGAGTCGGCGAAGGAGATCGCCGGGCGGAATCACCACGAAGTCGGTGGTGCGGTGCTGGAAGCCGACGAGGACCAATACCCAATACTCCGCGTTGACTCGGCCAGGCGAGCGCGTTCGAACTTCCACCACCCGCAGCCTCAGAGCTTCGGCTGATAGACGTCCTTCATGTGGGTAACGAGGAAATCACGGGAGAACCTGACCTGCAGCCCAATGCTGCGACCGCGGTTCGATCCGGTGATGAGCAGATCGACGCCCCTATCCCTGGATGGCACCCAAACGTCGAGGTGAGGGAAGTTGTGCTCGATGAAGTCGCCGACCAAGTACTCGCCGGCATGGACGGTAAAGAGAGCCCTCATGGACCCTCCATCGCGCGCGGTGGCGTCGTGGTCAGCACGCGAGGCCGCGAACCCGAGCGCGAACCTCATCGTCGGAGGGGTGAGTGTACACCACCGTCGTCAGCGGGCTGACATGGCGCGCGAACCGCTGCGCCAGGGACGAAGCTCGTTGCGGGTCGCCCGGTAGACGTTCGTGATCGTGATCCGCCGCGCGCGCCTGGACGCCGCCCTGTGCGCGAGGTGCCCGTCATTTCCTGTCCCTCTTCGGGTCCGACTCGGCGACTTGCACCGTGGCACACGATTCGTCGGCTGCTTCGCGGGTAGCCTTCTCTCCCACATCGGTGGCAGGTGGCTTCCGTCGGTCGGTCGCGCGGACTCTGCGTTTCCGAATGCGAAGTGGTCCGATTTGCTCCCGCGCCTCAGGCGAGAGCATTCGGTGAATGGCGGCGGCAAGATCCTCAGAATCAATCAGCAGACCTTCCTGGCGGCGAATCTCGCGGCGCACCAGCCGCAGGACGTTTTCATGGAACAGCGCCTTGGCGATCGATGCAGGGTCCAGAGCCTTGTGTTTCTGCCAAAACGCCTCGTGCTCGCCCTTCTTGATGGCGTGATGGTGGAGGAACGCGAGGAGCTCGGCTGAATCGTTGAACTTGTCCGCAGCTGCCAAGTCCACGGCGAACGCGCGTTCGTATTCGATGCCCTCTTCGAACGTCAGGTGGTACAGATTCCACGCCACTCCGTTGGTCAAGAGTACCCACTGGAAGTTGTTCCGGGAGGCGTACGCCTGGGCCTGCTCGATGTGGCGATCCCGGAGCGTCACGCCGGCTGCTTTCGCCTCGACCAGAAGGCGGATCACGCCGTCGATCTTCAGCGCGACGTCGATGTACTTGTTCTCGAGCTGCGCCTCGCGGCTGATCTCGGTGAGGGAATCGTAGCCGAGCACCTCTTCGAAGACTTTGATAAGGCGCTGAACGGTGTCTGCTTCGTTGAGGTTGTCACGCTGAGCCTGGAGAAGGTGAGGAACATACCGCTTCAGGGCCTTTGAAATGTCCGGTGGCATGTGCCTCCCTTCGGTCGGGCAAGGAAAACCTGAACGGGTTCCGCAGCCTCGCGGGTGGCTCGGCACCCGATTCTACGCATGTGTAGAGCGGAGTCAAGCAGCATCCGCGCATGCGTCGCCAGAAGGGCTTCCTGCGAAGACGGCTCGCCCGTGGGCTCGCGCAGATTCGGGGAAACCAGTCGCAGCAACGAGTTCTCGCGACACGTGGGAGTCTCAGGCCCTACGATTAATCGCATCGAGAACGAGACCCAGAACGTCGCGCTGGAAACCCTCGAGAAGCTGTGCATCGCGCTGCGGTGCGACATTCGTGACCTGTTTCCCGAAGACACCGATTCGGAGGGGAAGTAGGAGGCCCACCGGGTCGAGGTTGGGGTGGATCAGCAGCCAGCCCTCGCACCTTCCCTTGCATCTCCTCGTCGCTCGGGTGGGTGTACACGACGGTCGTCAGCGGGCTGACATGCCGTGCAAACCTCTGCGCCAGGAACAGGTCGTGGGTCGCCCGGTACACGTTGGTGACCGCCGACGTGCCGAAGCGCATGAAACGGGTACAGCCGGTCGAACCCCGCCTTCTTCTGCCACGTCCTCCACGCGAACTGGACCCGGCGCTTCGAGATGCGGCGGCGGGACTGGTTGCAGAAGAGCGGAGCGGCAGGGGTCGAGGTCCTCGCGGCGGTCCCGCTTCCACCGCCAGAACCGCTTCAGCTTCGCGACCAGCCGGTCCGGCAGGAACACGTCCGCCGCCCGGCCGCCCTTGGCGATCTCGGCCCGAATGCGGACGCGGACCCGGGGCGTGCCGTCCGGCGCGAACACGTCGCCGACGTTCAGGCCGACGAGCTCGGCGAGGCGCAGGCCGGTGCCGAGGGCCATCGAGAAGATCGTGTGGTCGCGGACGTTGGCGGCCGTGGCGCGCAGGATCGCCTTCTGCTCGGCGGCGGTCAGGGTCGGCGGGGCGAGGTGGGGCATAATCGTGGTTCCCTTCCCAGGCGGCGGCTCGCCGAAAGATGGGGAGAGTGGCCCATATGATTCCAACGCGTGATGAATTGGAGAAGTACGTCGGGGACGTACAGGCAGACGTGGCGGCGTCCGCCGCACAGTTTGTGAGCCTTCAGCCGCCCGGCGTCGTCCTCCACCCGATACCGTTCTTCGGCGACCCCACTCGCGCGCGGGTAGCGACGGTCGGAGTGAATCCCTCGGCCGGGGAGTTTGTCCCGGCTAGAAGATGGCCCCGGAATATGGCGGTTCCAGGCCTCACGGGGCGGCTGGTCGATTACTTCGATCATGAGATCCCGTCGCATCCGTGGTTCGCGTCTTGGAAACAGGCGCTCGGTGCAATCGATGCCTCCTATAAACGAGACTCCTTCCACATTGACCTGAGTCCAAGGGCGACCAAGTCGATGGGCATCCTCGCCAAGGAAGGAAAACACGCGCTGTTCCTGCAAATGGTGCATCATGACGCCAAACATCTCTGTCGTCTGCTGCGGATGTGCCCGGCGGTGCGAGCGGTCCTCGCCGCCGGCGCAGTAACGAACCGGTTGTACATCGTGGAGTTCCTGCAGCGACTGCGCTGCCGACCGGAGCCGGTCGTCCGGGACATTCTGCCGTTCGAGAGGCGGCCAGGTGTGAAAGGCAACGTCGGCCTGTACGAGTTCGAGATGGACGGCGTCATACGGCTGTTCTTCTTCTGCGCGTCGGGTCCGGCGGACCGCGTCAATCGCGGATTGCTGGTCACGCGGGTCCGGGAGCACGCGGACGAGATCCGACGGCGCCTTGAGTAGTCACCTCGCATCCCGATTCTCCGGTCGAGTCCTCGTTGTTTCGGGCCTGGGCCCGCGGCGCCAATCGCCGAATCGTCTTCCATGTTGCCACCTGCCGCTCCCAGACCGGCTCCGCCACGATCGCCCGCAGCGTCCGTTCGGTGATCAGGTCCCGCCCCGCCGTGATCGGCGGCCAGGTCAGGAGTTGCCTCCTGGATCGCGGGGGCCAGCAGCAGCAGGTTCGAGATCTGGGTGACCCTGGCGCGGGTGAGTCCCATCTTCCTTGCGGCGTCCGCGAGGTCGCGGTACTCGCCGATGCGGACCTTGGCGTCGATCTGGTGGGCGAGGGCGAGCAGGCGGGCGACGCGCAGGACGCGGCCGGGGTGCTCCGGTGTGGCCTCGGGCCGTGGAGGCCGCCCGAAATCGACCGTGTAGGCGACCTCGGCGCTCATGACGCGGTCTCCACCGCAGTCTCGGCCGCCAGGGACGCGATCCCGTCGAGGCGGAACCGGATGTTCAACTTCTCGTCGCGCCCGTCGTAGCTCACTCTCTCGATCAGCAGGTTCAACACCCGCTCCTTCTCGGGGGTGAGCAGCACGTCCCACACCGGCGTGAACGCCTCCAGGGCGCGGGCGAGGTCGGCTTCGTCGACCTGCTGCGCGGCGAGGGTGACCTCCCGGTCCCGGACCTCGGCGAGCCGCGCCTCAAGCGTGCCGACGCGCTCCTGGGTGGTAACGAGCTCGGCGTGGACGGCATCGGCAGCCGCGCCAGTCGATCGCGACAGGGTGGCGACCAGCCGCTCGACGTCACGTCGGGAGGTCGCCAATCTCCCGTTCCCCACGCTTCGCCTCGGCCTTCAGCCCCGGCGTTCGGCGGCGACCTGGGCCAGCGCGGCCTCGAACGTCTCCCGCTGCAGCGCCGGGTCCTGGCCGATGCACTTGATCCGGTCCACGACGAACTGCTCCACGCGGTCCGCCGGGGTGGCCTTCGTCGGGCAGGCTGACGCCCCCTTTCGCATCGAGTTCATGCACCGGTAGTACCGGTACAGGCGACCGTCCTTCCTGGAGGGGGCGTGGACCATCGCGGTGTCGCAGGCGGCGCACCGGAGGAGGCCGCGCAGCAAGGCCCCGTGTCGGTTCCTGGACGACGCCCCGCCGCTGGAACGGTTCTCGGCCATCAGGCGCTGGACCTTGTCGAACAGCGCCTTCAGGACGATCGCGGCGTGCTCGCCACGGAATGTCTCGTCGCCCAGCCGCTGCCGACCGGCGTACAGCGGGTTCGTCAGCATGAGGCGCAGGTTCACGCGGTCCCACGGTTTGCCCTGGCGGGCCTTCCCGTCCTTCGTCGTCCAGGACTTCCGCCGCCAGCCGCGACGGTTCAACTCCTGTGCGACCGCGATCAGGGAGGGGTTTTCCACGTACAAGTCGAAGACTGCTCGGACCTGTTCGGCCTCGTCACGGTTGACGACGAGCCGGCCACCCTCGGGAACGGGGTCGTAACCCAGCGGCGGCATTCCGCCCGTCCACTTCCCCCGACGACGGGCTGCATGCATTTTGTCGCGGGTACGTTCCGCCGTCTGCTCGCGCTCGAACTCGGCGAACAGCAAGAGCATCCTCAGCGTCATTCTCCCCACGGGGTTCGTGGTGTTGAACTGCTGCGTGACGGAGACGAAGTCGACGTGGCGTTCGTCCAGGTACGCCAGCAGGTTCAGGTAGTCGCGGACCGACCGGGAGAGGCGGTCCAGCTTGTAGACCACCACGCAGTTGATCTTCCCTTCCTCAATTTCCGCGAGGAGCCGCTTCAGGGCGGGCCGCTCCATCGTGGCGCCCGAGAAGCCCCCGTCATCGTACCGGTCGGTGAGGGCCACCCAACCCTCGCCGCGCTGGCTCTGGATGAACGCCTCGGCTGCCTCGCGCTGGGCGTCCAAGGAGTTGAAGTCCTTGTCGAGTCCCTCGTCGGTGCTCTTTCGGGTGTAGATGGCGCAGCGAACGGGAGCCGTCGCGGTCGCGACCGCCGTAGCTCTACCGTGCCGCAGCGCGCGGGACATCAGGATCTCCGCTTCCGTTGGGTCACGCCCCAATACAGTTTCCCGTTCCAGTGCGCGCCCGTCGCGGCCCTCGCGGCCTCGGTGAGCGAGGCGTACCGGATGCCGTCGAGTTCGTAGCCATCGTCGAGCACGAGCAGACGTAGCTCGCGTCCGCGGTACTGGCGGGTGATCACGGTGCCGGGGGAGGGGAGACGCGGGTCGCGGACGGTGCGGGGCGGCTCCTCGACCGGGACGGGGGCGGCGACAGGCGGCTGGAATCCCTTCGGAACCCTGCCCCTGACGAACGTCTCGGGCGCGAGCGCGGCGATCCGATCCCTCGCCGCGTCGGACAACCCGCCGTACGCCAGCTCCTGGACTCGCCACGCGCAGCCGTCGGACCAGGTAATCCCGGTTCCGGGAGCGCGACGGCTCCCCGTACAGGCGCTCCCACTCGAGGAGCAGGTCGCCGACCGGCATGCGCTGCAACGACTGGATCTGCTTCACGATGCTCGTTTCCACGTCGGGGTCTCCCGGTACACAGGAGTGCTCGGTTTCGCGGCAAGTTCAAGGGGAATCTGCGGCTCTGTCGGCCGAAAAACAGCGGAGTTGCGCCGTTTCTGTGTCAACCGCAGAAAGCCGCGGGCGAGGAGGGCCGCCAGTTCGCCCCACTCGGGCATCGGCGTTACGATCCTACCCATGGACCGCGTCCTTTTTTAGTTGCAGCGCGCTCGGGCTGGCGGTAAATTGCACATGTAATCCCGCAGGGTTCGGCCCTGTGGCCCCCACGGGCTCCGGCTCGTGGGGTTTCGTCTTTCTGGGGGCTCGATGGCTGTCGACCGTGTGGTCTGTTTCATCGACGGATTCAACCTCTATCACGCAATCGCGAGGCTGAAGCAGCCCCACCTGAAGTGGGTAGACCTGTGGGGCCTTTCCCGCCGTTATGTCCGTCCGGCGTCGCAGCGATTGGAAGCGGTCTACTACTTTTCCGCCTATGCTCATTGGCTGCCGGACCCGAAGCGCCGTCACGAGGCTTTCGTCCTCGCTCAGGAAGCACACGGCGTGACGCCGGTGATGGGGAAGTTCAAGTGTAAGGACCGGTGGTGTCCCCTGTGTCGACGGACTTCGCAGGGCCACGAGGAGAAGGAGACCGACGTGAACATCGCGCTCTACCTTCTGGACGGGGCGTACCGCGACACGTACGACCATGCTCTTCTGATCTCGCGGGACTCCGATCTGGTTCCAGCGCTTCGAATGCTCCTGACGAGATTTCCAGCGAAAGGCGTGACTGTCGTTGCCCCGCCCCTGGCGGGCCATAGCACCGAGATGATCAGCTGCGCGACTGCCAAGACGAAGATCCGAGCAAAGCACCTCGAACAGTGCCTCCTGCCCCGGGAAGTCAGCGACGCGACCGGAACGATCGTGGCAGTGCGACCGCCGGAGTACGATCCCCCGATTTGACAGGCGTACGGATTCGACATCCAGTCTCCCGCAAGGAGGACCGTCACGTCCGAAGAGCGCAGCGACCTCCGCCATCTCGAGGTCCTGGCGCGCGAAGCTACCCACGGGTCGGCTCCGCGGCGGTGACCCATGCCGCGACGAGGGTTGGGTTGGCGGGCGGGTGGCAAGCGCCGCAAACGCTGACGCCGTAGACGCTGATCCAGAATCGGTGACCTGTCCCTACCAGAAACCTCGTCCTCTTGATATTGAAGGACCGGGCGGCGAGGGAAGATGAGCCGAGCCCCCCGGGATCGAGAACGCAGACGCTGAGATCCGCAGTGGTCTCGGGGGCAAGGTTCGCGGGACGGCACGTGCAAACGCAATCCGCCCACACCACGAGCGACGCCGCGGGGCGGTCCGGACGGCTCGGTTTCTTCAGGCGGCTCGACGAGAGTAACGGTGATGCAGGCCGCCGACCTCGGGAATCTCGACGATCCCGCCGCACTCCGGCGGCTCGATTCCCCGGGGCTCCGGCGCGTCCTTCGCCAACGACAAGTGCGTGCGGCTGCGGTGGTAGTACCCGAAGTACCGCTGGAGGACTCGCCGGAGATGCTGTTCGTCGAGGACGATCACGTGGTCGAGGCACTCCCGGCGGATGCTGCCGATCAGGCGTTCGCAGTATGGATTCTGCCAGGGCGATCTTGCGGCAGTCGGGACCTGCTCGATTCCCATCGAGTCGACGACGCGCCCGAAGTCGCCACCGAAGATGCCGTCGCGATCGCGAAGGAGGAATCGCGGCGCGGTGTCCCAAGGAAACGCTTCGCGGATCTGCTGTCCGGTCCAGATCGCGGTTGGGTGCTCGGTGACGTTGAAGTGAAGCACTCGTCGGCGGTCGTGAGCGAGGACGACGAAGACGAAAAGGATGCGGAACGTGGCGGTGGGCAGGGTGAAGAAATCGACGGCAACGAGTTGGCCGATGTGATTGTCGAGGAACGCCCGCCAAGTGGGTGACGGTGGCTTTCGGCGACGCGGCATGTACTTGGCGACCGCGGCCTGGGAGAGCTCGATGCCGAGCTTGAGCAACTCGCCGTGGATGCGGGGTGCACCCCAGAGAGGATTGGCCTGGGCCATTCGCCGGATGAGGTCGCGGACATCGCGGGGGATGGCGGGTCGGCCATCGCCTCGACGGCGACTCTTCCATCTCCAATACAGCCGGAAGCCCTGCCTATGCCACCGGACGACGGTGTTTGGCTGGACGATGATGAGCGCGGAACGCCAGCCCGTCCAGAGGCTGGACAGCCACACCCAGAAGATGCGATCTCGGCGGCGAAGCTTCGGCCGGGGAACAGCGCGTTGCATCACGGCGAGCTGCTGGCGGAGGGCGAGGTTTTCAGCGACGAGGGCGGCTCGCCCGGCGACGAGCAATCGGAGCAGATCCCAAACGACGATTCGGGTCCACATCGGGGTTCCCACCTGGGGTGAAACGCCGTATTCTGGTGGGTAGAAATTCGGAAGGGGGATGCGTAACTGCTTGACCGACAACGGAGACGGGATTTATGGAAGGGACAACCGTCGCGCCTGTTCAGGCTGCGCGAGCGTGCCACCCGCTTTCGTCCGCCTGCAACCCGAGCCGCACAGGCTTCGAGTCCTCGCGGGCGACGTTCTTGAGCAATTCGAGCGAGTAGTCCTGCACAGGCGGCTTTGTCATAACCATCAATCGCAGCAATCGGTCGGCAATCGTTCCAATCGGATCCGCGCCCGTTTCCCACCGCGACGCTGTCTCGGGGGCCACGCCCATGTGCGCAGCGAAGTCTGCGCCAGACCATCCGAGCCACTTCCGCAGAAAGCGGACCTCCGGGCCCGTCAGACGTCCCGCCTTGCGCGTGACGAGTCGAGCGATCAGCGCATGGAGTTCCTCGAGCTGAGGAATCACGACCTCGTAGGCGCCGCAACTGGGGCATCTGTCGACCTCTACGTCGAGTAGGGTGACGCCGGGCAGGCCGCACGCGTCGTAGAGGAAATTCTCCCGGTCGACCCTCAGGGGGTTGCCGCACTGAAGGCAGTTCATCTGTCCTCCCTCCACGCCGTTACGACGACCAGTCGCGTCTCCGAGCGGAACGCAAGCACGACGCACATCCGGGATGTGCGTACCCGGTAGCGCCATGTGCCCTTCTCAAGTTCGGCCGATTCCACCCAGCCTCCTCGCATCACGTTCTTGCAGTCCTGAGCCGTTAAGTCTCTCTTCGCCATTTCGTCCAGCGCGTGGTCGGAGAAACTCGTTTCACCCGCTCCGAGAATCGCCCGGATTAGCTGTTCCGCACGCGTCCGATCGAGGGGCTCTCCATCCATGGACAGAAGATACCCCAACTTGAGAAAAAGTCAATACATGAGACACATGCTACGGGCGAATACAAGACGTATAATAGCTATCGTGTTGCAGGGTATCGACTTGAAGCGGCGTCGTGAGACTCGATCGAGTGTCCCTACCAGAAACCTCGTCCTCTTATGTTGAAGGGGCGGGCGGCGAGGGAAGATGAGCCGAGCCCCCCGGGATCGAGAACGCAGACGCTGAGATCCACAGTGGTCTCGGGGGCAAGGTTCGCGGGACGGCACGTGCAAACGCAATCCGCCCACACCACGAGCGACGCCGCGGGGCGGTCCGGACGGCTCGGTTTCTTCAGGCGGCTCGACGAGAGTAACGGTGATGCAGGCCGCCGACCTCGGGAATCTCGACGATCCCGCCGCACTCCGGCGGCTCGATTCCCCGGGGCTCCGGTGCGTCCTTCGCCAACGACAAGTGCGTGCGGCTGCGGTGGTAGTACCCGAAGTACCGCTGGAGGACTCGCCGGAGATGCTGTTCGTCGAGGACGATCACGTGGTCGAGGCACTCCCGGCGGATGCTGCCGATCAGGCGTTCGCAGTACGGATTCTGCCAGGGCGCTCTTGCGGCGGTCAGCACCTGCTCGATGCCCATCGAGCGACGACGCGCCCGAAGTCGCCACCGAAGATGCCGTCGCGATCGCGAAGGAGGAATCGCGGCGCGGTGTCCCAAGGAAACGCTTCGCGGATCTGCTGTCCCGTCCAGACGCCGTGGGGTGCTCGGTGACGTTGAAGTGGAGCACTCGTCGGCGGTCGTGAGCGAGGACGACGAAGACGAAGAGGACGCGGAACGTGACCGTGGGCACGGTGAAGAAATCGACGGCAACGAGTTGGCCGATGTGGTTGTCGAGGAACGCCCGCCAAGTGGGTGACGGCGGCTTGCGGCGTCGCGGCATGTACTTGGCGACCGCGGCCTGGGAGATCTCGATGCCGAGCTTGAGCAACTCGCCGTGGATGCGGGGTGCACCCCAGAGGGGATTGGCCTGGGCCATTCGCCGGATGAGGTCGCGGACATCGCGGGGGATGGCGGGTCGGCCATCGCCTCGACGGCGACTCTTCCATCTCCAATACAGCCGGAAGCCCTGCCTATGCCACCGGACGACGGGTTTGGCTGGACGATGATGAGCGCGGAACGCCAGCCCGTCCAGAGGCTGGACAGCCACACCCAGGAGATGCGATCTCGGCGGCGAAGCTTCGGCCGGGGAACAGCGCGTTGCATCACGGCGAGCTGCTGGCGGAGGGCGAGGTTTTCAGCAACGAGGGCGGCTCGCCCAGCGACGAGCAATCGGAGCAGATCCCAAACGACGATTCGGGTCCACATCGGGGACCCCACCTGGGGTGAAACGCCGTATTCTAGTGGGTAGAAATTCGGAAGGGGGCTGCGTAACTGCTTGACCGACAACGGAGACGGGATTTATGGAAGGGACACCTCGTCGGACCAGTCCTCCAGGCACGGGCAGAAGAGGTCCCTCTTGTCCTCGGTGAGGTCGATGATCTTCATGCCGCGTCCCCTCGTGCCAGGGATATCGGCGTTGACCCCGAGCGGTCCATCGACGTATACCTGAGCTGCTCTAGTACCCTGGACATGAGGACAAGATGCCAGAACGGAACGCCGAGAGGAAGATCCACATCCGCATGGACGAAGACCTCCACAAGAGGCTCCGGATTCGCTGCGCCGAGCTCGACGCGACGATCCAGGACTACGTGGTCGAGCTGCTCGATCGCGAGCTGTCGACGGGGACGCGGCCTCCCCGGACCGCGGGGCCGGAAGCCGGCACGCGGAGGGCGCGATGACACGAAAGGCCCGAGGCAGGATCGATCCGATCGAGCAGGAGATCGAGCTGGCACTGAACCCGGGCGCCTTCATCCCCGACCGCGCCTGCTTCTCTTTCGTGAGCGACCTCGATGAGGTCGCGGCCAAGATCGCCAAGCTCGTCGCCAGCGGTCCCGCCCGGGCCGTCACCCTATACGAGGCGTTCCTCGCCGCGTGCTACTTGAAGATCGAGGAGCTCGACGACTCAAGCGGCAGCTTCGGTCAGTTCGTCGATGAGCTCTACTGCGGCTGGATCAAGGCGCGTCAGTCCGAAGGGGCAGACCCCGACGAGACGGCGACGCGTCTGCTCTCGTGGATGGACGATGACGAGTACGGCTTCTGCTACAACCTCGAGAAGGACCTGGTGAAGGTCTTCGACAAGGCCAACCTCGCCGCCTTCGTTGGCAAGATGCGGGCGAGATTCGACGCGGCGGCCAAGGGCCCCCCGAAGTCTGATGGTTCGTTCAAGAACCGCCCAGACTACGTCCGTCGCCACTTCGGGGAGATCCTACGCAGCCTCTACGCCGCCCAGAAGGACGTCGCTGCCTATGTCTCGCTCGTCGAGGAAACCGGCATCGTGGCCCAGGACTGCCACGCGATCGCGACCCTGCTCATCGTACGCCGCAAGCCAGAAGAGGCCCTCGCCTGGGTGGATCGCGGCATCGACCTCGACAAGAAGACACCGCATGGGTCGATGGCCGGTCACGACCTCGCCAAGCTCAAGCGCGAGCTCCTCACCAAGCTCGGGCGCGGCAAGGAGGCTCTCGAGGCCGCCTGGGCCGACTACCGCGAGCACCCAGGCAAGTACACATACAACGATCTCATGAAGTTCGTGCCCAAGGCCGAGAGAACCGCATGGCACGAGAAAGCCCTCGCTGCAGCCAAGGGCGCCGACCTTCACTCTGCGATCGACCTCCTGGTGGCCACCAAGGAGATGGATCGCCTTGCCGACCTCGTTCACCGAGCTTCGGACCGGGCACTCGAAGGTCTGAGCCACTACACCACCGAGCCCGTGGCCAAGAAGCTCGAGAAGAACCGTCCCGACCTCGCCGCGCGGCTGTGGCGTGCACAGGGGCTGCGGATCGTCAACGCCAAGAAGAGCAAGTACTACGACGCCGCGCTGTCCAACTTCGAGAGCGCCAAGCGTTGCTTCGAGCGCGCCGGACTCCAAGGGGAGTGGCAGAAGACCGTCAACCAGGTGCGTGCGGACCATCACCGGAAGAGCGGGTTCATGGATGGCTTCGAGCGCCTGGTGGATGGCGTGGGCCCCAGCGATGAGCCGTCTTTCATGGAACAGGCCAAGGCCCGCTTCCGAGGGCGTCACCGGGGAGCACGATGAAGAAGGCGAACAGCGGCAAGGCCACGGCCGACTTCGAACAGCTGGTCGCCGAGATCACGACGGACGCCCACGGCGACGATGAGCAGCTCTGGGCCTTTCATCAGGCGCTCGTGGATGGCGTCGAGCTCCCGTGCGACGCGTTCGTCATCGGCGAGCCGGTCTCCGTGATCGCCTTCGACTACGATGGCAACCAGCGGCGTGGCATCGTGGCCCGTTGCCGGCGTGAGGACGGCTCCGAGCATGTGGTCTCGGCATCGGAGGTCGTGCTCGCGCCGCGAGCGCAAGGATGGCCGCTTCTGGCGGCCTATCGTAAGTGGCTCGGCCTCGAGCCCTTGCCCGAGCCAGCAGCACCTCCCAGTCGGCGGAAGCGCCAGCACAAGGTGGCCGCGACCGACCTCGACCTGTGCCAGCCGATCGAGCTCGTCGTGCTGTCGATCAAGGAGCGAGCCGCGCGGTGCCGGCTCCCTGGCACGGACCGCGTCATCAGTCTGCGCGCGTGCAGACTGTGGGACATCGTGCCCGGCGAGATCGCGGTGGTGAAGCCGCGCAAGCAGTGGAGCTATGCCGGTCACCCGTACCTGTCGGGCGAGATCGAGTCCACGCGACTCGACGTGGCCGCCCTCGGCCTCACACCGTTGGCCCTGAAGGACGAAGGCGAGTGGGACCCCAAGGATGAGTACTGGGGCGAGGAGGGCGAGCCCATCGACGAGTGGGCGAAGCCGATCATCGCTCGCGGTCCGAGACAGGCCTACGAGATGGAGCAGGTCGTTCCTGGCAGGGACCCCGACGACTTCGACTCCGACCCCATCTGCGAGTCGAACGACCTCAAGGACGCTGGCGATGGAGCGGCCGCGCACAAGATCCTCATGGAGCTCTGTCAGGCCGACCTGCGCTGCCTCGATGCTCACGCGCACCTCGGCAACTTCGTCTTCGACCACAGGCCGAAGGACGCGATCCGTCACTACGAGGTGGGCGTCCGAATTGGCGAGCTATCCCTGCCTCCGGACTTCGACGGGCTTCTGCCCTGGGGGCACATCGACAACCGCCCCTTCATGCGGTGCATGCACGGGTATGGCCTGTGCCTCTGGCGGCTCGAGCGGTTCGAGGAAGCCGAGCGCGTCTTCGACCGGATGCTCTGGCTCAACCCCTCGGACAACCAGGGCGTGCGCTTCCTGATCGACGAGGTGCGTGCGAGGACGGCGTGGAAAGACCGGCGAGAAGAGAGGTAGCAGCGATGAGCGCGAAGGCGAAGAAGCCAAACCAGAAGCTGCAGGCTTGGATTGATGCGCGCAAGCGCCACCGCCTCTCCCATGCCCACGTCCAGATGGCGCGCGCGCTCGGGATGAACCCGGCGAAGCTCGGCAAGCTCGACAACCATCGCCAAGAGCAATGGAAGCTGCCCCTGCCGCAGTTCATCGAGGATCTCTACTTGAAGCGGTTCGGCAAGACCGCCCCCGACAGGGTGGTCTCCATCGAGGAGCGTGCTCGCCTCGAGCAACAGAAGAAGGACGCCCGCCGCGCTGCCAAGCAGCAGCGGGCCACGGAGCCCATATGAAGAGATACGACGTGAGCGGCGGCATCCCCACGCTCGACATGGCGCTGTCGGAGTTCATGAACTCCGATGACCTCAAGAATCTGGCCGCGTTGACCAAGGAGAAGCTGCCCACGCGAAAGGCGGACCTCGCGGCGGTGATCAAGCGGTACCTCGACGGCGATCGGTTGCGCACGGTCTGGCAGTGCCTCGACGAGCTGCAGCGCGCGGCCGTCGCCGAGGTAGTTCACTCGAGTTCCATTGAGTTCGAGGCCGATCGCTTCCAGGCAAAGTACCGTCGGGGGCCCAACTGGGGCGCGACGGACAAGTACGGCCATCACCGCAGCCCTTCAGCGCTGGGTTTCTTCTTCTACGGCAACGGTGTGATGCCGGCCGATCTCAAAGCGCGGCTAAAGGCCTTCGTGCCCAAGCCGGCCGAGGCAAAGATCAAGACGCTCGCCGAGCTACCCGCCGCCTACGACTTGCCGTTCTCCCGCTGGAATTCGAAGACGAGGACGAAGCTGGAGGGAACCGAGCCAGTTCAACTCGCGATCCGCGAGTCGGAACGCCCCGCCCAACGAGAGCTCCTATCGGTGCTGCGCCTGATCGATTCGGGCAAGGTGTCTGTGAGCGACAAGACGAGACGTGCCTCGACGGCAACCGTCGAGGCGATCACGGGCATCCTGGAGGGCGGTGACTACTACCCGCGACTCCCAGTAGCGAACAAGTGGCACGACGAGAATGCCGGACCGATCCGCGCCTTCGCGTGGCCGCTCCTCGTCCAGGCCGGCGGACTCGCGCAGCTCTCGGGCTCGAAGCTGCAGCTCACCAAGGCAGGCCGCAAGGCGCTGTCCGAGCCGGCGGCCGAGACGATCCGCACCCTATGGTCCAAGTGGGTCGACTCCACCCTTCTCGATGAGCTGTCTCGCGTCGAGTGCATCAAGGGCCAGACCGGCAAGGGCAAGCACGGGCTCACAGCGGTGTCATCGCGCCGAGACGCGATCGCCGATACCCTGGCCGAGTGCCCGGCGGGCGCGTGGATCGCCACCGACGAGTTCTTCCGGTTCCTGCGCGCCTCGGGCAACGACTTCTCGGTGACGCGCAACGCCTGGAACCTCTACATCGGCGAGCTGCAGTACGGATCGCTCGGCTACGAGAACGGAGAGCGCATCCTGGAGGAGCGCTACCTCTTTGCCTTCCTGCTGGAGTACGCGGCTACCCTGGGCATCATCGACGTCGCCCTCATCCCGCCCGCGGGCGCTCGGCACAACTACGGTAGCCTCTGGGGGACGGACGACCTCGTGTACTTCAGCCGATACGACGGGCTGATGTACTTCCGCGTCACGCCGCTCAGCGCCTACTGCCTGGGAGCCGAATCGACCTACCAGCCCGCGCCCGTAGAGGTCAGGCCTGTCCTGCGCGTGTTGCCCAACCTCGAGGTAGCGGCCATCGGCGCCGAGCTCGAGCAGGGTGACCGACTTGCCCTCGACGCCTACGCGACCCGGGTGTCCGACCTCGTCTGGCGGCTCGATGCCGGCAAGCTACTCGCCGCGATCGAGGATGGCCGTCCGGTCGACGAGATCCGAGAGTTCCTGACCGCACGCAGCGGCGCCGCCATCCCCGATACGGTGAAGAGACTTCTCGACGACGTCGCCGAGCGGAGCACGAAGGTCTGCGACCGCGGTCTCGCTCGGCTCGTAGAGTGCGCCGATGCTGCGCTGGCGGCGCTCATCGCCAACGACACGCGCACCCGCAAGCACTGCATGCGCGCAGGGGAACGGCACCTGGTGGTGCCGTCGTCTTCGGAGGCCGCCTTCAAGCGAAACGTGCGCGAGGTCGGGTATCTCGTGACGTCGGGCGAGACCAAGGTCACGAAGGCTCGACGTGCCCCGGCCCACGAGGCGGCAGCGCCACAGGCGACGAAGGCCTGATCCAGGTGACCGTGTCTCCCTACAACGCTCTGATCGTTCAGAGCGACAGCACGGTCCTCCTCGAGACCCACGCGCCGCGCGCGGAGGAGGCCAGAGCCGCGCTTGCCCCGTTCGCCGAGCTCGTCAAGAGCCCCGAACACGTCCACACCTATCGGCTCACGCCGCTCTCGATCTGGAACGCCCGGGCTGCTGGACTGCCTGCCGAGAAGATGGTGTCGGCGCTCAGGGAACACGCCCGCTATCCGGTGCCTGCGAGCGTCGAGCAGGATGTCCAGGACCTCGCCGCCCGCTTCGGGCGCGTGACCCTCTCCCGCGACGGCGACTCGCTGCGGTGCACCTGCTCGGACGAGGCGACGGCCGAGTTTCTGCATCGTGATCGCGCTGCCGGCGTGTATCTCAAGGACCGAGTTGACGGGATCACCTTCCGCGTCGACCCGGGGCAACGGGGCGTGCTCAAGCAGGCCCTGGTCGCCGCCGGCTACCCTGCCGATGACCTGGCTGGGTACGTGAGCGGAGAGGCGCTCACGATCGCTCTTCGCGACAGCACGGTATCGGGTGCGCCGTTCATCGTTCGTGACTACCAGCGGCAGGCGGCCGCTGCATTCTTCGTCGCGGGAACCGAACGCGGCGGCAGCGGCGTCATCGTTCTCCCCTGCGGGTCGGGCAAGACGGTCGTGGGCCTCACGGCCATGGAACTGGTCGGTCAGACCACGCTGGTCCTTACCACGAGCCTGACCTCGGTGAAGCAGTGGCGACGTGAGCTCTGCGACAAGACCACGCTCCTGCCCGACGACATCGCCGAGTACACGGGAGAACAGAAGAATACCGGACCGGTAACGCTGACCACCTACCAGATCCTGACTTGGCGTGCCGACCGTGAGGGAGAGTTTCCCTCACCTTGAGCTCTTTCGAGCCCGCCCTTGGGGACTCATCATCTACGACGAGGTCCACCTGCTGCCGGCTCCGGTGTTCCGCGCGACCGCGGAGCTGCAGGCTCGTCGGCGGCTTGGGCTGACCGCCACCCTGGTCCGGGAGGATGGCCGCGAGGGGGACGTGTTCGCGCTCATCGGCCCCAAGCGGTTCGACGTCCCCTGGAAGGACCTCGAGCGCCAGCAGTGGATCGCCAGCGCGACCTGCATCGAGGAGCGCGTGCCGATGAGCGCGCAGCGCAGGATGGAGTACGCCCTCGCGGACCGGCGGTCGCAGTTCCGGATCGCGGCCGAGAACCCGGCCAAGATGGCTCGACTCAAGCGATTGCTCGACCAGCACCAGAATGGTCGCGTGCTCGTCATCGGCGAGTACCTCGCGCAGGTCGAAGAAATCGCGAAGAGCCTCGACGTTCCGCTCGTCACCGGCAAGACCCCGCAGACGGAGCGGGAGCAGGTCTACGAACAATTCCGGCGCGGCGAGCTGCACTGCATCGTGCTCTCCAAGGTCGGCAACTTCGCCATCGATCTGCCGGACGCCGACGTGCTCATCCAGGTGTCGGGCATGTTCGGCTCGCGGCAGGAGGAAGCGCAGCGGCTCGGCCGCATCCTGCGCCCCAAGGGCGATGGTCGCTCGGCCCACTTCTTCACGCTCGTCTCGCGCGACACCCGCGAGGAGGAGTTCGCCCACCACCGCAAGCTCTTCCTGACCGAGCAGGGGTACTCGTACCAGGTGGTCATCGCCGACGCCGAGTAGGCGACGACAGGCTGTGCTACCCAAGGAGGACATGGAAGCGTTCGTTTGCTCTCGCTCATCATCAAGACCACCCAGTTCCTCGTCTACCACTTGCTGATCGTCGTCGTGGACCGCGTCAGCCGTCTCCCCCGCAGCGGCGTCCAGCTGGAGGTCGAACGCCTGCTCCGCGAGGACC
Organism: Terriglobia bacterium; assembly: GCA_963790465.1. Lineage (GTDB taxonomy): Bacteria > Acidobacteriota > Polarisedimenticolia > Polarisedimenticolales > JAIQFR01 > JAIQFR01. Next base: position 236,699 of record CAWBOP010000026.1, on the reverse strand, counting down.
TCGCCCTCAAGGCGCAGGTCCGCGCCCTGGTCCTCGAGTTGAAGAGCGAACGCGGCGCGCGACCGAAGGTGTCGCAACGTCCACGAGTTCGGCGTCGTGGCCGTGCGTTCGGGTGCGATCCGGGAGGCAAAGCGTTCTGTCCCGCCTGTTTCTACCAGAAACCTCGTCCTCTTGATATTGAAGGACCGGGCGGCGAGGGAAGATGAGCCGAGCCCCCCGGGATCGAGAACGCAGACGCTGAGATCCACAGTGGTCTCGGGGGCAAGGTTCGCGGGACGGCACGTGCAAACGCAATCCGCCCAGACCACGAGCGACGCCGCGGGGCGGTCCGGACGGCTCGGTTTCTTCAGGCGGCTCGACGAGAGTAACGGTGATGCAATCCGCCGACCTCGGGAATCTCGACGATCCCGCCGCACTCCGGCGGCTCGATTCCCCGGGGCTCCGGTGCGTCCTTCGCCAGCGACAAGTGCGTGCGGCTGCGGTGGTAGTACCCGAAGTACCGTTTGAGGACTTGGCGCAGGTGCTGTTCGTCGAGGACGATCACGTGGTCACGGCACCCGCGGCGGATGCTGCCGATCAGGCGTTCGCAGCATGGATTCTGCCAGGGCGATCTTGCGGCCGTCGGGACCTGCTCGATTCCCATCGAGTCGACGACGCGCCCGAAGTCGCCACCGAAGATGCCGTCGTGATCGCGAAGGAGGAATCGCGGCGCGGTGTCCCAAGGAAACGCTTCGCGGATCTGCTGTCCGGTCCAGATCGCGGTTGGGTGCTCGGTGACGTTGAAGTGGAGCACTCGTCGGCGGTCGTGAGCGAGGACGACGAAGACGAAGAGGACGCGGAAAGTGACCGTGGGCACTGTGAAGAAATCGACGGCAACGAATTGGCCGATGTGATTGTCGAGGAACGCCCGCCAAGTGGGTGACGGCGGCTTTCGGCGACGCGGCATGTACTTGGCGACCGCGGCCTGGGAGATCTCGATGCCGAGCTTGAGCAACTCGCCGTGGATGCGGGGTGCACCCCAGAGAGGATTGGCCTGGGCCATTCGCCGGATGAGGTCGCGGACATCGCGGGGGATGGCGGGTCGGCCATCGCCTCGACGGCGACTCTTCCATCTCCAATACAGCCGGAAGCCCTGCCTATGCCACCGGACGACGGTGTTTGGCTGGACGATGATGAGCGCGGAACGCCAGCCCGTCCAGAGGCTGGACAGCCACACCCAGAAGATGCGAACTCGGCGGCGAAGCTTCGGCCGGGGAACAGCGCGTTGCATCACGGCGAGCTGCTGGCGGAGGGCGAGGTTTTCAGCGACGAGGGCGGCTCGCCCGGCGACGAGCAATCGGAGCAGATCCCAAACGACGATTCGGGTCCACATCGGGGTTCCCACCTGGGGTGACGCCGTATTCTGGTGGGTAGAAATTCGGAAGGGGGATGCGTAACTGCTTGACCGACAACGGAGACGGGATTTATGGAAGGGACACCTATTTCCGGTTACGATAAACGCTTGCGAGGGCGGGGCTTAGGGGAGAGTATACGGACCCCGAGCGTCGCGGACCATGACAGCCCACACGCCGATTGCGCAAGTACACGTATAGGTGTACATTGACGCCATGAAGCGAAGGGAGCTGGAGCAACAACTCCGAGACCTGGGTTGGAGGCTCCAGCGCCACGGCGGGAAGCACGACGTGTGGGTCAGCCCGAGCGGGTCGTTCACGGAGTGCGTGCCCAGGCATCCGGAGATCAACGAGCGCCTGGCGAACGTCATCCTGCGACGGGCGAAGGAGAGGCGATGAGGTTTTCGGGACGGATCGAGAAGGACGGCAAGCACTGGCTGGCCGAGATCCCGGCGTTCGACGCGATGACGCAGGGACGTACGAAGCGCGAAGCGCTCGCGATGGCCGAGGACCTGGTCGAGACGATGGCCGGCGCGAGGGGCTTTCGGGCGAAGGCTTATCCGGGCGCCGGGGCGACGTTTGAGATCGGTGGAAACCGACTGGGTGTCCTCCTGGCGCTCCTGCTTCGGCGCCAGCGGGAACGTCAGGGCCTGACGCTGGCCGAGGCCGCCGCGCGACTCGGACAACGCTCCCGGAATGCGTACGCTCGATACGAACAGGGACGCGCGATGCCGACCGTCGAGCAGGTGGAGCGGCTCCTTGAGGCGATCGCGCCCGGTCACAGGCTCGTGTGGCACATCGCCGCGTAGGATGCAAACTCGTGCAAGAGGCGCGCGTGCTCTCCGCTGCGAGTTATGTAAACTCGATCGCGACCGACTGTAGGTCGTTGTTCCGTCAGGACTTGCTGGCTTCGCCCGAACATCCGAAGAAGTTGTAAAATTCGACAAGCGGGGATCTCTCAGAATCTCAAACGACAAAATCCGGTTCGCGATCACCTGTCCCTACCAGAAACCTCGTCCTCTTGATATTGAAGGACCGGGCGGCGAGGGAAGATGAGCCGAGCCCCCCGGGATCGAGAACGCAGACGCTGAGATCCACGCTGGTCTTGGGGGCAAGGTTCGCGGGACGGCACGTGCAAGCGCAATCCGCCCACACCACGAGCGACGCCGCGGGGCGGTCCGGACGGCTCGGTTTCTTCAGGCGGCTCGACGAGAGTAACGGTGATGCAGGCCGCCGACCTCGGGAATCTCGACGATCCCGCCGCACTCCGGCGGCTCGATTCCCCGGGGCTCCGGTGCGTCCTTCGCCAACGACAAGTGCGTGCGGCTCCGGTGGTAGTACCCGAAGTACCGCTGGAGGACTCGCCGGAGATGCTGTTCGTCGAGGACGATACCCTGGACGGCCAGACCCAGAAGATGCGGTCGCCGCGCTGGAGCCTTGGCCGGCTGGCGCTTCGGTGAAGGACGCCGAGTTGCTGCCGGAGGGCGAGGTTCTCGGCGATGAGGGCCGCGGGCCCCGTGACGAACAGCCGGAGAAGATCCCGCGCGACGATTCGGATCCACATCGGGGGTTCCACCTGGGGGTGACGCGCCGTATTGTAGTGGTCGAGGATCCGATGGGGCGATGCGCAAGTCTCTGAGCGACAATGCGGACAAGGTTTTCAGTAAGGACAGCCGTCATGACCAAGCTGGCCGACCGCCGAGAAGAGGAGCTGTTCAAGCGGGTCGCCGAGATCATCGAGGCCGCACGCGGTCACGTCGCGCGCACCGTGAACTCGGCCATGGTCCACGCCTACTGGCTCATCGGCAGGGAGATCGTCGAGGTCGAGCAGCACGGCAAGAAGCGCGCGGGGTACGGCGATGAGCTCCTGGAAAAGCTGGCCGCTGAGCTGACACAGCGCTTCGGCAAGGGCTTCAGCCTCACCGGGCTCAAGCGGATGCGGCAGTTCTACCTGACGTTTCCCGAGGGCTCGGCGTTGCCGGTCGAGCTCGGTGGTCCCGACAAAGGTGCCGCAGCGGGGCACCTTTTGAGCGGCGATCCGAAAGGTGCCCCAGCGCGGCACCAATCATACCGCCACCGCCGGCCCGCTATTTCCCGCCGCTCCTGTCGTGGACCCACTACCGGCTCCTGTTGACGCATCGAGAAACCGGACGCCCGCTCGTTCTACGAGATCGAGGCCGCACGCGAGAGCTGGTCGGTGCGCGAGCTCGAGCGCCAGATCGCCTCCCTGCTCTTCGAGCGGCTCGCGATGAGCCGCGACAAGGACCAGGTTCTCGCGCTGGCGCGCCAAGGCCAACAGGTCGCGCTGCCGGGCGACGTCATCAAGGACCCGTTCGTCCTCGAGTTCCTCGACCTTCAGGAGAAGCCAACCGCCCAGGAACGCGACCTCGAGCAGGCGATCATCGACCGGCTCGAGGACTTCCTGCTGGAGATGGGCAAGGGCTTCTGCTTCGTCGCGCGGCAGAAGCGGCTCACGCTCGAGGGCGACCACTTCTACGTCGACCTCGTCTTCTACAACCGGCTGCTGCGCTGCTTCGTCCTCGTCGATCTCAAGCTCGGCAAGCTCACGCACCAGGACCTCGGCCAGATGCAGATGTACGTGAACTTCTTCGACCGCTTCCAGCGCGCGGAGCACGAGGCCCAGACCATCGGCATCGTCCTCTGCTCCGAGAAGAACGACGCGATGGTGAAGATCACCCTGCCCGAGGACAACGAGCAGATCCTCGCGGCGCGCTACCAGATGTACCTGCCCACCGAGGAGGAGCTGCGGGCCGAGCTCGCGCGCGAGCGCGAAGAGGCGGAACGTGAGGTCCGACTGGCGGCAGCAACGACGAAGGACGCCAGCGATGACCAAGCCTGAGTCGGAGATCGTGCGATGAAGAAATCGCGCACCCCCGCCCACGAACCGGCTCGAAGCGACATCGACACGGTGCTCGCGGCGATGAGCGCAGACGCGCTGCGCGAGCTGGTTCGGGAGATGCTGCTCGAGCTGGACGCGCGGGCCCACGGGCGCGTCGTCAACTCCCTGATCAACCGCGCGGCCCGCGGCGGCTCAGGCTGGGTCCCCGCCGCGCTCTCGGGCGAGGACGTCTCCGAGATCCTCGCCTTCGCCGACGCGGCCGAGCGGGTCGGCCACGCCGACCCCTCCGAGGTCGACGAGTGCCTGCGCCGTGGCTCGGGCGCTTTCCTCCGCAAGGACTACGCGGCCGCGTTCCGGATCTTCGGCGCGCTCCTGCGGCCGATCGGCGAGGGGGAGATCGACCTCGGCCAGCACGAGATGGTGGACGAGGTGCTCGGCGTCGACGCCGGCGAATGCGCCGCCCAGTACGTCGTGGCCGCATACCTGACCTGTGCTCCGGAGAAGCGTGCCGAAACCGTGCGCTCGGCCATCGATGAGGTCCGCGGCGTGGGCTACTTCATGGAGCCGCTCCGGGACATGGAGCGCGTGGTTGTGGAGCCGCTGCCGGGACTCGAGGAGTTCCTCCCGCGGTGGCGTGCCCTCATCGAGAAGAACACCGGCAGCGAGCGATCCGGCGAGTGGGACTCGGAAGAGGACCGGTGGCTGCGCGAGGTCGTCCGCCGCATGGAAGGGGCCGAGGGGCTGGCGAAGGTCGCGCGGTCGACCAGGCGCTCCGACGACCTCCGCGCCTGGTGTCAGAGCTTGGTGGAGGCGGCAGACTGGAAATCCGCGCTCCCGGCCTTCGAGGAAGCCGCAGAGATCGTCGCCGACAAGGAGTACGTGCGAGGCGAGTTCCTGGACGGCGCAGCACTCGCCGCGCAGGAACTGGGACGGAAAGAGCTTCCGGCCCGGCTCGAGCGAGCATGGCGCGCTGCGCCCAGCATGCTGAGGCTGCGCCGGTGGCTTGGGGCGGCGGGCACCAAGCCGACCATCAGGAAGCGGGCGGCCGAGGCGCTCGAGGCCTGCCCGAAGCAGGCGCACCGGCAGCGCGCCTTCCTGCACGTGCTCCTCGACGACCCCGAGCCCGCGGCGAAGCAGCTTGCTTCCGCGCCGGGGCTCGGCTGGTCCGACAGCGAACACCCCGGCCATCTGCTCTTCCCGCTGTTCGAGGGACTCCTCGGAGGCAAGAGCGCGTCCGTCTCCTCGAGCACGACTCGGCTTCCCGGCCGCGGGATGGACATCGAGGAGCTCGAGCTGATGACGCGCGACCAGGACGAGCCCCTCCTGGCCGCCCCGGAGATCGACCGGATTCTCGAGCTGGCCGGCGTCGGTGTCGTGGCCGACGGCAAGGCGCGCGAGGTGGTGATCGAGTCCATGCGCAACGCCGCCGAGCGCCGTGTTGAAGGTGTCACCGGGAAGCAGCGACGGCGGCACTACGGGCACGCGGCGAGCCTGGTCGCGATCTGCGTGGCGATCGATCCATCACCCACGACAGCCCGGTGGCTGACTCGCCTGCGGGACGAGCACCGCCGTTACCCGGCCCTTCGCGCCGAGCTCGACCGCCACCTGGGCTCCAGACACGAGGTGAAACGTGCCACGCGCTGAAGCTCACAAGTGGGGGTTCAAGGCCCTGTCCCTACCAGAAACCTCATCCTTGCCTCCGCGCCAGGAACGGAACGTCCTGCGACGCGTGCCGCCACCCGCAGTGCCGACCCTGGCTGCGCATCCATCTCGCCAGCCAGGACAGGCTCTATATCGTGGACCTGGCCGTGACGTCCGCGCAGAACCTGTTCGAGCTCGAGGACCAGGCCATCGCGGCCGACGCTCGGCTGCACGACTGGACCGTGAAACTCACAATACGAGAAAGAGGAAGCTGGGGAGAGGTCTGCTTTCAGAAACTGTGAAGTCCCTGAGAGAATCCGACAACCTCATCCTCTCGGTCAACCTGAAAACCACGAAACATCGTGATCCTCAGTCCCTGATACAACTCGGGCGCTGACACGGGCGTCGCGCACCAGCACGCAATCCTCCCGACGGACTGTGGAATCGAACCGTGCCGGCGGTAGGATAGGCCCCGGAAATGCGGCACGTCGCGGGGGGGAGGGGAGACCCATAGATTCGCTGGCGCACTACACGAAGCTGAGCAGGATGTTCAGCGTCATCTCAGCGTGACACGTCATGCGATAAGTGATCGGTTTGTGAATGCTGGTTATTGTAAAACGCATGCCCAGAGCCACTTTCTATTGTGAGATCATCGATTCATATTCTGTAGTCACAATAGAACAAAGCGACTGTGACGACGCGACAACGTCACAATGAATTGAGCGTCGCGCTCACTTACTCGCGGCGTCCGCGCAGGCGCGTGATGACCGCGTTAATCTCTGCCTCTGCATCGAACCAGTCCTGCTCCGGGCTCCCACCCTGGAACCCGCGACGCTCTGCCTTGAGAAAGGCGATCTTGGCAATCAGCTCGTGACGCTCCGCCGGCGCGATGTCTCTCGTCGGCTTGAACCCGGCGGTCGAGACCGCGGTCTTCGATGCCGGGCTCTTCGCGGTCGACGAGGCCCCCGTCTTTCTCGGCGCGCCAGTGTCCATCCTCGGGTTGTTCCTCTTCGAGTCCATCGTCACCACCTCCAGCAGATCGATTCATTGCGTGGAGTATGCACCGGATCGGAGCCCGTGGAATGTGTCAGTGGCAATTTGCCGGGAAGGTGGGTGCCCGGTCCGGTGGCGACCTCGCGCCGGGTCGGCGCATGTGGCTCGACAGGCAGTCGCGGCTTCATGTTACGATCGGCCCTTCTCGGGGGATCGACCATGCCCCATGATCTTGGCTCGCGGAGCCCAAAAATCGTTCCAGCGATGACGTAGGATGAACTTCATGTTTCGGCCGCCTCGGACGCTACAACTCTGCGCCGCTGCCGCTGCGGTGATGGGGATACTGGTGGGCTGCGCGGATAGTGCGACGACCGCAAGAAGCAAGGCGGAGCGCGTCATCACAATCCAGCGCAACGAGCGTGGTGGCGCGGAGAAGGAGAAGAGTTTCCTGACGGCTTTCGCAGCCTTCCGCCCGGCCGAGCTGGCTCCGGAGCGAATCAGGTCTTACGACACGCGGACGCTCGAGCTGCTGTTCGAGGCTACCGGGCTGGTAGCCGTCTCGAGCGACCGCCCTGACCTGACTACGCTTATGGAGAGTATGTTCGACGAGGCCTACCGACGCGGATTCGTGCGTCGCGATCTAGTCAGGCTGCTCCACATGCGCTACGTCGTGGAACGGGACTGGCGCAAGGCACGGGCGCTGTACGCGCGCTTGAAGTGGAAAGAACTGGAGGTGCCGGAGGTCCGCGACGCCTCGGCGCCGATCACGGGGCCTGCCGTGTACGACGTTTCGGAAGATGGCAAGGTGCTGACCTTGCGGCCGGTGGACATCGTCTCGCATCCGACCATCGTCGCTGTCGTGGACGGCGGGTGCCACTTCTCGCAGGACGCAGAAACCGCGATCTCGGCGGACGCCAAGCTGTCGCAGGCGCTAGTGGAGAACGCAATCTACGTCGATCCGTCCCTTCACGTCATCGATCCTGACGCGATCGCCGAGAGCAACCGGATGCACAAGTACAAGGTCCGGATCCTCTACAAGGGATCCGCCTGGCCGGGACTAGACTTCAGCAGTACGCCGCATTTCTATTTCCTGAAAGACGGACGAGTCGTACACGAAGTCCCCGGCATGGATTCCAACATCGCCGCAAAGCTGCGCGAGGGCCTGGCCAAGCTCGGCCTTTCTTGACCGGATCGAACAGCCGGGTCAACACCCGTTCGCGCTCGTCAGATACGCGGCCGCCGCCGCACAAGTGACTTCTCGCGTCCCGTCTGAGCGGGCGCTTCGTGATACGATCGGCCCCACTCGGGAGGATCCACCGTGCCGAAGCGTCATCGCGACCCGATCACGAAGCACATCCGAATCATCCGCCGATCCCTCACCGCGATCGACAGGTCGCTCGGGCGTCTTGTGGCTCTGACGAACGGTGCTGGGCGCGGCGCGTCCCTGGAACCCGAGCCGAAGAAGCGCAAGCTGAAGCTCACCCCGGCACGCCGCGCGCAGTTGAAGCTCCAGGGCCAGTACATGGGCTACCTGAAGCAACTCAAGCCGAGGCAGCAGGCCGCGGTGAAGGCGCTGCGGGCGAAGAAGGGATTCCGCGCGGCGATCGCCTCGGCGAAACAGCTGGCGGTTCGATTCGGATCCGAAGGATGACTGGCAGTCTCCTCGACGCAATCGGAAAGCGCTACGCCGACGACGTGACTCGTCTGGCGGCGTCTTCGACGACGACCGAGGAGTCGTATTACCCGGCGATCCGGGGCCTGCTCGCGGAGTTCCTGGAGAGTCGCGACCTTCCTTTCCAGGTCCGCACCGGCACGAGCGAGGGGAGAGCGGGCGGCGGGAGCGACCATCCCGACGTGGCGATCTACGATGGGGCGGGCGATTCCCTCGCCGTCGCGGGCGAGGTCAAGCTGCCCGGCACGAGCCTTCCCGAGCTCGCGCGATCCACGGAGCGGAATGATCAGCTCGGTCGCTATCTTGCGCAGACCGGCGTTGTCCTGATCTCCAACGTCCACGAGTTCGGCGTCGTGGCCGTGCGTTCGGGTGCGATCCGGGAGGCGAAGCGTTCCGTCCCGCCGGCCGATCGCGAGCTGCTCGAGGTGGTTCCGCTGTGGACGTCGGCGCAGGCTTTCCAAGACGGCCGCCCGATGCACAAGGATCGTGTCCAGGCCCTCGCGGACCTCTTGGAACGCGCCGTCACGGGGTTCGCGCCGATCGCGGAGCCTGAGACCCTCGCGAGGGTCCTGGCGCTGCAGGCTCGGCGAGCGAAGGCGGACCTGCCGGACCGCTTCGACGCCGTCCAGGGTCTTCTCGACGACTACGGCGTCGCCCTCGGGATCAACTTCGAGGGGGAGGAAGGACTGGAGTTCTTCCGATCCTCGCTGATCCAGACGGCGTACTACGGGTTGTTCGCCGGGTGGACCCTCTGGCAACGCGAGCACGACGGGACGAAGTTCGAGTGGGAACGCCTCGACCGCTACCTCAAGATCCCGTTCCTCGGGAAGCTGTTCTACGAGTTCCGGCACCCCGACCGGCTGGAGGAGCTTCACCTCGCGCGCCACCTCGATCTCGCGACCGAGACCCTGCACCGAGTGGATCACGCGGCGTTCTTCAAGAGATTCCACGCGCCGAGCCTGACGGCGGAGTTGGGTCGGGGGGCAACCGCGGAGCCGGATCTCTCGGCGGCGGCAATCACCTACTTCTACGAGCCCTTCCTCGAGGCGTTCGATCCCGACCTGCGCAAGGAACTGGGCGTCTGGTACACCCCGCCCGAGATCGTGCGCTACCAGGTCCAGAAGATCGATGCGCTCCTGCGGGAGGAGTTGGGCTGCCCGCGGGGCCTCGCCGACGAGAACGTGGTCGTCCTCGATCCCTGCTGCGGCACCGGCGCCTATCTGATCGACGTGATCCGCTGCATCGTTCGGCAGCTGCACGGCGAAGGCGAGGACGCGAGCCTGGGCGCGCAGGTTCTGGACGCGGTGTGCAGTCGGATCATCGGTTTCGAGATCCTGACGGCGCCGTTCGTGATCGCGCAGCTCCAGCTCTACCTGCTCCTGGCCGATCTCGATGCGCTGCCGGGGAAGGGGCAGCGGCCGGCGATCTTCCTCACCAACGCGCTCAGCGGCTGGGACGGCCCCGAGCAGGTCAAGTTGAACTTCCCCGAGCTGCAGCGAGAGCACGACGCGGCCGAGAAGGTCAAGCGCGGCGCGAAGATCATCGTGATCCTGGGCAACCCGCCCTACAACCGGTTTGCCTGCGCGGCGATCAAGGAGGAGGCGGACCTCGTCGACCACTACAAGGGGATCGTCCGCAACGAGAAGGGGCGGCAGGTCGGGCAGAGCGTCCTCTTCGCCAAGTGGGGCATCCGCAAGCACCTGCTCGACGACCTCTACATCCGGTTCATCCGGCTGGCGGAGAAGCGGATCGGCGAGGTGGCGGAGTACGGGGTCGTCTCGTTCATCTCGAATTCGTCGTTCCTGACCGGCCGGTCGCATCCGTTGATGCGGGAATCGCTGCTGAAGAACTTTCATGCGGTCTGGGTGGACAACCTGCACGGGGACAAGACCGACTCGCAAGCGATCCGCGTGGACGCCGTGCGAGGCGATTCGTGCGAGACGTATTTTCAGACCGATGCCGGATCCCCGGGGCATCAAGGTCGGTACCTGACCGTCACCACGTACGTGAAGCGCGCGGGGACACCCACGGCACCTGAGAGAACCCGCGTCCACTACCGGGACTTCTGGGGTCGCGCCGCCGACAAGCGTCGCGCGCTCCTGGAATCGCTGGAGATGGACGCCTGGCCCGCGAAGGGCAGGAAGGCCGCGGCCGACCGTCCCGAGGGACCTCGCGCCTACGAGACGTGACGCCGACCGACGTGAATCGCTGGATGCTGTCTCCGCGAGACGTGAACACCGGTTTCGAGGCGTGGCCGGCGCTGGATGAGTTGTTCCCCGTGTCCTTCCAAGGCGTGAATCCGAACCGAGGAATCGATGGGAGCTTGGTCGACAACGACCGGGACTCCCTAGAGGCTCGGATGAGCGTGTACTTCAACGCCAAGCGGTTCGCCGAGGTTCAGGCCGCCGCGCCGGTCCTCTGCGAACCGCGAGCACGGTACGACCCGGAGGCGACTTGGAAGAAACTGCGTGCGACGAGCACCTTCGACCACGGAAGGTTGGTGCCGTACCTGCTGTTTCCCCTCGATCTGCGCTGGATCTACTACGAGACCGAGGCCAAGTTGCTCAACGAGCGACGCCCCGAGTTCTGGGACAACCTGAGTGACAACGAGTTCCTGGTGAGCGTGCCGCAACCCCGGCGCGCCAGCGAGACGCGACCGCTTCTCGCCTCGACGCTGGTCGACCTTCACCTCCACGATCGCGGGTCGGTGTGCTTCCCGCAACGCGTCAAGACCGGCGCGGTGCACGGGGGGACGCTTTTCGAGAACGCCCGTGCGAAGGTGCAGGCCAACATCGCCGCACCCGCGTGGAACGCCTTGAAGACCGCGTGGAAACTGCACGGCGACGTCGACGGGAAGGACGCGCGGATCCTTGTCCACGATCTCTTCCGCCTGGTCCTGGCGATCGTTCACACCCCGCAGTACGAGGAAGACCATCGGGACGGGATCGCGCAGGACTGGGCACACCTGCCGATTCCCAAGAAACGCAAGGTGGTCGATTCGCTCGTGGAGGCTGGCGAGAAGATCGCGGTGCTTCTCGACCCCGAAGCCAGGGCCGAGACGGCGATTCGCAATCTCGTGGGGGACGCGGCGCGCTCGATCGGCGTCCTTGCGAAGGTGGGTACCCGCCGAGTCGCAGGGGAGGACTTCGTCGTCACGGTCAGCTACTACGGCGCGTCGAAGGGAAAGTGGCAGGAGCGGGAGTATGGCGAGGACGAGACGGCCTTGCCCGGCTGGGGCCCTCGCACGGGAGACCTCTTCATTAATGATGGGGCGTTCTTCTCGAACGTTCCGCCCGCTGTCTGGCGCTACGAGCTGGGCGGCTACCCGGTCCTCAAGAAGTGGCTCGGCTACCGGCAGGCGTCACGCCGAGACGGCAGGCCGCTGAGCCTCGCCGAGGCCCGCCATTTCCGCTCGATGATCCAGCGGCTGGCGGCGCTTCTCGTCCTCCGCGAGGACTTGGGCAAGCTTTACGAGGCCGCTGCGTCGGACGCGTTCACCGCCGAGGAACTCGGGCTGCGCTGAAGGGTGAAGTGCAGGTTCCCTGGCGCCTGCAGCGCAAGCCAAGCGCTGCGGCCAGCCGTCTCGCTCCTACTCCCACCTATCCATCTTCTTCGCCGCCTCGACCGCCTGCCCCTCCCTGTTCGCTGGCCCGTCCGCGCCGCTGCCCGACGACAATCGAACCTCCCCATCGTGGGGAAAAGTAGTTGACGTCAGGCACAGGATTCCGTGGGCCGTGACGCCTCCGGTGCTGTTCTGCGGCAAGACGCCTTCGGAGTGGGTGCTTTCGAGATGCTCTCCGATGACTCGTGGCGGGAAAAGACCGAAGGGCTGCAATTGCGATCCTGGTGGCAGCACGGAGCATTAACACCGCGAGGTCGGCTTTCGCCTAAAATTCGTCTTTTCTTGTGCCATGGCACCCGTAACTCGACGAAACATTGTTGCAGTTTAGTATCAAGTAATCCTTGCAGTCAAGCGTCAAACTCGTATCATTTCGTCATGGGAACCGTAGCCGTCAGGACTTCACCGTCCGTCAGCCGTTTACTCCGCCGGAAACGCGAGGACTTGGGGCTTTCGCTCCGGGCCGTCGAGCAGAAGCTTGCGGAGCAAGGTGAGCGATTCCCCGCGTCCACGCTCTCCCGCATCGAGCAGGGGAAGCTCGATCCCGGTGTGCGCCGGCTCCACCAGCTCTTGCGCCTGTACAAGATTCCCCCTCACCTGGTCGCCGACGCGATCGATCTGGAGGAGTGCGCCGGTGAGAAGCCGGTCATCGGGGACCTCGAGACGCTCTACCGCGAGGGGGTCGAGTACTGGAAGCAGGGAAACATCTCGAAGGGGATGGCCTACTTCTTCGCAGTGAGAGAATACGTTCCCGTGGATCCGGAAAGCCGGATCCTGCGCCAGAAGGCGACCCTCACGTTCACGATCGCCGCCCGCAGGCTGGGCAAGGTCAGGCTCGCCCGCGAAGTGTTGGAGGAGTTGTTCTGCGAGCCGCTCGACGAGTCGCTGGTCGTGAACGGCCTCATTCAAGCCGCGTCGGTCTGGGGGGGTCTGGGGGCGAACGAACTCGCCCTGGGAGCGTTGCGTCAAGCTGAAACGCGTCTCGGGCCCCACGACCATCAGCAACGCGCGTGGATCCTGCACCAGAAGGCGAAGACGCTCGTCATGGCCGGGAGGGCCGAAGACGCAAGGCAAGATCTCGCGCAAGCCCTCGTTGCCTATCGTGCCGTCTCCGACACGCACGGGGAGGGAACCGCTCTTCTCCTGCGGGTCAGGGCTCTGGAAGCCCTCGACGAGGTGACGAGTGGGCTCGAGGCGGCGGAGGAAGCATCGCGCTTCGCGGTTTCCCACGATCATCCGCAGCTCGCGGTGATGGCTCGCCTCGCGGTGGGGCGATTGCAGGTTCGAACCGGCTCCGGTGCCGCCGGGCTCGAGGCGCTTCAGGAGGGCCTCGGCCAGGCGGTCCTCCTCGGGGACCGCCACGCGGAGTTCCTCGCGCACCATCACCTCTGGAAGGCCTATCAAAACCTCGGAGACGGGGAGCGGGCTCGGTTCGAGCTGCAGGCCGCCGGCTATTTCGTGCGGTTCATCGACGAAGCGTCGCCCGAGGCCGACGAGGTCCGCCGTTTGTCCGAAGGGGGGTGCATCCATGCAACGCGAAGGAAGCGTCGCCGTCACTAACTTCTACTGCGAGAGGTATTCTCGCTTGACCATATATAATGTCTCAACTCAGTATTGCGGTTAATCCGCAAGGAGGAAAGTGAAAAATGAAGTACAGAATCCTGTTTCTTGCGTTCTTGGTAGTCATGGTTTGTTCTATCTCTAACTCTTCGGCAACGGTATACCTTGATACTTGCCCCGTCGGTTTCACCGTGAACCCTATCGCTTGTTGCAATGAACTAGCGAAAACATTGTGTGATGGTGACGCCGCTTGCGAAGCCTATATTGCTCTCAGTTGTAAGATGAAACTGATTAGCATTACAGAACCTACCCCAGCAGATTCTACTGGAACTGAAGACTCGGACTCGCCAGTAGTTAAGATCGAAACAACTCCCGTTCCGTAAGTAGCATAAAGCAACTAGCTATATGGGGGAAAGCCTAAAAACTTTCTCCCGTATTCATTACGGAGTGCCAATATGTTTCTAAGTATGGTCTTGTCCGCTGCTGTTTTGCTTTCTCCTCCAATCAAATCTAACATCGTAGAATTGGCTGAAGTCAATAGAATTCAAGTAGAAGTAACAGCCTGGAAAGACCAAGATGCAGGACTTACTTGTGACGATATTTATCCCGACAATCTAGAAGTCGAAATTGATGGGAAGCCCGTCAAGATTTTGGAGATAGACTCAATCTCGGAGTCTTACGGAGAAACTCGGCAGAATCCATCTAATATACTTATCGGCATTGATTTAAGATTTATGGCACCGATGAAATGTTCATTTTGTCAACCTTGTAACACTAGAATATATTATATAGGCTCTAGAGACAGAGTTATTAGTTGGTTACAAGATAAGTGTGAGACCATTAGTACAGACAAGTTGGCAATTGTAACTACTCCGAGAATGATGTCGGAGCCTATCAATTTTGTCCCAGTTGATTATGTCAAACCCAAGCTATCTCTGTTATCTGATCTATTGAGGAACAGATATTTCCAGGCGTCTATACCGTCAACAAAAATCAGTGACGATGTTGATAGTAGAATGTTCTGGAATGAATGGAAAGAAATCCTGGAGAGTGTTCCTGACACGGGCGGTAGAATAGATATGATATTCATCGCCGCCGATATCCCAGACTTGAAAGAGCGGGAAGTTAAAGAGCTAAGTATGCTAGCTCAACGCAAGCATATAGTCATATATCCACTCTATATAATACATGATGTCGGCCTCAGAAATCCAAGAGGCTTGGGTGTTTTAGCGGAAGCAACCGGCGGAAAAATGTTTTATCATCATGAAACGCTCAAACACGTAATCTGGGATGTTGAGCATTCAAGTTGTAGATATATACTCAATCTTGATGCTCCAGCTAAGATGAAGAAGGGTAAGCTCACAGTCAGGTCTCTGACTCCCATTAAATTGAGTGCCCCGTTGTATATCAGTAAGGGGAAGCAGTGAGATGTATAGCGCGCCAGCGAGAGTATCTCGCGAAAACGCCGCACTCACTTGCCCGGAAGTGAAGGGGTCCAGCGAAACCTCGGTGGCTCCCAGGAGTCGTTTCGAATGCCGAACGCCGCCGGGAAACGGTCGAGAAGAGCGGCCCTCTCTGCCAACATGAGTGAGACACTGACCCCCCAGGAGTTTAGTGAGTAGGGCGGGGAGGTTTCGAGCGATGAAGATGCCGCAGTTGGAGTCCTTGGAGGGGTATAGTGCGCCAGCGAGAGTATCCTGCGAAAACGCCGCGCTCACGCGTCCAGGAAACGACCGGGATTGAACAAGCTGGAGGCGGAAACGCGATCGACTGGAGTCCTGAGGGGGTCCACCGAATGTTCGTGTTCCGGTAAGCGCGCCAGTCGGTCGGCTCCAGGTCCGCTCGAGCTCTCCAGAGAGCATGCTCGGTGTTGAAACGGCGCTCTTTCTTCTTCGCTATTTGATTGTGCCTTGGCGAGCCAGACCACTGGATTACAAACTCTGACCGGGTGGTTAACTCAAACGGGACTCCTTCGGTCCCGGACCCCGACGAAAAGTCGCGCGACTCGCGCCGTTTCTTTGGACCCGCCAGGCGATCGTCTCTCTGCCCCCTTGTCGGCACCGTCCGAACGCTCTCCGCGGCGTTGGCCGCGGGCCGTCTCGGCTCTATCGCTCTCGTCGAGCCGCGGAGAGCGCGATTGCTTTTTACGACGCGCTGGCTAGATTCTGAACGGGGGCACCGGGAGGTCCAAATGCGAAGGCGCGTCGGGATCGTGGTTCTCATGGCAGGGTTCGGAATCACGATGGCGACCGGGGCCCCGACCCGGACGGTCCGCTCGAACGGAGGGTCCGTCGAATCTACCATGGTCGTCATGCGACTCGCCGGGACGCTGCTTCAAGAATACGCGCATGAGTTCGGGACCTACCCCTCCGCCGACGGGGAAATACGGCCGCTCGTGGCTGTATTGACGACCGATCGTCAATCCGGGTCGCATCGCGTCGCGCTCGAGGACGCCTGGGGTCGTCCTCTCCTTTACCGAGCGTCAGCGTGCTGCTATCAGCTCGTTAGCCTCGGTGCGGACGGTCGACCTGAGCTGGACTACAAGACCCTACCGCTCTTTCCATCGGACCGTGCGGAGATCATCGAGGCCATCGACGCGAATGGTGACCTCGTGCTGGTGAATGGGCATTTCGTGAGGCGACCGTTCGGTCCTGCTCGCGCTGCCATAAAGACGATCAACTCGATGAACGTGATCGCGATGGCGATGATGTGCTACGCGATCGACAACAACCGATACGCAGGGACCAGCACGTCATTCGCGCTTGTGTCGGAGCTCGCCGCCGACCTCGTGCCGTTCTACGTCCCTGAGCTTCCGACGCGGGATGGCTGGGGGCATCCGATCCTCTACTTCAGTACGGGCGCCACGTTCGGCCTTGCGAGCTTCGGTCCCGACGGCAAGCCGGACCGGACCTACTACACGGACTTGGCGAGCGGCATCCCATGGAACGACGAGGGGCCGTCGGCCGATGCGGGTGCCGACGTTGTGTTCGCGAATGGGCGCTTCGTCAATTGGCCGACGGGAGTGGAACCGTGACATCGACTCGGCCTGAAGTGGAGCCGGTCTCTTCGGACACGGATTTGTGGAGAATCCGGAGTTCAAGGAGGCCGGGAACCTGAGGCGTGTGGATCGGGTGAAGAAGGAGGTTTCGCCGGTGGAAGCGGAGGAAACCCGTAGGGCGACCAGAGTTTCAGCCGCCGGCGGCGTCCCGGTGGGCCCGTGATCAGAATCCGCAGTATTCAGCAAGCCAGGTGTCGGACCCATCCCCGCATCTCCTCGTCGCTCCGGTGCGTGTACACGACGGTCGTCATCGGCGACGCGTGCCGCGCCAACCGCTGCGCAAAAAGAGGTTTCGCATTGCTCGATACACGCCGGTGACCGAGGTGCGCCTGGCCAGGTGAGCTCAGGTCGTGAATGGTGCGAGGAGCACTGCTCGGGACCTCCGGATCGTCGGGCGGTCGACAACGGCGAATCCGATCTTCTCGGCCGTCGCGACGGTGTTCAAGAAGGCTCGCTTCCGCACGTGAAGGATCGGCTCGGCCAAGAGCAGGCGCCCGTGGGCCTTGAGCGTGTTGGCGAGTTCCCTGAAAAGGCGCGCCGAATCCGGTACCTCGTGAACGACGAAGAACGCGAGGGCGAAGTCAACCTGGCCGGCCAGCCCGACGAAGCCGGGGCCATCCGGCTCCGCCTGCCGCAAGTCGAGCCTATCCGTCAGGCTTGCCTTTGCGGCGCGGCGCGCGAGCCCGGCGAGCATCTTCGGCTGGATGTCGAGGCAAACGACGCGACCCTTCGGGCCTACCATACATGCCATCGGCAGGCTGAAGTGACCCATGCCGCAACCGAAATCGACCACCGTCATCCCGGGTCTGATGTGCGAGCCCACGATGCGGTCTGGGTTGTGTGCGTAGCGTCGCAGCGGGCTTACGAGGAAGTAGCCCAGCCACCAGGGGCAAACGAAAGGGGCCATCACGCTTGCTCCAGCACGTCGACATCGCCTACTGCTGGCCATCTACCGGGTCGTCGAAGGCTCCGACCGGACCCACCTTGGAAGACGCACGCTGCAACGGCGACAGTAAGCGTGTCTCGGATCCGTCGCGGCGGATTGTACCTCCGTTGCCCTGAGAAGCTGTCCTCACCGCATGTTTCGCCCGGCGGCGGATGCTGCCGATCAGGCGTTCGCAGCGTGGATTCTGCCAGGGCGATCTTGCGGCAGTCGGGACCTGCTCGATTCCCATCGAGTCGACGACGCGCCCGAAGTCGCCACCGAAGATGCCGTCGTGATCGCGAAGGAGGAATCGCGGCGCGGTGTCCCAAGGAAACGCTTCGCGGATCTGCTGTCCGGTCCAGATCGCGGTTGGGTGCTCGGTGACCTTGAAGTGAAGCACTCGTCGGCGGTCGTGAGCGAGGACGACGAGGACGAAAAGGATGCGGAACGTG
This sequence comes from Terriglobia bacterium, assembly GCA_963790465.1. Taxonomy (GTDB): domain Bacteria; phylum Acidobacteriota; class Polarisedimenticolia; order Polarisedimenticolales; family JAIQFR01; genus JAIQFR01. The sequence continues at coordinate 218,528 of CAWBOP010000026.1, read as the reverse complement.
GCGGTGGGCAGGGTGAAGAAATCGACGGCAACGAGTTGGCCGATGTGATTGTCGAGGAACGCCCGCCAAGTGGGTGACGGCGGCTTTCGGCGTCGCGGCATGTACTTGGCGACCGCAGCCTGCGAGAGCTCGATCCCGAGCTTGAGCAACTCGCCGTGGATGCAGGGTGCACCCCAGAGGGGATTGGCCTGGGCCATGCGTCGGACGAGGTCGCGGACGCCACGTGGGAGAGCGGGTCGGCCATGTCCTCGGCGTCGGCTGTTCCAGCGCCAGTAGAGCCTGAAGCCCTGCCGGTGCCACCGGACGACGGTGTCCGGCTGGACGATGACGAGCGCGGAGCGCCAGCCGGTCCACACCCTGGACGGCCAGACCCAGAAGATGCGGTCGCCGCGCTGGAGCCGTGGCCGGCTGGCGCTTCGGTGAAGGACGCCGAGTTGCTGCCGGAGGGCGAGGTTCTCGGCGATGAGGGCCGCGGGTCCCGTGACGAACAGCCGGAGAAGATCCCACGCGACGATTCGGATCCACATCGGGGGTTCCACCTGGGGGTGACGCGCCGTATTGTAGTGGTCGAGGATCCGATGGGGCCCAGGGGGCTGGCTTTCCGCGCCGTACCGGTGGTTCCCGACTGTGTACCAGGGCACCGGCTGCGGGCCATCACGGCTCTCGCGCTCTCCGCGCCGCACGGAGAGCCGGGCTTCGCGCTCCAGGGCCGTGGCGGATGATCCGCGCTCCCTCGTCCGCGCGGGGTTCAGTCCCGGGAAGGCAGAAAGGAGAGATCGTGACCGACGAGAGTGCTGATACTAGTCCTGCGCTCGCCACGAGCGGCCTCACGCGGACGTTCGGTTCGCTGGTAGCCGTCCGGGATCTGAGCCTCCAGGTGCCTCGTGGAAGCGTCTACGGATTTCTCGGACTGAACGGCGCGGGGAAGACCACCACCATCCGCATGTTGCTGGGTCTCTTGCGGCCCACGCACGGCACGATCAAGGTGCTTGGTATGACAATTCCCAATGACCGATTGCGCGTGCTGGGACGCGTCGGGGCCCTCGTCGAATCGCCGACTGTATATCCCCACCTGACTGGAGCCGAGAACTTGGAAGTGACGCGCCGACTCCTCGGCGTGAAACGAACCCGGATACGGGCGGTGTTGGAGGTTGTTGGTCTCGTCGATTCGGCGGATCGGCTAGTGAGAGAATACTCTACGGGAATGCGACAAAGGCTAGGGCTCGCTGTCGCGATTCTGGGCGAGCCTGAGTTGTTGGTTCTTGACGAACCTACGAGCGGCTTGGATCCTGAAGGCATCCAGGAGGTCCGCGAGCTTATTCGGGAGCTTCCTGGACGCCTCGGAGTGACGACCTTTCTTTCGAGCCACATCCTTAGTGAAGTGGAGCAAGTTGCGAGCCATGTCGGCATCATCCATCGGGGCCAACTAGTCATGCAAGGGCGCGTCACGGAGCTACTGGCTGGCCGTCTCCTTCGCGTCGGTGTTGACGATCCGGTCGCGGCCCGAGACCACCTGATGGGATTGGGTTGGCGCGCTCGTGAGTCAGAGAATGGGATGCTCCTCGTGGAAGCCTGGACGAAAGAGGATGTGGAGCACGTGAACGACATCCTCGTGAAAAACGGACTCCGAGTACACCGACTCCTCGTCGAGAGGGCATCGCTGGAGGATCTCTTCTTCGCCGCGACAGCTCGAGCAAAGGAGGGACCCTCGTGATACTCAGCGCGATCGTTCGCTGCTTTCTCGCCGACGTCCTCAAGCTCCGCCGCACGCTTGCGCTCGCGCTAGCTGTTCTGCTTCCGGCTGCGCCACCTCTCCTGTTCGGGGTGTATGTCCTCCAGCGCGGCAGCGAGGGATACCCCAAAGGTGTGGGACCTGTGGACTGGACCGCCCAAGGGATGCTCTCCTTGTGGGCGATCTTCCTCCTCTCGCCGTTTGTAGCGATTGAGACCTCATTGCTCGCGGGCATCGAGCACAATAATCGTGGTTGGAAACACTTGATGGCTCTGCCCGTTTCGCGCGTTGCCGTGTACGCGGGGAAGTTCTGTACGGCCGGGCTGCTCCTGGTGATAGCGACCGCGAGCCTCTGGATATACATGGCGCTGTCCCTCCGAGTGTTGGCGCTCCTGCGGCCCGAGGCAGGCTTCGATACTCCTCTCCCTATTCCGCAGACGCTCGGTCTCGTGGCGCTGACGGGCATCACGAGTCTCCTACTATTTTCGGTCCATGCGTACGTTGCATTGCGATGGGCAAGCTTCGCGTTGAACATCGGGGTCGCATTGGCGGCTTCGCTGGGCAATGCGATCCTGGTTGGGTCTCCCCTGCGGTACGTCTATCCCTGGTCGCTTCCCGCCGCGGCCCAGAACCTCGCCGTGCCTCTCGCGTTCGGCTGGAAGTCGCCTTCGCATCCCTCCACACTGGCTCTCGTGATCGCGATGGCGATTTCGTGCAGCGCTCTCGTCGCCGGCCTTGCTGTTCTGGATCTCTCGCGACGAGATGTTGGGTGAGGTCGCATCGTGTCCCTACCAGAAACCTCATCCTCTTATGTTGAAGGGGCGGGCGGAGCAGGGGAGCGCGTCGAGGCCGGCGGATCGCGATCAGAGGCGCTGAGATCCGCGCTGATTTCTGGGTGTCCCTACCAGAAACCTCATCCTTGCCTCCGCGCCAGGAACGGAACGTCCTGCGACGCGTGCCGCCACCCGCAGTGCCGACCCTGGCTGCGCATCCATCTCGCCAGCCAGGACAGGCTCTATATCGTGGACCTGGCCGTGACGTCCGCGCAGAACCTGTTCGAGCTCGAGGACCAGGCCATCGCGGCCGACGCTCGGCTGCACGACTGGACCGTGAAACTCACAATACGAGAAAGAGGAAGCTGGGGAGAGGTCTGCTTTCAGAAACTGTGAAGTCCCTGAGAGAATCCGACAACCTCATCCTCTCGGTCAACCTGAAAACCACGAAACATCGTGATCCTCAGTCCCTGATACAACTCGGGCGCTGACACGGGCGTCGCGCACCAGCACGCAATCCTCCCGACGGACTGTGGAATCGAACCGTGCCGGCGGTAGGATAGGCCCCGGAAATGCGGCACGTCGCGGGGGGGAGGGGAGACCCATAGATTCGCTGGCGCGCTACACCCCCCTTCAGAATCGGAATAATGTGGAAGGCCACAACATCGGCCCGGTGCGATTGGTGGACGCCTGGTTGGTATAATCGGAGCCATGCGCCTCTCCCGAACTCTCCTGGCCGTCCTGCTCATCCTTCTCCTGCCTTTCCCCGCCCTCTGCTCCGACGTCGACGCTCGGCTGGAGAAGCTGGAGCGGCAACTGCAGGAGTACGCCGACTCCGGGCAGGTGCCCCCCGTGGCCCTGATGGAGGAGCTGGGGCGGCTGATGGAGGAGGCGCAGAAGGAGGCGGCGGGGGACGCCCCCCCGCCCGAGGAGGAGGGCGGTTACGCCTCTGTCCCTTTCAACGGGACGGTGACCATCTCCTCCTCGGTGGACGGCGCCGTGCGCACCCCCGAGGGGGCGACGCTCACCCTCAAGGAGACCGCCACCGCCACCGTTCGCGTCACCGGCACCTGGGAGGAGAAGGACGAGGAAGGGGCGGTGACCGATCACACCCCGCTGGGGACGGTCGACTCCTCAGCCCGCGGCCACTGGGAGACGAAGACCAGTGACGGCTCCATCACCCGGGACTGGACCGGCTCCCGCCAGCGTTCCTTCGGTGCCAAGGGGAACAAGGCGATGGACCTTAGGTTGGACCCGGCGCGGGGGAGGTACCTCCTCCACCTCCCCACTGGTTCCCTCCCGGTCCCGGTCAACGAGGTCGTTTCCGGCGCGGGGGTCAGCGAGAGGAGGAGCTACACCGGGGAGGTGGAGCTGGCCGCCCTTCCCGAGAAGCTCGACCGGGGGAGCGAACGCTTCTACTCCCCCGGGGCCTCCACCATCACCGACGGCTACACCGTCACCACCTACGTCATCCCCCTCGACGGCGGGCCGGCGGGGACGTTCGGGGGACTGCGGCCCGGGACCGAGCTGTACGACGGGTTCGTCCAGGAAGGGGCCAAGCCCCTCATGCTGATCAAGACGGTGAGGGTCAGCTGGAGCCTCAACCTCGAGGGGGGCGGAGCGCGGCTGGTTTTCGAGCCGCAGGGGTACGACGGGTGGCTTCCCACCGCGGGGGTGGCGGCGGCGGGAACGCCTCTCCTGGTAAAAGTCCGAATCAAGGAGCCGGAGGGGGCCAAGGGGGTGATCACCATTCGCCTCGCGGAGGTCAGCTCCCAGAAGGGGGTTTGCCTCAACGCCCCGGTGGAGGGGAGGACCGACCACGACCTGAGCCTCGCCCCGGCAGCCTCCAAGGGGGTGTGGGTCTCCCCCGACGGGCAGGAGGCGCGCACCGAGGAGGAGGTCCGCGAGGTGACGGTGTCGGTCCAGCCCAGGGATTTCGGCGCTTTCGGCCGCTTGGAGGCGGAGGCCAAGGTGCGGGTGAAGGGGAAGGTGGAGGAGACCCGTGCCGTGTTCGAGCCGCTGGGGACCGGCTGGCTGGCCCTCCCCCGCGACGACGACGGCAACCACATCGCCGACTGCTGGGAGGAGGCGATGGGGGGGAAGGGGATGGACGCCGCCGCCGACGCCGACGACCAGCCCAGGTCGAGGATCCCGGGGGACGGGCTCTCCGCCTACGAGGAGTACCGGGGGGCGTATGTGAAGGGGGCCCACACCCGCTTCGACCCGCGCCAGAAGGACCTTTTCCTCCACGACCCCGACGGCCTGGCGCAGGGAAGCGACCTGGCGCGGGTGACGGGGCTGTTGCTCCACTATCTCGATATGCTGGAGATGAACATCACCCGGGAGCCGGCGCGGGTGGTGAACTTCAACTCCGGGCTCCACCATCTGACGGACCAGCACGGCATCTGGGTGCACCAGGGAGCGGTCCCCGGGGGAGGGTGGGGGATGGCGGGGCCGGGAGCGGGGGAGGAGCCCAACGGACCCCCGCGGTCGGCGGTCCCCTGGGTGGTCATCGATGCCGGCGAGGTCCGGTCCGACATCGCCCGCCTGGCGCAGGACCCCCGGCTGGTGGCGCTGCTGAAGAACCAGGGGGTCAAGCCGGACGCGGCCTGGGTGGAGGCGATGGCGCGGGGCGGGGTGGGGTGGATCACCGTCCACGAGGTGTGCCACGCCCTCAGCGTGGAGCACCACCACGAGGATTCCACCGTCGGGCACCAGGCTTCCGATTCCGAGAGGACCCAGGGGTCCCGGACCTGTCTGATGCGCTACCTGGAGGAGGAGGAGCTGACCGGGGTGGATGAACTGTTCAACATCCTGGTGGGGAACTACCCCTGGCCTTTCATGTTGTGCGGCCCCCGGGGGGGGCTCGACTGCAAGGGACAGGTGACGGTCACCGACCGGGGGGACTAGCCCGGATAATTCCTGAAGAACCTACTGCGACCGCGTATCTGCCCGCCCTGCTCGGCGTTCTCGGGCCTCGGACCCTCCACGTACGGTACAGTACGCGTCGGGTCCTCGGTCCTGCGAGCGCCAAGCATGACGGGCATCTCCGCGGTCTCGCTACGGTTCTTCATGAATTATCCGGGCTAGGGAAAGGGGGAGCGGATGAGGACCATGGGAGTGTTGGTGCTGGCGCTGGCGCTGGCGAGTGGCGGGACGGCCTGGGGGGCGGACGCGGAGGGAGGGAGGGACCACCCTCTCCTGACGCGCATGCCCGGCTTCGCCATCGACGAATACGCGGAGATGGATTTCGACCGGATGCCGTTCGCCGACCGCGACGGGCGGGAAGTCTCGGTGGAGGGGAAGCGCACCACCATCACCTACCTGCTCGACCCGGAGAAGGCGACCAAGACCCCCAGCGAGGCGCAGATCCTCCAGAACCACGCCAACGCGGTGGCCAAGCTGGGGGGGAAGACGGTGTTCGCCAAGGGCAACAAGCTCTTCCTCGAGGTGAGGAAGGAGGGCGCGGTCACCTGGGTGGCGGTGCGGGCGTTCAACCAGGGGGAGTCGTACACCCTCGACATCGCCGAGGGGAAGAGGATGGAGCAGGAGGTGACCGCCGACGCGGCGGCGCTTTCGAAGGCCATCGCCGAGACGGGAAAGGCCGCGGTGTACGGCATCTACTTCGACACCGGAGCGGCGGTGGTGAAGCCGGAGTCGGAGCCCACCCTGGCCGAGATCGCCCGGCTGCTCGGCTCGGAGAAGGGGTTGAGGCTCCACGTGGTGGGGCACACCGACAGCCAGGGGGACCTCGCTTCCAACATGAGGCTCTCCCAGGCGCGGGCGGCCGCGGTGGTGAAGGCGCTGGCGGAGGGGCATGGGGCCGACAAGGCACGGCTCTCCCCCGCCGGGGTGGGGCCGCTGGCCCCGGTGGCGACCAACCGGACGGAGGAGGGGCGGGCCCTCAACCGCCGGGTGGAGCTGGTGGCGCAGTGATGGCCAGGGAGAGGGTTGTCCCTACCAGAAACCTCATCCTCTTATGTTGAAGGGGCGGGCGGAGCAGGGGAGCGCGTCGAGGCCGGCGGATCGCGATCAGAGGCGCTGAGATCCGCGCTGATTTCTGGGACCACCGTCGCAAGCCAATACGCGCGAGTGCGGCCCGCCCACACCGCGAGCATCGCCGCGGGGCCGTCGTGACGGTTCGTGCTTTTCAGGCGGCGCGTCGCCCGTAGCGGTGATGCAATCTGGGGGTGACGCGCCGTATCGTAGTGGTCGAGGATCCGATGGGGCGATGCGCAAGTCTCTGAGCGACGACGCGGACAAGGTTTTCAGTAAGGACAGGGAGGCGGGTGACACAAGGGTCCTTCTTCGGACGTGGCCTCGGATCCGCAGATTGAATGTCCGCCAAGCGCGACACCGGTTCAGGAGGATTCCGATGACGCTCCCCGCCGTGCGGTATCTTGTCGACAACGCCGCGAAGACCTTTCGACGCTTCCCGTACTCGCTCTGCACCGCGGTGGGCGCCTGCCTCCTGTTCTGGTGGATGGTCGGCGAAGCCAACGCCGATCCCGCCTGGGTGAAGGTGCTCCTGACCCTGGCGCTTGGAGTCCCGTTGATGTTCTCCCTCACGCTCATGAGGGAGAGGCCGCCGTTCGGAAGGCGGATCCCGGCCATCGTCTATGGACCGCTCGGATTCCTGCTGATAGGTCTCCTGCTCATCACGCTATTGCGGCATCCCGCCCCCAACTTCTCCATCTACTACATCCAATGGCTCGTCCCCTCCATCGTCCTGGTGACGTTTTCGGCGTACTTCGGTTGCGGCGAGGTCGACGGTTTCTGGCACTTCAACCAGTTGCTCGTCACCCGCGCCATCGTATCGGGGCTTTACGCCGCGGTCCTATTCGCGGGAGTCTCCGTGGTCCTGCTCGCGATCGACGAGCTGCTGGGAGTGGACATCAAGCCGGAGGCGTATCCGCGGATCTGGGCCTTCGCGGCATTCGTCTTCTTTCCCTGGCATTTCCTCGCGGGCGTGCCAGCGGAGTTCGGTGAGCTGCAGCGGGACGATTCCTACCCGAAGGCCCTGAAGGTCTTCACCCAGTTCCTGCTGGTGCCTCTGGCGTCGGTCTACTTTCTCATCCTGTACCTGTACCTGGGGAAGATCCTTTTCACCCAGCAGTGGCCCTCGGGCTGGGTCGCGTGGCTCACCACGTCGGCCTCCCTCCTGGGGCTCGTCACGTTTGTAATGCTCTTCCCCGTCAGGGACCGGGAGGGCAATGCGTGGATCGCCCGATACTCGAAAGGGTTCTGCCTCAGCGCCCTGCCCCTTCTCGGGATGCTCTTCGTCTCGATCTACAAGCGCACGGAGGAGTACGGGCTCACCGAGAGGCGTTGTTTCCTTGTCGTCCTTGCCTTGTGGCTTCTCTTCACGTTCTTGTACTTCATCCTCTCGAAGGCCCCGGACATCCGCTGGATGCCCGCCACCTTCTGCATCGTCGCGGCGCTGACCTCGTTCGGTCCCTGGGGCGTCTACGAGATCTCGTTCCGGAGCCAGAAGTCGCGCCTCGAGGCTCTGCTTGCAAGGAACGGGATGTGGGCCGCCGGGAAGGCCGTGAAGGCGACGAAGGACGTGTCGTGGGAAGATCGAAAGCAGATCAGCGCCTGCCTGGACTACGTGAGCTCGTATCACGGGTTGAAGCGGCTTCAGCCGATGTTCCGGGAGAACCTCGATCATGCGGCCGGAGACGCTCGGACCGAGTACTGGGGTGGCGGTGAGGCTACGAAGAAGGTCATGGGCCCGTTGGGCCTCCGGTATGTCTCGCCCTTGGAGAAAACCGAAGACGATCACGGAAACGCCAGTTACACGGTCGAGGACCGCGCGCCGCTCGACGTGGAAGGGTATGCAACCGGCTACGCGTTCGACGGTTTCGAACTGAAGCACGACCCCTGCCCCGCCAAGGGGAATCAGGTCGCGGTCGTTTCCGTTCCGGCCCTGGTGATCCGTTTTTGCAGGGAAGGCACCGCGGAAACCGGCCCGTCGTTGAACGAGATGCTCGACCGTCTGACGCAACGGCCCGCCACGGCGGGCCCCCGTGAGGGCGTGTCCCGGGAGCTGATGACGGTCGAAGGGAACGGCATGAAGGTGTATTTCCGGGATCTGACGGTCACACGAAAGGGAAAAGAGAAGGCGATTGTCCCCATTCGCGGCGCTGGCATCCTTTTCCTGAAGAGGCGCTGAGATTCGCGCTGCCCTCCGTGCCAGCGTACGTGAGACACCGACCCCCCAGGAGTTTGGCCTGGATAATTCGCGAAATCTGACAAAGCAAAAGCCTCCTTGTGGTAGGAAGCCGTTGCCACACGGCGTCCTCGCCGCTCGGAGAGCCGGTCCGCGGTGGCTCCTAGAGCACATCCCGCCGGGTGACGTCCCAACCACCGGCGACGGCAAGAACCAAGCCCCCGAGGATCCCGACCGCGAGCGCCCAGGGAAGCCTCGCGATCGCTTCCGCCTGTGGAAGGGCGTTGCCGGGCAGCATCCACGGGAAGTAATGCAGGGCGTCCTCTGAGGCGTTGACCATGACGTTGGCGACCCCGGCCGCCATGCCCACCCCGACCGCGACGGTGAAGCTGTGGAAGCGCAGCGCGACCCAGGTGTGGATCGAGAGGACGATCAGGGAGATCAGGTACACGAGGAAGAGGATCCGCACCGTCCACCAGAGCGGCGGGACCGCACCGAAACCGAGCTCCGGCTTGAGCCAACGCACGACGTACCCCGTCGCCACCTGGCCGCCCACCAGGAAGACCTGGCCGAGCAGCACCAGCAGCGCGCCGGCCAGCCACTTGGCGGCGTAGAAAACCCACCTCGGCACCGGCAGGGCGAAGAGGTGCTTCCAGTGCCTCTCGCTGTGCTCCGTGTGGGCCAGCAGCGCCGTCTCCAGGGTGATGAAGAGCGGCAGAGCCAGGAGGGACCACAGGAGGACGCCGTGGGAGATGTAGGTCTTCCAGGCGTCGCCTGGAAAACCGCCATCTCCCACCAGTTTTTCGCTGGGGTACGGTCCCGTCCAGCGCAACAGGATCACGCCCTGAATGAAGCAGACGACCATCGGCGTGATGATCGTCATCCAGATGGCCAGCGTGCGCTTGGTCTTCAGCAGCTCGGCGCTCATGGCCCGCAGCAGGTGGGTCATCACTTCTCCTCCCGGGTCAGGCTGAGGAAGGTCTCCTCGAGAGAAGGCTGCTCGATGCGCACGTGGAACACCCGGAGACCCGCTTCGACGAGTAGGCGGTTGACCCGCGCCGCATCTTCGGAGGTGGAGGCCGCGACGTGGAGCACGTCGTTCGATGATGCACGGATCTCCCAACCCGCGTCGGTCAGGAGGCGGCGGGCCTGCTCGGCACGATCCGTGCCCAGCAACAGACGGGTCCCTCGGCGGGCCTGAAGCTGTGCGAGCGTCCCCTGGAAGAGCAGACGGCCGCGTCCGATGATCCCCAGGTGGGTCGCGGTCTGCTCGACCTCGCTCAAGAGATGGCTCGAGAGGAAGACCGTGATGCCGTGCTCGCGCGGCAGCGCCGCCACGAGGCTCCGGATTTCGTGAATTCCTGCCGGGTCGAGGCCGTTCATGGGCTCGTCGAGGATCAATAGCTCGGGCTCCGGCATCAGGGCCATGGCCAGGCCCAGGCGTTGGCGCATGCCCAGCGAGTAGTGGCGGACCAGCTTGCCCGCCGCCCCGGTCATCCCCACCCGGGCGAGGGCGCGGTCGATCGCGCTCGTCGGCAGGTCGAGCAGCCGGCGGGTGACCTCCAGGTTCTCTCGCCCGGTCAGATGAGGATAGAGACTCGGCGTCTCGACCAGCGCACCGACCCGGCGAAACGCGTGCAGCCGGTTTCCGTCGAGCTCCCGGCCGAACAGACGCACGTGACCCGAGCTCGGGCGGATGAGTCCGAGGAGCATCCGGATCGTGGTGGTCTTGCCTGCCCCATTCGGCCCGAGGAAGCCGAAGACGCTCCCGGCCTCCACTCTCAGGTTCAGTCCGTCGACCGCGGTCTCCGCCCCGAAGCGGCGGGTCAAGCCCGTCGTCTCGATGAGGGGTTCCCGAGTACTCTCGGTCTCGCTCACGCTCGTCCTTCCCGGACCGCCGCGTTGGCGCTGCGGCTCCCTTTCCCGGACGGACTATACCGCGAGGCACGCCGTAAGGTTTCAGCGGAAAAGGCTGGGAAGGGAGCCCCCGCCTGCGGACAAGTCCGTCTTTGTGGATGGAAGGCGAACTCGGGTCGAGGGCAGCTGTCCGGCGCCGCTTTCTTTCCAGCGTAGTGCGGGGTCTATCGTCACGGCCGCTCACACGTCGGACGACTTCGGCGCGAGTCGGACCGTTGCGCCGCCGCTGTTTGCCGCCTCGTCTTCGGTTCCAAGTTCCTGCGCGATCGCGCGCCCTGCGGGAGTGAGTTGATAGAGATGGACCCCCTGGATCTCACCAACGGTCAACGTCGCATCGGGGTCGTCGTGCTTGCCCACCAGTTCCACAAGCCCCGCGCCGACAAGACCCTCGATGGGGGTGACCGAGCCGCAGATCCGTTTGCTGCCGACTCGAGTGCTGACGTCGCCGTTCGGGGTGGCCGTGACGGTGATGCAGCGGTTCGCCTGGAGGGCCGCCGCAAGGAGGCCGATCTGGAACTCGCTGAGGTCGGTCATCGATCGTCTCGCGCTCTTGTAGACCTACCGATCAGGCCCTGGCGTGCGTCCGGCTCGGCGCCCGACAGGGGGATCTTCTCGGACACCGCGGGAAGGTAGATCTCGAACGTGGAACCGCGGTCCGGCTCGCTGGAAGCCCAGATGTATCCGTCGCTCTGCTTGACGATTCCATGGACCGTCGCGAGGCCCAGCCCCGTTCCCCGTCCCGGACCCTTGGTCGTGAAGAACGGCTCGAAGATGTGCGCTCGCGTCCCCTCGTCCATCCCGCAGCCGGTGTCCGTGATCGAGAGGAGCACGTACCGCCCCGGCGGCATCGTGGTTTCCCCATGGACCGCGGGTGCCTTGAGATGGACGTCGCTCGTCCCGATGCGGAGCTGGCCTCCGTCGGGCATGGCGTCGCGCGCGTTCACGACCAAGTTCACGATGACCTGCTCGATCTGACCCGGGTCCGCTCGGATGCGCGCGGGCGGCTGGCCCAGGATCGCGACGAGTTCGATCGTCTCGGGGATCAAGCGTCGCAACATCTCCTGAGTGCCGAGCACGAGGTCGTTCAGGTCGACCACTCGCGGCGCGAGAACCTGCCGTCGGGCATAGGCAAGAAGCAGCCGAATCAGCGCGCGCCCTCGGTCGCCGGCGTCATGGATCTGCATCACGTAAGGCCGCAGCGTGCCGTCATCTTCCATGCGATCGAGCAAGATCTCGCTGCACCCCATGATCACGGTCAGAAGGTTGTTGAAGTCGTGGGCGATGCCGCCAGCCAGTCGTCCCATCAACTCCATGCGCTGAGCAGCGAGCTCCGCGGCCTCGGCGCGATGCCGGTCCCCGTCAGGTTCGTCGACGCGGGGATGGGGCGGATCGCCTCCCCGGTCTTCCGAGGTGGGCTCGCCGGAGTAGGTAGACCAACTCTTGGCACCTGGCGAAGGCGTGCCGGCTAGCTTTCGCCTCAAATTCGTCTTTTCTCGTGCCATGGCGCCCCTGACTCGACGGAACATTGTTGCAGTTTAGTAGCAGACAGTCCTTGCAGTCAAGCGTTAATCTCGTATCATTCCATCATGGGAACCGTAGCCGTCAGGACTTCGCCGTCCGTCAGCCGTTTACTCCGCCGGAAACGCGAGGAATTGGGGCTTTCGCTCCGGGCCGTCGAGCAGAAGCTTGCGGAGCAAGGTGAGCGATTCCCCGCGTCCACGCTCTCCCGCATCGAGCAGGGGAAGCTCGATCCCGGTGTGCGCCGGCTCCACCAGCTTTTGCGCCTGTACAAGATTCCTCCTCACCTGGTCGCCGACGCGATCGATCTGGAGGAGTGCGCCGGTGAGAATCCAGTCGTCGGGGACCTCGAGACGCTCTACCGCGAGGGGGTCGAGTACTGGAAGCAGGGAAACATCTCGAAGGGGATGGCCTACTTTTTCGCAGTGAGAGAATACGTTCCCGTGGATTCGGAAAGCCGGATCCTGCGCCAGAAGGCGACCCTCACGTTCACGATCGCCGCCCGCAGGCTAGGCAAGGTCAGGCTCGCCCGCGAAGTGTTGGAGGAGTTGTTCTGCGAGCCGCTCGACGAGTCGCTGGTCGTGAACGGCCTCATTCAAGCCGCGTCGGTCTGGGGGGGTCTGGGGGCGAACGAACTCGCCCTGGGAGCGTTGCGTCAAGCTGAAACGCGTCTCGGGCCCCACGACCATCAGCAACGCGCGTGGGTCCTGCACCAGAAGGCGAAGACGCTCGTCATGGCCGGGAGGGCCGAAGAGGCAAGGCAAGATCTCGCGCGAGCCCTCGTTGCCTATCGTGCCGTCTCCGACACGCACGGGGAGGGGACCGCTCTTCTCCTGCGGGTCAGGGCTCTGGAAGCCCTCGATGAGGTGACGAGTGGGCTCGAGGCGGCGGAGGAAGCATCGCGCTTCGCGGTTTCCCACGATCATCCGCAGCTCGCGGCGATGGCTCGCCTCGCGGTGGGGCGATTGCAGGTTCGAACCGGCTCCGGTGCCGCCGGACTCGAGGCGCTTCAGGAGGGCCTCGGCCAGGCGGTCCTCCTCGGGGACCGCCACGCGGAGTTTCTCGCGCACCATCACCTCTGGAAGGCCTATCAAAACATCGGAGACGGGGAGCGAGCGAGGTTCGAGCTGCAGGCCGCCGGCTATTTCGTGCGGTTCATCGACGAAGCCTCGCCCGAGGCTGACGAGGTCCGCCGTTTGTCCGAAGGGGGGTGCATTCATGCAACGCGAAAGAAGCGTCGCCGTCCGTCTCGCTCTTAGCCTCTGTTGCTCCCTGGCCATCGGGATCTCGTTCGGTGCCGACCCGCCGGATTCCAAGATCAATCCGATCTCCGGCTTCATCGAAGTGACCGACGCGACGTGGAGCGGCACGAGCGACGACGTGAGGCACGTCGTCAACCCGGGCTCGGATCACCTACTCCAGGTCTTCATCGTGTCCGCGGACCCGCGCAACGACAACGGCCCCCGGCTCGCGATTAGCCCCGCGGGGGATACGTGGATCGTCTGGTGGCGCGAGGACACGCTGTCCTCCGTGGTCGTGCGCGGGCACAACGATTCCACCGGGGTGTGGACGTCCGAACGAACCGTGAGCGACGCCGCAGAGAACAGCCTGAATCCCGAGATCGCCCACGACGGAAGCCGCCCCTGGGTGGCGTACGAGGTCCACGACCAGAGCGCGACGAGCATCGCGGTGATCCCGATCTCGGACGATTCCGACCCCATCCCTCAGCACGCGATCGTGGGTACCACCGTATACAGCGGCGACGTCGACGTACGGATCAACGCTGAGTCCGGCGACCTCTGGGTGACCTGGGTCGACAGCGACACGAACGTTGGGTGGTGCGAGTACGACTACGCGACGAGTACCTGGAGTTCGCCGAGTAACGAGTCGTATGCGTCGGACAACGTGACGGCGGCGAGGGGGAGGATCAGGACGACGGTGCTGTCTAACTAACCACGATGCGTAGACGAGCCGCGTTCGTCCTCGTTACCCTCGCAGTGACGAGTCTGACCGGTAGCGCTCTTCGCGCTGCTTCAACCGTGCGCCCGCCTTCGGCCGAGAAATTGGACAGCCAGCCGAGCATGTACACCACGATAAACGAGCGGGTCCGCGGCGCCCCGCTGCTCGCTCTGGACGAACCGCGATTCCCCTTGCCGCTGATTGCTGGTGGCAGGTTCGGAGGTCAGTTGTTGATAGCGACAATGACCTTCGATCCGCTCATGCCGGACACTCTTGACGTGTACTTCGACCAGTGGAACCTAGCTGCTCGAGCCAGCCTGCTTCTGCAATACGCACGACTCGTAACGGAGTCAAACCAACCGCGAGCCTACATCGGCATCGCCGACCAACTGCGTCGCCAACAGCAGATACGCTGATGGCCGAGGAGAGGGCGCGCATCGCTCAAGTTGTACATGGCGGAGCGTACGAACCTGAATGGGGAGCTTTCATCTCGGCCTATCGTGAGTTCAAGAAGGAAGCCGAAAGAGTCATATCGCCAGGCGACTTCTCGCGCGGTAACGCACGCGAGGTCCTTCTTGCCGTTGACCAGATCGCGAGGGCACACGGGCTCCACCGACTGGTGCGCGAACTTCCCATCGAGTCGGCAGACGTAGCGAACGAGATGATGCGTCTCCTCGAGGACGCGTGCATCCAGCAAGGCGCTCGAGCGAAGGCGGCGGAACAACGCGCCGACCTGCTCTACACCTGTGATGCTCATGCGACTTCGACAGAAGCGAGCACTGTGGTGCCGACAGCCGACGGCCCATCAGCAAGCCCCCGTGACGAAATGCTGAGCGTCCGCGTACATACGCGGCACCCGCTCGCGCCCGCTTTTCTCCGTGCCTGGACGGTAGTCCAGAGCGCAACGCAGCGATCCGCGGGCCGTTTCGATAATGGCCGCGTTTCATGCGCTAGGCGCCGAGATCGACTCTTGGGCTAGTGCGAATCCGGACGCGGACTCGCGGGTGGTGGACAGTACGCTGAACCGAATGGCCGCGGACCGCGGGTTCATAGCCATGCTGGAGCGCTATGGCGCTCCAGGAGGAGCTGATTCAAGCGCTGGCGTGGCGAGCGGCGCGAGTGCTGCTTCCAAGCCAACGCCTCAACCAAATGACGTAGGAGGTGACGGAAGTCCGCGCGTCGAGGCGCGGCGATCGGGTCTCCCTACCGGCCGCCAGCCGTGACGCCAGCACCTTTCTCGTCGATCTTGAAACCAAAACGGACATCGTAGATGACGGGGACAGGGATCCTTTCTGTCCGAGGGTTGCCCGCAGCGTCGGTTGGAGCGGGGCCGATGGCTTCCAGGTATCCTGGGCGGAAGCGCCAAAGCCGAACCGCACGCTCAGCGGCGATACGGAATTCTCGCTCAAAGGCGCCGGAACTGGAGGTGCGAGTGGGCTTTGCGTGACCTTCCTGATCCTCCCGTCAAGCGCGTCGATTGTAATGCGCAACACGACCGTGAACGCGGATACGCCGGCCGCCGCCGCGGCGGACGGGTAATCTGGCATGCTGAGCTCGGTTCGGGCCGACGGAGGGATCAGGCTCCACCTGAATCGGTCCTCCTGTGCTGCCGACGTCGCGGAGGGATCCTGGAGGAACGTCATTGCGACCTTGCCCGATGGAGCGGTGGCGATCGTCGGGGAGGCGGTGGCGATCTTTCGCTGCGGCGCGCAACACGATGCAAGAAGCACTGCGACAACCGGCAAAAACTTGAGCGCGGAGAAAGGCATCATCGAGCGCGATTGCGACAACGCACTGCGGAGGTTCGAGGACGTGGCGCCGTTTTCTCGGGATCTCATCTCCGGCAGCATGGCTTTCCCCGCGAGGGCAGCGTTTGGCACCCCCCTCGGATATAAGCTTACGATAACCTGTGCGAACGATCCAAGCGCGTGAGTCCTGCATGAGTGGCGATTGGATGGCAAGGTGGGTTGCTGTTTTCTCTTTCGGGTTCATTGCGCTATCCAGCGCTGGCGCAGCCGTCGTTGACGTGACGGTGCTCGACCCCGAAGGGCAACCCGTGCAAAATGCGGTACTCATGTGTGTCCGGGGCGCAAACGTCCGTGGGCTGACGGACGATGCCGGACGCTTCGCTGTTCCCGACTCCTGCACGGACGTGGAATGCGTTAGCGGTTTCTTCGTCAGCGGACGCGCCAAGCTCTCCAGGGAGTTCGCAATCTGCCAGCTCAGCGCGGCGGTAGTGCTCCGTGGGGAGGTGACCGGGCCCGGCATACAACAGACGTGGTTCTCTGCAACGCTTCGGACTGCGAAGGACACCCGAGCTGTCGCCGAGGTAACCGTGGGGCCGTTTCCGGATGACCGAACCCCGAGGTTCCGGATGCCTCCGGTATCTCCGTGTGAGCAGTAGGGGTGCGCAGGCGAACCGAGGACGATCATCTTGCGCGTCGCGGTGTTCGCCTGTGAGTGTTCCTGGTCGCGGGTGCGAAGATCCGTGGATCGGAACTCTGCTTTTCGTGTCCTTCGCAGAACAGGCATCAGCAATCGGTGCCGCGTACTATTTCTGTGGTCGTCCGTGATGCACGCGGAGGGCAGCCGATGAAACGGAGTACGAGCAGCCGACGGCTTGCCGGTGAAGTTGGCCATCACGGGCGATTCGAGCTCAATCCCTGACGCTTTCCCTGGCAAGAACTTCATTCTCGAGTCGACGGCGCTTGGAACCCGGTGAACAGAAGCGGGTTGCAGGCCCTTCACGAAGCAGGGGATCGCGCGCTCTCCACGGCGGTCGGTCGGGGCGCCGCGGCGCCCTTGCCGTCCATGTCGATGCTCCCCTTGAAGCGGGCGCCGTCCGCCAGGACGACCCGCGGGGCGCGGATGTCCCCCTTCATGGTACCCGTGGCCGAGATCTCCACCTTGTCGTCCGCGGTGATGTTTCCCTTCAGCTCGCCGCCCACCATGATGGACTTGGCGCCCACCTCGGCGGTGACTCGGCCGCTCTGCCCGATCGTCAGGTTGTGGCCGTGCAGAAGGATCTTCCCCTCGACGGCGCCGTCGATCGTGAGGTCCTCGTCCCCGCTCAACTCGCCTTTGATCCGAAGCGACTTGCCGACGTTCGCCATCTGGCTCATCTCCGATTTCTCGCTGCGTTCGTTGACGAGCTGCGGCGCGGTTCCGTGCGGGACCGAGGCAGGCGCCGCCGCGGCGGAGCGCACAGGGTCGGTGTCGGTGCTCTGGCTGACCCACGCCATGGGATTCCTCCCTCTTCGCTCGCCGTGAGTGGCCGCGCGCCGAGGCGCGCTGCCCTCGAGATGCCCCGCGTCCTGGTTCCCGAGCGATGGGCAGCAAGAAGCATACCGTCTGTCGGGGACGACGCTACGCACGGCCGGATCCAGCGGAATAGCGGCGGAACGGGAGACTCCACGAGGCGCCGGAGGCCCTCGACGTGCGGAAGCGCGCCACAGGCTCGACTCCCTCACGGATCCCACCGGCCGGCCCGGAGAAAGCGGACGGGAAAAACGACACGCCTGCGTAATCGCGATACGGAAGAACGGGAGGATCGCCCGTCGAGTCGACGGTGCGCTCCCCAGGACTTGTGCCTACCAAGAACTCCTCACGTCTCGCGATCGGACGCTTGACGCGCACGAATCCAAGTTGCGGAAGGGGTCGTCGGGTGGCGCGTCGGCGAAGAGATCCGTGCGCCCGGTACGGTGTATGATCCGCCACCGATGCCAGACGCCTACGCCCAGCTCGCCCTCCACCGCTGGATGCTGCGGGATGAAGTCCGCAACGAAGCCTATCGGTGGGCGATCGCGGAGGTGGTCCAGCCCGGTCAGGTCGTCCTCGACATGGGTGCGGGCACCGGGATCCTCGGCATCTTCGCGGCGCAGGCCGGCGCACGGAAGGTCTACGCGGTCGAGCGCACGGACATCGCGATCGTCGCTCGCGAGATGGTCGCGCGAAACGGGTTCGCCGATCGTATCGAGGTGATCCAGGCCGACCTCGAGGATGTCGATCTTCCGGAGAAGGTGGACGTCGTCATCTCCGAGTGGATGGGCGGACTCGGCGTCGACGAGAACATGCTCGCGCCGCTCGTCATGGCTCGCGATCGCTGGCTGGCGCCGGGCGGCAAGATCGTCCCCCATCGCGTCACCGCATGGCTCGCGCCGGCGTGGATGCGCGACCTCGACGAGAGCCTCGCGCACTGGCGCGCGCGTCCGCACGGCGTCGACACCACCGCGATCGCGGATATCAGCGCGAACGAACTGCTGATGACGGAGGCCCGCATCACGACCGACGATCTCCTCGCGCCGCCGCAGATGTTGTGGACCCACGATACCCAGACCTGCTCGCTGGAGGAGGCCGATCGGCCGTTCGTGGGCGCGCAGCTGTTCACGGCGGCCCGTGCGGGCAAGCTGTCGGCGCTCGCGGCGTGGTTCACCGCGGACATGTGCGATGGCCGCGTGCTGACCAATGCCGTCGGCGCCCCGGATACCCACTGGGGAAGGATCTTCTTCCCCCTCGAGGACACGGTCGAGGTCGCCGAGGGCGCGCGGATCCGGATCGAGTTGCGTTGCGATCCATCCATCCCGGGGCGCTGCGAGTTTTCCTGGTCGGTGAAGATCGGCGATGGCGCGACCGAGCGGCACGACACGCGCCCTCACACTCGCGTGCAGTAGCCGGTCGCCGGCGCTCGACACGCATCGGAGTGCGGTTGGCGCTCGGTGGCGCGCCAGGGCTCGTCCAGGCTCGCGGGAACGTGGTTCTTCCGGTCAGGAATCCGAGTGGGGCCTCGAGCGGGGCGATGGACTCCATTCCCAAATGGGGCTATCGTCGAGACCGGTACGAGGGGAACGGGGACGAAGGAGAAGGGAGATGCCCGATGGGCGACAAAGGCGGCAAGAAAGACAAGGAGAAGGATCAGAAACGGAAGGAGATCCAGCACCAGCAAGAGGCGAAGATCAAGATGGACAAACAGCCGAAGAAGAAGCCCTGACGAGCGCCGCCTTGATGTCGACGCTTCCCGTCGCGTCGTGCCGCAACGATCTCAGGTGTTGTTGGACTGTTTGTGCCGGAGCAACGTCGCGTCGATCTCGGCCTCGGCCTCGATCCAGTCCTGCTCGGCGCTGCCACCCTGGAACGAGCGGCGCTCCGCCGCGAGATAGGCAGCCTCCGCGATCAGCCTGCGGCGGTCCTCCTCCGCGATGAAAGCAGGACGTCCGGCGTCTTGGGCGCCGGCCGTCTTCTTCGTTCCGCCGGCCTTCGCGGTCGAAAGCGCTCCCTTCTCCCTCGCCACCGCGGTGGTCCTTGTGCGAGTCTTCTTCCCGGGTTCCATCGTCACGTCCTCCAGCAGATCGATACGTTGCGAAGAGTGTGCACGAGGGTGCCTTGGCCGGAGTGTCCGAGTCGGGTGAAAGTCTCAGACTTCCAAGGTGACGGCACCGACCGCGGCGGGATCATAGCATGGCCTCCCACTTTCCGTGTTATGATCGACTCCACTCAGGAGGATCTACCGTGCCGAAGCGTTCCCGCAACCCGATCACAAAGCAGGTCCGCATCATCCGCAAGTCACTCACCGCGATCGACCGGTCGCTTGGGCGACTGATCGCTCTCACGAACGGCGCTGGGCGCGGCGCGTTCCTGGCGCCCGAGCCGAAAAAGCGCCAGTTGAAGCTCTCCCCGGAACGGCGGGCCCAATTGAAGCTCCAGGGCAGCTACATGGGCTACCTGAAGCAGCTCAAGCCGAAGGAAAAAGCGCGGGTCAGGGCCTTGCGCGCGACGAAAGGATTCCGCACGGCGATCGCCGAGGCGAAGAGAGTCCTGGGAGCGGGATAAGCAGGAGCGGAGCCCGCTCCCGCGAGCCGCGCCGCGAGCGGCGGATCGACTCGAGAGCTCAAAGGGGTGTCTCATGAAACACGCGTGCTGGGTACTGCTCGTTCTCGCGGCCCTCGCCTTGCTCTGCAGCATCGGAGCGAAGTTGCTTTCCTCGCAGCACCTGTTCGGATTTCTGCCGATCGCGTGGTGGAGGCTGGCGATGGCCTTCGCCGTGTTCGCGATGGCGATGAAGATCGTTGCCGGCGAGGGGCGACCCGCGGCCTGAGCGAGGGAGAGGGCCGGGAACGACTACCGGTAGCTGGTGAAGACGGCCGCGATCGCGGCGAACTCCCCGACGTGGGGGAGGACGACGCGGATGCGGTGGCTGTAGCTTCGAAGCCCCTCGGCCAGGTGGCGCGCCGCGCCCTCCTCGAGGTTCGCCACGCTCCCGAGGTCGAGCACGACTCGATCTTTTTTTCGATCCATGGCGGCCCTGAGGTGCGTCGCGAAGCGCTCCGCCACCGCCCCCGAAAGCGACCCCTCGACGCGCACCCAGACCGTGGAAGCCGGCCGGCGCTCGACGGCCACCGACGTTCCTTCCTGGGAGAGCCTGCCGCCAAGCCGCGCCCAGGTGCGCCCGGACCTGGCCTCGGCCAGCCGGAACGTCTCCCGGACGAGACGCGGGTGCTGGAACAGGCCGAGACGTAGCGTGAGGCCCGTCCATGCGGCGAGCGCGACCGCCGCCGTCGATTCGAGACGCTCTTTCACCGTGGGGGCGCCCAGCGTCGCGTGAAGCCGCCTTTCGAGATCCGCGATCCCGCGGCGCACGGCCCGCGTGGGCCCGAACATCCTCCCGGCAAGAAACGAAGGATACGCTTTCCGGATGTGGGTGGCGTATTGCTCCGCCTTGGCCCGCAGGAACGGGTTCGGCGACTCCCGCAACGTGAGATACCCCTCAAACCACCGCTCCACCGTCCGGTACAGGGACGGCCCCAGCCGGCGGAAGTCCTCTTCGAAGCCGCGCCGCTGCGCGGTCTCGATCTCGTTCGCCGACATGGTCGGATGCTGCACCATCGAGTGGAACCCGGCTCCCTGGCGGAAGAATCGCTCCTTGTCGTTCACCACTTCGGGAATGAGCGTTCCCTCGCGGAGCACCTGCTCGTAGAACGGCGTCCCGGGGCACGGCCCGTAAATCAGGAACTGCGAAAAGACGGGCTTCAGCGCGAGCAGCCCCGTCAGCTCTTCCTCGATGATCTCCGGCGTCTGGTACGGGAAGCCGACGATCATGGAGGCGAGGACGGTGATGCCGTGCTCCCGGAATTCGTTGAAGACCTCTTCGACCGGCCGGCCCGATTGCTTGGCGTAGCCGGACCGCGTCCCCTCGTAGCCGATCCACATGCCGTCGATCCCCATCTCGAGGATCTCGGTCACCGTGTACTGGCTCACGGCCTTGATGCTCGCGAAGACGAAGATCGAGAGCTGCTTCCCCGCCTTGAGGACGCAGTCGCGGAACTCCATCGCCCGGCGGCGGTTGAGCAGGAAGTCCTCGTCGATGATCAGGATCGAGAGATTGGGGTCCACCTCGTGGTACCGCTCGACGACCTGATGGATGTCGGCCCCCGTGGGGAGGAGGCGGATGTGCTTGCGCGAGAAGAAGTGGGAGGTGCAGCAGAAATCGCAACCGTTCGGGCACCCCAGGCCGCCGAACACGATCCCCGTGCGGGAGGTCTTCTTTCCGAACACCCTCAGCAGATTGATGATCAGCGGGTGGCGGTACGGCATCGCGATCTCGGGCTCGCCGAGGAGCCGCCGCATGAACGCGACCCCCTCTTCGCGGCAGAGATGGTCGCCGTACGGCAGCAGCATCTCGTCGGGCGCGACCGTCCCGTATCCCCCCAGAACGATCTTCGATCGCGGCGAATGCTTCCGGATCAGCGCCACGATCTCTTTCATGCGGTGGTAGGTGGCCAGGACGAACGAAACACCGACGAAGTCGTACCCTTGTTCGAGCTCGCGGATCAGATCGCGTTTCGTGGGGTACTGGAGGACGGTGGTCGGGGTCTCGAGGTTCTCGGCGATGTACTCGAGGCCGAACGCCACATGGTTCGACCGGGGGCTGAAGAGTCCCTGCGCGCGGGTGACCTGCGCGAAGAGCAACTCGTAGCCGACGCTCTCGGAATCGCCGTACCGGCCACCGAGCGGCTGGCAGACGCTCGTGAGCAAGACTTTGCGGGGAGACGAGTTATTGTTTTCCAAGGAGGCTATTGTATGTGGTGAATCGGCTCTTTGCAAGAGCTGTAGGTTTTCGGCAAATGCGCGCGGTTCGAGAACGGCGGTTTCGAGAGACCGATCCGCCTTGGTGTCGCGCCCCATGTTGCAGCCCCCCCCTCCCGTCGCCTATGCTCCCTGATTCGCAAGCGAGCTGAACTCGCACACGCATGGAGCGACGATGGCGGAGGGTCTCCTCGACATTCTCAGGATCGACACCGCGGAGGCCGCGAGTCTCCTGGGGGGAGATCACACCGAGCCGCACCGCGTGCTCGGCGCGCACCCCGCGTCGGCGGGGGGGCGCGATGGGGTCGTCGTCCGCGCGATGCATCCCGACGCCGTCGGGGCGGAGTGCCTGGTCGAGGGGGCGGCGAGTGTCGTCATGTCCCGCCTGTCCGAGCATGGCCTTTTCGCGACGTTCCTGCCGGGCGCCGGCTTTCCTCTCCGCTACCGGATCCGCTACTGGTTCGGCGACGGAGAGATCTGGGAGCGGGACGATCCGTACCGGTTCCTGCCGACGATCGGCGACGTGGATCTCCACCTGTTCAACGAGGGAACCCACCGGCGGCTGTGGGACTGCCTCGGCGCGCATCCGCGCACGATCGACGGGGTCGACGGGGTCGCGTTCGCGGTCTGGGCGCCGAGTGCGCGCCGCGTGAGCGTCGTGGGGGATTTCTGCCGGTGGGACGGGCGGCTGCTCCCGATGAGGGCGCTCGGCAGCTCCGGCATCTTCGAGCTGTTCGTTCCCGGCGCGCGCGCCGGCGCTCAGTACAAGTTCGAGATCAAGACGCACGAGGGGATGATCCGCCCGAAGGCGGACCCGTTCGCGTTCTTCATGGAAGCGCCCCCCGGCACGGCGTCGAAGATCTTCGCGACGTCGTACGAGTGGGGGGACCGGGAGTGGATGGAGGCGCGAGCGCACCGGGATTGGCGCCGAGAGCCGGTGGCGTTCTACGAGATGCATATCGGTTCCTGGGCGCGCGTGCCCGAGGAGGGGGACCGGTTCCTCACGTACCGCGAGATCGCCCCGCGTCTCGTCGAGCACGTCAAACGGCTCGGCTTCACCCACATCGAGCTGCTGCCGGTGGCGGAGCACCCGTTCTCGGGCTCCTGGGGCTACCAGGTGTCGGCCTACTTCGCGCCGACGGCGCGCTTCGGCACCCCCGACGACTTCCGGTTCCTCGTGGATCACTGCCACCGAAACGGCATCGGCGTGGTGGTGGACTGGGTCCCGGCTCACTTTCCGAAGGACGACTTCGCGCTTCGCCGTTTCGACGGGACCGCGCTCTACGAACACGACGACCCGAGGCTCGGCGAGCACCCGGACTGGGGGACGCTGATCTTCAACTACGGGCGGACCGAGGTCCGGAACTTCCTGACCTCGAACGCGCTCTACTGGCTCGGCGACATGCACGTGGACGGGCTGCGCGTCGACGCCGTCGCCTCGATGCTCTACCTCGACTACAGTCGCGCGGAAGGGGAGTGGCTGCCGAATGCATTCGGCGGGCGCGAGAATCTCGAGGCGATCGAGTTTCTCAAAACGCTGAACGAGACGGTCCGGATCGAGCAGCCGGGGTGCCTCATGATCGCCGAGGAGTCCACGGCGTGGGGCGGGGTGAGCCGGCCGGTGCGGGAGGGGGGGCTCGGCTTCACGTTCAAGTGGAACATGGGGTGGATGCACGACACGCTGGGGTACTTCGCGAGGAGCCCGGTGCACCGCCGCTTCCACCAGAACGACCTGACGTTCGCCATGCTTTACGAGGGCTCCGAGCGGTTCGTGAACCCGCTTTCACACGATGAGGTGGTCCACGGCAAACGCTCGCTGCTCGACAAGATGCCGGGGGACGTCTGGCAAAAGTTCGCGAATCTGAGGCTCCTCCTGGCGTACCAGTACACCCGTCCGGGGAAGAAGCTCCTGTTCATGGGAACCGAGCTCGCGCCGTGGAAGGAGTGGAACCACGACGTGAGCCTCGACTGGCACCTCGTGCACGATCCGATGCGGGCGGCCTTCGGCCGGTTCATGGAAGAACTGGGGCGGCTCTACCTCGGGACCCCCTGCCTGTGGCGCTCGGACCCCGACCCGTCGGGTTTCGCCTGGATCGACTGCACCGACCACGACAGCTCCGTGATGTCGTACTTGAGGCGCGACGGCGAGAGCCACGTGGCCGTCGTGCTCAATCTCACGCCGGTGCCGCGCGACCGGTACAGGGTCGGAATGCCCTGGGTCGGGCGGTACGCGCGGCGCTTCTCTTCGGACGACGGTGCCTTCGGCGGAGGCGGGTACGGTCACGCGGAGTTCGTCCACACCGAGCCGGTCCCGATGCACGGCCATGCGCAGTCGGTGACCCTCGATCTCGCGCCGCTCTCGGCGCTGGTGCTGGTGCCGGCTCCCTGACTTCGGGTTTCCCGCCTACTGCCGGCGGAAAAGACGGATCGCGAGCGCGAAGCCGACGACCCCCCACGCGGCGAGCACGATCAGCTGTGGCTCGCCATCGCGAATCGGGTTTCCCGTGATCGCGCCATCAGGCGCGGGGAGCGGCCCCGCCGTGCGTCTTGATGACGTTCAGCGCCGAACCCGCGCGGAACCAGCCGATCTGCTCGGCGTTCAGCGTGTGCCGGAGAACGATCCGGTCCTCGGTGCCGTCGTCGTGGTGGAGCACCGCGTCGAGCGGCTTGCCGGGCGCCAGATGCCGCGAGCGCCGAGGAGGCTGATCCGGTCGGTCTCGCGCACCTTCTCGTAGTCCGCCGGGTCGCGAACGTGAGCGGCAGCATCCCCTGCTTCTTCAGGTTCGACTCGTGGATGCGGGCGAAGGAGCGGACGATGACGGCGGCGGCGCCGAGGTAGCGGGGCGACATCGCCGCGTGCTCGCGGCTCGATCCCTCGCCGTAGTTCTCGTCGCCGACCACGACCCAGCGCAGCGCCTTCCGCCTTGAGCGCCCGCGCGACGGCCGGGACCTTCTGTCCCGCCTCGCCGGTCAGCGGGTTTCGCGTCGTGCCCGGCTCCCCCGTGAAGGCGTTGACCGCGCCGGTGAACATGTTGTCGCTGATGTTGTCGAGGTGGCCGCGGTAGCGTGAGCCACGGGCCGGCGGGCGAGATGTGGTCGGTGGTGCACTTCCCCTTCGCCTTGAGGAGGAGCGGCAGCTCGACGAAGTCCTTCCCGTCCCACGGGGCGAACGGGGCCAGGAGCTGCAGCCGCTCGCTGTCGGGGGCGACACGGAGGTCGACCCGGCTCCCGTCCGCCGACGGCGCGAGGTAGCCGGTCGCGTCCCGGACGAAGCCGTTCGCCGGGAGGTCGGGCGCCTTCGTCGGGGGCGCGCAGCGCGAACTTCGAGCCGTCGGCCGCCGTCGATCGGGTCGGTCGAGCGGGTTGAAGGAGAGCCGCCCGGCGAGCGCGTAGGCGATGACGATCTCGGGGCTCGCGATGAACGCGAGCGTCTCCGGGTTGCCGTCGTTGCGGCGCGGGAAGTTCCGGTTGAACGAGGTGACGATCGAGTTCTTCTCCCCCGGCTTCAGCTCGTCGCGCTTCCACTGGCCGATGCACGGCCCGCACGCGTTGGCGAGCACCGTCGCGCCGATCGTCTCGAGCTCGGCCAGCTGGCCGTCGCGGTCGATCGTCGCGCGGATCTGCTCGGAGCCCGGGCGTGACGAGGAACGGGACCGTCGATGGAGATCCCGTGCGCCTTCGCCTGCCGGCGCGACGTCGGCGGCGCGCGAGATGTCCTCGTAGGAGGAGTTCGTGCACGAGCCGATCAGGGCCGCCGAGATCGCGTCGGGGTAGCCCTTCCTTCGCGACCGCCTCGGCCATCTTCGAGATCGGGCGCGCGAGGTCGGGAGTGTGCGGGCCGACGACGTGCGGCTCGAGCGTCGAGAGGTCGATCTCGACGACCCGCGTCGAAGTACTTCGCGGGGTTCTTCGCCACCTCGGGGTCGGCCGTCGAGCGAGCGCGCGGTTCGCCGCGGCGAGGTCGGCGAGCGCCGCCGCGCTCGGTGGCGCGCAGATACGCGGTCCATCGGCGCGTCGAACGGGAAGATCGACGTCGTCGCGCCGAGCTCCGCCCCCATGTTGGTGATCGTCCCCTTGCCGGTGCAGCGAGATCGACGCCGGTGCCCGGGCCGAAGTACTCGATCGACCGCGTTCGTGCCGCCCTTCACGGTGAGCACGCCGCAGAGGTAGAGGATGACGTCCTTCGGCGAGGTCCAGCCGTTCAGCTCGCCGGTGAGGTGGACGCCGATCAGCTTCGGGTACTTCACCTCCCACGGGAAGCCGGCCATCACGTCGACCGCGTCGGCGCCGCCGACGCCGGAGGCGAACATCCCGAGCCCGCCCGCGTTCGGCGTGTGGGAGTCGGTGCCGATCATCATCCCGCCGGGGAACGCGTAGTTCTCGAGGACCACCTGGTGGATGATCCCGGCGCCCGGCTTCCAGAAGCCGATGCCGTACTTCGCGGAGACGCTGCGCGAGGAAGTCGTAGACCTCGCGGTTCTCGTCGAGCGCGTCGCGCCGTGTCCGTCGCCGGCGCCGTCGCTGCGCCTGGATCAGGTGGTCGCAGTGGACCGTCGTCGGCACCGCGACGCGCGGGATCCCGGCCTGCATGAACTGGAGGAGCGCCATCTGGGCCGTCGCGTCCTGCATCGCGACGCGGTCGGGCCGCAGCTGGAGGTAGCTCTCCCCGGCGCGCGAGGTCCTGCCGTCGCCGGGTCGTCGAGGTGGCCGAGGAGCACCTTCTCGGCGAGGGTGAGCGGCCGGCCGAGGCGCGCCCTCGCCGCCTCCACGTTCTTCGCGATCCTCGCGTACGCTGCCTTGACGAATTCCGGGGTGCTCTCGATGGCCGCCATCTCGTCTCCTCCCTCTGAGAATCGCCTCGCGACGCCGACTCCCGCCTTCGATTCGACCCTCGCGGCACGCTCGGCGGATCACGGAATAATCGCCGCTCCGCCTCGCTCCGCGCCGCGCGCGGCCTTTAAGGGAAGGACCGGCCGCGCGCGCCGAGGGCCGCTACGGGTCGCATCGAAGTCGGGAACCGGCTTCACGATACCGAAACGCGGGTCCGCCCGCAAAGGTGGTCGGCTCAGTCGAGTCGCAGCTCGCCGAAGGCGTCGAGGCGGTGGAAATCGGGCCGGGGGCCGGGCGCGGGGAACGCGGCGAGGAAGCGCCTCGCGGCGCCCGCGCCGTGGAGCGCGAACGCGTTGACGCGGTCGAGGCCCGGGGGCAGGAACTCCGCGGGGATCTCCGCCTCGCCGGTCCATCGCGCGCCGTCGACGCGGGCTCGGTAGGGGAGAGGCAGGCCGCTCCGGACGACATTGCGGACGCCGCGAAGCTCGATCGCGAGGTAGTGCCCGTGCGGGCCCAGCTCGACCTCGAGGTAGGCGTCGTCGCGGCCGAGCAGGAAGACCTCGACCACCTCGTGCTCCCACAGCCGGTCGGTCGCGCCGGGCGGGGCAGGGGGCGGCGGGTCGTCGTGGAACGGCGCATCGACCGTGACGACGATGCCGCCGCCTCGCGGCCGCAACTCGACGCGGACGATCTCCCCCGAAAGCGCGGGTTCGTCGTTCCAGGTTTTGTCGACGAAGAGAATCAACGCCGCCTCCGCGCCGTCGAGGATATCCGATGGACGGCGGAAACCGGCCGGGGCCTCACCGCTGCGAGCCGGGGAACGCGTCGCGGCGCCGGCTTTGTTGCGACGGTCATGTCTGACCCCATTCTCCCCCGGTTGCCGCGGCGCGCCGCGTTCCGCCGTTTCCGCCCGGTCATTCCGGCCGGATCTGCCCATTCAAACAGGACTAGTAACGTCCTGTTTCGAGCAGCCGTCAATCGCTCAGGATGGACGGGCCCCTTGAAGGCGTCGATGCAGACGTTGGTGATGGTCTCAAAAAAGCTGAGGCTGCCTGACGGCAGCCTCGCGCCCCACACCCGAAGCCATGGGGGGATAAGAGCTTTCGCTCATCAAGATAGTACGGAGCGGGAGCTCCGCAGTCAAGTCCGATTCACCACGTCGCCGGTTTCGTGATCCGCCCGCTGGTGTCGAAAAGCTCCGAAGGAAACTGGCTTGCGCTGAGTGCTCCTCGTCGGATTTTCCGGACGAATCCGGCTTCGCGGAGGAGCGCCCGGCTGATGTGTTCGTGCGGGCAGCCGATTCCGACGGCGAGCCCAAATTCCTGTCGCGCGATCCGGATCGGCTCGAGGAGATCGGAGTCGTTCGAAATGATGAAGACGGCGTCGCAGTCTCCGCGGAAGGCGTCGAGCAGGAGATGACAGGCCAGATTCACGTCGGAGCCCTTCTCCTCGGTCTTGACCACGCGCACGTACGTCGTTCCATCCGGAAGCGGTTTCACCAAAGGCATCATCGTCTGAGACTTGAGGAAGTGGCCAAACGCCACGGTGAGATTCGGGATCGTGGCCAATGCGCGAAGGTAGGCGTCTTGACGTGTGGGGGCGTCCAGGTTGTCGGGGCGCTTGCTGACACGTGCCGTGAAGTATCGGATGCGGTGGATACGATGGTCTCGCGGAAGGAGGAGTGACGAGAGGCGCGAGACGTCGAGCCACCGAAACGGCGTGCGTCTGAGGCAGCCGTAGTACAGATTGAAGCCGTCGATGTAGACGTTGGTGATGGTCATAAAAAGCTGAGGCTGCCTGACGGCAGCCTCGCGCCCCACGCCCGAAGGATTGGGGGGGATAAGAGCTTTCGCTCAGTTAGATAATACGCCGTCGCATCCCTGCGGTCAAGCCAGAATGCGATTACCGGTTGCGGCCAGGGAACCCCTGGCCCCGGAGGTCTGATCCTGACCCCGACGTTCAGTCTCCGCTACCGTAGGCGCGCCTTGCGCGCCTGGTAGTTGCGTTCGAGCGCGTTCCAGAAGCTCGCCGGGACGCCCAGCGCCGACTCGAGATGGAGCGCAGTCTCGGGCGTGATCGCCGCCCTGCCCTCGACGATGCCATGGATCGTCTCGATCGGCGTTCCGGTCCGGCTCGCCAGCTCATCCTGCGTCATCCCGACCGTCTCGAGCGTTTCGAGCAGCGTCTCCCCCGGGGGGATCGCGATGTCGGGGCTGTAGGCTGTTCGACTGTCAGGCTTGGTCATCCACCACCTCCAGGATTCGGAGCCTAAACGCGCGTTCGAAACGACGCCCCGGGTCTTCCGAAGGGACGTCCGGTTCGCTCGCCGCTTCGATCGCGAGCCGGTGGGATTGCGGCAGATCCGGGGCGAACGAACCTGCGTTATCCCGCCACACGGAACTTAAGGGTTGATGAGTCGTCGCCGCAAGAGTGTAAGCGAACATGGTTGCTGCCAGGCAACCTCCGGCCCGTGACTCTCGACCGTTTCCCGCAGCTTCGACTCGAGCCACGTACTCTTGCCGTGGTCGCGGATCCGGGTGCCGGCACACGGATTCGCCGCTACCTGCCCTCCTGGGCAAGCCCAGGCCGAGGACCGGGCGTGGGCAAGATTGCTTAATTGACTGCCATCCCAGAGCGCCTTGGAGGCGCCGCTCAAGGAGCTACTCGTTTGATATCAGTTAGCTGCGACGGAAGAGATTGCTTGCTGGTTGCTTGCTTGAGCGAGACGCCAAGTGCTCATCGGGACGGAAGCATCGATGATCGCGGCGCGCGGGGTCGTTCAAAAGGGTGCCTGTCGGGGCTGACTCGGATGCCCCCTCGCCAGGCGTATCTCGAGCTTCGCCGGCTCGTCGATGACGGCGACCTCACCATGAAAGGCCAACGTCGAGGGGCTCGCTACGCTCCCGGACCACTATTCGGGTCCGGCGCTTCGGAATGAGTGAATTGCGGATCGTTATGCAAAGCAATAGTGAGGAGCCGGAGCCCCCGTCCTATCGTAAGCGAATGCAGCACAGTAACTTGCATCGACTCGTCGCGATTGACCGCTGACCGCAATTCCCAGCATATCGGACTCAGGACAGACATCCGGAGTCCAAACCTTGCCCGGCGCGAGATGGAGACGCCCTGACTCGCGACGGACCATCATGGTCTCGAGGTCCCGGCCACGAGCGGGTTGCTTCTCTTCGGGAACCGCGAAGCAGACTACGAGAACAACATCCTGCCGCGGTCAAGCCAGAATGCGAGCCTGGTTGCAGCCATGCAACCCCCAGCCCCGGCCGCCCCGCGCTCGCCCTACCCCAACCGCCCCCTCAACGCCTCCGCGATCGCCTCGTCGGGGCACGCCGCCGTCCCGAACGTGTTCACCTCGACGCAGACCGGCTCGGCGCGGCCGATCACGTACGCGATCTCGACGAGGCACCGTCTCGCGATCCCCGCCGCGACCACGTTCTTCGCGAGCCACCTCGCCGCGTACGTCCCCGACCGGTCCACCTTGGACCGGTCCCTCCCCGAGAACGCCCCGCCGCCGTGCGGCACGCGCGGGCCGTAAGCGTCCACCGCGAGCTTGCGCCCCGTGAGCCCCGTGTCGGCGGACGGCCCGCCCGAGACGAACGACCCGGACGGGTTCACGACGATCTCGACGCCGGGCTTCTCCCGGGACAGCCTCCTCCGGCACCACCCGCCGCACGACCTCCTCGACCGCCTCCCGGAGCCCGCGCTCGCACCCGGCCCGGTGCTGCTGCGACACGACGTCTTGGAGCGCGCGCACCGGCACGCCGTCGCTTGGACCAGGGTCCCGAGCGGGAGCCTCACCCGCTCCCTGGTCCAGTCCGGGTGCTGGACGGTGAAGGCGACCCAGTAGAGCCGCCCGTTAAGCGGCCGCCTCGCCGCCGACCAATTTCCCGGGTCCCGGAAGGGCACTTTGGGTTGTCCGTCCCAGGTTGCCGGGCCCGAACTTTCGGGCCGCTCCGGATGTCGGGGGGATATTACGGCGCGGGGAGGGGGGAGGCGATGGGGGAGTGTGCCGTAGCTGGCGCGTCGGTTTAATCGCGTGGAAGAGCGGCGGAATCGGTGGACCGCGCAAGTGAACGGGTGTTACGAAGCTGGCACCACTTCGTCGATAAGGCGTGCCTTGAGCGATCGCTGCCCGTTCTGCGAACCGGATCTAGGGCGCGTGTTCTACGAGGATGAATTCGTTCGCGCTCTCTGGGACGGTTATCCGCTCTCGCCCGGACACGCCCTAGTCCGGATTATTCATGAAGAACCGTAGCGAGACCGTGGAGATGCCCGTCATGCTTGGCGCTCGCAGGACCGAGGACCCGACGCGGTCTGTACCGTACGTGGAGGGTCCGAGGCCCGAGAACGCCGAGCAGGGCGGGCAGATACGCGGTCGCAGTAGGTTCTTCATGAATAATGCGGGCTAGTGGTGCCACGGCGCCACGTCGCGTCCTTCTTCGAGGCGACTTCGGACGAGCGGGCCGCGCTGTTGAACGCCCTCGACCGCGCGAAGCATGCCATCGAGCGGGAGCACCACCCCGACGGCTACAACCTCGGCGTGAACGACGGTCAGGCAGCAGGACAGACGGTCTTTCACCTCCACGTTCATTTCATCCCAAGATACCGTGGCGACCGAGAGGATCCTCGCGGCGGCGTGCGGTGGATCCTGCCGGACAAGGCGGCGTACTGGTCGGACCGATGAACTACGACCCGCCGTCACACGAAGACCAGATCCGCTTCTTGGAGAACTTCCAGACGCTGCTCTCGGAAGGACAGTTCACCGCGACGTACAAGTTCGCCTTGCTCGTCGCCTTAGCGGACCTCGCAGTCGAGATTGGCGACGACAGCGGCGGCCCTCTCGAAATCCCCGTGCGTCGGATCGCGGAGAAATTTGTTGGCTACTATTGGAACCATGCCATGCCCTGGGCATCGCCCGGAAGGAAGACAGCAGCAGCGATCCTTTCTCAGAACGCTGGGGACCGCGCCGCAGTCCTGCGCCGTGTACTCGAGGTTCGTGAGCGCGTTTCCACCTATCAAATAGACGTTCGGCGTAACGCGCGCGAATGGCGTGCGCTCGTCACCGAGGTCGCGCGTGTCGTCAAGGTTATGCCGCTCTGGAAACTTCAGCGGCTCCCCGGGCGAGTGCTTGACTTCCTTTACGAGAACGCGGGCCACGGCGACACGGTCACACTCAGGTCCGGCGTTGCCTTCAACCTGCGCCGGTTTCACCCGCTCGTGACAGGGATGGCGCGTACTGCCTGGGCAGACTTCGTCCGGAAACTGAGGGCGAACCAGACCCTTCTCGGTCAGGCGACGGACCTCCACGCTTTCTTGTTCGGAATGGAACGTACTGACCTCTCGGATTTCCGGGAACTTCTTCGTGAGATCCAGAATGGCACGTGCTTCTACTGCGCGCGCCCGCTCGACCGCGGGTCGCCTGTCGATCACTTGGTGCCGTGGAGCCGCTATCAAGTGGATCTCGCCCACAACTTCGTGCTAGCCGACACGGCGTGCAACGCCAGGAAGAGTGATTTTCTCCCGGATGTGCGGTTTCTCGAAAGATGGGTGCGACGGAACGACGACCACCGCACCGCCCTGGTCAACGAATTCGCGAGAATTCACGCGCCGCATGATCTGGGTATCTCGATCCAGATCGCCGCGTGGGCATACGAACAGGTGGAGAGGAGTGGGGGGATGGTGTGGGGGGGAGGAAAGTCGTACGAACGTCTCGGTACGAAGTGGCGCGAGGTGTTGGCCGTTGCTCGGTCATAGCTGTGGCGGAGCGTCGATGGGGACCCGTCGGCGGCATCGGTACAACCGCTTTCCCGCCCTGATGACGTAGGGAATCAATCGATGCCTCCCACATCATTCGACCACCGCATCCGCCTCGCATCCTTCGACTGGCTCCGCCAGCAAGTGGACCTCCACGGCGACGTCCTGCCCTGGTTGCTCCTCTCTCGCGGCTTCGAACTCGACGGCGAGCGCGTCCCTCTCGTCTCCATGCAGGGAATCTTCAAACCGAAAGTGCTGCCGGACGTGCCCCTCTCGATCCGAACCTCTGCGGGGGGGCCCTACAGCGACGCCTTCGGCTCCGACGGCCTCCTCCGCTACGCCTACCGTGGCACAAATCCCGACCACCCGGACAACCGCGGTCTTCGCACGGCGATGGCCCGACGGATCCCGCTCGTCTACTTCCACGGGATTCTGGAGGGCAAGTACCTCGCCGCGTGGCCGGTTTATGTCGTCGGGGACGATCGCCACGCGCTCCAGTTCACGGTCGCGCTCGACGATGCGCAGCACGTGAGCCAAGGGCTCGGGGCCGTCCCGGAGGTGACTGCTGATTCGATCGACCTCGGTGCGACGGGTCGCCGCTCGTACATCACGGCGACCCTGCGTGTCCGCCTCCATCAGCGCTCTTTCCGCGAGCGCGTTCTCCTGGCTTACCACCGACAGTGCGCGCTCTGCCGACTCCGGCACGAAGAATTGCTTGACGCGGCCCACATCATCCCGGACGCCGACGAGGAGGGGGAGCCGATCGTGCAGAACGGCCTGGCGCTCTGCAAACTCCACCACGCCGCCTATGATCGTCAATTCTTGACCGTGCGTCCCGATCACGTGATCGAGGTGCGGCAGTCGATCCTCGACGAGGAGGACGGGCCGATGCTGCTGCACGGCCTCAAGGGAATGCACGGGCAGAGGATCGTCCTGCCACACTCGCGGAAGCTGTATCCCGATCCGGAGCGACTCGAGAAGAGGTACCGGCGGTTTCGCGAGGCGGGTTGATCCTAGCTCCTCGTATTCGGACGACCGGGATGCTGCGGAGGCAGGCGTGCACGAGGAGTGCGGCACGTCCCTCGCCACACGAAACCGACCTACGGGCCGTCGGAACGCCACGGCGGCCGCGCAGTGGCCGAAGGGGTTGAGGGCGCATCCTCGAACAGTCCGTGAGTTGTTCCAGGCGCATTCCGAACATTTTAATGAATATTGACTCATTCGTGAAATGACGTATTATTATGACGTGCGACAAACTTCCGCCGAGATCCGAGCGCTGCTTAGGCGGCTCGATAGTGAGCCCGCGGACGCCCTCGAGTCCGAGACGCTCGAGTGCAAGTCCTGGGATGCGGGCCGGGACTTCAAGTCTCAGGCGAAGGATCTCCAGGTGTCGGTGGTATGCCTCGCGAATGCGCGGGGTGGCGCGATCGTGTTGGGGATCCGGGACCGGGCGACGACGCGCGCCGAGGCGATCGCCGGTGTCGGCGATCTCGAGCCGGAGCGGCTTCGGAAGGCGATCTTCGACGGGACCGATCCGCACCTGACGGTCGAGATCGAGGAACTTCGGGAGCCCGAGGGGCGGGTGCTCATCGTCTACGTCCCCCGCGGGGTGACCATTCACTCGACCAGCGAGGGGATCTCGAAGATCCGGATCGGTAAGGAGTGCAAGCCGTTGACCGGCACCCTCCTGGCGCGGGCCGCGCTCGGCCGAGGTGGACTGGATTTCACCTCCGAAACGGTTCCCGGAGCGACCCTCGGCGATCTCGACCCCGAGGCGTTGAAGCTGCTTCGTGATTCGCTCGAGCGCGGCGAGGAATCGCGAGATCTGCTGAAGCTCTCGACGGAGGAGTTGCTGGCGGGCGTTGACCTCGTGAGGGACGGCGAGATCTCGTTGGCCGCCATCCTGCTCGTCGGCCGACCGGCTGCGATCGCGCGATGGGCCGGCCAGCACGAGGTCATCTTCCTGAAGTACGCGACCGCGACCCGGTACGACGTGCGCCACGATCTCCGCGGTCCCGTTCTCATGGTGCTCGAGGCCGTCAGGCGTTATCTCGAGCCTCACGTGAAGATGTCCCTTTTGCAGGCGGACGGGTTGGCGGAGATCAGCGCTCCGGACATCACGTGGTGGGTCGCACGCGAGGCGATCCTGAACGCCCTCGTGCATCGCGACTACTTTCTTCGCCAGTCGATCTACGTCGAGTTGCGCCCCGGTCGACTCGAAGTCTCGAGCCCCGGCGGATTCACGGGCGGGGTCAATCCGGAAAACGTCCTGCGCCATCGGCCGGTCCGTCGCAATCCGCTGCTGGCCGAAGCACTCCAGCGGCTTGGGTACGTCAATCGCGCCGGCATGGGGGTCGACCGGATCTACGAGGACTTGCTTCGTCTCGGCAAGGCGATGCCCCGCTACGAGGCCGACGAGGCTCACGTACGACTCGTGCTCCCGCTGAAGTCTCACGCGGCCTTCGCGCGGTTCGTGGATTTCGAACGGCGTGCCGGCC
Source organism: Terriglobia bacterium (assembly GCA_963790465.1). Classification (GTDB taxonomy): domain Bacteria; phylum Acidobacteriota; class Polarisedimenticolia; order Polarisedimenticolales; family JAIQFR01; genus JAIQFR01. Next base: position 183,284 of record CAWBOP010000026.1, on the reverse strand, counting down.
GCCCGCTCGATCTGGACGACATGATCGTTCTGAGGACCGTCAGCGATCGAGGGGAGGTCGACCGATGGACCGTCGCACGGGGCCTGCAGCGTGAAGAGGACGAGGCTGCGGAAAAGCTCGTGGAGCTGAGGGAGCGCGGCTACCTGATACCCCGGGGGCGAGGGCGCGGAACGGCCTACTGCCTTTCTCGAGTTTTCTCCGACGCACTCCGGGGCGCGCGCGAGACCGACGACACTCTCCCCCTGGACGACGAGGCGGTTGGACTTCGCGTGCAGGCCGTACTCGCGGAGCGGGGGACGCTGACGAACGCCGATGTGCGGCGCCTGTCGGGTTACTCGCGCGCCGAGTCGCTTCGGCTCCTGGAGTCTCTCCGCGAGTCGGGTCGTGCGGTCCTCAAGGGACGCGGGCGAGGGGCGCATTACGAGCCGGGGCCGAAACTTCCTGCTCCAGCCTCGGGACGCCGGCGTCGTTGACGAAGCGGGGGGAAATGACTCGAATCGGTCACCCTCCGCGCCGCTTTCTCCGCTAACTCCTCGTATTCGATGGTCGTGCCGATCGACTCGCGCCACATGTTGGCGACCACCACGTCGCTCGTCTCGAGCGCGCCGATCTCGCGCTCCGGGTTCCAGTCGTTACCCCAGGTGGAAGGGTCCTCGAACGCCACGTCGCGGCCGAACATCCCCTTGAAATCGTCCCGCCAGCGGCGGCGCTGGTCGTCGTTGCATCCCGAGATCGGGCCGGCGAGGTAGATGCGGTGCTTGGGGTCCATGGGCTGCTCCCTCTGGGCTTCCGCGGTGTCGGTTCACGGAGAGCCCGGCTTTCGAGAGGTCATCGCATCGGACCGGTGATTGGCGTGCTTGCGCGTCAGCCGGAGCCTCGAGGCGGCGCGGGAGATCAGCCACCCACCGTTACGATCTGCCCGGGCTGGATCGACTCGAGCGCTTTCAGAATGTCGGGCACCAGGGGTTCCAGGTCCGCGAACCTGCTACTCCTCGCTCGAAGAACGATCAGGCCGATCTTCGCGGCTCCGACCGGCGTTTGGGCCGCCAGGTTCCGGTCGATCGTGACGAAGACGTCGTACTCCGCCGACGCGAGAGCCAGGAGTTCGCCGTTGCTGCGGCCCGCCCAGCCAACCTCCGGGACCGTGGCGACCTGATGGCCGGGGATCGCCCGCTTCAGCCTGCGCGGGAGGCATTCGTCAAGCAGCACCTTCATCGTGGAGCAGCGCCTCCTTGGCCAGTTCCAGCGCCGCGATGGCTTGCTCCCGGGAGACGGTCGGGAAATCGTCGAGAAAGTCCTCGAGGCGATCGCCCGCTTCGAGGTGCGCTATCAGCGTCTCGATGGGCACCCGTGTTCCGGAGAACACGGCGGTTCCCTGCAGAATCTCGGGAGATCTCGCGAACACGGAACGGTCGTTTCTCATCGGAGGCTCCGGGACCGAGGGGCATTATAGCTTCGTCGTGGATCCAGCGGGTTTATGCCGGTCCCCACCGGAAGAATCGCCTCGTAGGGGCTGCCGCGTGGTTCTTTCGGCAGCACACGCATCGTGGAGCAGCGCCGCGATGGTTTGATACTGGGCGACAGTCGAGAAACCCTGGATGCAGTCAACTCCGTTTTCGCCAGGGAACGGCATACAACACAGCGACTTGCAGGCCGGGGGAAGGCCGCCGGAGCCGCCGGTGGCGCATGAACCGACGCGACCGACGCCGGACAGGGTCTACAATTCGGCAGGGAGGAACGCATGCGCAATCAGGGGTTCGTCCGGTGCAGGGTCCGTCCCGGTCTTTTCTCGGGCGAGTACATCGTCAGGCTCGAGACCGTGGGTGTCGGCGGCCTCGAGCCGCGTGAGTTCGTCGCGGACGGCGGCGGAGTCGAGGTCGCGGAAGAGCCGCGCCGGGAGGCCCCGGTGGACGGGAAACTCCGGGTCTACGTGCTCGGCCGGGAGAACGGGGTCGAGCGGATACTCGTTCCCGCGTCCCCGGCGAGCGACGCCGCGTTCGTCCGGGTCCCCGCCGAAATGATCGCCTCGTAGGGGCTGCCGGGTGGTTCTTTCGGATGCTGCGATTCGTGAGGCGCTGCGGCGCGGCGATCTCGTCATCGATCCGATGCCGTCGGACGAGCTGTTCTCGCCCACCGCTCTCGACCTTCGAATCGGGGTGGACATCCGACGCTTCCGGCCGGCGCTCTACACGACGAAGGGGGTATCGGTCTCGATCCGTCTCGACGAGGTGGAGATCCCGGAACTCGCTCCGTATCTCGAACCGGTCCCCACTCAGACGGACGGCACAGTCGTCCTTCCGTGCCGCGAACTCATCGTGGCGGCGACGCTGGAACGGATCGAACTTCCCTCGGAAGGGAGGCTCGCGGCCCGGGTCGAGGGCCGTAGCCGGTTTGCCCGTCTGGGTCTCGTCGTGCACATGACAGCGCCCACGATACACAACTCTTTTCGCGGCACGATCGCGCTCGAGATCATGAACCACGGGCCGATCCCTCTCGTTGTCCGGCCGGGTTACACGCGGATCTGCCAGCTGATCTTCGAGCGGATCGAGGGAAGGGCCGCCAGGGAGTTGGACTCTCCGTTCCAGGACCAGACGGGTGCGCTGGGAAGGTGATGGGCTCGCGGCGTCGCTTCCCAGCGCCCTCTTGGATCCGGACAGGCCTCGCCTGATCATCCTTACTCTCCGGCGGGGTCCTTGCCGCGTTTCCGAAGGTGGCCGTCTCGCCGGGGGAGTTCGCGGGGGCGATCTGACGGGTGCGCGGTCGCGCCGCGGGCGCAAGCCGTGCGGGTGCCGCGCTCTCGGCGCGAGCCGGGCCCCACGCCACGAAAAAAAACGGCGCCCGCCAGCGTTGGACCCGCAAGGTGCTGGCGGGCGCCTCGGTGACCGGGCACCCATGGGGGGCAAAGGTGCCAGTCGCTTATTTTGAAACCCGGCGGCGACCGGAACCGCGTAGCGGTGCCGGCGGCCGCCCGGCCGATGACGGCTCGCCGTACCGGCGAGACGCTCGTCCATCGGTCGACTTCCCGTCCACAGTCGAATGTAAGGGTTCCGGGCCGGTTTTCAATGGCGAAATCGGTAATCGGCGGGCCTTGATGGCGGGAAGAACTCGAGAACGCCGGGACTTCGGCCCCTGGTCATGGACCGCCTGCATCGCAGTCAGGAACGATCCGGCCTCTCGGAAGCCGCTGACGGTCTCGAGCACCGGGGAGCCACAAGGATCGCGCGGTCAGCTCCCGGTGGTCGAGCCCGGCCGCGCGGTCGAGGCGGCGTAGCGGCTCGGGCAGGTTCGCGGCGAACCGCCAGTCGTTGGCCTGCCCGCCGTGAAGCTCGAACGCCTCCCGCCACTCGTTCCACCAGGGCGCCACCCGCTTCGAGACCGGCTCGACCACCAGCACTCTCGCTCCTCCCGAGGAGGCCGCGAGCAGCCGGTCGAGCAGGCGGCCTCGCGCCGCGGTCTCCATCTCGTTGACGGTGTAGGCGACCACGACGGCGTCCACGGCGCCCGGGAGAAGGAATCGGTCGAGGTCCCCGCGGCGGGTCCGGCCCCGCGTGCGGAGTTCGCGATAGCCGAGAGCGGCCTCCCTCACGGCCCACTCGGCCCGGTCGATCCCCAGGATCTCGGCGGTCCCGTCCGCCTCGAGCGCCCACGCCGCGCCGGCCGCCCCGGTACCGCAGCCGAGGTCGACGATCCTCCGTGGAGGAGGGGAGCCTTCCGCAAGTTCCCGCACGATCCGGCGGATCAGGAGGTAGTGCAGCGGCCCGTAGAACATCGCGTAGGCCGCGCGCTTGCCGGCGGAGCGAAAGGCGTCCGCCAGCGGAGCGTGGTCCCGTCGCTCGACATAGAGAGAGGAGAGCGCCTGGAGCGCGCGCCGGACTTCCTGGAACGAGAGCTCGGCAAGGTGCCGCTTCTCGAGCGCGAGCAGCCATCGATCGACAGGATCCGCGGGAAGTTCGCTCAACGCCGCTCCAGGGGATGCGGGCCACCGGGCCGGTAGAAGGATAGACTGGCCGACGCGCGTCGCGCATCGGAAAGCGTGACGGCGCGGCGAGGCGGTCATGTCGCTGGCGAGACGGATCGGCGGGGGGTTGCCGGCGGCGGGGCTGACGGTCGTCGCGGCGCTCGCAGCCTGGACGTGGGGTGCGGGGCCGGGGGGTGGGGCGCCCATCGAGGCGCCCCCCGAGGCGGTGGAGGGGCCGGTCGATCCGGCGGCGATGATGGCCGAGATCGTTCCCTCGGTCGAGGAGATCCGCGGGCTCCGGTTCAAGCGGCCGGTCGTGGCGAGGGTGATCGACTCCGCCGAGGCGCGCCGGTACGCCGCGAAGCGTCTCCACGCCTTTGCCAGCGCCGAGGCACTCCGCGCGCAGCAGGCGGCGTACGTCCTGCTCGGGCTCCTCCCCTCCGGAACCGACGTGGTGAAGGAGTACCTCGACGTGCTCGAGGAGCAGGCCGGCGGGTTCTACGACCCCGGGTCGAAGTCGTTTTACCTGCTCGGACACATGCCTCGCGGGATCGGACCCTTCCTCGAGTCTCACGAGTTGACGCATGCCCTCGACGATCAGTACTTCGACCTCGACGGGCGGCTCACCGCGGTCGTGGGGGACGACGACGCGATGTTCGCGAGGAGCGCGGTGCACGAGGGGGTCGCGACGCTCGTGATGGCGATTTACGGGGCGCGCGCCGCCTCCTCGGGGCGGCTCAAGTCCTCGGACCTTCAGGATCTCGCGGAGAGCGAGGCGGGGAAAGGGGAGAAGCTGAACGCCATGCCGCCGGTGCTGAGGCGGCAGCTGCTCGGCGCGTATTTCCTCGGCGCGAGTTTCCTGCTTCGTGGGCGGCGAGGGCCGATCGCGAACGCGGCGTTTCCGGTGGCGGACGCCGGGCAGTGCTATCGCGACGGCCCGGAGTCGTCGGAGCAGATTCTTCATCCCGAGAAGTACTGGGACGCGGCGAGACGCGACCGGCCGCGGAAAGTCGCTCCCGCGGACGCGGACCGGATACTCGGCGAAGGCTGGAGCAAGGTCGGGACGGGGAATTTCGGCGAGTTGACGCTGGGAGTTCTCGTGGGCGCCCCTACCCCCTCGGTCGCCGATGCGGGGGCATTCCCCGCCGGGTCGGCCTGGACCCACGCCGCGGCCTCCGGCTGGGGGGGGGACCGCTGGGAAGTGTGGTCGAAGGACGGCCGTCAGGTGCTGATCCTGGCCACCGTCTGGGACACGAAGCGCGACGCCGAGGAGTTCGCCGCCGCGCTGCCCACTCGCCCCGGTCTCACCGCGAAGCGCACCGGCGACCGCGTCACCGTGATCGCGCGCTAGAAATCGGGGCGCCGGTCCGGTCGAGGAGAAGGGTGCGGCCGGGGAGGCGAAGCTCCAGGGCGCCGCTTTCCTGCAGGCTCCAGGAGATCGGCTCGTCCTCGCCGCCGTACGACCACGTGTACGTCCACTTCGCATTCCGCAGCAGGTCGAACACCCGGATGCCGCGGTTCGGAAGGCCCGGCCGGTCGGGGAAAGCGAGGCTTGCGGCGAGAAACGCGCCATTCAGGGTGGCGGTGAGGCCGACCACCGAGGCTTCCGTCGCCGGGACGCGGAAGACCCGGCGCGCGTCGGGGCCGTAAAATTCGAGATCCGAGGGCTCGCCGAGTCCTTTTGTCGTGGACACGGCGATGCCGAGTCCGGCCGCGAGAGGCAGGACCTCCCTGACCCAGCTCCCCTCCGGCATCGGGAGGTCGAATCGGGCGTCGGGCCACCGAGCGTCCACGAAGGTGAGAACGGTGGATCCTCGCGCGGGGAGCGTCTTGCTTTCCTGAGAACGGTCGCCGGTCGCGGCCGGCCGCCTGAAGCGGGTCGAGAGAATGGCCGCCGAGCGCCCGTCCGGGGCGAGCTCGGCGTTCTCGAGGATTCCTTCTTCTTCGACCTCTTCCGTCGAGGAACCGGCGACCGGAACGAGGCGGCGTTCATTTCGCAAGCCCAGATCCAGGACCGGCCTGCCCTCGCGGAACACGACGAGCCGGTCCCGCGCTTCCGGCGCCGTGCGATGGCCGGGCTCCACGCGGATGCCGGCGTACGCCTCCTCGCCTGCGACGTACAGCGCGACGCGATCCGGCACCGCGCCGTCCGTCCGCGGCACCGGTGTCGGCACTTCCTGCGCGCACGGTCGCGACGCGGAGAGCACCAGGAGGGCTACCAGGAAAGTCGCCGTTTTCATCGGGAGATCGATTCTACACGGGTTCCGGCCGACCGGCCGGCTCCGATGTCCTGCAGCCTCCGCAACTTCGCGTTGCGGATTCTTCCGTCATGCGGTATCAGTAAGGCTCTTTTTGAACTCTTCGAGGCCCGAGTTCTATTCTTTGGGGAGGAGCCATGGCTGGAATCGTGGGGTATGGCGCGTACATCCCGCGCAACCGGATCAAAGCCGAGGAGATCGCGCGGCAATGGGGGAAGGACCCCGCCGCAATCCGCAGGGGGCTGCTCCTCGAGGAGAAGTCCGTACCCGGTCTCGACGAGGACACGATCACGATCTCCGTGGCGGCCGGCCGGGACGCGATCGCGCGCGCGGGGATCGATCCGCAGCGGATCGGCGCGGTCTACATCGGTTCCGAATCGCACCCGTACGCGGTGAAGCCGAGCGGGACCGTGCTGATCGAGGCGCTGGGGATCGCGCCGGAGGTCCACGTCGCCGACTTCGAGTTCGCCTGCAAGGCGGGGACCGAGGCGATGTTCGTCTCGCTCGGCCTCGTCGAGTCGGGCCGGGTCGAGTACGCGATGGGGATCGGCGCCGACACGTCGCAGGGGGCGCCGAACGACGCCCTCGAGTTCTCCGCGTCCGCGGGGGGAGCGGCGTACATCTTCGGGAAGAAGGACCTTCTGGTCGACGTGCTCGAGACGTACAGCTACACGACGGACACCCCCGACTTCTGGCGGCGCGAGGGGGAGTTCTACCCGCGCCACGGCGGGCGGTTCACCGGCGAGCCGGCGTACTTCAAGCACGTTCTGAGCGCGACCCGCGGCATCCTGAAGAAGACCGGGCACAAGCCCTCGGACTTCAAGTACGCGGTGTTCCACATGCCGAACGGCAAGTTCCCGCAGCAGGCCGGGAAGGAACTCGGGTTCACGAAGGAGCAGCTGGCGACCGGTTGGATCGTGCCGCAGATGGGGAACACCTACTCCGGCTCGTCCCCGACGGGCCTGGCCGCGGTGCTCGACGTCGCGGCGCCGAACGACCTGATCCTGATCACCTCGTTCGGCTCGGGCGCGGGAAGCGACTCGTTCGTGCTCGAGGCGACGGCGCTCCTTCCCGAGCGGCAGGGGCGCGGCAAGACCGTCCGATCGATGCTCGACGGCTCGCTGCGCTACCTGACGTACGGCGAGTACGCCAAGTTCCGCGAGAAGATCATTCTCAACGATTGACGGGGAGGGAGGACCGATGCGCGAGGTAGCCATCGTTGCGGCCGGGATGACCCGGTTCGGCGAGTTGTGGGAGTCGAGCCTGCGCGACCTCTTCGTCGAGGCGGCCGCGGAGGCGCTGGAGAGCGTGGGCGCCGATCGTGTGGACTCGATCTACATCGGGAACATGGCGGCGGGGCAGTTCGTGGGACAGGAGCACATCGGTCCGCTGATGGCGGACCACCTGGGGATGGCGGGGGTGCCCGCGGTGCGCGTCGAGTGCGCGTGCGCGTCGGGCGGCGCCGCGCTCCGCTCGGCGTTCTTCGAGGTCGCGTCGGGCGCCTGCGCGACCTCGTGATGGCGTCCGGGCATCGAGAAGATGACCGACGGCGCCGACGCGACGGCGGTGCTGGCCACGGCCTGCGACCAGGAGACCGAGGCGTACCACGGGATCACGTTCCCGGGCTCTACGCGATGATCGCGCGGTCGCATGCGAAGGCGCACGGGACGACCGACGAGGACATGGCCTGGGTCGCCGTGAAGAACCACCGCCACGGCGCGCTGAACCCGAAGGCGCAGTTCGGGCGCGAGGTCAAGCTCGACGAGGTGCTGAAGTCGTCGATGGTGTCCGACCCGCTGCGGCTCCTGATGTGCTCCCCCGTGAGCGACGGCGCGGCGGCCGTGCTGCTTTGCCCGCTCGATCAGGCGAAGAAGTACACCGACCGGCCGGTGAAGATCCGCGGCGTCGGTTTCGCGACGAGCACGATGGCGCTCGCGGACCGGAAGGACCCGGCGTTCCTCGACGCGGTCGCTCTGTCCGCGGAGCGGGCGTACAAGATGGCCGGCGTCGCCGCCAAGGACATCCAGCTCGCCGAGGTCCACGACTGCTTCGCGATCGCGGAGATCTGCTGCATCGAGGCGCTCGGCCTGACCCCCCGCGGCGAAGGCAGGCACGCGGCCCGCACCGGGCTGACGGCGCTCGGCGGCAAGATTCCCGTGAACACGAGCGGTGGATTGAAGTCCAAGGGACATCCGGTCGGCGCGACCGGGATCGCGCAGGCGATCGAGATCTTCGAGCAGCTCCGCGGAGAGGCCGGCAAGCGCCAGGTCAAGAACGCGCGCCTCGGCCTCGCGCAGAACATGGGCGGGTCGGGGGCGAGTTCCGTCGTCCACATTCTCGAGAGGGTTTGACCATGCCGAGCCCGAGATACTGGAGAGAGGTCCCGAACCGGTTCCGCCTCGAAGCGGCGCGATGCCGCAAGTGCGGCAAGGTCGCCTTCCCGGCTCGGCGCGTCTGTTCCGCCTGCCGCGGCAAGGAGTGGGAGAAGACCACGCTGTCGTGGAGCGGCAAGGTGGTCACCTCCACGGTCGTGCAGGTGCCGCCGACGGAATTCCAGATGGAAGCGCCGTTCGCGGTGGCGATCGTCGAGACCCCCGAAGGGGCGCGGCTGATGACCCAGGTGGTGGATTGCGATCCCGCGACCGTCCTTCCCGGGACCGAGATCGCGCTGGTGTTCCGCAAGATCCGCAGGGAAGGGCACGGCGGGATTCTGTGCTACGGCTTCAAGGGGGTGCCCGCGGCGTAGGTCGCCGCGCGCGAGGGGTTCTCGGTCGAGGCGCTCCTCGAGCGGACGGTCGACAACCTTCTTCGGGAGCTCGAGCGCGAGTGCACGGAAGGGATGGACCCGCCGATCGTGCCGGCCTGAGGGTCTTCCGACAGGGGACGGCCCGTCTTTCCCGGGGCCTTGTGCGGGCCGCCGCCGTCCTTCTACAATCCGGGAACCTCGACGGAAGGTAACGTACCCAGGAGGTTTCCGACATGGCGCAGTTTCTCGATTCTCTCCCGTACGCCTTCGACGCCCTCGATCCGGTTCTCGACGCGAGGACCCTCGAGATCCACCACGACAAGCACCACGCGGCCTACGTCAACAACCTGAACAAGGCGCTCGAGACGCACCCCGAGCTCCAGAAGCTCTCGCTGCTCGAGCTGATCTCCGACCTCGGCCGCGTCCCCGACGCGATCCGGACGACGGTGCGCAACAACGGCGGCGGCCACTTCGCCCACGACGTCTACTGGCGTTCGATGAAGAAAGGGGGCGGGGGAGAGCCGTCCGGCGAGCTCGCCGCGGCGATCGCGACCGCGTTCGGGTCGTTCACCGACTTCCGAGCCAGGTTGTCCCAGGCGGCCGTCGGGCAGTTCGGCTCCGGCTGGGCCTGGCTCCTGGCGAAAGACGGGAAGCTCCAGGTTCTCGGCACCCCCGGCCATGACTGTCCCGAGATGACCGGCGGGAAGGGGCTCCTGGTCGTGGACGTGTGGGAGCACGCGTACTACCTCAAGTACCAGAACAAGCGGGCCGACTACGTCGAGGCGTGGTGGGGGCTCGTGGACTGGGATGCGGTCGCGCAGCGCTACCGAGCCTGCGCCCATTAACCTGTCATCCCCCGGCGACGGCCGGCACCGGCAGGAGCGTCGCGTGTCCGACAACAAGAAGATCCGCTTGACGAGCCTGGCGTCCTGCGCCGGCTGAGCGAGCAAGATGGGGCCCGAGGCCCTGGCGCAGGTTCTGCGCCCGCTCGCCGGAATGTTCGACGCCGCTCGCTACCCGGACATGCTGAGGGGGCTCAAGGAGCCCGACGACGCGGTCGTGTGGCGTCTCGACGGGGAGCGAGCCATCGTCCAGACGGTGGATTTCTTCCCGCCGGTCGTGGACGATCCGTACCACTTCGGCGCCATCACCGCCGCCAACGCGCTGTCCGACCTTTACGCCATGGGCGCCGAGCCGCTGTTCGCCCTGAACCTCGTCGGCTTCCCGGACGACCTGGACACCGGAATCCTCTCGGAGATCCTCCGAGGGGGGGCGGAAAAAGTCCGCGAGGCGGGCGGCGTGGTGGCGGGCGGGCACACGATCGTCGACAAGGAGCCGAAGTACGGGCTCGCGGTGACCGGGCTCGTGCATCCGGACCGGGTGCTCGCCAAGGGGGGTGCTCGGCCGGGGGACGTCCTGCTGCTCACGAAGCCGGTCGGCACCGGTGTCGTGACCACCGCGCACAAGCGGCAACAGGTGGACGAGGCGGACCTCGAGGCGGCGATCGAGAGCATGGAGCGTCTCTCTCGCGCCGCGGCGCGTCTCCTGCTCGAAGCGGGCGCGGCGGTTCACGCGCTGACCGACGTCACCGGCTTCGCCCTCCTGGGACACGCGCATGAGGTCGCGGAACTGTCGGGGGTGACGCTCCGGATCTCGTGGAGCGACGTCCCGCTGCTCCCGGGCGCGGAGCGGTACGCGCGGGCCGGGATGATCCCGGGCGGCTCGAAGAGGAACGAGGCGTACTACGCCGCGTGGACCACCTACGGCCGGCCGATCGAGGAGTGGGAGCGGCGGCTGCTGTTCGACCCGCAGACGTCGGGCGGCCTTCTCGCCGCGGTGGATGGCGGCGGCGCCGCGGCGCTGATCGAGTCGCTGCGCGCCGCGGGGGAGCCGGTCTGGCGGATCGGCGAGGCGATCGAGGGGCGCGCCGGAGGCCTGCTCGTCGAGTGAGCCCGGGGAGTCGCATGCGTCTCGCCAGATCGTTCGTCGCGGCCGCCCTCCTGGGGTGGACCTCCGCCCTGACCGCGGAGCTGCCCGCGGTGGAGTGCGTGCGACTGCTGCGCGAGGCGCGGATCGCGGCCGAGCGGGGAAACCGGGTGAGGGAACTGGAGCTCGTGCGGCAGGCCGCGAGAGATCACCCGAAGGAGATCCTGCCGGCGATCGCGCTGGCGGAGTACGCGGACCGGACGAGGATCGACGCGCGGGAGCTCGAGCGGGCGCGCGCCACGATCCGCGAGCGGCTCGCCGATCCCGGCGCGCTCGTTCCCTACTCGGCGCTCGGGACGCTGGCGGAGGACCCCGTGGCGTCGGTCGAGGAGACGGTCGCGCTCAGGAGAGCGCTCGAGGTGCGCCTCGCGCGGACGCCTTCCGACCCGGACCTTCTCGAGACGATGGCCCTGGTGCTCAGGCGCCTTCCGGACCGCGAGGAAGAGCGTTCGATTCTCGCGCGGCTCGACGGCGTCCGTCCCTCCGCCGCGATCGCCTGGAGGCGGGCGAAGCTCGCCGAGGAGCTCGGGCGCCGCGAGGAGGCGCTCGAGATCTACCGTGGAACCGGGTCGAGGTACGGCGACTCGCCGGTGCTGCGGGAGAGCATCGGCCGGTCGCTCGTGGCGCTCCGCCGTTTCGAGGAGGCGAAGCAGGAGGCGGCCGCCTTCGATCCGGGTCCGGCCGGGAGGGAGGCGGCGAGCCGGCTGTCGGCGGAGCGTGCCTGGGCGCTGTGGGACGACGGGAAGGACATCGAGGCGCGAGAGGCGTTCGGGGAAGCGGCACGCGAGAATCCCGAAAACGAGGAAGCCGGCGCCGCGTTGAGAACGCTCTTCGCGACCCCCGACGAGCGGAAGGCGCTCGCCGCCGACGAGCTCGCGCGGCTCGCGCGGATTTCGAGGCCCGACGATCTTCTCGAAGCCGGAACGACGCGTCTTCTCGCGGGAGATGCGGCGGCGGCCGCCGTGTTGCTGCGCCGCGCGGTCGAGGGGTCTCCCGATCTGGAACTGGCGTGGTTCAACCTGGGGGTCGCCTCGTTCCGTCTCGACCGCTTCGAGGAAGCGCGCGGCGCGTTCGATCGCGCCGCGGCGCTCGACCCGAACCGCGCGGAATCATTTCTCTATCTCGGCGAGGCGCTCCTGAAGCTCGAGCGCTGCACCGAGGCGATCGCCCCCCTCTTGCGCGCGCTCGTGCTGCGCCCCGGCCTTCCCGAGGCACACGCGTCCTTGTCGGACGGCTACCGCCGGCTCGGGCGGACCGAGGACGCGGACCGGGAGTTGAAGCTCGCGAAGTCGCCGGGCTAGCACGACGCGTCCGAGGGAGAACCTCGTACTCGCGGTACGGGATCAAAATCTCTTGACGTACTCCCGGAAATCCCCCTCGAGATCGGCGGGGCTCGACCCGTACACCTCGCGAAAGACGTCGGCGGGGACGAACCCCTCTGCGATGTAGAGGACGAGGCGGGGGAACGCCCCGCTCGCCCAGCCGGGCTTTCCGTGGCGAAGGAAGTGGACCCACATCCACGATTGCACCGGGAAGAGCCGCGCCTTCTCCCCTTCCATGTCTTCGGCCCTCGCGGCGAGAAGCTGGTCGAGCGAGATCGCGCTTCCCGCGCGCACGGCCTTCTCGACCTCGTCGGCGCCGGCCCGCGGCGGCTCCCCGCGCCGCTTCGCGGCGGCCCGGCGGTCCGCCGGACGCTTGCGCCTCCGGGCGCCCGGCACGACGCCCCCCTTCTGCGACCCGGAGGCGGCGACGTATTCCGCGAGCCCTTCGTCGAGCCAGAGGGGGAGCGTGACGCACGGGCGCGCCACGTGCGCGTGCAGGAAGGCGTGGGTCGCCTCGTGGAGCAGGACGCGGAGCAGCGCGTCGCTCCCGCCGCGGATCTCGAGGTGGAACGTGAGGAGCCCGGCGGGGTCGTAGAACCCTCCCGCGCCCGAGCCCAAGGATCGCGGGTTCTCCGTCGCGAACGCGCCGAACGAGGCGTGCTTCGCGAACACGTAGGCGAGAATCCGGTCGGAAGCCGCCTCCTCGGGGATCGCGCCGTCGAACAGGCGGGACACGACGCCGAACGCGCTCTCGAGCTGCTTTCCGATCCTCTCGGCGACGCCGGGCGCCGCGGAGTCGGTGACGATCTCGAAGTGCTCGGTGAGCGAGGTGATGCGCCTCCCGTCCTCGAGATGGTTGTCGGCCGTCCATGCGGCCTCGTCGCGCAGGTCCCGCCGTCCCGTCGGGGGGAGGATGGCGACCCGCCGGCGCGCCACCACGGCGTCCTCCTCCACGGATCGAGGCAGCGCGGGTGCCTCGGCGTCCTCGATCGGCGACGCGCCGGCCGGGAGCGCGGAGAACTGGACCGTCCACTCGAGGACCGACTCGGCCGGCGCGCCATGCCTCAGCGCGGGGGCGAACCGCCAACGCAAGAGCGCCTCGCGGGTCGCCCTCGCGAACGCCGCGTCGAACGGTCCTGGCGGCTCGACGCGAAGTGTCTCGACGGTCGTGGGCCGCCCCCTCGCGTCGAGGGTCACGCGGACGGTCACGGCGGGAGCCGCGAGAGATCCCGCGGCCTCCTGCGGGATCGACGGAGCCTCCTGGTGTAGTGCGACCGGCGACAGCTCCGCCACGGGGCGGTCGGTGGCCGCCGCCGACGCCACGAGCGTCAGAGAGAGAGCCGTCGCGGCGATCCGGAAGCAACTCATCCTCTCCATGATAACCCGGCGGCGACGGCGCCGAAGACCGATCGAGGCTCCTGGATGCCGATGGCGCGGCTTATACTGACGGCCCATGGAGAACTTCGTCCGGATCGGAAAGGTCGAGAAGTTTCCCGCGCGCAGGGGACGCACGGTCGTCGTGGACGGCGGCGGTCCAGGCGGGGACGCGGAATGAGGCGCCGAGGACGTGGCGCGAACGTGGCCCCGACAGGTGCGGGAGGCGAGGCGCTCTCCCGCGCGCTGATGTGGGCGCTGGTGGGTTCCGTGGCGGTCCTCGTGGCCGCCCTCGGACTCCGGAAGATCTGGACCGTCGACTACTGGTGGCTCTTGAAGACCGGAGAGTACGTGGCGCGGCACGGCGTGCCCCGTACCGATGTGTTCTCTTACACCGACTTCGGCCGAGCGCGGCTCGAGTTGCGATGGGGGTTCTGTCTCGGGCTGTGGGCGCTCACGAACGCGTTCGGCCACGGCGCCGCCGTGATCGCGAAGACGCTGATCGCCGCGAGTGCTTTCGCCCTGGCCGCCTCGACCGCGGTGCGCAAGCGTGTCGCGCGGAGCGACGAGGCGATCGCCCTGGCCTGCGCCATGACCGCCATGGCGGCGCTCGCCTCGAGCCAGAGGTTCTACGAGCGGCCCGAGATGGTGAGCTGCGCGCTGTTCGTGGCGTTCGTGGCGATCGTGGACCTGCGCCGGGAGCGGCCCACCCGCTGGATCTGGGCGCTGCCGGTGCTTCAGATCCTCTGGGTGAACTGCCACGGCCTGTTCCTGCTCGGCCCCGCGGTGGTGGCGGCCTGGCTCGTCGAGGAGGGGTACGACGGCATCCGGGCGCGCCTCGGCTCTCGCGTGGTTTCGAGGGAGGGCCGTCGACGATCGAGAGCCGCAGCGTGGCTTCTGGTGGGGACTCTCGGGGCTTCCCTCGTGAATCCGTTCTTCCACCGCGCGTTCCTCCTCCCGCTCACGCAGTTCCAGGTGCTGCACGGCACGGCGCAGAAGGACTTCTTCGTGGAGTTCCTCTCGCCGTTCGCCATGGGAGGGGAGTGGGCCGCGGTCCGGTGGTACGAGTTGCTGATCGTTCTTGCGGTCCTGTCGGCCGTCGTCAATTTCCGCAGGCAGCGCCCGTTCTGGCTGCTGCTCGTCGGGTCGCAACTCTACCTGTCCGCGACGGCGGTTCGTAATCTGCCGCTGTTCGCGCTGGTGGCGATCCCGTTCACGGTCCACAACGCCGCCGAGACCGTCCTCCCGCGCACGCTGCTGCGCCGTCCCGGAGCGCGCGCCGGCGCGGCGGCCGCGATGGCGCTCGCGGCGGTCCTCTGCCTGCTCGAGGCGAGGGAAATCCGGACGAACCGCTTCGCGCTCCGCGAGGGGGACACGAACCAGTCCGGCATCGGGATCGCGCGGAACCGATATCCGGAGCGGGCGGCGGAGTTTCTCGAGGCCAGCGATGCCCAGGGGCCGATCTTCAATCCTCCGGCGATCGGGTCGTACCTGATCGCTCGCGGCTTCAAGGTGTTCATCGACCCTCGCGGCGAGGAGCACATGGATCGGGTGATCGGCGAGTACCGCGAGATCATGACCCGACACGACCGGTTCGACGCCTACGCGGCGCGGTACGGATTCCGGATCGCGATCTTCCGCACCGCCGACGTCGAGGCGATCCTCGCCATGCGGTCCCGTCCGGACTGGCGGCTCGTGTACGTGGACCCTGTCGCGGCGATCTTCTTCCACCGGGGGACCGCCCCCTCGGTCCAGCCCCTCGATCTTGCCGGCGCGGCCGGTGAGCGCTGGTTTGCCGGGATCGAGACGGACCTTCCGCGGCCGGTCCCTTACGCCGAACGGGGTTTCCTGACCCGCCTCGACAATCCGGGGCCGTACCTCGACCTTTCGCGCCTGTGCCTCGCGCTCGGCGCCGAAGGGTTCGGCCGCACGCTGAACGAGTGGGCGTACCAGGCGTACCCGCCGGGGTTCACGAGGTAGCAGGCGCGGCGGTTCGACGCCGCGCACCGCCTCGGCGTGCCGCGACGGATCAAATCGTCGCGGTGCCGCCGGACCGGCGCTCCTATCGTTCGCCCCCCTCGCGGTACTCGACCCGGCCCCCGACGATCGTCCAGAGCACCCGGGCGGCGGGGATCTCGTCCTCGCCGACCGCGAGGATGTCCCGGGACAGCACCGCCACGTCGGCCAGCTTGCCCGGGGAGAGCGTCCCCTTGAACTCCTCCTCGAACGCCGCGTAGGCGGCGGCGGCGGTGTAAGAGCGTAGCGCCTCGTCGCGGGTCATTCGCTGCTCCGGGAAGAACGCGGTACCGCTCTTCGTCTTCCGGGTCACCGAGGCGTAAAAGCACGCGATCGGGTCCGGGTCCTCGACGGGGGTGTCGGTGCCGTTGATCACGATCGCGCCGGAATCGAGGAGCCCTCGCCACGCGTACGCGCCGCCGCGTGAGCGCTCCTCGCCGATTCGCTCCACCACCCACGGCTCGTCCGACGTGCAGTGGATCCCCTGCATCGCCGCGATCGTGCCGAGGCGGGCGAAGCGCGGGATGTCCGCGGCGTCGAGATGCTGCGCGTGCTCGATCCGCCAGCGCGGGTTCTCGAGGCGAGGGAACGCCCGGAAGGTCCGCTCGTACAGGTCGAGCACCTCGCGGTTCGCGCGGTCGCCGATCGCGTGAATGCAGAGCTGGAACCCGTTCTCGGCCGCGAGCCGCGCCGTCTCCTCGACGCGGGCCACCGGCTCCGCCTCGAGCCCGGTGCTTCCCGGAAGGTCGGCGTAGGGCGCGAGCATCCACGCCCCGTGCGAGCCGAGCGCGCCGTCCATGTACCGCTTGATCGCGCGCACGGTCAGGTGGCGATGTCCGATCCCGAGCAGCGGCCCTTTGCGGAGCCGCGGCGCGATGACGTCGTTCGCGTCGGAGAGCATCACGTAGAGGCGAACGCGCAGCTCTCCCGCCTCCGCCATCCCGCGGAGCCGGTCCACCGTCGCGAGGTCCTCGCCCGCGTCGTGGAAGCTGGTGATCCCCTTCGACAGGCAGTCGTCCGTCGCCAGCTCCACGTCCCGCCGGAGCGTCGCGTCGGTCTCCGAGGCCGGCCGTCCCGCGCGCTCCGCGTCGAGGGCCGCCTGCACCGCATCGTCCGCGGCCTCGATCAGCACCCCCGTCGGCCGGCCGGACCGATCCCTGAGGATCGTGCCGCCGGGCGGATCGGGGGATTGGGGGCCGATCCCCGCAATCTCGAGCGCGCGCGAATTGACGATGCTCGCGTGGCCGCTCGCGTGCCTCAACTGCACCGGATGGCCGGGAGCCACGCGGTCCAGCCTGTCGCGGGTCGGATACCCCCCCACCGCCGGCGAGGGGCGCGTGACCCACTTCTCCTGGTGCCACCCCCGCCCGAGGATCCAGCTGCCGGCGGGAGCCGTCCGCGCGACCGACTCGACCCGCGCCACGATCTCGTCCCAGTTCCGCGCGGAGCGAAGGTCCAGGATCCGCTTCGACCGCCCGAGGCCGACGAAGTGTCCGTGCCCTTCGATGAAACCGGGAATCGCGAGCCGCCCCTCGAGGTCGATCACCCGCGTCTTCGGCCCGACGAATTTTCGGATCTCCTCGTCGGAGCCGACGGCCACGAGAATGTCGCCGCGCGCGGCGAGCGCCTGCGCTCGAGGTCGCGCCGGGTCGAGCGTGACCAGGTTCCCGTGAAGGAGCACGAGGTCCGCGGGGTCCGGCGAGGTTCTGCAGCCGTTCGTGAGCGAGGACGACGTGGCGAGAGCCATGAGCGCGAGGAGCCTCCGGAACCGAGCGGCCATCGGGGAGTTTCTCCGCGACCGTTATAGGGCGGAACCCGGCGGGGGTCAACGGTGAAACGTTTGAACAGGCGACACTCTCCGATGGCGGATGTCATGCTGCACTCGGAGTGAGAGGACGCCTCTTGTTCCCGCGCGTACCGCCGCGCGCCTATTCCCCCAGCACCGTCGCCAGCCGGCGCGCGGCCTCCGCGAGCGGGATGCCCTTCCTCGTCGCGTAGCTCGCCAGTTGATCCCGGCCGATTCGCCCGACGCTGAAATAGCGCGACTCGGGGTGGGCGAAGTAGAGGCCGCTCACCGAGGCGGCGGGGTGCATCGCGAAGGTCTCGGTCAAGCGGATGCCGGCGGCGCGCTCGGCGTCGAGCAGCGTCCAGAGCGCCGCCTTCTCCGAGTGGTCGGGGCAGGCGGGGTAGCCGGGGGCGGGGCGGATGCCGCGGTAGCGCTCCTTGAGCAGGTCTTCCTTGGCGAGCGTCTCGTTCTCGCCGTACCCCCACTCGCGCCGCGCGCGCTCGTGGAGCAGCTCGGCGAACGCCTCGGCGAGCCGGTCCGCGAGTGCTTTGGCCATGATGGCATGGTAGTCGTCGTGGTCGCGCTCGAAGCGCTCGACGAGAGGCTCGATCCCGATGCCGGCGGTGACCGCGAAGGCGCCGACGTGGTCGGGCAGCGCGGTCGAGAGCGGAGCGACGAAGTCGGCGAGACTCAGGAGCGGCTTTCCCTCGGCCGCGGCCCGCTGCTGCCGGAGCATGTGGAGACGCAGGCGCTCGCTCGCGCGCGCGCCGTCCTCGAACACGACCAGGTCGTCGCCGTCCGAGTTCGCCGGGAAAAACCCCCAGACGCCGCGGGCGCCGAGCCACCGCTTCTCGACGATCTCGTCGAGCAGCCGCCGCCCCGCGTCGAAGAGGCCCCTCGCGGCCGCGCCGACGCGCGGGTCGTCGAGAATTCGCGGATAGGCTCCGCGAAGCTCCCACGCGTGGAAGAACGGCGACCAGTCGATGTACGGGACGATGTCGGCGAGCGGCGCGTCGCCGAGGACTCGGGTGCCGGTGAACGACGGCGCGGCGATCGCGGCGCCGTCCCAGGCGATGGCGAGCTTTCGTCCCACCGCCTCGGAGTAAGGGACCAGGTCGGCCACGTCGCGGTGCGCGAACGCCTCGCGGGCGGCCGCCTGCTCGCGCCGCACCCGGTCGACGAACGGCGCCGACTGCGCCGGGTGGAGAAGCGTTCCGACGACGTTCGCGGCGCGCGAGGCGTCCTTGACGTGCACCACGGGGCCGGAGTACGAGGAGGCGATCTTGACGGCGGTGTGCTTCGGGCTCGTGGTCGCGCCGCCGATCAGGAGCGGAAGCGAGAGGCCGCGCCGCTCCATCTCCCGCGCCACGTGCGCCATCTCGTCGAGGGACGGCGCGATCAGGCCGGAAAGGCCGATGCAGTCCGCCTTCTCCTCGCCCGCCCTCGCGAGGATCCTCTCCGCGGGCACCATGACGCCGAGGTCCACGACCTCGTAGCCGTTGCAGGCGAGGACGACGCCGACGATGTTCTTGCCGATGTCGTGCACGTCCCCCCGGACCGTCGCCAGCACGATCTTCTTCCTCGCGGCCGCGGCCGTTCCGGCGGCCGCCCGCTCGGATTCCATGTACGGTTCGAGGAAGGCCACCGCCTTCTTCATGACCCGCGCGCTCTTGACCACCTGCGGCAGGAACATCTTCCCCGCGCCGAAAAGCTCCCCGACCACCCCCATGCCGGCCATGAGCGGCCCCTCGATCACGTCGAGGGGGCGCGGGACCTTCCGCCGGGCCTCCTCGACGTCCTCCTCGACGTGATCCGCGATCCCCTGGACGAGGGCGTGGGCGAGCCGCTCCTCGACCGTGCCGCGCCGCCAGGTCTCGTCGCGCTCGCGTGCCCTGCCGTTCCCCTTCACCGTCCCGGAGAAAGCCACGAGGCGCTCCGTGGCGTCGGGGCGGCGGTTCAGGAGGACGTCCTCCACGCGCTCCAGAAGGTCCCTCGGGATGTCGTCGTAGACCGCGAGCTGCCCGGCGTTCACGATACCCATGTCCATCCCGGCGCGGATGGCGTGGTAGAGGAACGCCGCGTGCATCGCCTCGCGCACGGCGTCGTTCCCGCGCAGCGCGTACGAGACGTTGCTCACCCCGCCGGACACCTTCGCGCGCGGGAACCGCTCCTTGATCCGGCGAACCGCCTCGAAGAAGGCGAGCGCGTAGCCGGCGTGCTCCTCGATTCCGGTCGCGACGGTGAGGACCGCCGGGTCGAACACGATGTCCTCGGGCGGGAAGCCGATCTCCTCGGTCAGGATCCGGTAGGCGCGCTCCGCGATCGCCACCTTCCGGTCCGCGGTGACGGCCTGCCCCTCCTCGTCGAACGCCATGACGACGACCGCGGCGCCGTACCGGCGGACCCGCGTCGCGTGCTCGCGGAACGCCTCTTCCCCCTCCTTGAGGCTGATGGAGTTGACGAGCCCTTTCCCCTGGAGGCACTTGAGCCCCGCCTCGATCACGGAAAAACGCGAGGAGTCGATGACGATCGGGAGGCGAGCGATCTCGGGTTCCGACGCGACGAGGCTCAGGAAGGCGGTCATCGCCTTCTCGGCGTCGAGCAGCCCCTCGTCCATGTTCACGTCGAGGGCGTTCGCGCCGCCGCGCACTTGCTCCCGCGCGACGTCGAGCGCTTCTTCGTATTTCTCCTCGCGAATGAGGCGTGCGAACCGGCGGGAGCCGGCGACGTTGGTGCGCTCGCCGATCAGGATGAAGTTGGCCTCCGGGCGCACCGCGAGCGGCTCGAGGCCGCAGAGATAGGTGCCGCGCCGCGGACCGGAGCGGCGGTGGGGCGGGACGCCGCGCACCGCCTCCGCGATCGCGCGGATGTGGTCCGGCGTCGTGCCGCAGCACCCCCCCGCGAAATTCAGCCACCCCTCGAGCGCGAACTCCCGGAGCGCCGCCGCCATCCGCTCGGGGGTCTCGTCGTACCCGCCGAACTCGTCGGGAAGGCCGGCGTTCGGGTGGCAACTGATGTAGAGCGGAGCGACCCGCACCAGTTCCTCGACGTGCTCTCGCATCTCGCCCGGCCCGAGCGCGCAATTGATCCCCACCGAGAGAAGGCGCGCGTGGGAGATCGAAATCCAGGCCGCCTCGACCGTCTGTCCCGACAGGGTGCGCCCGCTCCTGTCGGTGAGGGTGATGGACGCCATCACCGGAACGCGCGCGCCTCGCTCCTCGAACACCTGCTCGACCGCGAAGAGCGCCGCCTTGAGGTTCAGCGTGTCGAAGGCGGTCTCGAGGAGCAGCAGGTCGACGCCTCCCTCGAGGAGCCCGCGCAGCTGCTCGGCGTACGCGGCGGCGAACCCGTCGAACGACACCGCGCGAAAACCCGGGTCGTTCACGTCGGGGGAGATCGACGCGGTCCGGTTCGTCGGGCCGACGGAGCCGGCGACGAACCGGGGGCGGTCGGGAGTGCGCGCGGTCGCGGCGCGCGCCGCGCGGACCGCGATTTCCGCCGCCGCCCGATTGATCGCGCGCGAGTGCGCCTCGAGCCCGTAGTCGGCCAGCGAGATCGAGGTGGCGGTGAACGTGTTGGTCTCGACGATGTCGGCGCCGGCGTCGAGATAGTTCCGGTGGATCTCCTCGATCGCGTCGGAGCGCGTGATCGACAGGAGGTCGTTGCACCCCTCGACGGGGCGGGGGTGGTCGCGAAAAGCCTCGCCGCGGAACTCCGTCTCGCCCAGCCGGTACGACTGGATGAGGGAACCCATCGCCCCGTCCAGGACGAGGATCCGCTGCGTCAGCAGCCGCTCGAGGATTCCCGTCGCGTCCATCCGTCGCGCTCCTCCAGCTTGCCGAGTGTGGGGTCCGTGTTCGAATTCGGCCCGGAGCGGCCCTCGCGGCGAGCGGCCGGCTCTGCCTCAAGAGGCCGCTCGCCGCGCGGAGCGAGGCGGCGCGGCGACCTGTCGCCGCGCATCGCCGAAGCGTGCCGCTCCGGGCCGAATTCGAACGCGGACTTCGCGCTCACGAATCTGTACCAACGAACGCGGACTTCGTGCTCACGAACCTGCACCCTCGAACGCCGACTCCGCTCTCACGAACCCATATCGCCGAACACAGACTTCCCGCTCACGACGCGTCGGCGTCCGGCTGCTGCTCCATCGCCTCGAATTCCTTCAGGAAGAAGTCGAGGGTGCGGGAGAGAGCCTCCTTCATGCCGATCTTCGGGTCGAAGCCGAACGTTTCCCGCATCCGCCGGATCGACGGCGTGCGGTGGAGCACGTCCTGGTACCCCTTGCCGTAGAACTTGCCGCTCGACGTCTCGACGATTTCCGACAGCGCGACCTTCCGCGCGGGGTGGTCCCGCCAGAGTTCGCGGAGCATCTCGGCGACCTCGCGCATGCTGTGGTCGAGTTTCGGGTTGCCGATATTGAAGATGCCGCCGTCGGCCTTCCCGCCGTCGTTGCGGAGGATCGCCATCAGGCCGTCCATGGCGTCGTCGACGTCGATGAAGCATCGCCGCTGGTGGCCGCCGTCCACCAGGTGGAGCGGCTCGGCCTGGATCAGGTTCCAGATGAACTGCGTCACCACCCGGGACGATCCCTCCTTGGCCGTGTACAGGCTGTCCAGTTTCGGGCCGATCCAGTTGAACGGGCGGAACAGCGTGAACCGGAGCCCCTCCTTGAAGCCGTACGCCCAGATCACCCGATCGAGCAGTTGCTTCGACGTCGAGTAGATCCAGCGCTGCATCGGGATCGGGCCGGTGACGAGGTTCGAGCTCTCCTCGTCGAACTCCTCGTCCGGGCACATCCCGTACACCTCGGAGGTGGACGGAAACACCACCCGCTTCCGGTACTTCACGCACTGGCGGACGATCCGGAGGTTCTCCTCGAAATCCAGCTCGAACACCCGGAGCGGGTCCTTGACGTACACCGCCGGCGTGGCGATGGCGACGAGCGGCAGCACGACGTCGCACTTCTTGACGTGATACTCGATCCACTCCTTCGAGATCGAGACGTCCCCCTCGACGAAGTGGAACCTCGGATCGGACAGGTGCTCCCGGATCTTGTGGTTGCCGAGATCGAGGCCGTACACCTCCCAGCTCGCGGTTCTGAGGATCCGCCCCGCGAGGTGCGAACCGATGAAGCCGTTGACGCCGAGGATGAGGACTTTCATGGGCTCCTCCCAGGACTCGACGACAGCGTATCCGTTTCGCGCC
Source organism: Terriglobia bacterium (assembly GCA_963790465.1). Lineage (GTDB taxonomy): Bacteria > Acidobacteriota > Polarisedimenticolia > Polarisedimenticolales > JAIQFR01 > JAIQFR01. The sequence continues at coordinate 160,636 of CAWBOP010000026.1, read as the reverse complement.
GTCCGGGAAAGGGAGGCGGAGGAACGCCTAGGGGGCGGGGACCGCCTCGAGGTCGAAGGTCAGCCGCAGGTTCTTCGCCCCCATCCGGGCCTCGAGAAACACCGTGCGGACCCGGACGTTTCCGGACTGCGCGGCGACGATCCACGACGTGTCGGTGGGGAGCGGCAGCACGGGGAGCAATGGCGCGATGTCGACGGCGCCGGTGATCGGTAGCTGCACGAGCACCTTCTCGAACCGCAGGAATGCCGCTTTCTTCCCGTTGCGGTCGGCGACCTGCAGCGAGAGGCGCGGCTCGAGGGAGAGATCGAGCCCCAGGTCCGGCACCTTGAGCCGCACCGTGGTCAGGACGAACCCCTCCTGCTTCCGCCCCTCGGTCGGGTCGAACCCGGTCACCTCGAGGTCCTGCAACTGCAGGGTGAGAGTGCGCCCCTGTGCTAGCGGGACGCCGACCTCCTTGGGGGCCATCGCGGAGAGCATCTCGTTGAGCGACGGTGCATCGAGGATCACGTCGACGCGGGCGAGGGCCGGCCGGGCGGCCGCGAAGAGCAGCAGAGCGCCGAGCAGCATCGGTACGCGCGGGGTGCGTTCGAGCATCGGTCGGATCCTCCTGCGGTCGGTTCGAGCCCCGCCGCCAGTCTAGCCCCTGGACCGCGACGACGCCCGGAGGCAAGGGGACCCTCCTCTCGCCCCGATACAGCGGCTGTCCCCCGCGGGTCCGCGTTCACGACCTGTCCGACTACGTGTACTTCAACCACAGCTCGCACGTGAGGCGCGGCGTCGGCTGCGTCGAGTGCCACGGACGGATCGACAGAATGGAGCTCCTGAGCCTCCGTGCCGAGTAACTCGACCGGTTGAGCGCGTATCGCTGGGTGGACCCGAAGAAGGGGATCGTGGCGATCCCGATCGAGCAGGCGATGGACGTTACCACCCGCGCCGCCGCCGCGCCCCCCTCCGACGCGAAATAGCGAGCCCGCAGGGCCACACCGCCCCCCCCACGAGGCTCCTTGCCCGCGCCCGCCCGGGGTGCGGTGGCACGACTTAAAGATCTTTTAGGACGTGCCGAAAGGATGTATGTGCAAGTGACCAACGCGTCTGGCTCTCGCTTCGCTGGATCGGCTGCGCGCCGCTCTCGCGCGGCCGGCGGTGCCAACGACCCGCCAGGTGGTGGAGCCGTGAGCTTCGAGAAAACCCGAACGCAGGCATCCGCATGAGCGATCGACGGACGGCGCGCCTTTCCGGCACGAGCGGCCCACGTCTGGTGGCGGTACTGCTGGCCGCTCTCGCCGCCGTGGGGTTGTTTGCCTGGTGGACGGCGGTGCGGGCCGACCGTGCGATGCGTGCCGACCTGCTGCTGCAGACGCAGCTGGTGGCGGAGACGGTGAATATCCAGCGCGTCCAGGCACTCTCGGGCACGAAGGCGGACCGGGACAGCCCCGACTACCTGCGGATCAAGGAACAACTCGCCGCCGTTCGTTCGGCCAACCCGCGATGCAGGTTCCTCTATCTCATGGGTCGCAAGGCGGACGGGACGATCTTCTTCTTCGTCGACAGCGAGCCGGCCGGCTCGAAGGACTATTCCCCGCCTGGAAAGGTTTACGAGGAAGTTCCGGAGCGTGTCCGCCGCGTTTTCGCCGGCCGGACCTCCGTCGTCGAAGGCCCGGTCGCCGGCCGCTGGGGCACGTGGGTCTCGGCGCTGGTCCCGATGACCGATCCGCGCACGGGCACCCCGATCGCCGTCCTGGGCAATGATATCGACGCCAGCTCATGGAAATGGGATGTGGCCGCCATGGCGGCGATCCCCGTGGGACTGCTGCTGGTGCTGTTCATCGGCGTGGCCACCGTCGTGGTCGCAGCCCGTCGCAGCGACGCGTCGTCGAAGCCGATCCTGCGGCGTTTGCTCCCCTCCCTGGCGGTCATGGTGATCCTGCTGATGGTCGGCGCGGGGGCGCTCCTGTGGCAACAGCATCGGCAGCAGCTGATCGGGAAGCTCGAGCAGGACATTGCCGACGTTTCCGGCGATCTGCGCGCGGCCCTCGATCTGCAGGCCGCCGGCCTGGCCGCGGCCGCGCAGCCGATCGCCGCCGATCCGGGGATGCAGAGGGCCCTGCGCGAGGGCGACGCCGACCGTCTCCTGGCCGTCTGGCGGCCCGTCTTCGAGATGCTGCACCTGGAGAGCCACCTCACGCACTTCTACTTTCTCGATGCGCGCCGCGTCTGTCTCCTGCGCGTCCACAAGCCGGAAAAGCGCGGCGACCGGATCGAGCGCTTCACGGCCCTCGAAGCCGAACGCACCGGCAAAACCACGTCCGGCCTCGAACTGGGGCCGCTGGGCACCTTCACTCTGCGGGTGGTGCAGCCGGTCTTCGAAGGCGGCAAGCTCGCCGGCTATGTGGAACTGGGCAAGGAAATCGAGGACGTGCTGCAAGCGCTGCACACGCGGTCCGGCATCGAGCTGGCCGTGGTGATCCGCAAGAAGTATCTGAACCGGCAGGCCTGGGAAGAGGGGATGCGCCAGCTCGGGCGGCAGGCCGAATGGGACCGCTTGCCCCACCACGTGGTGATCTTTTCCACCCAGGGCCGCCTGCCCGACGAATTCTCTGCCTGGGCCGACCCGGCGGTGGGCGAGCACACTCACCGCGAGACGGACCGGGAGATCGCAGCGATCGGGAAGGACTGGCGGGTGTCCATGACCCCCCTACGGGACGCTTCGGGCAAGGAGGTCGGCGACCTGCTGATCCTGCGCGACATCTCCGCCGACAAGGCGGCCTTCGCGCGGCTGATGATGCTGGGGGGAACCGCCGGCGCGGTGTTGCTGACGCTGCTGCTGGGCTTTCTCTACGTCCTGCTCCGCCGCACCGATGCGGCCATCCACGCCCAGCAGGCGGAGCTGCGGGAGAGGGAGGAACGGTTCCGCCTGATGTTCGACGGCTCGCGGGACGCCATGATAACCCTGGCCCCGCCCTCCTGGAATTTCGCCTCGGGCAATCCGGCGGCGCTCGAGATGTTCGGGGCCGGGAATGAGGCGGAGTTCACCGCGACAGGGCCGTGGGCCGCATCCCCCGAACGGCAGCCCGACGGCCGTTCCTCGGCCGACAAGGCCCGCGAGAAGATCGAGACGGCCCTGCGCGAGGGCTCCCACTTCTTCGAGTGGACCCACCGGCGGTTCAACGGCGCGGATTTCCCCGCCACCGTGCTGCTGACCCGGGTTGAATTCGCCGGCGAGGCCTCACTGCTGGCCATCGTGCGCGACATCACCGCCCAGAAGCGGGCGGCGGCCAACCTGATCGAGACCAACCTCCAGCTCGAAGCCGCCACCGTCCACGCCAACGAGGCGCTGGTCCGGGCGGAGACGGCCAATGTCGCCAAAAGCGAATTCCTGGCCAACATGAGCCACGAGATCCGCACCCCCATGAACGGCGTGATCGGGATGACCGGGCTGCTGCTGGACACGGATCTCAACGACGAGCAGCGGAGCTACGCCGAGACCGTCCGTAGCAGCGCGGAATTCCTCCTTGCCGTGATCAACGACATTCTCGATTTCTCCAAGATCGAGGCGGGCAAGCTCGCCCTCGAGATCCTCGACTTCGACCTGCGCTCGCTGTTCGACGACTTCGCCGGGATGATGGCGCAGCGCGCCGAGGAAAAGCGGCTCGAGCTCATCTGCGCCGTGTCCCCGGAGGTCCCTTCGCTGCTGCGGGGGGATCCGGGCCGCCTGCGACAGGCGCTGATCAACCTGGCCGGAAACGCGGTGAAGTTCACGAGCGCGGGGGAGGTGGCGGTGCGGGCGAGTCTCGAGCGGGAGACCGCTGGCGATGTCGTCCTGCGCTTCTCGGTGCGCGACACGGGCATCGGCATCCCGGCGGACAAGCAGGGGGCGCTGTTCGACAAGTTCACGCAGGTGGACGCCTCCACCACCCGCAAGTACGGAGGCTCCGGCCTCGGTCTGGCCATCACGAAGCAGCTCGCCGAGATGATGGGGGGCACGATCGGATTGTGGAGCGAGGAGGGACGCGGCTCCGAGTTCTGGTTCACGTCGCGGTTCGAGAAGCAGCCGCCGGGCGAGGCCGTGCAGCGGCGCCTGCCCGCCAGCCTCGCCGGCGCCCGCGCGCTGGTCGTGGACGACAGCGCCACGAACCGCGAGATCGTCGTGGCCCAGCTCGCGGCCTGGAAGGTTCGGTCGACCGAGGCGGCCGACGGTCCGACGGCCTTGCGGCTCCTCGACGAGGCGCTCGAGGCCGGCGACCCGTTCCGGCTGGTCCTCACCGACATGCAGATGCCCGACATGGACGGAGAAACGCTGGGGCGGATCGTGGCGAGCGAGAAGCGGTTCGCGGGCACCCGGCTCGTGATGATGACCTCCCTGGGCCGGCGAGGGGACGCCGGCCGCCTCGCGGAGACAGGATTCTCCGCCTATCTGCTCAAGCCGGTGCGGTCGTCGGAGCTCTTCGAGTGCCTGGCGGTGGTGCTCGGCGGAGAACCGAGCCCCGAGCGCCAGAGCCCGATCGTCACCCGCCACTCGCTGCGCGAACTGCGCCGGGCGAGCGGTCGCATCCTTGTGGCCGAGGACAACATCACCAACCAGCAGGTCGTGCTGGGGATGCTGCGGAGATTCGGGCTGAATGCGGACGCGGTGGCCAACGGCCGGGAGGCGCTCGAGGTACTGCGAAGCATTCCCTACGATCTCGTGCTCATGGACGTGCAGATGCCGGAGATGGACGGTCTCGAAGCGACCCGCGCCATCCGTTCCGCGGGCGGTGGAGCCCTGGATCGTGCCGTTCCGATTGTCGCCCTGACCGCCCACGCCATGCAGGGCGACCGAGAACGATGTCTCGCGGCCGGAATGAACGACTACATCTCGAAGCCGGTGGCCCCCGCGGCGCTGTCGGAGTTGCTCGAGAAGTGGCTCGCCAGGCCGGAAGCCGAGAAGGGGACGAGAGAGATGCCGCCGGATCCCCTCGCGGCGCGCTCGCCCGGCGAAGGCGTCGGCGCGGACGCCGAGGGCGCGGTCTTCGCCGAGGAGGCGCTGCTCGAGAGACTGATGGACGACCGCCACATGGCGCAGGTCATCGCCCTCGCCTTCCTGGAAGACATCCCGCGGCAGATCGAAGCGCTAAAGGGGTTCCTGGACGCCGGGGACGCGAAGGGTGCCGAGCGCCAGGCTCACACCATCAAGGGCGCTTCCGCCACCGTGGGCGGCGACGGACTGGCGGAACTGGCCTTCGCGCTCGAGCGCGCGGGCAAGGCCGGCGACCTGGCCTCCGTGAGCGCCGGCCTCGGGGGGCTGCAAAACGGGTTCGAGCGGCTTAGAAAGGCCATGGAAGCGTCGACCCTGCTCGGCGCCGCCGACGGCGACGGGTAAAGCGGAGAGGAACCGAACCGACGCGCCGCGCCTGGTCATCCTGGACTGGATGATGCCCGGCAGGGCCGGGGGAGCCTTCCTTCCGGCTGCCGAGGGGGGCGTCCACTTCCGCGGAGGGGGTGGAGCGGTCTCGAGCGGGAAGATCCTCCACCGAGGTCACCGCATTTTCCCGATGATCTCACCGAGCTTCTCGATCTCCTCGCCGTAGAGCGCCCAGTTGCCCTCGCGCTGGGCTTTGATCGCCCGGTCGTAGTGCTCCCTCGCGCGGGCCGCCAGGTCGCCCGCCGCGGCCGGTAGCCGGGTCTTGGCGGCGGACGGGATCAAGGAGCCCACGGCCGCTGCATCCGGATCCGCACCGGTCCCCTCGCCGAAAATCCGCGCGAGCGCGCGCTCGAGAGTCTCCTCCATCGCGATCTTGTTCTCGTAGGCGACGATCACCCGCTTGAGCTCCGGGATCTTGCCGGTTTGTGCGCGCAGGTAGAGCGGCTGCACGTAGATCAGGGACCTCTCGACCGGGATCACCAGCAGCGTCCCCTGGATCACCCCCGACCCGCGCTGGTCCCAGAGCGAGACCTGCCGCGAGATTTCGGTGTCCTGGTTGATCCGCGCCACGATCTGCTTCGGGCCGTAGACGAGCCGGTCCTTCGGGAAGCGATAGACGACCATCTTGCCGTAGTGTTCCCCGTCGCTGCGCGCCGCCATCCAGGCCGAGAGGTTGTCCTTCTTCTTCGGGTTGAAGGGGGTCATCAGGATGAACTCCTCCTTCTTCTCCCCCGGCAGTTTCATCACCGTGTAGTAGGGCTCCATCTGCTCGCGCCGGCCGTCCACGCGCTGGCCGTCCGCGCGCTGGCCCTCCGCGCCCATGACCGGGATCTCCCACTGGTCCTCGCGGTTGTAGAAGCTCTGCGGGTCCTCCATGTGATAGGTCGAGTAGACGGCCGTCTGCACCTCGAAGATGTCGAGCGGGTAGCGGATATGCCGGCGCAGGTCCTCGGGCATCTCGACCATGGGGCGCAGGACTCCGGGGAAAATCTTCGCGACGGTCCGCGCGATCGGGTCCGCGGGGTCGGCGAGATAGAACTTCAGGCTCCCGTCGTAGGCGTTGACGGTAATCTTCACCGAGTTCCTGATGTAGTTGACGCCGCCGGCGGCCGGTTGCGAGTACGGATACCGATGGCTCACCGTGTAGGCGTCGTACATCCAGACCAGGCGCCCGTCGTCCGCGACCACCATGTGCGGGTCGCTGTCGAGCCGCAGGAACGGGAAGACCCTCCCGATCCGCTCGGCGATGTTCCGGTGATACAGAACCCGACTCCGGGCGGTGATGTCGTTCGAGAGCAGCAACTTCATCGAGCCGAAGTGCATCGTGAACGCCAGCTTCCTGAGCAGCGAGTCGATCTTCACGCCTCCGGCCCCGGCGTACTCGGTGAAGACGTTCTCCTCTCCGGCCGGGTAGTCGAATTCCTTCGACTTCGTGTTGACGATGACGTAGCTGCTCGAGAGCTTCCCGTAGTAGATCTCGGGCCGGGTGATCTGGATTTCAGCCGCGGTGGAGACCGGAGGGATGTCCTTCACGAGCAGCACCGGCAGCCCTTCGGGCGTCACCTGCGTGACCGGCCCGAGCGTCAGCCCATAGCCGTGGGTGAAGGTCAGCGTCTCGTTGATCCAGTTCTTGGTCGGGATGCTGTCGCTGGAGAGCTCGCGCGGGGAGAGCATGGTCTGCCGGTACTCGCCGTTGATCAGGTAGCGGTCGTTGCTCACCGTCGTGAAGTCGTAGTAGGTGCGGATCTCCTGGACCTGGCTGAACGTGTCGAGCAAGGGCCGGTGATCCCAGAGACGGATGTTGCTGATGGTCGCGCCGTTCTTTTCCACGTCCTCCCGGCTCAGGCCGGTTTGTCCCGAGAGACTGCGCTCCTCGACGACGTCCAGGCCGAAGCCCGTGCGGGTCGCGGCGATGTTCCGCAGGATGTAGGGCGTCTCCTTGACCAGTTCGTTGGGCGCCACCACGAACTTGTGCAGCAGTGCCGGGTAAACGGTGCCGCCGACCACGGCGAGAACGACATAGGCGCCGATCCCCACGACGACGAGCAGGCTGCGCCGCACGAAAAGGTTGACCAGGATCAGGGCCGCCACGATGAGGGCGAGCAGCATCTGCGGATTCATCAGGGGCAGGCGCGCGTTGACGTCGATGTAGGTCGCGCCGGCGACAAGCCCCCGCGTCGAGAAGAGGACGGCGTGCATGCCGACGAAGGTGTCGAGCGCCAGCACGAGAAAGAGAAGGCTGCCGAGGACGGAGAGGTGCACCGAGACCGGCCGCTCCACGGCGATTCCCCGGCCGGTGAAAAGCAGCGCCCCCTTGAGGAAGTACATGACCGTCGCGGCGAGCAGCGCCATGCCGAGCGAGAGCAGCAGGGCCGAGACGACGACTTCGAGCACCGGCAGGGAGAAGATGTAGAACGAGATGTCCCGGCCGAAGACCGGGTCCGCGGACCCGAATGACGTGGCGTTGGCCTGGAAGAGGAACGTTCGCCAGTTGCCGGCGAACAGGAAGCCGACGACGAACGCACCCAGCACCGGCGCCACGAGGGCGATCCGGTCGAGGCGCCCCGGCATCTCCAGCCGCAAGGCGGCGCTGTTTTCGATGGAAACGGTGAGGACGCGTCCCCGGGTGGCCCGCGCCATCGCCAGATGGCTGGCATAGACGACGAGAAAGCCGAGCAGACCGCCCGCCAGCGTCCAGAAGACCTGCGCCTCGAGGGTCGTGGCAAAGACCTGCGCGAGATCAACGCTCCCGAACCAGAGCCAGTCGACGTAGAGCGACACCAGCTTCGGCGCGAGGATGAGTACCAGTACGCCCAAGACCACCAGCAGAAGTCGGGCTTTCGGGCTTCTCGTGCGTGTCATCAGGTTCCTTTCGGAATGCAGTCGCCTCCGATTCCGTGGACGATTCGACTATTCTACTCGTGCCTGCCGTTTCTTGACCTCCCCCTCCCGCTCGATGCGCCGGTCGAACGCCGCGACTCCCTCGGAGAACGGGCTGTAGGTCACCGCGACCGGCACGCCGAGGAGCGAGTCGTTCACCACTTCGTGCCACGCGACGACGCGAAACGGATAGGCACGCGCCTCGCCGCCGATCTCGATGCCGATCACCCGGTCGGTGCCCACGAGGTAGTGCCCTCGTCCTCCGGAGAGCGTACCCGCGTCCGATGCGCGGGTTGCGTCCGTCGCCTCCCGGTGGTGACGGCTCCGAGCGCGGCGCCGCCCGCGATTCTGACCTACCGGAGGCTCGCGCCGGAAGTTTTCGGCGCGGGGGCGGAAGCGGGTTTCGGTGGCGGCGCCTGGGCGTTCCTCAGGATCTCGTCCGCCACCCACGGGAATCCGAGCCGCCGCTCGATCCCGGCGAGCAGCGCGGCGGCCTCCTTGTTCCTCGGGTCGGCGCGAAGCGCGCGGTGGAGCAGCGGCGTCACGAGCAGTTCCTTCCCCCCGTCGGCGAGCTTCTTCGCGAGCGCGACGTTCTCCTTCGAGGCCGCGGGAGCCGAGGCGGCCCTCATCAGGTCGACGGCCAGTTCGACGATCGCGGGGTCCGCGGAAGCCGCGGGTTCGGCGAGCGACTTCAATTCGGTCCTCGCCGTCTCGACGTTGGTGGCGATCGCGGCGGCGGCGGCGCCGAGCCGGTCTCCGTCCTCGCGGCCGGCCTCGACCGCGGCCTGCCACGCCGAGCGGGCGCGCTTGAACTCCCGCAATAGCATGAACGCCGCGGCGCGCCGCCGCTGCACCCTGAGATCCTTGGGGGCTCCCTTCGCGGCACGATCGAGTTCGGCGAGCGCTTCCGTCTCGAGGCCGGCCTGGGCGAGCAGGAATCCGCGGTCGGCCGCCAGCGTCGCGTCGGCCGGGAACGCCGTCGTCACCGGCAGGAGAAGGACGGCGCCTCCTCGAGGGTCGCCCCTCTTGCCCCGCTCGATACCGAAGGTCGCGAGGGAGGTGGAGAGGGCGGCCGTGCGGGGCAGGGCTTCGAGCGCCGCGCGCACGGCCACGGCCGCGCGGTCCACGTCCCCGGCGTCGGTGAGGAGGTAGCACTCGGTGAAGCGGAGGTCCTCCCGCCGTGGCGCGAGGCGCACGGCCTCGCGGAGATGCCGGAGCGCTTCCTCGAGGAGCGCCGGATCGTAGATCACCTCGATTTTCGGGGGATGGTCGGGACCCACGCGAGGAAGCACTGCCTTGCCGGCCAGAACGTCCTCGGCCTTGACCGTCGCGGCCACGACGCGCCGAACGTCGCGTCCTTTCGCGGCGAGCGCGTGGGCGAGGACGGCGCGAAGGTCCGGGTCGGCCGGGGCCGCCTCGACGGCGGTCCGACCGGCGGCGATCGCCTCGTCGAGTTTCCCCGCCTTGATCATCCCCTCGAGGTCGGACCGGGGCGCGACGGCCGCGACCCCGAGGGACGGGGCGAACGAGGCGATTGCCGCGGCGAGAAGAATCGAACGCGGGAAGGTCAGGATCATCGGTGGTCGTCTCCTGGAGCGCCGGGCCGTGCCCTTCGAGAGGCTAATCGCAGCGCGGGGCGCGCTCCGTGTCGTTGCATCGGCAGGCGGCGGAGTATACGGCGCTCCCGGCGGGGGCGCAAACGCGCCTTGGCGGATGAGACGCTGCGGCCAACGCGTGGTGAAGCGTAGAATCGCACGGCGGAGGCATTCGATGAGCATGACGAAATTGTCGACGGCGGCCGTGGTCCTGGCGGGTCTGTTGACCGTAGGGGGCTGGGCGGCCGGCCCGGCGCGCGCCGCGGGAGACGCCGTCGGCACGAGTTTCAGCCTCGACGAATACAGCCTGACGTCCAGCCGCGCCTCGGACGACTGGCAGCTCGCCGCGGGCTTCACGCTCGGCGATTCGATCCGGAATGGCTATTACCTTGGGAACTCGCGAAAGCGCTCCGGTTCATGAGCGCCGGCGAGCGCCGGTTGAAAGGCGCGTTGTCCGCTGGGCTGAAGCGCGGACTCGGGACCGCCTTCTTCCTCACGAAGATCATCCTCCCGCTCTCGGCCGCGGTCGCCGCGTTACAGTTCGCGGGAGCACTGGCCTTGCTCGGCCGGTTTCTTTCGCCCGTCATGGGACTCTTCGGGCTCCCGGGCGAGGCCGCGGTGGCCCTGGTCTCGGGCTGCTTCGTAGGCGTTTACGGCGCGATCGCCGCGGCGTCGTCCATCCCTCTGACGGCCGTGCAGACGACGGTGCTCGCCTTGATGGTGCTCACCGCCCACAACCTGATCGTCGAGTCGACGGTGCAGGGGCGCTCGGGGGCATCGGGAATCCGAATGGCGCTCCTGCGGATCGCGGGCGCGCTGGTGCTCGGCGCGCTCCTCTGGCAGGTTCTCCGGCACGGCGGGCAGGGGGGGGCGGTTGCGCAAACGGCTGCGACGCCGCCTCTCGGCGACCTCGGAGCGTTCGCGGGCGCTTGGGCCCTCGGCACGGCACGCCTGCTCCTGAAGATCTACCTGATCGTCGTGTCGCTGACGATCGGGACCGAATGGATGCGCTCGTTCGGCGTGTTCGAGGTCCTGACCCGCTACCTGCGCCCCGTGATGCGGTTCCTCGGCCTCACGGACAACGTGGCGTTCCTCTGGCTCACCGCGACGATCCTCGGGCTCGCGTTCGGCGCCGGAGCGATCATCGACGAGTCGCGGGAGCCCGGCCGCTTCCGCCCCGAAGAGCTCGAGGATCTTCACGTCTCGATCGCGATCAGCCACTCGCTGCTCGAGGACACGTTGCTCTTCCTCGCGATCGGCGCCTCGTTCCCCTGGATCCTGATCCCTCGCCCTCTGGTCGCGGCACTCGCCGTTCGCCTGGGAAAATGGGGTCGTTCCGCTTTTTCTTCCCATTCCCCGGCGTCCTGATCGAGCGCACCCGGCTTCCGGCGCAGGATCCTTTGGCACGGATCGGGCCGCTGCCGGGACGGGAAGAAAAGGGCTTCTCTCGATATCCTCGCGGATCGAGGATGCCTAGCCCGGATAATTCCTGAAGAACCTACTGCGACCGCGTATCTGCCCGCCCTGCTCGGCGTTCTCGGGCCTCGGACCCTCCACGTACGGTAAAGTACGCGTCGGGTCCTCGGTCCTGCGAGCGCCAAGCGTGACGGGCATCTCCGCGGTCTCGCTACGGTTCTTCATGAATAATCCGGGCTAGCGCAGTCCCTGCACGTAACCCACGTACACCGCCGGCGGATCGAGAAGCCGGATACCCATTCCGGCGGGACGGCCGGGCGTGAACCGCTTCCGGTTCCACACGACGAGGCCGCGCAGCGCCACCTGGGTCGACTCCAGGTCGAGCCGCATCCGGATCTGCGTACCCGGGGCGAGCGGCTCGTGGGTCGAGATGAACAAGCCGGTCTCGGAGAGATTCCCGGTCACCGCGTCGGACGAATGTCTCGCCGAGCCGAAACGGATCGGGAACGATCGGAGCCTGCGCCTGGCAGGGGACGGAGTGGACGGATGGGTGCTCCCCACGTCGGGGGGGAGAGCGCCGAGGCCCACCGGCTCGACCGCGTCGCGTCGCTTCCAGCCTCGCTCGAGGCAGTGCCTCTCGAGAAAGGCGATCGCCTGCGCCTCCACGTCACGGGGGGAGGTGGCGACGAACTTCATCGCGCCACCTCCCCCCGGAATCGTCCAGAGCACGTTCGGGTAGGTCAGGATCCGGGCGCGCCACAACTCGCCCGAGGGGGCGACCAGCACGCCGATCGCCTCCATGCCGTCGAGGGTCTCGACGGTGACCCTCCAGCCCGCCCTCTCGTCGCCGGTGGCCGGCAGGGGACCGGGACAGGCCGAGCCCGACGCGTGCCGCGTGCCACAGACCCTGCACCAGTGAGATTCCACGGCAACCCCGACCGTCCGGTCCTAGCCCGGATCCTTCATGAAGGATCCGGGCCAGGGCTGTCCGATGAAGGCCTCGAACTCCTCGACATCCTTCGGTTCGTCCCCGAGGATCTGGAGTACGAGCCGGTACACCCGCTCATATCCTTGCGTGCCGCGTAGCGACTTCACGATCTTCCGGTAGAACGAGATCGCCTTCGCGTGGCCGAGCTCCGCGTCGGCCTCCGCCGCCAGCATCGCGCGAAGTGGCGCGGCCTCGATCCCCTCGCGACCCCGGGGTCGCATTGACGACCTTTCGTACGCTCGTGGGCCTTCTTCTCCATCATCCCGCCCACGATCCCATTATGCCAGCATCCCCGGTTTCCGATCGGCCGCATAATGCGGGGGTGCCGACCTATCGCCTCACCGTGGAATACGACGGGACCCGCTACCGCGGGTGGCAGATTCAGAAGAATGCGCGCACCGTCGCGGGGGAACTCCACCGCGCCATCGTCGCCGTCGCGGGGGAAGTGCTCGAACTCGGCGGGGCGGGGCGCACCGATGCCGGCGTTCACGCGCTCGCGCAGACCGCCCACCTCCGCCTCGCGCGGAAGATCGACCCGGCGAAGCTGCGGAGGGAAGTCAACGACGCGCTCCCCGCCGACATCGGCATCATCGCCGTGTCGCCGGAGTCCGAACGATTCCATGCGCGGCACGCCGCGGTCTCGAGGACGTATCTTTATCAGATCTGCCGGCGCAAGAGCGCCTTCGCGAAGAGATGCGTCTGGTGGGTGCGGCGCCCTCTCGACGCCGGAAGGATGCGCGAGGCCGCGTCGCTCCTCGTGGGGAGGCACGACTTCGCTCTCCTGTGCGAGAAGCCGGACGACGCGACGAGCACGCTCGTCGTGGTCGACTCCGCCGAGGTGGCGGAGGGCGGCGCCCTGATCCTCGTCCGCCTCACCGCCTCGCACTTTCTCTGGAAGATGGTCCGCCGCCTCGTCGGCGTCCTCGTCCGCGTGGGGGCGGGGGAGTTGCGCCCGTCCGACCTCGACTCTCTGCTGAGGCTCCGAGCGCTCCCGGCGGGAGGGAGCGGCGTCGCGGAAGGGACGGCGCCCCCGTCGGGTCTCTTCCTCGAGCGGGTCACCTATCCCGGCGACCCGCCGATCTCCCCGATCTCCTCCGCGTTCCCGGTCCGGGATTGAGCGGCTCCCCTCAACGCGCCAGCAGCACCACGGTGCTCCTCGGGTTCGCGAGGTAACGGTCCTGCGGGTCCAGGAGGATTCCCTGCCCGTCCTCCAGGAAGTCTTCCGGAAAGTCGAGGCTGGTGTCCACCAGGCGGCGCCAGCGCCTTCCGTGGTCCGCTTCCGGTAGCCGGACGTCGCTCAGCCGCCAGTCGGCGTTCAGCACGAAGAAAAGCTGGTCCTCGCCGGGGCGCTCGTCGTGGCAGCCCGTCGCGAGGCGGTAGCAGAGCGTTCGCAGCTCGCTGTCGTTCCAGTCGGGAGAGCCGCCGCCCGGCGAGAACCAGTCGATGTCCGGCACGCCGTCGGCGTCCAGGTCGCGGCCCAGGAGGAACTTCCGGCGCTGCAAGACCGGGAACGCGCGAGCGAAGGCGATCCCCTTCCGGACGAACTCGACGAAGTCGGCGTTCTTCGCCGCGTCGCGCCAGTCGAACCAGCTCGTCTCGTTGTCCTGGCAGTACGCGTTGTTGTTCCCCCGCTGCGTTCTCAGGAATTCGTCGCCCCCCAGGATCATCGGGGTGCCGCAGGAGAACAGGAGGCCGCAGACCAGGTTCTTGGCCATGCGACGCCTCAGCCTGCCGATCTCCGGGTCGCCGGTCTCCCCCTCGGCGCCGCCATTCCATCCGTTGTTGTCGTCGGTCCCATCGCGGTTCCCCTCGAGGTTCGCCTCGTTGTGCTTGCCGTCGTACGAAACGAGGTCCAGCAGCGTGAACCCGTCGTGGCAGGTGACGAAATTGATGCTGTTGTACGCGGACCGTCCGTCGTCCCCGTAAAGGTCGGCGGATCCGGTAATCCGCCACCCGAGGTCCCGCGCCTGTCCGGCGTTCCCCTTGAAGAACCGGCGCATCGTGTCGCGGAAGCGGCCGTTCCACTCGGACCAGTCCACCGGGAAGTTCCCGATCTCGTAGGCGCCGAGGTCCCACGGTTCCGCGATGAGCTTGACGCGGGCCAGCACCGGGTCCTGGGAGACCGCGTCGAAGAAGGCGGACCCGGTGCGAAACCGCCCGTCCTCGCGGCCGAGCACCGACGCGAGATCGAATCGGAACCCGTCGACATGCATCGTCTCGACCCAGTAACGCAGCGAGTCCATCACCAGCCGGAGCGCCGGCGGGCTCCCGAGATCGAGACTGTTCCCGCAGCCGGTGAAGTTCATGTAATGGCGTCCCGGGGCGTCCGCCGGCCCCGTCAGACAGTAGTAAGACGGGTTGTCGATCCCGCGGAGCGACAGCGTGGGCCCCAGCTCGCTTCCCTCGGCGGTGTGGTTGTACACCACGTCGAGGATCACCTCGATGCCGGCGCGGTGCAGCTCGCGGACCATCGTCTTGAACTCCCGCACCTCGCAACCGGGCGAGCGGCGGGAGCCGTAGGTGGACTCGGGAGCGAAGAACGCGACGGTGTTGTACCCCCAGTAGTTGGCGAGGCCGCGGTCGCTCAGAAAATCCTCGGCGTAATTCTCGTGGACCGGGAGCAGCTCGACGGCGTTCACCCCCAGCTTGCGGAGGTACGGGATCTTCTCGGCGAATCCGAGGTAGGTTCCCGGCCGGCCGACGCCGGAGGAAGGGTGCGCGGTGAACCCCTTGGCATGGACCTCGTAGAGGATCAACGACTCGAGCGGGAGCGCGGGGGGCGCGTCGGCCTCCCAGTCGAACGCGTCGTCCACCACGACGCACCTCGGAAGGGCCGAGGATCCGTCGCGCCGGTCCATCGTGAGGTCCCGGCCGGGGGACGCCGGCTCGTAGGCCAGCAGCAGGTTGTCGACGTTCCGCGGCTTGCCGCTGAGCGCCTTGGCGTACGGGTCGAGCAGGAGCTTGTGCTCGTTGAACCGGAGGCCGTGCGCCGGGTCCCACGGCCCGCGGACGCGGTACGCGTACAGCTGGCCGGGCCGGACCCCCTCGACGAACGCGTGCCAGACGAAGCGGGTCCGTTCCCCGAGCGGGATCGCGTCCGTCGGTTCCCCCTCGGGCCGGTCGAACAGAAGAAGAATAACCGCGTCGGCGTTGCGCGAGTACAGGGCGAAGTTGACGCCGCCGTCACGGAAGGTCGCGCCGAGCGGCCAGCTCCTCCCCGCGGACACGGATCTCGACGTCGAGGGCAGGCTGCCGATGGTCATGTGTCTTCCTCCGTGCACGCCATCATGCCAGAGAAACGGGGGGAGGAATCGCGCTCGACGTACGCGCCGGCAGGTGCGCGTCATCTGCTATAGTGCCCACTCGGCTGCGGATCCCCGCCCGCCCCCGACGCACGGTGACCGGGGCCGGAGGTCCGCCTCTCAAGGAGCACGTTTCATGAAGCTCATCGCCGCGTTCGTGACCGTCGCGCTTCTCGCCGCCGTACCCCTTTGGGCCGAGGCCCCGGTGACGGGACCCAAGCTCGACACCGAAGAGCAGAAGACCCTCTACGCGCTCGGGTTCTGGTTGAGCAATCGGGTCGTGCCCCTCAACCTGTCGGCGGCCGACCTGGAGTTCGTGCAGGCCGGGTTCACCGACGGGGTGCTCGGGCACGAGAAGAAAGTGGATCTCGCGACCTACGGCCCGAAGATCGACGAGATGGCCAAGAACCGCGCCGGCGCCGTCGCCGCGAGCGAGAAGAAGACGGGGCAGGCGTTCGCCGAGAAAGCGGCCGGCGAGAAGGGGGCCGTCAAGAAGCCCTCGGGGCTCCTCTATTTCGAGGTCAAGCCGGGCACCGGGGACAGCCCGAAGGCCACCGACAAGGTGAAGGTCCACTACCGTGGGACGGCCGTCGACGGAACCGAGTTCGATAGCTCCATCAAGCGAGGCGAGCCCGCGGAATTCCCGCTGAATGGCGTCATCCCGTGCTGGACCGAGGGGCTGCAGCTCATGAAGGTCGGCGGGAAGGCGAAGCTCATCTGCCCGTCGGACATCGCCTACGGCGATTCGGGCCGGCCGGGGATCAAGCCGGGCGCGACCCTCGTGTTCGAAGTCGAGCTGCTCGAGATCGTGAAGGCTGAAGCTCCGAAGCCCGAGGCTCCGAAGCCCGACGCGCCGAAGGTCGCGCCCGCGAAGCCGGACGCCCCGAAGTAGGAATCGGCCCCGGTTCGGGGGAAGGCACGTGACATTCAGGGAACGGGCGCCGTGAGGCGCCCGTTCCCGTTTCGATCCTTCAACGATACGGATCCGGCGCGAACCCCGGCTCCTTGAAGCCGCAGGCCCCTTCCCGCCGGGCAAGCGGCTCGTCCCTCGGATCCGACCGCGTCGAGGATCGGCTGTGTTTCCGGCTGCGCGCGGAGGGAGGACGGGCCGCTTCCGCCAGCTTGACGGGGGATGGAGGCGGGCCTACGCTCGCTCCGTTCGATCTTCAAATGGGGGCGGCGCGAGCCGCGCACGGGGACGACGCTCGAGGAGGAACGTGATGACGATGACGAGGCGAGGCGCCGTCGCGATCGCCGCAGGAGCGGTCCTTATCGTGGGGTGCATCGTGGCTTCCGGCACGGCGCGGGCCGACGTCGCGATCAAGCAGAAGACGGTGATCGAGGGGCTCGGCGAACGCGCCCGCTCCGCGACTGAAAGGACCCGCACGCTCGTCGTCTCGGGCGACAAGATGCGCAAAGAGTCGGTCGTCAAGACCGCCGGAAACGGGGGGGGGCGATTCGCCGGCGAGGAGGGGGCCAAGACGGTGCAGATCACCCGCATCGATCGCCGTCTCACCTACCAGATCAACACCGCCGGCAAGAGTTTCCTCGAAATCTCTTTTGGCGAGGCCAAGGACCTTCGAGGCAGGGCGGAGGCGTCCTCGGGGAGACGCGCGCCTTCCTACAAGTGCGAGCCGATCCGCCTCGAGGCCAAGCGCACCGGCAAGAAGGACACCCTCAACGGTTTCCCGGGGGAGGAGGCGACGGTCACGGGAACCCAGGTATGCCGGGACGAGGAGAAGAAGCAGACCTGCACGAGCTTCTACTCGCTGGACTCCTGGCTCACGCCGGTGACGCCGCAGCTCCGGGAACTCGAGACGTTCGAAGGAAAGCTCGCGCAGGCCATGGGACTCGACATCGCGCAGCTGCAGGTTCGGGAACAGGTCGGCCCGCGGACGAGGTCCCAGTTCACGGAGGGGTTCGGATCGGTCTACAAGGAACTCTCGAAGATCCAGGGATACCCGGTTCGCTCGCGCCTGGTCGTCGAGAACGAGGGCTCCTGCGATTTCATGGCGGGCGGCGGTTCGGGAGCGAGGGGCCGGCGAGGGGATCGAGGCCGCCTCGGGGGGATGAGGGCCGAAAGACGGGAAATCGCCGGCGACGGTCTTCCCGCTCCCGAGAAGAGCGCTCCCGCCGGCTCGAGCCGGAGCCAGGTGTTCGGAATGACGACCGACCTGCTCGAGGTGACCGCCTCGCCCGCCGCGGCGGATGCCTTCGAGCCGCCAGCCGGTTTCACCAAGAGGACGCCGGCGAAGCGCGCGGTTCCGGCCCCCAAGAAGTAGCGGGGTTAACGCTCGAGCTTGTGATGCAGGTGCCGCCGACCGCGTGCTCCCGCTCGATCGGCGCGACCCGCTTGCCGATGCGGTCGGCCTGGACCGCGGCGCGCTTGCCCGCGGGTCCGCCGCCGGGGATCGGGACGTCGTACCGCTCCATTCGCCGCTCCGGGCGCCCGTCGTCAGATCCGGCGCAGGAAGAGGGAGAGGGCCATGAGAAAACCGATCCCGACCACGGCGCGCCGCACCACGTGGCGCCCCGCCTTGCGGGCGATCGCCGCTCCCGCGAGCCCGCCGCAGACGGCGGACGCCGCCATCGGAATCCCGTCGGCCCAAAGCACCGCGCCCGAGAGGGCGAAGTACACCGCCGCCGTGGCGTTGATCGAGAACGCCAGGAAGTTCTTCAAGCCGTTCATCTGGTGCATGTCGGTGAGACCCAGAAGCCCGAGCGCCGCCAGCATGAGGATCCCGATCCCGGCACCGAAATACCCGCCGTAAACGCCGACGAGAAACTGGAACCCCACCGCCCCGGTCCACCAGAGCGGGCCGCGGCGGTCGGCGCCGAGCCGGGTTATGAGGCGTGACGCCGGCTCCTGGAGCGCGAGCAGGACCGTCGCGAGCAGGATCAGCCACGGCACCAGATCCGCGAACGTTCTCGACGGCGTGCGGAGGAGCAGCACCGCTCCGAGAAGGCCGCCGAGAGCCGACGGGGCGAGAAGCGCGGCCGCGAACCGGCCGCTTCCCGCGACCTCGCGCCGGTAGCCCCAGAGGCCTCCGAGCGACCCGGGCCAGAGCGCGAGCGTGTTCGTCGCGTTGGCGAGGAGGGGATCCCGTCCCGCCCAGATCAGCGCCGGAAACGACAGCAGCGTGCCCCCCCCCGCCACGGAGTTCACCATCCCCGCGGCAAACGCGGCGAGAAGAATCAGCGGGAACTGCCAGGGTTGGGGCGACACGAAGAGATTATGCAACAGACCGCGGCGGAGGTAACCTGTCGCCGCACCCGCGCCGGGCGCGGGACCGGAACAAGGAGAGGTTGTCATGAAGCGAATCGCCGCCGTCGTCCTGGGTCTCGTCGCGATCGCGACGTTCGTTTCCGCCAAGCCGGCGCCGAAGGCCAAGGAAGCGCCGGCCGGCAAGGAGGTGCCCGCCCAACCCGCGACCCGGATGAAGTCCGAGACGTTCGCCGGCCTGGCGTTTCGCGGGATCGGCCCCGCGCTGATGTCGGGCCGCATCGGGGACCTCGCCATCCACCCGACGAAGAGGAGCACCTGGTACGTCGCGGTGTCGTCGGGCGGCGTGTGGAAGACGGTCAACGCGGGGACCACCTGGACCCCGATCTTCGACGCCCAGGGCTCGTACTCCATCGGGTGCGTCGCTCTCGATCCGCGGAACCCGCTGACCGTCTGGGTCGGCACCGGCGAGAACAACAGCCAGCGCAGCGTGGCGTACGGCGACGGGGTGTACCGGTCCCAGGACGGCGGCGTCAGCTGGGAGAACATGGGGCTCAAGGCCTCGGAGCACATCGGCAAGATCCTGCCGGATCCCAAGGACGCGGGCGTCGTCTACGTCGCGGCACAGGGCCCGCTGTGGGGTCCCGGCGGCGACCGGGGGCTTTACAAGACGGCCGACGGCGGCAAGACCTGGAAGAAGGTACTCGAGATCTCCCTGAACACCGGTGTCACCGACGTGGTGATGGACCCTAGGGACGCCGCGGTGCTCTACGCCGCGTCGTACCAGCGGCGCCGCCACGTCTTCGGCCTGATCGACGGCGGTCCCGAATCGGCGATCTTCAAGTCGGTCGACGCCGGGGCCACCTGGCGGAAGCTCGAGAACGGGCTACCGAAAGAGGAAATGGGGCGGATCGGTCTCGCCCTCTCTCCCGTGAACCCCGACGTCGTGTACGCCACCATCGAGGCGGCGAACAAGGGGGGCGGATTCTTTCGCTCGACCGACGCCGGCGGGAACTGGGAGAAGATGTCGGGCACGGTGTCCGGCGCCGCGCAGTACTACCAGGAGATCTTCCCCGACCCGAAAAGCGTGGATCGCGTCTACATGATGGACACCTGGATGCAGGTGACCGACGACGCGGGCCGGACGTTCCGCAAGGTGGGGGAGAAGTACAAGCACGTGGACAACCACGCGCTCTGGATCGACCCGGACGAGGTGGACCACCTGATCGCCGGCTGCGACGGCGGCATCTACGAGAGCTTCGATCGCGGCGCCACCTGGGGCTTCAAGGCCAACCTCCCGGTGACGCAGTTCTACCGGGTGGCGGTGGACGAATCGCTCCCGTTCTACCAGGTGTACGGCGGCACCCAGGACAACAACACGATCGGCGGCCCGTCGCGAACGGCGACCGCGCACGGGATCACCAACGCCGACTGGTTCATCACGGTGGGCGGAGACGGTTTCCAGAGCCGCATCGATCCCACCGACCCGAACATCGTCTACTCCGAATCGCAGTACGGCGGCCTCGGCCGGTTCGATCGCAGGACCGGCGAGACGATGGACATCCAGCCGCAGCCGGGGGAAGGGGAAGAGCCGCTGCGCTTCAACTGGGACTCGCCGCTGCTGCTCGGCCCCCACGCCCCCACCCGGCTCTACTTCGCGGCGCAGAGGCTGTTCCGCAGCGACGACCGGGGAGACTCGTGGCGCGCGGTCAGCCCGGATCTCACGCGGCGGATCGACCGGAACAAGCTGAAGATGATGGGCCGGGTCTGGAGCGTGGACTCGGTCGCCAAGAACGCGTCCACCTCGTTCTACGGCAACATCGTCGCGCTCGCCGAATCGCCGCGGCTCGAGGGGCTGCTTTACGCCGGCACCGACGACGGGCTCGTCCAGGTCAGCGAGGACGGGGGCGGGGCTTGGCGCAAAGCCGAGTCTTTCCCGGGCGTGCCCGAGATCACCTACGTCTCCTATCTCGTGGCATCCCAGCACGACGCCGGCACGGTGTACGCCGCCTTCGACAACCACAAGAACGCGGATTTCAGGCCGTACCTCGTCAAGAGCGCCGACCGGGGGCGCACCTGGAGCTCGATCGCCGGAGACCTGCCGGAGCGCGGCAGCGTCTACGCGCTGGCCGAGGACCCCGTGAATCCAGGTCTGCTGTTCGCCGGGACCGAGTTCGGCCTGTTCTTCACGACGGACGGCGGCAAGCGCTGGATCCAGCTCAAGGGCGGGATGCCGGTGGTCGCGGTTCGCGACCTCGCGATCCAGAAGCGCGAGGGGGACCTCGTCGCGGCGACGTTCGGCCGCGGCTTCTACATCCTCGACGACCTCTCGCCGCTTCGCGACGTGACGCCGGAGCTCCTGGAGAAGGAGGCCGTCCTGTTCCCCGTGAAGAACGCTCTCATGTTCGTTCCGTCGGCGCCGCTCGGCCTCAAGGAGAAGTCCTCGCAGGGGGATGCCTTCTACACCGCCCCCAACCCGCCGCTCGGCGCGGTGTTCACCGTTTACCTTCGCGACGAGATCAAGACGCTCAGGAAGCAGCGGCAGGACCGGGAGAAGGAAATCGCGAAGAAGGGGGGGGACGTCTTCTATCCCGGCTGGGAGGAACTGCGGGCGGAGGACCGGGAGGAGGAGCCCGCGCTGGTCCTCACGGTCGCCGATGCCGAGGGGAACACGGTGAGGCGCCTGACCGCGCCGGCCAAGGACGGCTTCCAGCGGATCGCCTGGGACCTCCGCTTCGCGCCGCTCTCGCCGACCGATCTCAAGCCTCCGGTGGACGACGACCCGTGGGCCGAGAAACCGATCGGTCCCCTGGCCGCTCCCGGGCCTTACAAGGTTTCGCTGTCGAAACGGGTCGGCGGAAAGCTCGCGCCGCTCGGGGATTCGCAGGGGTTCACCGCGGTTCCGCTCGGAGCGGGGAGCCTCCCGGCACCCGACCGCGCCGCCCTCCTGGCGTTCGCGGAGAAGACCGGAAGGCTGCAGCGGGCGGTGCTCGGGGCGGGAGAAACCACGAAAGAGGCGCAGCGACGAATCGATCACCTCAAGAAGGCGCTGACGGACACTCCGAAGGCGGCCCCGCGGCTTCGCGAGACCGCCTTCGCGCTCGAGGCCCGGCTCAAGGAGATCTCGGTGCAACTGAACGGCGACGATACCGTCGCATCGCGGAACGAGCCGGCCCTGCCGTCCCTCACGGCACGCGTGCAATCGATCGTCTACGGCCAGTGGACCACGACGTCCGCGCCCACGCTGACCCAGCGGCAGACCTACGCCGTCGTCGCGTCGCGGTTCGGCGACGTCCTCGACCGGCTGAGGACGCTCGTGACCGTCGACCTCACGCGACTCGAGGTCGAAGCGGAAACCGCCGGCGCCCCGTGGACGCCGGGAAGGATCCCGGTCTGGAAGCCCGAGTAGCCGACTGGAAGGCGACTACCTCAGGCCGCCGCTGTCCGTCGCGATCGGCATCTCGACGAGATGGCCCGGCGCCTGGAAGTCCGCCTTGTTGTACATGCAACGCGCGCCGGCCTTGGTCTGACACGTGGGCAAGAGGGCCTTGTGGATATCCCAGTCACCGGCCGCCGCCGGCTTCGGGACCCCGTCACCGGGGAACACGATGTCTCCCAGAATGGGCCGCGAGCCACCCGGTTTCACCCTCCACGCGTCGGCGGGGCGGGTCGTCGCGAGCGCACCGGCTCCCCTGAACTGCAGCGAGATCGTGACGCCGGCATCGACGGGTTGCCCGCCGACCCGCGCCGGCTCGTAACGCCAGCGGCGCAGCGTGTCCACGGCGGCCTTCTCGACCCCCGGATACGGTCGGTCGTCGTTGAGCATCTCGACCGCGCCGATGGTCCCGTCCTTGAGAACGACTGCCTGGAACAGCAGCACCGTGCCCCCCACGGAACGTCGGGAGGGTGGCGACATCTGGAACACCTGCTTGCTTTCCGGCAAGAGGCGCGGTGCCTGGTAGTCCTGGTCCGGAGCGGCAGATTCCTCCGCGAGGGCCGCGGCACCCGAAAGGGCGAGCAAGACGACGAGAGAGAAAAGGATCGACAGGACGCGGATGGCCTTGGACATGGCGTTCCTCCTATGGGGTGACCCTCATCATCATACGGCCGAAACCCCGGAAAGTTCATACGAGGCGGTTACCCTTTCATCGTCGACCCCGGCACGGTGGCCGCGGCATCCGCACCGCAGGGGGCGGCGGGGATGACCGAGCTGCCGAAGAGCGAGGTGTTCCGCGGCGGATACGACGAGGCCGGGGCGCCGCGGGGAGAGGCGGCCTTACGGCTCCCGGCGATTCCGGCGGCGGGGAAGCCGGGGTGTTATGCTCGGGCGGCGGCGCGTGACACAGGGGCGCTGCCGCCGTTGCCGGCCGGTCGATGGCCATGCCTCCCTGGAAAGGGCCCCCTCGATGCCGTTTTCGAGCTTTCATCTTCACCCCGATCTCCTGAAGGGGATCCGCGAGCTGGGATTCCAGCGCCCCACGCCGGTGCAGGAGCAGGCGATACCTCCCGCCCTCGAGGGGCGCGACGTGCTCGCCTGCGCCATGACCGGCAGCGGCAAGACCGCCGCGTTCCTGCTCCCGATCCTTCACCGCATCATGGCGAAGCCCAGGGGGGTGACGCGCGCCCTCGTGCTGACGCCGACGCGCGAGCTCGCCGCCCAGATCCACGCGCACCTCGATGAACTCGCCGTCCACACCCCGGTGAGCGGTGCCCCGGTCTTCGGTGGGGTCGGGATGGGGCCGCAGGAGCACGCCTTCCGCACCCGCGTCGACTTGATCGTGGCGACGCCGGGGCGCCTCCTCGACCACCTTCGCCGCCCGTACGCGCGGCTCGACGGGATCGAGGTCCTCGTCATCGACGAGGCGGACCGGATGCTCGACATGGGGTTCCTGCCGGACGTCCGCCGCATCCTGAAGCAGCTCCCCGCGCGGCGGCAGACCCTCTTCTTCAGCGCGACGATGCCCCCCGAGATCGTCTCCCTCTCGCGAGACATGCTGCGCGATCCGGTCACCGTCGTCCTGCAACGGAAGTCGGCGCCGGCGATCGGCATCACCCAGGCCGTGTATCCCGTGGCTCGCGAGCTCAAGCCGGCGCTCTTGCTCGAGCTCCTCGAGCGGAACATCGTCGCCGACGCGATCGTCTTCATGCGGACCAAGCACCGGGCCAACCGTGTGGCCGAGTTTCTCGAGCGACGCGGGGTCGCGGCCGGCAGGATCCACGGGAACCGGAGCCAGAACCAGCGCACGCTGGCGCTCGAGGGGTTCAAGGCCGGCCGGCACCGGATCCTCGTGGCGACCGACATCGTGTCCCGCGGCATCGACATCGAGGAGCTCGGGCACGTGATCAACTTCGACGTCCCGGCCGATCCCGATTCGTACGTCCACCGCGTGGGGCGCACCGCGCGGGCCGAGGCCACCGGAGACGCGTTCACGTTCGTCTCGCCCGAGGAGGAGGAGGATCTGCGGGCCATAGAGCGGGTGCTTGGCCGGCCGTTGCCGAGAGTGACGCTTCCGGGGTTCGACTACGGCGCGAGGCCCGAGGCGCGTCTCGAGACGCCGAGACCTACCGGGCGAAGGCCGTCCGGTGCTCCCAACCGTCACCGCGCGGTCTCAGGAAGCGGCGCCGCGCCGAGGCGGGGACCGGCTCCGCAGCGCGAAGGGCGGGGGTCGGGCCTCACGGCGAAGCAGCAGGCGGTCCTCGACCGCCACGCGCCGATCTCCGAGACACCGCAGGCCAAGGCCGCGCGGATGAAAGGGCCGCGGCGCGGCAGGGGGTGACGCCGCGCGCGGGCGGCGCTTGCATCTTCGGCTAACTGCCCGACCGGCGCCCGGCCCGAGTCATCGGCCGCCCTCCGCCGGACCTACTTGTCGAGGAACCCCCGGATCAGATCGATCGGCAGCGGGAAGATGATCGTCGAGTTCTTCTCCGAGGCGATTTCGGTGAGCGTCTGGAGGTACCTGAGCTGAAGCGTGATCGGGTGCTTGCCGACCTCCGCCGCCGCCTTCGCGAGGTTGGTCGCCGCCAGGAACTCCCCCTCGGCGTGGATGATCTTCGCGCGCTTCTCCCTCTCCGCCTCGGCCTGCTTCGCCATGGCGCGCTGCATCTCCACCGGCAGGTCGACGTGCTTGACCTCGACGGCGGACACCTTGATCCCCCAGGGATCCGTGTGCTTGTCCAGGATCGCCTGGAGCTGCTGGTTGAGCTTCTCCCGCTCGCTCAGCAGCCCGTCCAGCTCGACCTGCCCGAGCACTGAACGGAGCGTCGTCTGCGAAAGCTGGCTGGTGGCGTAGTGGTAGTTCTCCACATCCACCACCGCCTTCCGGGGGCTCATCACCCGGAAGTAGACCACCGCGTTCACCTTCACCGACACGTTGTCCCGCGTGATGATGTCCTGCGGCGGCACGTCGTGGACCACGGTGCGGAGCGAGACCCGGACCATCCGGTCGGCGATCGGGATCAGGAAGAACAGTCCCGGTCCGTAGTCCATCGGTCGGAGGCGTCCGAGGCGGAACACCACCCCGCGCTCGTACTCCGGGAGGATCTTGACGGAGTTCACGAGGATCATCACGACGACGAACAGCGCGATCAGAAGCCCGATCGGCAATTGTGCACCCAACATTCCAGCCTCCTCGGGGTGGCGGACCTTGCCCGGTTCGACCGTCGGTCTCGTGGGCGAACGTGCGATGAACATTCCCGGCTGCACGAGCTTCGGAACACGACGTCGAGCCACTATGCGCCTGCCCGGGCCGTCAACGCAAGCGATGAGGTGGACTTCCTCGGTCGCGAAGGGAGCAGGCACCGCAGGAGCAGGCGTGATACTGTTCTCCCGTTGAGCCACACTCGCCGCGGAAGAAAGTCGTGCAGCGATCCCGATCTCGCGGGATCCTCGTACGCGCCGCGCCAGGAGCCGTTCCGGATCGAGATGGCTCCCCCGAAGAGCACCCGCGGACGCGCGTGCCGGCAGACCGGACTCTCGCGTCCCACGAGGAGGGTTTGACCGTGGCACAGAAGTCCCGAGCGAAGTTCGAGAAACGACAGAAGGAACTGGCCCGGCAAGACAAGCAGAAGTTGAAGCGGGCGCGCAAGTTGGAATCGCGGGAGTCGACCGGGGACGAGGCGGCCGCGAACCCCGACGCTCCTGAAAGCGAGGCCGAGGGGGTGCCTTCGCCGGACGAGCCGTGAACCGTGACGCGTGGACGATCTCCGTTCGAGGCGACGGGAGGCGGCTGCCGGGCTTACTCGACCGAAGAGTCCTCGTCCTCGTACCCCGACTGCTCCGCTCGCACTGGTAGCTCCACCCGATCGACCTTGCGGGGGTACTGCGCGACGACCTTCTTTTGCTCGGCATCGAGCCCGTACAGGTTCTCGACCGCCTCGTCCAAATCGGTCCACAACGAGGTCAGCGTACCCCGGACCGCCGCGCGCTGTCCCTCCCCCCGCGCCCTCCGCAACTGTTTCTGTTGTGCTTCGATGAGCGTACCCAGATGCGCCAGGCGCTTCGCCAGAGGGTTCGTCTTCAGTTCCGTGAAAGGGAACGGGACCAGATTGGCGAACTGGCGATTGAACTTCCTCCACCCTGCATCGTTGAGCCCGGCCCTGAGACGCGCGAGGACGCTGAACAGGGTCGAGTTGAATACAGCGGCGATCGCCCCGAGGTCGATGCCGTCGTCACGGACGCTGAGGCTGTTGACGTTCACATTGTCCTGGTACACGTCCCCGCCCCTGTCCACCGAAGCTGCCGTATCCTCGATCGTCATCGGGAACAACACCTTGGGTCGTGTTTGCTGAACCAGGTTCTTCGGGTAGAGATAGAGGTGCCATCGATCGCGACCCTCGGGCATCTCCACCGCCTTGCGCAACGTGTTCCGATTGTGCTCGAGGTACCCCGCCGTTCTGGGGAACCGCCGCTTGAACTCGGGCCATGCGATCTCGGCCGCAGTGTCGCCCTTCACGTCGTACGGAAAGATGACCCACGCATCGGCGTTGTCGGACCGGAAGGGGTAGAAACCGCGATTACGACAGAGCGGCCGGAGAGCCTTGCGCTCCAGAGCGACTTCTTCGCCCAGCCCGTTCACGCCCCGGACGAGACGCGAGGTCACCTCGACAGGTTGGAGCTGATAGATCTTGCCGTACAGGGTCTGTAGACCGACGCTGATCTCCAGCTCGCGGTGCGTCCCGATCGTCCCGTGGCGTTTCGCGAGATCGGCGTGCACTTCGAGCAGGTCGGGCTGGTCGAGAGACCACGGGCCGTCGTCGAGACGGGCCGTCTTCACTCGGATCTTCAACGAGGGTTGACCCGCCTCGGCCCCGCCGAGGTCGTCGAAAGTGCGGTATTCGAAGGACGGTGATCCCGACTGCAAGACCAGGATGGCGGTGTAGGTCGTCCGTCCCGGGAACACCTGGATGTCGCGGAAGTCCTCCACCGATTCCAGCAGTTGCTCCTTGCGGAGCCAACGCCGCGTCGATTCGCCGTACTCGGTCTTGAAAAATCTGTTCTGAATGATGAAGCCGAGGCGACCGCCGGGCCGGAGCAACCGGACTGCCATCTCCATGAAGGGCATCGCGATGTCGGTCTTCCCGTGGTCGGTGGTGACGAACCGGTTCCCCTCCTTGAGGTACCTGTACATCTCGGGCATCCACTCCCTGTAGCGCTTGACCTCGATGTAGGGGGGATTGCCGACCACCGCGTGGAACCCGCCGTTAGCCATGACGGTTCCGAAGCCGAAGGCCGGGTCCTTCCATGCGAAAGGCATGGCGGCTCGCACGCGATCCGGGTCGAGCCCGAGGCCAGCGATGTCGGGGCCGACGAGCGAGTTGCCCTGGCGGATGTTCCGTCCGATCCCTGCGAGCACGTCGTGTGGCGTCTCCGGGAGGTCCCCGGCGGATCGCTCCAGATGGCGCAGCGCGAGCGACATCCTTGCCACCTCGACGGCGTTGGGGTCGATGTCCACGCCGTAAAGACAGCCTTCAATGATCCGCCGCGAGGTTCGGACCGACAGACGAAGCCCTTCCTCGTCGTCGAGGAGCAACCCCTCACGCCGCTTGTCGCTTGGATGCGCGCGGGCCCACTCGAGTATCGCCTCCTCGAGGTGGTCGTACGCGCCCAGGAGAAATCCGGCGGAACCGCACGCCGGGTCGAGAATCCGTAGGCCCAGGATGACCTCGGGGTCGGCGTCTCGGCTCAGCGGCCTCAGCGTGCGATCGACGATCCGGCGAACGACCCATGGCGGCGTGTAGACCGCACCCTTGGTTCTCTGGTGCTCGGGCTTGAATTCGTCCCGGACGTCGTTGCCGATGACGCGCAATCGCTTTCCCAGAAACCGCTCGTAGATCCCTCCCAGTAACTCGAGCGGCACGGCATCGAAACGGTAAGGCTGCGGGAAGTAGAGCCCCCGGACGATGTGCTCGAATACTCGCCCCTTGAGCCACCACTGACGGAGGTGCCGCTCGACCGGCGTGGGATCGTCCTCCTCTCGGTTCGGGAACAGCAGACCGTCGTAGATCCTGCGGTACCGCGTCTCGTGGGCCTCGACGAAGAGGGGCCAGAATCCGTCCTCGTCGTTGACCATGTCGTTCAGCGAACCGTATTCTTCGAACCCCAGTTCCTCGCAAAGCCGAAGGAACACGATGCGGTCCAGGATCCGCTGCGCCGCACCGGAGATGATCTCGGCGTCGCGCGTTCTGCCGTAGCGCAGGATCGACTTCGCCAACTCGACGCGCCATTCCGAGAGCTTGGCCTCGAAGGCGACGTCGAGCGGCTCGGCGCCGCGCGGGCGCTCTGTCTCCGGGTGGAGCCGCTGCACCGAACCGCCGACGATGGCCTCGCGCGACAGGTAGTCCCACAGAAGATCGAACTTCTCGACGTACTCGGTGTACCGGAGATAGTGCAGCCGGGCGACACGCGCCTCGTCCATGGCATCGGGCTTGTGCCGGCAATCCCAGATGGCCAGCTCGGTGAAGTCACAGGCGTAGCTCACACGAAAACCCGCCGACCATCCGTAGCTGCGGACCTGGAACGCGACGTTCTCGTCGTCTTCGATGGAGACGTCGAATCGTTTGACGTCAATGTAGAGGATGCGTTCGCTACCGATCTTGAGAGCGTAGTCCGGACGGCGGTGGCTGGTCCCTTCGCGGCGGAGCCGGCGCACTTCGCGCCCCCGTATGGTGTACTCCTGTCGGACCTGGCGTGGGTCCGCGGCGTTCCAGCCGAAGACGGCGAGCAGCTTCTCGACCCAGGATCGAGCCGTCGCCTCGGATTCTTCGATCGTGAGCGCCTTTCGGTCGAGCTCGCCGAACTCGGCGACGAGCGCGACCAGTGCCTTCCTCGACCGCTCTTTCGTGTCGTACATGGCCGGGAGAGTGTACCCCATGGGGAACGGCCCAGGTCTTCTGGCGAGCCCCTTCGCGGCTCCGAACTCGCCATGAGATCCGGGCGTGGCCGACATCAAGCCACGCACCACGTGCGGCTGCACCGGGCGGGCCGGGCGGATGAGGTTTGCGCGCTGCGGCGGAAGATCGTGAACGAGTACACGGGAAGCCCCAAGTGACGCTGGCCGAGATCGTCCTCGGACCCGCGGGGGCCGTGCCGTGAACGGTCGCGGGCAACGCGTCAAGTGGCGCTCATGTCACCTCGACCCATCCCACTCGCCGACTGCGGCTGGCCGTTGCCGCCGCCGAGTGGATCCTCTCCGCAAAGGGTCCGCGTGCGATAATGCGGTCGGCGACACCGCCATCAGAGAACCACGCACGTCGCCGCGACCGAGAATTACCGGAGGTTATGAATGCGTCGAATCGTCATGCTCACCGTCCTCGCCCTCGCCGTCTCCACGGCCGCGGCGAGCCCGCAGCTGCTCCCCCGCAACCCGACGCTCAGCGCGTCCACGGTCGTCTTCGAGCTTGGCGGGGACCTGTGGAGCGTTCCCCGTGAAGGGGGCGACGCCCGCCGTCTGACCGCCTCCGAGGGGATGGAGTCCGGCCCGCGGTTCTCGCCGGACGGGGCGAAGATCGCGTTCACGGCGAGCTACGACGGCGACCCGGACGTGTACGTCATGGACGCCCGTGGCGGGACGCCGCGCCGACTGACGTGGGGCGCGGGTCTCGACGAGGTCGTCGGTTGGACGAACGACGGGAAACGCGTGCTGTTCCGCTCGCAGCGCAAGAGCCCGACCGACTACTTGCGGCTCTTCACGATCGGACTCGAGGACGGTCTGCCCGCGCCGGTCGATCTTCCCGCGGCGTTCGAAGGGGCGTTCTCGCCCGACGGCAAGCGTTTGGCGTACGTGCCGAACCCGCGCTGGCAGAACGCCTGGAAGCGGTATCGTGGAGGGCAGACGACGCCGATCTGGATCGCGACCCTCGCCGATGGAGCGATCGAGAAGGTTCCGCGCGACAACTCCAACGACGCCGCGCCGATCTGGGTCGGGAACAGGATCTTCTTCCTGTCCGATCGCGAGGGTCCCGTCACGCTGTTCGTCTACGACGAGACGACGAAGGCCGTGACGCGCGTGCTCCCGGCGGCGGGATTCGACCTGAAATCGGCCAGCGCCGGTCCCGGCGGGATCGTCTACGAGAAACTCGGCGAGATCCGGCTCTACGATCCGGCGAGCGGCGCGGACAAGGGGGTGCCGATCGCGGTGTCCGCCGATCTCCTCGGGGTGCGGCCGCGCTGGGTCAAGCTCGGCGACAAGATTGAGGCCGCGGCGATCTCGCCGAGCGGCGCGCGCGCGGCGTTCGAGGCGCACGGCGAGATCTTCACGGTGCCCGCGGAGAAAGGAGACGCGCGCAATCTCTCCCGGTCGCCCGCGACGGCCGAGCGGGATCCGGCGTGGTCTCCCGACGGACAGAAGGTCGCGTATTTCTCCGACGCCTCGGGCGAGTACTCGCTCACCATCGCGTCCCAGGACGGGCTTGGCGCCGCCAAGGTGATCCCCCTCGGCGATCCGCCGTCCTTCTTCTACTGGCCGGTCTGGTCCCCCGACGGCAAGCGGATCGCCTACCACGACAAGCGGCTCAACCTCTGGACGGTGGCCACGGACGGCGGGAAGCCGGTCAAGGTCGATCAGGACTGGTACGAGACTCCCGAGCGGAGTCTCGATCCGGCCTGGTCCCCGGACTCGCGTTGGATCGCGTACACGAAGCAGCTTCCGAGCTTCCTCCACGCCGTCTTCGCCCACGACGTCGACGCGGGGCGAAGCGTCCAGTTGACCGACGGCATGAGCGATGCCCGGTATCCGGTCTTCGACGCGAGCGGCAAGTACCTGTTCTTCACGGCCAGCACGGACGTCGGCCTCGCCGCCTCGTGGCTCGACCTGTCGTCGATTGCTCGCCCCGTGACGCGGAGCGTGTACGTCGCGGTGCTCGCGAAGGGGGTGGCGTCTCCGCTCGCGCCCGAGAGCGACGAGGAGAAGCCGGCCGAGGCGAAGGCGGACGACAAGAAGGGCGACTTGGCGGCCGAGAAGAAGGACGAAAAAAAGGCCGGGAAGAAAGACGGGAAGGCGGAGGAGAAGAAGGAAGCCCCGCGCACGACGATCGACCTCGATGGATTCTCGCAGCGGATCCTGGCTTTGCCCGTTCCGGCGAAGAACTGGGTCGGCCTCGCCGCCGGGAAGGAGGGGATCCTGTTCCTCGCCGAAGGGCCCGCGGTCTACCCGGTCGACGAGGAGGCCCCGCCCGGGACCCTCCACCGATTCGATCTCGCGAAGCGCAAGGTCGAGAAATTCCTCGACGGCGCCTCGTCGTTCGATGTCGCGGCGAAGGGGGAGAAGATCCTCTACCGGCAGGGCAAGGGATGGTTCATCGCCGGAGCAGGGGAGCCGCCCAAGGCCGGCGAGGGAGCGCTGAAGCTCGACGGGATGGAGCTCCTCGTGGATCCGCGCGCCGAATGGCGGCAGATGTTCCACGAGGTGTGGCGCCTCGAGCGCGACTTCCTTTACGACCCGAACCACCACGGTCTCGATCTCGAGAAGGCCGAGAAGCGCTACGCCCCGCTCGTCGAAGGGCTCGCCTCGCGCGCCGACCTCAACTATCTCTTCGAGGACATGCTGGGCGAGCTGACCCTCGGCCACGTCTCCGCGGGCGGCGGCGATCAGCCGGAAATGCCTCCCGTCCCGGGAGGTCTTCTCGGCGCGGACTACGCCGTCGAGAACGGACGCTACCGCATCGTCCGCGTCTTCGACGGCGAGAACTGGAACCCGAAGCTGCGCGCGCCGCTCACGGCCCCCGGGGTGGATGTCAAGGCGGGTGAGTACCTGCTCGCGGTCGAAGGGCGCGACCTCGTTCCGCCGCGGAGCATCGACGAGGCGCTCGCCAACACCGCGGAGAAACAGGTCGTCCTGAAGATCGGACCGGACCCGTCGGGTAAGGATGCACGCCAGGCGACCGTCGTTCCAGTCGCGAGCGAGGACGGCCTTCGGCACCTCGCGTGGATCGAGGACAACCGGCGCACCGTCGATCGTCTGAGCGGCGGCCGGGTCGCGTACGTTCACCTCCCCGACACGGGCGGTGGCGGGTACACCTCGTTTAACCGGTATTTCTTCGCGCAGGTGGGGAAGGACGCCGCGGTGCTCGACGAGCGATTCAACCACGGCGGGGCGCTCGCCGACTACGTGATCGATCACCTGAAGCGCCCGGTCATGAGCCTCCTCGCCACGCGCGACGGGCACGAGCAACACTCGCCGGGCGCCGCGATCTTCGGCCCCAAGGCGATGATCGTGAACGAGATGGCGGGCTCGGGCGGCGACGCGATGCCCTGGTATTTCCGCAAGGCGGCCGTCGGCAAGCTCGTCGGGAAGCGTACCTGGGGCGGTCTCGTCGGGATCTACGACTACCCGCCGCTTCTCGACGGCGGTCGGGTGACCGCTCCGCGCGTCGCGATCTACGGTCTCGACGGAGAGTGGGAGGTCGAGAACGTCGGCATCCCCCCCGACGTCGACGTGGATCTCGATCCGCGCGCCTGGCGCGAGGGCCGCGACTCGCAGCTCGAGGCGGCGGTCGCGATCGTGATGGACGAGTTGAAGAAGAATCCTCCGCGGATCTTCCGCCTGCCCGCGTATCCGGACTACCAGAAGGGGGGCGAGCTGGGGAAACAGTAGCTCGAGGCGAGGCGGAGCGCGTCTTTGAACACCGGCTTCACGTACGTCGAGAGAATCGACTCGCGCGGCGCGGGACGGATGCTCGTGGACCATCTCTCGTCGCGCTACCGGCACAGCTCGGAGGCCGAGTGGCGGAAGCGGATCGAGGCGGGACTCGTCCTCGTGGACGGCAGCCCCGCCCGCGCGGCGGACATCCTGCGCCTCGGCCAGAGGATGGACTGGTCCAGGCCGCCGTGGGAGGAGCCCGCGACGCCCATGGCGTACACGGTGCTTCACGAGGACGCCGCGCTGCTGGCCGTGGAGAAGCCGTCGGGGCTGCCCACGCTTCCGGGGGGCGGGTACCTCGACCACACGCTCCTCGCGCTGGTGCGCAAGCGCTACCCCGGCGCGGCGCCGATGCACCGGCTGGGACGCGGGACCTCCGGGATCGTCCTGTTCGCCTTGACCGCTCCCGCGGCCCGGATCGTCGCGAAGGCGTGGCGGGAGCGGCGGGTCGTCAAGGTCTACCGCGCGCTCGTCGAGGGGAGCCCGGAGAGGGACGCCTTCACGGTGGACGAGAGAATCGGGCGCGTCCCGCATCCGGTGCTCGGGACCGTTCACGCCGCCCACCCGGACGGCTTGCCGTCGCTCAGCGAGGTCCGGGTCGTCGAGCGTAGGGGATCGACGAGTCTGGTCGAGGTGCGCATCGACACCGGTCGACCCCATCAGATCCGCATCCACATGGCGGCGTGTGGCCACCCGCTGGCGGGTGACCCGCTCTACGCCGGGGGGGGTGGCCTGCGGGAGAGGACGGCTCTGCCGGGAGACACGGGCTACCTCCTGCACGCCATGCGGCTCGCCCTGACCCACCCGGAAACCGGCGAGCTCTTCGAGGTGGAGTGCCCGCCCCCGTGCGAGTTGAGGGGTTCGCAGGAGCAGGAGCAGGAGCAGGAGCAGGAGCAGGAGAAGGAGCAGGAGAAGGCGCCGGCCACGAAGTTCGCGGAGCGCACGAGGGCCGGTCGATAACCTTGGCCCCTTCGAATCGTATTACCGGCATGCGTCATCCCTCTCCGGTTGCGATGCTGACGGTTCTGGCGTGTCTCGCCGTGTTCGCGGCCGGTGGGGCTTCGGCCGAGGAGTCCACGCGCGGCGAAACCATCCGGATCACCCGGGCCGCGGGGCCGATCTCCGTGGACGGGGATCTGTCCGATCCGGGCTGGACCGGCGCGGCCCGTGTCGACACCTGGTTCGAGATCCAGCCGGGGGACAACGTGCCCCCCAAGGTGAAGACGGTCGGGCACCTCGCCTACGACGACCGATATTTCTACGCGGGCTTCGAGTTCTTCGACCCCGACCCGTCGAGGATCCGCGCACCGTTCTCCGACCGTGACGACATTTCCGAGAGCATCGACTACGGGGGTGTGGTCCTCGACACCCGGAACGACGGCCGCACCGGAATCCTGTTCCTGGCCACTCCCCGCGGGATCCAGTACGACGCCGTCCAGGACGACGCGGTCGGGATGGAGAATTCGGCGCCCGACTTCTACTGGGACTCGTCGGGAAGGATCACGAAGGACGGCTGGGTTCTGGAAATCCGGATCCCGTTCTCGTCGCTTCGCTATTCCGGCGGAGCCTCGCAGACCTGGGGAATCATGCTCTTCAGAAACTACCCCCGGGACTTCCGCTACCAGCTCTACTCGACGAGGCTTCCGCGCGGCGCGAGCTGCTTCATCTGCCGGGAAAACGTGCTGACCGGCCTCGAGGGACTCCCCTCGGGGGATCATTTCATCGTCGCCCCGTACCTGTCGGCCGAGAAGGAAAGCGTTCCGCGCGACGTCCCCGGAACCCCTCTCGTCGCTCGCGCGGCGAGGGGCACGGGGGGGGTCGACGCCAAGTGGATCCCGAACCCCGACAACGCGTTCGACCTGACCGTCAACCCGGACTTCTCCCAGGTCGAATCGGACGTGGCGAAGATCTCCGCGAACGAACGATTCGCGCTGTTCTATCCCGAGAAGAGGCCGTTCTTCCTGGAAGGGATGGAGCTGTTCTCGACGCCGGTCCAGGCCGTCTACACGCGCGCTCTCACCTCTCCCCGCTGGGGGCTGCGCGCCACCGGCAAGAGCGGCAACACCGCGTACACGGCCCTGGTCGCCGACGACCGGGGGGGCGGCAGCGTCATCCTTCCCGGCCCCGATGCCTCCTCCTTCGCCAGCCAGGATTTCTCTTCGCGCGTGGCCCTGGCGCGCGTGCGTCGCGACGTCGGTCGTTCGTTCGTCAGCTTCCTCGCGGCCGATCGGGAGATCGACGGGGGAGGGTACAACCGGGTGTTCGGGCCGGATTTCCAGTGGCGGCCGAACGACAAGGACACGGTCACGGGGCAACTGCTATTCAGCGTGACCGAGACTCCCGACCGGCCCGATCTCGCCGCGGAGTGGGACGGCCGGAAGCTCTCCGGGAGCGGGCTGGACTCCTGGTGGGCGCGCACGACGCGCACTTTCGACGTCGCGGTCGAGGTCAAGGCGTTCGGGGAGGGGTTTCGAGCCGATGCCGGCTTCGTCCCCCAGGTCGGCTTCCACGAGGTGTACTCGGAGGTGGGGCGCAGCTGGCATCCGACCGGATTCCTGTCGAGGGTCAGGACCTTCGCCTTCACCGATCCGATGTGGGACAACGACGGGGGGCGCATCCGCAGCCTGTTCGCGGCCGGCGTCGGCATGGACGGTCGCTGGGGTTCCTTTGCGCGGTTCTGGCTCAACGCCGACCGGTGGAGGGTCGCCGAATTCGGGACCGAGGCCGCCGTGTTTCGCGAGATCCCCAAGAACC
The DNA here is from genome assembly GCA_963790465.1 of Terriglobia bacterium. Classification (GTDB taxonomy): domain Bacteria; phylum Acidobacteriota; class Polarisedimenticolia; order Polarisedimenticolales; family JAIQFR01; genus JAIQFR01. The sequence continues at coordinate 124,942 of CAWBOP010000026.1, read as the reverse complement.
AGTTCCGCTTCATCTTGCAGGCGAGTCCTTCGCTGTTCGTTTCGCAGCTGTACCTCGAAGGCGCCTTCGGGCAGGAGATCGACTTCGACAACGCGCGGAGAGGACACGGCGTCTCGCTGACCCTGGAAGCCACGCTCCGTCCCACGAACCACCTCGCGATTCATCTCGATGCGTCGCGACGGTCGATCGACGTTCGCCGCGACGGCGGCGGTCCCGAGGAGCGTTTGTTCACGGCGCGGGTCGAGCGGCTGAAGGCGACCTACACGTTCAACGCGCGCTGCTACCTTCGGCTGATCGGCCAGTACGAGCGGACCGATCTGAACCCCACCCTCTACCTGGCGCCCATGGAGCCGCGGAGCGGATCGCTCATGGGCTCCGCGCTGCTCGCGTACAAGCTCAACTGGCAGTCGGTGCTGTTCCTCGGTTACGGCGACGACCGGACGCTCGACGCGGAAGGGGGCCTCGACCGCTCCGGCCGGCAACTGTTCCTGAAGGTCTCCTACGCCTTCCAGGGGTAGGGCGCCGGTCGCAGGGCGATCGGTCTTGCCGTCACGACAGGAGAAGGCGATCGCCGCTCAGGCTTCCTCGGTTTTCGCGCTTCGCGCGATGACCCGAACGGGTTCCTTCACGTAGCCGGGGCGGAAGTTCCGCGCTCGCTCGACAAAGCCGGACGTGACCTCGTACCCGCGCGCGGCGAGCAGCGTCCCGCCCGACGTCATTGCGTCCTCCGCGAATACCATCCCTTCCCGAACGGAAAACATCGGTAGCTCCCGGACCTCGTCATGGACGACGCCGCAATCCCGGATGGCTGCGAAGGCCTCGAGGATCACGGGGTCGTAGCCATCGGCTCGGCCTCGCAGCGTATCGATGGCGAGCGCGGCGGGGATCCCCTGCGCCTCGATGGCGTCGAAGTCGATGGCCACCTTGAGCATCTGGGCTCCGCGCTCGATCCTCTCCTTTTCGGGGTCGTCCTGCATCGCGCCGTCCCGCCGGTAGGGTGTCGGGTAAGTTGCGAGGATGCCGCGGACGATCTCGAGGCGAGGAATGTTCCCGAGCAGCTGCTCCGTCACGGCGGGCACGCGGCTCACCATCTTCTGTTCCGCCTCCGAAAGGGGCCGGCCGAAGTGGAGCTTCTCGACGGTTTCGGCCGGAAGCGTGATGCAGCCGAGCTGCGAGAGCATGGCCGCGACCTCGACCTGCCAGCGCTCTCGCATGCCGAGCTTTTCCGCCAGGTCGCTCACGTGTTGCTTCACGCGCATCGCGCGGCCAAAGGAGACGGGATTCGTCAGAGAAAGCACGTCCACGAGAGTCTTGATGCTGCCGTGGAGCGTCTGCTCGAGCAGGACGCGCTCGGCGGTGACGAGACGGTGCTGCTCGGTAGCGGCGTCGAACGCCTGGCGAAGCTCTTCGGTCGGGCAGGGTTTGGTCAGGAAGCGGAAGACCTGGCCGTCGTTCACCGCCGCGACGGCGGACGGCACGTTGGCGTGGCCGGTGAGGAGCATGCGAATCGTGTCCGGCGCCATCTCGCGAGCCCGCGCCAGGAAGGTCGCGCCGTCCATTTCCGGCATGCGCATGTCCGAAAGCACCACGGCGAACGGTCCCTTCTCCTGCAGCGCCTTCAGACCCTCCGCGCCGCTCAGGGCCCGGGTGACGTCGTACTTGTGCCGCAGGTTCAGGGTCAGTCCCGCGATCACCTGGGGCTCGTCGTCCACGCACAGAACCTTGACCCGGTTCATGGCTCGCGGGCTCCCGTCGTCGGAATCCGGCGTACGGTCATCGCTCGATTCCGGTGCGCTTCTCCAGGTAGCGCCGCGTCATCTCCTGCCAGCCTTCAACCTGGTCGGTCACGCCGAGATGCTCGAGATAGCCGGCGTTGAACCCCGTGCCAGGCCGCGCGGAGCATCGTGGGTCGAGCTCGTCGTGGACCAAAACGTTCGCCACGTACGTGGCGGCGAGGATGCCGAAGTCCTTGGAGTCCACGCGTTCCGGCGCGTGGTGATCGGCCACGGCCTCGATGACCGGATACGGCAGGCCCCAGATTCCGAGCAGGTATCCACCCACCTCGGCATGGGTCACGCCCCAGATCTGCTCCTCCGCGCTGTGCATGGAACAACCCGAGCTCTTCATTTCGAGCAGCACCTGGTCGATGTCCTCGGGACGCTCGACCGCGCGCACGAGCTTGCCGATGTCGTGCAGGAGGCCCGCTACGAAGGCGTCTTCCTTCATCTGCTTGTCGTCAAACAAGCGCGAGGCGACCTCGCCCACCAGGAGCGAATGCTCCTGCAGGGCGTCCAGGGAGAAGCCCGCCGGAAAACTCCGGCCGTGGCCTTGCTCGAACACCTCCGCCGCGAACGTGATCTGCTTGATGGTGTTCAGGCCGAGGTGGAGGACGGCTTCCTCGATCCCGACAATCGATCGCGAGATCCGGAAAAAGGCCGAGTTCACGATCTGAAGGGTTTTTGCGCAGATGGCGATGTCCTGCTTCAGGATCTCGGCCACCTCGCCGGTCAACACGTCTTTGTTCAAAAGCGCTTCCGTGAGATTAGCGTACACGCGTGGAAAGGACGGCAGGTGGTCCAGTCCGCCGACGATCCGCTTGACCGATTCGTCGTTCACGAGCGACTGCAGGTTGCACGCCCGCTCGACGACGGTTTCGATCACCCCGGGCTCGATCGGCTTGATGAGGAACTGATGGGCCACGTGCACCGCCCGCAAGGTCGACTCCATTTCGGAGTGGCCCGAGAGCACGATCCGGACCACGCCCGGATACAGCTCCTGCACCTTCTTCAGGAGGGTCGCGCCGTCCATTTCCGGCATGCGCATGTCCGTGACGATGACGTCCACCGGAGCGCTCGCGAGGATCTCGAGCGCCGCCTCGCCGCTCGTGGCGAACATCATCTCCCAGCGGTCACGCTGCCGGTGGAGCCGATGACGCAGCCCCTCCAGGATGGGCGGCTCGTCGTCGACGAATAGCACCCTTTTCTTCATCGGTTCTCCCGCTCGATCTGTCCGATCAGATCGTCGACCCCCTCGATTCCGTCGAGCAGGATCGCGCCGCTCTCGTCCCTCCGGATCTCGCTGATGCCGGGGTACTGGCCTTCCAGGTCGCGCAAAATCCTGTCCTGTTCGCGCGCCCGGACCAGCAGGCGAGAGCTCGCCCGCGCGAGGTCGCGCAGTTGAAGCGCGTTCTGGATCGTGACCGCCAGTTCCGCCGCATTGCACGGCTTGCTCAGGAAGCGGTAGACCTCCCCCTCGTTGATCGCTCGAATCGCCGCCTCGAGGCTCGCCTGGCCGGTGAGGATGATGCGGATGGTCTCGGGGTACCTCTCGCGGACGAGGCTCAGCAGTTCCGACCCCGCCATGCCCGGCATCTGCTCGTCCGACACCACGACCTCCACGTCGTGGCCGGCAAGCAGCTCCAGCGCCTGGTTCCCGGACGTCGCCGTGAGGATCGTGAACGGGTGCTTCCTCAGCGCGTTTCGCAGACCGGCCAGGACCTGCGGCTCATCGTCGACGCACAGGACCGTGCAGCGTTTAGGTCTGTCGACCCGCGTGTCCGATTCCGACGGGATCATCGTCATTCTCCGTGTGTGGCCTTCCGCCGATGGGGAGGCGCAGGGTAAAGGTCGTGCCCTTGCCGACTTCGCTCTGGAACGTCAGCGATCCTCGATGCTTGTTCACGACGATGGACCGCGCGATGGCCAGGCCCTGGCCGCTGCCCTTGCCCACCTCCTTGGTGGTGAAGAACGGCTCGAAGACGCGGTGGCGGATCGCCTCCGGAATGCCGGACCCCGTGTCCGCGATATCGATACGCGCCCGGTCGCCTTCTTGCAGAGTCCGGATCCGGATCCGGCCCTTCGTCCCTTTCCGGCCCACCACGTCCCCGATGGCGTGGGCGGCGTTGACGATGAGGTTCAGGAACACTTGGTTCAGATCGCCCACATGGCAGAGGACGGGTGGCAGCTTGCCGAACTCCGTCTCCACGTCGGCCACGTACTTGTATTCGTTCTTCGCGATGGTGAGCGTGTTCTGCAGGGCCTGGTTCAGCTCGGCAGGCGCCTGCTCCCTCTGGTCCGGATGGGCGAAGTCCTTCATCGCTCGCACGATGGTCGCGATGCGCGAGATGCCGTCCGTGCAGCGGTCGAAGCTGCCGGGCACGTTCTCGTCCAGGTAGGGGAGATCGACGTCGCTCTCCGTCTCGCGGATCTCGCGGACGAGCGTCTCACTCCCGCCGGCCGCCTCGAGAACGTCGACGGCGCGCCGGTAATGGCCGACGAGCCGCCCGTAACCCCCGAAGGCCTCCTTCAGGAATTGCATGCTGTCGCCGACGTACTGGGCCGGCGTGTTGATCTCATGGGCGATGCCCGCGGCGAGCTGGCCGACGGCCTCGAGCTTCCGCGCGTGCCCGAGCTCGGCCTCGGTCCGCTTCTGCTCGGAGATGTCCCTGACCGTCGCCTGGACGAACTGCTTCCCACCCGATTCCACGCGGGTGAGAAGCACCGTGGCCGGAAACTCCTGGCCGCCAATCCGCCTGTGCGTCCATTCGAAGAACGCGGAGCCTTCTCTCATCGCCTTGCCGATCATCTCCTCGGACGCGCCACCGGATGCGCGTCCGTCCGGCTGTTTCTCGGGCGACAGGTCCGCGGGCCCGAGGGAAATGAATTCCGCAATGTCCTTCGCTCCGAACATAACCTGGGCGGCCAGGTTTCCATCGGTGAACGACCAGGTGGGCGGCTCCAACGTCATGATGGCGTCGCGAGAGAAATCGAAGAGGTTGCGGAACCTCTCCTCGCTCTCCTTCAGCTTCTTTTCCATTTTCCGGCGCCGGGTGACGTCGCGGACGATGCCCATCGCGCACCAGTTGCCGTCGACCTTCCCGGCCGAGAGCGACAGCTCGATCGGGAATTCCTCGCCCGACTTCCGGATCGCCGACAGCTCGACGGTCTTGCCCAACGCGGCCATTTCGCCGGTGGCCTGAAACCGACCCGGGACCAGGAGCACATGCAGCTTCCGCCCCAGGATCTCGTCACGGCCGTATCCGAAAATCCTCTCGGCCGCCTCGTTCCAGTGCGAGATGTTGTCCTCGTTGTCGACGATGAGGATCGCGTCGGTCGCGGCCGCGCTGATGAAAGCGGCGTGCTTGTGAAGACGGTGCTGTTCGGTCAGGGATTCGTGCAGCCGGATCTGGGTCCGTACCCTCATGCGGATCTCGTCGCGGTCGAACGGCTTCTTGATGTAGTCCACCGCGCCGGCGGAGAGCCCCTCTTCGATGTCGGCTTCCGCCACCAGGCCGGTGACCAGGGCGATGGGTATCTGGGAGGTACGCGGGTCGGCCTTCAGTCGGCGGCAGATCTCGAAGCCGTTCATGCCGGGCATGACCACGTCCACGAGGAGCATGCAGGGCAACTTTTGATCGAGGATCTCGAAGGCGTGCTCCGCGTCCTGCGCGGTCATCACATCGAAGCCGTCTAGCGACAGAAGATCGCGAAGGACTTCCCGCACGTAGGCGTCGTCATCCACGACGAGAACCGAGTGGCGCGAGTGCGAGACGTTCGGCGCGCTCATCGCTCTTCGCCTCCGTCGGCATGGCCGCTGCCTTCGGGAGCCACGGCCTGTTCCGCTAGGACTCGATCGAGATCGGCTGTCTCCACGGGGTTCTCCGTTCTTGCCGACGAAGGCCTCTCGGCGCCCTCCGCGACGATCCGCGTGAGCGCTTCGTCGCTCAGCACTTTCTCTTGCTCCTTGCGGCGAGCACGAACTCGCCGGCCAGCCGCCTGAGGCTCGCCGTGTCGAACGGCTTCTCGAGGCGCAGGTTCTTCACGTCGGCCAGGTATTGCGAGGCCGCCGGGGTGAACGCGCCTCCGGTCATGAAGACGACCTGTTCGGACAGGATGGGATCGCGAAGGGCAAGCCAGGCGTGCAGCTCCATGCCGGACAGCCTGGGCATCATGAGGTCGCAGAAGACGAGGTCGAACCTGCGGTCCTTCTCCAGCAGCAGCTGGGCCTCCTCTCCGGACGCGACCGCGAGCACCTCGTGCTCGCCCTCCAGCATGCGCGCGACCATCCCGCGTATCCCGGCTTCATCGTCCACGATCAGGATCCGCCCGCGCATCCGGGGGGGGTCGGGAGCCGGGTCCGGGAACGCCGGGCGGGGCACGCGCGAGTCGCTCGGCATGGGGGGAAGCGTGATCAGGACCCGCGTCCCCTTGCCGGGCTCGCTCGCGATGCGAATCTCACCGCCGCAGTCGGTGACGATGTTCTTGCAGATCGAGAGCCCGAGGCCGGAGCCCACGCCGGCGTTCTTGGTGGTGAAGAAGGGCTCGAAGATCCTGCCCTGGTGCTCGGGCGCGATCCCCTTTCCCGTGTCGCTCACCTCGATGCAGACCTGGTCGTCCGACGTGAAGGTCCGCACACGGATCTCGTTGCGCTCGACATGGCCCTCGTCGATGGAGTGCGCGGCGTTGATGAGCAGGTTCAGGAAGACCTGGGCCAGCTTCCCCTCCGAGGCGAGCACCGGGGACACCGCGGTGAAGTCCTTGACCAGGCGCGCCCGGTACTTGATCTCGTTGAAGGCCATGGCGATGGCGTGCTCGGCGGCGCGGCGGACGTCGACCGGCGACACCTTCGTGCTCTCGACGCGAGAAAACGTGCCGAGGCTGCGCGCGATCTGCTTGATCCGCTCCATGCCGTCCAGGGCGCCGCGCAGGAGGCCGATCGCATCCTCGAACGACGGCGGGTTGAACCGGTGAGGGTCGTCGGCGCGTGCAGCGGCCACGTCGTCGGCTCCCCGTCGGACGGCCGCCTCCGCGTGGCATCCCGACAGGCTCTCGGCAAGCTTGGGCAGATCGTCGAGCACGCTCTCGATGTTGTAGAGCACGTACGTCAGCGGGTTGTTGATCTCGTGCGCCACGCCGGCGGCGAGCATCCCCATGGTGGCCAACCGGTCGGACTGAGCCATGCTGGCCCGGAGGGCCTCGCGCTCGGTCTCGAGGGCCCGTTCGGCCCGCTTGCACTCCGCCAGCTCCTGTTCCGGCTCGCGAGTGCGCTGGGCCACCAGCCCGGCCGGCGCCTCCTTCTCCAGCCGCTGTCCGCGGTTGGCCGGAAGGATCGCTGGAGTGTCCGGCGGGCGCTCCTCGGCCCCGAGCCTTCGGCACGCATCGACGCCGGCCGTGTCCGGCATGAACCTTTCCAGGACGATCGCGTCCGGGTCCTCGTCCCGGTCCGGAGCGATGCCCCGTGGGCCGTCCGTGGCGGTCAGCGGCACGCACCCGGGCAGGGCATCCGTCAGTGCGGCCCGCAGCGCCTCGAGGTCGTTGCGATCGGGGATGATGGCCAGGAACTTGAGCGGGCTCGCGTCCACGGTCTCCACCTCCCTCCCCCCGTGCCTCTCAGCGAAGATCCTAGTTACCTATCGGCGCGGCGCCGAAGATCTTGAAACTCTTCCATTCCCGATCTCGCGTGAGCTTTCCCGTCCGTCTCGGAAACCGCGTCGAGTCGGTCTCCTTGATTCCGGAGGAGATCGCGGCGATACTTCGCTTTCGTGAACGACCCCGTGGAAAACAGTTCCGAGATTCGCCGGATCGCGTTTCTCGGCGATTACCTGCCGCGCAAGTGCGGCATCGCCACGTTCACGTCCGACCTGCTGACCGCCGTGGCGGCGGAGCACCCGCAGATGCCAGTGCTTCGCCGTGCCGGTCAACGACATCGCGGGCGGCTACGAATATCCGGACGTCGTTCGCTTCGAGATCGAGGAGCAGGATCTGCCCTCCTACCAGCGGGCGGCGGACTTCCTCAACATCAGCAACGTGGACATCGTCTGCGTGCAGCACGAGTTCGGGATCTTCGGCGGGCCGGCCGGCAGCCACCTGCTGGCGCTGCTGCGCGAGCTGAGGATGCCGGTCGTCACCACGCTCCACACCGTCCTGCGCGAGCCGAACGCCGACCAGCGGCGCGTGATGCAGGAACTGATCGCGCGCTCGACCCGGCTGGTGGTCATGGCCGAGCGCGGGCGGCAGATGCTGCAGGAGATCTACCAGGCGCCGCCGGCCAAGATCGATCTCATCCCGCACGGCATCCCGGACATCCCGTTCGTCGATCCGAATTACTACAAGGACCAGTTCGGCGTGGAAGGCCGGATGGTGCTGCTCACCTTCGGGCTGCTCTCGCCGAACAAGGGCATCGAGCACGTGCTCAACGCGCTGCCGCGAGATCCTGGCGGAGTTCCCCGACGTGGTCTACATCGTGCTCGGGCGCCACGCATCCGAACGAGTTGCGCGAGCAGGGCGAGGCCTACCGCCTGGGCCTCGAGCGGCTGGCCAAGAAGAACAAGGTCCAGAAGAACGTCATCTTCTACAACCGCTTCGTCGAGCTCGAGGAGCTGAAGGAGTTCATCGGCGCGGCGGACCTCTACATCACGCCCTATCTCAACGAGGCGCAGATCACCTCGGGCACGCTGGCCTACGCCTTCGGCGCGGGCAAGGCGGTGGTCTCGACCCCCTACTGGCACGCGGCGGAATTGCTGGCGGAGGACCGCGGCGTGCTCGTGCCGTTCGGCGACGCCGAGGCCATCGCGCGCGAGGTCATCGGCCTGCTGCGCGACGACACGCGCCGGCACGCCATGCGCAAGAACGCCTACAAGCTGGGCCGCGAGATGGTCTGGAGCAACGTGGCGCGGCTCTACCTGCGGTCGTTCGAGCGGGCGCGGCTCGAGGGGGCGGTGCTGTCGCGCAAATCGTTCGCCACGAAAACGCTCGACCAGGCGCCGCGCGAGCTGCCGGAGCTGAAGCTGGATCATCTCGCGCGGATGACCGACTCGACCGGCATCTTCCAGCACGCCATTTTCACCGTGCCGAATTTCTCCGAAGGCTACTGCACGGACGACAACGCCCGGGCCTTCATCCTCGCCGTGCTGCTCGACGAGCTGGAGGAGGAGCCGGAGCGCGTGCGGACGCTGGCCACCACCTACGCGGCGTTCCTGAATCACGCCTTCGATCCCGAGACGAAGCGCTTCCACAACCACCTGAGCTTCGACCGCCGCTGGCTGGATGAGCAGGGCTCGGAGGACTGCCACGGCCGGGCGCTCTGGGCGCTGGGCCTGGGCGTGGGGCGCTCGCCCTACCGGAGCTTCCAGGTCATGGCCGGACAGCTCTTCGCGCAGGCGCTGCCGGCGGTGACGGAGTTCACCTCGCCGCGGGCGTGGGCCTTCGCCCTGCTCGGCATTCACGAGTACCTGCGCCGGCTGAGCGGCGACCGGCCGGTCCACCAGATCCGCGAAGCGCTCACCGCGCGGCTCATGGAGCTCTTCGACCGGACCGCGCAGCCGGACTGGCCCTGGTTCGAGGAGGAGCTGACCTACGACAACGCCAAGCTCGCGCACGCCCTGATCCTCAGCGGGCGCGACACCGGGCAGCCGGCGGTGTTCGAGCGCGGGCTTGCAGGCGCTGCGCTGGCTGGCGGAAGTGCAGACGGCGGAGAACGGCCACTTCCGGCCCATCGGCAGCAACGGATTCTACCGGCGCGGCGGCCCGCGCGCCCACTTCGACCAGCAGCCCATCGAGGCGCAGGCCATGGTGTCGGCCTGCCTCGAGGCCTACCGCGCCACCGCGGACGCCTGGTGGTACGAGCAGGCCCAGCGCGCCTTCGACTGGTTCCTCGGCTGGAACGATCTCGGGCTGGAGCTCTACGCCCCGAACACCGGCGGCTGCCGCGACGCGCTGCACGTGGACCGGGTCAACGAGAACCAGGGGGCGGAATCGACGCTGGCCTTCCTGCTCTCGCTGGCGGAAATGCGGCTCATGCAAAACGCCGTCACCGTCTTCAACCAGCCGGCTCCGTGATCGCCACCCGCCGATGAACGCCATCACCGTCCAGCGCAGCGAGCCTCGTCCTGCATCCGGACCGCGACGCGGGTGCTGCTCCGGCCGTTTCATCTCGCGAACCGAGCAGCGCGCCGGCAGGATCTGCGCGCAGGTCATGGCCCTTCCCGAAAGCGAAGTCCGCGCGCTGCTGGAGCAGGTGGAGGCCGAGTTCGGCGACCGCCACGCGAAGATCCGGCGAGTTCCTCCAGCGGCGGTTCGAGCAGGTGCGGCCCTGTCTGCGCACCGGACGAGAAGCTCTCCGAGGAACGGCGAGCTGCTGCTCGGCGCGTATTTCAGCCACGAGTATTCGCTCGAAGCCGCCGCGCTGTTCAATCCCTCCATCGTGCCGCATCCGGACCAGTCGGACCTGCCGCCGGGCTCGCTGCGCTTCATCCTGAGCCTGCGGGCCACGGGCGAAGGGCACATCTCCTCGATCACGTTTCGCACCGGATTCCTGGATGCCGAGGGCAACATCACGATCAATGCGCCCACCCGCTACTGCCTCGAGCCCGCGCAGGTGCCCAACGCGTCCTACGAGAAGGGCCTGTTCGAGCGGAAGCTCCAGGAACTTGGGCTGGCGGGCGACTTCAGCCGGCAGGTGCTGCACGGCCTGGGCGAAGTCGTTCACGCTGGAGGAACTGCGCGCCAGCCGTCCAGTCGCGCCGCGCGAACAGCTCGGCGCGCGCGACCAGGAAACCGCAGCGGTGGCCAGGAAGACCCTGATGCTGGCCCAATCCAATTACGAAGTGCAATTCGCGCCGGACTCGCGCCTGTCCGAACGCGTGCTCTTTCCCGGTCACGCCGTCGCAGAGCAACGGCATCGAGGACGCCCGCTTCGTTCGTTTCCAGAACGAGGACGGCACGCGGACCTATTACGCCACCTACACCGCCTACGACGGCAAGATGATCCTGCCGCAGTTCATCGAGACGCCGGACTTCCTGCACTTCAAGTTCATCACGCTGAACGGGCCGGCGGTGCAGAACAAGGGCATGGCGCTCTTTCCGCGAAAGATCAATGGCCGCTACGCGATGCTCGGCCGGCAGGACTACGAGAACATCTACGTCATGTTCTCCGACCATCTGCATTTCTGGCACACCGCGCAGCTCCTCCTGAAGCCGACGTTTCCGTGGGAATTCATCCAGATGGGCAACTGCGGCTCGCCGATCGAAACCGAGGCCGGCTGGCTCGTGCTCAGCCACGGCGTCGGGCCGATGCGCAAGTACTGCATCGGCGCGTTCCTGCTCGACCGGGACGATCCGACCCGGGTCATCGGCCGCCTGCGCGAGCCGCTGATCAAGCCGAACGAAAACGAGCGCGAAGGCTACGTGCCCAACGTCGTCTATTCCTGCGGCAGCCTCCTGCACGGCCGGCAGCTCATCATCCCCTACGCCATGTCCGACTACGCCACCACCTTCGCCACCCTGTCCCTCGACGAGGTGCTGGCGGCGATGGAATAGGCGAGACGGTCGCGCCGGCGGGAGCCTCAGAACCTCCTGATGGCCTTGTTGCGCTCGAGCTGGAGCACCCGGACGTCGGGGTCGACCAGGACGCGGTCGGGCTCGAAACCGCAGGCGATGACGACCTCTTTCTCCTCGCCCGCGCCGAGCGTGACCTGCTGGCGCGCGTCCTGGTAGTCCGCCAGGGGCTTCCCATCCTTGTCCATGCGCTCGCCCTTCGCGGCGGCCACCTCGAGGGGCATCGTGCCGGTCCCCTCGTTCCTGATCCTGGCGCGGACCTCCCAGCCCTGGCCCGCCGACTTGCCTGCTCGCCTCGGTGATCCGGTACTCGGGCACCACGACCTCGTAGAACCACTGCTTCGCGAACGCGTCGAACCGCTCCATGTCCGGCGCGTGCTCGCGCATCACCACCAGGAAGTCCTGGAGGACCGGGAAGTCGGGGCCGTCCTTGTATCGCCGGATGAAGTCGCTGCAGCCCCGCGAAGGCCGCGTCGCGCCCCATGAGGTCGTGGAGCATCCAGAAGACCCAGCCCCCCTTGTCGTAGGTGACCGTGTCGTCCCCGGCCTTGGAGCCGTCGACCTTCACCAGCGGCCGCTCCGAGTCCGTCTGGCGCTTGTTCCCGTAGTTCTCCTCGATCCGCTTGCGGAACTCCATCGCGAAGAGCGGTCCCTTGACCTGCTCGAGGAGCAACGCCGTGGAGAAGTGGGCGAGCCCCTCGGCGACGATGTTGCCGCCCGGTCCCTTCCCCGGCGTGAGGATGTTCCCCCACCACTGGTGGGCCGACTCGTGGGCCGTGATCGCGAAGGCGGCGGCGGCGCGCGGGTCGCTCTTCGTCAGGAACCCGATCGCCCTCGGAGAAGGTGATGTCCGTGGGGAACCCCTGGGCGTAGGTGGCGAGCGCCGGGAACTCGCTCAGCTTCAGCTCCTTCCAGGGGTAGGGGAAGAACCACTCGCAGTAGTACTTCCGTGCGCGCATCGAGGGCCTCCGACATCTCCGCGACGTTGTACCGTGTGCTCGGGGTGGTAGAAGACCGCGGTGCCGCCGCCGCGCTTCACGGCCCACTTCCCCGCGACGACGTTGAAGAAGCGCACGCGGCTGGTCGCTTCGCCAGATCGACGTCCGTTTCCCGTCCGCCACCGTGTCTCGCCGGCGAGGACCCCGACCGAGTTCGCGGTGTACTCGTCGGGCACGGTGATCGAGATCTTCGTCGTGAACGGACGAGGCGGTGCCGAAGAGCGGCGCCGTCACCCCCTTGTAGAAGTCGTCGGGGTAGACCCTGGGCTCGTAGCGGTTCTCCTTGTCCACCCCGATCTCCTCCATGGTAGCCGACCACCGGGGTGAAGCTGGGCGAGAAGCTGGTGAGGACGACGCCCGACGGGAGGATGAACTCCTCGCTGCCCGCCGCCGTTCTTGGAGATGCCCTCGGGGAAGACGCCCGTCGAAGGAGAACCCCACGGTGATCCCCTGACCCGGGGCGAGCGGCGCGGGAGGGGTGAAGACGAAGAGGCGCGGTCCGGTCCTCTGGCTTGTACGCCTTCCCGTCCAGCGTCCACTTCACGTTCTCCCAGTGGAGGTCGCCCGTCAGCGCCACCTGGGCGATCGGCTTCTCGCGGCGGTTCACGAGCCGGTAGCTCCCCTCGGTCCTGAAGCAGCTCCTCCGCGGCTCGAGCTCGAGCTTCAGCTCGACCGCCGTGAGATCGGGGAGCGGCGCGTCCTTCCAGGTGGCCAGGTTCTGGCGCCAGTAGTCCTTGGCCTTCTTCTCGCGCGGCTCCTCCCTGAAACCCCTGGTGGACCTTGAGACCCAAGCACGGTGCCGAGAACCAGCGGCACCAGAAGGAACGGCGCGAGGCGAGAGCAGGCCCCTGAGCAGCGGCGCGGGTTCGAGCCTCCGGAGGATGAGCGTGGCGTCCTTGGAGGTCCTGGGGAAGAAGCGCACCGCCATCGCCACGAAGAGGACCGCGAGGGAGAGCGCGAGGAGCCGGTTCAGGACCAGGGCCGTCCGGTCCAGCTCGAGGGGCCCCATGTCGCTCCAGCGCACGGCGTCCCACAGGTCCCAGTTCCCCACCCAGTTCATCTTGTCCGCGGAACTGGAGGTAACCCGGTGAAGCGATGAGCGCCCGAGCGCCAGGGCGTAGGTGACGTAGCGGTTCCGGGTCACGGAGAAGAGGGCCGAGGCGAACGAGGTCCAGAGCAGGAACGTGGGCAGGAGGAGGAGCCCCCAGACGAGCAGGAACGGGGTGAGGCTGAACGGGACCTTCCCCTGGACGAGGATCTCCGATCGAGGCACACGACGAAGACCGCCGCGAGGACGACGACGCCCCACGAAGCTGTTGGCCAGGGCCTTGCCGAAGAGGATCGAGGCGGAGCGCACCGGGCTCGCGTAGGAGATCGAGGAGAGGCCGGTGGCCTGGTCCCGCACGAGCGACTCCACGGTGTAGAAGAGGAGCAGCAGGCAGACGAGGAGCGTGAGCGTGTTCATCATCCGCGCCGCGGCGAACCCGGGGGTGATGAGGAGCGGCGCCTCGAAGGCCCCCACGTTCGATGAACTGTGCTGGAGGCCTGCAGCAGGATGATGGGGACGAAGAGGTAGAGCCCGGCGGAGCTGATCAGCTCCCGGAACTCCACGCGGGCGACCTCGAGCATGCCCCGCAGGAGCCCCGGGGGCCGTCGTGCGCATGCCCAAGGCTCGCAAGCGGCGCGGGCCGGCGCGGCGCTCTCGACGGGAGCGGCCGCCGCGCCTCTTCCTCCTCCGTCGGGCGAACCGTTCCCGGCCCCCCGCAGCGTCCGGGCGAAGCGCCGCTGGCTGTAGGCCACCGCGATCGAGGCCCAGCGCCACGAAGCCGAGCCGGCTCAGGAGGAAGGGGAGGTCGAAGCCGATGCGCCCCTCGTTGTAGAACTTCACCCCCCGGTCCACCTTCATCCAGGTCTCGTTCAGCCAGCGGAACCCCGAGGGGTCGACGAGCATGAGCAGCCGGTTGATCCGCGGGTCGAGCCAGGTGGGGGACCAGTTCCAGAGGAAGAAGGCGCAGAAGAGCACGACGGCCACCGGGAGGACGAAGACGAGGATGGGCCTCCGCGTCCGCTCGCCGACGGCGAACGTGGTCCCCGCGATGAAGAGGATGGAGGGGCAGCCCGAAGACGAGGAACGGGACGAGGTAGTTGGCCAGCAGGAAGGGCCCGCGGATCTCCGCCGCCTGGTCGTTCGGCAGGAGGTGGTTGCAGAAGGCGGTCATCAGCGAGGTGCAGCGCCATGACGCCGACGAAGGCGGCGAGGACCGCGGCGAACTTCCCCCAGATGTACTCGCCCGCGGTGAGCGGCGTGGAGTGCAGCAGCTCGCCCACCTTCGACTCCTCGTCGCGGATCACCGCGAGTCCCGCGGCGATCGTCACGAAGAACGAGTAGAAGAGGAAGATCACCAGGGAGAGCATCAGCCCGTTGCGAGAACTGCGAGGTGATCCACGCCTTGGTTCCGCCCACGGCGGTGTCCCCGGACTGGATGCGCATCTCCCCGGTGGAGAGTCCCCAGGCGGTGAACGCCAGGAGGAGCACGAGGACCCAGAGCATGGGCCGCCTCGCGTGCTGCGCGAGGTCCAGGCGGAAGACCGCGCAGAAGCGCGCGACCGGCTCATGGCGCTCCCCCGCTCGCGCCGTTGCCCGGACTGCATGAGGACGAAGTAGGCGTCCTCGAGCGTGGGCGGCACCGGCTCGAAGCCCGCCGGCGGGGCGCCGTTCGGCTCGTAGACGCGGACGCGGTTCTCGCCCCTCGACGAGGATCGCCTGGGTCACCGCTGCGGGTCTTCTGGAGCTCCTCGAGCTCGGCGCCGGTGACGGCCCCCTCCCAGATCTTCCCGGCGATCGCCGCCCTGGCCTCGGAGGGGGTGGTCAGCGGCCACGAGGCGGCCGCTCTTGGATCACCGCGAAGCGGGAGCAGAGCACCGCGACGTCCTCGACGATGTGCGTCGAGAGGACCACGATGCGGTCGGCCGCGAGCTCCGCGAGGAGCCGGTAGAAGCGCAGCCGCTCCTCGGGGTCGAGCCCGGCGGTGGGCTCGTCCACGATGATGAGCCGGGGGTCGCCCGCGATCGCCTGGGCGATCCCGAGGCGCTGCCGCATCCCGCCCGAGTAGCTCTTCACCTTGCGCTTCGCGGCGAAGGTGAGGTTCACCCGGTCCAGCAGCGCGCGCGCGAGGTTCTTGACGCCGCCCGGCGCCTCGACCCCCTTGAGCTTCAGGAGGTGCGCGAGCATCGCCTCGCCCGTGAGGTGCGGGTAGAAGCCGAACTCCTGCGGCAGGTACCCGAGCTGCGCCCAGACCTTCTCGCGGGTGCGCCGACGATGTCGTCCCCGTCCAGCGTCACGGTCCCCGCCGTGGGCTCGAGCAGCCCCGCGAGGATCCGCATGAGCGTCGTCTTGCCCGGCCCCGTTGGGGCCGAGCAGGCCGAACATCCCCTCCGCGATCTCGAGGTCCACCCCCTGCAGCGCGGCCACCGGACCGGGGTAGACCTTCGTCAGATTCCTGATGACCAGCATGTTGGACTCCCGATGACGGCCATGCCTGCTCGCCTGGCGCGCCCATCCGGGAAAGAGTACGTCACCCGCCGGGCCGAAGTTCCCGTGGGAAGACCTTCCACCACCCGCTCACGTACGATCGGCGTCCCCCCGGCGGCGCGGATACGCCGCTTCACGCTGGACGGCGCTCGCTTCTTGACGTATCTTGACACGTCAGGAGGCAATATGGCGGCGGTCAAGATCAGCTCGAAGGTCGAGGAGTCGGTTTGGGAGAACCTGAAGGCAACCGCGGAGGAGTCCCACCGCAACATCTCCGGCCTGCTGACGGAAGCGATTCGCGAGTATCTCGACCGGCGCCGCGTCCGGCCGGACGTGCTGCGCCACCTCGACGACTCGCTGTCCGAGAACGAGAAGCTGGGCCGTCTCCTTGCCCGCTGACGAGATCCTCTTTCTGAGCGTCGACGAGGTCCTCGCGATCCACGAGCGGCTTGTCGACGCGTTCGGCGGCACGCCCGGCCTGCGCGACCCCGGGCTGCTCGAGAGCGCTCTCTTTCGCCCGCGCACCGGGTACTACAGAGATCTCGCGGAGATGGCGACGGCGCTCTTCGAGTCCCTCCTGATGAACCACCCGTTCGTCGACGGCAACAAGCGGGTCGCCTTCTTCGCGACGGACGTCTTCCTCCGTTTGAACGGCTCGAAACTCGCCGTCAAGGCCGATGCGGCGCACCGATTCCTGATCCGGTTGCTCGAGTCCGGCGAGTGCGATTTCGATCGTCTGCTGCCGTGGATCCGGCGTTCGATTCGACCGCTCGCCCGGCGCCGGTGAGGCGATTCGGCGCTTCGCGATCGCGACGACGGGAAACCCAACCCTCGCGTGGACCGGCCCTAGTCGAGGAGCGAGGCGATTTTCTCCCGCAACGGCGGCAGGTCCTGCGAAACGATGTCCCACACCACGTCGGCGTCCACGCGAAAGTAGTCGTGGATGACGCGATTTCTCATCCCCGCCATTTCCTTCCAGGGCACTTCCGTGTGCGCGGTCCGAGTCTCCTCGGCGACACCCCTCACCGCTTCGCCGATGATCTCGATGTTCCGAAGCACCGCGTCCTGGGTCCGTTCGTCGGAAAGGAAGGCTTCCCTGCCGGCCGACGTGTAGTCGAGGATCTTGTCAATCGCCCCCCGGATGTCCGAGAGATACAGCAACTCGCTTCGTTTCGAAGAGGTCACAGCGGGATTGCCTCGGCGAGAACGCTGTCGCGGATCATCGGGTGCAGGGTCCTGACGGTCGCCACGTCCACGTCTCGCCCGAGAAGCGTCTCGGCCTCTTCACAAAATCGGACGAAAGCGAAACCGCGCTGTCCCGGCACGTAGTCCACGAGCAGGTCGAGGTCGCTGTCCTTGCTTGCCTCGCCTCTCGCGAACGATCCGAAAACGCGGATGTTACGTATCCCGTACCGCTCCCCGAGCCTGCGCAACTCCGCAGCCAACGGCGCCGGCACGCCACGCGAATCCGATCCTGCAGGCATTCGGTCAACCTCCCCCGTTGATTCTACGCCCAGAAAGCTTCTCTTCCACGGGGTGAGCCCCAAATGACCGGATGGGGCCTATCGATGGGGTGGCGCGATATCGCGATGAATGGCGGGGCCGACGGGGCTCGAACCCGCGACCTCCGGAGTGACAGTCCGGTGTGCTAACCAATCTGCACTACGGCCCCGCATCGCGCGTTGCACCCAGGGGACCCGCGTCACGCTTGTCCTTCGGGTGCGCCCCGGCGGGTCAAACCCACCGGAACCGGAGAATACTAGCACAAGCGCCGAAAGGCTCAACCGGCCTATGGGCGCCCCTCTCCGCGCCATCTTGTTCATCGGCCAGCGCCAAGATGGCGATCGCTCAGTTCTTCGCGAGATCCTTTTTCTTGAATCCCGTGGGAGGCTCGAAGGCGTCGCCCGGGGCGGCGGCGGAGCTCACGGAGAGGAGCTCCGACGTCATGCCGAAGATCTTGTGCTTGGCGGCGCCCGCCGCCCCTCCCTTCGCCTTCGAGGCCTGGCTTTCCGATTCCTTCTTCTTCCCGAACATCCCCTTGAGGCTCCCGCCGATCCCCTTGACGGCGTCCCCCATGTTCGGGGCCTCGCTCGCGGTCGAGTCCGACGCGGTGCAGGATCCCTCGCTCTCGATCGTGATGCGAGTCCTGACCGGGTACCCCTTGACCTTTGAAAGCTCCTTGTAAGACTCCCCGAGTCCCTGGGTCATCGACTTCATCGCGCCGGCGGCCGCCTTCGCGAGCGCTTCCATCTCTCGCGCGTCGAATCCCATCGCCTTGGCGAGCCGGGCGTGGAAGGCGGCCAGATCCCCGAGGGCCGGCGTCTCGGGAGTGGTCCAGACGTCGAGCGCGTAAGTCTGCGTGCAGGCCTGCCCGGTCTCCGCGTTGCGGCAAACCTGGGTCCCGGCGATCACGACCTCCTCGCTCGCGAAGCCGTGAATGTCCTCCTTGGCTCCCGTGCGGTTGGTTTCGACGCGGATCGGATCGCACGTCACCGGGGACTCGGGTGGTTTTTCCTCGGGCGAGGCTTGCGCGTTCGCCAATTCCTTCTGGAAATCCTTCGCGGACTCGAAAGGAACCTCGGTGTAGCTCTTGTCCTTGAAGTCGACGTGGTAGGTGACCCGGCGGTCGATCCGGGTGATCGCGGCGGTCTTGAGGCCATCTCCCCCGGAGAAACGCTTCATGATCTTGCCGGTGAAGCGCGTGACATTCTCCTGCCGCATCTTGTCGCCCGAAACGACCGTGGTCGTCGTTCCATCGCTCGCGCCGTAGCCCTTCGCCCCGAACCCGTCGAACGCCACTTTTTCCTCGACCGTAACGTCCGCCAGCGCGGCAGGGCCCGCGGCTGCCGCCATGAGCAGCGCCGGAATGACCAGGAGAATCGGAATCCGTCTCGGCATCGCGATCATCGCCTTGCTCCTTGGGGGGCCGTGAACCACGGCCTCCGGCCGCACGTCGTATTTCCTCAGTACCGTTCCGCGAACGACCTGAACTGGTGGGCGGTACCGGGTTCGAACCAGTGACCCCCTGCGTGTAAGGCAGGTGCTCTACCAGCTGAGCTAACCGCCCCGGGAAACCGCCGCGCATGCCGGGGACGACGAATCGCAATCCTTCCCGACAAGCGCGACAACCTAGGGTAACACCCCTGAATCGTCAACGGTTAGCGGGAGGTCGCTCGGGGTCGGACCGCTGCGGCGGCGCCCGCTACAATAGCGCGTCATGGACCGTGCTGAAGGAGACAGAACCGTCATCGTTCCGGAGGGGGCTCCCCGGGACGAGGCCGTGCGCCTCGCCAGGCTGGCCTGGCCGGTCGTGATCGCGTATCTCGGCACGGTCGCGATGGGGACGGTCGACGCGATGATGGTGGGGCGGCTCGGCGCGGGCGCCCTTGCCGCGGTCACGCTGGCCAACACCTGGAACTTCGGGGTCGTGATCGTCGCGCTCGGCGCTTCGCGCGCTCTCGACCCCCTGGTGGCGCAGGCGCACGGGGCCGGCGACCGGCGGACGGTCGGCTCCGGCCTCTCCCTCGGCCTTGCCATGGCCGCGCTTCTGACGCTCCCGGTGATCGCGCTCTTCGCGTTCGCCGAGCCCGCCCTCGCCCTGCTCGGCCAGCCGCGGGAGCTGCTCGCTCCCGCAGGCGCCTACTGCCGCGCGCTCCTGTTCGGCGTGCCGGGGCTGCTGGCCTTCGCCGTCTGCCGGCAGTTCGCGCAGGCTCTCGGGGTCATGCGCCCGGGGACGATCGCGGTGCTCCTCGCGAACGTCGTGAACGCGGGGCTCAACTGGGTGCTGATCTACGGCAAGCTGGGGGCGCCCGCGCTCGGCGCGCTCGGCTCCGGTTACGCGACCGCGACCGCGCAGTGGTTCATGCTCGGGGCGCTGCTGTTCTTCGGCCGCGGGAGCTTCCGCGGGCACTGGCTCGGCTGGCGTGCCCCGCTCGAGTGGTCCGCGCTCGGGAGAGTCTTCGGCGTCGGACTCGCGCTCGGTCTCCAGGTCGGCATCGAGGTGTGGGCGTTCCACGCCGCCGGCTTGATGATCGGCCATCTCGGGGCGGTGCCGCTCGCCGCCCACGCCATCGCCATGAACCTCTCGACCGTGTCGTTCATGGTGCCCAACGCGCTCGCGGCCGCCACCGCGACGCGGGTTGGGCACCTGCTCGGCGCCGGGTTCCACTGGGCGCGCACGGCGAAGGTCGCGCTGGGGCTCGCCGTGTCGTTCATGCTCCTGCCGGCGGCCGCGTTCGTCCTGGTGCCCGGCGCGCTCGGGAGGCTCTACACGCCGGACGCGGCGGTGGTCGCGCTCGCGGCCGCGCTCTTGCCCCTCGCGGGGATGTTCCAGGTGTTCGACGGGGTCCAGGTGGTCTCGTTTGCCGTCCTGCGCGGGGTGGGGGACGTGCACGTGCCGTCGGCGGCTAACCTCGTCGGGTACTGGCTGCTGGGCTTGCCCGCGGGCTGGTTCCTGGCCTTTCGATGCGGGTGGGGGGCGCGGGGGGTCTGGGCCGGACTGGTCGTCGCGCTGGCGGCGGTCGCGGCGCTGCTTCTGATGCGGATCGTGCGGGTGGCGCGCTCCGGTGGAAACCGGATCGTCGCCGCGGCGTCGTGAGCGTTCCTGGGAGCGGTCTCGCGGCGAGGCATCTCGCGCCAACCTATAATCACCGATCGAGGTCGAGCGGGCGGGGTGAGATCGCCGTTCGGAGGGCGGGACAACAGCATGCGACGAATCGTTTCGCTCGTTCTCGCCGTCTCGGCGGCGCTGACGTCGTTTTCGAGCTCGCGGGCCGAGGACGTTCCCTCCCCTTCAGTGCGTACCGCGCGCCTGGAGGGGACGGTTTCCCTCGACCGGCACCGCCGGGCCGTGGGCACCTCGGTGGTCGCGAGTACCGGGGCCGACCGGACGCTTCTCTGGCTCACGACCACCGACGGCAAGGGGTTCTTCGTTCTCGACCGCCTGCCCGAAGGGGCCTACCGCGTCGAGGTGAGGCGCGACGGCTACGCGCCGGTGGTCAAGGACAGGGTCGAGTTGCGTTTTCCGTTCCGGGCGGTCGTGGAAGTGACGCTCGCGGCCGAGTCGGGGCGTCGCGTCGCTGCGGCGCCGCCGCAGGGTAACCGCATCCGCCTCTCCGGGAAGGCGACCGTTCGTGGGGCGAGCCCGCTGCCCGAGGCCCGGGTCAGGCTCGTCCGCCCCGGCGGCGGGGACGATCCGCGCTCGGTCCTGACGCGGGGCGACGGCACGTTCGCGTTGGCGGACGTCCCGGCCGGAACGTGGAGGATCGAGGTGCACGGCGCGGGCTACCTGCCGGTGCGCGCGGATCTCGATCTTGCGAGCGACGCGAGCATCGAGGCGGTGCTCGTCCCCCAGCCCGCGATCTACGTCGCTCCCGCCCTCGACCTTTTGCCGCAGGAAGAGCCGATCCCGCCTCCGGGGCCGTGACGGATCACGGCGCCGTCCCCGCGGCCGCGGCGCGCACCGCGAAGAATCCTCGCCGCGCGCGGACCGTGTGGTCCGGGTCCTTCGCCTCGACCTCGACCTTGATCCACCGTCCGTCCCAGGCCGTGTTCGAGGTGGAATAGGTCAGGTAGTACTGCCGCCGCAGCTCCTCCGCGATCTGAGCGTACACCTCGCCCAGTTCCTTCGCCTCCTTGACGAAGTAGGCGTGCCCCCCGGTCACGTCCGAGAATTCCTTGAGGATATTTTTTCTGCCGAGGTCGAGAAACCCGACACCAAGGCCGATGCCGTAGATCAGCACGTTCTGCGCCTTGGCCTCCTCGAGGACGCGCGCGTAGCCGGTCAGGCTCGAGGTGTCGTCGCCGTCCGACAACAGGACGATAGCCTTTCGCCCCTCGATCCCTACGAGCTTCCGGAACGCCGCGTGGAGCGCGTCGTAGATCGAGGTGGCGCCGATCGCCTCGGTGCTCGTGATCGACTCCTTGAGCGCGGCGTGGTCGGCCGTCAGGTCCTGGAGGAGGAAGACCTTGTCGTCGAAGGCGATGACGAGGGCCCGGTCCTCGGGGCGCAACGCGTCCACGAACGCGCCGGCGGCGGCGTGAACTTCCTTCATCTGCTCTTTCATCGAGCCCGACGTGTCCATGAGGATCGCGAGAGCGATCGGCCGGTCCTCGGCCGAAAAATCCTGGAGCGGTCGGAGGGCGCCGTCCTCGATCACCCGGAAGTCGTCCCGGCCCAGGTCGGCCACGAAGTGGTCCTTCCGGTCGACGACGGTGGCCCAGAGGATCACCCGGTTCACGTGCTCGAAGTAGGCCACTTCGAGCTTGCGCGTCACCACCGCGTCGCTGACCGCGATCCCTTCCCGGTGATAGGCGACGGCGCGGATCACCCATGATCGCGAGGTCTCTCCGAAGTCGTGGACGCACTCGTACGGCGGCTCCCGGTCCACGAAGATCAGCTTGTCGCCGACCAGGAACTCCACGCGGTCCACGCTCCTCCGGCCGGTCGATCTTCACCTTGGCGGCGATCCGGGTCTTTCCGAGGACGATCTCCTTGTTCGGCGGGGTTCGTGATCTCGACGGAGAAGCCGCGCCGCCGCTCGGCGTCCTGCGCGGCCGGCGGCGGGGCGAGGAGCGCCGCGGCCAGGAGCACGCCGAGCGAGGCGGACACCGCGTTCCGCCTCATTTCGGCTCCTCCGCCGCGGGGGGCTCGGGGACGGACGCCGGAGGCCCCGCCGGGGGGGACGGAGGCGGGAGGGTGCCCGGCGCGATCTCGGCGAGGATCCGCCGCACCCGCTCCACGAACTCCCCGTCGGGGTGGTCGTCCGCGTACCGCTTGTACGCCGCTACGGCGTCTTCTTTCCGTCCGAGGCGAAGCCAAGCGTTGCCGAGGTAGAGGCGGGCGCGCGGCTCGACCGGATCGATGGCGAGCGCCCGCTCGAACGCTCGGGCCGCGGCGTCATCGTCGCCGGCCCCGGCGAGAGCCACCCCGTCGTTGATCGAGAGCCCGGTGCGCGGCTCCGTGGCCGCGAGACCGGCGTAGATCTCGTGAGCGTCACGGTAGCTGCCCGCGCGGAGGAGGTAGTAGCCCAGCCGCTCGCGCGCGGGGCCGTCCGGCGCGCTTCGAGCCTCGAGGTCGGCCGCGCGCCTCCACTCGCCGCGCGAGGCGCAGATCGCGGCCAGGGCCGAGAGGTCGCCCGGCGACGCCGCGCCCGACGACGAGGCCGCTTCGAGCGCGACGGCGCGGTCCCGCTCGGCGGCCACCGCGCCGCGTCGCGCTTCGAGGCGCTTTCGGACCGACGGATCGAGTAGGGGCTCCGCGAGGAGAGCGTCCATCGGTGCGAGCGCCGCGTCGTACGCACCGCGCCGGCGTTCGATCTCCGCCATCCCCTCGCGGGCGGCGGCGTGGCCCGGCTCGAGCGCGAGAGCTTCCCCGAAAGAGGCGGCGGCGCCGGCCGGGAGGTCGAGCGCGAGTTCGATCACGCCGAGCGCGGCGCGGTGGTCGGCGGAGTTCGGCTCGAGCGAGATCGCCTTGCGGATCGTCGCGACCGCCTCGTTCCGGAGGCCGATCCGGTTGTAGGCGAGCGCCAGCCGGTTCAGACCCGGAGCGAAGTCCGGGCGGATGGTGACCGCCTCGATCAGCAGCCGGATCGCGTCGTCGAGCCGGCCCTGCCGCAAGAACAGGTCGCCCAGGTGCGTGTAGGCCTCGGCGAATCCCTTGTTGCTCGCGATCGCCCGTCTGAAAAAGGTCAGCGCCTTCTCTTCGTTCCCCTCCGCCTCGTGAACGCGGGCGATGCCGTCCAGGGCGGGGGCGTACTCCGCGCGGAGCTTCAGCGCCCGGTAGTACGCGGCCATCGCCTCGGCCGTGTCTCCCAGGTGCGAATGGGCGTTTCCGAGCGCGACGTGAGCCTGGACCTCGCTCGCTTCGAGGTCGATGGCGATCTCGAGCGCGTCGACCGCTTCGGCGTACCGGCGGTCGCCGATCAGCGCGAGCCCGAGATAGAAATGTGCCCGGTACGAGTTCAGGGCCATCGAGGCCGACGCGGCGAGCTTGCCCGCCGCTTCCTTGAAGTTCCCGCTCTGGTAGGCGGCCACCCCTTCGTTCAGCAGCCGGAACGACTCGGTGCGTACCTTCGCCGATTGACCCGCGATGGCGGGCGTCGGGGCGGCGCCCGCGAGCACGAGCTCGAGGAGGAGCATGACGGCCGAGAGCCGGAACATCGCATCAGTCTAGTCCGCGACCCCGAGGAATGCACGGCGCGGCCGGCACCCTCGATTTGACGCATGGCGGAGGGCAGGGGATACTGCGTCACTTGGAGCATAACGACTTCTCGAATCGCATGAGAGTATTCCGTCGCCCTGTTGCAGCCGGATTTCTGGTCGCGCTCGCGGCCTCGTGGTGTGCCTGCCGTCACGCGGCGGCGGGGACCGGAGGGGCTCGCGACATGGCGGTCCGCCGCGGGGAGTTTAGCGAGCGGTTCGTCCTCACCGGCGAGCTTGACGCCGTCCGCGCCGATCAGATCGTCGTCCCGCGAACCCCCGCCTGGGTGATCGCGATCCGCTGGATGGAAGCGGACGGCGCGACGGTCGAGGCCGGCCAGAAGGTGCTCGAGTTCGATAACACCGCCTTCGCGGGGGACCTCGAGGAGCGCAAGCTCGCGCGGGTCGAGGCGGAGAGCGACCTCGAGCGCGCCACCGCCGATGCCCGCGCGCAGGCGAAGGACCGGGAGTTCACGCTCGAGGAGCGCCGCGTCGGGCTCGAGAAGGCGAAGATCGGCGCCGCGGTCCCCGAGGAGATCCAGGACCGCCGGCAGTACCAGGAGAGCCAGCTCGCGCTGCAGCGCGCGGAGGTGGATTTCGCCAAGGCGCGCGAGGACCTCGATGCCTATCGTGAGTCGTCCCGGGCCGACATCGAGAACCGGCGCCTTACCGTCGAGAAGGCGCGCCGCGAGATCGCCACGGCGGAGACCTCGATCGACGCGCTCACGCTCCGGGCGCCGCGCGCCGGGATCCTGGTCGTCGCCGACCACCCGTGGGAGGGCCGGAAGTTCCAGGTCGGCGACACCGCGTACGTCGGCTGGACCGTGATGAAGATTCCGGATCTCGGCGCGATGCGCGTCGAGGCGCAGCTGTCGGACGTCGACGACGGGCGGATCGCCGCCGGAATGACGGCCTCGTGCACGCTCGACACCTACCCGGGCATCGTGTTTCCGGGGAAGATCGTCGAACTGACCCCGGTCGCGCAGGAGCCCGCCCGCCAGTCGCTTCGCAGGGCGTTCCGCGTCCTGGTCGATCTGCAGACGACGGATCCCGAGAGGATGCGGCCCGGGATGTCGGCCAAGGTCGAGGTGGAGGTGCTCCGTCGCGCGGGGGTGCTGCTGGCTCCCCGGGCCGCGCTCGACCGGGGCGCATCGCCGGCGAGGGCGCTCCTGGAAAGCGGCGGGGAGGCCGAGGTGCGCCTCGGGCCGTGCAACGCGCAGGAGTGCGTCGTGGAGGGGGGACTCGCCGAGGGGACCCGCCTGAGGAACCGAGAATGAAGTGGGCGGCCCGGAAGGTGCCGAAGCGCGCCCGTCTCGCGGCGGTCGCGGTGGTCCTTGCCGGCGTGCTCTGGTGGGGGCTGCGAGGCCGGACGTCCGCCGAGAACGCCGATTGGGCGCGGGTGTCGTTCGACGACCTCGTGCTCGGCGTCGAGATGAACGGCGTTCTCAAGGCGGTGGACACGAGCCTGATCGGACCGCCGCAGATCCGCGAGACCTGGAACTACAAGATCTCGATGCTCGCGCCCGAGGGGGAGCAGGTCGAAAAGGGGAAGCCGGTGCTCGGCTTCGACACCGAGGAGATGGAGCGCAAGCTCGAGCAGAAGGTCGCCGAGGCCTCTTCCGCGGCGAAGCAGATGGAGAAGAAGCAGGTGGACGTCACGCTGCGCCGGCGCCAGGACGATCTTCGCGCGGCGGAGGCCCGGGCGAGGGAGCGGAAGGCGGCGATGAAGGTGGACCGACCGGTCGAGCTGGCCTCCGCGCTGGAGCTGCGGCAGGTGCGGCTCGACCTCGGCCTCGCGCGGGACGAGATCTCGTATCTCGATGCGAGGCTCGTCGCCACGCAGGAGGCGGACGACGCGGAGGTGCGCTCGCTCCGCAACCAGAAGGACCGTGCCGAGGAGAGGGTGAGGGAACTCCGCGAGGCGATCGGGCGGATGACGGTTGTGGCCCCTCGGAATGGGACGGTGATCTACGTCACCAACTGGCAGGAGGAGAAGAAAAAGGTCGGGGACAGCTGCTGGCGCGGCGACAAGGTGCTCGAGATCCCCGATCTTCGCACCATGATCGCGAAGGGGGAGGTGGACGAGGTGGACGCCGGCAAGATCGCGGCGCGGCAGAAGGTCGCGCTTCGCCTCGATGCCCACCCGGACGTGGAATTCACCGGCAAGATCTCGTCCATCTGGAAGACGGTCACCCGACAGTCGTACCAGAGTCCGCTGAAGGTCGTCCGCCTCGACATCGTTCTGGACCGGACCGACACGGTCCGCATGCGTCCCGGCATGCGTTTCCGGGGAACCGTGGAGACGGGCCGGGCGCCTCGGGTCCTCGTCATCCCCGGCGAAGCGGTGTTCCCGACGCCGGACGGGCCGGTCGCCTGGCGGAAGACGGCGCTCGGTTTCGAGGCGGCGCCGCTCGAACTCGGAAGGAAAAACGACAAGCTCGTCGAGGTGCTGGGAGGGTTGTCGGAAGGGGATCAGGTGGCGCGCCGGGATCTGGGCCGGAAGAAGGGGGACGCGTGACCCGCGGTCGGATCGCGTCGGTCGCGGCAGCGGCCTTGCTGGGTGCAGCGGCGCTGGCGGCGATCCCCTACGTGCGAGGGCGCGGACGCGGACGCGACGTCCCGACCGCCACGGTCGAGCGAGGGGATTTCGCGAGAAAGGTGATGGCCGAGGGGAACCTGAAGGCGGTCAAGGCCACGGTCCTCACCGCGCCGATGGAAGCCCCGGGCGCCCTCAAGATCGCCTGGCTCGCCCCGGACGGCAGCCGGGTCAAGAACGGCGACGTCGTGATCCGGTTCGATCCCACCGACGCCGAGAAGAACCTGGTGGACGGCGAAGCGGAGCGGCAGAACGCGGACAACCGGATCACCGGCAAGCGGGCGGAGGGGGAAGGGACCCTGCGGAATCTCGACCGCGACGCCGGCGTGGCGACGCTCGAGCTGAAGTACGCGCGGGAGTTCCAGAGCAAGGACCCCGAGATCTTCTCGAGGATCGAGATCATCGAATCGGAGATCGACGAGTCGCTGGCGACGTCGCCGGAAGGAGACCGCCGAGGCGGTTCGCGGCATCCGCGACAAGCTGACGAGGGTGGACCTCGATCTCCTCGCCATCGAGCGGCACAAGGCCGACCTCAAGATCGGGCAGGCGAAGAAGGGGCTCGAGGCGCTCGAGGTGCGCGGCGCCTCACGACGGCATCCTCGTGCTCAAGCGCGACTGGCGCGGGAACCTGCCGAAGGTCGGCGACACGGTCTGGCCGGGACAGCCGAGCTCGCCGAGATCCCGAGCCTGGACGCGATGGAGGCCGAGGTGTTCGTGCTCGAGGCCGACGCCGGCGGGCTCGTCGCGGGCCAGCCGCGCCGAGGTGACGGTCGAGGCCCAGCCGGATCGCGCCGTCAACGGCACGGTCGCAGAGGTCGACGCGCTCGCCAAGCCGCGGGTGCGCGGGGTGCCGGTGCAGTACTTCGGCGCGACGCTCGAGCTCGAGAGGACCGATCCCGCGATCATGAAGCCCGGGCAGCGCGTGCGGGCGACGCTGACGTGCTCGACGCGAGCGAAGGACGCCCGTCGCCTCCCGCGCCAGGCGGTCCTCGAGAAGGACGGCAAGAAGATCGTCTACCGGCGGCGCGGATGCGGAGTTCGAGCCCGCGAGCGTCGCACTCGGCCCGGCCGCGCTGGGCCGGGTCGTGATCGAGAAGGGGCTCGCCGCCGGCGACGACGGTCGCCCTGCGCGATCCGACGCGTCCGGCCGGCGAGGAAGCCGGCGCGGAGGGACGGGATCGCGCGCCGGCGGCTCCCGCGAGCCCCGCGACGGGAGGGGCGCGGTGACCCCGGGCGAGGCGTTCCGCACCGCGTCGGACAACCTCACGGCGCACAAGCTGCGCTCGTCGCTGACCATGCTCGGCATGATCTTCGGCGTCGGCGCGGTGATCGCCATGCTGTCGATCGGCGCGGGCGCCGAGCGGCAGGCGCTCGAGATGATCGACCGCCTCGGCCTGCGCAACGTCCTCGTCCGCGCGAAAGAGCATCAAGCAGGAGGAGCTGAACGAGATCCGCAAGAAGTCGCCCGGCCTCTCGCCGCGTGACGCGCCAGGCGATCGTCGAGGCGGTGCCCGGAGCGGAGCTCGTCGCTCCGCGGGTCGAGATCGAGCCGTACAAGATCCTCGTCCGCGGAAGGCAAGACGAAGGCCAAGGTGTACGGCGTGTCGTTCCGCCAGGCCGAGCTCGCTCGGCTCGGCGTCGCCGAGGGGCGCTTCCTCGACGCCGGCCGACGAGCGCGAGCACGCTCAGGTCTGCGTGATCGGCCCGGCGGTCCGCCGCGACCTGTTCGGCTACGGTCCGGCGCTCGGGCGCGACCTCAAGATCAACGACGTCTGGTTCGAGGTGGTCGGCATCCTCGACCGCGGCCGGAGCGCGCCGTCGTCGTTCCAGGGAGTGGCGGTGGGCTCGACGGCGCGCGAGATCTACGTCCCGTGACCACCGCGCTGCGGAAGTTCGACCGCGACCCGCTGAAGTCGCCGCTCGACGAGATCGTCGTCCGCCTCGACCGCCGCCGCCTCGCCGAGCCGCAGCTCGGCCGCTGGTCCGCGCGCTTGCTCGACCGTCTGCACGGCGGCGCCGGCGACTTCGAGATCGTCGTCCCCGAGGCGCTGCTCGAGCAGAGCCGGCGCACCCAGCGGCTGTTCAACATCGTCATGGGGTGCATCGCCGGCATCTCGCTGCTCGTCGGGCGGCATCGGCATCATGAACATCATGCTGGCGACGGTGCTCGAGCGGACCCGCGAGATCGGCGTCCGCCGCGCGGTCGGCGCCCGGCGCGCCGACATCCGCACCCAGTTCGTCATCGAGTCGTTCTCGATCAGCCTGGCCGGGCGGCCTTGCCGGGGTCGTTCATCGGCGTCGCCATCGCGAGGATCGTCGCGGCCTACGCCGGCTGGCCGACCGTCGTCACGATCTGGTCCGTCGTCGCTCTCGACGGCGTCTCGATCGCCGTCGGGCTCGTGTCCGGGATCTACCCCGCGGTCCGCGCCGCCGAGCTCGACCCGATCGACGCGCTCCGGTACGAGTGAACGCAGAGGGCGCAGGCGTGGCGTTCCGGCCGATGTGGTAATAATGTCGCCGCGATGCCGGATCGGAGCTCTTGCGGCGCGAGCCGGCGCGGGAGGAAGCGAGCATGAAGACCGAGGTGAGTGAGACCGTGCATCCGTTCGTGGCGGCGGAAAGCGCGGGACGTGCGCCGTTCAAGGTGGCCGATCTCGGCCTGGCCGAATGGGGCCGGAAGGAAATCCGCCTGGCCGAGCAGGAGATGCCCGGCCTGATGGCGGTTCGCGCGCGCGTACCGGGCGAAGAAGCCGCTGGCCGGCGCCGCGGATCACCGGCAGCCTGCACATGACGATCCAGACGGCGGTGCTGATCGAGACGCTCGCCGACCTCGGCGCCGACGTGCGCTGGGCGTCGTGCAACATCTTCTCGACGCAGGACCATGCCGCGGCGGCGGTCGCGGTGGGCCGGCCCGGAGACCGGCGGCACCCCGGAGCGACCCGAGGGCATTCCGGTGTTCGCCTGGAAGGGCGAGACGCTCGAGGAGTACTGGTGGTGCACGAGCGAGGCGCTGACCTGGCCGGACGGCTCGGGGCCGACGCTGATCGTCGACGACGGCGGCGACGCGACGCTGCTCGTGCACAAGGCGGTCGAGTTCGAGAAGGCCGGCCGCGTGCCGGCGTTCGATGCCGCCAGCGACCCGGAGGAGTGGGGCGTGATCCTCGCCGTCCTCGCTCGCCAGCAGCGCGAGGAGCCCGGGCGGTGGGCGGCGGTCGCGGCGGGCGATCCGCGGCGTGAGCGAGGAGACGACCACCGGCGTGCACCGGCTCTACCAGATGGTGGAGGCCGGCACGCTGCTGTTCCCCGCCATCAACGTCAACGACTCGGTGACCAAGAGCAAGTTCGACAACATCTACGGCTGCCGCCACTCGCTGGTGGACGGGCTCAAGCGCGCCAGCGACGTGATGATCGGCGGCAAGCTGGCCGTGGTCTGCGGCTTCGGCGAGGTCGGCAAGGGCTGCGCCCAGGCGCTGCGCGGCCAGGGCTGCCGCGTGATCGTGACCGAGATCGACCCGATCTGCGCGCTGCAGGCGGCGATGGAGGGCTACGAGGTCACGCCGGTCGAGGACGTGGTCGGCCACGCCGACATCTTCATCACCGCCACCGGCAACTACAACGTCATCACCGCCGAGCACATGGCGCGGATGAAGGACAAGGCGATCGTCGGCAACATCGGCCACTTCGACAACGAGATCGACATGGCCGGCCTGAAGAAGATCCCCGGCATCGAGCGCATCAACATCAAGCCGCAGTACGACGAGTGGCGTTTCCCCGACGGCCACAGCGTGATGATCCTGGCCGAGGGGCGCCTGCTGAACCTCGGCTGCGCCACCGGCCACCCGAGCTTCGTGATGTCGGCCTCGTTCACGAACCAGGTGCTGGCGCAGCTCGAGCTCTATTCCCACCCGGACCGATACGAGCAAGAAGGTCTACATGCTGCCGAAGCAGCTCGACGAGGAGGTGGCGCGCCTGCACCTCGAGCACCTGGGCGTGAAGCTGACCCGCCTCACCCGGGAGCAGGCGGACTACATCGGGGTGCCGGTCGACGGGCCGTACAAGCCGGATCACTACCGGTACTGAACGCCTTACGGCCGATCTGTTGCGCCCCGGGAGCGAGATGGCGTCGAGGCGGTCCAATCACTCGCAGTCCGGCCCCGGGACCGTGCGGAATCGGCGGTATCTCTCCTTCTTGACTCGTGCGGTCGCGGCGGTTTTCCTCTCCGCCGCGGCCGTCACGGGCGTCTCGGCACAGAGCGGCGGCCTTCAGGTCGTGATCTACGATCCGTCGGGGCGGGTTCCCGTCGCCGGGGTCGCCGTCACGCTGACCAGCCAGGATCGGCAGGTCGCCCCCTCGACGTTGACCACCGGCAAGGACGGTATCGCTTACTTCCCCGTGCTACGCGCGGTCTCGGGGTATGCCGTCGAGATCTTTCTCGAGGGATACGCCCGGCAGCAGATCGGCGGCATCAGGGTGCGGGCGAGCGCCGTCACGAGTGTCCCCGTCCGCCTCGCGCCGGAGATCTCCGAGAAGGTCGTGTTGCGCGAGCGCCTGGACACCGTGGACCTGGAACGGACGGCCACCCATACCCGTTTCGGGGAGGACTTCCTCCAGGATCTGCCGGTGCTCGGGCGGTTCTACCAGGACGTTCTCAAGATGGCGGCCGGCGTTCAGGACGCCGACGGGGACGGCAACCCGAACGTTCACGGGGCCAGGGCGGTGGATTTCAAGGCGCAGGTCGACGGCGTCAGCAACCAGGACCCGTTCACCGGCGAGTGGTTGAGCTTCGTCAACCCGGATTCGATCGAGGAGATCGAGATCATCACCGCGGGGGCCGGGGTGGAGTTCGGCCGCGCGCAGGGAGGCTTCGCGAGCATCATCCAGAAGCAGGGATCGAACGACCTCGAAGGGGTGACCTCCGTTTTCTGGAGATCGAGCCTGATGGACGGCGCTGCCGCGAGCGGGCCGGGCCAGCGCATCCCGAAGTACCAGTGGATCCAGCCTTCCGTGCAGGTGTCCGGGCCCGTCGTGCGGGACCGCCTCTGGTACCGGTTGTCCCACGAGTGGATCGACGTCGAGGAGCCCGTGGTGTCGATCGGTTCCATCGCGATCGTGACGAGGAAGCAGGCGATCGCAGCCGACCAGATCACCTGGCAGGTGTCACCGCGCAACAAGCTCGCCTTCCAGTACCGGTTCGATCCCCTCACCATGACCAACGTCGACGTGAGCAATCTCATCCCTCCGGAGTCCACCGTTCGTCAGGAGCGTGGCGGGCCGACCTACTCGCTGACGTGGACGGCTCCGGTGTCGTCGAAGGTTCTCTTCGACAGCCTCGTGTCGTACCAGGATGGGTACGTCAACTACCTCCCTTCGCAGCGCGACGCCAAGAACGATTGCCTCGTCGGGTTGACGAACCCGAACACCGGGGAGAGCTCCCTGCCGTTGCTCGAGCGGGCCCGATGCGAATACCGGCAAACGAGCCGCGTTTCCGGCCCGAGTCCGCAGGACTGGCGCGATCGAAGGCAGCGATTCACGGCGAAGATCCATGCCACGGCCTTTCTCGGGAGCTTCCTGGGGATGCCGCACGAGCTGCGATTGGGTTTCGACTCGGAGAACGAGCGCTACTTCAGAACCCTCGACAAGCGGCCGACGCTGTTCTTCTCGACGCGCAAGACGATGGTCTCCATTCCGGGCACGTCGAAGCCCATGCCGATCGAGATCGCCGAAATCGACGCGTTGATCGCCATTCCGGGGCGCACCAGCGCGCGGGCGGTCGGTACGACGGTGGGGATCTACCTTCAGGACCAGATGAAGCCGCTCAGGAATCTCGCGGTGACGCTCGGCCTGAGGCTCGACCGGGACGAGATGCGCTCGTTTGGCTACGAGCCGTTCGACCCGAAGCAGGAATCCGACGAGTTCCTGAGGCTCGCGGCGACCGTTCCCTTGTACGAGCGCTGGATCGTCGCGCGCGACGCGCTCACCGCCTACGAAGGGATGGGCGCCTTTGCGGACAACCTCGCCGCGGTCCTCGGTCAAAACAGCGAGGGCGCCGAAAGCCTTTTCTCGCCCATCTCGATCGACAGCATCTCCTGGCGGAAGAAACGTCGTGTGTCGGACATCGACATGGCGAACAACAATCTGAGCCCGCGATTCTCCATCGCGTGGGACCCCGGGGGGGAGGGGAGGACGAAGCTGGCCTTGAGCGCGGGGCGTTACTACGGGGCGCTGTTCCTAGAGGTCCCGGTGATCGAGCTCGGCCCCGCGACGACCGCGGCGCGCATCACGATGACTCGCCGTCCGGGGTACCTCTACTGGCAGTCCCTGAACTTCGCGGCGGGACTCAACCCGGCGGTCAGCGTCACCACGGTGGATCGGAATTTGCGGACGCCGTACCAGGACGAGCTGACGCTGTCGTGGGAGCGCGAACTGTGGCCCGAGACGTCGCTGCGGCTGACGTACGTCCGCCGCCGGTACCGGGACCAGCTCCAGAACGTGGAACTCAACCACTACCCGTACGACTACGGCACCTGCGTCGTTCAGGCGACGAAGTTCGATCCGTGGATCCTCTACGTCCCGGACGGAAAACCGGACAACTGCGAGGGAAGAATCGAGCAAGGACCTGTCCACCGGCCTGACGGCTTCGCGGACACCTATCTGTACAACCCGGGGTGGGGATCGGTCTTCCGCGTCGGCAATTTCAACTCGGCGCGCTACGACGGACTCGTCGTGGACCTCGTTCACCGTCAATTCCGGAACTGGCAGATGGAGGCCTCCTACACGCTCTCCCGAGCCGTGGGCGACGCCGAGGAATGGCAGTCCCCGCTCGGCGACGACCGGACCGTGCTGGAAAACGAGAGAGGGTACCTCTCCTACGACCAGCGCCACGTCGTCAAGGTGAACGTCACGACCGTCACGCCGTGGGGCTTCCGCTTCGGAACCGCGGCGAGGTGGATGACCGGGCTCCCCTATTCCCGGATCATCTCGGACACGGCGTTCGACAGCGTTCCGCCGCAGTATCCCGGCATCGCATCGAATCAGCAGCGGGCGCGGATGCGATACGTTTCCGGGCGGCGGAACGACCAGCGCAATGCCCCCGCGCTCAACATCGACCTGAAGCTCGACAAGGAAATCAACCTCGGCCGCGGCCAGAACCTCCAGGTGACGGCCGAGGTGTTCAACCTGTTGAATGACCGGTACTACGAGATCTACAACGCGGCTCAGGGGTGGGGGCGCCAGGTCAACGGCGTCAACGAGGCTCACGTGACGATCGGCCGCCGGTATCAGATCGGGCTGCGCTTGGCGTTCTAGCGTCGCAAACGGGAAGCTCGCGTAGGGCGGGGCTTACGCTTCGTCGTGTACGAATCCGGATTCGATTACTTCGCGGGCGAACGCCCGCGCAACATCCATTACGAACGGCAGCGGACTGCCGTCCGTAACGGATGTTCCTATTCCAGAGTCCGGACTCGAACCCCGCTCGCAATCGAGGTTTCCACTCGAGAGTCCGGAGTCGAACCCTTGTTCGGGTCGGGTTTGCTAATTGAAACCGCCGTTAGCGCGGATCGGTCCTCCGATCCGCGCTAACGGCGGTTGCCGGGGGCCGGGGGTGTCCCCCGGAGACCCGCGTCGGGTGGGGTTTGAGATGGGTTCGAGTGGACTTAGGATTCATCGTGCGGGGCTTGCGCTTCGTCGGGTACGAATCCGGATTCGATTACTTCGCGGGCGAACGCCCGCGCAACATCCATTACGAACGGCAGCGGACTGCCGTCCGTAACGGATGTTCCTATTCCAGAGTCCGGACTCGAAACACGGATCGCAACCGCGGTCTCCGCTGCAGAGTCCGGAGTCGAACCCTTGTTCGGGTCGGGTTTGCTAATTGAAACCGCCGTTAGCGCGGATCGGTCCTCCGATCCGCGCTAACGGCGGTTGCCGGGGGCCGGGGGTGTCCCCCGGAGACCCGCGTCGGGTGGGGATTGAGATTGGTTCGAGTGGACTTAGGATTCATCGTGCGGGGCTTGCGTTTCGTCGGGTACGAATCCGGATTCGATTACTTCGCGGGCGAACGCCCGCGCAACATCCATTACGAACGGCAGCGGACTGCCGTCCGTAACGGATGTTCCTATTCCAGAGTCCGGACTCGAACCCCGCTCGCAATCGAGGTTTCCACTCGAGAGTCCGGAGTCGAACTTCTGCTCGGGTCGGGTTTGCGGGGGCCGGGGGTGTCCCCCGGAGATCCGCGTCGGGTGGGGATCGGGATTTGTTCGGCGGGTGGCACCGCCCACTCGCCGTCACTCCTCCGCGGGCAGCGTCTCGTATACGGCGCGGAGCACGCGAAAGGCGTACGTCTTTCCGTCCCGCGTCGGAACCCGCGCGCGCCAGGTTCCCGGCGGCTCGAACCGGAAGGACAGCGTCCGGTGGCGGCTTCTCCTCAGGCTCAGCAGGGGCGTGCGGCCGGCGGGGTCGTCCTCGCGGCCGAGGGAGACCGCGAGCTCGCGGAGGCCTTCGACGGGAAGCGCCGGACCGTCGAGATGGCGGCAATGCTTCCACCAGAGCATCTCGTCGAGGTTGTCGAACTCGTAAAGCGGGATCTTGTGGAACACCGCCTCGGTTTCCTGCGGCCGTCCCGGCACGTCGAGCAGGCCCGCCGCGTGGAGATCCGAGACGGCGCCGAGCCGCGCCCTGAGCGAGCCGCGAGGGAACAGCCCCGACGGGCGGGGTCTCGTCTCGCGCGCGGCGAGGCGGCGGACGAAGCCGTCGGCCGGTAGGATCACGTAGCCTTCCTTGCGATCGCCGAGAAACAGGCACTCCTCCGGAGACTCGAGGTAGCGGCGGGCGGTGCCGGCGATCAGGCAGGCGTCGAGGATCGAGGCGGCCCGGTCCGTTTCCGAGTCCGAGGCGGCGGCGCGCAGCGCGTCGCGTGCGGGATCGAGGTCGAACCCCGGGACGGTCCCGAGAGCGCGGAGCAACAGGTCGAGCGACCCCGCGCGCTCCGCCCAGTCGCCCGCCCGGCGTCCTTTGGGCCGCCGGTAGACCGGAGGGGCGCACGCGCGGAACATCTCCTCTCGAGCGGGATGAGCGGCCTCACCCGCGGCGGCCGAGCCGTGCCAGAGCAGGATCTTGAGCGTCAGACTCGGATGGATCTCGGCGAGACCGGAGGCCCTCCGGTCTCGGTCCGGGTACGGGAGGCAGGGGAACCCCGCGATCGCCAGAGCGGCGAGGAGCGACTCGCTCGCCGGCCGGGCCGACGCCGCGGCTCCCGTCGGTCTCGTGTGTGAGATCCGGTAGCCGATCCGGCGCAGCACGAGGTTGTCGACGGCGCGGGACCTGGCCTCCCGCTCCGGCTGCGCCACCGGCACGTCGATGCCGAGGAGGAACGGCTCGCCCCCGGCGAGTTCGCCGGCGGCGACCGCCAGCTCGGGCAGCGATCGAGGGTGCCGGGCCGCGGCGAGGCGGCCGGAGGCGTCCAGCAGGACGAGCGTGCTCTCCCTCGGCTCGGTGGAGGAAGGGTCGGGGGAAAGGTCCGCGCCGAGAATCCTCACGGGCTCCCGATCTCCTTCCGGATGAGAGCGGCGAGGCGCTCCGCGTGGTCGCGGACGGACTCCTCGTCTTTTCCCTCGACCATGACGCGGGCGAGAGGCTCCGTCCCCGAGTAGCGGAGGAGGATTCGCCCTGTTCCGGCGAGACGGTTCTCGATCTCTCGGACCACCGGGCCGATGACAGGGTGCCGGAATAGATCCGGCTTCTCCCGGACCCGCACGTTGAGCAGAAGCTGCGGGGACGGGACGATCTCGTCGAGGATCCGCTCGAGCGGAGCGTCCTCCTCGAGGAGGGCTTCGAGCAGGAGCATCCCGGTCAGGATCCCGTCGCCGGTGCTCGCCCGGCCCCGGACGATGACGTGACCGGACTGCTCGCCGCCGAGGGCCGCGTTCTCCGCGATCATTCTCTCCAGAACGTACTTGTCGCCGACGGGCGCCCGCACGAGGCGCATCCCCTCGTCGTGGAGCCGGTTCTCGAGCCAGAAGTTGCTCATCACGGTGGCGACCACCGTTCCCCCCGTGAGCGTCCCACTCCTCTTCATGCCGCGCGCGAGGAGATACAGGATGACGTCGCCGTCCACGATCCGTCCCGTCCGGTCCACCGCGAGCGCACGGTCGGCATCCCCGTCGAACGCGATCCCGATGTCGAGCCGTCGCTTGCGGACTTCGTCCGCCAGCCCGTCGAGGTGCAAGGAGCCGCAGCCCAGGTTGATGTTCCGTCCGTCCGGTTCCGCGCCGCGCACGAACACCTCGGCCCCGTGATGCCGGAAGACCTCGGGAGCGATGGCCGCCGCGGAGCCGTTGGCGCAGTCGAGCAGGAGCCTCGACCCCGAGATGCGGCCGCGGGGGACGATGGCGCTCTCGAGGAACTCGACGTAGCTCCGCAGGAGCGAGCCGTCCTCCGCCGCGGCGCGGTCCGTCGGGCCCGGATCGCCGATTCCGTGGTCGAGGATGCGAGCTTCGATTTTCTTCTCGATCTCGTCGGGCAGCTTCGTCCCGTCGTGGCCGAACACCTTGAGGCCGTTGTCCTCGAACGGATTGTGGCTGGCCGAGATCATGACCCCCGCTTCGAACGGGCCGGTGCGGGCGACATGCGCGAGTCCGGGAGTCGTGATCACGCCGGCGTCAACCGCCTCGGCACCTCTCGACGCGAGACCCGCGGACACCGCGCCGGCGAGCCAGGGGCCCGACTCCCGGGTGTCGCGGCCCATCACCACCCGAGGAGGGCGCCCGGTCGCGGCCAACAGCACGTCGGCCAGCGCCGCGCCGAAAACGCGAACGGTGGCCGGGTCGAGCGGGCTCTCGCCCGCGACGGCTCGGATGCCGTCGGTTCCGAATAGACGTTTCACGTCGCGATCCTCCGGCCGGAGATCCTCACGGCGATTGTCGCGGGGCTGACCGACTTGACGGCGATCCGGGGCAGGTCCCGCGCTTGAACGTCGAGGAACTCGATCCGGATCTGGACCCGGTAAGGTTCCCGCCGGGGCGCGAGGCCGGAGATCTGCGCCACGGCGCGGATCCTTTCGGGACGGAGCGCCTGGACGAGCGCCGGCGGCCCCGACACGAGGACGCGCACCCCGGAAGGTTGGGCCGCCGACTCGAACTGGCGGCCGGCCAGCGCCACTGGAACCGAGTCGAAGCTCCGCTTCACCGGGAGAGCGTCCACCTCGACCTGCACCGAGATCTCGCTGGGATCGACGATGCGGGTCGCGGGGCGATCCGGGACCGCGTTGACCACCGCGACGAACGGCGCGGTCTTCCCCTCCAGGTGGATCGGGTCGGTCCGCAGCCGGTCGAGGCCCAGGACCTCGTTGCGGGGGCCCTCCACCTCGAGCGTGTCCGGGGAGGCGCGGGCGCCGTAGAGGGCGAAGCCGGCCGGCGGCGTGCCGACGAGGAGGGGCGCTACCCCGAGCACCTTACGCAGCCGGCGGTCCACCGTGAGGCGGAATCGGTCGGGCTCGATCCTCACCACCTCGATGCCACTCTCGAGACCGGCGAGAGACTCGGCGGCGAGCTGCACATTGCGTTGCCCCGGTGCGGCGTCGGTCAGATCCAGGCGGAACGAGAGCTTCAGAGCGTCGAGCCTCCGGATCAGCGATTCGGTCCCGCGGAGGCTCACGTTGACCTTCGTCGGCGCGGGTTCCGCCACCATGTATTCCTGCGGGAGATTGATGTCGATCGGGACGGCATAAACCTGGAGGACGCGGGCGTCGCCGGTCACCGCGATCCAGATGGCGAACGCGAGTCCCAGTGCCAGGAGCTTGAGCGGCCAGTTGCGCGAGAGGCGTTCAAACATGGCGCTTCTCCGCCGCGGCGTCCGCTTTCCGCTCGGCGCGCGGGAGGAGGGCCGCTCGGAGCCGTTCGGCCAGTCCTTGCGCGTCCAGGTCCTCGACGATCCGTCCTCCCTCGGCGAGGGAGACGACGCCGCGCTCCTCGGAGACGACGACGGCCAGCGCGTCGGACTCCTCGGTGATCCCGATCGCCGCGCGGTGACGGGTCCCGTAGGTCCTCGAGAGGCTCGGCGCCGTGGTGAGCGGCAGGTAGCAGGCGGCCGCACGGATGCGCCCCTCCGAGAGGATGGCGGCACCGTCGTGGAGAGGGGAGCCGTAAGTGAAGATGTTCAGCAGCAGGTCGTAGGAGACCAGCGCGTCCAGGGCGATTCCGGTCTCGTAGAAGGCCCGGAGTCCCAGCTCGCGCTCGATGACGATCAGCGCGCCGAGACGCTTGCTGGCCAGGGACACCGCCGCGAGGGCGATCTCCTCCGCGAGATTCTCGTGTCGCGGCCGAGGCATCAGAGCCGAGAGCGGGTTCCGGCCGACCCGCGCCAGCGCCTGCCGGATCGGATTCTGAAACAGGACGATCACGGCGAACGGAATGTAGAGCAGGAGGTCGCCCAGGACCGTGTGCACCGCCGGCAGGTGGAAGAGGCCGGGCCGGGTGAGAAAGTGGGCGAAGGCCAGGGTCACGACACCGACCATCATCTGTACGGCGCGGGTGCCGCGGATCAGCAACAGGAGCTGGTAGATGATCACCGAGAGGACGAGGACGTCGAGGAGCGCCTGGCCGTTCAGCTCCTGGACGTGGACCGCCGCCGACAGTCGCTCGAGCATCTCGCCCCAGTCGCCGCGCCGGGTCCCCGTCAGAGGTTCCGGATCGCGTCGATCATCCGGACCACGCGCACCGTGGCGGCCACGTCGTGCGCCCGGATCACCTGAACACCCTGCCATGCCGCCAGCGCGGCGACGGCGAGGCTCCCTTCCAGCCGCGCGCTCACCGGCAGATTCAGCGCCGCCCCGATGAACGACTTGCGCGAGCCCCCGATCAGGATCGGACGGCCCATGCTCCGCAGGGTCGGCAGTTCGCGCAGGATCTGGAGATTCCCCGCGGGGGACTTTCCGAAACCCAGCCCCGGATCCACCAGGATCTTATCATCGGCCATGCCGGCCTGAGCGGCCTTGTCGACGGCCCGGCGAAGGTAGCCGACGACGGAAGCCATGAGGTCCACGTACTGGGTGTCCTGCTGCATCGTCCGGGGGCTCCCCCGCATGTGCATCACGACCGCGGCCGCGCGCCGGTCGCGCAGCAAGGGGATCATCCCCGGGTCGGAAAAAGCGGTGATGTCGTTGATCATGTCCGCGCCGGCGTCGAGGGCGCGCCGGGCGACCGCGGCCTTCGCGGTGTCCACCGAGACGCGCACCGACAGCTCCCGCTTGATCGCCGCGACGACGGGAACGACGCGGCGCGCCTCCTCCTCCTCGGGAACCGGTTCGGCCCCGGGGCGGGAGCTCTCGCCGCCGACGTCCACGATCTCCGCCCCCGCTTCCACCATCGCCCCGGCCGCCTCGAGAGCCTCCTTGGGGTCCGCGATCCTCCCCCCCTCGGAGAACGAGTCCGGCGTGACGTTCAGGATCCCCATCACGCGGGTTTCGCGCCCCAGCGGCAAGCGCTCGCCGTCGGGCCAGGAGAGCGAAAACCCGGTACGAAGGTAGCTCGAGAGGGTGAGCCGGATCGCCGTCGCGAGCGGCTTCTCGCCGGAGGTCTCGAGAATCGAGGCGAGCCTCCTCAGGGCTTCGTCGTCCGCCACGAGGATCCGGGCGGCGGCTCCGGTGCTCGTCGCCATGCCGTCGAGCAGCGCGATCCCCATCGCCTCCGCTTCCCGCCGGAGCAGCACCGCCGTCTCGGGAGTCACCCCTTCGAGGCGGATCGCGCGGCGGGTCTTCGCGAACAGCCGGTCGGAGAGCAACTCCTGCGGCTCGTCCACGTCCCCCATGCGCCTTACCGCGTGGCGCAGCTCCGCCATCTCGATGAGTCGCGGATTGTGGTCCACGAATCCCCCTGCTCGTTCGCCGAGCCGCCCCGGGGCCGACCCCGCGGCGGATGAGCCGCCGTCAGGCGGGTTGGCTGCCCGGTGTGGGCAGG
The DNA here is from genome assembly GCA_963790465.1 of Terriglobia bacterium. Taxonomy (GTDB): domain Bacteria; phylum Acidobacteriota; class Polarisedimenticolia; order Polarisedimenticolales; family JAIQFR01; genus JAIQFR01. The sequence goes on along the minus strand of CAWBOP010000026.1, from coordinate 84,334 downwards.
ACCGCCGGCCGGCCTTCCCCGGCCCGCTCGCGCTCGACGTCGGGTTCCGGCGTTCCCGGAGCCGGCGCCGGCGGCGCCGGCTGCCGGATCGGCAGCGTCTCTCCCTTGAGCAGGGCGGCGATCTGCCCGGCGTCCAGCACCTCGCGGTCGAGAAGGGCTTCCGCGATGCGCACGAGAGCCGCGCCGTTCTCCTCGAGGATCCGCCTGGCATCGCGGTAGGCCGCGAGAACGATCTCCTTCACCTCGCCGTCGATCTCGATCGCGGTGGCCTCGCTGTAGTCGCGGTGCTGCGCGATCTCGCGGCCGAGGAAGATCGCCTCCTCTTTCTTGCCAAACGTCAAGGGGCCCAGCTTCTCCGACATCCCCCACTCGCAGACCATCTTGCGGGCCAGGTCCGTCGCCCGCTCGAGATCGTTCCCCGCGCCGGTCGTCGTCTTGCCGAGCTGCAGCTCCTCGCTCACGCGGCCGCCCATCATCACGGTGAGCGCCGCCTCGAGGTAATCGCGAGAGTAGGTGTGCTTGTCGTCCACCGGGAGTTGCTGCGTGACCCCCAGGGCGCGGCCGCGCGGGATGATCGTCACCTTGTGCAGCGGGTCGGCCTCGGGAAGCATGCACGCCACCAGGGCGTGTCCCGCCTCGTGGTACGCCGTCGCCTTCTTCTCGGTGTCGCTGATGATCAGCGACTTGCGCTCGGTTCCCATGAGGACCTTGTCCTTGGCGATCTCGAAATCTTCCTGCATGACCGACTTGCGGCTCAGGCGGGCCGCGTGGAGCGCCGCCTCGTTCACGAGATTCGCGAGGTCGGCGCCGCTGAACCCGGGGGTCGAACGGGCGATCACCGCCAGCCCCACGTCGCTCGAGAGCGGGATCCGCCGCACGTGGACCTTGAGGATCTCCTCGCGGCCGCGCACGTCGGGCCGGCCGACCACCACCTGCCGGTCGAAGCGGCCGGGGCGCAGCAGCGCCGGATCCAGCACGTCGGGCCGGTTCGTCGCCGCGATGAGGATCACCCCTTCGTTGGTCTCGAAGCCGTCCATCTCGACCAGTAGCTGGTTGAGCGTCTGCTCCCGCTCGTCGTGGCCGCCGCCGAGGCCGGCGCCGCGATGGCGGCCGACCGCGTCGATCTCGTCGATGAAGATGATGCAGGGGGCGTTCTTCTTCCCCTGCTCGAACAGGTCGCGGACGCGGGAAGCGCCCACCCCCACGAACATCTCGACGAAGTCGGAGCCCGAGATGGAGAAGAACGGAACGTTCGCCTCGCCGGCGATGGCGCGGGCGAGAAGCGTTTTCCCGGTTCCGGGCGGTCCCATCAGGAGCACGCCCTTGGGGATCTTTCCCCCGAGCTTCTGAAACTTCTGAGGCTCTCGCAGGAACTCGATGATCTCCTGGAGCTCTTCCTTGGCCTCCTCGACCCCCGCCACATCCTTGAACGTGACCTTCTTCCCCTGGGAGGAGGTCAGCTTCGCGCGGGACTTGCCGAACGAGAGCGCCTTGCTCCCTCCGGACTGCATCTGGCGCATGAAGAAGATCCACACTCCCAGGAACAGCAGCATCGGCGACCAGGTGAGGAGCAGGGTCAGGAAGGAACCGTCGTTGGGCTTCTTCGCCTCGACCTTGACCCCCTTGTCGCGCAGCAGCTTGAGGAGGCTCTCATCCTTGACGGCGTAAGTCTTGAAGCCGGCCATCGGCTGCCCGAGGTTGCCGGTCTTGGAGGCCCTGGGGGTCTTGAACTTGCCCTGGATCTCGTACCCGATGCTGTCGCCGGTGATCGCGACTTCCTTGACGTCCCCGGCGGCGACGAGGTCGTAGAACTCGGACTGGTCCAGAGATTCCTTCTGGCTCCCGGCCGCGCCGAGGACCTGGTATCCGATCACGACCGCCGCGATCACGACCAGCCAGATCACGACGGTCTTCAGATAAGAATTCACCTTGCGGCTCCTCTCGTCCCCGAACTCCCGCAAGAAAGCTATGCGCGTGCTCCGACACGCGCCGTCCGGAACTCTCAACAATATAACGAACGTGGTCCAAAAATGCCAAAAATCTTCCGGGCGAAATCAACCTTCGTGCCCGATTGGGGGAGAATCGGGGGCAAGGGAGACGGGCCGCTTCGTGCGAGCAAACTAAACCGTATGAGTAACATAGGGGAGATTGCGGTAAAGGCCGTCGGCGTCGAGGCCGTAGCCCACGAGCCAGACGTCGGGAACTGTGAACCCGACGTAATCGACGGGGACGCCAACCACGCGCCGGGACGGTTTGTCGAGCAGGACCGCGATCCTCAGCCGCCGCGGCTGGCGGCCCAGGAGTCGCTCCCGGAAGAGAGAGAGCGTCCGCCCCGTGTCCAGGATGTCCTCGACCACGAGGACGTCCGACCCTCCGACCGGGAAACCCTCGGGGATCTCGACCCCGGCAGGATCGCCTCCACGGTCCACCGATCGCACCGGAAGGAGCGCCAGCCGGACCGGCATCGGGAGGAGGCGCACGAGGTCCGCGGCGAACACGAACGCGCCGTCGAGCAGCGCGATCACCGACAGCGCGGTCCCGTCGGAGGTGTCCGCCGCGATGGCGCGCGCCAGCTCCTCGACGCGATCCCGCAACCGGCGCTCGTCGATCAGGATGTTCCCGGACAGCTTCATCGCGCCGCCTCCGGCGTTGGGGTCCGTCTCCTTCCGACGACGACCCGGTCGCCTTGCCTCGAGGCGCCGAGGTCGCCTGGGAGATCGAGCCGCCGCCCCTCCTCGCCGCGAGCGAGGTCGAGCAACGACTCGATGTGCCGCGCTCCGATCCTGCGAGGGTCTACCCCGGCGCGCTCCAGCACCGCGCGGGCGATCCTCGCCGCGAGGGGATGCGGGGCGCGCGAGAGACCGCGCGCGTCGAGGGCGACGGTTCCCGCCGCCGACCTCGCGACGAGGCGCGTGAGGCGCGCGGCGGCGAGAGTGTCGAGCAGGCGGGCGTCCTCGCGGAGCTTCTCGGCGGCCTCGACGACGTGGCGCGCCGCGCGCGGGTTCATCGCCTCGGCGAGCGCCGGGATCACGAGGCGCCGCACGCGATTCCGATCGAAGCGGAGGCTGCGGTTCGAGGGATCCTCGCGGAACGAGAGCCCGTGCCGGCGCAGCCAGGCGCCGAGATCGGCGCGCTCGATCCCGAGCAGCGGACGGACGAACGGGCCGGGCCCGTCGCTCTCCATGCCGCCCAGCGCCGCGGGACCGGCTCCCCGGGCCAGCCGCATCAGGACCGTCTCGGCCTGATCGTCGAGCGTGTGGCCGGTCGCGATTCGTGTCGCCCCCGTTTCCGCCGCGGTCTCGAGGAGAAAGGCGCGACGGACCCGGCGGGCGGCCTCCTCGGGCGATTCCCCGAGCGGCGAAGCGCGGCGACGTCCCGCCGATCCGCGCGGCACTCGAACCCGAGACTCGCGGCGAGGCGCTCGACGAACCGGCGGTCCGCCGCCGAGCCGCGGCGGAGCGCGTGGTCGAGGTGGGCGGCCACGAGCCGGAGCCGCCGCCGCGGCGAGAGGCGGGCGAGCAGGTGGAGAAGGGCCACGGAGTCCGCGCCGCCGGACACGGCGACGAGCACCGTACCGTCGCGCGGCACGAGCCGCTCGACGGCGGCCCAGAAATCGATCTCGACCCGGTCGGCCATGCCTTCAGCGCGAGAATTCGTCACCGAGCGGGTCGGTGTTGGCGATGCGGGCGAAGCCGTCGATGGCGCTCGCGAGGGCGTCCTGCAGCGGGCTCGCGAAAGCGCGGCGCGCGAGGGCCGCATGGACCGCGCGGTGGTACGCGCAGATCTTGTGGGGCGGCCGCTTGAACCGGCGCCACACGCCGTTGGGGTCGAGCCCCGAGGCGCGGGCGTCCTCGATGTCCCAGAGCATGCTCCGCAGGTTATGGATCTTGTCGGCCGCGCAGGCCGGCAGCGCGAGGTCGGTGGCGCGGGCGAGGTGCTCCACGTACGCCGTCTTTCGTGCTTCCCACGGGAGCGTCTTGTCCAGCTCGGAAAGGTCCACGACCGCCTGGGCGATCGCCGGTCCGAACGCGTCGTCGATCTCATCGCGATCAACGGGGGTGTCCTCGAGCACGTCGTGGAGGAGCCCGACGACCGCCGCCTCGACGCCGTGCCCCCGGGAGAGCACCATCATCCCGACCGCGACCGGATGCGTGAAGTACGGCTTCTCGGTCCCTTTGCGGAACTGGCCGCGGTGAGCGTTTTCGGCGAAGACGATCGCCCTGTAGAGAACGTGGTCGAGGTCCATCGTGCAGCCTCCGGCGTGCCCAGGGCGCTCAAGGAAAGCACCGCGAGCCCCTCGCCGTCAACTGCCCGGGCCCGTTTACTCGCCGCCCCTCCAGGGTTCGCCCGGGAGGAGTGGAAGGATCTCTCTCTGAACGTATCCGGCCGCGTCGGCGCGATGTATGATCCTCCGGCCGTGATCCACCTCGCGACCGAGATCGTCCTGGGGCTCGTGATCGGCTCGGGAATGGGTGCGATCCTTCTCGCGCTCGGAGAGCGTGCTCGGCGCCTGCTGCGGCTGCCCGTCCCGCCGGGGCTCCGGCCCGCGGCGGCGTTCGTTCTCGGATCCGGTGCGTTCGGGTTGGCGGTGCTCGGAGCCGGGCTCGTCGGCGGTTTCCGGCCTTTACCGTTGTTCGTCTTGACGGCGCTGGCCGCGGCCGCGGGCCGTTGGCGGGCCCTGCCACGGCTCGTGCGGCGACTGCTCGGTCCGGGAGCGGTCGCGCTGCCCCTGCTCCCCGTCGCGCTCGCGCCGCCGTTCTTCTACGATTCCTGGGTCTACCACCTCGGGCTCCCGTGGCAGGCCCTGCAGGATCATTCGCTGCTGGCCCACACCGGGAACCTGTTCTCGACGTTCCCGCCGCTGGCGCAACTGATCTATGCCGTCCCGCTCGCCGCGGGGGCGACGCGGGCCACGGGCTGGATTCACCTGATCGGGTACCTGACTGCAAGTGCCGCGGTGGCGTCCGTCGCGCGCCGCCTCGGGGCCTCGCGCCCCGCCGCGTTCCTTGCGGGGGCCGCGGTCCTCTACCTGCCGACGGCGATGCTGGTTCCGGCGTTGCCGGCGGCGGAGGCCTGGGCGGTCTCGGCGGTCACCGTTGCGGTCGGGCTCGCCCTGGCGGGGCGGCCGATCCACGCGGGTGCCGTCGGCGCGGGTCTTGCCGCCGGCGTCGCGTGCGCCGCGCGCCTGCAGGGTGTGCCGTGGGCGGTGCTGGTCGCGCTGATCCTGGCCGTTCGTTCGACAGGGCTCGCGACGCGCCGCTCGGCGTGGCTCGCGCCGCGGGTGCTCGGCACGTTCGGACTGGCGGTCGCAGCGGGCGCCGCTCCGTGGTGGGCGAAGAACGCCCTGCTGCTCGGCGATCCCTTCGCGCCGATCGGATGGCACCGGGCCGGGATCGAGACGCTGTGGCGCGACGCCTCGAGCCACATCAACCTTGCCGCGGGACCGGCAGATCTCCTGGCGCGCGCCGCAGGCTCGTTAGGGATCACAGAATTGCTCGTGCTGCCGCTCCTGGTCGTGGGACTCGTGGCGTTCTGGATGGAGCGGCGCACCGCGACGCTGCTCGTGCTAGGCACCGGTGCTGCGGGCTGGATCGCGTGGTCGCTCACGGGAGCGCTCGGCCGGCTCCTGACCCCGTCGCTTGCGCTGCTGGTCGGGGCGGCGGCGGCCGGGCGTCGCGGGGCGGGGCGCGCCCTTTCCGTGGCGGTGCTCGGGGGGGTACTCGGGTGGGGCGCCTGGGAGGCTTGGACCATGTCGTCGGAGATCGGCGGGTGGTCGGTGGCGGGCGAAGCGCGGGCTGTCTATGCGGCCATGGTCGTCTCCGATCCATCGCCTGCGTTTCGCGCTTGCGGGACTCTCCCGCCCGACGCGAGGTTGCTCCTTGTTTGCGAGCCTCGCGGCTTTCTCCTTCCCCGCGCCTTCGAGACCACTTCGCAGCACGATCCCACGGCGCTCGCCGCTGCGCTTGAACGGAACGCTTCCGCCGCGGGCGCGGTGGATGAAATGCGGGGGTTGGGTTTCACACACCTGCTCATCAACGTTTCCGAGATGCGCCGGCTCGGAGCGACCTACCCCGTGCTGCCATGGTCGACTCCCGAGGGACAGCGCCGTTTCGTCGAGCTGACGCGCCTGCTCGGCAAGCCGGTGGTGCTCGAGGGCGACGTCGTGGTCTACGCGCTGAGCGGCGGGGCGCCGGAGCCGCCCTTCCATGGCTCACCTGGAAGGAGTGGAAGGATTTCGCGCTGAACGTATCCGGCCGCGTCGGCGAAGCTCCATTCGATGTCCGGGGCGACGAGGGGTTCGACATCCGAGAGGAAGGTCTCGTCGGAGAGCTTCTCGTGCAGGTTCATCTCGAACTCGGCGCGGGAGACCCGCAGCCGTCGTGCTCGAGGTAGCGCGCAAAGCACTCGACGACGCGTGCGGGATCGACCTTCGCTCTGCGGCTCGCGATGAACAGGTCGAAGAGGTCGCGTCCCTTCTTGCGCTGGTAGAGCGCGCGCAGCTTGGTGCCGAGCAGCTCGTCGAGCTGGTAGGTCTTGACCTTCGTGCTGCCGGTGAACCATCGCGAGTGCACCGCGAGCTCACGCTCCTCGACGCCGAACACCGAGAAGTGCTCGCGGGAGTTGATCTCGACCTTCAAGCGCATCGGGACCGGAGGCTGCCCCTCGGAGCTCATGCGGTAGACGAGGACGATGCGGCCCTCCTTGGTGGTACGCCTGCGGCAGGCCGAGCCACGGGTCGAGCGCGCGCCGGATCGCATCGAGGACGCCGCCGATCGGCCCCGCGGTGACTTGCACGAGATCGATGTCCTCGGAGTAGCGCGCGGCCGGTCGAAGGTGGAGCTTGTAGAGCGCCGTCCCGCCTCGGAAAGCGAGGAGGCGCGCGACCTCGGGCTCGGCGAACATGCTGACGACGGCCCGGGAGAGGATCAGGTCCTGCTCGACCTGCGCCTCCGTCGTCCACGGCGCTTCCGCGCGCCACTCGGTGATGTAGTCGAAGGGAATCACAGGTCCGCCTCCACCTCTTCGTTCACGAACAACCGCCATCGGGAGTCGCGCGTGGCGCGCGCGATGGGCTTCCTCGGCCGAAGCGGCACGTACTCCTTCGCATGGACCGCGACATGCTCGGCCAGCGGAGCCGCGAGGTTCGCGGCTTCGACGCGCTCGAGCAGGTAGCCGAGGCGCTGGGTCCAGGGGAGCGGCGAATGCTCGGTCTCGGCGAGGAGCTTCTCGGCATCCATGTTCTCCGCGAGCTCGGAGAGGACCGTCGCGACGTTGGACAGGCCGCCCGCGTGGCCCGGATAGCCGACGAGGTCGAACGCGGTCGCCTCCGGCGTCGAGACGCGCAGGACGCCCCGCAGGGTGTTCTTCTGCACGGTCGGGATCTCGGTGACGTTGCGGCGCGCCACGAACTCGACGCGCACCCGGCCGCAGCGGATCTCGGGACGGTTGTCGGCCACGATCGTCTGGAAGACCATGGGCGCCTGGTGGGCCGCGCCATGCAGGCTCGCCGCGGAGAGCAGGCCCGCGTAGTAGGCGAGCCCGAGGTGCTCCATGAGCTGCGGCACGAACTGGTCCGCGGGCAGGCACCCGAGCGCCCGATACTCGGGCGGGACGATCAGGTGGAAGCCGCGAAAGGGCATCGCCACACGGCCTTTCTCCCGCAGCCGGCGGATGGCCGCTCGAACCGCGATGGGTGACGAGCTCAACGCGGCAACGGCTTCCGCGGTCGCGAAGTGGTACCGCCCCTTGGCCGCCAAACCGTCAATGTAGGTGCTGATGTCCATGCATATCCCTTCCGGATCTACATGGCCAAGATAACGGATAGCGTAGCTTTTGTAAATCACTTCCGGGCTAGCGCGCCCAGAAGCGGGTGAAGCGCCGCGTCACTCGACGGTCGCGCGCACCGCCTTCTCGATGCGCTTGCCGTGCTCGTTCACCTCCCGCACGGTTCCGTCCCGGCCCACGACGACGATGAAAGGAATCTCCTTGATGCCGAACGCCCTCACCACTTCGGAGTCCCAGCCGAGCCCGTCGCGGATCTGGCGGACGGGAACCTTCTTCCGGGCCCACCATGTCCGCCGGGAGCAGCGGGGGCATCAGCGCGGGTTGCGGAAGGAAGTCGAGGTATTCCCCCGGGCGCTTCTCGAGATAGCCCCCCTCGCCCAGCGAAACGCGGCCGCCCGAGCCGCAACCGACCGGCGTTCACCCCGCGGACGGAGCCCCGAGCGAGGCCGTCGCGACGATCTCCCCCCGCCAAGACCGCCACGATCCACCTTTGCAACATGCTGGCCCTCGAAGCGCCTGCAAGAGTGTGACCGGCTTCAGGATCCGGTGTCAAGAACGCGTGCCCATGCCGCCGCGCAAAGGCAAAAGGCGGCGGGAGGATCCCGCCGCCTTCGCGCGTAAAGAGAGTTCGCCGAGTCGCTTACTGCTGAACGCCCTCGGGCCAGGCCGCGAACTGGCCGCCGATGAAGACGATCGGGAGGTTGAAGCTGGTTGTGGCGCCCCAAACGACACCGGCGAGGTCGCCGCCGTCCTTTCCGCCCGAGGCGATCGTGTAGCCGTCGGCGGGGTCGGAAACCGCGTAGAAGGCGTTCCGCCAACCGTCCGCCGCGGGCAGGGTCTTGATGTAGATCGGCGCGACGTTCGTGGCGCTAGCCGAGAGCACAGTCGATGGTCGGCCGCGTCGGGGTAGAAGTTGTTGTCGATGGCGTAAGATTCGCAAGCGGTTCCGATGGACCGGATGTCCGCCATGCTCCTCTTCTGCTTGCCGCGGTCGATCGCGTTCAGAAGGTTCGGGATGGCGATCGCGGCGATGATGCCGATGATCGCGACGACGATCAGCAACTCGATCAGCGTGAAACCTTTGTTGTTACGCTTCATGATCCGGTGGCCTCCTTGTTTGTGAACAGGGACGGAGATTAAGCAACCGCGGTGCCATCGCCGTATGGCGCGGCGAGCCTGGGAGAAAGCTTCCGAATGAGAGCTAATTTCCATCCTTCTCCTCCTGCCAGGCTGCTTGTCCGTGACCACCCGCCGACTCACGGTGCCCCATGATGTCGGCGCTGGACGCCGCGACGTGACGCTCGTTGTCACTTTAGCTGAAGCTGTCCCTCTTGTCGCCGGTCTCCCCGAGGCCGCCATCGGGATGACGATCTTGTGTCTCCGGGATCTCGACCGGCGGCCGCAGCCCCCGATCGAATCGTACCCTCACATTCTTCGGCCACGATCGGGCATCCGCCCTACAATGTTCGAGGGGCCCCAGACCGGGAATCCCCGGTGCTCACGAGCGAGGAGGGCGAGTGCGCGGATCGGGACGGAGTGCGGGACTGGCGCTGATGACGCTGGCCGCGTTGGCGGCGCAGGCGGCGGAGAGCGCGGAGGTCGAGCCGGCGGGCGGGAAGGATGCCGCGCCGAGAGTCGTCTGGGCCGCGGCGCTCGACGTTTCGCCGCCGCTCCGATCGATTCCCGAGGTGACCCGGCGCGCGCTCTCCGACGAACCGAGTCTCAATCTAGTGCTCCCGCGCCGGATCGGCGCCAGGACGGGCGCCGGCACCGTGGACGCTTGTTACTCCCCCGATCAGGCGCTTGACGTGGGACCGATGCCCGCGCCGCTCGCGAGCTTCGACGGCGTTTCGAACCTGAACGACCGCGTGCCGCCGGACACCGAGGGAGACGTCGGGCCGGCACACTACGTCCAGTGGGTGAACCTCTCCCTCGCGATCTGGGACAAGACCGGCACGCTCCTCTACGGGCCGGTGAGCGGCCGCACGCTGTGGTCCGGTTTCGGTGGGATCTGCGAGACGAACGACAACGGCGACCCGGTGGTGCTTTACGACGTTCTCGCCGACCGCTGGCTCGCGAGCCAACTCGCCTTCGACTGGCCGGGCAACTTCCATCAGTGCATCGCGGTGTCGGTGACGGGCGATCCGACGGGCGCCTGGTACCGGTACGACTTCCCGTGGAGCCCGACGACGCTCAACGACTACCCGAAGTTTGCGGTCTGGACCGATGCCTACTACATGGCGGTCAACCAGTTCGACGGCGCGAGCCAGTCGTGGCGAGGACAGGCGGCCGCCGCGTTCGAGCGGGAGCGGATGCTGAGCGGCGAGCCCGCGCGCATGGTGGTGTTCGATCTTTACGGCGTGAATCCGAACTACGGCGGCCAGCTTCCCGCCGACCTCGACGGGCCGATCCCGCCACCCGTCGGGGCGAGCGCGTGGTTCGTCGAGGTGGACGACGACGCGTGGGGCTGGCCGGGCGACCGGTTGCAGTTATGGAAATTCCACGTGGACTGGGCGGACACCTCCCGTTCGACGTTCGGCGCCGGCGGCCATCCGGACGCCGTGATCGACCTGACGTCGGCCGGGCTCCCCTTCGATTCCAACCTCTGCGGCTATGCCACGGCCTGCATCCCGCTGCCCGAGGGGGGCAGGGCGGACGCGCTGTCCGACCGGCTGATGTGGCGCCTCGCGTACCGGAACTTCGGCTCTCATCAGTCCCTCACGGTCAACCATACCGTGGACGTCAACGGCCTCGATCATGCCGGGGTGCGATGGTACGAGATCCGCGGACTCGATACGGCCCTGCCGTTCGTCGTCCAGGCGGGGACCGTCGCGCCGGACGCCGATCACCGATGGATGGGGAGCCTGGCGACGGATGGGGCGGGGGACATGGCGCTGGGTTACAGCGTCGCGAGCGGGACGACCTACCCCTCCGTCCGGTACGCCGGGAGGCTCGCGTCGGACCCGCTGGGCGCGATGCCGTGGAGCGAGACCGCGCTCGTCGCGGGATCGGGCTCGCAAACAGGCGCCGCGCGCTGGGGGGACTACAGCGCGATGAGCGTGGACCCGGTCGACGACTGTACGTTCTGGTACACCCAGGAGTACTACGCGGTGAGCAGCTCGTACGGGTGGCGGACACGGATCGGCTCGTTTCGTTTCGACTCCTGCGGGACCTGCCCGCTGGTCGGTCCCCCCGCGTTGTCGGCCGACCGGGAGCCGCCAGGGATCCTGCTTTCGTGGTCCGCGGCAACGAATGCGGGAACGTACGACGTTGTCGAGGGCGACCTCTCGGCGCTCCAGTCGACCGGTGGCGATTTCGCAGCCTCGGTGTCGCGATGCCTCACCGACGACACGACGGCGACCTCGCTCCACGTCGACGAGCCGGATCCTGACTCCGGTGCCTCGCGCTGGTACCTGGTGCGAGGGGAGCGGGGTGTTTGCCGGGGAACGTTCGCCGACGTCGCCGGCGGTTCGCAGTCCCGCGACACCGGGATCGCCGCGTCGCCCGCGACCTGTCCCTGAAATTCCCCCATCGGTACGCGCCCAGCCTTGACGGAACCCCAGGAACACCGCATACTTTAGAGCGAACCGCTCGAAAGGGAAAAAACGCTCGAATAGAGCGAATGGAACACCAAAAGGAAAAGAGCTGTGACGCGTATCAACGTTGGGGTGGCCAAGAAAGCTTTCGGCGACACCGTCAACCGTGTCGTTTACGGCAAGGAGAAAATTGTCCTCGAGCGCCGCGGGGAAGACGTGGCCGTCCTCCTCTCCCTCGAAGACTACCGTCTCTTCGAGCGCCTCGCGGAAGAGTACGAGGACCGCATGGATGCGGAAGACGTCAACCGCGCTGAAGCGGACCCCAGAAACGCGGAGCGCGTCAGCTGGGAGGCCGTCAAGGAGCGCCTTGGGCTCTGAACCGCCGCTCCGTTACCGTGTTGAGCTCCTCCCCACGGTGGAAGACGAGCTCGCCGCTTACCCCAAGAAGGTCCAGGGGCAAATAGCCCGCCGCATAGACAAGCTCGCGGAGGCCCCACGCCCTGCGGGCTTCAAGGAACTCCATGGCCGCCCCGGTACGTTTCGCGTTCGGTCCGGGGACTGCCGTATCCTCTACCGCGTGGAAGACGATGTTCTCCTCGTCCTCGTGGTGAAGGTGGGACCGCGGAAGGACGTGTACCGGAGTCTCGAGAGGCTCTGATTGTCCACGAGCCTCCAGGGAGCAGCCCCGGGTCCCATGAGGGAAGCGGGCAAAATGTACCGGCTTCGAAGGCCGGCCCACCCATGACCGGATCGGCGGCGCGGAGTCCGGACACCGCGAGGAAAATGAGCCCGGGTGGTGGGCCATGCGAACGACTCAGGCTCAGGCGTCGGTCGCCGCCGCGATCTTCGCCTCGCGCAGGAACAGCTCCTGGGCGGCGCGCCGTTCCTCGCCGCCCATCGGAGTCCGGCGCACGTACAGCCCGTCGGGCGAGCAGTCCCAGGCGGAGGCGTTGTCCCGTTCGTACACGTCGAGGATCGCGTCCAGCTCGGTCCGCACCGCGCCGTCCGCGACCGGCATCACCGTCTCGACGCGGTTGTCGAGATTCCGCTTCATCCAGTCGGCCGATCCGATGAAGAACTCGGGGGCGCCGTCGTTCTCGAACCGGTAGATCCGGCCGTGCTCCAGGAAGCGGCCGACCACGGAGAACACGCGGATGTTGTCCGAGAAGCCGGGAACGCCCGGACGGAGGCAGCAGAGCCCGCGCACGTTGAGACGGACCGGCACCCCGGCGAGCCCGGCGTGGTAGAGCTCCCGGATGATCTCCGGGTCCTGGAGCTGGTTCATCTTGGCGCGAATGCCCGAAGGGCGCCCGGCGCGCGCGTGCTCCGCCTCGCGCCTTATCAACTCGACGAACCGGCGGCGCATCGTGTCCGGCGCCACGATGAGCTTCCGGTACCCTGCCGGGGGGACCGCCCCGGTCAATTCGTTGAAGACCGCCGCGGCGTCCTCGCAGATCTCGGGGTCAGAGGTCAGGATCCCGATGTCCTCGTAGATCCGCGCGGTGCCGGTGTGGTAATTCCCGCTTCCGACGTGGACGTACCGCCGAATGCGGCCTTCTTCTTCCCGGACGACCAGCGCGAGCTTGACGTGGGTCTTGAGCCGCTCGACGCCGTAGGAGACGTGGACCCCCTCGTTCTCGAGGTGCTTCCCCCAGGCGATGTTGGGGGCCTCGTCGAACCGGGCGGTGATCTCCACCAGCACGGCGACCTGTTTTCCGTGGCGCGCCGCCTCGACGAGGGCGCGGACGATCGGCGAGTCGCTGCTGGTGCGGTAGATGGTGAGCTTGATCGCCAGCACGTCGGGGTCGGCGGCGGAGGACTCGAGAAAACGCAGGACCGACGTGTCGAAGCTGTCGTAAGGGTGGTGGAGCAGGATGTCGCCGCGCGCGATCTCGTCGAAGATCGCGCCGCTCGCCGAGGGGTCGAGGTCGCGAAGCCTCGGGTGGATGGCAGGAACGTGCCGGGGGAGGCGGAGATCTTCGTGACCCGCGGCGTCGAGCTTCAGGAGATCGGCCATCCCGAGAAACGCTTGCGCCGGATACACGTCGTCGCGGTCGATGCGGAGCTGCGTCGAGAGCCACCCGACCAGCTTCCGGGGCATGGCCGGGTCCACCTCGAGCCGGACGACGCCGGCGAAACGGCGCGCCTTCAGCTCGTTCGAGACCAGGCGGACGATGCTTCCCGGCTCGCGAAGCTCCTCGTCCTCATCGAGGTCGTTCTGCCGGGGGCGCTCCCCCTCGGCGCCGCGCGTCACCCGGAAGAAGTGGATCCGCCGGGGAGGCGCGGCCGGGAACATCAGGTCGAGGTTGGCGGCGATCACCTCCTCGAGCGGCACGAACCCGGTGCCCCCCGGGACCGGCACCCAGCGCGGCCGGTTCCCCGGCACCTTGATCCTCACGAACCGCTCTCGGTCGCCGTCGTCCGGCAGGATCGCCGCCAGGTTGATCCCGATGTTGCTGATGAACGGGAAGGGGTGTTCCGTGTCCACCGCCAGCGGCGTGAGGATCGGCAGGACCGACAGCCGGAAGTATTCGCGCAGGCGCTCTTGCGAACCGGATTCGAGCCGATCGTGGTGGAGGATCGGAAGTCCCCGGCTCGCGAGTCCGGCGAGCAGATCCTCCCGGACGGCGCGGGCGAGCTTCTCCGCCTGCCGGATCAGCTCCTCGCGGCAGGCGGCGAACTCCTCCTGCGGCTGCTTGCCGTCGAGCGACGTCTTCTTCGAACCTTTCTGGACCTGCCGCTTGAGCCCGCTCATCCGCTTCATGAAGAACTCGTCGTGGAGCATCCCCATGATGCCGGCGAACTTGACGCGCTCGAGGAGGGGGAGGTCGCGGTCCTCGACGAGAGCGAGCACGCGGCGAGCGAAGGACAGCCAGCTCAACTCGCGGTTGAAATAGGCCTGAGGCGACTGGATCCACTCTTCGGCGGGCGGCGGGGTCGGCATGCGGCAACCTCTCGGCTTGGGACCACGGCCCGTCGGGGCGCCCGAGGCGGGCGATCTCGACGCCGCGGCAGTCAGGATACGCCATTCCGGGCCGGTACCACGCCGCCGGCACGCGGTGCCGGCCGGGACGCGCCGGGTCACTCGAGAAGCGCCAGCAGGTCCTCGCGGGTGAGGCCGGCGGCACGGTCGGCCTCGCCCAGAGCGGCGTCCGCGAGCGCGCGCTTCCGTTCCTGGAGCGCGAGGATCCGCTCCTCGACCGTGTCCTCGGCGACGAGACGGTAGACCATCACGGGGCGCTCCTGGCCGATCCGGTGCGCGCGGTCCGCGGCCTGGTCCTCGACCGCGGGGTTCCACCACGGGTCGAGCAGGAACACGTGGTCGGCGGCGGTGAGGTTGAGCCCGGTGCCTCCCGCCTTGAGCGAGACGAGCATGACCGGCGGTCCCGCCGCGTCCTGGAACCGGCCGACCACTCCCGCCGCGGTCCCGCGTCGAGCCGTCGAGCCGCTCGAACGGCGATCCCGGCCGTGGCGAGATGCGGCTCGACCAGGTCGAGCAGCGAGGTCCACTGCGAGAACACCAGCGCCTTGTGCCCCTCCGCGACGACCTCCTCGAGCGCCTCGAGCAGGACCGCGATCTTCGAGGAGGTCGCCGCCTCGCGCCCCGGGATCAGCCCGGAGTGGCAGGCCGCCTGGCGCAGCCGGAGCAGCGCCTCGAGCGCCGCGAGCACGCCGGCGCCGGTCTCGAGACGCTCGACCACCTCCCGGAGCGTGGCGGCGCGGACCGCGTCGTAGACCTCGCGCTCCTCCGGAGTCGAGCGTGCAGCGCAACTCCGCCTCGGTGCGCGGCGGCAGCTCCGGCGCGACCTCCCGCTTGAGCCGCCGGAGCACGAACGGCCGGATTCGCTCCCGGAGGCGCGCGGCGGCGCCGGGAACGCCGTCCGCGATGGGTCGCGCGTAGCGCTCCTCGAAGTCCTGGCGTCCGCCGAGCAAGCCCGCGATTCACGAAGTGGATCTGGCTCCACAGCTCCTCGAGCCGGTTCTCGACCGGCGTGCCGGTGAGCGCGATCCGGAAGCGCGCCGGGAGCGCGAAGGCGGCCCGCGCGACCTGGCTGTCGGGGTTCTTGATCGCCTGCGCCTCGTCGAGCACGACCGTGTCCCAGTCCTCCCGCGAGAGCGTGTCGGCGTCGAGGCGCAGGATCGCGTAGGTGGTCAGCGTGACGTCGGCGTCGGAATCGATCGTGCGGCGGTCCCCGTGATAGATCGCGCACCGGAGCGCGGGGCGGAAGCGGCGGATCTCCTCCGCCCAGTTGTGCAGCACGCTCGTCGGGGAGACGACCAGGGTCCGGCCCTTCACCGCGCAGAGCGCCTGGAGCGTCTTGCCGAGCCCCATGTCGTCGGCGAGAAGCGCGCCGAGCCCCGCGTCCCGGAGGAACGCGAGCCAGTCGACGCCGCTTCGCTGGTAGCCGCGTAATGTGGCGGTGAGATCGGGAGGAAGCGGCGTCTCGGGGATGCCGGTGAAGCCGTCCACGATCGCCGCGAGCGGCGCGAAGTCCGGCGGGCGGGGGAGGTCGAGATCGTCGCAGAGCCGCGCGAGATCGGGAATCGCGCATCGCGGAATCCTTCCCGACGGGTCTCTCGCAGCGAGAAGATCGGCCACCCGGTCGCCGTACCGAGCGAGCCAGTCGGACGGCAGCGGGGACCAACCCCCGTCGAGAAGCGGCACGAGCGACGCGCCGTCGCGCCACGCGCGGAGCACCGCGCCCGCGTCGGCGCGCCCCGTCCCGCCGCCCGCCGCGGCCGGGAGCTCGAAGACGACGTCGAACCGCTCGCCCTCGATCACGGTCCGGGGGACGAGCGGCGGCATCCGGCGGAACGACTCGAGGCCGGATGCACCGGATTCCCGGCCCCAGGATGCGAACCTCTCGGCGAACTCCACCGCCGCCTCGCCGTCGAAACGGGCGCGCACGCCGGGAGCCAGATCGAGCTCGCGTCCGAGTCTGGAGAGAAGCCTCTTCTCACGGACTTCGTCGCGGATCGGCACGGGACCGGAGAGGTGGGCGAGCCGCCCGCCGTCCACTCTCGCGCACGGAGGATCTCCGTAGACGAGCGTGGCGAGCACCTCCAGCGAGTTCGCTTCGCGTGACAGGTTGAAAGCGATCCGGGGAGGCATCGCGGTCCCGCGGGGGAGCCGGTTCGTGCGAACGTCCACGGGGATGCGCTTTCTCAGGGAGGGAAGCACATCGGTCACGAGCTCGGCGACATCCTCGGGACCGAATCGCCTGCCGGACGGCAGTTCGTGAAGCTCTCGCCCCGTGAGGCGGGTCTCGTCCACGGGCCGGAGCACCCCGGCGGCGAGAACGATCCCGTTGGCGAACACGGCGCCGACCGACGGGTCGCGGCCGACGGTGAGCCGGAATCCGTCCCCCTGGTCCTCGACGACGGCGATCGGCACCACGGGCGAGGCGGAGGCGCTCACGGGCTCGCCGTCGAGCAGGACCTCCTCGCACCCGGCCAGGGCGTCGAGAAGGCCCGCCACGATCGGGCGCGGGACGGCGCCGCGGCGGTGCGTCCCGAGCGCCCTCTCGACCGCGAGGTCGGCCTGCGTGGCGGCAAAACGCGGCCCGCCGACGCGCCCCGAGGCGATCGCCGCGAGCGTGGTCTCGACCCGAGACGCCTCGTCGCCCGTCACGATCACCCGTTCGAGGGCGAGCCCGCCCGGCGACCGCGAGAACCGGTAGCTGAGCCGTCCCGCGCGACGGTCCGGGGCCTGGATCTCGCGCCCCTCGTCGCCGGCGCGCCGGAGGGCGATGACCGCGGCGGCGGCGTGCTCGCAGGCGCCCTGGCCAGCGCCGCACGTGCACTCCCAGTCGCCGTCTTGCGGGTAGAGGGTCACGGCCGGGCAGTAGATCCCCCCCCTCGTCACCACGCGCACGACGACGGATTCCTCGTCGGAGCGCTCCTGCTGGACCGCCCCCGCGCGCACCAACTCCACACCCCGCGACCACGTCCCCGGGGTGCATGCGGCTCGGACGGCTTCGAAGACGGTCTGCACTTCGATCGAGCCTCGGCGCTCCCGGTGGGGACGCGAACCGGACGCGAGACGAACCGCGGGAGGCGCCGGGCTTCAGCGCTTCCGCGTCTTTTGCTGGTAGCTCCGCAGGACGACGAGCGTCTGGTTGAGCCGCTGGATCTTCCGATTGCGGCTCTTGATCAGGGAGAGGTCGTCGAGGGGGATCTGCTCGCCGCGGATTTCCCTGAGGCACTTGTCGAGCTCGAACGCGAGCTGCTCCGTCTCGCCGCGGGACATCGTCTTGAAGGTGCGCTCGGTGACGATGTGGTACCCCTCGGCGATCTCTTTCGCCATCGTGTAGGCGCTGCCGCCGAGAAAGTTCGCCATCTCGCGTCATCCTATCCCGAGCGCCATCCGCCGAGGCGGTCAGTCCTTCTTCACGTCCAGGTACGCCGAGAGAACGCGCATCGCACGATCCACTTTCCGGAAGCAGGGGAGGCCCGCCGCCCTCATCATCCGCACGCACGGCTCGTACGGCGCGCCGGCGTCCAGCGAGAAGATCATCGGCTTCTTGCACTTCCTGAATACCTCGATGAGGCGGGACGGATAGCTGGTCGCTCGCGTGATGTCCTCGTCGTGCCCTTCCCCCTTCGGCAGCGTCTCGAGAGCCGGCGTGTCCGGCACCCCCGCCACCACCACGGCATCGACGCCCGGATCTTCCGAGATCGCCTCGACGCAGTCCACGTACGCTCCGGTCGGGCAGACCGGGGTGGCGTCGATCGGGTTGTGGACCTCCACGATCCCCGGAAGAAGCCCCCGGAGCCGCCGCACGGTGTCCGGCGCGAATCGGGCGAGGCTCAGGCCGTACAGCTTGTCCGCGGCGGCGGCGCACTCGAACCCCGCGTTCGACATCACCGCGACGCGTCGGCCGACCGGCTTTCGCTCCGCCAGGAACGAGAAGGTCATGGTGTAGTCGTCGAACATGTCGAGCGTCGAGCACTCGACGACCCCGGCGGAGCGGATCAGCTCGCGGCACACGTCGTAGTCTCCCACGACCGACGCCGTGTGCGAGGCGGCTGCCGCCTGCCCCTCGCGGGTCCGGCCCGCCTTGTAGAGCAGAACGCGGCGCCCGCCGGCGGCGATCCGGCGGCAGACATCGAGGAAGCGGAGACCGTCCCCGTGCTGGAACCCCTCGAGGTACACCGCGAACAACCGGACCGCCGCGTCCGCCTCGAGATATTCGAGGTAGTCGGACACCGTCACGTCGAGCTGGTTGCCGAACGAGATGGAGTAGCGGGACCGGACCGTGCCGCCGAGATTCGAAAGGCGCGTCACGAGGTGGGCGCCGGACTGGCTGATGCTGGCGACGTTGGTCGTCGGCGCGTCGAGGATCGGCAGCTTGTAGGGCGGGAGGAAGAACGTGTTGTACCCGCCCGGCACCGAGATGATTCCGAGGCAGTTGCCGCCGTTCACCAGCACGCCGCCACCGGGCCTGAGGTGGGACCGCTCCACCGCATCGCGCATCCGCGCCTCGGCATCCTTGCCGCTCTCCGTCTCCCCGAAGCCGCCGGAGATGAGCGTGACCGCGTGTGCGCGGTGGTTCTCCACCAGGTCGATCACGACGCCGTCCGCCCCCTTGTTCGCCGGCACGGAGACGACGGCCATGTCCGGCACCTCGGGAAGCAACGCGGGCGAAGCGAAGGCGCGGCAGCCGTCGATGCTCTCGGCGCGGGGATGGATCGCCCAGATCCGGTCCCGGGGGATTCCCCCCCCTCGACCAGGTTCCGGAGGATGATCCGGCCGGGATTCATGGACTCGGCGGAGGCGCCGATCACGACGGCGCTCCCCGGGGTCAGGAGCCTCTTCAGGTTCGCGACCGGACGCGGCGTGGGGAGCGCCGGGGGCCGGTGGATCCGCGCGAGGCCGTCGAGCGCCACCAGTTTCCCGTCGTCGTCCGACGCGACGAACGGGTTCACCTCGAGTTCCATGAGGCCGAGACCGCCCGGCGGCTCGAAGCCCGCGAAGATGTCGGCGAGCGCGCCGAGCGCGAGCACGAGCCGCGCGAGCGCCTCCTCCGCGACCGACGCGCGCTTCGCGCTCCGCAGCCCTCCGCAGAGCGCGGCGTGGACCACGGTCCCACGAACCATGTCGAGTGCCCGGTCGAGATCGAGGCCGAGGGTCGAGCGCATCCCGCTCGCCTTTCCCGGCGCGAGCGACCGCAGAAGATACTCGGTGTCGACCCCCCCCGCGCCGGCGAACACGACGGGCCCGAACGCCCGGTCGTGGCGGAACCCCGCGAGGATCTCCCGGCCGAACCCGCCGCGGTGCGGGATCTTCCGCGCCACGAGCGCTCCGCGGAGATCGGCATCCGGCAGGGCTCGCGAGGACGCCGCCATCACCTTCGCGACGGCGTCTCTCAAGGCTCCCGGCTCGTTCCGCGCCACGAGAACGCCGCCGACGTCGCTCTTGTGGAGGATCCGGGGAGAGACGACCTTCACCACCGCCTCGTCGGAGCCGAGGAAGGCCGAGAGATCCTCGCCGATCTCGTCGGGTCCCGCGACCATGCGGTGGACCGGCACGGCGATGCCGGCCGCGGCCAGGAGGGGGTAAACCTCGTGTTCGAGAAGGACCGTCCGGTTTTCCTTCTCGGCGAGTGCGAGGATGGGGTGCGGGGCGGTCGTCGACGCTCGAGTCTCGGTCGTCATGGCGGCTCCTCACTTGGAGGCGTGACCCGTTATCTCTTGGCGACGTCGAACGGCCCCGGCAACAGGAGGTGACTCGTCTCCTTGAACTGGATCCCGAGCGTTCCCAGCTCGGCCATGACCGGCTCGTAGATCTCCGGCGTGACCGGCACGTGGACTCCCTCGATCGTGAGCCGCTTCTGAAGGAGAAGCCGCACGGCGATCGCCGCGGGAAGCGACACGGTGCGGGCCATGGACGAGTCGCCGAACGGCTCGCCGTGGTCCACCAGGACGCAGACCGTGCGCGCCGACGGGCGCTGGGGCCAGGTCGCGACGAACTCGTGCCGCAGGACGATCATGTCCCGTTCGCCTTGGGCGTACGCCATCACCTTCTGGAGGCGGTTCGCGAGGATGTCGAGGGGAGCGGCCTTCTTCTCGGGGATCGGGCGATCCGAGAGAAGGCCCGCCCACTCGAACCGGGCGAGGATCGGGTCGTCGGCCGTCACGCCGATCTTGGCGGCGATCCGCTCCGTGAGGGAGCCCGATCTTCCCTTCGGCAGGAAGCCGGCGAGGAACGAGGCGTACGTCGTGCCGCGAGGCCACGCGCGCTCCTCGAGGTCGAGGAGGCCGAGGTCGGCGATCGCCTTCAGCGTCTCGCACCAGCCCGGATACCGGATCGTGCCGCGGAACATGTTCTTGATCCCGCGGAGGCCGTAGGTGTCGATGTAGGGAAGAGAATCCCGGTTCGGGTAGGTCACGAACAGGCCGACCCCTTCGACGCCGTAGGGCCAACGGTTCGCGAACAGCTCGGGGCCGGGGATCTCGACGACCTTGCCGTTCCGGAGGAACTTCGCGTTGTTCCGCCCGGCCAGGATCACGCCGCGCGGGCTCCACGAGAATTTGTACCCCCACGGGTTCGTGTTCGCCTCGAGGGCCGGGAAGCCGCCGCAGCAGCTCGAGAAATGGGTGACCGTACCGCCCGAGTTCTGGATCTGGTGGATCACCTGCATCGCCGACATGTGGTCGATCCCGGGGTCGAGGCCGATCTCGTTCAGGAGGGCGACCCCGGCCTTCCGCGCGGGCTTGTCCAGATCGCGCATCGCCGGCGAGACGTAGGAGGTGGTGATCACGTGAACGCGGTGCTTGATGGCCATCCTGGCCACCGTGACGTGATGGGTGTACGGCACGAGGCTGACGACGATCTCGGCTTCCCGGACCAGCGCCTCGACTTCGGCGGCGTCGTCCACGTTCACGGCGACCGCCTGTCCGCGGGGGTGGCCGCCGATGAGCGAATGGGCCTTGCTCACGGTCCGGCTCGCGACGACCACGCGTCGGTCGGTGTGCTCGAGCAGGTACCGCACGATCGGTCGGCTCACGAGTCCCGCACCCAGGATCAGGACGTTCTTCATCGCAAACTCCTCCGTGGGTCCGGCCGCCGCAGTCAGTCGGCCAGATGGGGTTCGAGATAGGCGTACGAGGGCGCGAACTGCCCGCGGTGAACGATCACCGCGCGCAGGATCTCCGGCGGGAGCGGGAGCCGCTCGAGCGGCTCGTCCCAGGGGCAGCGCGCGAGAGCGGGGACGAACGGCAGCAGCATGTCGCCGAAGTGCTGCGAGGCGTCCACGGGAAGCTCGCACGGGAGATTGTCCACGGCGAGCACCACGGGCCCTCTCCCTTCGACGCCGAGCGAGTCGAGCCCCGTCAGCGGGTCGTACACGAAGACCGGATCCCCCGAGTCGGTGCTGCGGACCGTGCACTCCACCGACCCGCCGACGTCGCAGCTGATGTCGCCGATCACGCGGAGGCGGGGCGGCTTCGGCCCGCCGAACAGACGACGGAGCGATTCGAGGGTCACGAGCCGCGGATACCTCGGCTCCCAGTAGACGCAGTTCACCAGCACCGACAGATGCGGGAGGTACGTGTCGAACACCGGGTGGTACTTTTCCGGGTGCGCGTAGTAGTCCTGCAGGTCGAACCGGTCCCACGGGGAAGCGGGTTCCACGGTGTGCTCCTCGTGGAAGACCGCCTTGTAAACCGCGTGCCGCTCCGGCGGCGACGCCTCTCCGGTCGCCGGCACCTCCCTCGGCGCGATCTCGCGGTACGGAAGGAGGTCGAACACCTCGGCGGCGCCGCGGTAGGTGTTCCCGTACCCGGTGAACGCGCAGACGAACGGGGTCAGTGCCTCGGGGAGCCCCTCCGTGCGGATCCGTTCTCCCGCCGCCGACACCGCCGTCTGGGCCTCGGCGAGCGTCGCGTAGTCCAGCGCCTGGTGGATGTCCTCGAACGGATTGGGGCGGATCCCCTCGTGGCGAAGCCTGCGCCCGAGCGCCCAGAGCGTGTCGATCATGCCGGAGTGGCCGGCCTGCAGGCCGAAGAAGATGAGCCTACGCCCCCGGTCGTCCACGATTTTCTCGTAGTCCACGAGGGTCGCGCCGAGCTCCATGACACGCCGCAGCATCGGCATGTTGTGCTTCTGCCCCTTGGCGACATGAGCGAAGAACATGTAAGCCTTGCCGGGCTCGAGCAACTCGGGCGGGATCTCCTTGACACCGAGGATCACGCGGGAGGAGGAGAGATCGGAGATCGAGGCGCCTGCCTGTTCGTACGCCTCATCGGGGAACGCGCGCAGCTCCGACGGCTCCACCAGGACCCTGAGGTGTTGACCCTGGACCAGGACCGCGACGTGGTCGGGGGTCAACGGGACCCGGCGTTCCCATCGGTTCTTGTTCTCTCTGCGGATTCCAATCATCGTGGCTCCATGGAATGCGACAGTGTAGCGCGCCGGCGCGATTTTGGCCCGGTCCGCCGGACGGATTGAGGAGCGATTCACTCGACAAACCGCGAGGGTACAATGCGACCTTTCGCCGGAAACGAACGATGCGCTCACGACACCATGGACCGCGGGCGGGCACGGGGGCCGGTACCCGCGCGCCCGGGGGACGCGACGGGGGTTGGATCCTGCCTGCGGGAGTGCTGCTAGCGGGCGTGGGCGCCGCGGTGGCCGGCACTTCGGGGGACGTTTTCGAGCCGCCGACGTTCGCGATCCTCGCGGCCGTCGCCGGAGCGATCGTCGCGGCGCCGCTCGTTCCGGGAAGAGCCCGCGCCGCCGCGGCGATCGTGGCGGCGGCCGCCGCGGGCGCGGCGGCGGGACACGTGCTGGCCCGCGCCGGGCTGCCTCGCATTCACGACTTCGATCACCTCTGGGGGATCTGGGCGTACGGGCGCTCGATCGCGGCGGGATCCTGGTATCCGCTCTGGATCCCTTATCTCGGGGCGGGGATGCCTCTGTTCCAGTTCTACGGCCCACTCAACTTCCTGATGGCCCTGCCGGGTGTCCTGGCGGGCCTGGCCCCCGTCGGGGCGTTCAAACTCGAGTTGTTCCAGGGGCACGTGCTCTCGGCCCTCTCGTTCCTCGCGGCGGCGCGCCTCCTGGGAGCGGGATGGAGGGGCTCGCTCGTCGGCGCGGTCGCCGGCGCGTTCGCTCCGTGGCGCCTCGCGGTGTTCGACTACCGCGGCGCCCTGGGGGAAGCTAACGCGTTCCTGTTCCTTCCGGTCGTGGCCGCGGCGGCGCTCCGGACGGCGCGGGAAGGGAGGCCGCGGCACGCCGCGATTCTCGCCGGGTCGGTCGCGGGGCTGATCCTGACGCACCTCCTGTCTCTCTTCACCCTCGCGGTGACGCTGGTTCCGGCGCTCGCCGCGGGGGCGCTCTCGGCTTCTCCCGAAAAGCTTTCGAGGGGACGCCGCTTAGGCTCGCTCGCGGCGGCCCTCCTCGCCGCGGCGCTCCTCACGGCGTGGTGGTGGCTGCCGGCGGCGGTCGAGGGAACGCACACGAGCGTGGGGGAGCGAAGTTCCGCGAGCCGCTATTTCAGGTACGGAGAGCACGGCGTTCCCGTCACGGCCCCCTTCGAGCGGCGGCTGTGGGATCGTTCCAGAATCTCGCTTCCGGAGTCGTACAGGGGGGAGCGCGGAGCGGGGGAGCTGCCGATGCCCTTCTACGCGGGATCGGTGCTCTTGATCGCCGGGCTCGCGGCCCCCTTCTGGTCCCGCCGGTCGGGGACCGGCGGCCTCGCGCTCGGAGCCGCCCTGGCCCTGGCGCTTGCGACCGCACCCGCGGCGCACCTCCTGGCCGGGGTCCCGGCCTTCGCGCAACTCTATTTCCCGTGGCGGTTCCTGGCCCCGGCCTCCGTGCTCGCGGCGCTCGCACTCGCCGTCGCGGCCGATCGCCTCGAAGCGGACTCCGGATTCCGCGAAAGCGCTTTGCTCTTCGCCGCGCTGACGGTCTGCCTGGTGTGGGATGCTGCACCCTACACCGGCGCACCCGACCGGATCCCGCCTTACGACGGGATCGTCCACTGGGTCGCGCGCGGCGGCGGCGAGGGGCACTGGGCGAACTCGATGGAGCCGGTGCCGGTCGCGCCGCCCGCGGGATCGGGGCCCCACAGGGTCTGGGATCTCGCGCTCCCGCCAAGCCGGTACGACGCACCGATCGACGCCGTTTACTACGTCTACCCGGAATGGGTCACCCCGGTTCTCTACCGGAACTACTGGCTCTCGGGCGACCCCTCCGTCATCGCGCGCGCCGGTGTCTCGTGGATGTTCGACGACAGGCGGCGGGATCCGCGCCGGCTCCCGGCCCGACCCTACGCGGAACTGGTACCGGCGGGACGGCCCGCCTCGCCGGTCCCACCGGAACGACTCTCCCGACGGCCGGGACGCATCGAGGTGCAGGTCGAGGTGCCGCCGGGAGGAGGCCGGCTCGTCATCCTGGAGCAGGCCTTCCCGGGTTGGCGAACTCTGGTCGACGGCCGAAGCGCCGGTGTGCCGGAGGAGGACGGCGGATTCATGGCGGTGAAGCTGCCGGCGGGGGTTCACCGCGTCGTGCTGGCTTACGGCCTGCGGACTCCCGCCCGGATCGCCGGCCTGCTGACGACACTCCTGGCTGCGTCGTTCGTGGTCTGGAAGGTCGGGTCGCGTCGGTTGTTCGCGAGCACCCGTCCGCGGCCCGGCGGCCACGCGTACAATGTCCGTGTGGAGGGCGCACCGTGAAGAAGAAGTCCAAGACCCACTGCGTCGGGATCCTCACCTCCGGCGGCGACTGCCCGGGGCTGAACGCCGCGATTCGCGGCGTGGCGAAGCCCGCGCTCGATCACTACGGCATCGAGGTGATCGGCATCCTCGACGGGTTCCGCGGGCTCGTGGAGAACCGCACCCGCACGCTGGACTCTCGCTCGGTGAGCGGCATCCTGACGCTCGGCGGGACGATCCTCGGCACGAGCCGGGACAAGCCGCACAGGATGCCGATGGGGGGCAAGGTGCTGGACATGACCGAGACGGTGGCCGAGAACGCGCGGCGCCTCGGCATCGACTGCCTCGTGTGCCTGGGCGGGCGGGGGACGCAGAAGAACGCGCTGCAGCTTCACGAGGCCGCCGGCATGGACGTCGTGACGCTGCCCAAGACCATCGACAACGACGTCGCGGAGACCGACGTCTCGTTCGGCTTCGACACGGCGATGTCGATCGCGACCGAAGCGATCGACCGGCTCCACTCCACGGCGACCAGCCACAACCGCCTGATCGTCTGCGAGGTGATGGGCCACAACGCCGGCTGGCTCGCGCTCGGGGCGGGGATCGCCGGGGGCGCCGACGTGATCCTCATCCCGGAAATCCCGTACGATCTCGAGGCGGTGGCGGAGCACCTCAAGGCGCGCCGCCGGAGCGGGAAGCGGTTCTCGATCATCGTCGTCGCCGAGGGGGCCAGGACCCGCCAGGAGGCGGAGGCCGAGTCGAAACGCGGCGAGAAGGAGAAGGAGGAAGGAGAAGGACCGGGGGAAGAAGGCCGCCAAGCCGTCCCGCAAGGATGGAATTCGCGTGGCCGCCGAGAAGACCGGCGAGCTCGGCGACGACGGGGGTGACGGGCAGGAACGGGAGGAGCCGTCGATGGTGCAGGAGCCGATGGCGAGCCGCGTCGCGCGGCAGCTTCAGAAGGTCACGGGCAGCGAGGCGCGCGTCACGTCGCTAGGGCACGTCCAGCGTGGTGGCACGCCGACGGCGGCCGACCGCTTCCTCTGCACGCGGCTCGGCACGAAGGCGGCGGAATTGCTGGCCGAGGGGGTCTACAACGTCATGGTGGCGGTGAGGGGCGGCCGCTGCGAAGCCGTCCCGCTCGAGAAGGTGGCCCGGGCACGCAAACTCGTGCCGCTCGATCACCCCTGGGTCGAAGCGGCGCGTCTGGTCGGCACCTGCTTCGGGGATGTCTGACGAAAGGCGACCGGGATTCCCTTCGAGCCGTTCGTCGACCGCTTCCGGGGCCAGCGTCGCCGTCCGGGACACGAGCGTCGCCCGCCCTCAGTCCTCGATCTGGAAGACGGTGTCGAGGAGCGTTCCGTCCACCCACTTCACGACGGCCACGGGGTTGTCCTTGAAGCGGGCTCTGGCGGGCGCGCCGCCGCAGATCCGCTCGACCTCTTCCTTGAGCTGCTCGATCGGCTTGATCGGCAGGGACGACCCCTTCACCGCTTCAAGGAGGTCCTTTCGGCGAGGGTTGATCGCGATGCCTCGCTCCGTGGCGACCACGTCGACGAGCTCGCCGGGGCCGACGAGGGTCGTGACCTCGTCGACGATGACCGGGATCCGGTCGCGGAACGCGGGAACGGCCAGGATCGTGCACCCCGAGAACAGGCAGTTCTGCCATCCGCCGATGCCGTGGAGAAGCCTCCCGTCGGAGTGGGTCACCACGTTCGCGTTGAAGTTCACGTCCACCTCGGTCGCCCCCAGCACGACCGCGTCCACCATCGAGGCGAAGTTCCCCTTGCCGTGGTAGTTGTACGAGGTGAACGGCGACGTCGCGACGTGACGTGGGTCGGAGCCGATCGATTTCACGCCGTCGAGGTCGAAGGTCTGCCCGTCGAGGATGTAGTCGGTCAGCCCCTCTTGCAGGAGCTCCACGAGGTACTTCGTGGAGCCGCCGCGCACGAAACGAGCCTTGATCCCCGACGCCTTCATCATGTCGCGAAGGAACATCACGAACGCCAGCGCGATCCCGCCCGCCCCCGCCTGGAACGAGAAACCGTCCTTCAGGATCCCCGCGTCCCGGACGAACCGGGCGACGTACTCGGCGATCAGCAGCCGGTCGGGGCTCTTGGTGATCTCGGTGGTGCCGGAGACGATCTTCGCCGGGTCGCCGATGGACGGGACCTCCACCACGCAGTCCACGTTGTTTCCCTGGATCTGCCAGGGAACGCAGGGGAACGGCACCAGGTTGTCGGTCACGACGACGACGCGGTCGGCGTACATCGAGTCGGCCAGCGCAAACCCCAGCGAGCCGCAGGCGGACCGGCCGTGGGATCCGTCGGCGTTGCCGAACCGGTCCGCGGCGGGAGCGGCGATCACCGCGATGTCGATGTGCACCTCGCCGTCCTGGATCGCCTGCCACCGTCCTCCGTGCGAGCGGAGCACCCCCTGGCCCCGCATCTTTCCGCGGGAGCAGTACTCGCCGAGGGGGCCGTTCATCGACCCCTCGATGTGGTGCACGACCCCCCGGTCCATCAAGGCCATCACCGGCTCCTGACAGGGGAAGGAGGCGCTGGGAAACCACATCAGATCCTTGACGCCCATCCGTCCCGCGGTCTCGAGCACCTCGAGCGCGATCCGGTCGCCGTTGCGCAGATGGTGGTGGCTGGAAATCGTCATGCCGTCGGCGAGACCGCACTTCCGCAGCGCGCTCTCGATGTCGGCGACCCGCTTGTCGCCGTCCGCGGGGTAATCGGCGCAGCTTCGAACCGGCGGCGCCTGTTTCCGGCCCGCCGGCACGTGTCGGCCGACCCCTTCGTACCCGGTCTCGGCGCGGCCGTTGACGGTGGCCGGGACCCGGCGGCCCGCGGCGTTGACGCTCGGATCCGGCTTCGCGCTCATCGGGTCTGCTCCTCCGAAGCCGGTACGAGCCCCATCTTGCGCGCTCGCTCCACCAGCCTCTGTGCCCGCGCCACCACCGGCGGGTCGATCATCTTGGTGCCGAGGCTCACGACGCCGAGCCCCCTGTCCAGCGCCTCGCGGAAGGCCGCCTCGATCCTGAGCGCCTTCTCGATCTCCGCCTTCGCGGGGGCGAACGCGTCGTGGATCGGCGGGATCTGCCGCGGGTGGACGCACCCCATGCCTTCGAACCCCATCGCCCGGGAGCGGGCGGCCCATGCGAGAGCCCGTCGAGATCCCCCACGTCCCCGTAGACGGAGTCGATCGCCTGCACCCCGGCCGCGTGAGCGGCGTTGGCCACGCGCATCCGGGCGTAGAGCGTCTCGCTCCCTTCCCGGGTTTTCACGACGCCTAGATCGGCGGTGTAGTCCTCGAGGCCGATCGTCAGCGCGACGATCCGGTCGGATGCCTGCGCGATCTCGAAGGCGCGCTCGATTCCCTCGGCGGACTCCAGGATCGGCATCAGCCAGAGCGAACGCGCGCCGCCGGTGCGGGAGAGGATTTCCTCCACCGCGCGGTGGACCTCGATCACCTGCTCCGCGCGCTCGACCTTCGGGATCAGGATCAGTCTCCGGCCGCTCGGGGATGACGGCGTCGAGATCCTCGATCCCGAGCCGGAAGCTGGTTGATGCGCACCATCCGCTCGGCCCCCTCGAAATCGACCGTGCGCAGCGCGTTCCGGACGAGCAGGCGGGCCGCGTCCTTCTCGCGCGGGTGCACCGAGTCCTCGAGGTCGAGGATGATCCCGTCCGGCCGGTGGAGCCCGGCGTTGACCATGAACTTCGGCTCGTTTCCCGGCAGGTAGAGGCGCGACCGCCGGAGCCGGTCCTTCGAGGAGGGGTTCGGGATCGGTACGGCCGCCCGGGGGCGGGCGTCTCGCCCGGCGCCGAGACCGGCGCGGCGCGCCGCGGCCTCGACCCGGGCCTCGATGACGAACGGAAGCGCTCCCTGGTCGTCCACGTCGACGCGGGCGTGCTCGACACCGAGCGCCCGCAGCGTCGCGGCGACCTGCTCGCGGATCGAGTCGCCGTAGTACGCGCCGACGCGCGACTTCAGCGCGATCTCGATCCCGCCGCGGTCGGCGATCTCGACGGCGACGTGGAGATCCGACCGGACGTCGGCCCCCTTCCGTCCCGCTTCACCGCGTCCCGTCACCGATGTCATCGCCTGCCTCCCTTCTTCAATTCCGTGCATGTTCCCGTCGCGATGGCGGCAAGGGGCGGAAACAGGAATCCGGAGCGGGGCCTCTGCCGCGCGCCGGAGCAGGATGCGAGAGGCGCGCGGCAGCGGAGTCCGGCCGGCTCAGGATGAGCCGGCCGGACGTCCCCGCGAGGATTCCTGTTTCCGCCCCGGTCCGTGGGGAGAGGATCACAGCTTGCCGAGGATCGCGTCGGTCATCTGCGTCGTGGTGGCGGCGCCGTGCTTGAACACGTCGGGGCCGCCGGGCAGGCGCAGCATGTCGTAGGTGCGGACCTTCCCCTCGGCGACCACCGCGGCGATGGCGCTCGCGGATTCGCTCGGCCTTCTCCGTCTCGCCGACGTGGTCGAGCATCATCGCCGCCGAGAGGATCATGGCGATCGGGTTGACGATCGACGGGTCGAGCTTCTCGTACTTCGGGGCCGAGCCGTGGGTCGGCTCGAAGACGGCCACCTCGTCGCCGATGTTGCGCGGAGCAGGCGAAGCCGAGCCCGCCGACCAGCCCGGCGAAGCCGTCGGACGACGATGTCGCCGAACATGTTGCTCGGCGACGATGACGCCGTAGTCCTCGGGGTTCTTGGTCAGCCACATCATCTGGGCGTCGATGTTGGTCGACCAGAGCGCGATGCCCGGGAACTCCGTCGCGATCTTCTTCGCCTCCTCCTCCATCATGCCCGGAGGTCTCGCGGATGACGTTCGGCTTCTCGCAGACCGTGACCGACTTGTAGCCGAACTTCTTCGGCGTACTCGAACGCGGCGCGGACGATCCGCCGGCAGGCCGGCGCGGGTGATGATGCGCAGGAGACGGCCAGGTCCGGGCCCGGCACGGCCGCGAACGGCTTGAACTTCGGGTGCGTCTCCAGCGCGTTGCGCACGGCGTCCGGCGGGTTCGGTCCACTCGACGCCCGCAGTACAGCCCCTCGGTGTTCTGCCGGAAGATGACGGCGTCGACCTTCGGCTCCTCGAAGCCGCCGTCCGACTTCCGCCGGATGAAGTTCAGCGGATTGCCGGGGAACGAGCGGCAGGGGCGGAGGCAGATGTCCAGGTCGAAGAGCTGCCGCATCGTGACGATCGGGCTGTAGTAGCTGAGCCCTTTCCCCTGCGAGCTCGGGGTCGAGTTCCGCCTCGGCCGCCTTCTTCGGCTTCGAGGTGATCGCGCCGAACAGGCCGAGCTTGTGCTGCTCGAGCAGCTCGATCGTCCGCTCGGGGAGGGCGTTGCCCTCGCTGCACCAGAAGTCCCAGCCGATGTCCGCCGTGGACGTAATCGGCCTCGAAGCCGACCGCCTTCAGAACCCGCAGCGCCTCCGGAAGCACGATCTTGCCGATGCCGTCGCCCGGCATCGTGACCACCGTGTATTTCGCCATGGTTGTCTCCCCCCTTGTTTTCTACAGGCCCAGCCGGGTCTTCACGAGATTCTCGACGCCGCCCGCCACCACCAGCGACTGCGGCACGCTGCCGAGCGGCGGGAAACGGAACGTCTCGCCGCGGAACGCCACGGTCCCGGAGGCGAAGTCGATCGCCACCGCGTCCCCGGGCAGGATCGTCCGGGTCTTCGCGGCGATCTCCGGCGCGAAGATCTCCTCGAGGCGCTTCACGAGATCCGGCACCTCGACGCAGACGTACCCGTTGTTGAACGCGTTGCGGAGATAGGTCTGCGAGAAGCTGCCCGCGATCACGAGCGCGATCCCCTTGGCCTGGAGCGCGGTCACCGCCTGCTCGCGGCTCGACCCGGTTCCGAAGTTGAACCCGCCCACCAGCACGTCCCCCCGGTCCGTCCGCCTGGCGAACTCGGGGTCGTAGTTCTCCATCACCACCCGCGCCATGTCCTCGCGGGTCATGTCCTCGCGATACGTGTAGTCCTTCCCGTAGATCCCGTCGGTGTTCAGGTTGTCCTGGGGGGCGAACACGAGTCGCCCGTCGATCTGGCCGGGGAAGCCGGGAAGGATCGCCACCTTCTCGGAAACCGGTGCAGCGGGGGCGAGCGTCTCGATCCGCCGCTCGAGCTTGGGGCTCGCGGTGGCCGCGGGCCCGCAAATGTAGCCCGCGACCGCCGAGGCGGCGACCACCTCGGGGCTCGCCAGGTAGCACTTCGCGTCGCGCGACCCCATGCGCCCCTTGAAGTTCCGGTTCGTTGCCGAGATCCCCACCTCGCCCGCCTCGAGCAGACCGGTGCCGAGGCCGATGCAAGGGCCGCAGCTCGGCGGGAGCGCGCGAGCGCCGGCGTCGAGCAGCGTCTTCCAGGTGCCGCGCCGCTCCGCCTCCTCCTGCACTTCGCGGCTCGCCGCCGCGAGGTAAAAGGCGACGGTGGGCGCGATCGTCTTCCCCTCGAGAACGCGGGCCGCGGCCTCGAGGTCCTCCGAGCGAGAGTTGACGCACGAGAGCAGGTAGGCCTTGTGGATCGCGATCCGCAGCGCCTCGACCTCGGCGAGCGGCGCCACGACCTGCACCGTGTCGGGGCCGGCGACGTGGGGGCCGATCGCCGAGAGATCGAGCCGGATCCTCGCGGCGTAAACCGCGTCCGGATCCGGCGCGGGCGGGTTCTTCTCCCACGCCTCGAGATCTCTCTCGGTGGCCCGCGCCGCACCCCTCGCCATCCGCTCCCGGATCCAGTCCAGCGTCACCCGGTCCACCGGGAACCAGCCGACCAGGGCGCCCCACTCGGTGGTCATGTTCGCGATGCTCATCCGGGCGTCCATGGAGAGGCTCGCCACTCCCGGTCCCGCGAACTCCACCGCCATGTTGAGAACGTCGTCCTTGTAGAGCCCGCCAGCGCGATGATCACGTCCTTGCCGGACGCCCCGCCCGCGAGTTTTCCCTCGAGGACCACCTGGACCATCGGCGGGATCTGCCACCAGAACTCGCCGGTCGCCCAGATCGCCGCGGCGTCCGTGCGGACCACCGGCGTCCCGAGCGCGCCGAGCGCGCCGTACATGTTCGAATGCGAGTCCGACGCGACCACGAGCGCGCCGGGAACGGCATGGAGCTGCTCGCACATCAGCTGGTGGCCGATCCCGGTGCCGGCGGGATAGAAGTCCACCCCCTGTTTCCTCGCGAACGCCTCGATGGACCGGTACTTCTCGAGGTTGTCGTCCGACCTGTTCTGGATGTCGTGGTCGAGCGCGAACACCGGCTGCCGCGGGTCCTTGACCTTCGGCACCCCGAGCGATTTGAACTTCTTCATGACCGCCGAGGTGTTGTCGTGGGTCATGACGTGCCGGGGCTTCAAGGAGACGAAGTCCCCGGCCCGCACCGGCCGCCCCTCGGGCCCCTCGGCCATGTGTTTCTGTACGATCTTCTCGATCGCGGTCTGTCCCACGGCGTTCTCCTGCCTACCGGTCCGACTTCAGAAGGTCCATCAGCGTGGAAATCGAGGCGAGTTTCTCCATCCCCCAGACCGCCTCCTTCACCCGGGTCTGCCGCGCCGGCGTGAGCACCGGTCCGGCGAGCGCCTCGAACTTCTCCTCGACCTCGCGGTCGGTGAGCGGATTGCGCGGGTCTCCCTTCGGGTAGTCCACCTGCTTCGTGAACTCCCGGCCGTCGGTGGTCGTGATCTTCACGATCACGCGCTGGAGGGCGGGGAAGACCTTCTCGATCTCCGGGTCCGCCACGACCACGACCTTCGGGAGCTGAGCCCGGATCACCGGGTCCATGATCTTCGCGTCGGCGAACTGGGCCGGCGTGACCTGCCGGTCGGCGATGGCCGCCGCGATGACGTACGGCAGGCTGTGGTCCGCCGTCTCCTTCGTCCGGGGGTCGTACTTCGACGGGTCGGAGAGGATGTCCGCCGCGCGAGCGAGCGAACGGACGTGAACCTTCTCGACCTGCCCCGGCGTGAGGTCGTTGTCCCGGACGATGTCCAGCACCGCCGAGATCGGCGTGTGGGTGAGCGCCTCGGTCGGGAACGCCTTCATGCTGCACGTCGCGATCCGCCACGACGCGCCGAGCCCGTCGGTGAGGATCTCGAGTTTCCACTCCGGCCCGAGGCAGTGGACCATCCCTTCCTTGCCGTCGATGACGTGCTCCGGTCCGGTGTACCCCTTCTCGGCCAGCAGCGCGGCGAGCACGCCGCTCTGGGTGGCCATCGGGTCCACCGTGTTCTTCATCATGGTCAGCTTGCCGGCCACCGCCGCGCCCAGCGTGAAGTGGCGGCAGCCCGAGATGCCGATGGCGTGCTGGATCTTCGCGGCGTCGAGGCCGAGCATGCGCCCCGCGACGGCGGGAGACGCGAACGCGGTGAGCGTGGCGTGGTGCCATCCGCGCTCGCGAATCCCGGGGAAAGCCGCCTCGCAAAGCCGCTGCTCGAACTCGTACCCCAGCACGATGCCGACCGACGAGCTCCCGCCCGTCGCGTCCCGTGCGCTCGCCGAGCGCCAGGGCGGCGGGGATGATGTCGGACGGATGGGACGGGTCCTGCTTCCAGTAGATGTCGTTGTAGTCCATCACCCGGACCATCAGGGCGTTCAGCAGCGACGCGGTGACCGGGTCCATCTTCGCGCCGGTGCCGATGACCGTCGCGGTCCCCTTGCCCGCGTGCTCGCCGAGCACCTCGAGAGAGATCCGGACGTCGTGCTGCAGGTAGCCGCCGAGCGCGCACCCGATGGAATCCAGCAGGTACCGCTTCGCCTGGTGGACCGCCTCCGGGGACAGCTGCTCATACCGCAGATCGGCGGCCCACCGGGCCATCTTCGCGGTGACGGTCTCGGTCTTCACGGCGGGTGTCGCGCTCATCGTTCCCTCACTTCTTCAGGTTCTTGAACGGAAGGAAGCTCATGAAGTCGGCATGGTGGACGATGTAAGCCTCGGTGCTGCGCTTGACCAGGTCCCCCTCGCCGGCGTGGGAGGCGATGATGTGGCAGACCCGGTCGGGTACCCCGCACATCATCGCGACGGCGACCCCCGTGAACGGATGGCGGAGATACTCGCCGCGCTCGCTCTGGCGCGCCTTGCCGTCCACCTTCTCGTACTCGAGCAACTTCCCGACGTCGGCGAGGATCGCGCCGGCGATCACGGTGTCGATGTCGATCGGGAAGGGCCCGGCCGAGGTACTCCTTCATCGCCTCGGCGGCCCGGCGCGCGATGTGGACGACGCAGCGCTTGTGTTCCATGAACGTGACGGTGCAGTTCGGGACCAGCAACGTGAACGGGATCTCGTTGAGGTCCTCCGGCGGTCAGAGGGCTCAGCTCGAACGCCTTGACCCAGGCGGCGACAACCTTCTCCCGCAGATCGGCGTTCTCGATCCAGTCCAGCTCGGGCCAGAGTTTCAGGACCTTTTCACGCATGAACGGCTCCTCAGGTTTGAAGCGGGAAAGGTTAGCGTGCCCCGCGCGGGGAGTCCAGTCCCCGGCCCCCCTGGAACTCGCGGCCGCCCGGGACGGCCGCGCCGACCGCAGGCGGTGCGGTCCCACCATCCGCAGCATCGCCGTCCCGGGACCGTTTCCCGCTTCCATTGCACCGCGTGAATTTCGTAGATTCGGCGTGGCGGAGAACGCCGGTCATCGACGCGCTATCAGGGGGAGGAGCGGCGATGGGAACGATGGTCGAGGGGGCGGGGGGGAGCCGCGGTGCACCGCCGGTCGCGAGGGCGTGCCGCCGGCCCGATTTCGACGTGTGTTCGGAGCCGGGGAGCGCAGAGTGGATCGAGGCCCACCGTGGGACGATCGCCTGGGTCGCGCGCGAGTACCGGCATTTCGGGGTTCCGATGGAGGACCTCGCGGCCGAAGGGGTCGTCGGCCTGCTGGAAGCGGCGGCGCGTTTCGACCCGGCGCGCGGCGTCAAGTTCGCCTCGTACGCGAGCTGGTGGATCCGGAAGCGGGTCCGCGACACCGTGATGCGTCAGACGGCCCTCGTTCGCGTTCCTTGCTACCGCTTGCGCCACCTGGCCCAGATTCGCGCCGCGGAGCGCGAGGCGACCGCGGCGTTCGGACGGCATCCGTCGAGCGTGGAGATCGCCGAGTTCGCCGGCCTGCGTCCGTGCGAGGTCGAGTTCCTGCTTTCGCTCGCCACGAGAGAAATCTCGCTCGGAACCATCGTGAGCGCCGAGTCGGGGCAGTGTCTCGAGGACACGCTGGCCCAGCAGGGGTTGGACGCTCCCGGCGATGCGCTGCTCCGCGAGGACCGGCTGGCGCTTCTCGAACGCCTTCTGGCACGCCTGCCGGACCGCCAGAGGGCCATCGTATCGGCCCGGTTCGGCCTTTGCGGCGCGCGTCGGAGTACCCTGGCGGAACTGGGACGGCGCTTCGGCCTGAGCCGAGAGCGTGTGCGGCAGGTCGAAAATCGCGCGCTCGCCATCCTGCGGAAGATGCTGGTCGAGGAGAGCCAGCTTGGACGCTGTTCCGGACGGTGGTTCGGGCCGGCCGCTCAGGCCTGAGGGCGGGAGGAGAACGACCGGGGCGTTCGAGGAGAGAGGGAGGGTTGCGCCCGCGAGCAAGGTCGCCCGTTCGAGGTCATTCCTTCCCGAACACCTCGGCCTCGAACACGGAGAGTTGGGCCCCCTTCCACCCGTCGCGGGGGAGTCCCGCCTTGAGCGCGAGATGCTCGAGCGTCTCGCGGATCCCCCAGCCTTGCTCCTGGGCGACCTGCGGGAGGAAGACCGCCCGGTGCGCTCCTTTCTCGAGAACCACGCCGTCGCGGCCGAGGACCACCGCGTCGGGCTCTTTGACGGGGCGGATCGGCGTGAGCGCCGAGATGGAAAGCCTCAGCCGCGCGAGCTCGCCGGCGCCGACCGGCTCGAATCGCGGATCGCGCAGCGCCGCCTCGGCGGCGTTGTGGATCACGCTCTCGTAGAGCGCCTCGTGCGGCAGGAGGGTCCCGATGCAGCCTCGGAGCGCGAGCGGCCGGGAGGCCCCCTCCGCCGGCTCCTCGAGCGTGACGAACGCCCCGCGCGTTTCCCGGAGGGGGGGCGTGAGATCGGCTGCTGCGAGCGCCCTCGACAGCGAGCCGTCCCGCAGGATCGCATCGCGGATCGACGCCCACGCGAGATCGAGAAGAGTCGTCTTCTCGGTCTCCGCGAGACCCGCGCGCGTGCCGTCGGGGGAGCGAAACACAAGCGTCGCATACGAAACGCTGTGCCCGAAATCTCCCGTCATCCGGCCCGACGTGTCGTAAGCGGCGAGGGACGCGGTCGCGTTCGCGGGCAGAAGGCGCAGCAGCACGCCGATCGCGTCGCGGCCGCAGATCGTCGCGCCGGTCCGGTCGGCGTAGCTCTCGAACCCCTCGGCGTCGCGTGCTTCGGCGAGACGCGCCGCGCCGAGGTCGAGTTCCCGGAGTTTTTCCGGAACGCACTCCTGAAACGGCAGATATCCGAACGCGGCCCCGTAGTGCGTGAAGTCCGAGGAGACGACCATCAGGGTGCCGGGGCCGAGGAGCGCTCGCAGCCCGTCGGCGACCGACTGTGCCGAAGCTCCGGTGGTTCCGGAGCCGAGGAGGAGGGGAACCGCTCGCCAGCCCGGGACGAGCGCGCGCTGCAGGAACGGCAACTCCGCCTCGATGCAGTGCTCGCGATCGAACGCCCCGGCAACGGTTGCGAACCCGGGCCGCTCCCTGAGCGCCTCGACCGCCTCGATGTCGATCGGGACGTCGCCCAGCGGGGTTCTGAGGACCTCCCCCTCCGGCAGCGCCGCGCCGCGGAACCGGGCGAAGTGGCTCGGCCCGAGCAGCAGCACGCGCTCGTATCGCGCTCCGCGGATCCGGCGGAAACCGTGGGCGGCGGTCTCTCCGGAGTAGACATACCCCGCGTGCGGAGCGATCAGGGCGACGACCGTTCCTTCTTCCGCCTTCGCCGGGACGGGCGCGCGGTCGAGCATCGCGTCCACGTCCCGGGCCAAGGCGTCGGCGTCTCGCGGATACCAGGTGCCGGCCACGACCGGTCCGATCGCCCGGCCGGCGCCGGTGAAGCCCCTGAAGCCGAACGCGGCCGCGAGGAAGGGGAGCACGGGTCCGATCTCGATCATGCTGCTTCCTCCGCAAGGGGTTGCGGCGGCGAGTCTACGCCCGAAACAGGTGCCTGGCTTCCGTCTTCTCCCTCTTCCCCCGCCGGTCGAGAAAGGAGATCATGGGACCCATCCGGCCCGCGGTGGGCCGTCCCCGCGTCGCAGGAGGCGTCCCATGAAGCTCGCCGAGCGATTCCTCGTGAAGCCCGGAAGGAAGGTACAGCTCTCCCGGATCGATCCCGGCGACACCGCGGGGGTCGACGACAAGGACGCGGCCCAGCCCCGGCTCGACAAGAACCTGAAACGGCTCGCCGAGCTGCAGTACCTCATGTACGCCGAGAACAAGCGGTCGCTGCTGGTCGTGCTGCAGGCGATGGACGCGGCCGGGAAGGACGGCACGATCCGGCACGTGATGACCGGCCTCAACCCGCAGGGCTGCCGCGTGGTCCCCTTCAAGGCGCCGTCCAAGGAGGAGGCGGACCACGACTACCTGTGGCGCGTCCACAAGGAAGCGCCCCGCCGTGGTGAGATCGGCATCTTCAACCGCTCGCACTACGAAGACGTGCTGGTGGTGCGAGTGCACGATCTCGTCCCGAAGCCGGTCTGGTCGAGGCGGTTCGACCAGATCAACGCGTTCGAGCGCACGCTGGCCGAGGAGGGGACGGCGATCGTCAAGTTCTTCCTCCACATCTCGCGGGAGGAGCAGAAGCGGCGATTCGAGGCCCGGCTCGAGGACGAGTCCCGGCACTGGAAGCTGTCGCCGGCCGACTTCGAGGAGCGCAAGTACTGGAACGTCTACCGGGCCGCCTACGAGGAAGCGCTCGTTCGCTGCTCGACCCCCTGGGCGCCGTGGTACGTCATCCCGTCGAACAAGAAGTGGTTCCGCAACCTCGCGGTTTCCCAGATCATCGTGGAGACCCTCGAGACGTTCCGGATGAAGTTCCCGAAACCCTCGTTCGACGCCTCCAAGATGAAGCTCGACTGACGCGGCCCGAAACGGGCTTCGCGGGGCGTTCCCCTTCGCCCGCCCGCGTCCGCGTTCCCTTTCGACCCCCAGCGGCCCTCGCGGCGAGCGGCCGGTTCTGCCTCGAAAGGCCGCTCGCCGCGCGGAGCGAGGCGGCGCGGCGACCTGTCGCCGCGCATCGCCGAAGCGTGCCGCGGGGGGTCGAAAGGGAACGCGGACGCGGGGCGCGCGAGGCGCTACACTGGCTGTTCTCCGCGGCGACCGCCGGAACGGCGCGTCGCCGCGGAAGGCGAGGACCGTGCGTTGGCACCTGTTGGCGGCCCCGACGGGCATCGAGTTCTGGTTCGGCTGTTCCGGTTCATCATCGCGAAGCGATGGTGGGTGGTCGGTTTCTACGCGCTGGTCCTCGTGCCGGGGATCGTGTTCGCGCTGCGAGTCGGCCAGGACGATTCGGTGGAACGGCTCATCGTCCGGACCGATCCCGACTTCATCGCCTCCCAGGCGTTCGCGAAGGTGTTCGGCCGTTCCGAGACGGCGATCCTGGTCGCCGAGGCCGCCGACCCGTTCGCCCCCGGGGTGCTGAAGCGCCTCGACGAGATCGAGGCGCGCCTCGGGAAGATCCCGAAGGTCGGCGTCGAGTCCGTGCTCACGATCTTCCGCCGGACCCAGGGAGGGTTCCTGCCGACGCCTCGGCGCTGCGAGGCGTTCCGCAAGTTCGCGACCGACACCGATCTCTTCTCGCGGCAGGGGCTGGTCGGCGACCGGTTCCTGTCGATCGTCCTCTCCCTGGACGTCCGAACGCCGGAGGAGCGTCATGCGGTGCTCGACGCCGTGGATCTCGTCGTGGACCCGACGCTCATGGACCCCAAGCCGCTCCTGGCGCTCCGGAAGTCCGGGGAGCCGTACGTCAACGGGTATTTCGAGGACGCCACCCGCGACGCCGCGATCCGGTCCTTTCCGCTGTTCGGCGCCCTCGTCGTCGGCCTGATTCTCTTTCTGTACCGGTCGTTCCGCGCGCTCCAGGCTTTTCTCATCACGATCGCGGCGAGTCTCGCCCTCACCGTCGGCTACGCCGGGCTGTCGGGGGACGTGATCACGATCGTCTCCTCGCTCGTGCCGATGACGATCCTCGTGACCTGTACGTCGACGCTCGTGTACATCCACTCGCGGTTCGTCGAGCACCCGGAAGGGGAGTCGTTCGAGGAGCACCAGGTCCTCACGCTCGCCAACAAGTTCCTTCCGTGCACCGCGTCGCTGTTCGCGACCGCCGTCGGGTTCACCGCGCTGGCGGTGTCGCGAATCCGCCCGATCCGCGAGATGGGGATCTGGGTCGCCGTGGGAGTCGCGATCACGTGGGTGGTGGTGTTCACGCTTTTTCCGGCGCTCCAGAGGATCCTGAGGACCCCGACCGGGCAGCAGCGGAAGGTCCGGGGCGGGCGGTGGTTCGCGGCCCTCGCGGCGAATCTGCCGGCCTTCACGTTCCGCTGGCGGTGGGTGATGGTGCCGGCCTCCCTGGCGTTCTGCGTCCTGGGGGGGGTGGCGCTCTTCGGCCTCAAGGGGGTCGTTGCCCCCA
This sequence comes from Terriglobia bacterium, assembly GCA_963790465.1. Lineage (GTDB taxonomy): Bacteria > Acidobacteriota > Polarisedimenticolia > Polarisedimenticolales > JAIQFR01 > JAIQFR01. The sequence goes on along the minus strand of CAWBOP010000026.1, from coordinate 44,746 downwards.
TGAAACTCGAGACCGACGCCCTGGAGTACATCGACCCCCACGTCAGGCTTGCGCAGGACACCCGCAGGATCCAGGAGATCCTTCCGAGCCTCTCCGTGACGGAGGTGTGGCTCGAGGGACCGCCGGGGAGCGTGGTGCGTCCCGAGGTCCTCCTCGCGCTCGACCGCTTCACGCGGGGCCTCGAGGCCGACGGCCGGGTGGGCTCCGCGGTCGGGCCGACCACGGTGCTCCGGCTGTTGCAGTATGTCTCCGGGACTCGGGGATCGCCTGCCGGAGGACCGCGCCGGGATCGAGGCAGCCGCGGCGCAACTCGAAAACCTCCTGCTGACGGAGCCGGCTCTGAGGTCCTTCGTCGAGGTCGGGGCGCTCGCCCAGACGCACGTCACGGTGCTGAGCCGCGTCAACACCTACGAGGGGTTTCTCGATCTCGACCGGAGGATCGCGGCGATCTGGGAGGAGGCCGTCGCGCGCGACAGCGTGCTCCGCGACTTCCGCCTCTCGACGGTCGGTGTCGAGCGGCTCCAGGCGAAAATCGCCTACCACCTCGTGCCGACGCTCGTCGAGAGCTTCCTGCTGACCGCGGCGATCATCTTCGTGACGTTCCTCGTGCTGTTCCGCAGCGGCCCGGCGCGCCTCATGGCGATGATCCCGTCGCTGTTCGCGATCCTGGTGATGTTCGGGTTCATGCGCTTCGCCGGGATCGGCCTCAACGTGGCGACGATCCTCATCGCCTCCACGGTGCTCGGCACCTCGGAGAACGACCAGATCCACTTCTTCTACCACTTCCTCGAGGCGCGCCGCACCGGGAGCGTCGAGGACGGGCTGCGGCACACGTTCCTCATCTCGGGACGGGCGATCTTCTTCGCCACGATGATCAACGCGGGCGGCTTCCTGGCGTTCGCCCTGTCGGACCTGCCGCCGATGCGGCAATTCGGTATCCTGTTGGCCCTCGCCTTCGTGCTCTCGATGCTGGCCGACTTCACGGCGCTCCCGGCGGCGCTGTGGATCCTCGGCCGTCAGAGGCCGGACGCCGCCTCGGCGGCGCCCGGAGCGGAGTAGGCTCGTGAACAAGACCTGCCGGGCCGCCATGGCGGCCGTCTCGTCTCTCGTCCTTCTCGGCGCCGCGCCTCCCAAGGTCCTCGTGGTCTGCGCGCCCGGGTCTCCGGGGAACACCGCGCAAGCACGGCCGGTGATGGACTCGTTCGCGTCGGCGGCGGAGCGCGAGGCCGGCTGGCCGGAAGGCAGCCTCACGGCGATCTACCTCGAGAAGGCGGAGCCCGGACTGGCGCGTCTCGCGCAGCTAGACGCCGTGATGGCGCTGGTACCGCTGCCGTTCTACCTGCAGCACGGACCGGCGCTCGGGCTCGCCCCCCGCCTGCAGGTGGTCCGCGAGTCGGGCGCGGGAGAAACGTGGAGTCTGATGGCGAAGAAGGGAGCCGTGGCTTCCGCCGCCGCGCTCGCCGGCTGGGAGATCGCCGGCGCGCCCTTGTACGCTCCTGCGTTCCTGCGGGGACCGGTGCTCGGGGGGTGGGGGACGCTGCCGGTGTCCACGACCGTGAGGTTCGCTCCGGCGATTCTCTCATTCCTCCGGCGCGCGGCCGCGGGCGAAAAAGTGGCCGTGCTCCTCGACGCGGCACAGTCGGCCGCGCTCCCCTCCCTCCCCTTTGCCGGCGATCTCGAGACGGTGTATCGGGCGAGACCGCTGCCTGGTACGCTCCTGTGTACGATCGGGGATCGCGCGAAGGGACCCGAGTTCGAGAGGCTGCTGAAGGGTCTCGCGCGCCTCCATGAGAAGCCGGAGGGGGCCGACATCTTGAAAGCGATGCAGATGATCCGGTTCGAGCCCGCCGATCTCGCCGGTGTCGAGGCGGCGCGCAAGGCGTTTGCCGACGCCTCGGCGACCTCGCGTTGAGACGGATGCTTCCGGTCCTGCTCGCCGCCCTGACGGTTGCAGGATGCGCCCGGGCGCTCAGGGAGCCGCGTTCCCTCGATACGATCGCCGGCGGCACCGCCGCTCCCGCGGGGACAGGCGTGGACGAACTTCTCTCCGAGGCGGCGGCGCTCTATTCGCGCTGGGACCTCGAGTCGGTTCGCCGGGCCGCGGACATCTGGGCGCGCGCGGCGGCCGGGGACGACCGGCGCGTGGACGCCGTGATCGGAGGGGTGCGGGCCCGGGTCTGGCTCGCGGATCACGAGCCGGACCTCGGCGCCCGCCAGGCCGCCGCCTCGGTCGCGGTGGAGACGGCGCAGTGGTGCGCGCGGATCGCGCCCGAGGCCCCGGCGTGCGCCTACTGGCTCGGGGTCGCGCTGGGAGTACAGGCGAGGGAGCGCCCTTCCACCGGGCTCTCGGCGCTGTCCAGGATGGTCGAGACCTTTAGCAGCGCCGCGGCCGGCGCGCCGGGGCTCGATCATGCCGGGCCGGACCGGGCGCTTGCGTTGCTCTACCTGAGGGCGCCAGGCTGGCCCACCGGCCCCGGAGACGTCGAGAAGGGGTTGGGACACGCGCGCCGGGCGGTCGCGACCGAAGGCGACTATCCCCCGAATCTTTGGGCGCTCGCGGAGGCGCTCGAGGCGAACGGGCTCGACGGCGAGGCCGGGCCGGTGTCGGCCCGGGCGCTCCAGCTGGCTCGGGAACGTGCCGTTTCTCGCGATCCCGAGGCCAGGGAATGGGTGGAGGAATCGGTGCGACGTTCCACGGTTGAGCCCGCGCGCTGACTTGGGGATTGCCATGTCGAGGCCAGAGAGGTACAAAAGAGCCGTGTGGGGGCGGGGACGGGCCTCGGCCCGTGCCAGGCGAGGAGGAGATCGATGAGACTGCGGCGTGTGTTTCCGGTGGCGCTCGCGTGTCTGATCCTGGCGGGTCCGGCGGCTGCCGGGAGTCGCCGGGAAGTCCGGCTGCGCGAGGTGGACACCGGCCGGGGGATCCTTCCCGGCATGGATCGCCCCGAGGGAACGACCCGCTGGGACCTGACCCGGGCGGCGCTAGGCCGGACCTTGACTCGATCTCTGGACGAAACCGCCGACGGGGTCGAGTTGCGCGACACCGCCGGTCCACTCGCGGAATCTCGCGCCGTGCGATCGGTCCTGTTGCTGGACCCCTCGGGCGGAGACGCGGCCATCCGCTGGTCGTTCCCCGACCGATATCCGGACGACCTCCGACCCGGCTCGAAGCGATATCTCCGTCTCGAGGAGCGGAGCGGCGGTTTCACCGACCGGCTCGGCGTCGACATCGAGTCGGTGGGGGTGGGCTGGGTTCACCTTCCGTCCGGTCCGAGGGAGGTCGCGCTGCAGCGCGTTCTCGTGACGCGGGACGATTCGAGGACGGGATCCCGAACGTCGACGCGGGTCCACCGCTGGGTGGACCCCCGGGCCGGCACCGTCGCCGAGATCGCCGGGCCGGCTGCCGCGGACGGACTCTCGCGTCTGGCGCCCGCCGGCGCCTTCGTGCTCGAAGAGGTGGTCACCGGGGCGGCCGATCTCAAGATCTACGCGGACGAGCTGTGGCTGGGTAACTACGGCGGGATCAACTACGGTTGGGACAAGGGGACGGGTGCGGCGATTTCCTCGCTCACGACGCCGAGCTACGGCACCATGGGGGCTCTTCTTGCGGCGAACTCGTGGGACTTCTCCCGCACCACCACGGGCACCGAGATCGCCGCGACGACGACGCCGGTCAACGCCTTGGAGACCTGCAACTACGCGCAGTGTGGATACTCGGACGCGGGCGTGTCTCTCGAGAGGACGGACAAGAGCTTCGACGTCCCGGCGAATCTCGACAAGACCAACGACGTCGCGATCCGAGAGAACCGGGTCGGCGACGTGACGATCTGGATCCGGGCCGGGTCCCAGCACGAGGGGAAGAGCGGGACCTTTGGTTCGGGCGAGAGCCGGTTCTGCTACACGGGAACCGACCTGAACGGCAAGGTCCGCACGCAGGTGCCGCTCTGGCGCTTCCCGCACCAGGACGCGAACGGCTGGTACTTCCAGGCGGCCGACACCTGGTCGGGGAACGCTTTCAACTGCGAGCAGAACATCTTCAACCAGATCTGTGGGGTGGCGCAGTTCCTGGACAAGCTCTACGTCGCCGGGTCGAACGTGGACCCCAACGGTTGCGGCAGCCACACCGGCAAGCAGTACACCGAGGTCGTGAAGGGGGGGGTGGTTACCGTGCCATCCGGCCACACCTTCAACGCCCTCGTGGCCCGCCAGGTGGCCGACTTCTGCGTGTACATCGCGAACGGCTGCTCGTGGCTGTTCAAGGCCGACGAGGTCCGGACGTTCGTGTACCTCTGGCAGGTCCCGCACCTCGGATCGGTCGTCTTCCTGCAGTCGCCGCAGACCGTCGCGGACGGCAGCTCTTTCACCACCGTCAACATGACCAACGTCAACTTCGGGCTGTTCCCCCCGCGGACGATCACCGTGACCGGCACGACGTCGAGCAGCGCGAACCTTTCGTGGGACCCCGGGCTCGACACGCACCGGATCAACGGCTACAAGGTCTACTGGGACACCCACTCCGGCGGCTCCGGCGGGTATTCGTACAACTCGTCGACCCATCCGGGGCAGGTGACCTTTAACGGTACGAGCGCCACGATCTCCGGCCTCCAGAAGGGGACGACCTACTACTTCACCGTCACCTCCCTCTCGAACTTCACCGATCCGTCGAGCGGCGTCGTCACGCAGTACGAGAGCCTGGTTTACCCGACGCAAGTGTACGGCGATCCGAGTTTCGTGTACCCGGTCGAGGTCCAGGGCACGACGACCTGCGTCCCCACGGCGGTGGTGACGGGACTGACGGAGAGCAAGCTGGAAGGCGGGGGGATCCAATACTGCTGGAATCCGGTCACGACCGAACCGGGCGCCTGTCTCGTGGGCTACCGGCTGCTCACCTCCAGCACCGCGCAGGCCCGGGAGAATTTCACTTTCCTGCTGGACACCGGCACGGTGACGTGCGCCGACGTCAGTCCGGACCCTTCCGGGAGCTACTTCCTGGTCGTCGCGAGGGGATCGGGAGGAGAAGGGCCGCGGGGCGACTGACGTCGCGAGGTCGACGAGAGTTCCCTGGGCTCGCGGCCAAAGAGGGGCGGATGCGCAAGCGAGTCGCCGGGTGGATGGCCTGCCTGGTCTGGGCGTGGGCGGCGACCGCCTCGGCGCAGACCATCACCGCCTCGCTCAAGGGGACCGTGCGGGACGTCGCCGGGCTGCCGATTCACGGCGCCACGGTCCGGGCGCGATCGGTCTCGAGCGGTGCCGTTCGCGCCGAGACGACGGACGCCGAGGGGCGGTTCCGCCTCGACCTGCTGCAGCCGGGGCTCTGGACCGTGGCGGCGAATCTCCCGGACGGGACGACCACCGACTCCAAGACCGTTTCCTTGAGGCTTCAGCAGACCGGATCGGTCGCCCTGACTCTCGGCAAGGGGCTCTCCGAGCGGATCACCGTCCGGGCCGACGCGCTTCTCGTCGATCCGCAGCGGACGGGGAACGAACTGCGGATCGGCGCGGCGCAGATGAACGGCCTGCCGGTCGCGGGGCGCGCGGTCACCGACCTGCCGCTCATGAACGCGGCGGTGAAGTCGGTCCCGGCGACCGATTTCACCGGCGAGCGGAGCGCCGTGTTCATCGTCAACGGTCAATCGGGCCGGTCGAATTCCTTCCTGGTGGACGGTCTCGACAACAACGACCGGATCAGCGGCACGTCGATGAACGCATCGTTCTCCCAGCTCGCCGTGCGCGAGCTCGTGCTCAACACCGGCCGGTATGCGGCCGAGTTCGGCCGCGCGAGCGGCGCGATCTTCAATATCGTCACCGAGCAGGGGAGTAACGCGCCGACCGGCGAGATGTTCTTTCAGGGGGCGGCGTCCTGGCTGAATCAGCCGGGGGCGTTCGTGTCGTCGCTGCCGGGGGAGAGCGGCTCCGACGGCGTGGGAAGCCGGCACGAGTTGGGATTCAAGCAGGGGGGGGCGATCCGCGAAGACAAGGCGTTCTACTTTGCCGCCTACGAGCGACAGCGCGAGAACCGGGTGGTCCCCTTCGTCGGCGTCGGCCGCGACGGGATCCTGGGCGGGTGGATCACGGCTCCGCAAAAGGACGACAACCTTTTTTTGAGGACCGACTTCAATCTCGGGTCCTCGCAGCTCCTGATGGTTCGGCTGTCGGCGGACTCGAGAACGACGGACGGGCTCAACGTTGGCGGCCTCGCAACCCCGGAAACCGGCTTTCACCTCGCCGAGCACGACGTGCAGCTCGCCTCGTCCTTGACGTCGGTCCTCTCGCCGGCCGTCATCAACGAGGCGAGGCTTCTCGTCGGGACCTCCGTCTTCGACCAGTTCGCGAATTCGGCCCGACCGGGAGTCGATCGTCCCTCGGGGTCCTACGGCGGGAACCAGTTGAACCTCCAGCTCCGAAACGAGGACAAGCTCGAGATCGTCGACAACCTGACCTGGCGTCTCGGGCGCCACACGATGAAGTTCGGCTTCGACGTCACGCGCAGCCGTACCGATCTCAGCACCCGATTCAACCCCAACGGGAACTTCCTCTACGCCACGGACGCGCCGTACAACGCGGGGAACTGCGCCAGCGGACCGTTCTACGGCCGGGCCGGTGCCGTCAACGACGCCATCCTCAACGGTACCTACCCATTGATTCCGTGCTCCGATGCTCCCCCCGGAGACCTCACGAACGCGGCGGACATCGGCACGTTTCCGATCTACTACGTCTACATCGTCGGTCAGCCAGGGGCCACGCTCTGGGACACGCAGGTCGCGGCCTTCGCCCAGGATGGCTGGCAGATGGGGTCGAGGCTCCTCGTCGACTTCGGGCTCCGATACGACGTGAGCACGTTCCGTCTGCCGAGCACGGCGCGCGTGGACTCGCCGATCCCCAACGGCGGAGCCGGTCCCGACAGGGACAACCTGGCCCCCCGGCTCGGGTTCACCTGCGCGGCCGGATCGGATCGCGAGTGGGTGGTCCGCGGCGGCGGCGGCGTGTTCTACGACAAGCTCGTGATGGCGTTTCCGGCGGTCGCAGCCGTCATGTCGGGCACGGAGATCCGCCTCGTGCCGGTGCAGGGGCTGACCTCTCCGATCACGGAGAGCCTGGTGGAGGACCCTTGGGCCGGACCCGTGATCCTTGATGCGGTCACGATGCCCAACAGCCCGTTCGCGCCGAAGGACCTCATCATGCGCTTCTCCACGGGAACGCGTCTCGAGACCCCCTACACGGTGCAGTGGTCGCTGGGGGTCGAGCGCGGCCTCGGCCGTCGTGGAAGCGTGCAGGTGGAGGTGACACGCGGGTCGGGGTATCGGCTTCCCCTGATGAAGGACCTGAACCCCGTGACCGGGTACAAGGATCCGGCGATCTCGGACCCGACGCAGAACGTGATCGCCGACCCCGACCCGAAGATTCTCTACTACTACACGCCGGTCCACGGCCGCGACACGAACACGGGCTCGATCGCGACCCTCGTCACGGAGGGGCGGAGCTGGTACCACGGCCTCGACCTGACCTGGCGCTGGCAGGGGGAGAGCGGCTGGCACGCCGCGTCGTACACCCTTTCCCGTTCCGAGGACCAGGGGCCGGACCCGCTCAAGGGGGGCATCTACCTTCCGCCCGATTCCGACCGGCTGTCCGGCGAGAGGGCGCGGTCGGATGCCGACCGCCGGCACCGGTTCGTGCTGTCCGGCGAGTACGCGCTCCCGTGGATGGGGCTTCACGCCTCCGGAATGATCCAGCTCAGCTCGGCGGCCCCCTTCAACGTCACAACCGGCCAGGACGACAACCTCGACGGCATCACGACGGACCGGCCGGCGGGAGTGGGGCGCAACACGGGGGAAGACACCCCCGCGGCGCCGATCGAGGAGTTGCGAGCGAGGGAGAACGAGCTACGAACGCTGCGAGGCCAACCGGCGCTGCCGACGGTCGGCTCGCTACGCGCGCCGACGTTCTTCCAGGTCGATCTTCGGGTCTCGAAGCCCTTCGTCCTGAGCGACGGGAAGGGAAACGGCGAGATGTTCCTGCAGGTGTTCAACCTGATGGACCGGGTCAACGGCGGAGCGATCGACGGGCGTGCGATCTCGCCGAACTTCGGCAAGGCGATCGGCCTCTCGGGACCGCCGCGAACAATCGGACTGGGGCTGCGGCTGGGATACTGAAAACCCGGGCGCCGCGTTTTCGGATCGCGATGTCCTTCGACTCGGTGCGCTCCTCGTGATCCTCCCGGGCAAAAGCTATCGTGCGACCGCGGCGCGCCGCACCGTGTGCTACGTTGGGGCGGGCCGACCGGGGCGGCGTGGCCACCGGGGGGGGTGCCATGAGCGACGCGGAGACGGGGGGACGGCAAGCGGACGCGGCGGCGCCGGCAGTGCGCGATGTGCTGATCGCCGAGGACGACACGGTATCGAGGCGCCTCCTCGAGGCCACCCTCGTTCGCTGGGGTCACCGCGTCGTGGCGGTGGAGAACGGAGCGAAGGCGTGGGCGGTTCTGTCCGCTCCCGGTGCGCCTCAGCTCGTCGTCCTGGACTGGATGATGCCCGAGATGGACGGCCTCGAGGTGTGCCGCGCCGTCCGCGGCCTCTCGGGGATGCCGTACTCCTACCTGGTCCTCCTCACCACCAAGGGAACCAAGGAGGACGTCTCGGCGGGGCTCGAGGCGGGCGCGAACGACTACCTGATCAAACCGTTCGAGCCGCTGGAGCTGAGAGGCCGGCTCCGTGTGGGCGAGAGGGCGCTCGACCTCGAGGCCAGTCTGGCGCGCCGCGTCGCCGATCTTCAGGACGCCCTGACCCACGTGAAGCATCTCCAGGGGCTGCTGCCGATCTGTATGCACTGCCACAAGGTGCGGACCGAGCGGAACGCCTGGCAGCGGATCGAGGAGTACCTCGGGGAGCACACCGACGCGATGATCTCCCACAGCCTGTGCGAAGACTGTCTGGACAAGCACTACCCGGCCCAGGCCCAGCGCATCCGCGATCGCTAGGAGCGATCGCTCACGCGGGAGCACGTCCCGAGGTCAGCCCACCGTCAGCGTCTTGCTCGGGCGGTCCTTCGCCTTCGCCTTCGCCTCGGATCACCCTTCCCGGCGCGCGGCGGTCCGCGCCTCGGCCATCAGGCGCTCGAACCAGGACTCGAACCGCGACTCCACGCGGTCGAGGTGCACCGTCCGGGACGGCGACACCTCCGCGAGCAGATCCCGAGGGTCGGGCTCCAACCGCGCGAGCGGGAACGCGGCGAGGTCCCACACGTTCCCCGCCTCCGAGTCGCCGTTGGCGACGTTCCGGTAGATCGGAACGACCTTGCGGATCTCGTCCAGGATGTCGGGAACGCCGGCGTATTTCATCTTGAAGCGGAATCCCATCTTGGCGCCGAGCTGGGCGAGGATCTCCCAGGTCTCGTGGCCCGTCACGGGAGGAACGGCGCGCTCGAGCCGCTGGACCCGCCGTTCGGAGTTCGTGATGGTGCCCGAGGTCTCGGCCGTCGCGCTGAGAGGCAGCACCACGTGCGCCGCCTTCGCGGTCTCGGTAAGGAAAAGGTCCCCGACCATGAGGAAGTCCGCCGAGAGGAGGCCGACCTTGAGCTCTTCGGGGAAGTCGGGATCGCCCAGAGGATCCTCTCCGAGCACGATCGCCACCTTGATCTTCCGCTCGCGAAGTTTCCGGCCGAGGTCGTTGGGGGAGGTGTCGAGATCGCGGAGCGCGACGCACCACTCCTTCTCGAGGTCGTCCACCGTGCTCTCGTCGAGGACCGAGCGATACCCCGGATACCAGTCCGGGAAGGCCCCCATGTCCAGGAGTCCCTGCATGTTCGCCTTCTCGCGCAGCGCGAGGAACGAGGCGCCCAGCATCTCCGCGGACGCGGCATACACCCTGGAGTCGTGGGCCGAGCGCGCGCCGCGGTAGTCCTTGTTGAAGACGAGAACCTTGAGGAGGCTCCGCCCGACGAGGCGTGCCGCCTCCTTCACGAGATCCGCTTCGACGCCGGTTCGCTCGAGAAGCCGGCCCCCTTCGATCTCGCCGAAGGCCTCGACGAGCCAGGGGCGGTCCGGAACGGCTTCGCCTTGGCCCCCGAGCACCTCGCGGACGATCGCCAGCAGAACGAGCGATTCGGTTCCGGGCTTGCAGCGGAGGAACACCTCGGCGAACCGCGCCACCCGGTTCTCCTCCGGGTGAATGTAGATCAGCTTCCCGCCGCCGCGCAGGGAGCGTTTCACGATCAGGTCGGCGACGAAGTGCTCCTCGTCGAGGCGCGATCCGGAGAGGAGGATCACCTGGGCGTCGGCGATGTCCCGGTACGTCGCGGTGGAGACGATGTCGGGACACTGCAGGTCGCGGTTGACGAGGTGGGCGAGCGAGCCGACGTTGTGGGTTCGGAGCGCCACCCTCGCCAGCTTCTGCGCCAGGTAGACCTCCTCGTTCGTGAATCGCGGCGAGACGAACACCGCCATCTCACTTCCGGAATAACGGCGCGACAGTTCCCTCAGGCGCATCGCCGCGTAGCCCACCGCGTCGTCGAGAGGGGTGTCCTGCAGCACCCGGCCGGCTCGCACCTTGGCCTCGAGCAGCCGGTCCTCCGCGTGCACGACGTCGTACCCGAAGCGTCCTTTCCGGCAGTGGTTGCCGAAGGTCACCGGGTTGTCCTCGCAGCGCGAGACCTTGACCACCGTGTCGCCGAACGTGTCGTAGGCGATCCGGCAGCCGATGCCGCAGTACGAGCAGATCGAGGGGACCGCGCGCGTCTTCCAGGGGCCGGGCTTCACCAGCGGGATCTTCTGGGCGATGGCGCCGGTCGGGCAGGTGCCGATGCACAGGCCGCAGGTGACGCAGTCGGTGTCCAGGAGCGAGCCGCCCATCACGGGCTGGACCACGGTATTGAAGCCGCGCTGCAAGTAGCCGTACGCCGCGATCCCGACCACCTCGGAGCAGATCCGAACGCAACGTCCGCACAGGATGCACTTGTTCGGGTCGAGTTCGATGAGCGGGTGGGTCGTGTCCACCTTGTGCTGCTTCGCCTCGCCGAGGAACCGGCCGATATCCACTCCGTACTCGGTGGCGTGCCGGCGCAGGTCGCAGTCGAACAGCGCGGTGCAGCCGCACTCGAGGCAGCGCCGCGACTCTTTCCGGACGTCCTCCGCGGTGTACCCCTGTTCGACTTCCACGAAGCTCTGGATCCTGTCCTCCACGGACAAAAGGGGCATCGGCCGCCGGGTGGAGGCGACCGGGCTGCGGAGGTCCGCCACGGTCACCTTCGCGAACGTGTCCTTGCGGCTCAAGAACTCCTTCGGCTCGGGGCGCGCGCCCTCGCCGGCGAGGTACGTGTCGATGGCGTACGCGGACTTCCGCCCCGCCGCGATCGCCTCGATGGCGGTCGCCGCTCCGGTGACCACGTCCCCTCCCGCGAACACCCCCTCGACGCTCGTCTCTCCCGTCCCCTCTTGGGTCTGGATGGTCTGCCAGCGGGTGAGGTTGAGCACCTCGCCGAACGGGAGGAAGTCGCTGACGCGCCCATCGAGCAATTCCGGGACCCGGGTGGCCTGGCCGATCGCCGAGAGGATGAAGTCGCAGTCCACGACGAACTCGGAACCGCGGATCGGCTTGGGGCTCCGCCTCCCGCTCGCATCCGGCTCTCCCAGTTCCATCCTGAGGCACTCGAGGCCGCCGACCTTGCCGTCCGCCGTGACGACGCGGGTGGGGGCGACCAGGAACTCCGTCTTCACCCCTTCCTGCTCGGCGTCGTGGATCTCCGCCTCGTTGGCCGGCATCTCCTTCCGGGTGCGCCGGTACATCAGCCGGACTTCGTTCGCGCCCAGACGGAGCGCGGTGCGGGCGCAGTCGATGGCGGTGTTGCCGCCGCCGATCACCAGCACCCGGCCGTGGAGGTCGATCTTCCGCCTCAGACCGAAATTTCTGAGGAAGTCGATCCCCGAGAGCACCCCCGCGGAGTCTTCCCCCTTCACCCTCATCTCGGAACTCTTGGAGGCGCCCAGCCCCAGGTAGATCGCGTCGTATCCGTCCCGCTTGAGGCTCGAGACGGTGAAGTCCCGGCCGAGCGTGGCGTTGGTCTTCAATCGGACGCCGAGGCTCAGGATCTGATTGATCTCGAGGTCGAGCACATCCTTGGGAAGCCGGTACTCGGGAATGCCGTAGCGGAGCATTCCGCCCGCTTCCGGAAGGGCCTCGAAGATGTCCACGTGGCAGCCGCGGACGGCGAGATAGTAGGCGCACGACAGTCCCGCGGGACCGGCGCCCACCACCGCCACCCTCTTCCCCGTCGGCGGCGCCACCTGAGGCCGCCAGGCATCGCCGCTCCCGAGGTCGAGGTCCGTGACGTACCGCTTGATCCAGTCGATTCCCACCGCCTCGTCCAGCAGGTTGCGGCGGCACCCCTTGACCTCGCAGGGACGGGTGCAGACGCGGCCGCACACCGACGGCAGCGGATTTTTCTCCTTGATCAGCTCCACCGCGTCCCGGTATTTGCCGAGGGCGGCGAGCGCGATGTACCCCTGGATGTCCACTTCGGCCGGGCAGGCGAGCTGGCAAGGGCCGACGCAGTCGGCATAGTGGTTGGACAGCAGCAGCTCGAGCGCCGCCTTCCTGGACATCCGGATCTCTGGGTCGTTCGTCCGGACGACCATGCCGGCACCCACCTTGGTGGAACAGGCCGGGAGGAGCGACCGGGCGCCCTGCACCTTGACCACGCAGAGGAAGCAGGACGCGAACGGCTCGAGCTGGTCGTCGTGGCATAGCGTCGGGATCGAGTCGATCCCGTTTTCCCTCGCGACGTCGAGGATCGTGCGGCCGCCGTCCGCAATGATTCGCTTCCCGTCGATTTCGAGCTTGACCAGGGGCATGGAGGTTCTCCGTCCGTGACGGCGCGTTTCAGTCCCGCAGGACCGCGCCGGCGCGGCAGACCTTGAAGCAGGCGCCGCAGACAATGCAATCCGCTCCGTTGAGGACATGCTTCTCGAGCTTCTCGCCGCGGATCGCCCCGGTGGGGCAGGCCTTGACGCACAGGGTGCAGCCGGTGCAGTCGTCGGAGATGCTGTAGGTCAGCAGCTTCGAGCACTGATGCGCGGGGCACTTCCGGTTCGAGATGTGGGCCTCGTACTCCGACCGGAAGTACTTGAGCGTGGTCAGGACCGGGTTGGGAGCGGTCTGTCCGAGCCCGCACAAGGAGGTGTTCTTCACGCGGTGCGCGAGGTCCTCGAGCAATTCGATGTCCCCGTCCTTCCCTTCCCCGTCGGTGATGCGGGTCAGGATCTCGAGCATCCGCTTGCTGCCCACCCGGCAGAACGTGCATTTCCCGCAGGATTCGCGCTGGGTGAAGTCGAGGAAGAACCGGGCGATGTCGACCATGCAGGTGCTGTCGTCCATCACCACGAGGCCGCCGGAACCCATGATCGCGCCGGTCTTGTTGATCGACTCGTAGTCGATCACGGTGTCCTGCAACTCGGCGGGGATGCACCCGCCCGAGGGGCCGCCCATCTGCACCGCCTTGAACTTCCGCCCTTCCTTGATCCCGCCGCAGATCCCGAAGACGATGTCCTTGATCGAGATCCCCATCGGGACCTCGACGAGCCCGCCGCGCCGGATCTTCCCCGCCATCGCGAAGACCTTGGTCCCCTTGCTGTTCGCGGTGCCGTGGGCGGCGAACGCCTGCGGGCCGTTCTGGACGATCCAGGGCACGTTGGCGAAGGTCTCGACGTTGTTGATGTTGGTCGGGCAGTCCCAGAGCCCCTTCACCGCCGGGAACGGCGGCCTCACCCGGGGCATGCCGCGGCGCCCCTCGACGGAGGCGATGAGCGCGGTTTCCTCGCCGCACACGAACGCCCCCGCCCCTTCCTTGAGCTTCACGTGGAAGGAGAAGCCGGTGCCGAAGATCCCGTCGCCGAGGAAACCGCGCTGCTCGGCCTGGGCGATGGCGATGTTCAGGCGGCGAATCGCGAGCGGGTACTCCGCGCGGGCGTAAATGTACCCGTCGGCCGCGCCGATCGAGAAGGCCGCGATCGCCATCCCCTCGAGGACCGAGTGCGGGTCCCCCTCGAGGACCGAGCGGTCCATGAACGCGCCGGGATCCCCCTCGTCGGCGTTGCAGATCACGAACTTCCGCTCTCCCTTCGCGAGGCGCGTGAACCGCCACTTGAGGCCGGTGAGGAACCCCGCCCCGCCGCGTCCCCTGAGGCCCGATTCGACCATCCGGGTGATGAGCCCCTCGGGATCCTTCGCGTCGAGCACCTTCCTCAGGCACTGGTACCCGCCGGTGGCGAGGTAGTGGTCGATCTGCTCCGGGTCGATGTTCCCGCAGTTGCGCAGCGCGATCCGGACCTGCTTCGTCAGAAAATCCGACTCCGTGCCGGAGCCGTCGTCGGTCCAGACGAGCCACTCCTCGACCGGCTTCCCCTGGCCGAGGTGCTCGTCCACGATCCGGTCCACGCGTTCGGGGGATACCCGGCCGTACAGGTGGCGGCGCCCGTCGCCGTCGCGGATCTCGACGAGCGGCTCCTGGTAGCACATGCCGATGCACCCGGTCTTGTCGATCTCGAGCCCGGCACCGCCCGCGCCGAGCTTCTCCCTCAGCGCGCGAAGCGTCTCCTCGGCCCCGGCCGCGATGCCGCACGTCCCGAGGCCGACGATCACCTTGGTCATTTCTTCTCTCCGCTCTGGTACTTCCTGAGGACCTTTTTCACCGCGGCGGGGGTGAGGTTCCCGTGGGTGGTCTCTCCGATCATGATCACCGGCGCGAGGCTGCAGCAGCCGAGACAGGAGACCGTCTCGAGCGTGAACTGGTTGTCCTCCGTCGTCTCGCCGTTCTCGACCCCTCCGAGTTGATTCCGGATCTCCTCGGTCAGTTCCTTCGCCCCCGCCACGTGGCAGGCGGTTCCGTGGCAGACCCTGAGGAGGTGCTTTCCGATCGGCTTGAACCGGAACTGCGCGTAGAAGGTCGCGACGCCGTAGATCTGCGTGAGGGGAATGCCGGTCTCGTCGCGAACGCGGAGGAGCCGCTCGCGAGTGAGGTACCCGTCCTCCGCCTGTGCCTTCTGGAGGAGCGGGATCAGCTTCCCTTCCTCGCCGACGTAGTGCATGTGCCGGAAGTCGTAGCGACGCATCGTGTGCATGGAATCTCGCTCCCGCTCAATCGTGAGGCGTGTGTAACATCCGGTTGACCAGACTGATCATCTCGTCGACATCGCCGAAGCCGCCGAGGGCGTGCCCCTTGCAGCCCCGGCGCGTGCAGAACTCGAGGTAGCCGCCGGTCCGCAGGTTCAGCGACGCCATGGGGGCGCCGCACAGCCGGCACGGCGTGTTGAGCATCAGGCTCATGTCGCAGGTCGGGCAGCGGAATTCGAGGGCGCCCCCGTCGGGGACCGCGAGGTCGGTCTGGATGGAATACTCGCCGAAGATCGCGCTCAGAAACACGTCCCCGTCCTGGTGGCTCTCCTTCAAGTACCCCGCGAGGTGCACCCGCCGCCCCTCGGTCAGGAGGTCTCCGCAGTTCGGACAGGTCACCTCCAGCAGCAGCATGTCCTGGCTCATGTTCCCTCCCCCGGGCGCGGCGGCGTCGCGCGGCCGCCCCCTTCCCCGGCTCCGGACGATGACGGCGCTTCCTCCCCCGGGCCGGCGGAAGGGGAAGCGAGGCGCTCGAGACGAATGAAAACGCAGTCGTCGGTGGACGCGGCGCCGTGGAGGATGTCCTCCGCCAGCGCGTGACAGGTGGGAGCGCCGCAGGCGGCGCAGTCCTTCCTCGGGAGCGACGCGACCAAGCGGTCTTTCTCCTGCTTGAGACGAACCGCCTCCCTCAGGTCTCGGGCCGGGGCCCGCACCGGCCGGGCCTTGACCTCTTCCTCCATGTCGAAAAAGTGCTCGCGCCACAGCGAACGGACCTTTTCTTCCTGGACCGGGGTCCGGGTGCCGAGCCGCGAAACCACCTCCCGGATCGCGCGCTTCGCGGCGTAGCGCCCCTCGACGAGGAGCGGGCCCGAGACGCAGCCGTCCGGGCAGATGTACGCCTCGATGAAGTCCACGCCGCGAAATTTTCCCGATTCGATCCGGTCGAAGACGTAGGTGACGTCCTGCGTGCCGCTGACCGCCAGCGTGTTCCCGGTCCGCATCATGGCGGTCTCGCCCCCCGCCACGGCGCAGTACAGCCCCTTCGGGCTGAACTCGATGCCGGCCGCGTCGTGGTCCCCTTCCTCGATCGCCTTCCGGAGCGGCCCGTAGATTTCCGCCACCGAGAACGCGCCGTCGAGGTGCGATTCTTCGAGGCCGACCGGCCAGAGGATCGAGTGCATGATGGCGGAGCAGGGGGTGAGATAGAAAATCCCGATGTCTTGCGCCCTCAGGCCCAGTTCCTGCGAGACCCGGCGCCGCACCAGCTTGGCCGCCAGCTCGCGCGGCGACTCGATCGACAACAGGTGGGGGACGAGGTCGGGGTAGCGGAGCTGGATCAGCCGGATCACCGCGGGGCAGGTCACCGAGATCTTCGGCCAGGGCTCACGGCACTCCGAGAGGTACGTGTCGACCGCCCGGCCGACCATCTCGCACATCCAGGACTCGTCGTGGACCCGGTCGAAGCCTATCCGGGTCAGCGCGTGGGCGATTCGCGAAGGGTGCACTTCCCCGCCGAACTGCGAGAACAGGGTGGTGGAGGGGATCGCCACCGTGTACTTGAATTTCTTGAGGTCCGACGGGGACGACGTCCGGGCGCTCACGGCGTCGTGGGGGCAGGCCCGGATGCACTCGCCGCAGTCGATGCACCGCTCGGGATCGATCGCGACCTGTCGCTCGCGGACCCGGATCGTCTGCGTCGGGCAGGCCTTGCAACAGGCCACGCACGCGACGCACCGCTCGCGGTCGAACTCGACGGAGTGGACGATGGCGTCGTTCAAGCGGCCCCCGGGCTAGCCCGCATTACGGTTCTTCATGAATATCCGGGCTAGCCGGATTATTCGTGAAGAACCGTAGCGAGACCGCGGAGATGCCCGTCATGCTTGGCGCTCGCAGGACCGAGGACCCGACGCGTACTGTACCGTACGTGGAGGGTCCGAGGCCCGAGAACGCCGAGCAGGGCGGGCAGATACGCGGTCGCAGTAGGTTCTTCATGAATTATCCGGGCTAGATAGGCGGACGGCGTAACGAAGCGTCGTCCCCCGGCCGGGGACGGACTCGACCTCGAACCGGTCGGTGTTCCTTTTCATGTTCGGCAGCCCCATGCCGGCGCCGAACCCGCGGGCGCGCATCTCCGAGGTCGCCGTCGAGAACCCTTCCTGCATCGCCTGCTCGACGTCCGGGATGCCCGGCCCTCGATCCGTCACCGCCACGCGGATCTCGTCGTGCGACACCGTGAGGTCGAGGGTCGCCCTCTCCGCGTACATGATCACGTTCATCTCGGCTTCGAAGTTCGCGATGCTCAGCCGGCGCACCGTCGCCGAGTCGATTCCCAGCTCCTTCAGAACGCTCTTCACCCGGGTCGCGACGTCGCCGCCGTGTTCGAAGTCGTTCCCCGTGATCCCGTAGGATTCGCGGTAAAGCATCTCGCCTTGCGATCCGGAATCGTTCATGGTCCTACGTCGCTCGCGGCGGCGCCTATCCTTTCGACCCGCCGCGCAGCCCTCTCGCGGCGAGCGCGGCGCACGCGTCGAACATGTGGAGCGGCGTGGAAAGCACCGGCAGGTTTCTCTCCCGGGCCAGGTCGAGGACCTGCGGGGAGGGGCGCTTCCGGTGCACGAAGACGATCCCCGACAGCTCGGCGACGTCCGCAGTGTGGACCGACTGGATCCCGGATAGCCCGGTGATCAGCAGGACGTTCGGCTTCGAGAAGGCCAGCACGTCGCTCATGAGATCGGCGGCAAAGCACTCGGTCACCACCTCGTCGAGCCGGTGCTCGCCGGAGATCACCTCGCAGCCCAGGAGGTCCCGGATCTCGGCGAGCCGCAATCCCGCGGCGTCGGCGGTCGGCTCGGGCGCCATCAGAGGCTCAGCGGAGGCCCGCCTCGAACAGCATGCTCGCGACCTGCCAGCTGTTGAGGTCCGTGAGGAGAACCGGGATCCCGGCCTTCTCCGCGAGCGCCACCATGTCGTCCGCCGGTTTGCGGCCGCGCGTGAGGATGATCGCGGCGACATCCACCAGGTTCGCGGCGGCGATCACGTTGTTGTGCACCTGGACCGTGACCAGGACGTTCCCCGGCTTGGCGTTGGCGATCACGTCGCTGACCATGTCCGAGATGTACACCCCGGTCACGGGCCTGTCGGCCATGGCGTTCAGCGCCTTGAGTTGCAGCTTCTCGGCAAGGTCCTTGACGTTCATCGTTCCGTTCTCCTTGAAGCCTCTGTCCCGGCCGGGTTAACCCGCATTATTCATGAAGAACCTACTGCGACCGCGTATCTGCGCGCCCTGCTCGGCGTTCTCGGGCCTCGGACCCTCCACGTACGGTACAGTACGCGTCGGGTCCTCGGTCCTGCGAGCGCCAAGCATGACGGGCATCTCCGCGGTCTCGCTACGGTTCTTCATGAATAATCCGGGTTAATCCATCGCCGTGAGGCCGAGGTCGACCATGAGGTGCCCGTGGGAAAACTCCCGGTACAACCCGAAGTGGTCCGGAAGAATGAGTATCTTCTTGGACCGGTCCGCGACCCTCTCGTTGAAATAGCGGTTCAGGACGCGGAGCTTGGCGGCCGGCAGGGTCGAGGGGTTTCCTGCGGCGGCTTCCGTGGTCACCGCAACGTAGATGGATACCTTGTGCTCCTGGGCGAGGTCGCCGATCTCCCAGATCCGGCTCTCCTTCGGGCAGCTCCCATAAAACGCCAGGCCCAGCAGCTCGTCGAACGGGGTGACCTCGCCGGTGTCGGTGTCGCGGATCGAAAAGCGGACCGACTGGGCCGTCGCCGAGTGCTTCCAGATCCCCTTCCCTTCCCGGTACTCCTCGATGGGGGCGACCGGGTCGGGGGAGAAATACGCGCGCATGGCCTGGGTATGAATCTCGTGCTCGACCACGATGTAGCCGGGCCGCACGTCCACCATCTCGTAACGGTATGCAAGGCGCTCCGCTTCCATAGCCTCGTTCTCCTCTGCAAGACCCCGGCCGGGAAGCGGGATCTCTTTCGGGACCAGGACGGCGTGCGTCGAGACGGGGTACCATAGCAACAGGTGCGCGGAGAGTAAAGCGGGACGCGTCCCCCTCGCCGGAATGCTACTATGACCGTGGGCGCGACGGCCGGTGTCGCGGGAGCGTTTTTCCGGTGGAAGATCGAATCTGGACGTTCGAGGGACTGGCTCGGTACACCAAGTGGGAGGACCCGGAGGTCCGCTACTGGGCGATCGACCGGCTCGTCCGGCACTTTCCGGAGGAGTGCTGCGACGTCATCCAGGGGTTCGTGCTCGACGACCACGAGGCGACCCCCACCATGGTGGCGCGTCATCTGGGGGAGCACGGCTCTCCGAAGCACCACAACATCTTGCTTCGCGGCTTCCGGCTCCTGCGCGGTCCGACCCCCGGCTTTTGCCTCCAGGCGCTCGCGCGGCTCGGCTACCCGAGCACGGTGGACCTCGCGGGATCCGCCCTCCAGCGCGGCGACATGACCGAGTCGGCGTTCGGCATCATCGTCGAGGCGCTCGCCGACCTCGGCAGTCCCGACGCGCGCGAGATGGTGCGCGAGTTCGCCGCCAAGAAGGTGGAACTCCTGGCGGACCCGTCCGCGCTCCGCGGGGTGCTGAAGATCGTCGAAGCGGCCGAGATCCCCGACGTGTTCAGCCGGTTCCTCACCGCGCTTCAGTGGCGGGGGGCGCACCGCGCCGGGGAAGGGTTCCGCACGCTGCTCGAGGCGCTCGAGATCGACGACGCGGGATGGTGCTTCAGGACCGGGCCGTCGGGCCGCATCGAGCTGCGAAAGACCATCAAGGCGGTGGAGTCCGGCTACGACTGCGACGTCCTGGCCGCGATGGGTGAGGGGACGATCAAGCAGATCGCGCAACGCTTCCGGGCGGGGGACCTCGGCGAGATCGTCCGGTCGATCGCCGAGTGGACGCACGGCGCCGCCGCGCGGCTGCCACGGGACCCGGAAGACGCCCTCCCCGAGCGGATCGCCGCGGCGGTCGGGGCGTTTACCACCTCCTCGATGCTCGACGACGTGGAGCGGCTTGGTCACCAGTTCCAGCAGTGGGTCCTGGGCTTCCAGCTATCGGCGGCGTTCGCCGTCGCGCGCTACCGGAACATCGGGCTGGAGCTGAGGCGCTCCCTCGGTGACCTGGACCGGTTGCTCGCCCTCGCCGAGGTCGAGACCGCCTTCGTGCTGCCCGACCTCCCTCCCGCCATCGCCGTGCTGTGCAAGGAGCGGGAGAAGGAGGCGCGGCAGGCGCAGGACTGGTGCCTGAGGATGCTCGAGTCCCAGGGGCCGTTCTTTCCGAAGGTCGTCGCGCTCGAAACGCTCGGCGAGCTCCGGGCGGTGCACTTCATTCCCGAGGTGATGGAATACCTTTCCGACGAGAACTCCTACGTTTACGGCGCCGCCGAGCGAGCGCTCTCGATGATGGGAGAGGCGCTCGTGGCCCCGGCGCGCGCGCGGATCGAGTCCGGGGCGGCCGACCCCGACGCCGCGCACAGCCTCCTGGTGCTCCTCTGCGATATCGGTACGCGCGCCGCCCACGAGGCGGTCGCGGCGAACCTGCCTTGGTTCATGGAAGAAGTGGGGGCCGGCAGCACGGCGGAATGGGTGAGCCTCTTCGGCACCGAGGAACTGATCGATCCGTTGCGCGACTGGCTCGACGAGGATCCCGCGATGGTCGGGCAGGGACTGCTGCTCCTGGGAGCGATCCACAACGTGCGGATTCCCGAGGAAGCGGAGATCCTGCGCGCCATCGAGGACGAGAGGGTTCGGCAGGCGGGAGAGCCGGAGGACGACGGTAGTCCGGGGGACCCGGAAGACGACGGCGGCAACTACCTGATGTGATCGCGGGCCCCGCGGCGGCCGGCGCCGCCGGACGGGCTCCCGGGAAAACGGATCGGCGGAGGATGACAGCCGTACCTTCTGAACGCATCCGCAACATCGGCATCATCGCTCACATCGACGCGGGGAAGACGACCACGACCGAGCGCTTCCTCTTTTACACCGGCCGCAGCCACAAGATCGGCGAAGTCCACGACGGCGAGGCCGTGATGGACTTTCGTGTCGACGAGCGCGATCGCGGGATCACGATCTCCGACGCCGCGACGACCTTCGTCTGGAAGGACCACCAGATCAACCTGATCGACACCCCGGGGCACGTGGATTTCACGGCGGAGGTCGAGCGGGCCCTGAGGGTGCTGGACGGGGCGGTCGTGATCTTCGACGGGGTGGAGGGGGTCGAGCCGCAATCCGAGACCGTCTGGCACCAGGCCGACCGCTACGACGTTTCCCGGATCGCGTTCGTCAACAAGATGGACCGGGTCGGCGCGGACTTCGACGCCGCCGTGGAGTCCATGCGTCAACGGCTCCACGCGCACGTCGTCCCGGTCCAGTTTCCGGACGGCTCCGCCGAGTCCTTTGCCGGCATCGTCGACCTCGTCGAACGGCGCTACCTCGCGTTCGACGCCGGCACGCAGGGGCGGGAAGTGACGGCGTTCCCGATACCGGACCGGCTGACGGCGGAGGCCGAGTTGCGGCGCGCCCGCATGATCGAGGCGCTCGCGGAGGTTCACGACGGCGTCGCCGAGCGGTTTCTCCGCGACGAGGAGGTCCCGGCGGAGTTCTTCCGCGCCGCCCTCCGTGAGGCGACCGTCGCGCGGCGCTCGGTGCCGGTCCTCTGCGGCGCTGCCCTGCGGAACGCGGGGATCCAGCCGGTGCTCGACGCGGCCTGCGATTTCCTGCCGTTCCCGGGGGAGATTCCCGCGGTCGAGGGGGTCCGGCCGTCCGACGGCGCGACCGTCCTGCGGGAGCCGCGGCCGGATGCGCCGTTCGCGGCGCTCGTGTTCAAGGTGGTCGCGGCGACTTCCGCGGACCTCTACTACCTGCGCGTCTACTCGGGGAAGCTGCGCTCGGGCGAAAGGGTCCTTAACCCACGGACCGGCGAGAAGGAGAGAATCCGCAGGATCCTGAGAATGCACGCCGATCGCGGGGAGCCGGTGGAGGAGATCGAGGCGGGCGACATCGTCGCGGTCGCCGGGCTCCACCGGACCGCGACCGGAGACACGCTGTGCGACGAGGCGGAACAGATCCTCCTCGAGCCGATCCGTTTCCCCGACACGGTGGTCTCCGTGGCGGTGGAGCCGCGCACCTCCACCGACCGGGACCGCTTCGCGGAGGTGTTGGCGCGGCTCCAGCGCGAGGACCCGACGCTGCGCTCGTCGGTGGATCCCGACACGGGGCAGACGCTGCTGTCGGGGATGGGCGAACTGCACCTCGAGGTCGTGCTCGGCAGGATGCAGCGGGACTTCGGTGTGAACGCCGCGTACGGCAAACCGAGGGTCTCCTACCGCGAGAGCGCGCGCGTCTCGGCGCGGGCCGGGGCGGAGTACCGGCGCCAGGTGGCCGGGGAGAACCTGTTCGCGAGGATCGAGCTGGGGATCGAGCCGACGCAGCGGGCCGAGGTGCCGGTGGAGGTGCTGGACCGATTGCGGCAGGGGACGCTCCCGCAGAGCTTCCTCCCCTCGATCCTGGAATCCGTTCGCAACGCCGCCGAAGGGGGAGGCCTCTACGGCTATCCGGTCACCGCGATCCGGGTCGTTCTTCTCGACGCCGCGTACGACGACGTCGGCCAGCCCGAGATCGCCCTCAACTCCGCGACCAGCATGGCGTTTCGCGAGGCGCTGCGCGCGGCGGGCTCCCAGGTGCTCGAGCCTTACGGGGCGTTCGAGATCCGCGTCAGCGAGGATTACCTCGGCGGCGTCGTCAGGACGCTCAACCAGCGCCGAGCCGTGGTCGAGGAAACCCGTTTCACGCGCGGTAACATTCTGGTTCGCGGGGTCGTCCCGATCGGCGAGATGTTCGGCTATCTCACGGTGCTGAGGTCGCAGACGCAGGGGCGCGGCTCGTTCTCTCTCGAGCCGCTGGACTACCGCCCCGTTCCCGGCAGCCTCGTCGCCCTCCACCACGAACGGTTGTACGGCTAGCGAGGAGCCTGCTGCGCGCGGCCCGCTGCGCGACGCCGGGGGGCTCGTGTCTTGCGGGGGTTGCATCCGCGGCCCGGCGGCACCAGAATTTGAGCCACAACTCGGAGCGACGGGCGGCAGGTGCCCGCGACAAGGCAAGGAGACCATGGAATCCATCGTGATCCCGGGCGAGATCGGAGTCCTGCCGCTCAGAAACAGCGTGCTGTTCCCGCACGCGATCATGCCGATCTCGGTCGGCCGGCGGAAGACGCTGAACCTGCTCGGACGACGTGGCGCGCGACGGCACGCTGATCGGCGTCGTCTCCCAGCGGAACCCGGCCGACGACGATCCCGACCCGTCCGCGATGTTCCGCGTCGGGACGGCGGCGCGCATCCTCAAGATCGTCAGGCTCAACGGGAACAACGTCAACCTGATCATCCAGGGGCTGCGGCGGATCCGCGTGGACCGGTTCGTCGGCCACCGAACCGTTCGTCAAGGCCTCGGTGACCGCGCTCGAGGACATCGTCGATCCGGGGCGTCGAGTTCGAGGCGCTGGTCCGCAGCCTGATGCAGCAGTTCCAGCAACTCGTTCAGGTCTCCCCCAACATCTCGAACGACCTGGGAGAGATGGTCA
Organism: Terriglobia bacterium; assembly: GCA_963790465.1. Lineage (GTDB taxonomy): Bacteria > Acidobacteriota > Polarisedimenticolia > Polarisedimenticolales > JAIQFR01 > JAIQFR01. The sequence goes on along the minus strand of CAWBOP010000026.1, from coordinate 21,061 downwards.
TGTCCGCCGGGTCGTCGGACCCGGCGAGGCTCAGCGATCTCGCGGCCTCGGTGCTCAACATCAACCTCGAGGAGAAGATCGGACTCCTCGAGAGGAGCAACGTCCGGGACCGCGTCCAGAAGCTCGTCGAGATCATAGCGCGGGAGATGGAGCTTCAGGAGATCGCGAGCCGGATCCAGTCCCAGGTCGCCGACGAGGTGGGGAAGACGCAAAAGCAGTACTACCTGCGCGAGCAGATGAAGGCGATCCAGAAGGAACTGGGCGACGAGGACGAGCGCACCGTCGAGATCGAGGAACTGCGGAAGAAGATCGAGGCGGCGGGGATGCCGGAAGAGCCGAAGAAAGTCGCCGAGAAGGAGCTCGAGCGCCTGTCGAAGATGCCGCCGCAGGCGGCGGAGTACACCGTCTCGCGCACGTATCTCGACTGGCTCGTGACGCTCCCCTGGTCGATCGAGACCGAGGACAAGCTGAACGTCCTCGAGGCGAAGGCGATCCTCGACGACGATCACTACGACCTCGAAAAGATCAAGGACCGGATTCTGGAGTACCTCGCGGTCCGCTCGCTCAAGAAAGACCTCAAGGGGCCGATCCTCTGTCTCGCCGGCCCTCCCGGCGTCGGTAAGACATCCCTCGGTCGGTCCATTGCGAGGGCGATGGGGAGAAAGTTCATCCGCCTCTCCCTGGGCGGCATCCGCGACGAGGCGGAGATCCGCGGCCACCGGAGGACCTACATCGGCTCGCTGCCGGGCCGGATCATCCAGGGGATCAAGCGCGCGGGAACGAAGAACCCGCTGTTCATGCTCGACGAGATCGACAAGGTGGGGGCGGACTTCAGGGGCGACCCGTCGTCGGCCCTCCTCGAGGTCCTCGATCCCGAGCAGAACTACGCTTTCTCGGACCACTATCTCGAGGTGCCGTACGACCTCAGCAAGGTGTTCTTCATCACGACCGCCAACGTGCTCGACACGATTCCTCCGGCGCTGCGCGACAGAATGGAGGTCCTCCGCCTCCCCGGGTACACCGAGGAGGAGAAGCTCGAGATCGCGAAGGGCCACCTGATCCCGCGGCAGCTGGAAGAGCACGGGCTCACCACGGACGACCTCGAGATCGCGGATGAAGGGTTCCGGATGCTCATCAACAGCTACACCCGCGAGGCCGGCGTCCGCAACCTCGATCGGGAGGTGGCGAACATCTGCCGGAAGCTCGCGCGGAAGCGGGTCGAGGGGTCGACGGAGAGGTTCGTGGTCGACGGCCAGAAGGTCACCGACCTCCTCGGCCCGGTCCGTTTCTTCCGGGAGATCGCCGAGCGGAGCGACCGGACCGGCGTTGCGGTCGGCCTGGCCTGGACGCAGGTCGGTGGGGAGATCCTGTTCGTGGAATCCACCCGGATGCGGGGGAAGGGGAAGGTGACCATCACCGGCCGCTTGGGAGAGGTCATGCGCGAGTCCGCCCTCGCCGCGATCTCCTGGATTCGCAGCAGCGCCGAGGCGCTCCATATCGACGAGGAAGTCTTCGACCGGAGCGACTTCCACATTCACGTGCCCGCGGGGGCGATCCCCAAGGACGGCCCATCGGCCGGCGTGACGCTCACCGCCTCCCTGGTTTCGCTTCTGACCGGCCTGCCGGTCCCCACCGACATCGCGATGACCGGCGAGATCACGCTTCGCGGGAAGGTGCTACCTGTCGGCGGGATCAAGGAAAAGGTGATCGCCGCGAAGTCCGCCGGAATCAAGCGAGTCATCCTGCCGGACAAGAACGAGAGGGACCTCGATGACGTCGCCGCGCCGGTGAGGGAGGCCCTCTCGTTCCAGTTCGTCAGCGAAATCGAGCAGGTCCTCGACATCGCCTTCGGCCCCGCGCTCCACCAGAGGCCGCCGGTGGGGGAAGGCAAAGCGAGCCCCGCGACCCCGGTCGCGAACGAGAATTCAACGGAGGTCGAGACGGAATCGGATCCCGCCGTGGTGAGTTGAGCCGGCGGCATCTCGTACGGAGCGAGCGGACGGGCACTTGCAGGCTCTCGCGGCAGGTTCTAAACTCTCACCCGGATCGTCGCGGAAGGGACAGGGTGCCGTCGGACAGGCCACGTGGGGCCGACCTGCGGTGGGTTCTTGCGGCCTCGAAACCGGACCGGGACGCGCCCGGGGCGCTGGAAGTTCCGTGCCCCGACCAGGGGTTTAGCGCAAGGAGGTTCCGATCGTGGCTAGAGGAAAGGTGAAGTGGTTCAACAACACCAAGGGGTACGGGTTCATCGCCCGCGAGGACGGCCCGGACGTCTTCGTTCACTATTCCGCGATTCGAGCCGAGGGGTACAGGACCCTCGATGAAGGTCAGGAAGTCGAGTTCGAGATCAAGGAGGGGCCCAAGGGGCCGCAGGCCGAGGACGTGATGCCGGTGGCATAGCCCCGGTTTGAACCTGTCGAACCCAAGACCCCGGGGGCGCGAGTCTCCGGGGTTTTTTCTGAGTGCGGTTCCTCTTGCTTCGTGGCGCGTGTCGCGGTATCTATCGGCGGGGGCATGAGGATGGACCGTAGCGGCGAGCGCCCGCAGATCGAACTCCGGGGGCTCAAGCGACGGGGGGGCGTGCGAGCGGCCGTGGTGGTGCTTAACGGCGCTCTCAGGCCGGAGTTGCGGAAGGCGTGCGCCCTCGCCGGCTCGCTCGCCGACCGTTGTCTCCTGGTGGCCGTGGACGGCGGGCTCGAGACCTGCCGTGCCGACGCGCGCCGGCCCGATCTCTTCGTCGGCGACCTCGACTCCTCACCCCGGCCGCCCCGCGGCGTTCCCTCGGTGATCTACCCGACGGACAAGGACTTCAGCGATCTTTCCGGGGCTCTTCGCGAACTGCGCGCGCGCGGGGTGCAGGTGGTGACCGTCGCGGGGCTCGTCGGAGGGCGCCTCGACCACGAGTGGTCGAACCTTCTCGAACTGGGGCGCGCCGCGGGGTGGTTCGCGGCGATCCTCGCGCCGACCGGACGCGGGACGGTGCTCGTCACAAAACGCGGCTGCGAGGCGGCCACGGTGCGCGGCCACTTGGTTTCCCTGCTGGCGCTTGGCGGCTCCGCGACGGTGAGCCTCGCCGGCACGCGCTGGACGCTCGAGCGCCGGCGGATCCTTCCCGGCTCTCTCGGCCTCAGCAACGAGACGGGAGCCTCGCTCCGCCTCTCCGTCCACGCCGGAGCGGTCGCGTTGCTCTTCCTCTCCAAACGTTCCGCCGCTAGCGAACGAGATACAACGCGTCCTGCGGACGGCTCAGGAACTCGCAGCCGCCGGAGGTGACCGCCACGATTTCCTCGCAGGTCGCGATCCCGTGCCCCTCGATCGGAAGCCGCGGCTCCAGCGTGTAACACTGCCCGGCCTCCACCTCGAGATCGGGGAGCGTGCCGTATCTTTCCCATCGCGGGCAGAGTAGCCCCGCCCCGTCGTGGGCGTCGCGCCCGATCTGATGGCCGAGGGCGTGCGGGTACTCCGGATAACCGCGATCGGTGATGTACGACCGCGCGACGGTGTCGATCTCGGCGCCGGTGTGTCCGGGACGAAGCGCCAGGGCGGACTCCCGGATCGCCTGCACGATGGTGTCGAAGCCGCGCTGCACCGCTTGGGGAGCGCACGTCTCGCCGGGCCGCAGGAAGTACCAGGTCCTCTGGAGGTCGGAGCAATAGCCGTCCTTGCGCACGCCGAAGTCCACGTTCATGACGTGGCCCGGCTCGATCGGCCGGTCGGTGGGGCCGGCGTGCGCGCCCGCCGACTCGGGGCCGGTGAACACCGCCGGGCAGTGCTCCTCGTCCCAGGCCAGCGAGAGCCCGCCGGCGCGGGACATTTCCTCCCGGAGCATTCCCGCCACCTGTTTCTCGGTGAGACCCGCGCGAAGACGCGGCGTCAGCCGCTCGAAGATCCCCACGGTGGCCTCGCACGCCGCGCGGATCCGTGCCTGCTCGGTGGCGGTCTTCCGGCCGCGCAGGGCGGACACGATCCGCTCCGAGGAGTGAAGCCGCGAAGCGTACGGCGTTCCCTCGAGCGCCTGCAGCAGCGTCAGGTACATCCCGTGGGTCAGACCGTCGGCCATCAGGTCGTTCACCGAGAAATTGATCGCGATCCGCTTCGGATCGAAGCGGGCGAGCGCCTGCCGCAAGCTGTCGGTGATCCCGCCCACGTACGGGACGATCTCCGCGTAGTGGCCGTGCGTCTCGAGATTGGCCTTGTCGAGGCTGCCCACGATCGCGATGCGCTCCCCGGTCGCGGTGAGCAGGAACGCCGACTGCCAGGTCACGTTGGCTCCGACGACCAGGTCGAAACACGGGTCGTGAATCGTGTGCGTCTCCCGCGCGAACAGCAGCCACGCGTCGAAACCGGTCTCCTTCAGGATCGCCGGAACCTGCTCGATCTTCTCCGCCACCATCGGATCGCCCATGACGTCTCCCTTCCGGGGTCGAGTGCGGTTCACCGCGGCCGCGTTCCCGGAACGCGGCCAGGTACGAAGGCACCGGTCAGCAGCAGTGGTGCCTGCCGCCGACCGGGGGGACCTCTCCGAACACCGGCCGCCCGGAGCCATCTCCGGGCAGGGGAGGCGACTCCGGCTCCACGGGGATGCGGCGCCGGAGCACGAGGATCCACTGCCGCGCCGCCGATAGCACGACCGTCGCCACGAGGACGAGGAAGATACCGGCCATCGACCGCGTCGAGGCGGGCGTTGAACGCCGCCGCGGTCCCGGTCCCCGGCGCGGCCGCTTGCGCGAGGAAGCCGATGCGAGGATCGGAGTGGAAGATCTTCTGGATCCCCGCCGTGAACGTGACCGAGAGCAGGAATCCGAGCGGCAAGAGCGGCACCCAGGCGTAGCGCGCCCTGCCGGTCCTGAAGAAGATCGTCGCGGCGATCGCGAGGGCCGTGGCGGCCAGGAGCTGGTTGGCGATGCCGAAAAGCGGCCAGAGGATCCACACGCCGCCGCTCGGGTCCACGACCCCGGCGAGCAGGAAGTACCCCCACGCCGCGACGAATGCCGTGCTGGTCGACGAGGTTCGCTCCCCACCCGGAGCCCGAAAGCCCCGGCAAGATCCGGACGAGCGCGTCCTGCAGGAGATAGCGCCCGACCCGCGTCCCGGCGTCGAGCGTCGTCAGGATGAACAGCGCCTCGAACATGATCGCGAAGTGGTACCAGAGGCCCGCGAGCCGGTCCCCGCCGAGAAAGCGCCTGAAGATCTCCGCCATGCCCACCGCGAGGCACGGGGCCCCGCCGGTCCGTCCGAGGATCGACTTCTCGCCGACGCGGTCCGCCAGCTCCTGCATCTCCCCGGACGATGACCGGGAACCCCTGCTGCGCGATCCACTCGACGCTCTTCTTGCGAGTTGATGGCGAAGTACTGCCCCGGCGGGAGCGACGCGGCGGCGACGAGGGCCATGATCGCGACGAGGCTCTCGAGGAGCATCCCGCCGTAGCCGATCATCCGGGCGTCGGTCTCGCGCTTCAGGAGCTTCGGTGTCGTGCCGCTCGCGATCAGCGCGTGGAACCCCGAGATCGCGCCGCAGGCGATGGTGATGAAGCAGAACGGGAAGATCTTGCCCGCCGAAGATCGGCCCGCTCCCGTCGGCGAACCGGGTGAGCGCCGGCATGTGCAGGTCCGGACGGACCGAGAGGATGCCCGACCGCGAGGAGCAGCACCGTGCCGAGCTTGACGAACGTCGAGAGGTAGTCCCGCGGCGCGAGCAGCAGCCAGACCGGCAGCACCGACGCCGCGAGGCCGTACAGGATCACCGCCCAGGCGAGCGGCAGACGGCCGAGGGTGAAGCGCCGGGCCGAGCTGCGGGTGCAGCGAAACCCACCGTCCGCCCGACGAGGGCGAGCGCCAGGAGCGCCGACGCCGATCACCGTCGCGACGAGCACCTGGCGGCCGTGGCCGCCCGCGCATCACGACCCCCATGATCAGCGCGATCGGGATCGTCGCTCCGACCGTGAACACGCCCCACGGGCGACTCGGCCAGCGCGTTGACGACGACGAGGCCGAGCACGGCGATCAGGATCACCATGATCAGCAGGATCCCGAGCGTTGCCGCGATCGCGCCCCACCGTCCCAGGTAGTCGTGCGCGAGCTTGGCGAGAGAGCGGCCGTCGCGCCGCAGGCTCGCCGCGAGGATCACGAAGTCCTGGACCGCGCCCCCCAGCACGACGCCCGCGAGGATCCAGAGCGTGCCCGGAAGGTAGCCGAACTGCGCGGCGAGAATCGGCCCGACGAGCGGACCCGGCCCCGCGATCGCGGCGAAGTGGTGGCCGAACACCACCCAGCGGTTCGTCGGCACGAAGTCGCGCCCGTCGGCGATCCGCACGGCCGGAGTCGGCCGCCGATCGCTCAGGGCCAGCACCCTCGCCGCGATGAACTTCGAGTAGAACCGGTAGCCGATCGCGTAGGTGCAAACCGCCGCGACGACGAGATACGCGGCCGAGACCGGCTCGCCGCGCGCGAAGGCGATCGTGGCGACGGAGAGGGCGCCGACGAGCGCGATGGCGATCCAAGCTGCGGCCCGGAGCAAGATCATCGAGCGGGATTCTAACGCGAGCGGGCGTCGTCCGCCCGGCCTCGTGTTGCGGCGGGTCCACGCGGACTCTATACATTAGGCGAAAGCGGAGGGCAGCAAGATGACGTACCAGGGGGGCACCACGGGTCATCCTTCGACCACGGGCCGGCGGGATCGCCGCGCCGATAACGCGTCGTTCATCCTGGACACCGGAGGCACGATCCTCGGGTTCGACCAGGGAATGGAGGACTTGACCGGCTGGCCGGCGGTCGAGGTGGTGGGCCGCGCCGGGCCGCTGGTGCTGACGATGTCGAGCCGCGATCCGGGGAATCCCGTCGCGACGGCGATCCCGCCGGGCGCGCAGCTGCTCGACGCCGACGAGGACGCCGCGAGGCTCGGTCTGACCCTCGGTTGCCGGGATGGCCGGACCGTGGAGGTCGAGGCCGAGGCGATCCGCTTCCCCGGTGCGAGCGGCCGGACCACGGTCACGGTGCTGCGGGTGCTGGCGCGCTCCGGCGCGTCGTCGATCGACGCGGCCGCGGGAGGGCGCGACGAAATGACGGGGCTCGCCGATCGCGCCTCGCTCGAGGAAAAGCTCGCGGCGTCGATCGAGCAATCCACCCTCGAGGCGCGGCCTCTCGCCCTCGTGCTGGCGGACGTGGACCACCTGCGCCGCGTCAACGACCGGCTCGGCCGGACGGCCGGGGACGAGGTTTTACTCAAGCTCGCCGGGATCTTGAGGGCCGCCGTCGGCGACGACGCTTTCGTCGCTCGCCTCGGAGACGACGACTTCGCGGTCATTCTCCCGGGCGCGGGACGCGGTGAAGCGCGCCAGTTCGCGGCGCGGCTTCGTTCGACGGTGGAGCGTTTCCGATTCGGGAACCTGAGGCAGCCCGACGGCCCGATCCGCGCCACCTTGAGCCTTGGCGCGGCTTCGTTCCCGGCCGACGCGGAGAGGGGAAGCGACCTGCTCGCCCGGGCGCGCGAGGCGCTCGACGAGGCGAGGTCCCTCGGCCGGAACCGGGTCTGGTGTTACCTCAGAAGGCCGCGCGTTCCTCTGCGCGCTCCTGTTTTTTTCGACGGCGAGCGCCCGTTGCTGCTCGGATTCACCCGCGACCTGTCGCCGAGCGGGATCTTCGTCGAGACCCCGGTGCCGATCGAAATCGGCATGCGGTGCGCCCTCTCCTTCCCGCTCCCCGCGGCGGAAGGGAACGTGCACGTGATCGGACGGGTCGTCCGCGCCGTGCCCCCCGATCGCGCGGCGGGCGCCGAGCTGAGCGCCCCGGGGATGGGGATCGAGTTCGAGCGGTTCGGCCCCGAGGACCGGCACACGATCGACGGGTTCCTCCACGCGCACGAGTCCACGACGCTGCGCCCGGAGCGGGGGGAACTGAGCTTCTAGGAACGGGTCCGGCGGGAGGCGACCGTCAGCGCGCGAGCGGGCCCTGGCCGTACCGCTCGAACAGGCGGCCCCACTCCGTCTCGCGCTTCCATTGCTCGAAGACGTGGCGGTCGCGCAGCGGCCAGCGATAGTAGTCGTGGTAGAGCTCGGACCCGAAGACGAAGGCGTGGACCAGGGGGGTCCTGAAGAACAGCTTCTGGAATCGCCTGAGCGGCGAGAACCAGAGCAGGCGCCCGACGAGGCTCGCCCCGTTGTCCCCCACGCGGAATCCCCAGGACTCTCCCGACACGTCGTCCCCGACCACCTGGATGTCGCGTGGGTCGCCGACGCCCAGTCCGTCGTCGTGAGCGACACGGATGTACTCGATGGACATCGGGTCGAATCCCATCATCTTCGCCGCCACCGCGTCGATCGCCACCTGGTCCGCCGAGGCCAGCATCCAGCTTTTGACCACGGGACGCATCGTCCTTGGCCCGGGGCCGTCCCCTGCGGTGGTTCCGTCCATCACCGCGAAGATCCCCGGGTGGATCTCCTTCTGGATGGCGAGCAGGTCGACGAGCGTCCTGTGGATCCAGGAGTGCGTGTAGTGCCGGTGCTCGTGGAGGAGGCCGCCGAAGGCGTTCTTCATGGCGCCGGTGGTCGTCGAGTAGATGTGGCACTTGACGGTGGGAAGGTGGACCACATTTTTTCCGTGGAAATAGTCCGGGACCCTGATCCCGTCCGGGTAGATCCGGTCGAGGACGTGCAGCCGCGCCTTCGGCCGGTACTCCGTCCACGTCATGTCCTTCTCGCGGAAGTTGTACAGGATCGGGACGCCGTAGGCGGAGAGCACCGGGAGGTAGCGATTGAGATCCTCCCCCTTGAAGGCGTCGGTCACCACGGTCCTGTTCTGCACGCAGGAGAGGTCGGGGAAGCCCGCGGCGCGCAGCGCCCTGATCGTTCCCTCGAGTTGCCAGGGGGTCGTGTTGGCGCCGGGGAACGGGAAGTGCCAGGAGATGTTGTCCTTGAGGATCGTCGTTCGGCCGCCGGCGAGCGCGCCGTGCATGCCGGCGAACTCGCACAGCCGCTCGATCGACTCGAGAATCGTCGAGGATTCGACCCTGAGCGCCGCCACCCGTCCCTTCATGCGCTACTCCTTCCCGGTGCACTACAGTAGCAGGAGTTAGGAGCGTCCGGCGGACGGCGCGCCGGCGGCGGAGAGGCTCGAGAACGCCTCCGCGGCCGCGAGAATGGAGGGCCACTGGGCCTTCGCGAGGTCGAGGTTCGAAGCCTGCTCCTCGCCTCCGAGGCGGACGCGTTCCTCGAAGTGGCGCTCCGAGGCCGTGAGGCAGGCGACGAGCCGAGGCGGCCAGCGCTCCGCCTCGAGGTCCGGCGCGAACCCGCCGCGGAGCGCTTCGGTCAGAGCGTCCAGTTTCCGCTCGAGAGGCCGGATCCGTTCCTTTCGAACCTGGAGCCATGCCCGCTTTCGGAGCGAGTCTTCCGGAACCGGCCCGCCGAGGATCGGGTCCCTGGAAGTGCGCAACTCGTCGACTTCCGCGACCGTCGCCGACAGGCGCTGCAGAAACCGCAAGGTGGACGCCGGCGGCCACGGACGGCCCGCGGCGCCGTCGTCGCGCCACCCCGCCAGCCTGCGCAGGAGGTTGGAGCGCCATCCGCAGGTGTCCGGCATCGGCTGGCCATCGCCGGTCACGACGAGCGTCCGGAAGCGCTCCACCGCGGCAAAGAGGCGCTCCACCGACGAAGACGCGCCCTCGGGCGCCTTCGCGGAGACGGTCCACGGGTCCTGGACGGGGGGTGGGGGAGGAGGCGGCTCCGCGGCCTTTCGTCTTTCCTCGACGATCCCGGGGGCGTCCGGCAATTCGAGCGTGAGCGTCCCGCTCGCGAATCCCCGGCCGGGGAGCGACCGGATCGAAAGCTTGAACTTCTCCCCCGAAGCGAGCATCGCCCCGGTGATCGGTACTTCCATCCGCTGGGGGGAGGGACCCGAACGGCGGTCCATGACCGTGCGATCCCCGGGCCCGTCGAGACGGAACGACACGATGCGCGACCCGTCCCACTCCGCCACGACCGCGAGAATCCCCGCGTGCTCGACCTCGACTTCGACCTCGAACGCGGAGTCGCTCCCCTCGGGCACGTCGAGGAGGTAGCGACGCCGCGAGGCTTCCGCGCCCTCCCAGGAGAGGACGAGAAGCCCCGCGATCGAGAGAACGATCTTGTCGAGAGTTCGCATGCGAATCGTCCCCCGGAGGTCCGCGACACGCCGACCGGGACGAATATAGCGTCCCGAGCTTCTTTCGACCCCCAAGAACGCCGCGCGGCCGGTCCGGGGCAGGCCGCAACGATTTTCTACGGGGCGTGCGCCGGAACCGGCGACGGGCGGAGCGCGGCCCGCGCGATCGCTTCCCGGATGGCGGGGACAGCTTCGCGAGCGGCGGCGATTCCGGCCGCCATCAGTTCCTTCTTCCTGCCGAAGTCGAACGAACTGGTGTCGCCGACCTTCGGCGCGATCACGACGTCGGCCTCCCTCGACTTGATCCGCGCCAGCTCCCGTCCGAGGAGAGCGATGCAGCGAAGCGTGATCGAGGCGAGATTGCCCGGCTCCTCCGCGCCCAGCTCCATGCCGATGTCCACGGCGATCACGACATCGGCGCCCAGCGCGCGGGCGACGGATACCGGAACCGGATCGACGACGCCGGCATCGACCAGCGTGCGCCCGTCGAGCGTCACCGGCCGGAACACCCCGGGAATCGCGCTCGAGGCGTGGATCGCCGGGCCAACCGGCCCCCGGTCGAGAACCACCTCCTCGCCGGTATTGAGATCGGTCGCGACCGCGACGAACGGGAGCTCGAGTTCCTCGATCGATGTCGCGCGCACATGCCGCGCGACGAACGCCTCGAGCGCCTTCCCGGTCACCGGACCGCGGGACGATCCGAGCCAGGACCAGTCGAAGAGGTCGTCCTTCTCGGCCTTCCACGCCGCCGACTCGAGCTCGAAGGAGTCGCCCGAATCGGCGTAGATCGCGCCGATCAGGCTGCCGGCGCTGGCGCCGACCACGAGGTCCACCGGGATCTTCTCCTGCTCGAGCACCCGGATCACGCCGACGTGCGCGAAGCCGCGGGCGCCCCCGCCGCCGAGGACCAGGGCGACCTTGACCGGGTGGGGCCGAGGAGGGGCGGAGGACGGGAGGACGGCCGGCCCCGGCCGGGCGACGCACCCGGTGGCCAGGGCGGCGAGAACGGCCGCGGCCGCGACACCGTTGGCGTGACGAAAAGCCCGCGCGAGCGCTCGATTCATGGGGGGACCCTCCGAACGCGCCGGCCGCCACCCTGGGGAGCGTGGCGCCGGTCCTCTACAATAGCGGGCCGGCCTCACGGTGTCAGCATCCCGGCGGCCGAGCGAGGAACCCTTCCGGCATGGTGCATCTCGACCGGATCCGCCGCCAGTTCGGCGCCCAGGTTCTATTCGACGGGCTCTCGTGGATGATTCCGAGGGGGGCTCGCCTCGGGTTCGTCGGCCCCAATGGCGCCGGCAAGACCACGCTTCTTCGCATCCTGGCCGGGCTCGATGCTCCGGACGCGGGGGAAGTGAACCGGCCGTCCGCGCTGCGGATCGGCTACCTGCCGCAGGAGGTGGAAACCGTCGAGGAGGGGAGCGTGCTCTCCGTCGTCCTCGACGGGTTCGCCGGTCTCGAGCGCCTCGAGGACGAGATCGAGCGGCTCGAGCACCGGATGGCGGACATGACGCAGGGGGATCCCGACATGGACGCCGTGGCGGCAGCGTACGGCGACGCCAGGCACCGTTTCGAGGCGGTCGGCGGCGATCGGGTGGAGGCGCGCGCGAAGGCGATCTTGAGCGGCCTCGGCGTGGCCCAGGCGCGATTCCACTCCCCGCTGTCCGTCCTGTCGGGCGGCTGGAGGATGCGGGTGGTCCTGGCCCGGCTCCTCCTCGGCTCCCCCGACCTGCTGCTTCTCGACGAGCCGACGAACCACCTCGACCTCGAGGCGATCCGCTGGCTCGAGGAGTTCCTCTCGACCTTCGACGGAGCGTTCGTCGTGGTCTCCCACGACCGCTACTTCCTCAACCGGATGGTGAAGGAGATCGTCGAGCTGGACCGGGGGCGCCTCACCGCGTACCCGGGGAACTACGACGGCTATCTCTCCGAGCGCGCGGCCCGGGAGGAGGCGCTCGAGGAGGCGGCGAGGATGCAGGCGCGCGAGATCGCGCGCGTGGAGCGGTTCGTCGAGCGGTTCCGCTACAAGGCGACGAAGGCGAGGCAGGTCCAGTCTCGCCTGCGCGCCCTCGAGAAGGTCGAGCGGATCGAGGCGCCGAGCCGGGTCCGGCGGATCCGGTTCGGCTTCCCCGAGGCGCCCCGGTCCGGCGACGACGTGGTCCGCGGGGAGAAGTTCGCGAAAGCGTTCGGCGACACCGTGGTGTATCGCGACGCCGACCTGCTGCTGCGGCGCGGCGACCGCGCGGCGCTCGTCGGGCCGAACGGCGCCGGAAAGTCCACTCTCCTCAAGCTGATCTCCGGACGGCTCCTCCCCGACGGCGGGCGGCTCGACCTGGGGCACAACGTGGTCGTCCGGTACTACGCGCAGCACCAGCTCGATGCCCTCGATCCCCGGGCCAGCGTGCTCGAGGAAATGGAGAAGGCGGCCGATCCGGGGATGGTCCAGCGCCTCCGCTCGCTCCTCGGCTGTTTTCTGTTCTCCGGCGCGGACGTGGACAAGAGGGTTGCGGTGCTCTCGGGGGGGGAGAAGGCGCGGCTCGCTCTGGCGCGGATGCTCATCCGTCCGGCGAACCTGCTGCTCCTCGACGAGCCGACGAACCACCTCGACCTCAAGAGCCGCGAGGTCCTCGAGGACGCGCTGGACGAGTACGACGGAACGCTCGTCGTGATCTCCCACGACCGGTACTTCATCAATCGGATCGCCACCTCGATCGCCGAGATCGGCGGCGGGAAGATCGACTTCTACCCGGGCGATTACGACACTTTTCTCGAGCGCAGGAGGCGAGAGGAAGAGGACGCTCCTCGCGAGGCGGCCGGCGGCACGCCGGACGAGGCTGCCCTCGCGAGACAGCGGGCCCGCGAGACCAAGCGGGAGGAGGCGGAGGAACGCAACCGAAGGTATCGGGAGCGGCAAGCGGCGGAAAAACGCCTGGCACCGGTCGAGAAGGAAATCGCGTCGCTCGAGGCGCGCGTGCGCGAGCTGGCCGCGCTGCAGGCGGATCCCGCCGTCTTCCGGGACGCCCGCAAGGCCCGGGAGGTGGGGCGCGATCGGCAGGAGGCGGACGAGCGGCTCCGGGCGCTTTATGCCCGCTGGGAGGAGATCGCGGCGGATTGACCCGTCGCGCTCGAGGAGCTTCATGCAGGATTCGCGATCGAGAACAGCGGTCGCTTTGCTGCTCGTGGCGGCTTGCCTCGCGGTGACGGGCCCGGCGGCGGCGGACGCTCCCCCGACGCCGGCGTACAGGGTGCCGCGGGCCGCCGCGCCGGTCAAGGTGGACGGCGTCCTCGACGACGCCGCCTGGGCGACCGCGCTGCTGCTCGAGCTCCTGAACGAATTCCGGCCGGACGAGAACGTGCCGGCGCCGGTCCGGACGGAGTGCCTCGTCGCTTACGACGACCGGTTTTTCTACGTCGGGTTCCGCGCCTTCGACCCCGAGCCCGAGCGCATCCGGGCGCACCTGTCGGACCGCGACGCGCTGTTCCGCGACGACTTCGTCGGGATCATCCTCGACACGTTCGGCGACGACCGGCGCGCCTTCGAATTCCACGCCAACCCGCTCGGCGTCCAGGCGGACGGCGTGCTCAACGACGTCGGGAGCGGCGAGGACTTTTCGTGGGACGCGATCTGGGACTCCGCAGGGCGGATCACGCCGGAGGGGTACGAGGTCGAGATCGCGATCCCGTTCACGTCGCTTCGATTCCCCCCCACCGCCGCGGAGAGGATCTGGGGGATCCAGCCGACGCGCAGCTATCCGCGCACGAAGCGCCACCAGCTGTCGGTCACCCCGATCGACCGCAACCGCAACTGCTTCGTCTGTCAGAACGCGAAGATCGTCGGCCTCGAGGGGATCGCCCCCGGCCGTGCCGTCGAACTCGACCCGACGCTGACCGCTCACCGCACCGACGAGCGCCCCGACTTTCCGTCGGGGCCCATGGAGAGAGGGAAGGTCGAGACGGATCCCGGCCTCTCCGCCCGCTGGGGGATCACCCCCGGGCTCAGCCTGAACGCCGCGTTGAACCCGGATTTCTCGCAGGTGGAGGCGGATGCGCGGCAGCTGGCGGTGAACACGAGATTCGCTCTGTTCTACCCGGAGAAACGGCCGCTGTTCCTCGAGGGGGCCGACTACTTCGAGACCCCTTTCCAGGCGGTCTCGACGCGCACGCTCGCCGATCCGTCGTGGGGGGTGAAGCTCTCCGGCAAACAGGGAAGGCAGGCGGTCGGTGCGTTCGTCGGCCACGACACCGAGACGAACCTGATCTTCCCGTCGAACCAAGGGTCCACGACCGGCGCGCTGGGATCGGGCTCCGACGCGGTGATCGCGCGCTACCGCATCGACGCCGGGAAAGCCTCGACGCTCGGCGTCCTGTTCACCGACCGCGAGGGGGAGGGGTACTCGAACCGGGTCGCCGGCGTGGACGGCCTCGTGCGGCTGACCGGAACCGACAAGCTCGTGTTCCAGGCGCTGCGCTCGCGCACCGAGTACCCGGAGGCTCTGGCCACGGCGCACGGCCAGCCGCAGGGCGGCTTCGAGGGCTCTGTGGGGAGCCTGTCGTACCAGCACGAGTCCCGGCGGTGGAACGGCTGGGCCAGCTACCACGACCTCGGGCGGGACTTTCGAGCGGACCTCGGGTTCATCCCGCGGGTGGATACCCGCGAAGCGGAAGCCGGCTTCGAAAAGCTCTGGTGGGGGAAGCCCGGCGCGGCGATCGGCGAGGTCCGCCTCGGCGCAGAGGTCTCCCGGACGAAAAGGCACGACGGCACGCTGACGGACCAGGCCGTCGACTTCATCTTCTACGCCTCCGGGCCTTACCAGTCGTGGCTCGAGGGGCTGGCCTGGCGGCGGAAGGAGTTCTTCGACGGAACGACCTTCGACAAGTGGGGAGGGACCTTTTTCTTCAACATCCGCCCGACCGGGGACTTCACCTGCTCTCTCGGCGGGCAGTTCGGGGACCAGGTGGATTACGAGAGCCCCGCCGGCAGAGCGCGGCTCGGGCGGCTCGTCCACCTCGAGCCGGGGCTCACCTACGATCGGCGCCACTTCCGGCTGCAGCTCGACCACACCTTCGAGGCGCTCGATCTTTCCGGCGGGCGCCTCTATCGCGTGAACCTGACGCAGGTCCGGCTGGCCTACCACCTCGGCCTACGTTCCTTTTTCCGCGCGATCCTCCAGTACCAGGCGCTCCGCCGCGATCCGTCGCTCTATCCGGCTCCCGGCGAGGGGGAGCCGCCGATCCCGCCGCGGTCGCGCGGCCTGCTGTCGCAGCTCCTCTTCTCCTACAAGGTGAACCCCCAGACGCTTCTCTTCGTCGGCTATTCGGAGGGGCGGGCGGGAGCAACGGGGGTCGGCCTGACGCCGTCCGACCGCACGGTGTTCGTCAAGCTCGGGTATGCGTGGGTGATGTAGCGGCCGCGATGTGCCTCATTCTTCCGGCTGGTTGACGGTGGTTCGTCACTTCCATTATTCCAGAGTTGGAAACGAGATGCGTCGGTCTTCTCGCGGCGGCCGGGGCCGTCCCCGCGCGACTCGCGCCAAGTCGGCGGCCACCTGGATGTTCGGCGCAGAAAAACGGGGGCAGGCGCGATCGCCTGCCCCCGTTCGGGTCACCAACTTCAAGTCAGGGCTGATGCGCCGCGGGGGATCGGAACCGGGTCACCCCAGCGACTTTCCTTGTTGCGTCAGAGGACCGCTTTCCCTTTCCGTGTCGTAGGACCTACTTCTCAGTGATCAGCATGTCGATGTAGCTGAGGTTGTTTGCGAAGTCGAGCTGAGCGACACCGCCGCCCGGGTTGGCCGGCATGATCTGAGTGACTCCGTCGGCGAAGAAGGTGTTGCACGCGACCGGGGTCTTGTCGGGGCCGGTCGTCGGATCAAAGCTGAAGGTGACGCGGTAGTAGCCGGTGCCCGCGTTGAGCTTCTTCAGGTTCCAGTTCCAGCCGTAGATCACCTTGCCCGGGATGTTGAGCTCCGCCGAGTAGATCGCGGAAAGCGCGTGCCCGTCCACACCCTCGGCTTCCCAGACCGCGCTGTTGTAAAGCGTCGCGCCGACCGGGCCCTGCCACGAGTGCGTCTCCCCGTTCCAGGTGAGCCCCAGGCTGTTGTTGTCGATCACCCCTCCCTCCGTGGTGTAGGGGACCGTGGTCAGCTTCTGAATGGTGTAGCGGGCGAGCCAGGAGAACACCGTCGCCTGGCTGCTGGCGTACTGGACGCCGTTGGTCCCCCACATCTCATCGACGCCCCCACCCCAGAGCAAGGCCATCTGGTAGCCTGTCATCGGAGTGGCGAGGTCCTTGTAAAGGACCACCTCGGTGCGGACGATCGACTTGATCGTCCAGACCTGGGACTCCATGTTGTCGCCCCAGTCGACCCAGCTGACCTGGACCGGCGAGGCGCTCGCGTTGACCGACTCGGCCTGCCAGTAGTTGAGTAACTCCTGCTGGTAGTACCACTTGACGCCGAACTCGTCGAGGGTGTACGGACCGTCGAGCGTCGCCTGCAGCGCAACTCCACGCAGATCCAGGGTCTTGCCCTCCGCCCAGATCACCGGGAGGGACAGGTTGTTTCCGGCCGTCGCCACGGCCGGGCCCCCGGCGGCGAACAACTGGCCGGATACACAGAAACACATCGCTACGAGCAGTATCATCACCTTTCCGAATCTCATCGGTAGCTCCCTATTGGGGATGGATGGTTCCCCTCGAGGCGGGTTTTCCCCCCTACTGCCACCCGCCGTGGAACCCCGCGGCGGTGTCTTTCCATGATCGACGAATGAAACACGCTTCGATCAATCGTTGGCTTTACTCGATAAGCACGCTCCTTTTCTCCTCGAACACGCAAAATCGTTCCGTTCTCCGTAAGGGTAAGGTGGCTGTCCTGGGGAGTCCGTTCGCTTCGGACGACGCCGAAGCGATGCTGCTTCCCCATGCGGGGGAGATAAACGCGCGTCGGAACATCGGAAACCCTCGCCTGTTCCTTACAAATATTCTTTGCGGAGACATACAAGCAAAATGCGATGTTAACAAGTATTATTTTGACGATGTGTGCCGATTTCTGACGGTGCTGATGGAACCGGAGCTTTCGCTCCGTCAGTATCAGGGCGCGTTTCTCATCGCAGGGCTCCTGACATGCCCTGAAAATTCCGCATTTTCCGCTTACTTCGTGCGAGGTGTGGCATATGGCTACGGTGACATATGAAAACCGTCCAGTTCCGCTCCCGTCTTCCCTTGCTTCCCAACGCCGCCGAGGTTGTGAGTTCCGATCTCGCGGTGTTCCGCGAGGGCGGCAAGGTCGTTCCGTTCAATGCCTCGGGTCCGATCTACGAGTGCAGGCAGGACGACGAGGTCGGCCTTCGTCTTGCCGTGGCCATTGCCGCGGGTCTGCATCTCGCGCCGATCACGGCGTTGGCGGCAGCCTTTGGAGTGTATCGAGGGGACCGTTCACCGCGACCACGCCAAGCTGAAAGCGGGCGGTGCCGGGGCACTGCAGCCGAGAAAGCGTGGACCGAAGGGGCTTTCGCGCCGTTACGGGCAGGTCGGGTCGGCGGATCGGGGATACGTGACGGGATCGGTGGCCTCTCCCAGCGTGCCGATCAGGGATCCCTTCTGGGCCGCCACCAGGTAGAAGAAATTTCCGTCGCCCGGGACGAAGGCGGTGGTGGAATCGAGGATCCCGCACTGAACCGGGGCGGTGTTGGAGGGAGCGACGCCGGTGTCGGCCAGAAGGTCAATCCTGCCCTCATAGAGACGGTAGGAATCGGCGAGGGTCCCCAGGTTCTCCCAGGTGAAGGTCACAATCCCTGTCGAGGGGTCGCGACTCACGAGGAGGGGCGACGGGGATCCCGGAGCGCTCACCTCCGGGGGAGGAGCCGTCACCGTGCAGGTCTGGTCGGCCGATCGGGGATACATGACGGGATCGGTGGCCTCTCCCAGCGGGCCGATCAGGGATTCCTTCTGGCCCGCCACGAGGTAGAAGAAATTTCCGTCGCCCGGGACGAAGGCGGTGGTGGAATCGAGGATCCCGCACTGAACCGGGGCGGTGTTGGAGGGGGTGACGCCGGCGTCGACCAGAAGGTCAATCCTGCCCTCATAGAGACGGTAGGAATCGACGAGGGTCCCCAGGTTCTCCCAGGTGAAGGTCACCATCCCCGTCGACTTGTCGCGACGCAGGAGGAGGGACGACGGGGATCCCGGAGCGCTCACCTCCGAGGGAGCCGGCACGCCGCAGGCGTTGCAGGCCGGAGCGCTCTCCCGGGTGATATGGAGGCCCCAGGAGTCGACCGTCCCCCGGGAGCAGGGTTGTAGCTTCCCAGGCAGGTCACATGTTCCAACGCTGTTGTTCCGGTCATACACAAGCAGGGTCCAGATCCCTCCCGCATCCTGCCCCTTGTACAGGTCCATGCTGCCGACCTGGGCCAGGCGGCTGTCGGGGAAGGTCGTGTTCAGGGCCATGCAGGGGATCGGGCCGCTGTGGACGATCACTCCGGTGTTCTGGGGAGAAGTCAGCGTGACCATGTAGTCGTCGAAGAGATAGGAGCCATCCTTGCTGGTGAGGCCGACGTCGAGAGAGATGTCCCGGATGGTCCCCGAGGCCGCGATCGGCGTGGTGAAGACGCTGGGAACGAGGGCATCGTCATTCACGGAGCCCGTCGTGCCGCTGAGACTCTCGGTCGTCACCGTCTCGGCTCCGACGTCGAAATGGATGGGAACCGCGAAGCTCTCCTGTCCCGTGAAGACGTGCAGGACCAGATCGACCCCGGCGCCGCAGGGAAGGGTGTCGGAGACGAACACGCTGAGCGTGTCGCCGGCGTTCGGATTCCCCACGCTGCCCGCCGGGATGTCGGCGTAGGCGGAGGAGCCGTCCAGGATGGTCGCGCCGGGAGTCTGTGAAGCGAGGCCGCCCCTGACGGCCGTGGCCGCGGCGCCGCCCGAGTTGGCCAGCGGGACGGAGAAGACCACCGTCTCGCCGGGATCGATGACCATGTCGCCGCCGGACCCCCCGCCGGGGCAGACGTCGGCGGCACTGACGGTGCCGGCGGACAGGATCGGCCCCGAGTAGGGCACCGCGTTGGTGACCACCAGGGCGAAGTCCTGATCGGTGGTGTCGGCGTTCGCGGGGATCCCGTCACCGGGTAGCGTCACCGCCTTCACGGTGAGGGTGTAAAAGCCGGAGGGGCCGGGCTGAATCACCTGCTCCACGTTGTTGGTGTGGTCGGCGGGCCCGCCCGCCGCGGTGATGCCGCCGGTGAACGCATTACCCCGCAGGACGATCTTCCCGTTCTGCACCAGTTCAAGGTCGAGGTCGTTCACGAGGGAGGGACACGAGCCGACGGCGCCCGGCGCGTCGGTCCAGACCAGCGTCGCCTTGAGGGGCTGGGTGGGATCCGAAGGGATGAAACTCACCTGGTACTGGTCGCCGCCGGTGTTGAAAACGATCCCCTGATCCAGGTAGAGGGCCGCCAGCCCGCTCGTCTTCGTGAAGAGCGGCGGGACGGCCTCGATCGTGGGAGTTCCCGGCTCCAGGATGTTCCCCAGGTCCCAGCGTCCCCACCCCTCGTGCCGGTTCGGGATCAGGTCGGAGGTGTTCCCCCCCTGCATGTCCCGGGAGCTGTTGACGAGGAGCGCCTTCACCATCGCCGGGGACGGGACCGCGGCGGCGAAGCGCTGCCACCACTGGACCAGGAGGGCCGCTCCTCCCGCCGTCCCGGGGGTCGCGAAGGAAGTTCCGGCATTGAGGCTGTGCAGCCCGTCCCCCAGGGCAAGGGGATAATTGTTCACCGAGGCGGAGGCGATCCCGGCGACGTTGCCTGGCACGCCGCCCGGGGCCATGAAATCGGGCTTGATCCGGCCGTCGAGAGTCGGCCCCTGACTGCTGAAGAAACTCCGGTCGTCGATGTCGATCCCGCCCGCCGAGGGACGGTAGACCGAGCTGGATCCGGTGACGAGGATGTTCTTGGCCGCCTTGGGTCGCGTCAGGCTGGCGGGGCTGTCGCCCGCGGAGCCGGGCGTCCTGTTCCCTTCGTTGCCGGACGAGAAGCAGGTGATCAGCGGCTGGTTCCCGGCGGCCACCGAGTCGGCGTCACGCACCAGAGCGTCGAATATCTGTTCGAAGGCCGTGTAGGAGACGTCTTCAACCGTGTTGCCGTCGGCGCTGTACCCTCCCGATCCCCAGGAATTGTTCTGGATCGTCCCGGGCACTCCGTTGGGGCCGCTGTTGGCGACGGTGTCCCGAGCCCGGGCGGCGTCGTCGTCAGTGCAGGGGTCGACGGCCTTGAGGAAGGGAATGTTGATGAAGTTGACCGCCGGCGCAACCCCCAGACCGTAGAGGTAGCCCGTGTTCGCCTCCGGCGTGTGGTTGCAGACCCCGCCCGCGAGGGCGGCCCCGAACTGGCCGTGCCCGTCGGCCCCGGGGCTGCCGCAGACGCTCTCGTTCACCCGACCCGACGTGTGCCCGCTGGGATCCTCGTTCAGCACGCCGTTGTCGGCGTATCCGATGGTGACGTTGGAGCCGTCGAGGCTCCGTGCGGCGAGCCAGTCGTTGTACGTGGGAAGGCCGTAATAGGGCCGGTACGGGATCCCGCTGCCGTCCACCTGTCCGGCCAGGATCTGCGTGGCGCACTCGTCTTCCAGCCTCGGCTCCGGGGCCACCTCCACGACGTAGACTTCGGGCAGCCGGGCCAGGTCGCCGACCCGGGAGCCCGAAAGGCGCACCGTGGCCATCTCGCTGAAGTACGCCGGCATCCGGTTGAGGATCTCCCCTCCCATTTCCCGAATCCGGTTCACCGCCCCCTCCACGTCGGCGGAGCGGTAGATGAGGACGTTCAGCTTGATGGGACCGGCGGGCAGGGTCTCCTCCCGGTTCCGTCGCGCCAGCTCTCCGCTCAACTTGAAGGCCGGGTGATACGCTCCCACCCACTCCACGAAGGCAAGCGCCGA
>CAWBOP010000025.1:0-121779 GCA_963790465.1 Terriglobia bacterium | reverse complement strand
TCGGCTGACTCAACGAGCGTTGGCCTTCACGCCAAAGCCCAGAAGGACTTCCTCCGCTTCATCGACCAGCGCCTGCGCTTTGAAGAGGAAGGCGATTCTCAACACGACGCACTCGCCATTCATGGTTCAGCCAGGCAAGCTCGAAAGGGTGAGACTGGTAGAGGATAAGGGGCAGGAACTTGGTGCCGTGGTTTCGGCCGAGGTTACTTCCACTCATCCTGACACACTATTCCCGCTCCAGGGCGCTCTCGGCTACGACCGAGTGTAGCATCTGTTCATCGCTCCGCACAACCTCGTCGTCGAAGGCACGTCCGACTTCCTGACGTATCTGCGAGTCTTGTCGGATCACCCCTCGAAGGGCTGGGTCGAGAGCACCTCGATCGACGCTGGTCCGTAATTCCAGTCGGTGGTGCCGATCTAGTGCCTTCATTTGTGGCTTTTTCTGGAAACCATCTCGATGTGACTGTTCTAGTTGACGGGAGGAAAGGGTGGTCACCAGCGGTTGAACCGCATGTGCAACGCTGGCCGTCCACCTAGAAGAGGATCATAACCATCGGCGAAATCCTCGGAACAACGGACGGTGACGTCGAAGACGTATTCTCTGAGACCATGACGTCTGCATCTTCAACGAGGCGATGACCCAGTCCGTGGAGCATCTGATCTCACAGGGAGTGGACCGATTGTTCGCCGGCTGGCTCGCCATCTGCAGATAGATCGCTTTGACCACGGCAAACCAGCCGACTACCTGCTGAGGAATCGCAGCGGGGTGCTTCCCATTCTGAGCATCACCGTCCACCAAGTCCAAGTGTCTGTTCGGCGAGGAGAAATGGGACTTTCCCGACATGACCCTCGGCAGCAGCAACCCTCGCGAACCGCTGGATTGTTTAGTGACCGCGAACGATGGGACACTGCCAGCCATGAGCACGAATACTGAATCCAGACTCACCAAGAGGAGCGCCGCCGCGAGATGATCCCGAAGGCGGCGCAGATCGAGTTCGCCGTCGCCGGGCTGCACGGCACGCCGGTCGACGCGATCGCCAAGCGGGTCCGCGTCTTCGGCAGCCCTACCTGTTCCAGCTCTTCGGCACCAAGAACGTCGATTGCGGACGAAGTGCGGTGCGCGAGTTCGAGCGCACGGTTGCGCAGATTTCCGCAGCAGCCGGTCGGCGAGCGTGGCCGAACGCCGATTCCGAGATGATTCGATCGTCACTGGCGGTGCCCACCGACCGCATGCTCCAGGATCTCACGCTCCTGCTCATGCAGATGCAGGCGCCAACGTGGTCCGCGACGACGAGGACGTGCGCAAGCGGCGGTGCGCGAGAGTTCCAAGTGTCTCGTGCGGTTCGCGCAGCTGCTTCCGGCGCGTCCGACGTGCAGCTAAGCCAGTGGCTCGGCTACGGCATGCTCATGAACGTGGCTGCGGCGATGGACCTCTGGAACCTCGAGAAGGGGCTTCAGCCAGACTTCATGAGCTGTGCCTGGGCGAGCAGTTCCAGGATCCCGAGTATCCGGCTGGAGGGGTGGTGCTTGAGCGAGTGAGCGCGCTGCCGCACGCGGTTCGGGGTGGTTGATATGATTCCACTAAATTAGTAAGTGATTGCTAAATCATCAGTGCTTTTTAATGATGATGTTATTGGATGTTTTGCATAATTTATGAAGAATGTGTAAGGGTATGAGGAAGAAAATGTTCAGAGCCTGCTCTATACATATTAATATTTGGCTTATGTATGTTCCTGTTTGTCTTTGTAGTGATAGCACGTTTCCCCTTAGAATTTACAAGGTATTAGAAAAATCACCAGATCAAAAGCGTTCGAAGAAAGCAAAACGCCGTTTGTTGGATTTCCAAATTACCACATATCCTGTAAAGACAATTTGGCAGAGTACCAAAATATGCTTGACCTAAACGTACTCAAGACAGTTAACAAGAAGACTAACCCCTTGTTCATTCTCCTGGGCTTTTCCTAGTTCTCTCTTCAGTTTATGCTACATGAAAATAAAAAAGATGTTATTTAAATATTTACTTTATTTTTTTAATACAATGTCATCTTAGTAAATTTTTCTTTTAATTTCTGGATATCTTTTTCATTAAAGACAGCTCCCTATGACTTTCTGAAATGCCTCGTGGATTTCCAATTTTCCAGTTCAGCTAGAATTTCCCGCCTCATCAGCAGATTCATCTTATTTTCCTCTTGGTTTCTTGAGAGTGATCTTTGAGGAGCTGGGGATAATTCTCTTGATATCAGACAAAAATAAAGGTTGTTGGGCTTTTCCATAGAAAGCAGGGTTGTTACAATTGAGGTTATGCTGAAGTTTCCATTGCTCTGATAAGATGTGTATGTTCTTTTTCAGGATAAAATTTTTCTTTTTTCCTAATCTTGTTGATGTATTCTAATGACTCTATTTTCATTATCTTGAGCATTTTTCCCATATTTGAAGTCCGCTTTTGATACCAAATCAAACTCTTTCTTTTCCTTTGAAGAGAAGAGGAGGCAATTATTTTTGGGACTTCCTGGTTAGAATTATTTATATTTTCCAACCTGACACTTTAACACAATTAGACTTTAATGTGATGGATATTGTGGATTCGTCTAATATGACATTTTCAGACCATTTGGAGCATACAAGCCACCTAAATCTTCAACCAGCCTCTGGAAGACTATAGATTGGAATGGATGTAAGTTGGTTGTCTACTACAGTGCAGATGCAAGTGCAACATATTATATGGATGATGGTCAATATACAAAAGACTTCTGCTTTTTGTCAGCTTCTCAACTGCAAAATTAGAAGATATTTTATATCTGTTATAAAAATTCTTTATCGATTTATCCGTTTCTTTCAGGGCTTCGTCAAACATTCCTGATTGTTTAAGATTAATAAAAAATAATTTCTTGATTTCAACCCCTTTGCTTTTCAGGATTTTGTCTATTAAAATGGGACGCAACTCCATCCAAGTCAGTGTGTGTGTTATTACTGCTACTTCTATCTTCCTTTCCTATGCTGTTTAAATTCAAAAAAGTTTGTTTGTTTCCTGCAATTAGCTCCATCTTATCTCCTTTTTCAGTGTTCTCGTGAAGTTTCGTTTGGCTCCGCGATGCGTATTCCTTTTTTCAGTGTTTGCCGAAGCGTATGGCCAATTGCTATGTGTAATGGCTTTCTCAACACCTCTTGCCTGAGATCCGGCGGCAGCCGGGAGTTCGGCGGCGGGCGCGAGTTCGACGACGACCTTCAGATCCTCGCGTTGCGTGCCGCTGCTCGGAGTGCCCCCTTCGGGCGCCGGGATCGGCGTCTCGACGGTCGTTCCCGACTGGAACGAGTTCTTCGTGACGATCCCCTTCGTCTTGCTCAGGAAAAACTCCCCGGCTCCCTTCGCATCGGACAACTTCGCGCCGGAAGGGGATGGAGGCGGCGCCGCGGCGCCCGCCGTCACCTCGACCGTCTTCGCGGTGGCGTACGTGAACTTGAAGCTGTCATCCCCGTTGAGCGCCTCGGAGCCCGCCAGCGTGTAGTCGGTCTGGAGAATGAGCGAGCCGAGGGCGGGGTCGGCCTCGCGGACTTTCGATTTCTTGTAGAGCGTCCCCGGCTTCACGGGTTTTTCGGGCAACAGCCGGAACATCCCTTCCATCTGGCCGGCGAGCAGGTCGCCCAGCGAATCCTGCGCGAGCGGGAGGTACGATCCGCCCTTGGGCGCCGCCTTCAGGTCCTCGAGAACCTTCTGACTGAGCTTGTCGAATCCGACGACTCCGAGAAGCTTTCCCTTCTTGCTCACCTTGAACGAGATGGACTGCCCGACGACGCCGGTGTACGGAGCGGCGAGCGGGCTCGTCCTGCGCTTCTCGTCGTCGGGATTCGCGGGGTCGAAGGTGAAGTCGAGTTGCTGCGCGGGGATCTGAAGATGGACCCCGGCGGACTCGAACTTGACTTCCACGATCGCCGTGCCATCGGGCGCGACGTCCGCGACCTGCTGGCTCCAGGTGTAGAACCGGTTATGCGTCAGATCCAGCTGCACGGCGCCGGTCAGCTTCTGCTGCTTTTCGATCGTCATCCGGTACCGGACCGTGTCCCCCTTGACCCACTTGTACTCGGGAGCCACGGCCTCTTGCGCCAGGACCGGGATAGCGGAGGCGGCCAGCAACGCCGCCGCGGCCGCGATCCCCAGATAACGCTTCTCCATCGCCGACCTCCTGCTTCTTCGACACTCGTCTTCACGCCGCGCCGTCCCTCCGTACCCGGAACCGGGACGGAGGATTCCCCGGCAAACATCGTTCGATTCTACTATACGCGAACGCACCGTGCTTCGACGGCGATCCGGGACCCCGAAACCCTCGAGACGTGGTAGGGTTTCCGGCCATGTCGCCCCGGCCGTCCGTGCTCAGCGCGGTGTTCAGCAGGAGGATGCTGGTCCAGCTCCTCGCGGGGTTCTCGTCCGGCCTGCCGCTTCTGCTCACCGGGTCAACGCTCCAGGCGTGGCTCCGGGACGAGCGGGTGGATCTGGGCGCCATCGGTCTTTTCGCGCTCGTCGGTCTGCCGTACACGCTGAAATTCCTCTGGTCGCCCGTCTTCGACCGGTTCGTCCCGCCGTTCCTCGGACGTCGCCGCGGGTGGATGCTCCCGGTGCAGATCGCGGTCGCCGTCGCAATCGCCGCCCTCGGTCTCTCGAACCCGACGGTCTCGCCCGTCGGCGTGGCGCTCCTCGCCCTGGCGGTCACGTTCACGAGCGCAAGCCAGGACACGCTGCTCGACGCCTATCGCCGCGAGACGCTGGCCGAGAACGAGCTGGGGTTCGGCACTTCCGTTTTCGTCGGCGGGTACCGGGCGGCGATGCTCGTGTCCGGCGCGCTGGCCCTCGCGCTGGCCGACCGGATCCCGTGGCGCGCGGTGTATCTCCTCATGGCGGGGTTCATGGCGGTCGGGATCGCGATGACCCTCTTCTGCCGCGAGCCCGTGATGGAGGCGCCGCCGCCGCGGACGCTCCGGGAGGCGGTGGTCGAACCGTTCCTCGATTTCTTCCGACGCCGGGAAGCCTGGCTGATCCTGGCGTTCATCCTCTTCTACAAGATCGGCGACCAGATGGCCTCGGCCATGACGACCCCGTTCGTCCTCGAAATGGGGTTCAGCAAGACGGAGCTCGCGGCGGTCGTCAAGCTGTTCGGTCTCGCCTCGATGATCGGCGGCGGCCTGGTGGGCGGGATCGTCATGCTGAAGCTGGGCATCGGCCGCTCGCTCTGGGCGTTCGGCATCCTGCAGGCGTTGTCGATCCTCGCGTTTGCCGCGCTCGCCCAGGCCGGCCGGGAGTACGCTCTGCTCGCGGGCGCCGTGAGCCTCGAGAACTTCAGCTTCGGGATGGGCACCAGCGCCTACGCGGCGTACATCGCGAGCCAGACGAACAAGCGGTTCACCGCGACGCAGTACGCGCTCTTCAGCAGCCTCACCGGCATCCCGCGAGTGCTCGCGGCCGCGCCGACCGGCTACCTCGCCCAAGCGCTCGGCTGGACCGGCTACTTCGGGTTCTGCGCGGCGGCGGCGATCCCCGGACTCGTGCTGCTTTTCTGGGTCGCTCCCTGGCGGGGAGAGTCCCGACAACCCCGCCGGTGAGCGGACGTCTTGCCCGGCCCGGCCCGCGGCGTTAGATTCGCGATCGACGAGGGGGGAGCGTGGACGTCTTCATCGCCCGGCAACCGATCTTCGACCGCGAGCAGAACGTGTTCGCCTACGAGCTGCTGTTCCGGTCCGGCCTCGAGAACGCTTGCAGGTCGAACGACCTGAACGCCGCCGCGTCGAAGGTGATCTCGGACAGCCTGCACCTCATCGGGATCGAAACGCTCACGTCGGGGAGGAAGGCGTTCGTCAACGTGACGCGGGACGTGCTGCTCGAGGAATACGCTGCGCTGCTGCCGCCCGATCTCACCGTGGTCGAGCTCCTCGAGACCATCGCGCCGGACGCCGAGGTGCTCGCGGCGTGCGGCCGACTCAAGCAAGGAGGGTATCAGCTCGCGCTCGACGACTTCGTGGACGGGCCGCAGTTCGCATCGCTCGTCGCGCTTGCCGATTTCGTGAAGGTGGACGTCCTGGCAACCCCACGGGATGAGCGCGCGGCGATCGTCCGCAGGATGGCGCCGCGCGGGATTCGCATGCTCGCCGAGAAGGTCGAAACGCGGGCGATGTTCGACGACGCGGCCCAGGCGGGCTACACGCTCTTCCAGGGGTACTTCTTCGCGAGGCCCGCGATCCTCACCTCGAAGGACATCCCGGGCTACAAGCTGCACCTGCTGAGGATCCTCCAGGAGATCCAGCAGTCCGACCTCGACTTCTTCAAGATCGAGGAAATCATCAAGCAGGACATGGGGCTCTGCTACAAGTTTCTGCGGTACATCAACTCCGCCTGGTTCGGCTGGCAAGAGCGGATCGAGTCGATCCGCAGGGCGCTCGTGCTCCTCGGCGAGAAGGAGGTCCGGCGCTGGGTCACGCTCGTCGCTATCGCGGGGATGGCGGACGACAAGCCGCAGGAGCTCCTCGTGCATGCCGTGACCCGGGCCCGGTTCTGCGAGCTGCTGGCGCCGGACGCCCATCTCGCGCCCCGGGCCGAGGAGCTGTTCCTGACCGGCATGTTCTCCCTGATCGACGCCGTGCTCGACCGGCCGCTCCGGGGGCTTCTCAAGGACCTCCCGATCTCGAAGGACGTGAAGGGGGCGCTCCTCGGCGAGCCGAGCCCCCTCGCCGGCGCGTTCGAGTGCGCCCTGGCGTACGAGAAGGGGGACTGGGACGCCTTCGCCGCGAAGGCGCACGCCGCGGAAATCCCCGAGACGCCCTGCCCTCGGCTCTACCTGGAAGCGGTGCAGTGGGGCCGTCGTTGCTTCGAGGAGCCGGTCGCGGTTTGAGGACGGCGCGCACCTCGGGCCGCCGCGGCCGACCGCCGATCAGCGCACGACGAAGTTGACGAGCCGGCCGGGGACGACGACCACCTTGACGACCGTCTTCCCCTCGAGCCACTTCTCGACGGCGCCTCGCGCGAGGGCCTCGAGTTCCTTCTCCCCCGCCCCGCTCGGGGCCGTGACCTTCCCACGCACCTTCCCGATCACCTGGACGACGAGTTCGAACGTCTCGCCCTCGAGGTAGGCGGGGTCGGCCTCGGGCCATGCGGCGCGGGAGACCGACTCGCGGTGGCCGAGGCGGTGCCATAGTTCCTCGGCCACGTGCGGCGCGAACGGCGAGAGCGCCCGGACGAACCGCTCCGCCTGGTCGCGGGTCAAGGCGCCGGGGCGGTCCGACGCGTCGTTGAGGAATATCATCATGGCCGCAACCGCGGTATTGAAGTTGAACTCCACGAACGATTCGTCGATGCGCCGGAGCATCCGGTTGAGGGCGCGCTCGAGCTCGAGCGCCGGAATCTCGCGCGAGCGCGCGGCTCCGGTGTCGGCGAGTTCGGGGCGCACCGGCTCCGAGCCGTAAGGATCCACGAGGAGGCGCCATGAACGTTCCAGGAACCGGCGGCATCCCGAGATCCCTCGCGGGTTCCAGGATCGCTGGTCCGAGAGCGGCGCCATGAACATCTCGTAGAGGCGGAATGCGTCGGCGCCGTGCTCCGCGATCACGTCGTCCGGATTGACGACGTTGCGCAGCGACTTCGACATGTTCGCGACGATCTGGCGCACGGCCTCGCCCGTCGAGCGGCGGACGAACTTCCCGTCCGACCCGGCCACCTCGTCGGCGGGGACCAGCCGGTCGGTGGCGTCCATGTACGCGGGAGCGACGAGGAGTCCCTGGTTGAAAAGTTTCCGGAACGGCTCCGGTGTCGACACCACGCCGAGGTCGAACAGCACCTTGTGCCAGAACCGGGCGTAGAGGAGATGCAGGACCGCGTGGGACACGCCGCCGATGTACAGGTCGACCGGTCCCCAGTACTTCTCCGCCTCGGGCGCGAAGGGGGCGCGGTCGTTCCACGGGTCCATGAACCGGAGCCAGTACCAGCAGGAGCCCGCCCAGCCCGGCATCGTGTCCGTGTCGCGGCGCGCCGGGCGGCCGGTGGCGCGGTCGGTCGCGCGGAGCCACTCCGTCGCGCGCGCGAGCGGCGGGGAGCCGTCCGGCGGCGGCGTGAACTCCCTCATCTCGGGGAGCTCGACCGGCAACCCGTCGTCCGGCACCCGCACGGTCGAGCCGTCCTCGAGGTGGAGCAGCGGGAACGGCTCCCCCCAGTACCGCTGCCGGCTGAACAGCCAGTCGCGCAGGCGGTACTGGGTTCGGGGGGCACCCGCCTTCTTCTCCTCGAGGAGCCGGATCACCTTTTCCTTCGCCTCGGGAGTGGAGAGCGCGTCGATCGGGCCGGAGTTCACCGAGGTCCCGTTCCCCGTGAAGCAAACCCCGTCGGCAAGCCCCGGCGTGCCCGCCGGCGGACGAACCACCTCGACGACGGGCAGGGCGTACTTGCCGGCGAATTCGAAATCGCGCTCGTCGTGGCCGGGGACCGCCATGATCGCGCCGGTGCCGTAGCTGATCAGGACGTAGTCGGCGACGAAGATCGGGATCCGGGCACGCGGGTCGGAAGGATCGAGCAGCGGGTTCAGGGCGAACCCGCCGGTGAACACGCCGGTCTTCTCCTTGGCCAGGTCGGTCCTCTCGAGGTCCGACTTCGACGCGGCGGCGGCGACGTAGGCGTCAACCTCGGCGCGGTGCTCGCTGGAGACGATCCTCGCGAGGAGCGGGTGCTCCGGAGCGACCGCCATGAAGGTGGCGCCGAACAGCGTGTCGGGGCGCGTGGTGAACACGGTGAGGGCCTCTTGGGGAAGGCCGGCGAGCGGGAACACGATGTCCGCGCCGCGGGAGCGGCCGATCCACTCGCGCTGCATCGCCTTGACCGAGTCCGGCCAGTCGAGGCGTTCGAGGTCGTCCACGAGCCGGTCGGCGTACGCGGTGATCCGGAGCATCCACTGCTTGAGCGGTTTCCGCACGCAGGGAAAGTTCCCGCGCTCGGAGCGGCCGTCGATCACCTCTTCGTTCGCCAGGACGGTTTTCAACTCCTCGCACCACCAGACGGGGACGTCCGCCTGGTACACGAGCCCCTTGTCGAACAGGCGCGTGAAGATCCACTGCGTCCAGCGGTAGTACGAGGGATCGCTGGTGTTGACCTCGCGGTCCCAGTCGTAGGAGAGACCGATCAGCCGGAGCTGCCGGCGGAAGTTCGCCACGTTCGCCGCGGTGGTCTCCTTCGGATGCTTGCCGGTCTGGATGGCGTACTGCTCCGCGGGAAGACCGAACGCGTCCCAGCCCATCGGGTGGAGGACGTTGAACCCTTCCATCCGCTTCCGGCGCGAGACGATGTCGCTCCCGATGTAGCCGATCGGGTGACCGACGTGCAGCCCCGCCCCGGACGGGTACGGGAACATGTCGAGCACGTAGTACTTCGGCCGCGACGGGTCGAATCCGGGCTGCCCCGGATTCGGCGAGGCGAAGGTCCGGTTCTCGATCCAGTACGCCTGCCAGCGGGACTCGAACTCGCGCGGATCGTAAGCGTTCGACACGGATCACCCCTCTCGGCCGGCCCGCATTGTAGCGACAATGAGGACATTTTGCCGATGATGTCCGTTGTGACGAAGAAGCTGGACCTGCCGGTGCTGGGGTGAACTGCGCCGCGTGCGTGCGGCACCTCTAGCGCGGCTCGACGACGGACCGGCCGCACGAGGCGACGTCGCGACGCCCGGCCCTCTCCCGTGACGGATCTCCGCGCGATCTACGCGACCTCGAGCTCCGACGTGCAGTGCGGGCACCGGGTCGCCTTGATCTGTATCGCGGACAGGCAGTAAGCGCACTCCTTGGTGGTGGGCGCGGCCGCCGGGGCCTCTTCCTTCCGCTTCATCCGGTTGATCTGCCGGATCATCAGGAAGATCACGAAGGCGACGATGACGAAGTCGATGACGGTGTTCAGGAACAGCCCGTAGTTGACCGTCGCCGCGCCGGCCGCCTTCGCCGCCGCGAGGGAGGCGTGCGACTGGCCCGATAGATCGAGGAACAGGTTGGAGAAATCGAGCTTGCCGAGTAGCAGCCCGATGGGGGGCATGAGGACGTCGGCGACGAACGACGTGACGATCTTCCCGAACGCCGCTCCGATGATGATGCCGATGGCCATGTCGAGGACGTTCCCCCGCATGGCGAACTCCTTGAACTCCTTGAGCATGAATTTCTCCTTCGCGATGGCCCGGTCCCCGGGGGGATCGCGCGCCGGTGCCCGCTTATCCTACAATGACGTCTCCGTTCGTAAAATCCGAATCCTTGGGGCGGCAGACATGAAAGTGGGCGACAACGAGTACCCTCTCGACGGCAACGGTTTCCTGCAGCAGCCGGAGAGATGGAACGACGAGGTGGCAACGGCGATCGCCCGCGACGAGGGGATCGCCGAGATGACCGGACCCCACTGGGCGGTCGTGAACTTCATCCGGACGTACTGGAAGGAGCACGATTTCGCCCCGCCGGTGCGCCTGCTCTGCAAGGAATCGAACGTCGGAGTCCGGGACATGTACAAGCTGTTCCGCTCCGGCCCGGCGAAGGGCGCCTGCCGGATCGCCGGCCTCCCGAAGCCCGACGGGTGCGTGTAGGGGATCCGTCGTGCTCTCGCTGTCGACGCTTCTGCTCGCGGTCGCGGCCGCGTGGGCCGTCGCCGCGCTGGCGGTGCAGGCGATCGGCGCCCGCGCCGCGTTCCGAGCACCCCACGCGCCGCCGGCGGGGCGTGCTTCGGACGGCGTGCTGTACGGCTTCACCGGCGCGATGATGCCGGCCCGGAAGGAGTCGGTGTCGCGCCACCCGGTCTCCTTCGCCGCGGGCCTTCTGCTCCACCTCGGTGTCGCGGCGTCGTTCGTCACCGTGCTCGTGTCCATCTTCCCGTTCCCGGCGGCGCTCCCGCTCGGGCGCTTCGCGCTGGCGCCCGCCGCGGGCGCGGGGCTCCTCGCCGGGACGTTCCTCCTGATTCGGCGTCTCGCGACGCCGGATCTCAGGGAGATCAGCCCGCCGGACGATTTCGTCGCGATCGTCGCGATCGTTCTCTTCCTGACCGGGAGCCTGGCGTTCTGGTCCGGCGTCCTCCCGGCCGCCGCGCTCCGGATCCTCGCCGCGATCCTGCTCGTCTACGTCCCGCTCGGGAAGCTCCGTCACGTGGTTTTCTTCTACCTCGCCCGCGCCGACCTCTCGGCGCGGCTGGGCTTCCGGGGCGTTTACCCTCCCCGCGGAGGGGGCGATGGCGGACGCTCCTGACGCGGCGCGCCCCGCCGACCTCCCGGCGGCGATCGAGGCCCTCGACCGGGTGGCGGGAAGCCGCGCCGCTCTCCACGCGAAGGCGTGCGTGCGTTGCGGGCTGTGCGGCCAGAGCTGTCACGTCTACCTCGCCGATCCGGTCCCGGCGAACCTGCCGGCCGCGAAGGTGGAGAAACTCGCGTCGCTGCTCCGGGGGCGCACGAGGCTCGGCCGGAGCGCCCCCTGGCTCGTCCGGGCGCGCGAGACCACCCCGGGAGCGCTCGAGGAACTGGCGGACTCGGTGTTCGGACGTTGTACCGGCTGCGGCCGCTGCGCGCTCCACTGCTCGGTCGGCCTCGACGTGGCGGCGGTGATGCGCGCCGCTCGCGGCGTCCTCGCCGCCGCGGGACGGACCCCCGGCGAGATCCGGCACACGATCGACACTCAGCTCCGCGACGGCAACCAGATGTCGATCACGCGCGAAGAGCTGGCCGAGACGGCGGGCTGGCTGTCCGAGGAACTCATCCGCGAGACCGGGGACGAGGGCGCCCGCGTCCGCGTGGACGAGGCGGGAAGTCGGATCCTCTACCTCGTGAACCCTCGGGAGGTGAAGTTCTTTCCGCTGTCGCTCCAGGCGGCGGCGGGGGTCTTCCACGCCGCGCGGGAAAGCTGGACGCTCTCGAGCCGCGCGTACGACGTGACCAACTACGGTTTCTTCGGGGCGGACGACGACGCCGCGGCGGAGTTGACCCGCCGGGTGATGGACGAGGCTGCGCGGCTCGGTGTCCATGAGATCGTGACCTCGGAGTGCGGCCACGGTTTCCGGTCGTTCCGCTGGGAGGGGCCGGAGTGGCTCGGCGGCGCGTACCCGCTCCGGGTCCGGAGCGTCCTCGAACTGCTCGACGAGTATCTCGCCTCGGGCCGGCTCGCCGTGGACCGGTCCCGGAACAGGGCGATCGTGACGCTCCACGACCCGTGCAACCTGGTCCGGTGGGGCGGGGTGATCGAGCCGCAGCGGCGGGTGCTCGCACGGGTGGTGGAGAGCTTCGTCGAGATGACGCCGAACCGCGAGCACAACTTCTGCTGCGGCGGCGGGGGCGGACTGCTCGCGATCGGGGAATACGGCGAGCGCCGCATCGCGAGCGGCGCGGTCAAGGCGGAGCAAATCCGTGCCACCGGCGCGAGCGTGGTGGCCTGCCCGTGCCACAACTGCGCCGACCAGCTCATCGAGCTGATGCGGGTCAATGTCCTCGACGTCGAGATCCGTTCCGTCATCGAGCTCGTCTACGACGCCATCGACTGGAAGGCCGACCGAGATGCGTAGCCGGCTCTTCCTGCTCGGGGCCCTCCTGCTCGCCTCCGCGCTCCCGGCCGCCGCAGGCGGCTCGTTCGTGGGCGCCTGGGGGTTCACTTACGCACGTTACGACCCGGAGCTGTTCGGTCCCGAGAAGCCGCTCCGCCAGGTTCTCGACGAGAGCGGCGTCGCGCTCGACGAGCAGGGGAAGCTCCGCGGCGCCCGCCTCCTCGTGAACAAGTCGGAGCGGCGGTGCGAGCTGTGGGTCGGCGACCGGAGGATCAAGGCGTACCGGATCCAGCTCAGCCAGAGATCGAGAGGGACGAAGAGCCGGCGCTACGATCAGCGGACCCCCGAGGGGGAGTACGCTATCTGCGCACACCGGCCGTCGAAATATCACCGCGGTCTCTGGATCAACTACCCGAGCCTCGAGGACGCCGATCGCGGAGTGAAGCAGGGGCGGATCGGCGAGGCGCAGCGGAAGGCGATCGCCGATGCGCTCGCACGCGGCGAGTGCCCGCCGCAGAACACCCGCCTCGGCGGGTATCTCATGTTCCACGGCCAGCAGCGCTCGCTGACCCACTCGCTGCGCCGGACCCGCCGCGGGGGGGGCGCCACCGCTCGCAAGGACCTCGTGGCAGGCGACGCGGATCCGGGCGCGATGCGGGAGTACCACGACTGGACCGCCGGCTGCATCGCGATGTTCAACCCGGACATCCGGGAGCTCTACGACCTGCTCCCGGACGCCACGCCGGTGAGCATCGTCGGGAAATAAGGACAGCCCCCTTTATCCGTTCCGGTCCGCGGCGACCTCGGCCACCGCGCGGATCGCGGTCGCGATCTGTTCCCGCGTATTGAACGGGCCGATGGAGAACCGCACGGTCCCGCGCGGGGAGGTGCCCAAGTGCTCGTGCACGAGCGGGGCGCAATGCAAGCCGGTCCGGGTCTGCACGTGGTACTCGACGTCGAGGATCGTGCCGACGTCCGAGGGATCGTAACCGTCGACGGTGATCGAGCAGACCGCGACCCGCCGGTCGAGCCGTCGCGTCCCGTGGAGGCGCACTCCCTTGATCCCCGCGAGCCCCTCCTCGAGCATTTCAAGGAGCTCCAGCTCGTGGCGAAGAATCGCGTCCATCCCCCGCGCCTCGATCCACTGGTGCCCGGCGCCGAGCCCCGCGATCCCGAGGAGGTTCAGCGTCCCGACCTCGAGACGGTAAGGGTACTCTTCCAGGTGGTACGGCTCCGCGGAGCGCACCCCCGTGCCGCCCCAGAGAGTCGCCGTGACCGTCGCGTCGTCGGCCACGCACACCCCGCCGGTCCCCGTGGGGCCGAACAGCCCCTTGTGCCCGGTGAAGCAGAGGAAATCGATCCGGCTCTCGGCCATGTCGATCGGAACGACGCCGGCGGTCTGCGCCGCGTCCACCGCGAACAGGACGTCAGCCTCTTCGCAGATCTTCCCGATCGCGGCGACGTCCTGCACGGTACCGATCACGTTCGACGCGTGATTCACGATCACGAGCTTGGTGTTCTTGCGAATCGCTTTCCGGATGCCGGCGGGGTCCAGGTATCCCTCGCCGTCGGGACGCACGAACGTGGCCTCCGCTCCCAGGCGGACCAAGTGGTTCACCGGCCGGATGACCGAGTTGTGCTCGAGAGCGGTCGTGACGACGTGGTCGCCGGGGCCGATCGTCCCCTTGATGACGAGATTGAGCGCGTGGCTCGCGTTGGAGGCGAAGATCAGCCGGTTCGGATCCTTCGGCTTCCCCTCTCGCGCCAGGCTCCCGTTGAACAGCTCGGTGAGCGCGCGCCGGGTGCCGTGGACCCTCTCCTCCGCCTCGAGGGCGATGTCGCACCCCGTCCGGCCCGGGTTGACACCGCAGCGCCGATAGAAGCCGGTCATCGCGTCGTGCATCTCGTCCGGCTTGGGGAACGTTGTTGCCGCATTGTCCAGGTAGATCGACTCCTTCATGCGTTCCTCCAGGCTCGTCGCATCCGGCGGGCCGTTTCTTGCCTATCTGGGGAGCGGTTCGTCTCGAGTCCCGCCGCGTCGCGTCACTTCTTCCCCGTCCGGCTCAGGATCGCCTCCATCTCGTCCATGATCTGGTTCATCTCCTTCATGGCCGCGGCGAACGGCGCCGACGTCGTCATGTCCACGCCGGCGTCGCTGCAGCAGATCGATCGGGTACTTGGACGAGCCGGACGCGAGCATCGCGAGGTAGGCGTCGCGGCGCGGCGTCGGCGGTCCCCGGAACCGAGGCCTCGTCGAGGATCCCGCGAGCGAGCGAGATCGACGCGACCAGGCTCGTGGCGTACTGGTAGACGTAGAAGTTGCAGGTAGAAGTGCGGGATGTAGGCCCACTCGATCCCGTACAGGTCCTCGATCTCGCAGACGCCCTTGTCGTGCCCGTAGTACTCGCGGACGAGCGTGAGGTAGAGCGCGCTCAGCTTCTCGCCGGTGAGCGTCTCGCCGCGCTCGGCCGCCTCGTGGATCGCCAGCTCGAACTCGGCGAACAGCGTCTGCCGGAAGAGCGTCGTGCGCAGGATGTCGAGGTGGCTCCCCAGCAGGAAGAGCCGCGTGCGTGTCGTCCTTGGCGTCTGGTCGCAGCATCTTGCTGGAACAGCAGGTTCTCGTTCAGCGTCGAGGCCACCTCCGCGACGAAGGTCGAGTAGTCGTGCGTGACGTACGGCTGGTGCTTGTCGGAAAGGTACGAGTGCATCGAGTGGCCCGACTCGTGCGCCAGCGTCGAGACGTCGTCGTACCTCCCCATGAAGTTGAGGAGCTGGTACGGGTGCACGCCGTACGCGGTCTCGCTGTAAGCACCCGAGCGCTTGCCGGTGGACGGGAGGAAGTCCACCCAGCGCTCGCCGTACCCCTTGCGCAGCGTGTCGACGTACTCCGTGCCGAGCGGCGCGAACGCCTCGAGGGTGAGCTCCATCGCCTGCTCCGGCGTGAAGGTCAGGTCCGCCGCCTTCACGATCGGCGCGTACAGGTCCTCGTAGCCGAGCTTGTCGAGCCCCATCATCCGCTGCCGGAGCTCGAGGTACCGGTGGAGCGTCGGCAGGTTCGCGTGGACGTCGGCGATCAGCTGCCGGTAGACCGCGGTGGGGATGGCGTACTCGAACAGCGCTGGCGTCGAGCGAACTCTCGAACTGGTGGACGTCCCGGTTGAACAGATGCGCCTTGACCTGGGCGTACAGCGACGTGCCGAGCGTCCGCTCGAACTCCCGGTAGCGGGTCCAGAATGCATGGAACACCTTCGCCGCGGTCCTCGCGGCTCGAGGAAGCGCGGTACTTGGTGTAGGCCGACGCGTCGAGCCGGACCTTCTCGCCGGTGGAAAGCGTCGACCTCCGGGTACGGGAAGTCGGCGTTCGTGAAGATCGAGTAGAACGCCTCGCCGGCGCTCGCGAGGCTGCCGGAGCGCGCCGCGATCCCCTCCTCGGCGGGGCTCAGCGTGTGGGGCTTCCGGCGGAGAATGTCGTCGAGATAGAACGCGTAGTCGGAGAGGCGCGGATCGGCCGCCACGAAACCGCGCACCTTCGCCGGATCGAGGGAAAGGATCTCGGGGCGCAAGAAGGCGATGGCGGTCTTGAAGCTCACCATCGCCTGGTCAGCCTCCTGGAACATCTCCTGGCTGCGGCCGACCCGGGTGTCCTGATCCCTCGTCCAGCTGGCGTACGAGCGGACCCGGTCGAGATCCCGGTCGAGGTCCATGATCGAGGAGAGCGCCTCGAAGAGCGTGCCCGCGGAATCGCCCAGGTTCCCCTTGAACCGGGCCACCTCGGGGATCCGCTCGAGGGCGCTCCGGCGAGCCGCTTCCCAGGCCGCCTCGCCGGCGAACGTGTCGTCGAGTTTCCAGGTGTACTTCTCGGGGATCTGCGAGCGCTCTGCGGCGTTCGCCGGGAGGGAGCCCGGCATCATGGCCGCCGCCGCGGCCAGAAGGCCGATGACACGGAAAGACACGCTTCGCATCGGATGAACTCCTCGTGTTCGGGATAAAAGCGCGGCGAGGCCGCGTGAATCGACGGATCGAAGATCATGGCGTCCCGGCATTGTAGCCGACCGGCGCGGCGCCGTCAGGTGCCGATCTCCTTCCCGCAGTACCGGCAGATCCTGGCGGCGGCCTTGACCGTCTCGGCACAGTACGGGCAGGCCCGGGTGGGACCCGCGTCCCCCCCCGCGGCCGGCGCGCCGAGGTTCCGGGACTGGGCCTTCTCGATCAGCTCCTTGATCCGGAGCGCGTCGTCCTTCCGATGGCCGTGGCTCGCGATCGGGTCCGAGCCTCCCGACGACTCGACCAGGATGTCGGACCAGAGGATCCCGGTCTCGATCCGGACCGAAGCGACCCGCTGCAAGTGGATGCTGATCTCGTTCTTCGAGAACAGCGTACGCGTCCGCTTCACGACGAACGTGTCGCCGACCTCGATCACCGTCGGGAACAGGAAATTCCCGTGGGTCAGCCGGCTCGCAACGAACGTCTCGACGGACATGACGCCTCCGAAAAAAAGGGGAACAGTCCCTATTCTCCGGAATAGGGACCGTCCCCTATTTCCTCTACGCCCACGCGATCAGGGCGGTCTCGTGCGGCTGGACGAGGTCGTCGTGCCGCGGGAGTACGCGGACGGTCAGCCCCTGCGTTCCGCTCGAGCGGCACGGAATCTTCACCGAGAACAACCGGTCGCCCGACGGCTCCGGCCCCGAAAGCGCCATCTCGAAGATCTCCGGTTCGACGATCTCGCGGCTCTCGCGCAGCTTGCCGAGGTACACCTGCACCGACAGGTCCGCGGGGGCGAGGTCGCCGGTCTCGACCCACGCCTTCACCTCGAACTCCTTGCCGACCCGCGTTTCCTCGGGAAGGACGGTCTCGACGCGGAGCACGCGCACCTTCCTCCAGGCGCCACGAACCTTCTCCTTCCAGCGGGCCAGCTCGCGGGCCCGGCGGAATCCGTCTTCCTCGAAGCGGGTGCGCCGCTCCTGCGCGGGACGGTACCCGGCCATCGTGTACTGGTAGACCATCCGATTCGTGTTGAAGACCGGGCAGAGGTCGCTCATGGCGGTCTTCATCAGCGAGATCCAGCCGCGCGGCAGGTGGTCGGCGCCGCGCGTGTAGAACAGCGGCACGACCTCGTTCTCGAGCAGGTCGTAGAGCGCTCCCGCCTCGACCCGGTCCTGGTACTCGAGGTCGCGGTAGTCCTCGCCCTTCCCGATCGCCCAGCCCGTCCGCCGGCGAGACCGCCTCGTCCCACCAGCCGTCGAGGATGCTGAGGTTGAGCGCGCCGTTGAACGCCGCCTTCATGCCGCTCGTGCCGCTCGCCTCCATCGGGCGCCGCGGCGTGTTGAGCCAGACGTCCACGCCCTGGACGAGGTAGCGGGCGACCACCTGGTCGTAGTCCTCGAGGAACACGAGGCGCCGCCGGAACTCCGGCCTGCGGGCGAGCTGGACGATCTCCCGGATCAACTCCTTGCCCGGCTCGTCCTTCGGGTGCGCCTTGCCGGCGAAGATGATCTGCACCGGGCGGCCCGGCGCGTTGAGGATCCGCGCGAGGCGCGCCGGATCGCGCAGCAGCAGCGTCGCCCGCTTGTAGGTCGCGAACCGCCGCGCGAAGCCGATCGTCAGCGCCTCGGGATCGAGCACCTCGTCCGCCAGCGCGATCTCGGACATCGCCCGCGCCGCGCGCCGTCGAGCTGCTTCGCCAGCCGGCGCCGCGCGAACGCCACCAGCCGCTCGCGCCGCCGCTCGTGGGTGCGCCACAGCTCCTCGTCGGGGATCTGCTCCCCTCGCGCCCACACCCCGGTGTCGCCCGGCTCCTCGGCCCAGCGCGGGCCGAGGTAGCGGTCGAACAGATTGCGCATCTCGTCGGAGATCCAGGACTGCGGGTGGACGCCGTTGGTGACGTGGGCGATCGGGATCTCGTCGAGCGGAACCCCCGGCCAGACGTCCTGCCACATGCGCGCGGGACACCTCGCCGTGCAGCCGGCTCACCCCGTTGGCGTAGCGCGACGTGCGGATCGCGAGCACCGCCATGTTGAACGGCTCGTCCTGCTGCCCCGGGTGGATGCGGCCGAGGTCGAGGAACTCCTCGCGCGACAGACCCAGCTCGGCGCGGAACCCGGCCGAAGTAGCGCTCCATCAGGTCGGCGCCGAACATGTCGATGCCCGCCGGCACGGGCGTGTGCGTGGTGAAGACGCTGCTCGCCGCGCACCACCTCGAGCGCCTCGGCGAACGCCAGGGCGTTCTCGCTTCATGAGAACGCGGATGCGCTCGAGCCCCAGGAACGCGGAGTGCCCCTCGTTCATGTGGAACGCCCGGGGCCGGAGGCCGAGCGCGAGCAGCGCCCGCACGCCGCCGATGCCGAGCACGATCTCCTGCCGGATGCGCAGGTCGCCGTCGCCGCCGTAGAGCTCGGCGGTGATCGTCCTGGAGGTCGGGCGGGTTCTCCGGGAGGTTGGTGTCGAGCAGGAAGAGCGTCACGCGGCCGACCTCGCACGCGCCAGGGGCGCAGCACCAGCGGGCGGCCGGCGAGGTCCACCGTGATCCGGATCGGCCGGCTCCGCTCGCCGTGGAACGGCCGCACGGGCAGGATCGAGAAGTCGTTGACCGGGTAGCGCTCCTGCTGCCAGCCGTCCGCGGTCAGGTACTGCCGGAAGTAGCCCTTCTGGTAGAGGAGGCCGACGCCGACCAGCGGCATCGCCCAGCTCGCTGGCCGACTTCAGGTGGTCGCCGGCGAGCATGCCGAGCCCGCCCGAGTAGATCGGCAGGCACTCGGTGAGGCCGAACTCCATCGAGAAGTAGGCGACCGCGGGGGTCTCGCAGGGACCGAACTTCTTCCGGTGCCAGGTGGTCGCGCCGGCGACGTACTCGTGCAGCTCGGCCGCCACCCGGTCGAGGTGAGCGAGAAACGCCTCGTCCTGCGCCGCGTCCTGCAACCGCTCCTGGCGAATGCTGCCGAGCATCAGCACGGGGTTGTGCCCGCTCTCCTCCCACAGATCGCGGTCGAGCCTCCGGAACAGACTGATCGTCTCGTGGTCCCAGGACCAGCGCAGGTTGTAGGCGACCTCCTCGAGCGCGGCGAGCCTCTCCGGGAGCGCTGGCTTCACGTGGAACGTTTTCACTGGGCGCATGCGGTCCTCCGATGAGATTGACGCCCAGCATAGGGACACGGGTTCGGGCGTGTCAATGACGCGGATTGCCGAGGTCCGTGACCGTCAACTTCGCGCGCTTCCTTGCCGGCCACAAGATGTCGCTTCGCCTGACCGCAAGGCGGGCGGATCGCCGAGGCGGCAACGATCGGGTCCGATCGAGCGCGAGGGGGTCAATCCAGGATGAGGATTGCGGTCTCCTGTTCTTCCAGGAAACGGCGAATCGCCTCGGCGTAGGCGCGCAGAATTCGCGCGACCTCGTTGGTCGACCGATTGCCCAGACGGATCCAGACCACCTTGGGCGGTGGTCCTCTGAAGACCGCGCGTTGCTCGAAATCGGAGTCCTTGGTGGTCACGGCGAAACCGCGGTCGCGCGCGAATCGCCAGATGGACTCGTCCGACTGCCCGAGTAACCCGACGTCCCGCACGTGCACCGAGCCGGGGAAGAGGTCCTCGATCGCGGAAACGAGACGAGGAGAGAGATTCTCGTCGAGCAGCAATTTCACTTCGGACGGGGCTCGGCGAGCCGTCTTTCTCGTTCGGCGGCAAAGGCAAGACACGCGCGGATATCTTCCCGGGTGAGATCGGGGAAGTCGCGCAAGATCTCGTCCTCGCTCATGCCGGCGGCGAGATATTCGAGCACGTCCGTGACGGTGATCCGAAGATCCCGGATACACGGCGTCCCGCCCCGTCGGGAAGGATCGATCGTGAGACGGGATCGGTATTCCATGTCGGAAGGGTAAGGCCCGGTCCACGGTCCGTCAACTTCGCGGGCGAAGTCCGGTTGCGCGGGCGCATCCGCGTTCCCGGACCCGCACGTGCCCCGGCCCCGCGTACGGTCCGCTTGGGCGGTGCTAACGCGCTGCACAACCTCGTCGCGTCCGCCCTCGGCACGAAGCTCTTGCTGGCGGTGATCTACTTCCGCCTCGGGAAGTTCGAAGTCAAGGCGAGCGAGTGGGTTGACCTCTTCGGGTGGATCCGCTGACGTCGCCTGGACGCGAGTCGGTCCGCCCCCGGCCCCCCTACACCTTCCCCCGCTCGTACTGCACCGGCCAGGCGACCTCGACGCCGAGCGCTTTGGCAGCATGGAGCGGCCAGTACGGATCGCGGAGGAACTGCCGCGCGAGGAACACCGCGTCGGCCTTCCCCGAGGCGACGATCTCCTCGGCCTGCTCGGGCTCCGTGATGAACCCCACCGCGCCGGTCGCGATCGCGGCCTCCTTGCGGATCGCCGCCGCGAACGGCACCTGGAAACCCGGCCCCACGGGGATCTTCAGGTGCGGCACCGCGCCGCCGCCCGAGCAGTCCACGAGGTCGATGCCGATCGCCGCGAGCCGTCGCACGAGCTCCATCGTCTGCGGGAGGTCCCAGCCTCCCTCGACCCAGTCGGTGCAGGAGATCCTCGCGAAGACCGGCAGGTGCGCCGGCCACCCGTCGCGCACCGCCTTCGCGACCTCGAGCGGGAAGCGCATCCGGTTCTCGAGAGAGCCGCCGTACACGTCGGTCCGCTTGTTCGTGAGCGGCGACAGGAACTGGTGCAGCAGGTAACCGTGCGCCATGTGGATCTCGACCGCCTCGAACCCGCCGAGGCGTGCGAACCGCGCCGCGTCGGCGAACCGGTCCACCAGCGACGCGATCTCCGCCGCCGCCAGCTCCCGCGGCGTCGCGTCCCCTTCGGCGAACGGGAGCGGGCTCGGCGCCACCGGCTGCCAGCCGCCTTGGGACTCGCTCACCTGCCCGGTCCCTCGCCACGGCGCGTGCGTCGACGCCTTTCGGCCGGCGTGGGCCAGCTGGATCGCCGGCACCGCCCCCTGGCTCCTCAAGAAGCCGGTCAAGGAGGTGAACGCCTCTCCGTGCGCTTCCGACCAGAGCCCCGAATCCGCGGGGCTGATCCGCCCCCACGGGGCGACCGCCGTCGCCTCGACCATCACGAGCCCCGCTCCGCCGACGGCGCGGCTTCCGAGGTGGACCAGGTGCCAGTCGGTGGGAAAACCGTCGTGGCTCGAATACTGGCACATCGGGGAGACGAAGATCCGGTTGCGAACGACCACGTCCCGAAGTTTCAGGGGAGAGAAAAGTACGCTCACGGCCGGTCCTCCTTGCGCTGTCGCGTCATCGTGGACCCCGGCAGTTTGGCCCAGACCGGCTGCCCGGGCAAGGACTCACCGGCGCGAGGAGCGCGACGGCATCGAGGTCGGGCTAGGATCGAGCGGCGACCTCGACCGCAAGGGGGTCGAGGGGGACGCGACTTGCCTCGCGGTGTTCCCGCGCGACAGCTCGGAGCTCATCCGGCAGGAGTTCGAGAACCGCTTCGAAAAGTAGGAAGGAATGAGGTCCCTACTTCGGCATCGGCTCCACGGCGACGATCCAGGGCTCGAGGCGACTTCCCCAGCGGACGCGAACCTGGTAACGCGGGGGGGCCGACCGCGACGGACACGCGCGGGGAACGTGATCCTCGCCGGCGGCCACGGCGGCGGCCACCGGCGCCTTGCGGCCGTCCTTCATCAGCGAATCGAAAAGCTCCCGTTGCCCGGGCGGAACGTGGAGAGCTTCCACGAAGAGCGAGCCCACCACCCCTCGGAGTTCCTGCCGCACCCCGACCTTCTTCCCGGCTTCCGGTGCGATCCGCACGCTCACGACGCCGCGCATCAGGACATATCGCGACCGGTCGGGGTACTTCTTCCGCAACTCCGCGGGATCGAGCCCGGCGTCCACGGCGACGAGGCGCGTCTCGAACGTGCGCGCCCCGTCGCGCGCCCGGCGAAGGTCCGCCGCCTGTTTTTCCCGCGCGGCGGAGTCCGCTATCCCGTCGAGCTTGGCGAGCTTGTCGTCGGTGTCGCGCGCCGTCGCCTCGAGCCCGCGTTTCCAGGCTTCCCCCTCGTACTCGAACACCAGGACCGCGCTCCTCGGAATCGCGCGGCCATAGTGCTCCTCGGCCGACGGGGCGCCGGTGGGATAGCTGCAATCGAATCCAAGGCTCTCGAGCTTCGCGCGATCGAGCCACGGAGCCGCCTCGGTCGCCCCGTAACGCGGCCCCGACCAGACGAGACGGAGCGACAGGGCGCTGTTCTCCTCGTCCGTCGGCGCCGGAAGGGCGAGCTCCCGTTCCGTGAGCACGACTTCCGCGTCCGGCACGCCGGAGCGATTCCTCGCGACGCCGAAGAGCGCGACCGCGCTGCCGGCGAGCACCCAGACGATCGCGATCAGCGGACCCCGGCGCCTCATCGCATCCTCCCGCTCTTCGCGCCGTGCAGCCGGCGCAGCAGCAGCAGGATGCCGACGGCGACCGCGCCGAGGACCAGGAAGAACAGCCACTTCGGCATCCAGTCCCACCACCACTCGAAGAACTTCACGAACAGGAGCACGACGAAGAAAACGGTGGCGAGGCTGGTGGTCTCGGCCCAGCGCCGGCGCACCCCCAACCAGATCGCGGCCGCTCCGAGCGGAAAACCGACGAGCTGATACAAGAGCTCGACGGTGTCGGACGGGAGGTCGAGCCGGCTCACCTCCCCGACGCCGGAGAGAACCAGGATCGGGACGAAGACC
The DNA here is from genome assembly GCA_963790465.1 of Terriglobia bacterium. GTDB lineage: Bacteria > Acidobacteriota > Polarisedimenticolia > Polarisedimenticolales > JAIQFR01 > JAIQFR01. Next base: position 98,585 of record CAWBOP010000025.1, on the reverse strand, counting down.
GCGAGCCAGCCGGTCGCGCGGTACAGCGGCGGGAAGGACGGCCACGACCGGTGCCGCAACGCGGCCTGAACGGCGAGCAGGACCACCCCGGGCAGGAGCAGGTTCTCCGGCCGCTGCAGGAAGAAGACCCAGTACGCCCCCCCCCGGCCTCCGAGGTGCCCCGAAAGGAACACGGTGATCGCCAGGATCGCCGCGAGGAGAAGCGTCCCGAGGCCGTACGTGTAGGCGAGGATACCGGCGAAGATCCCCCAGGCGAGGAAGGCGTCGGGCGATGCGCCGAGATTGAAGATCTCCCCGAGCATCCCCAGGGTCAGCCCGAAGCTCGCGACCGCCACGAGCCCGATGATCCCGGAGACATAGAGCGTCTTCTCCCGGCGGGCGGCGAACTCCATCCCCACGACGCACAGGACCGGGGCGGCCACGAGCAGCGCGACCTGCGCCCAGGTCGGGATCACCCCCCAGAAGCGGAAGAAGAAGAAGTACACCGCGAACGACAGCGCGACGGCACCGAGGAACGACGCGATCCGCATCCCGAGGGAGAGCTGTTTTTCCGCTTCGCTGCGGTCCACGTCGAAACGCCCGGCGAGCTCGCCGAGCAGCCGGTCGTGGTGCCGGCGTATGGACGCGGCGGTGTCCGCGGGAAGCGCGGCGACCCCCGCCCGTTCCAGCTCCAGGATCTCCTCGCGGAACGCACGAATCCGGTCGGTGCGCCTCTGCGCCTCCTCGCGGGTCATGGCCGGCCCCGGATCCTCCTGGCTCAACTCCTCCCCCTCCCTGCTTCTTGCACGAGTTTTCCAGCCGCCCTCCCGGAAGTCAAGCGCACTTGCTAGAATCACCGGGAAAACATTCACCGGAGACGACATGAAACTCATCGAGTGCGTGCCCAATTTCAGCGAGGGTCGGAACCGGGCGGTCATCGACGCGATCGCCGCGGAGATCTCGGGGACCGAGGGGGCGCTGCTCCTCGACGTGGACGCCGGCGCGGCGACGAACCGCACCGTGGTCACGTTCATCGGCCCGCCGGAGGCGGTGGAGGAGGCGGCGTTCCGCGCCATTCGCAAGGCGGCGCAGTCGATCGACATGTCGAAGCACTCGGGGGAGCACCCGCGGATGGGCGCGACCGACGTCTGCCCGTTCGTGCCGGTCCAGGGCGCGACCATGGAGGACTGCGTCGAGATCGCCCGGAAACTCGGGAAGCGCGTCGGGGAGGAGCTGGGGCTCCCGGTGTATCTCTACGAGGCCGCCGCCAGCCGGCCCGGCCGCAGGTCGCTCGCCGACATCCGCAAGGGGGAGTACGAGGCGCTCCCGGAGAAGATGAAGAACCCGGAGTTCGCTCCCGACTTCGGCCCGGCGGTGTTCAACGAGCGAAGCGGCGCCACGGTGATCGGCGCCCGCGAGTTCCTGATCGCCTACAACTTCAACCTCAACACCCGGGACAAGAAGCTAGCCCACGCCGTCGCGCAGGAGCTGCGGGAAGGCGGCAAGCCCAAGCGCGGCCCGGACGGGAAGATCGTCAAGGACGCCGACGGAAAGACGGTCAACATCCCGGGCCGCTTCAAGGAGTGCCGCGCCGTCGGCTGGTACATCGAGGAGTACGGCCGCGCGCAGATCTCCATCAACTTCACGAACTACAAGATCACGCCGATCCACCAGGTCTTCGACGCGGCGCGAGAAGAAGCCGGGAAGCGCGGCCTGCGGGTGACGGGCAGCGAGCTGGTCGGCCTGATCCCGCTCGATGCGATCCTCGCCGCCGGCGACCACTACCTGGCCAGGCAGGGGAAGACGACCGGGGTGCCGGAGAGAGAGCGAGTGCACGCGGCGATTCTCTCCCTCGGCCTCGCCGAGCTCTCCCCGTTCGACGCCCAGCAGAAGATCGTCGAGTACCGGTACCGCGGCGCCCCGAAGGGGTTGAAAGCGATGCGCTTGACCGAGTTCGCCGACGAGCTGTCGAGCGACTCCCCCGCCCCCGGCGGAGGCAGCGTCGCGGCGCTGGCCGGCTCGCTCTCGGCCGCGCTCTCGAGCATGGTCGCGGCGCTCACATGGTCCAAGGTGGGGATGGAGTCGGCGCGCCCCGCGATGAAGGAGATCGGCATCGACGGGCAACGGCTCAAGAACTGGTTCCTCGAGGCGGTGGACCGGGACACGGACGCGTTCAACGCGGTGCTCGCCGCGATGCGGCTCCCGAAGAAGACCCCGGACGAGGCCACGGTCCGCCTCGCCGCGATGGAGACGGCGAACCAGGGGGCTGCTCGCGTCCCGCTCGAGGTGGTGGAGCGCTCCGTCCGCGCGATGGAGCTGGCCCTCGCGGTCGCGAAGGACGGCAACCCCAATTCGGTCTCCGACGCGGGAGTGGCCGGCGCCTGCGCCCTCGCCGCCGCCGAGGGGGCTTCCCTGAACGTCCGGATCAACGTGCCGAATCTCACGGACCTCGAGGTGGCCGGCGAACTGCTCAAGGAGCAGGACCGGCTCCTGCGCCGCGCACGAGAACTGGCCGCCGAGGTGCGGGACACGGTGGACCAGGTGCTGGCGCGATCGGCGAAGTGATCGTCGAATCAGAATTGAATCTCAGCGAAATGACGGCTGTCCGCCACCAGGTACCGTGAGTAGTAAGGATCCACCGCGATGCGGCCGCCGTAGCGCGCCGCGAGGCTTTCCCGCAACGGCACGTCGCTCGAACCCACCGGAAAAACGAACGACTGGTGCCGGACGGCCGACATGCGGGGAGTGTAAGCGGTCCGGACCCCCCGATCGAGACAGCGCAGGCAGAATTCGATGCCGTACAGCGCGTCCCCTCCGTCAACGGAGATCGGGCCGCCGCACTGTCGGATCACGTCTCCCCGGATCACCATGAATCCCGAATGGGCAGCCGTGACATGTCGGCGAATGAACCCGATGGCGCCGTAGGCGGTTTCCAGCCGCCGTCCCGGACAGGGCGTACCCAGAAACCCGTCGAGCCCCGCAAAATAGCCGATGGACGCGATCTCGGCGTTGCCGTTCACGATCGGACCGGTCACGATGCCGCTCTCGGAGTCCAGTTCCAGCGTACCGATCGCGTCCCATGCCCAACCGGAATCGGCGATCCGGTGATCGCAGTCGATCACCGCCTTGGCGAAAACACCGTCCGGCAGGTCGGATACCGCCGCGCCGAGCCCGCGCTCATCGTTCACCGCAACCCACTCCGGAGACCAGCCCCCGCTTCGGAGCCGATCGAACCATTGGCCGGCCTTGGATACGCCGCACTGGAGCACTCGAACGCGCTGGACGGGATAGTCGAGCCGCCGGAGATTGTGCCGGAGGTTCGCCCACTGCTCGGCGAACGGCGGCCGGAGGACGAAATCCACCGCAAGCGATCTCGGCGCTTCCTGCTTGCGAACGAAGTGGTAGTAGCTCAACTCGCCCTGGGCGTGGTCGAGCGTGAACAGCCGGTCCAGCCCGCGCCTGCGCAAGCTTTGTCGCAGGACCTCCTTCTGGGACGACGCGAGATAATCCTTGGAGCCCGCGCTCAGCGCTGACGATTCGGGATGCATGCGCCATCCGTAGAGAACCTCCTGAATGCGAACGGGTCTCGCGCCGGCGTCCACCAGCCTCAGCACCGTGTCCCAGTCGTGACTGCCCCGGGCGTACTCTCCGGTGTAGGCTCCGGCCGCCAGCCCCAGATCCCGCCGGTACGCCATCAAGTGAGCCGCGGGGCAGGTCGCCGTGGCGTACAGCCGCGACCAGGAAGGACGCCAGACGAGTTCGGCGGGCGCGCCGAGCGGCGTGACCTTCTGCTCGTCGCTGTAATAGACGTCGGCCGCCTCCGGGGACAGGCATGGCCGTGCAACGATCTCCAGGGCATCCGGGTACAGGAGGTCATCGGAGTCGACGGGAACGACATAGCGGCCACTCGCCTTCTCCAGAAGAAAACGATTGCCACCGATGATGTGAAGGTTCTTCTCGACTCGAAAGCGCTTGATGCGCGCATCGGCGCGTGCGGCTTTCTCGACGGCACGAACGGTTTCGTCGCGCTCGGAGCCGTTATCCAGCAGAAGCCATTCGAAATCGCCGAACGTCTGCCCCACGATCATCCGGACCAGGGGGTCGAAAAACAGGGGATCCGTGTTGTAGACGGTGGTGATGACGGAGAAGAGCGGCGCCTTCCCGTCGGCCGGGTGGGGAAGCGATTCCTGCGTCGACCGGCGCCGCAGGCGGTCTTCCAGCATGCCGCCGAACCGGCTCGCCCATCGATCGACCCGCGCGTCGACGATGATCCCGGAAACACCGAAGACCTTGCGGGTGTCCGGATCCCGCAAGCAAATCACGTACAAGCCGTCGGGCAGCGGACGATCCGGTTGCCCGCCCATCAGCTGCGCGCCGCGCACGAGGGGCACTTGCGCCAGCGCGCATGCATCCTGGGCTCCGCGTTGCTGAAAATCGTCCCGGCCGACGATGAACACTTCCAATCCGTGCGCGGGATCCTCGCCGCGGATCGATATGTCGGGGCGCGCCCCGACGGTCTGCCAGTCGCCCGGATACACTATTTCGAGCATGCTGTCCTAGCCCGCATTATTCATGAAGAACCTACTGCGACCGCGTATCTGCCCACCCTGCTCGGCGTTCTCGGGCCTCGGACCCTCCACGTACGGTACAGTACGCGTCGGGTCCTCGGTCCTGCGAGCGCCAAGCATGACGGGCATCTCCGCGGTCTCGCTACGGTTCTTCATGAATAATCCGGACTAGGAACTCATGTCATCCCAGCGCAGGCGGTCCACGATGTGGAAGTAGAGGTTGGTGCGGTAGCGCAGGCATTCCCGGCACAGCGGATGGCCGCGGCGGGCCGCGACGATCTCCTCCTGGCTCATCTCCAGGTAGTTGCCCAGCGTGAGGCGCGTGTCGTCGGTCCACGCGCATAGCTGGACGCGGCCGTCGTGCCGGATTTCAGTAAATACGTCGGCGATCACGCAGACCGGCGCGACCGGCCACCGGGCGTAGAACTCGCGGGCCTTGGCGGGATGGAAGTGCAGCCGTTCCATCCCCTTGATGAACTCCGGGTTAGCCGGCGGGAGCATCGTGTTCAGATCAAGTCCGTCGGGACTTAGGTCGTAGGGACGCTTCTGACCGGTCTGCTGCTCCTCCAGGTGGCGCAAGGCCTGGACGGTGTTCTCCATCGTGATCACGCGACCCCAGGAGGTCAAGAACCTGAAGCCGAGGCTCACGGCGAGCTGCGTCATCTGCGCCATCTCCTCGCCCATGTTGTCGTTGTACATGTGATAGCTGATGCCGACGAAGCCGTCGTACTTGATGCGCTGCACGATCTCCGCCAGCTCGTGGAGGTTCTGCTTCACCACGTCGATGTTTCCGCCCCTGTGCGCCCGCTCATAGACGGGCTGCGTGAAGCCCGAGACACTCACCGTGAACAGGTCCGGCCGCGCGTCGAGCACCGCCTCCGCGTTTCGCATGTAGTTCAGGTTGGTGGCGATCTCGCAGCTGAGTCCTCGCCCCTTGATCGAGGCGATGCATTCGGCCAGTCGCGGATGCAAAAACGGCTCCGAGTTGACGTAGGCGCAGACGATAGCCTTGGGGTTCTCCAAGGCGATCTTGTCCAGTATCTTCTCGAACAGTTCCGGATTCATGGTGCCTGGTGTGTACTGGTAGCCCTCGCGGTTACCGGCGTGGCAGAGCGTACAATGAAGGTTGCAGGCGCTGCTGATCTCCAGCACGTAACGCCAGGCTCGCAGGTGGATGAGCTCTTCCCAATTGACGGCGCTCGGGGCTTCGACGAAGGGGCGGGCCGACAGCGCGTAGGCGGCCTCGAGTTCCTCGGCGGTCATTCCCGGTTTCATGGTGCTCTGTCCCCCTCTGTGTTTACGGCGTGATCGAGTGAAACTCCCCATCATCATCGTTCGGGCCGCCGCCTGCTGCGGCGCTCGAAGGAGGCCGCCGGTGATTGTACACGGGAGCCGCACCGCAATCGCCGCCCGTGTATCGAGGTCCGTGACCGCTGCCAGACGTTCAGGCGTCGCCTCACAACCGGCGCTAGAATCGCCCCGTGTCGCCCGCGCGTGCCGAGGAGAACCTCGGGCGCGGGCCGACGTACCTAAGTCACCGGCCGAACGTCCGTCCGGCGGCGGGTTTTGGCGCGCGCCGGAGGAGGAGTCCGCCTCATGAAGAAGGGAACCTGGATCGTCATCGGGATCGGTGCCGCGCTGGCGGTGGCGGTGGGCGTCGGCGTCGTGATTCAAAAGCGGAAGCCCGAGGGGATCCGTGTGCGGACCGCGAAGGTCGAGAAGAAAGATCTCGCTTCTCTGGTGACGGCCAACGGGACCATCCAGGCCCGCACGAAGGTGGACCTCTCGGCCAACATCATGGGGCAGATCACGAAGCTCGACGTCCGCGAGGGGGACGCGGTCAAGAAGGGGGACCTCCTCCTGGTCATCGACCAGGCGCGCTACCGGGCGGCGGTCGATTCGAGCCGCTCCTCCCTCGAATCGCTGGAGTCGGAGGTGGCGCGAGTGCGCGAGGTCGCGGCCCAGGCGAAGCGGGATCTCGTCCGCGCCGAGGCGCAGTTCAAGGACGGGATCCTCGCCACGGCCGACTATGACCGGACCAAGAGCTTCCACGAGCAGTCGCTGTCGGCGTTGAGCCGGGCGGAGCGCCAGGTCACCCAGGCGCACGCCGAGCTGTCCTCGACACACGACGCCCTCGACAAGACCGAGATCCGCGCCCCGATGGACGGGATCGTCACCCGCCGCAACATCGAGCAGGGGGAGGTCGTGGTGACCGGGACGATGAACAACCCCGGTACCGTGCTCATGACCATCTCCGACATGTCCACCGTCGAGGCGGTCCTGGACGTGGACCAGACCGACGTGCCGCTCCTCCGCCTCGGCCAGCCGGCCTCGGTCCTCATCGACGCGTTCCCCGGCAAGCCGTTCCCCGGTGTCGTCTCCGAGATCGGGTCCAGCCCGATCCGCGGGACCACCTCCCTCGGGCAGGCCGCGACCGGTACCGATTACGAGGTGAAGGTCGCCCTGACGTCGCACCCCGCCGGGATCCGGCCGGGCCTCACCGTGACCTCCGACATCACGACCGACACCCGCAAGGGGGTTCTCACGGTCCCGATCGGCGCCCTCGTACTGAGAAGCGAGGACGAGGGGAAGGGAGGCCCGCCAAAAACCGAGGACGGAGTCGAGAGCCGCAGGAAGGGGGAAGAGGTCGCGACGGTGGCGTCGCGGACGCGGGACGTCGAGGGGATCTACGTCGCACGGGACGGGAAGGCCGCGTTCAAGGCGGTGACCACCGGCATCAAGGGGGAGCTCGACCTCGAGGTGGTCAAGGGGATCGACGCGGGGGACGAGGTGATCGTGGGCCCCTTCAAGGCGCTGCGCGAGCTGAAGCCCGACGCGAAGGTCCTGGTGGACAACAGCGAGCGCGCGGAACTCGACAAGTGATCGCCCTCGAGGTCGCCCGGATCTCGCTGGCGTCGGTATTGGCGCACAAGCTCCGGTCGTTCCTCAACCTGCTCGGGATCATCATCGCGGTCACCACCATCGTGGCGGTGATCTCCGTGGTCTCGGGGCTCAACGAGTACGCGGCGAACCTGATCGGGCAACTCGGTCCCAACACGTTCATCCTCTCCAAGTTCGGCATCATCACCAGCCGCGAGGAGTTCCTCCAGGCGATCAAGCGGAAGGACATCTCGTCGGACGACGTGGAGGCGGTGCGCCGGCTCGTCCCCCGCGCGAAGCGGATCACCGGCCGCGTGTTCACCGTGAAGGCGGTGTACGCCGAGGGGCGGCGCCTTCCCGACGCGATCGTGGTGGGGGCGGGCCCCGAGTTCCCCTGGATGGTCGGGCTCGAGTTGCAGGACGGCCGGTACTTCACCGAGGGGGAGGACGCCGCGTCCCGCGCCGTCGCGGTGATCGGCACCGACCTCAAGGACGAGTTGTTCCCGCACGTGGATCCGATCGGGCGGAGGGTCACGGTGCAGGGGAAGCCGTTCCGGATCATCGGCATGACCGTGAAGCAGGGGCGGGCGCTCGGTCAGAGCCAGGACAAGTTCCTGTTCGTCCCGCTGGGCGCCTACCAGAAGGCGTTCGGAAAATCCGAGAGCCTCGACGTCTTCGTCGAGGCGCCCGACGCCGCCTCGAAGGACGCCGTTCTCGAGGAGGCGCGGGTCGCCTTCCGCGCGCGCCGCGGCACCGGCTTCCGGGATCCCGACCCGTTCGGCGTGGTGGACGCCCAGGCGCTCAACTCGCTCTGGAGGAACCTGACGTTCGCCGGCTTCGCCCTCGTGATCTGGATCTCGTCGATCTCGCTCGTGGTGGGCGGCGTCGCCATCGCCAACACGATGTTCGCTTCGGTCATGGAGCGAACCCACGAGATCGGCATCCGCAAGGCGATCGGCGCGCGCCGCCGCGACGTGAGGCGGCAGTTCCTCTTCGAGGCGGCCGCCCTGAGTTTCTTCGGCGGCGTCGCCGGCGTCCTCCTCGGCTGGGCCGTGTCGAAGGCGGTCGAGGGGATGACCCCGTTCCCCGCGCGGGTGACGATGGGGCTCGTGCTGACCGGCCTCGCGGTCTCGACGCTCTCCGGCGTCCTCGCGGGCTGGCTTCCCGCGGCGCGCGCCGCCCGCCTCGACCCGGTCGAGGCGCTCCGGGAGGAATGAAATGGGCCGCGTGCTCGCGAGCCTCGCCGCCCGGCGCGAGAACGTCGCCTCCGCGTTCCGGTCGATCCGCGAGCAGAAGCTCCGGTCGCTCCTGACCTGCCTCGGCGTCGTGATCGGCGTCGCGACCGTCATCGTCATGGTGTCGCTGATCCAGGGGTTCAACGAGCGGTTCATCTCCTCGTTTCGCCAGTTCGGCGCGACCCTCGTGCAGTTCCAGATCCACGAGGACGAGTTCCACGGTGGCCCGCCGCGCGAGGAGGAGCGGCTTCGCCCGGTGCTCACCCTCGACGACGCGCGGGCGCTCGAGCGGTACGCCTGGGCGATCCGCTTCGTCTCCCCCGAGAGGTGGCAGTTCCAGGGGATCGAGGTGCGGTGGCGGGGAGAGCGTGTCGAAGGGGCCACCGTCGGCGGCGTCACGCACGGTTATCCGGACGCCAACAGCCACTTCGTGCAGTCCGGGCGATTCTTCACCGACGGCGAAGAGCGGCACGACGCCCCGGTCGCGGTCATCGGCAAGGGGATCGTCGAGGCGCTGTTCCCGAGGATCGACCCGCTGGGGCGGCTGATCGAGGTCAACGGCCGGCCGTTCCGCGTGATCGGGGTGTTCGAGGACAAGGGAGGCTTCCTCGACCAGGGCGGGGCCAACCTCCAGATGGTCGTCCCGATAGGGGTGTTCGACCGGATCTGGCCGGACACGCAGAAGACCTACGGCTGCGTGATCGCCACGGTCCCGAAGAAGCCGGAGTGGCTCAACCTCGCGATCGAACAAGGGACCGAGATCCTGCGGGACCGGCGCGGCCTCCGTTTCGACCAGCCCAACGACTTCGCCGTCCGCACTCCCGACCGCTACATCCGGCTGTTCCGGCAGATCACCGGAGGGATCAGCGCCGCGATGCTCGCCATCGCCGGCATCAGCCTGGTCATCGGCGGCGTCGGCGTCATGAACATCATGCTGATGAACGTGACGCAGCGGACGCGGGAGATCGGGGTCCGCAAGGCGCTCGGCGCGCGCCGCCGGGACATCCTGCAGCAGTTCCTTACCGAGGCGATGACGCTGACGCTGGTCGGCGGCGCCACGGGGGTTCTCTCGGGTCTCGGAATCGCCCGGCTCGTCTCGGCGCTCAGTCCGTTCCCCGCCGTGTTCTCGCCGGGGGCCGTGGTCGCCGGCCTCGTGGTCTCCGCCTTCGTCGGCCTCTTCTTCGGCACCTACCCCGCCTGGCGCGCCGCCCGCCTCGATCCGATCGAGGCGCTGCGGCACGAGTGAGGGGGAGCGCCGCCGCTACGGCCGCTCCCTCCACGGCCTCGACAGCGCCGCCGCCGCTTCGACGAGCGCCGGATGTTCGGGCGTCAGCGGCGCGACGTCGAGGAGCTTCAACTTCGAGAGGTCCCACAGGCCGAAGGATCCCCAGCGCGAGTCGTAGCGGCTCCACCAGCGGATCCCCGCCCACTTCTTCTCCTGGTGCACCCGCCGCGCCCAGCGCTGGGTCGCGGCACGATCGCGGCTGACGACCTCGGAAGGGCGGAGCGCCCGCTCGACGAGACGGCGGGCGTCGTCGAGATCGAGGGCCTCGACCCTCGCGGCGTCGAACGTCGCCAGCGCGCGGACGCTCCCCGGGAGATCGGGCCGCCCGCCGAGGAGCATCGGTGTCCAGATCGTGTGATTCCCGAACGCTTCGGCGACGGCGCCGGCCGCGGCGTCGGACGCGTAGAGAACACGGTAGTGCTCGGGGTTGTCCACGCGTCCCGCCCCCTGCGGGCTCGCCCGATAGAGCGGGTGCCCCACTTCTCCCTTCCGGGCGCCGGCCACCCACGGGAAGACCCTATGGAGGCTAGGCGTACGCGCCCTCGGCCTCGGCGTCGATCGCCTGGACGACCGCGGCGGCGCCTCGCAGCCTCAGGACGTCGACCGGGCGGGACCCGAGGTAAACGTTGTGGGAGGTCAGCCAGATCTCGGCCTGCTCTCGAGGATACAGCCGGAGGAGCCGCGCCAGGACGTAGTCGAGATCGATGAGCCGCCTCTGGTTCTCGGCGCCGATCCTCTCCTCGCCCGACTTCCAGCGCGAAGGCTGGGAGGCGCTGACGTCTAAAAGGCCGGCGAGGCGATTGTTCCCGAGCTCGCGGACGAGGTGGGCGAGGCGCGTCACGAGGAGCCACTCCACCGGGCCGGGTTCAAAGACTCTCCGGCCCTCGCCGCGGCGCGGCGCGGCACGGGCAGCCGGCGAAGGTTTCCGTGGGGCTTTCACGATCTTCTCCTCCCGTCACCCAACAATCTACGTTGGGTAGATCTCGACGTCAAGGTCGCCGCCGTCTCGAGTCGCGACTCCCGCGAGCCGAACGAGGCCGCGATGCCGGACGCGGACGACACGATCCTCGACGCGGCCGGACGGCCCCACGGCTCTGGCGCGGCCAGTGCCCGGGTACTATGTTGTCCGCAACCGGGACGGAAGGCGGCTGATGAACGTCGAGATGCTCATTTCGGTGCCGGGAGGCTCTTCGCCCAGCGCGTACTGGGTGAAGGGTGACGCCCTGCCTCTCACGCGCGTCAATGGCGCGTGGCAGCCCGTGCCGCCACCGAGCACCGCGAGCATCGACGACAACTCCGACGAGGCGCGACTTTCGCGCGAGAGCCGCGCGATGGCGCGCTGGTCCGGAGGGGACCGGTCGCGCCTGCCGCAGGCGAGGGAGACTCGCGTCGTCGCCCCGCGGCCGCCGTCGCGCGCCTTGCCGGCCGCCGCGCTCGCAAGCATCTACGCATCGGCGGCGCGCGCCGACGCCGGCCGCGCGAGGACGGAGATCGATCCGATCCTGGCCGCGTACGCGGGGCTCGCCGCCTCGCCCGGTTCCACCCTGCTGGACGTGAAGGCCTGAGAGCGCTCCCGCCACCTAGGGGGGAGGCGGAAGCCCGCGGATGAGATCGTCCGGAAACTCGAGTCCCTGACGCTGCGCGAGGCGGATCTCCTCCCAGGCACCTTCGGTGTCGCCGCTCCACGCGAGCACCCACGCGAGACGCGCGCAGGTCTCGAGGAGGTCCGGCCGCAGCCTGCGATCGCGGCGCAGATGGACGGCCGCCTCCGCGAACCGGCCCTGCCGGGCGCGGATCGTGCCGAGGCCGGAGAGGGCGGCCGTGTCGTCGGGATTCGAGCGCAGGGCGGCCTCGAAGTGGGCCGCCCCCTCGTCGAGATCGCCGTCCGAGGCGAGAAGGCGCCCGAGGCCGTCGTGCGCCGGGCCGAACGCCGGATCCGTTCGAAGCACCGACAGCCACTCGGCCCGGGCTTCTTCCCGCCTCCCCTGCTTCCAGAGCAGCTGGCCCAGATTCGAACGGACGCGGCGGTTACCAGGGTGGATCCCCAGCGCTTCGCGGTACCGCTCGATCGCTTCGCCGTCGCGCCCTCGAACCGCCAGCGCGTCGCCGAGGATCCCGAGCGCGAAATCGTTCCCCTGCGTGACCCGGCACGCGCGGCCGAACAACGTCTCGGTGTCGCGCCAGTAGCCGGCCTGGACGCACGCCAAGCTTCCCAGAACGAGGACGACCAGCGTGGCCGCCGCGGCGCGCGCGCGGGAGACGGAGCGCTCCCGGCCTCTCGCGAAGCGGGCGGCGAGGTCCGAAACGCCCCAGACGACCGCGACGAACGGCCCGATCAGCGGCACGTAGGTGTATCGGTCGGCCATCGCCTGGTCGCCGACCTGGACGAGTCCCAGCACCGGGATCAGGCTCACGAGGTACCAGAGCCACCCGACCGCGAGGTAGGGGAAACGCGTCCTCACGCTCAAGACCGCGAGGGTCGCGGCGACGAGCGCGACCGCCGCGAGAACGACCTGCCACGACGGCAGGGAGTTCCCGGGGTGCGGGTAATAAACGGCCAGGTTCGACGGCCAGACGGCTTTCCCGAGGTAGCGGAAAACGGAGACCAGAGCGTTGCCGCACCGCACGGCCAGGGGATAAAGCTCGAGCGACTTCACGGCCCCCCCGCGATGCTGCGCGACGACGGTGATCGCCGCGGACGCCGCCGCGAGCGCGAACAGTGGAATCTTCTCGATCACGCGCGAGCGCAACGCCGCGGCCCCGGCGCCGTTCTTTTCGCCCGGCCCGAGACGCCCGAGTGGCCAGATGTCGACAAGTAAGAGGAGAAGCGGCAGCGTCACGAGCATCGGCTTCGACATCAGGCCGAGCGCGAGAAACAAGGCGACCGCGGCGTAGCTCGAGACCCGGGGGCGCGCTGCGTGGCGGGCGTAGGCGACGAGCGTCAGCATGAGGAAGAACGTGCTCAGAACGTCCTTCCGCTCGGACACCCAGGCGACCGATTCCACGTGAAGCGGGTGGACGGCGAACAGCGCGGCCGTGAACGCGCTCCGCCAGGTCGAGCCGGTCGTTCGCCGGAAGAACAGGAACAGCAGCAGCGTGCTCGCGACGTGGAGGAACAGACTCGTGAGGTGGTGTCCCGCCGGCCGCAGCCCGTAGATCCCGGCGTCGATCATGTGGGACAGCCAGGTCAGCGGCTGCCAGCTGTACACGCTCGTCGTCGTGAACGCCCACAAGAATCCGGCGAGCGTCAGCCCGGCCCGAACCTGGGGGTTCCCGGTGACGTATTCCGGATCGTCGTACAGGAGGAATCCGTGGCTCGCGACCCGGCCGAGCGAGGCCATGGCCAGCACGGCGAGCATGACGGCGGCCAGCGCCGGAGCTCGCGAATCGTCTCCTCTTCCGATCCCCATCTTCGGCATTGTACGGGGTCGAACGGCCGGGCGACACGCCCGGCCCAGCGGCACTTGACTCCGGAGCCGGCAGATTACACATTTTGGATGGTATGCCGGCCGCGGCGTGGAGGATTCTTGTCTCCGCGCTACGCGGGAGGGGGACCATGTCGGACGCCGCGCAGCAGGCGATGCGGGAGACGGTGGGCGAGCTTCACCGTTACCTTTCCGGCGAACTGGCCCCGATGATGGTGGTCGACTGCCTCGAAGCGATGTCCCACCATCCCGCGGATTTCGCCGCCGCGGCCATCGCCAGCTGGATCGAGGGGCAGCACTGGGCGCTGGGACAGAACGTGCCGGTCCCGGACCTCGTCTATCACTCGATGAAGAAGCTGCATCTCCTCTCCGAGATGGACCTCGTGGGAGCGGAACCCCTCATGCGGTTCCTCGAGGCGCTGACGCCGCTGCTCGTCAGGCTGTGCCCGGAGGAGGAGCGGATCGACCTCAAACTCCGGCTGACCCGCCTAGGCGAGCCCGAGAACGAGACCATCTCGACCACCGACCTGCAGTACCTGCACCGGGATGGGGGCGCCGGCTCGGTGTCCGCGAGGGAGAACCGCGGAGGCTCGGCCGGCGACATGCCGAAAGAGATCCGCAAGCTGTCGCTTCTCATCGAGCGTCTCGCGAATCTCAAGGCCCCCGCGGCCCCGGCCGGCTCTCTCGGCGAGGACCCGGTGGCGACGTCGGAAGAGGTTCTGGCGCGTTTCCTCTCGATTGCGGCCACCGAAGCACGAAGCGGCGGGGAACTCGACGGCTATCTCGAGCAGATCCGCGGACATGGCGGCGCGATCCAGATGAATCGGATGTTCCGCGCGCTGGGCGCGAGCCTGCCGGGATGGATCCTTCCCGACGCGGCGGGGAGCGCCGGTCTCGCGCTCGGCGCGGGCGCTCCGGTGGCGGCGATGGAGAAGATGGTCGCGCTCGCGCCGGATGCGGAGGAGGGAGCGCGCCGGTTCGGCGAGTTGGTGTACGCCGCGATCGAGCAGTTCAACGAGGGGCGCCTCGCGCAGGCGGCCGCGATGCTCGACACCGCATCGAGACTGCTGGCGGACAAGCGGGTGGACCCGGAGCGGGCGAAGCTGCTCCTCTCGAAGGCCCAGGACGCCGTGCAGGAGACGACGTTGCGGAAGTTCTCCGAGTCGCCGGAGAAGCACGGACTCCTGCGCCACATTCTCGAGTTCTTCCCGGCGTACCGCGCGGAGGGGATGCTCGACCGCCTGTGCCGCGAGGAGAAACGCGAGAGCCGCAAGCTCCTGCTCGTCCTTCTGGAGTGCCTCGGGACCCAATGCAGGGGAGAGCTTCTCGAGAGACTCGCCGCCTGCGACCGCGGGGACGTACAAGACTCCAACGGCTGGTTCCGCCGGAATCTCGTGTTCCTGCTGCGGCGGATCCCGCGCGCGGAGCCCGAGGCGAGCGAAGAAGAGATCGCCCTGCTGCGCGCGACGATCGCCGACGGCGAACCGCTGCTCTCCGCGAGGGAAGCGATCGGCGCGCTCGGGCCGATCCGGCACCCGCTGGCCGAGAAGGCGCTGGTCGACCGGTTGAAGGAGCTCGAGGAAGGCCTCGCGTCGGGCGGGGTGCCGGCCGGAGAAGAGGCGTGGGACCTCCTCGACCGGCTGTGCACCGCGCTGGCCGGGCGTGGGACGAAAACGTCGATCCGGACGGTCGCGGCTCACGCGTTCGGGCGCCATCCGGCCTTCGGTCAGGCGATCGCCCGCATCGAGCACCTCTCGAAGACCGATCTCACCGCGGACCCCGAGCAGCTCGGGCTGCTCGTCGGAACTCTTCGGAACCTGTTGCCCGTTCGGGTGCTCGGGTTCGTCGTGAAACGGTCGACCGCCGGGATCGCACCGCTGCTTCGCGCGATTTCGGGAACGCAGACGCCGGACGTGCGCGCGATATGCCAGGAGATCGCCCACCGGTTCGAGGGGGGGGAGCTGGGAGCCGAAGCCGCCAAGATTCTCGCGAGGCTCGAGCCCCGTGCGCGGCCGCAGAGGCCGGCCACGAAAACCATGACCGGCGACCTCGAGCTGTTCGCCGTTCCCAACCTCCTGCAGTCCCTCGCGGACACCCAGGCGACGGGCGAACTCGCCCTCTTCGATGTCCGCCAAACAAGACGCGCGTCGTTCGCCTTCGCGGGCGGCCGGATCGCGTCTTGCGAGGCGGGAAAGCTCCGTGCCGAGGTCGCCGTGTACCAGATCCTCGAGGAACCCTTCCCGGGCACCTTCGTCTTTCGCGGGGAGGCCGACGGCGGATCCGCTCCGGCCGCGAGCGAGGACCTGTTCGAGATCCTGCCGATCCTGCTGGAGGGAGTGCGCCGCCACGACGAATTCCGCGCCGCGAGGGCCATCGCGCCGGACGGTTCGCGCTACGAGCCGACCGGGAAGCTTCCCGTGAACGACGAGGAAGAAAGCGACAAGGGGTTCTCCCAGGCCGTTTGGGCGCAGGCCTCGTCGGGGGTCTCCCCGGAAACGTGCGAGGGGGCCGTCACGGCGGATGCGTACAGCGTCCGCACCCTCTACGCCAACTGGCTCGAGCAGGAGGTGCTCCGGCCGATCGCCGCCGCCGCGCGCTGATCGGGGCCCTCGAGTCCTTCGTCGGGGTCTCGATTCCGCGATTTCTCGGAAAGTCGTTGACGCGCGCACCGGGATGCAATCATCCAGTCTTTTGTGCCGGGGGCGCTCCCCCGGCGAAAGGATGAGATGATTCGAGTCCTGCGGCGTCTCGTCGGAATGGCGGTGCGCGCGCTCGCCTTCGTTCCGTCCGTTCTCGCTGCAAACGTCCTGTTCGACGCGACGGAGCACGATGAAGCCACGCTTTCTCTATCGCGCGTTCAGGGCACGCTACCGCGACCAGCGGAGCGAGATTTCGGCGGCGCTTCGAGCCGTCCGCGCCGGCGACACGGCGGTGGACGTCGGCGCCAACAAGGGCGCCTATCTCTACTGGCTTCGCCGGGGGGTGGGCGCCTCCGGCAAGGTCTTCGCTTTCGAGCCGCAGCCGGTCCTCGCGCTCTATCTTCGGTCGATCGCTGCGGCGATGCGCTGGGAGAACGTCCGCGTGGAAGCGTGCGCGCTCTCGGACTCCACCGGAGTGCGCACGCTGTACGTTCCCGGCCAGGGCGTTTCCCAGGGCGCGTCGCTCGAGCAAGCCGTCGCCGCAACGGGCCTCTCTCGAAGTTACGAGTGCGAGGTGGACACGCTGGACCGCCGGCTTCGGGACGCGGGCCCGGTTTCCTTCCTGAAGGTCGACGTCGAGGGGCACGAGCTGGAGGTGTTCCGGGGGGCCGTCGGGACGCTGTCCACGCACGCCAGAGCCGTTCTCTTCGAATGCGAGTCGAGGCATCTTCACCGGCACGGCATGCAGGATGTCTTCGCCTTCCTCCACGGCCTCGGCTACGAGGGCGCCTTCTTCTCGCCTCGCGGCCTTCGGCCCTTGCGCGAGTTCGACCCGAAGCTGCACCAGAAGCAGGATTCACCGCGGTTCTGGAAAGCGGCCGGATACTGCAACAACTTTCTGTTCACGCGGCGCTGACGGAGCTTCGGAACCGGTCGCTACTCGACGCCGCAGTGGCTCGGCATGCCGACCTCCCGGACAAGAACGTGGTCGCCGATTCGCGCGACGATCGCGCGAGCGTTCTTGCATTCGGGCGGCTGCCCCTCGAAGCGTCCGGCTTGCTTCGTCGTGAAGATGCCGTAATGAGTCGCGGTCAGGTCATCCTCGACGGAATGCGACCGGGCCGCTCCGTGCGAATAGAAGAGCAGCGACGGAGCGACCTGACGCTGCTCGAAAACAAGAGGTCCGGGCACGCTTGCCCGTGCGGTCTCCCAGGCGCGGTAGATCTCACGCGTCGAGTAGTCGGCCGCCAACCACGAGGATGCGGCCACCAGGCCGACGGCCAACGCGATCGCAACCGCACCTGCAGCTAGCGACGCATAACGGAACACCGCGGAGCGGGCCGCCGGCGCGGTCAGCCAGAGGCCCATCATGACGGCAAAAGGTGGAATCGCCGGCAGCGCATACGTCCAGATCAAGTGGGACGAGAGCGAGAAGAACACGAGCGGGGCCAAGGTCGCGAGAGCGACGAACGAGATCTCGCGTCCCGGAAGACCGGCCTTCCGCGCACGCGAGAGGGCGGCCGCCGCGGCGGGGAGCGCCACCAGGCTCCACGGCAACGTCGCCGCGACGAAGTAGAGCCACACGATTCCGTGCGGAGCCGCGTGAGTGAACCCGTAGAGATCCCCCTTCCAGCCGGGCACGAGAAACCGCTTGAAGTTCTCGCCGAGGATGAAGTACCGCAAGAACCCGGGAGTCTTCAGTTCCGCCGCGACGTACCACGGTCCGGCAATCGCCAGGGCGAGAAAGGTGCCCGACAGCCACGGCAGGAATCGCAGGTCGGCCCATCGTCGGTGAATCAAGCACCAGCCGAAGACCGGCGCCGCGACCAGCACGACGCAGACAGGCCCCTTCGCCAGCATGCCGATTCCGAGCGCGGCAAAAAAACCGAATCGCCAGCGCCATCTCGAACCGCGGCCGACCGCCACGATCCAGAAAGACGCCAGAGCCCACGTCGTGGCGAAGATGAGCGGCGCATCGGTCATCACCGCACCCGACGATACGAAGAAGCCGATGCAGGTCGCGGCTACCAGAGCGGCAGCTCTTGCGGCATCACCGGGACCCTCGCGCCCGGCGCGCGCCGCGACGGCGAAAGCCCAGCCGTAGATGACCAGGAGAGTCGCCGCGCCGAACAGGAACGACGGCAACCGGGCGCCGAACTCGTTCACACCGAGGAGCCCCATGGACGCGGCACTGGCCCACGCGTACAGAGGCGGCTTCCCCCAGAACACGCTGCCGGGCGCCGTCTGCGGGGTGATCCAGTCGCCGGTCTCCAGCATCACCCGCGCTATGTTGGCGTACCTCGACTCGGTCACATCCGTCAGCGGGTAGAAGGCCAGGGAAGCCAGTCGCGCGCAGACGACCGCTCCCAGCAAGTACGCCATCCATCGGAATCGATGGGGGGACACCAGCGCAGCGGACCGTTCGTTGGTGTTCGTCATCTGGGGGCCTCGCGAGGCGTCAGTGTAGTGTTCCAATAACGGCTTTACAACGAACGCGCTGCGACGGATTCTCTTGCGCGCGATCTCGGCTTGCGGGGTCGGGCGAGGCGCCCTCTTCTCATTCCTCGGTCACCGCGAGCCATACCGCGAGCGGAGCGAGTACGAGCCAGGCCGCACCCGCCAGAAGAAGCGGAAGGCTCGAGGCGCCGACGGCCTGCGCTCGGAAGGCGCTCGCGACGTTGGAGAGCCAGGAGCCCGAATCCGCCAGGAACGTGGCGCCAAGGGTCACGAGGGAGATGCCGGACGCGGCAACGAGGACCGCAGCGTGGGCCACGGAGACCGTCCGGGCCGCGGTGAACTCCTCGTCGCGGCGCGCACGCAGCTGCATCCGCCACCAGACGACACCGGATCGAGGGACTGGGGCTCCCCGCATCTCCGCCAGGCGATCCTCGAGGAGCGCGGCAGCCACGGCGGCGACCTCGAAGCACTCCGCGCATCCGGCCACGTGGGCGTTCAGCTTCTCGTCACGGCTTTCCGCCCACCGCCCCGCGCCGATGGCCTCGAGCAACTCGCGCTCCCAGGCGCATCCTCGCTCAGCCACGGCAGCTTCCTCCCGCGCTTCTTCTTGACGCGCCACGGAGCAGACTCGCGAGCTTCCGCCGGGCTCGAAGGAGCAGTGACCTCACGTTCGCGGCCTTCACGCCGAGGGCGTCCGCGATCTCGTTATGGGACGAGCCCTCCGCGTACGCGAGCCACAGCATTTCTCTCTGTAGCGGCTCGAGCCTCGCCATGGCCCGCCCGAGATCCGTCCGATTCTCGAATCGGTCGAAGGCGCCCTCGTCCGCCGGGAACCCGCCTTTCGCTCCATCATCCTCGATCGGGACGTGGACGGCGCGGTGGTTTCGGCGAGCACGATCCCGGACGAGGTTCGTCGCGATTCGGTAGAGGGAGTTCCGCCGGTGCGACTCGCTCTCGTGGACGGCGCCGGCGCGGAAGAAGCGGTAGTAGGCCTCCTGCAACAGGTCGTCGGCCAAGGACGGCTCGTCGGTGATCCTCGCCAGGTACGCCCAGAGAGGCCGCGCCGTCCGATCGTAGAACGCCCGGAACGAGTCCTCGTCCATCGGCCGCGCGGCGGCCGCGCGGTCGGTTTCGGCGCGGCGCTCGACTCCGGAAATCACCCTTTCGGGCATGATGAGGCTGGCGTCCATGACGTCCATGATCGCATCCCTGGACCCCGGCGCGCGCCTCTAATCGCGTCCGCCACGATCTCCCCCCGTGCCGGCGGCGGCGGACGGGGGCCAGAGGCCTAGCCGGCGGGAGATCCCGAACGCCACGATCGCGGCAAGCACGGACCCGATCCCGATGGAGATGGCGAAGGTGCCCAGCGCCGAGAGTGGCTGGGCGGCGCCCTGCGGAGCCCTGGCGGCTATCAGTTGCAGGCCGATGCCCCCGGCGACCAACACGAGTCCGGCCTGGACCGACCAGAGCAGGCGGGTGATCGGAGCCCGCGCTGCGGGGCACGCGTCGTCCACGGGGATCGGTGCGGACTCCAGGAAGCGCCTGCCGGGTGGAGACTGGATGTATGCAAGCAGCTCCTCGCTCGATGCAAGGCGGTCGAGGAGCTTGCCGTGCACCTCGGTCTGCACTCGTGATAGACGGCTCCAGCGCCGCTGGGCGATCATGGTCTTCACGAGCCACGCGAGGACCGCGGTCACCACGAGAAAGACCGTCAGCCCCGCGATCCCGCCGAGGATTTCCATGGCCATTCGCGCGGAGGGTGGGGAGGACTCGTGCTCGACCGGCAGCGAGACGTTCTCGAAGAAGTACCCAGGATGCGCCGCGACCTCCGGATGCGCCGCCAGGAAGGCCGCCAGGTCAGGATGAGGGGCGAGATACGCCTGGTTCCCGACGAGCGTCGGGTCGAGCTTCAGCACCATTCCGACCTCCGGCGGAAGCCGCTGCAAGAGGTCGGTCAGCGCGTCGCGCGTCCCTCGGCTGTCGGGGCGCGACCCGGGGTCGCGGGGCTGTGCGGCGGCGGGGAGTGCCGCGACAAGTACGGCAAGAACGACTGCGGCGACGAGGGGACCCGTGCGGTATGGGCTCATCGGAATCTCCTTTCCGGACGGTATTACGCACCCGAAGGCCCGATGTAGCGGTCGAACTTCGACCGGGACCACGGTCGACGCAGGCTCCCGATGCAGGCGAGGGGGCTCGTCGCGGCCACTGACGCGCTCCCAGCAGACGTGGACGTCGCTTCCCGCAGCGAGCAACTCGAGTACCGTCTCCATGACGCAGACCTGCGCTTCGATCCCGGCCACGACGATCTGCCGGCAGCCGGGCGGGAGGCCGGGGAGCACGTCGTCGAGCGCCGTGAGGAATGCCGGCTCGCGCCATGGGGCGAACCTCGACCGCGTCGGTGAGGTTGTGCTGCCCCTCGGTGAACAGCGAACGCGCTGCGACGGATTGCCCTGCGCGCGATCTCGCCGGCCCGGCGATCCACCCGGTTCAGCCACGACAAACTCGCGGGTGCTCTGGCTACCGTACTTTACATTTAGTAGCCCAAGATACATACTATGCTTTCATGATCGAAAGACCTATCTGGCGGCAGAGAATCGAAGAGGCCTGGCGGGAAGCGCCCATCGCCTGGTTGTGCGGCGTCCGTCGTAGCGGAAAAACCACGTTGGCGGAGAGCTTGGGCTCCGATCGCATCTTCTATGTCGATTGCGACCTGCCTACCGTCGAAGACATGGTGCGCGATCCTCAAGTGTTTTTCCGCTCCTGCACCAAGCCCGTGGTGGTGTTCGACGAAATCCACCAGTTGCGCGATCCCGCACGCGTGCTGAAAATCGGGGCTGATCGTTTCTCGAACCTGAAGATTCTCGCCACGGGATCCTCCACACTCGCTGCGAGCAAGAAATTTCGCGACACGCTGACCGGCCGGAAACGCGTGGTGCACCTGACGCCGGTGCTGTGGGATGAACTGCCCGCCTTTGGCGTGTCGTTGCCCCAGCGGCTGCATTGCGGCGGGCTTCCCCCTGCGCTCCTCACTGACGCGAAGCGACCCGCGTTTTACCGGGAGTGGGTGGACTCGTTTTTTGCCCGCGACATCCAGCGGCTCTTCGGCTTCCGGGACATCAATCGATTCAACGCGTTTTTCGAATACCTCCTGCGACAGAGCAGTGGGCAGTTTGAAATCACCAAGGCGGCCACCGCCGTCGGCATTACGCGCCCCACGGTGGAGAGCCATCTGCGCGCCTTGGAAATCACCCACGCCGTCACGATGGTGCGCCCTTTCCACGGCAGTGGTCAGAACGAGATCGTCAAGCAACCGAAGGTCTATGCGTTCGACACGGGCTTCGTAAGCTTTGCGCGCGGTTGGGATCCGCTGCGTCCAGATGATTTCGGCACCCTCTGGGAGCACCTCGTTCTGGAGCACCTGCAGGCTCGTTTCCCGGACACGCCCGCCCGTTACTGGCGCAACAAGCCGGGCCAGGAAGTGGATTTCGTGCTCGCGCATCGGCGCGATGAAGTGGACGCCATCGAGTGCAAGTGGGATACAAACGCTTTCGATAGCTCTGCAATGCGGCTATTCCGCAATTATTATCCGAAAGGGCGCAATTTTCTCGTGACTCCCTCCGGCGACCCCGCCTACAGGAAACGCTACGGGAACCTGGAGGTGAGAATCTGCACGCCCACCGAACTTCAGCCCTGACCCCCGTGGGGTTCGACGAGTAGAAGGCGGTGGTGCCGGAGCCCTTCCCGCGGCTCGTCGAACGAACAGCTTCCGAAGCCGGTGGCGAAGAGCCGCCGGGCCCGCTCGATCTCGGCGGTCGTGGCGTCCCGTTTCCTCCACGACACCCCGTCGTCGTCGAAACGGAAGCTCGAGGCGTCCTCCTCGAGCACGCAGGTCTCGATCTCGTCGAGCGGAATCCAGCGCGCGAACGCGAGGACCGCCGCCACGAAAACGTTCAGGAAACCGTGCCGCTCCGCGCGGCCTGCCGCCGCCGGCGCGCGCAGCGGCTGGTGGAGCCCCGCCGTGCACTTGAGCGGCACCCCACGGTCGCGGCACTCCGCGATCACGCGGGCGATGCGGCCGGCCGACGGCACGTCAGACGGCTCGGGGCCGCCGCAGCGAAGCTTGAAGCCCGCCCGGGGCGACGGCCCCGCCTCACCCGCGTCGGCGAGCCCGACGGCGGCGTCGCGGTCGGCATCGGGATGGCGGACGATCGGCGCGACCTCGAAGAATGCGGGAACCCAGGCGAGTCCCGATCCGGCGAGCGCCGCCCGGAAATCGTCCGCATAATCGCGGACGCGCTCGGCATCCGCGGCATCGAGGGTTTCCCGCGGCAGGCGCGTTTCGATCGCGAGGATCGCCCCCTTCCCGGCGTGCCGCCGGCCGAGGTCGTCGAGCGCCGCGGCCTCCGCGAGGATCCTGTCGAGCGCTTCCCGCTCGGTCGCGCCGCCGCCGGCGAGCACCGTCAACCGGAACGGCCCCGCGGCGCCCGGCGCCGGCAACCGATCGAGGAGATCGCCGAACCTCGCCGCCGGCACCACGAACCGTCCGAGCATCCACGACTCGCTCCCGCCGAGGTGCCCGACGAATTCCTCCACCGCGAGAGCGAGGTCGAGGCGAGCCGGGGGGAACAGTCCGGCGTAGTCGATCAGCCCCTCGAGGAACGCGCGGAGCGCCGGGCCGGCGGCCGCCGCGCTCACGGCTCGATCCAGGACCGCGCGTACGCGGCGTCCTCGCAGGCGAGGGCGGCGACGGTGAGGAAAGCGAAGGTGTCGATCATGACCGCAAGCTCGCCGGTGCGGGTCTTCCCGACCCGCTTCAGACCGTCTCGTAGGCGCGCCCACCGGTCGCGGCCACCTCGCGAGGCCGCGCCGCGGCATCGCCGCTCGCGAGGCGATAGACCGAGCCCCGCCGCTCGCCGAGCCGCTCGATCACGCCGCGCTCAACGAGCCGGCGGAGGTTGTCCTTGAGCGTGTTCCGGTTCGCGCCGGTCGCCACCATGAGCAGCGACGCGGCCACGGTGCCGTGCTCGCGGACCGCGTCGACGATCCCGCGCTGCAGCGGCGTCAAGTCCATCACGCGCCGCTCGAGGTCGATCTTCGCCTCGACGCGGTCGCGGTGCCGGTCCATCGCGTCGAGGAAGAACCGGATCCACGGCGTGAGGTCCGCCTCGCCCGTCCAGATCCGGGTCTCCGCGGAATCGAAAGCGTCGTGGTAGACGTCGCGCATCTCCTCCATCGCCCCCTCGAGGCTGGCGTAGGGCACGTAGGTGTAACCGGCCCTGCAGAGGAGATGCACCGCGAGGAGGCGCCCCATCCGGCCGTTCCCGCGAGAAAACGGGCTCGCGGCGAGGAACGCGAGCATGAACGACGCGATGACGAGCAGCGGGTGATGCTCCGCGCTCCTCAGTTCCAGCTCGAGCCAGGTCGCGAGGTCGTCCATCGTCTCCGCCAGGAGCCGCGGCGGAAGGGTCTGAAAAATCCGCCCGATCGCGCGCCCCTCGGCATCGAACGCCTCGAGATGCAGCGGCTCGGTGCGCCACGGTGTCGGCGACTCTGGATTCTCCCGCACGCCCAGGAGCACGGCGTGGAGTTTGCGGATCTCCTCGGGAGTCACGAGCGGGCCGTCCGATGGGAACGGGCGGTCGAGCGCCTCGACGTAACCTAGAACCTCGTGCCCTTCGCGAACGGGGGCTGCATCTCCGCGCAACAGTCCCGCGACCTCGGTATCCGTCACACGAACACCGGACATCCTGCAGGATGCGGCCACCGAACGGATCCTGGAGGCCTCTTTCAGACGAGCCAGACGGTCAGGTGGAATGAGGGTACCGGCCGCCCAAATGCCACGAAAGTGGTCCATCCGCGAGATGGATTTCAGAACATCGGAGGAGACCGGAATCTTAAGTTCCATATATAACCATTATATCACCCAAACCCACCCATAGCAATGGGCGTCCCGGGGTGTAGAAGTCGAACCGCAGGCTGGTGTCTTTGCGGCTCGAAAGGCCGATGGGTGACCGTTGACAGAACCGCACGGGAAAAATACGATCCCCCCCTTCCCGAGCGCCGCGTCATCGACTTCCGGGGCATATCGAGGATACCACGATGCCCCCTGATTCGAGGAGCACCGTTTTGAGAGGTTACAGGTTCCAGGCCGGCCTGCCGGCGGTGCTGCGCGAACACGAGAAGGATTACGACTGTACCGCCGTCGATCTGAGCCGGACCGGAGTTCTCCTCGTCGGCGAGATTCCGACTCCCGATCGTCCCGAGATCGAGTTCGCCATCCGGTCACGCACCGGCGATCTCGAGCAGCGCTTCGTCGGCAGGGTCGCCCGCGTCGAGGCGGGGGGAGAAGGCGAGGGTATGCGGCTCGCCGTGGAATTCCTCGCTCTGGATCTCGAGCAAAAGAAAGTCCTCGAGTCGCTCTTGTCCCGCGTCATGGAGGGGCAGGCCCCTGCCCAGCTCGTCTCGGTCCGGCCCGGCGCGCCGCCCAACGAGGTTCGCAAGGCGCTCGAGTTGGTGCCGCTACCGCATCGGATCGCGCTGGCCTCCCGGGGGAATCCGCGCGAGCGGGAACTCCTTCGCCAGGATATGCACCCCCAGGTGATCGAGGCGCTCGCTCGCAACCCGAACCTCCTGCTGGCGGAGGCGCGCGCGCTGGCCTCGATCCCACACGCTCTCCCGCCGATGCTCGAGATCCTCGCCGCGGACCCACGCTGGTCGAAGGACGAGGAGCTGCGGATATTGCTCGCGACGCATCCCCGCATCCCCTTTCCTCTCGCCGAGCTTCTTTCCACCGACCTCAAACAGCCGGCGCTCCGGAAGATGCTGTCCCGGGCATCGCTCAACCCTGCGCTCCGAGAACGCATCGTGAAACGCCTCGCCCGAGGTTAGCCCGGATTATTCATGAAGAACCTACTGCGACCGCGTATCTGCCCGCCCTGCTCGGCGTTCTCGGGCCTCGGACCCTCCACGTACGGTACAGTACGCGTCGGGTCCTCGGTCCTGCGAGCGCCAAGCATGACGGGCATCTCCGCGGTCTCGCTACGGTTCTTCATGATTAATCCGGGCTAGCAGAACGCTCGAGAGATTCGTCGAAAAAACGGAATGTCCCCATAATGGCACCATGGTGAAGCATCGCTGGGTCACGGGTGTTCTGGTCTCGGTGGTCCTTCTCTTTCAGGGGGCGAGCGTGCACGCGAGTGACGAAAAC
Organism: Terriglobia bacterium; assembly: GCA_963790465.1. GTDB lineage: Bacteria > Acidobacteriota > Polarisedimenticolia > Polarisedimenticolales > JAIQFR01 > JAIQFR01. Next base: position 72,910 of record CAWBOP010000025.1, on the reverse strand, counting down.
GCGGCGGCCAGGATCCTGGCGGCGGCCGGCTCCGAGGGGCACGCGTGGGAGAAGCTGGCCTGGCTCACCGACCGGATCGGGCACCGCCTGAGCGGGTCGCCGGGCTACGAGGCGGCGGCGCGCTGGACCGCGGCGGAGATGACGCGCGACGGGGCGGACCGGGTCTGGACCGAGAAGGTCATGGTCCCCCACTGGACGCGCGGGATCGAGAGCGGGGCGATCGTCGCCCCCCTTTCCGTCCCGATGGCGATCACGGCGCTCGGCCTGAGCGACCCGACTCCCTTGGGGGGAGTGACCGCGGACGTGATCGAGGTGTCGAGCTTCGACGATCTCAAAGCCGCCGGAGAGAAGGTCAAGGGGAAAATCGTGCTCTACAATCGGCCGGTGCTTCCCAACGGGGGGGAGGAGCACGGCTACGGCGCCGCGGCGGCGCTCCGGCACCGCGGCGCGGTCGAGGCGGCGAAACTCGGCGCGGTGGGCGCGCTGATCCGCTCGCTCGGCACGGCGGCGTTCCGGCTTCCCCACACCGGCATGACCGCCTACGAGAAGGGGGTGCAGCGGCTCCCCTTCGCCGCGATCAGCCAGGAGGATGCCGATCACATCCACCGCCTGCTGGCGGCGGGCGAGACCGTGCGGGTTCGATACACCCTCGGTTGCAAGAACCTCCCGGACGTCGAGTCGGAGAACGTGCTGGCGGAGATCCGCGGGAGCGAGCGCCCGGACGAGATCGTCCTGATCGGCGGCCACCTCGATTCCTGGGACCTCGGACCTGGCGCGACGGACGACGCCGCCGGGTGCGTGGTCGTGATGGAAACCCTCCGCGTGCTCGAGGTCCTCGGGCTGCGACCGCGCCGCACCGTCCGCGCCGTGCTGTTTGCCAGCGAGGAGAACGGCCTCCACGGTGGCCGGGCCTACGCCGAAACGCATCGCGACGAGCTCGCGCACCACGTCGTCGCCATCGAGGCGGACAGCGGCGGCGCGCGGCCGACCGGCTTCGGTGTGACCGCGGGACCGGGCGGCGCCGGGATCGTCCGGCGCATCGCGGCACCGCTCGTCGGGATCGGGGCCGCCGAGATCGTCGAGGGAGGCGGCGGGGCCGACATCTCGGCCATGAGCGGCGCCCGCGTGCCGATGATCGGGCTGCGCCAGGACACGACTCACTATTTCGACTACCACCACTCGGCGGCCGACACGCTGGACAAGGTGGACCCGCGCGACCTCGCGTCGAGCGTGGCCGCGCTGGCGGTGGTGACCTACGGTCTCGCGAATTCGACCGAGCCGTTCCCCCGCCCCGAGCCCCCGGAGCCGCCGCCGGCTCCCGCCCCGGCGGCGAAGTGAATCACAGGGACCGTGGATCGATCGTGATCCCCTCGGGCACCGCCCGGAGAGCCTCGAGCGAGAATCCCCGTACGAGGGCGGAAGCGCTCGTCTCGCCGTTCGTCGCGTCGAGGCCGAGGAGCATCGCGAGAAAGCCCACGACTCGCTCCGCCGTGAATCCCGCCCCCCTCAGCTCGCGAAGCGACGTCCCCTCGTGCCGCTTCGAGAGGCGCACGCCATCGGGCCCGAGAAGCAACGGCACGTGGCCGAACGACGGGGCCTCGACTCCCAGGGCGCGGTACAGCAGGATCTGCCGGGCCGTCGACGCCAGGAGATCGTCGCCTCGCACGACCTCGGTGATCCGCATCGCGACGTCGTCCACCACGACCGCCAGCTGGTACGCGGCCGTGCCGTCCGCACGGCGAACCACGAAATCCCCCGGCGGCGGGCCGCGCCACGCCCCTCGGACGCGGTCCTCGAAGACGGGCGCCTCGGCGTCCGCGACGCGGAACCGCCAGGCGTGCTGCCGGCCGGAAGCGACGCGGCTCTCCGCCTCGGCCGGATCGAGCGCGCGGCAGGTCCCGGGGTAACGGACCTCGTCGCCCGGCTCCTGCGGAGCGCTGGCGGCGGTGGCGATGTCCCTCCGGCTGCAGAAGCAGGGGTAGACCCGCCCCACGGCGCCAAGGCGCACGAACGCCGCTTCGTAGAGCGCCGCCCTGCGCGACTGCTCGTACGGCGCGTGCGGCCCGCCGACATCGGGTCCCTCGTCCCAGTCGAGGCCGAGCCACGCAAGGTCGTCGAGGATCCGCTCCGCCGCGCCGGGCCGGACGCGCGGAAGGTCGAGATCCTCCATTCGGATCGCGAAGCTCCCGCCGCTCGCGCGGGCGGACAGCCACGCGACCAGCGCGGTCGACGCATTGCCGAGGTGGAGGTCGCCCGTGGGGCTCGGCGCGTACCGGCCGCGCGGCGGCGGGCCGGAACCGGCGGCGGCGGTCACGGGGTGGCAGGGTCGAAGAAGAGCTGCGTGAAGTAGAGGGCGCCGTCCTCGTCCACCGCGATCCCGACGCCGGTCGACCGGACCTCGGCGTCGAGAAGGTTCTCGAGATGGCCCGGACTCGCGACCCAGCCTTCCACCGCGGAGCGGACCGGGTCGTCCTCGCCGCGATTCATCGCGATGTTCTCGGACACCCTGCGGTACGCGAGGCCGCGGGCCCGCACGCGGTCCGCCGGCCCCGTGCCATCGGGCGCCACGTGGTCGAAGTAGCGGCGGCGGGCCATGTCCTCGCTGTGCGCCCGCGCGATCCGCCGGAGCGGCTCCGAGGCTTCGAGCGGCGTCCGGCCGCGCGACGTTCTCACGCCGTTGATCCCCGCCTCGACCTTTCGTTCCAGCGCCCTGAGGTCGGGAGTCGGCGCGGCGTCCTCGAAGAACAGGGCGACGATCACGAGAACGCCGTCCGTCGCCTCGACGGCTCCCGCGCCGACCGCCGTCCAGCGGCGGTCGAGAAGGTGGGCGTCGGTCCCGCCCGCCCACTGCGAGAGTGCCTCGACGGCGGGATCGTCGTATCCGCCGAGCATCGCGACACGCGCCTCGACCCGCTCGAACCGCCGGATGCCGTGGCTCCTGAGAAGCGTCTCGATCGGCTCCTTGCGGCCGAGCCGCCGCTCCATCGGGAGCTTCGCGATCTCCGTCGCCCTTTCCCGGGCCGCCGCGTCGAGTTCGGCGCGCCGCCCGAGTCGCGGAACCCCCGCCTTGGCGCGAATCGCGGCGAGACGCTCGTGAAGCCTCGCCTCGATTCTCGCCGGCGCGGCGGCGGGCGCCGTAACGGCGGGTGCAGGTCCCGCGGCCGCCATCAACGCAAGGCACCATGCCGCGATCACGCCGCCTTCCCTCCCTGAGCGCCATGTTGCCACGACCCGGGCCGGGATGTCGCGCCGTTCTTGCCGCCGGCCGGCGGGCAACCTAAGTTCTCTCCATGCGCAGACAGGGGTCCGGATTCGGCTTCGTCATGCTCCTTGTCGTCGTCGCGGTGGTGCTCTTCCTGGCGTCACGTGCCCTCAAATCAACGCTCCCCGCCGCCACCGTCCTCGCCCATCCGTCCCCGTCCGGCGAGCAGGTGACGGAACCCGCGGTGGCCGGGGGCGGCGAGTCGATCCGGCCGGGGCGTCTGCCGGACCTCAAGGTTGTGAAGCAAGGGACGGACGCGCACGCGGCCGAGGTCCGGGACGCGGTCGAGAAGACCGCGGAGTAGACGCGGGGCATCGTCGCGCCTCTTGACTCGCGGTGGGTCGCGGGAAATCCGGAGCTTCCGAGGAAGGAGACGTTCGTCGCTCCGACGCACTTCTCCTACTCGTTTCTCGCGCCGGGGGACACCGCCAACGTTGTCGGCCGCTCACGCTCCGATCAGGTGGGCGACCACGCGGCGGCGATGAGGCGCGCGCCGGTGCTCGTACAGGTAGATCCCCTGCCAGGTCCCGAGCACCGGCCTTCCGCCGATCACCGGGATGGACAACGTCGTCGCGGTCAGCGCCGCGCGAACGTGGGAAGGCATGTCGTCCGGTCCCTCGTCGTCGTGACGGAAGATCGGATCGCCGTCGGACGCGAGACGCGCGAAGAACCGGTCGAGATCCCCACGCACGGCCGGGTCGGCGTTCTCCTGCACCAGCAGGGACGCCGACGTGTGCTGCACGTGGAGCGTGAGCAGTCCCGTCTCGATCCCGCTCGAGCGAACCCACTCGAGTACCCGGTCCGTGAACTCGAGGAGCCCTCGCCCCGGCGCCTCCAACGTCAGCGTGACCGTCTGTTGCCGGATGGAGCCTCCCTGTGCCGGCGCGATCGCCCTGCCGTTCGAAACGGTATTACGGCGGGAGCGAAGGACGCAAGAGCAAGGGGCGAGGGTCTGGACGCGGGTCGGAGCTCGAGTCTTGCCGTGCGCGGCAGGCGCGCGGCGGGAATTAAGCTCCGGCCCCGGTGTGGCGCCCGCTAGAACGGAGTGCCGTCGTCGAGGATGACACCGCAGGAGATCACATCCCGGACCCGGTCCGGGAGCGTGAGAATCACGAAGACCGTCTGACCTCCCGGGACCTCGAAGGACGCCCGCGCGTCCATCTCGCGATCCCCCAGCCGGATCCGCACCGTCACGGTTCCGTACCGGCTCTCCGGCGCAATGTTGAGGAGGGTGACCTCGACATCGCTCCCCCCCACGGTAAGCCCGGTGACGCGAAGCGGAGCGGCGTCGTTCGCCGCCACGCCCGCCGCCGCCGGACCGGCCCACGCGATCAGGATCAGGATCCCGACCAGGGCCGTCCATCGCCGCAGCGTTCTCGGAGTGGGTGTCATCGCTTGAAGCTCCTTCTTTCTGCCTACATGCAGTCCTCCGAAAGTCAAGAGATATTTGTCAATGACAAACTTTGTAGCTCGAATTACGAAAAGCAATAGTTTTCTGCAACACATTCAATATGATTTTTATGCTATTGATAACAATGAAGTTATGGGATGGCATTGTTTGGCGTCGACGGTTACAAAAGGAGTGGCGCGACCGAAGCGAGGCGCGGGCGGGTCAGATCCGGTGGCGGCTCATCTTCCTGTAAAGAGTCGCGCGGGAGACGCCAAGAAGCGCCGCGGCGCGCTTTCGACTGCCGCGCGCCGCCTCGATGGCGGCGAGGATTTGCTCGCGTTCGCCGGTCCTGAGCGAGAACGCAGGCTCGCGCGATCGCGCGGCGGGGAGGAGAACGCGACGAAGCTGCGGATCGGATTCGACCGTCTCGAGGGTGATCCGCTCCCCCCCAGCCAGAAGGGCGAGCCGCTGGAGCGCGTTCTGGAGCTCCCGGACGTTTCCCGGCCACGCATAGCGCTCGAAGACGGCCAGCGCCTCGTCGTCGATCGTTTGTGCGATGCGGCCGCGCTCGGCCGCGATCCTCACCAGGAATCTCTCCGCGAGAAGGGTGATGTCGCCGGGTCTCCTTCGAAGCGGGGGAACCTCGACGGAGAGGACCTGGAGACGATAGAGGAGGTCCTCGCGAAACCGTCCCGCCTTCGCCTCGCCGGCGAGATCGCGGTGGGTGGCGGCCAGGACGCGAACATCCACGCGGATCGTCTTCTCGCCGCCGATGCGGCGCACCTCCCCTTGTTCGAGCACCCGCAGAAGGCGCGCCTGCATGGCCGGAGACATATCGCCGACCTCGTCCAGGAAGAGCGTGCCGCCGTCGGCCTGCTCGAAGAGCCCCGGGTGGCTCCGCTCCGCACCGGTGAACGCCCCCCTGACGTGGCCGAACAGCTCGCTCTCGAGCAGCGATTCCGGTATCGCCGCGCAATTCTCCGAGAGGAAGCGGCCGGCGGCGGCGCGGTCCGTTCGCGTGAATCGCGCGCGCGACGAGTTCCTTGCCGGTCCCGCTTTCGCCGTGGATCAGAACCGGGAGGTCCGATGCGGCCACCTTCTCGATGAGGTCGAAGACCTCCTGCATCACCGGCGACCGCCCCACGAGATTCGCGAACGAGGTCCTCACCTCCGCCGCCGCCTGCAACTCGCGGTTCCGCCTCTCGAGGCGCGCCCGCGCCCGCGTGTTCTCGAGCGCGAGGGCCGCGTGGTCGGCGAAGGCCTCGAGAAACCGGAGGTCGTCCGGAGTGAACAGCGCGCCACCGAGGCGGCAGTCGAGGTAGACGGTCCCGACGATCCGGCCGCGCGAGCGGAGCGGAACGCACATCAGCGAGCGGATGCCGTAGAGGCTCACGCTGCGCAGATCGCGGAACCGCGGATCGCTCCCGGCGTCGAGCGCGAGAAGGGAGCGCCCCTCTCCCGGCCGCCGCTACCACGCTCCTGCTGTACGACTCGGCGTCCCGCACGGTCTCCTTCTCGAGTCCTCGCGCGAGCCTGACGGAGAACTCCTCGCCGCGGCGGTCTCCCCCTCTTCCTTGAGGAGGATCATCCCGCGCTCCGCGCTCGACCGCGCGCAGCGCCATGTCGAGGATCGCCTCGAGGAGCGCCTCCGGGATCGGTCTCGGAGTTCAGCGACGCGGATCATGTCGTAGAGCGCGCTGAGACGCCGGTCGGCTTCCCTTCCGGCAGTGGGCTCTTCCTCCTGGAGCGCCGCGAACGCCGGACGGCGGAGCAGATCGGCGCGAACCGCCTCGTTCTCGATCCGCGAAGCGGCTTCCGAGAGAAGTTCCCGCCCCGCCACGGTCGCCGCCCGCGCTTCCTCGTCGCGCCCGAGCCGCGCGAGCGCCCGGGCGAGAACGGATTTCGCACGCGCCTCGAACGCGGCAGCGCCGTGCGACCGCGCCGCGGCGGCCGCCAGCTCCGCCTCGCGCCGCGACGCCTCGGCGTCGCCGCGGGCGAGCCGGTAGGCCGCCCGGGCGAGCGAGGCCCGGATCGGGATCTCGGGATCGAGAGGCTCGGCGCTTGCCGCCACCACGGCATCCAGTTCGTCGGACACCGGCTCCAGAGGATCCGGACATCCCGGCCGCGCCCTCCGCTCCATCTCGACCGCGAGCGCCATGAGGAGCGGTCTCCTCTTGAGCCTCCCCCGGCAGCATGCGAGGCTCTCCTCGAGGAGGAGTCGGATCCGCTCGTCGTCCGCGACTCCCGCCTCCATCCAAGCATCCGCGAGGAGCATTCGCGCGTAATCCACGTTCTCCGGCTCGACGCGCGCGGTCGAGCGCGAGAGCGCTTGCTGGAGCAGCGGCACCGCCTCGCCGGCGCGCCCGCACCGGGTGCGAGCGTCGGCGAGCCGGCACTGATTCACGAGCAGAAGATTCAGTATCACCGAGGTGCAGCGCGAGGTCCGCGGCCTGTTCGGCCAGGACCATGGCGCGATCCAGCGCTCCCGCGTCGATCGCGACGACCGCAAGCCTCGAGATCGCCGCTTCCTCGATCGCGAGACTTCCGCGACGCGCCGCCGCGTCGCGCACCGACTCGAGGATCCGGACCGCGTCGTCCCGCGCACCGCCGCGCGCCTTGAGGAAACCGAGGCCGAGGAGCGCCTTCAGCTCCTGCCCGCCCGGCTCCCTCTCGCCGCCGCGCGCGCGGCGATAACGCTCGACCGCCTCGTTGAAATCGCTCTCCGCCCCCTCCGTCCCGAGCCGCACGCGGCAGGTGGCCAGAAGCTGCAGAAGATCGGCCTCGGCCTCGAGATCGCCCCGCCCCTCGATTGCATCGAGAGCGCTACGAAGCAGCGGGATCGCCTCCGTCTCCCGGCCGAGCCGGCCGAGGACGATCCCCGACGCCTTGCGCGCCAGGGCGAGGTGCTCCGCGCTCTTCGTCCGCGCGGCCATTCTTGTCGCGCGCTGGGCGACCCGCAGCGCTCCTTGGAACCGGCCCGCCTGGACCAGAGCGTGCGCCTGCCGGGCGAGAGAGCCCGCACGATCCGCCGGGGCGGCAGCCAGGAACGCCGCGGCCCCGAACGCGCGCACCGCGGCCGCGTGCAGTCCGGCATCCATGAGGGCGCGTGCCTGACGCTCCCTCAGACCGTGGCGCCGGATCCTGTCCCGGCCGGCGAGCCGGATCGCGCCCGCCCAGCGCGCGGCGGCCTCGACGGGGTCGCCTTCCTCCTCGGCCTGCTCCGCCGCGCGCACCGTCCACCGGGCGGCGCGCTCGGGTTCTCCGGCCTCCTCCCACAGCCGCGCCAGGTGCGCCGCGCGGGCCGGATCGGCGTGTCCGGACTCCATCCTCTCCGCGGCGGCACGGTGGAGTTCCCGCCTCAGCGCGGGATCCATCCCGGCCCGCAACTGCTGCGCGAACGCGCGCGAGTCCGGGTTCCATCGCTGTTTCTTGCGGTACGCGAGCCCGGCGGCCACGCACTCCTCGGCTGCGGCGCGCCCCTCGGCAAGGTCGAGTCCAGCCAGACCGAGGAGAAGCTCCTCGTCGGCATCCGCCTCCAGGACCGCCAGCGCTTCCAGCCAGGCGCGTGCCGTGGGGGGGAGCATCTCGAGGCGCCCGGCGGGAAACGCCTCGGCGTCTTTCGCGAGCGCGGCGTGTCCCCCGCGTTCCCACGCTCCCGAAATCAGCAGCGAGTCCGCCCTCGCCGACGAGCCTTCGGACGCCTCGAGGAGCCACTGCACCCGCTCGTCGGCGACGGCGCTCCCGGTGGCCCGCGCCGCCATCGCGCGGATCGCGCCGGCGTCGAGCCGGGCGAGCTCGACGCGCCTCAGCGTCGGCACGGTTCCGGTGTCGGCCAGCAATTTCCGGAGGACGGGATGCGCGCTAGGGCCGGGACGCACCGCGGCGACGACTTGCAACGGAGGCCGATCGCTTTCGCGTGCGACGCGGTCGAGGAACTCCGCGGTGGTCCCCGGGGCGGCGTCCGCGTCATCGAGCACCACGAGCACGGGAGAGCGCGACGCCGCGGCACGGAGACGATCGAGAGATCTCGCGAGGTCCGGATCGGAGGACACCACCTTCCAGCCTTCGAGGACCGCCTCGGCCTCGAGCCAGCGGAGGATTCGCGTCTTCCCCGACCCAGGTCCTCCCTCGAGCCAGACGATCCGCGGCCCCGCGGAAGGATCGAGCGCCGCGCGGAGGCTTGCAATCTCCTTTTCGCGCCCCGCTGGAGGCCCCGACATGAGCCGCGCCGCACGCCCCGCCAGCGTCTCGACCGGGAAACCGGTCCCGCACGCCCCGTTGAGCCGGGCGAGCGCCTCCGCGGCGGTCGCGGGCCGCGTTGCGGGATCGGGCTCGAGCATTTCTTCGAGCCACACGTCGAGACCGGCGAGGTGACCCTCGGGAAGCGGAGGCCGGGCACGCCGCCCCTCGGTCACCGCAAGAACGAAGCGCTCGAGATCGGGGCCCGAGGGGGTCACCGGCGGACGGCCGTGCACCGCCTCGAACAGGACGGCTCCAAGCGCGAAGAGGTCCGACCGGGCCGAAGCCCGCTCGTTTCTGAACAGCTCGGGCGCCATGTACGGCAGCGTTCCTTTCGCCCGGTGCACCTCGAGAGGCGCTCCGACTCCCTGCTCGGCGAGACCGAAGTCCACCATCACGAGGCGGCAACCGAGCTTCGCGCGGTCGCGTACCAGGAGATTGCCCGGCTTGAGGTCGCCGTGGACCAGGCCGAAATCGTGAAGGAACGCGAGCGCGCGGAGCGCCTCGACGGCGAGATCCGGGAGGAGCGAGGGACCCTCGTGCGCGACCGCGTCCACGATGCTCCGCCCTTGAATGAACTCGAGGGTGAATCGCGGCAGGCCGGACTCGGGCGACCGATCGAACTCGTGGACCTCGACGAGATTCGGGTGCTTGAGCCGCGCGAGCATCGCGAACTCGCGCCGTAACTCTTCTTCGTGATGGCGGCCGCCGACGCCGCCATGAAGCTCCTTCAGCGCGAGGGGCGACCCCGGGCGAAGGCTATCCTCCACCAGCCAGACGCGACCGGCCCCCCCCTCGCCCAGGACCCGGCGCAGGAGGTACCTTTCGCCGGAAACGTCCCACCGAATCGACACGGATGCGATTATACGAGGTAACAAACTGAAATTGAACTGGATTTCACGCTAATCATGTCTCGAATTTGAAACATCGCGATATTTTGTCGCATCGCGGGTTCAACCTATTATTTCGCAATATCTTACACGACATACTGGCTCCAACCCTGTCTCGAAACCGAGACAGTCAGGCGTGATGCGCATCCGCCCATCAGGGTCGCAAATCGGCGGAATGGAAGCGTTTTTCCGGATGGCGCCCGGCATATCGTCTCCGGCCCCGAACTTGCGATTAGTCTTGCCGGCCGGAGCGATCTTCCCGGCACGGGTCGAGACGCGGGGCCAGAAGGAGGTGCGGGATGTATGAACGGCGAACGAGCCCCGTGAACTGGGGACAGACGCTCGCGATGACCTTCGCAGCGCTCGCCGCGGCGTCCCTCTTCGCGATCAGCGCCGCGTCCGCGGGCACCGGAGGCGGGTGCATCCGCGTGGATGTGGACCAGCCGGTCCGCCTGCCGGACGGGAACGTCCATCCCTCCGGCGTGCTGACCCTGTGCGACTCGATGACGCTCTCGCCGATCGCGACGCTTCACAAGACGTATGTGAACGGCCGACCGGTCGGAATGCTCGTCAGCCGGAGGCGATCGAACGAAACGAGCGGCGACACCCCTCCGGCGGTCGTCTTCCAGCGCATCGGCGAAACCCTCGACCTTGTCGGGTACGTCCTGCCCGCTCCGCGCCGGAACGGCACCACGTACGTGCTGAACGCCGGCCTCGAGATGCCGGCGGGCGAGGTCCGCGCGGGGGCATCCGGCGGATCGTCCGACTCGCTCGTGGTCTTGACCGCGAGCGCGCGCTGAGAGAAGAGTCTCGACCCGCTCCTCCCCCGGGGGGCGCGGCGGGGCGGCCGCAGGCGGTGGCCGCCACCGGCAGAAAGCCGTGGCTCGAGGAGTCATCGACTCGAGGAGCGCCACTGGCCGAACCGGCACGCCGCGCCGCGCCCCCCAGTCCGTTCCCGCCCATGCGTCGGTCCCCGCGAGCTCCTCGCGTTGCGCGCGCCCCGGCGAGTGGATCCGGCTGCCCGAAGGGAGCTGGAAGCCGAAGTAGGGGCTTCGGTCAGTCGTCGGCGCCAGCGACGCGGTTTCGCTTCAGCCTGCTGCGCCTGCGCTTGCTTTCGAGGCGCCGGATCTTCTCCGCCCTGGAAACGCGAGTCGGCGCGCGGGGTTTTTCTCGCCGCAGCGCACCGCGCACGAGTTCCGCGAACCGCTCGATCGCGGCCGCGCGGTTGGCGGCCTGGCTCCGGGTGGCCTGGGAAACCACGCGCAGAACCCCCGTCCGGCTCACTCGCGTGGCGAGCCGGGAGAGGATCCTCGCCTTCTGGTCCGGGGAGAGACTCGAAGAGCCCACGACGTCGAACAGCAGGGTCGCGCGCGTCGAGACCTTGTTGACGTTCTGGCCGCCCGGACCGCCGCTGCGGGAGAAGAGGAAACTCACTTCCTCCTCGGGAATCGCGAGACCGTCACGGATTTCGATCATCGCTCGCCTCCCGGAACGAAAGCCATGAGGACCGCCGCGAGCCCGGCCAGCGCCGCACCGAATCCGAACGCGGCCGGGGCGCCCGCGCTCTTCCAGATCCATCCGAAGAGGACGCTGGCCGGCAGCGCGGCCAGACCGACCGCACCATGATAGAGGCCGTAGGCGGTGCCACGCCGCTCGCTCGGAACGAAGTCGGCCACCAGCGCCTTCTCCGCCCCCTCGGTCATCCCGTAGTAGAACCCGTACACCACGAACAGCGCGCCGTACTGCCATGCCGTCGCCGCCCTCGCCATCCCGAGGTACACGAGCGCGTAAACCGCCCAGCCCGCGACGATCACGCCCCGACGGCCGAGCCGGTCGGACAGAATTCCGCCGGGGAAGCTGAAGGCGATCTTGGACAGATGAAGCGCCACCCAGAGCGCCATCGCGCCGCCCATGCCGAGCCCGAACCGGGTCTGCCCGTAGAGGAGCAGGAAAAGGTCGGAGCTGTTGCCGAGCGCGAAGACGGTCACGACCGCGACGAAACCGTGAAGGCGCGGCGGCAGGCCTCGCCAGCCCCCGGCGGCACGAGCGGGACCGGCCGAGACGGGCGCCACCTCGCGCACCCCGACGAGCAACCAGGCCATCGCGAAAAGCCCGGGGACGAGAGCGATCGCGAACAGCCAGCGCAGCGCGTGCATCTCCCCCGCCTCGATCCTCGTCCCTCCGCCCCACATCGCGCGGCCGAGAAACCCCCACAGGATCGCCGACGCGACGATCGGTCCGAGCACCGCGCCCGCGTGGTCCATCGCCCGGTGGAAGCTGAACGCGAGCCCGCGGTGCGCCGGGTCCACGGAATCTCCGACGATCGCGTCGCGCGGCGACGTTCGGATCCCCTTGCCGATCCGGTCCGCGAACCGGAACCCCACCACGTGCCACGCCGCCCCTGCCGCCGCCATCATCGGGCGGCACGCGGTCGACAGCCCATACCCCACCACCACGAGCGCCTTGCGCCGGCCCAGCGCGTCGCTCACCCGGCCCGACACGAGCTTGAGGAGGCTCGCGGTGCTCTCGGCGACCCCCTCCATGAGGCCCACCCAGACCGCGGCGCTTCCCAGCGGGACGAGACCCGTCACGAACGCCGGCAGCAGCGGATAGATCATCTCGCTCGAGAAGTCGGTGAAGAAACTGACGATCCCCACCGCGAGTACGTTGCCGCGCAGCGCCGCGCGCCAGGTCGAGGAGGAGCCGCGAGCCATACGGAGAATGCTACAACGAGTCGAGAAGCGACGGCTCGCCGGGACCCTGTGCGAAGATAGGCCGATGTTTTCTCGCAGGACTCCGGGCGATCTGCGACCGAACGCCATCGCGCGCGCGCGCCGCGAGACCGAGGTCCCGTTCGACCTGACCGTGTCGAACCCGACCACATGCGGGATCCCGTATCCCGAGGCGCTGCTCGCGCCGCTCGCCCGGCCTGGAGGCCTCGTCTATCGTCCGGAGCCGCTCGGGATCGAAACCGCGCGGCGGGCGATCGCGACCGACTACCTGCGGCACGGCGCGCGGGTCGAGCCCGGTCGGATCGTGCTCGCCGCGTCTTCGAGCGAGGCGTACGCCTTCCTGTTCAAGTTGCTCTGCGACCCCGGCGACTGCGTCATGGTGCCCGTCCCCTCGTACCCGCTGTTCGAGCACCTCGCCGCTCTCGAAGGGGTGCGAGCCGTCCCCTACGCGCTTCTCGTGGAGGACGGCTGGCAACCGTCCCTTCCGGCGGAGCTTCCAGAAAAGGCGCGCGCCGTGATCGCCGTGCACCCCAACAACCCCACCGGGTCGTACCTCGAGGCGAGCTCGGCGACGTCGCTCGCGCTCGCGTGCGCGCGCCACGGTTCGGCACTGATCGTGGACGAGGTGTTTCTCGACTACCCGCTCGTTCGCGCCGGGGAAGCGCCGACGTTCGCGACGCGGTCCGACGTGCTGACCTTCACGCTGGGGGGGCTGTCGAAGTCGCTCGGCCTGCCGCAACTCAAGCTTTCGTGGATCGCGGTCGGCGGCCCTCCGGCCGAGGTCGATGAAGCGCTGCGCCGCCTCGAGTTCGTCGCGGACAACTATCTCTCGGTCGGTACGCCGGTTCAGCTCGCGCTGCCGCTGCTGCTGGCCGAGGCCGCGCCCGTGCGCAAGGCCATCCTGGAGCGCTGCCGGGCGAATCTCGGCACGCTCCGCGCCGCGGCGGCGGCGGTTTCCTGCGTCACGGTCCCGGCGCCGCAGGGGGGATGGAGCGCCGTCGTCCGCTTCCCCTCCACGATCGGCGAGGAGGCGCTCGCGATCGAGCTCCTCCAGCAGGACGGCGTCGCGGTGCACCCGGGGTACTTCTTCGACTTCCCCGGAGACGGGTACGTGGTCCTCAGCCTGCTGCCGCGTCCGGATCCGTTCGCGGAAGGTGTGAGCCGCCTGCTTCGGCGAATCGCGTCCAAGGTGTAATCTTGGACCGCGGCCCGCGCGGTCCGCGAGAAGGGGTCTTCATGTCGAACCGATCGATCTCCCGGCTCTTCCTTTCGACGATCCTCGCGCTGACGGCGCTCGCGCCTTTCGCGACAGGCGCCGCAGGCGCCGCGGAGGAACCCGCGCCGCGACAACCCGAGATGCTACCGTTCGATGCGGGAATCACCGATCGGAGCTGGGTCGACTTCTCGATGAGCTACCGGAAGATCGACGATTCCGTCCAGAGCCGTCCGGCGACCGATCTGGTGGTCGATGGGCGGGTGGCCTGGTCGCCGGGATCGAGCTTCGAACTGGGCGTCGCGGGGAGCTACGTCTCGCGGGATTTCAGTAGCAGGGACCTCGGGAGCGTCTCCGGGCTCGGCGACACGCTGGGCTGGGCGAAGTACCGTTTCCCCGGCGCCGGCAGCGCGGTGTTCAGCGTCGGCGGCTTCGCGTCGGTTCCAACCGGCGACAAGGAAGAGTTTCTCGGCAACGGGAACCTCGAAGGAGGCGTGTTCTTCGCCGGCGGCGTGAGGACTCGAGGCGAGGGGTTCGTCCAGGCGCACGTGGGCGTCCGGTGGAACGGGGATTTCGACAATGCACTTACGGACCCCCTCGCCGCGAAGAACTCGATCCTTGCCGGTTTCGGCGGGGTCTACCGTGCCGCCTCGGGGGTCGAGGTGTTCTCCTCGCTTCTGCTCGAGACGAGCCGCTACGAGACGGGGAACGACCTCGCCCGCCTGACCGGCGGCGCCCGCTGGACTCTCTCCACGAGCTGGCGGGTCCAGGTCCTGGCCTCGGCGGGACTCACCGACGCCGTGCCGCGCCTCTCCCTCGGCGCAGGGGTCGTCTGGGCGCGTTGACCGTACCTTCCCTTGCGGAGTCGCGGCAGGCCGAGCCGATCGGTCCACTCATCGAGGCGCCGGGTGGATTCGTTTCCAGGAGATCGACGGGGGGGCTCCCCGGGATCCCGGCGATGCCGGTGGCCACGAGGAAATTCGCCGGCTCGCTCACGGAAAGATCTTGACGGTGACCACGCCGCTGCGCGGCGTCGGCACCCGCAGCAGCTTGCCGGCGGCCGGCAGCGGCGCGCCATCCTCCTCGAGGAAGTTCGACATCACGACCCGGCTCGGTTCGAACGGGAGCACGACCTCGGCGGTCCCATCCTCCCCCCGCGACTCGTACCAGCGGATCACCCACGCTTGGGAGTCCTCCGCCTTCTTGATCGACGTGAGCACGTAGCGCTCAGGACCCACGCTCACGAACGACTTCTCCACCGGCAGCGTGCCCGGGTGCCCGTCGGTCACGACGGCGAGGAGCGGCGTGTCGTACTCCGCCCCCCTGCGCACGGTGGCGGCGGCGCGCCAGCGCCCCGCGTGCGGGTAGAGCGCGTACTCGATCGCGTGCTTGCCCCGGTCCGCCGTCGGGTCGGGCCAGACCGGCGAGCGCAGGAGCGACAGGCGCATCGTCGAACCCTTGATGTCGTGGCCGTACTTCGCCCGGTTCAAAAGGCTCACCCCGTAGTCGTCCTGCGACAGGTCCGCCCACCTCTGCGCCGGCACCTCCCGCTTCGCCTTCTCCCAGCTGTCCCGCTCCCCCGTCGGACGCGCGATGGAGCCGAACGGGATCTCGTAACTCGCGGAGGCATCGGCGACCGCCACCGGGAAGGCGACCTTGAGCATCGTCTTCTCTTCCCACCAGTCCACGCCGGTGACGAAATCGATCCGGTCGATCCCCGCGTGGAGGACGACGTCCTGCGTGAAGAACGTCGAGGGAAAGTCCTCGGTGGGGAACTCCTTTTTCGACCCGGGCTTC
Organism: Terriglobia bacterium; assembly: GCA_963790465.1. GTDB lineage: Bacteria > Acidobacteriota > Polarisedimenticolia > Polarisedimenticolales > JAIQFR01 > JAIQFR01. Next base: position 57,387 of record CAWBOP010000025.1, on the reverse strand, counting down.
AGGAAGTCGCGCGTCAGCCGCAGCACCGCACGCGCGGGTCCCCGCTCGATCACCTCCGCGGAGCGAAACGTCGAGGGGTAACGGGTACCCGTGAGACCGATGTTCCAGGCGTCCCACGCCGCGGGCCGGTCCTCGAGGAGCTGCAATTCGTTGCCGGGGCCGGCGAGAACTTCCTTGCCGTTCCGCCTGTCCACGATGCTCTTGACCCATCCCGAGACGGGATCGATCTCGATCGTAAAGAACTCGTTCTCGATCCGGCTCTTGGCGACCCGGAGCGCCGAGGCGACGGAGGGCTTCCCGCGCCGGAGGTCGAAGACCGCGTATCCGAGCGGCGGAACGCCTTCGGCGACGAACAGCAACTCGCGGGCGTAGCGCCCGGCGGGGACCACCTGCGACGGCATCTCTCGCCCGCGCGCATCGAACACCGCGAGCTCCCCTTCCTCGCCGGCGGGGAGCTTCACGCGGACAGGGTCCCGCCGCTCCCAGGCGAGGGGGTTGAACACCACGACGGGCGTGCCCTCGGCCTTCGAGGTGTCCGCGGCCCGCGCCAACCGGTCGAGAGCGCCGTCCAGCTCGTGCGAGGCGATCTCCTCCGCGGTCCGGTACCGCTCGGGGGCGTCCACGTACACTTCGCGGATCGACGAGCCCGGAAGGATGTCGTGGAACTGGTTGAACAGGACGTGCTTCCACGCCTCCTGGAGCGCCGCGCCGTCGTACGCCCTCCCCGCGAGCGTCGCGAGGGTCGAGAACTTTTCCGCGTCGCCCAGCAGGACCTCGCTCCGGCGGTTTCCCTCCTTCATCCGGGCCTGCGTCGTGAACGTCCCCTCGTGGTATTCGAGGTACAGCTCGTCCCTCCAGACCGGGAGTTTCGACAGATCCTGCGAGCGGAGCCAGGCCAGGTACTTCCCCGCGGTCCCGTACTCCACCTCGGGGAACACGTCGAGCGACCGGAGCCGGTCCACTCGATCCAGCATCTCGAGGGACGGCCCGCCGCCGTGGTCCCCGACGCCGAACAGCACCAGCATCTTCCGGAAGCCGGTGTTGGCGTCGAACTGCCGGATCCAGTCCACCAAGCGGTACGGATCCTCGACGGTGTCGACGTAGTCGAACGGGAAGTAGCTCAGGACGCGCGAGCCGTCGGGCGCCTCCCACCAGAACAGCCGGTGGGGGAACACGTTGACCGCGTTCCAGCCGATCTTCTGCGTGATGAACGCGTCGATTCCCGCCTGGCGGTACAGCTGCGGCATGTTCCAGTTGTAGCCGAACGAGTCGGGGTTCCAGCCGATCTTCACGTCGACACCCAGCTTGTCCCGGAAGTACCGCTTCCCGTAAAGCAGCTGGCGCGCCCACGAGTCGCCGGACGGCAGGTTGCAGTCCGGCTCGATCCACATCCCGCCCACCGGCTCCCATCGTCCCTCCCCGGCCTTTTCCCGGATCCGGCGAAAGAGGTCGGGATCGAGTCGCTCCATCCAGTCGTAGTAGGCGGCGGAGCTCTGGGTGTAGGTGAAGCCCGGGCGGGCATCGAACATGTTCAACACCGACGAGAAGGTCCGCTTGCAGACCTCCACCGTCTCCCGCTCGCGCCACAGCCAGGCGGCGTCGATGTGCGCGTTCGCATCGAAGAACAGGGTGTAGCGCCGCGCGAACTCCCCGACGGGCTTCAGCGCCGCGCGGGCGGCGTCGACGGACGCGAGGAACCGCTCCGTGTCGCCGCGCTCGAGCGCGCCCGTGTCCACGCGCCCGGCGATCTCCTCGAGGAGCGCGCCGAGCCGTGTCTTCTCCTCTCGGGAGACGGTGGAGCGGTCGGTCCCCGGATCGACCTTGTTGTTCGAGCTGGTCTGGTACGTGTCGAACCCGAGGAGCTTCTGCCCCACGCGGAGGCTCATCGAGAACCCCCCGACCTTGTCCCGGAGGTCTCGCGCGGCGTCGAGCTCGACGTCCGCGCGGAAGATCCGGAGCGGCCCGCCGGTGTTGACCGCCTTGATCGCCAGCACGAACTTCTCGCCCGGCTTCGCGTCCCGGGTCAGCTCGAAGGCCCCGTCCCAGCCGAAGTACCCCTTGTTCTCGCCGTTCACGAACAGGGTCCCCGCGTCGTCCACCGTGAGGCGAATCCGGACCGGCCCGCGGACGCTCCGGCCGAGGTACGTCTCGGGCAGGACGATCGTCTTCCGGAGCCAGCAGGAGTCGGGGTAGATCTTCTCCTTGAACCTCAGGGTGTCCCAGAGCGAGTCGTCGAAGTCCGGGCGCGCCGGCGCGTCGCCGTCGATCCTCAGTGTCTTGAGGTCCGGACTCGCTTTCCACTCGTCGAAGGAGAGGCGAGTCGACGCGTCCAGTTTCTCGGTCAGACGATCGATCGCGGTCGCGCCGTAAACCGGCGAGACCGCGAGCAGAAGAAACGCGAGCGTCCCGCGAACCGACATACCCCACCTCCACGCCGCTAGCCCGCTTCCCGCCGTCTCCGGGCCGTGTCCGTCAGCACCGCCAGCAGGATCACCACCCCCACCACCACCTGCTGCACGTAGGAATTCACGTTGAGGAGATTCAGCCCGTTCCTCAGGACCGCGATCAGCATCGCGCCAAGGAAAGTCCCCGCGATCGAGCCCCGGCCGCCGGAGAGGCTCGTTCCCCCCACCACGACCGACGCGATCACGTCGAGTTCGTACATCAGCCCGGCGTTCGGCTGGCCGGAGTTCATCCTGGAGGCCAGCAGCACCCCGCTTGCCGCCGAGAGCACGCCGCACAGGACGTACGCGCTATTCACCACCCGGCCGGTACGGATACCCGCGAGGCGCGCGGCCTCGGAGTTTCCCCCGACGGCCAGCACGTAGCGCCCGAATCGGGTGTGATGGAGCGTGACGTGGGCGGCGGCGAAGACCGCGAGCATCACGAGCGAAGGAAGCGGCACGCCGAGCGGGCGAGCGCTCCCGAGGACGCCGAACACCTCGGGCAGATCCCACACGGGACGTCCCTGCGTCGCCACGAAGGCGGTGCCGCGCCACACCGTCATGAGCGCGAGGGTCACGATGAACGGCGCAATCGCGAACCGGGTGACGAACAGGCCGGCGATGGCGCCCGACGCCGCCCCGAACGCCAGCGCCAGCAGCAGAGCGGCCGGAAGCGCGACGGCCGGCGGCCAGCCGGCCTTGAGCGTGCCGGTCGCGACGATCCCGGCGAGGGCCACCACCGAACCGACCGACAGGTCGATCCCGCCGGTGAGGATCACGAAGGTCATCCCGGCGGCAATGATCGCGGTGATCGACGCCTGGAGCGAGACGTTCAGCAGATTCTCGGCGGTGAAGAAATGAGGAGACAGGAGCGCGAACGCCGCGCACTCCACCGCGAGCGCCGCAGCCAGCCCCAGCTCGGCCACCCGTTCGAGAGCCGGTCCTCGTGCGGCGATCCTCACGCCGCCTCCCGTCCGCCGCCGCCGGTCGCGAGCGCCATGACCCGCTCCTGCGTGGCCTCGCGCGCGTCCAGCTCGCCCGCGATCCGCCCCCGGCACAGCACCAGGATCCGGTCGCACGAACCGAGCAGCTCCGGCAGGTCCGACGAGATCACGATCACACCCGCGCCGGCGGCGGCCAGCTCGCGGACTCTTGCAAGGATCTCCGCTCTCGCGCCCACGTCGACCCCGGCGGTCGGCTCGTCGAAGATCAGCACGCCGGAGCGCGTCTCGAGCCAGCGGGCAAGCACCACTTTCTGCCGGTTCCCTCCGCTGAGCCGGTCCACCCCCGCATCGAGGGAAGGAGTCCGGATCCTGAGTTGCTCCACGTGGCGGCGTGCCGCGGCCTCCTCCCGCCTCCGGCTCGTGAACGGCCCGCGTCCGAGCGCCCGGAGCGCGGCCAGGGTCACGTTCTCGCGAACGCTCATCGTCGAGACGAGGCCGAGGCGGTTGCGGTCCTCCGTCAGGAGCGCGATCCCGAGATCGATCGCCTCGCGCGGCGAACGGGGCGCGATCTCGCGTCCCTCGAGAAAGATTCTTCCCCGCTCCCGCCGGTCCGCGCCGAAGATCAGGCGCGCCAGCTCCGTCCGTCCCGCGCCCACGAGCCCTGCCAGCCCGAGGATCTCGCCCCGGCGGAGCGAGAAGTCCACCGGGCCCAGCCGCCCCGCCGCGACCCCTTCGAGCCGCAGGATCTCTTCCCCGGCGGCGGGCGCGGCTTCCCTCTCCGCTTCCGCGATCTCCCGCCCGACCATCCACCGGACCAGCGTCGCGCGGTCGACCGAGGCGACCGGCGCGCTCGCCACCGTCCTTCCGTCGCGCAGCACGGTCACCCGGTCCGCGATCTCGAACACCTCGTCCAGCCGGTGCGATATGTAGATGATCCCCGCTCCCCCGGCCCCGAGGCGGCGAACCACCTCGAACAACCGCCGGATCTCCTTCCCGGTCAGCGGCGCGGTCGGCTCGTCGAGGGCCAGGATGCGGATCTCGCGGGAGATCGCCCTCGCGATCTCGACGATCTGCCGGTGCGCGACGCCGAGCCCGCCGGCCTGTGCCGCGGGGTCGATCTCGACTCCGAGCTGCGCGAGCGCCTCCCTGGCGGCCCGCTCCATCGCGCGCCGGTCGAGGAACGGCGTCCTCCCAAAGAGGGGCTCCGCGCCCAGCACGAGATTCTCGGCGACGGTCAACCCGGGGACCAGATTCAGGTCCTGGTGGATCATCCCGATGCCGAGCCGCTGCGAGGCCGAAGGCGAGCCGAGCGCCGCCTCGACCCCCTCCACCAGGATGTCGCCGGCGTCGCGGGAAATCGCTCCCGCGAGGATCTTCATGAGCGTGGACTTCCCCGCGCCGTTCTCGCCGACGAGGGCGTGAACCTCGCCGCGCTCGAGCCGGAAGTCGACGCGATCGAGCGCCAGGACGCCGCCGTAGCGCTTGACGATCCCCCGCAATTCGAGGAGAGGCTTCATCGGTTCAGCGAGTCCCGGTCCACGATGCCGACCTCCACCGGAACGGTCCGGGGAATCGCCTCGCCGGCGAAATGCCGGCGGATCGCCTCGACGGTCGCGGCGCCGATCTTCCTCGGGTACTGGATCACGTCCGCCTTGAGCGGGGTCCCCTTGCGGATCGCGTCCACCGCGGGCGGCGTCGCGTCGTACCCCACGATCGCGACCCGGTCGCGGCCGAGCTGCCGCGCGGCGTCGAGCGCGCCGAGAGCCGAGTCGTCGTTGATCCCGAAGATCCCGTCGAGGTCGGGATGCGCCTGGAGCACGTCGGCCGCCGCCTCGAAGGACCGGTCGCGAACCCCTTGCCCGTTCACGTCGGCCACCACCGTCATGCCCGGGTGCTTCCCGACCGCCTCCCGGAACCCCTGTACGCGGTCCAGCACCGACGTGATCGCCGGCTGGTCCACGATGGCGATCTTGCCGGCGTCATTCAGGAGCTTCGCGAGGTACTCGCCCGCCAGCCGGCCCCCCGCGACGTTGTCCGAGGCGACGTGGCACACCACCTCTCCCTCCTGCGCCGCGATGTCCGCCGTGAAGACCGGGATCCCGGCCTCGTTCGCTCGCCGGATGGCAGGTCCCACGCCGCGCGAGTCCACGGGGCACACGACGATCGCGTCGACCTTCCGTGCGACGAAGTCCTCGATCTGCGAGGCCTGCTTCCCCAGATCGAATTCCGCCGACGCCACGAACAGCCGGTAGCCGTTCTGCTTCGCCGCGTCCTCGAGTCCCGCCTCGAGGTCTCGATAGAACAGGTGGGCTCGTGTGAGCAGCGTGACGCCGACGACCTTGGCGCCCTCGGGTGCGCTCCCCGATCCGCCACAGGACAGGAAGGTGGCCGAGAGCGCGGCGACGAGCAGGCGCGAAGCGAGACGACACGGCATGGGCGCTCCTGAACGGGACCGCCGGCGCGAACACTCGGGCCCGACGCCCCGGAGCGCCCGATTATACGGGGATGCACCGCGAACGGGGGATCTCTCCGGCGGCGCTCAGAAGTTGCTGACCACCATGACGCAGGCGTGGTGCACCGTCTTGAACGGCGCCGCGGCGGCAGCTTTGAGGACCGCGGCGTCGAAGCTCCCGTCCTGGAGCCAGACCGCCGGGAATCCGGCCGTCTCCGCCTCGCGCATCAGCCGCAGCGTCACCGGCGGCGGCGTGACCACCACGAGGAGGTCCACCGGCTTCACGAGGTCGGCGAGCGCGTGGGCGACCGGCAGCCCCTCGATCAGATCCTCGCGCGGGTTCACCGGCAGGACGGTGTACCCCTTGTCCTTGAGGTTGCGAACGATGATGTTCCCGTACTTGGCGGGGTCGACGCTCGCGCCCGCCACCGCGATGCGCGTTCCCGGACCTCGCCGGCGGAGCACTTCCATCACCTCGGGTGGATGCGGATCCGTCATCGACATGCTGTCTCCTTCTCGAGCGGCTGCCTCCCGCGCGGCCCAGTCTACTCCCCGGCGCCGGGACCGCGTCGGTGGGACTGCTTCGGCGGAACCGCGCCGGAGGGACCGCGAGCCACGGAGAGCGCCTCCCGGTCGGCTCGGAAAATGCCCCTCAGTGAAAATCCCGGCTTCCCACCTTCGCCGGCGCGAGAACGGCCCGCGGCGTCCAGAAGCCGTCCGCGACGAGGTGGGTCACGCCGTCCTGAACCTGGACCCTGCCGGTCACGCCGAGGAAGCTCGTCGTCTTGACGAGTACCTTGTACTTCTCGTACACGCGGCTCCAGACCACGACGTTGACGAAGCCGGTCTCGTCCTCGAGGGTCATGAACAGGACGCCGGACGCGGTGCCCGGGCGCTGGCGGCAGATCACGAGCCCCGCGTAGTTCGCGAGCCGGCCGTGGGGCAGCCGCGACACGGTCCGGGCGTCGGGAAGGCCGCGCGCGCGGAGCTTCTCCCGCAGCGGCGCCAGCGGGTGGCCGCGCGGGCTGTGTCCCGTCGTCCGGTAGTCCCAGCCGATCACCTCGCTCGCGTCGAGCTTTCCGAACGCCGGCGTCGTCTCCGCGCACTCGAACTCCATCGCCGCGCGTGTCGCGCGCGCCGCCCCCTTCGCCGCCCAGAGCGCCCCCCGCCGCCCCGGCTCGAAGCGCGCGAGCGCCCCCGCCTCCGCCAGCCGCGCGACCGCTCCTTCGTCGAGCGCCGTCCGCCGCACGAAATCGTGCACCGACGCGAACGGCCGCTCGCCCCGCGCCATCTCGATCTTCTCCCAGTCGGCGCTACCGAGCCCCTTCACGTAACGCAGTCCCATGCGAACCGCGAAGGGCGGCGCATCCGGCGGCGGCTTCCCCGCACCCATCCGCGCGCCCGGTGACGGCCCGCAGGCGAGACCGGCTGGAGGCGCGGGGCCCCACACGGCCGGCCGCGTGTCGAGCGTGCAGGGGACAGGGGCCCCGAACGCTTGCGAGACACGCGGGCGGCCGATGTGGGTCGCGCCGAAGCCGGCCGCCGAGGAGCCGTCGCCGGGCGCGCGGATGGGCGCGAGCGTGCCATCGGCGAGTGCGCGGGTGGGCGCGAGCGTGCAGTCCCAGTCGCTCGCGACGACGTCCACGGGGCGGATCTCGACGCCGTGGCGCTTCGCGTCCTCGACGATCGTCGCCGGCGAGTAGAACCCCATCGGCTGCGCGTTCAGCAGCGCGCAGGTGAACGCCGCCGGGGTAGTGGCAGCTTGCAGCCAGGCGGTCGCGTAGGCGATGAGCGCGAAGCTCGCCGCGTGGCTCTCGGGGAAGCCGTACTCGCCGAAGCCGCGGATCTGCTCGAACACCCGCTCGGCGAACTCCGGCGCGATCCCCTTCGCGCATCATCCGCGCGACGAGCCGCTCGTGGTGCTGCTCGATCCGCCCGCTCTGTGCGCCACGCGGCCATGTCGCGGCGGAGCTGGTCCGCCTCGCCCGGCGTGTAGTCGGCGGCGACCATCGCGAGCTTCATCACCTGCTCCTGGAAGAGCGGCACGCCGAGCGTCTTCTCCAGGACCGGCTCGAGGCGACGGGTGCGGGTAGATCGACCGGCTCCTCGCCGGTGCGCCGCCGGAGGTACGGGTGCACCATGCCGCCGGTGATCGGGCCCGGGCCGCACGATGCTCACCTCGATCACGAGGTCGTAGAAGGTGCGCGGCTGGAGGCGCGGCAGCATCGCCATCTGCGCGCGGCTCTCGATCTGGAAGACGCCGACCGTGTCGGCCCGTGCAGATCATGTCGAAGGTGGCCGGATCCTCGGGCGGGATCGTCGGCCATGCGAGAGCTTCGATGCCGCGGTGCCGCTCGCAGCAGGTCGAACGCGCAGGTGGAGCTGCGTCGAGCGCGCCGAGGCCGAGCAGGTCGACCTTGAAGAGGCCGAGCGCCTCGATCGTCGTCCTTGTCCCACTGGATCACGGTGCGGCCCGGCATCGTCGCGTTCTCGATCGGCACGAGGTCGTGGCACCGGCTCGTGGCCGAGGAGGAAGCCGCCGGGGTGGATCGAGAGGTGGCGCGGAAAGTCCTGGATCTCGCTCGCCAGCGCGAGCAGGTGCGCGATGGACCGGGTGCTCGCGGGTCGAGCCCGGCCTGCGCGAGCATCTCGGCCGTGATCGTCGCCGTAGTGCGGCAGCAGCTTCGCCAGCCGGTCGAGCGGCGGTCTCCGGCGAGGCCGAGCGCCTTGCCCACGTCGCGCACCGCCGAGCGCGGCCGGTAGCGGATCACGTTGGCGACCATCGCGGCGTGGTCGCGCCCGTACTTCGCGTAGACGTGCTGGATCACCTCCTCGCGCCGCTCGTGCTCGATGTCGAGGTCGATGTCCGGCGGCTCGGCGCGCTCGCGCGAGAGGAAGCGCTCGAAGAGCAGGTCCATCCGCACCGGGTCGACCGCGGTGATGCCGAGGCAGTAGCAGACCGCGGAGTTCGCCGCGGAGCCGCGCCCCTGGCAGAGGATCCCGCGCTCGCGGCAGAAGCGGACGATCTCCCACATCGTGAGGAAGTAGCCGCAGTAGTCCAGCTCGTCGATCAGCGCCGAGCTCCTTCTCGAGCTGCGCGCGCGACGTCCGTCGGGCACCGCGCCGCCGTAGCGCCCGCGCGCCCCCTCGAAGGTCAGCTGCCGCAGCCACTCGGCGGAGGTCATGCCGTCCGGGCAGCCTCTCGGACGGGTAGCGGTAGCGGATCTCGTCGAGCGAGAACGTGCAGCGCGCGGCGACCTCGAGCGTGCGCGGCGACGGCGGCCGGGATCGTCCGCGAACAGCGCGCGCGAACGCCGCGCGGCGTCTTGAGCGCGTGCTCGTGCGTTCGGCTTCAGGAGCCGGCCCGCCGTCCGCGAGCGTCACGCCGTGGCGGATCGCAGGTGAGCACGTCCTGCAGCGCGCGGCGCGCCGGCTTGTGGTAGAGCACCTCGTGCGCGGCGGCGACCGGGATGCCGGTACTGCGCCGCGCGCTCGCCGGAGGCGCGCCTCGCGCCGCGGCTCCTCGGCGCGCCGGTGGCGCGCGACCATCGCGTACAGCCGGTCGCCGAACGCCTCGCTGAAGGCCGTGCGCGACGAAGAGCGGGTCGGCCTCGCCCGCGAGGAGGCTCCGGTCGCCGCCCCAGAGCGCGAGCAGATCCTCCGCGTGCTCGCACACCTCGCGCCAGCCGACGCGGCTCGCTCCCTTGGCCGAGCGGCGCCGTCCCGGCCGTGATCAGCTCGGCAGAGGTTCGCGTACCCCTCGCGGCTCGCCGGCGAGCAGCACGATCGTCGAGCCGTCGTCGATCGTGACCTCGGAGCCGAGGACGAGGCGGACCCCGACCTCCCGCGCCTTGACGTGCGCGCTCGACGATCGCCGTACACGCCGTCGCGGTCGGTGAGCGCCATCGTCTCGATCCCGCTCGCGGCGCAGGCCTCCACCAGCTCCTCGGGATGGGACGCCCCCTCGAGGAACGAGAAGCAGGACTTGCACCAGAGCGGGACGTAGGGGGGCATGACGCAGCTCCGCCGTCGAGACCTTAAGGCCGAGGGCTGCAGATGGGCTTGTCAGGCGGAACCGACGGCCTGACCCATGACCGATTATCTAATCAGGGTCCGCTCGGACCTCATGATCAACGTCCAGAAAGCCATCGCGGCCCGCCGGCTGACGCAGGCGGAAATCGCGAAACTCCTAGGTCACCCAACCCCGCGTCAGCGACCTCGTCCGAGGCCGGCTGGATCTCTTCAGCATCGATACGCTCATCGACATGCTGGCTCACCTTGGAATCCGCGTGAAGCTCGTGCTTCAGCCTTCTGGAAAGCGCGCTGGAGTCGCCTGACGCCCTCGGTCCGCTGCGAGATGGATTAGCACGACACGTGCAACAGCACTCGGCGTGACAACCCAGACCACTGACTGAATCGCGTGATTTGCCGCCGACACGTCAGCGAAAGTCGTTGAAGAATTCGTCATCGACATCGTACGTCGTGATCGGCTTGGAGACCCAGCTCAAGCTCCACGAACATGTCGATCATCTTCTGACCGTCGACCAACTCGATTGGGGGGACCCCATCGCGCGCAGCCTCCTTGCGAGCCTCGCTTGTAAAGACGCCAGTGGTGATGATGATGCCTTTGTCTGCGCGTCCTTGCATCGCGCCTCGGAAGTCGCGCACATGGGATGGAGTAACGGCGTCGCGGAACCGTTTGCACTGGAAGAGGACCTTGAAGCTGACAAGCGGGTTAACCTGGAGGGTCCCGTAGCCGTCGATTCCACCATCGTTACTTCGGCCTGTAACGACAACCTGGACGAAGCCAGATTCCCGCAACAGACGCTGGCAAAGGCGCTCAAACCCAGCAGGTGGAAGGCCAAGGAGAGTCTCGGAGAGACGGATCCGGAATCCCGCGTCGGCTGGCGCCTCCTGTTCCGAAAACTGTTCGTCGGCTTCGGACGTTTTCTCCTTGCGCTTCCTTCGTGCCTCTGCGAAGACCTTGACCCACTTCTGAAAAATCGCGCGTGCTTCGCGCGAGTTCAGTTGAGTCGAGCGCCCCTTGTCGGTGAGGCTCCACACGCCACGCTTCGAGGAGTCGAGAAGGCCTTCGCGGGTCAGGTAGAAGCGTGCCCACGCAACCTGATTGGGGAATCTCGGGTTTCCCGAGTCGAACAACTCGGTCCGCGCTTTTTCGGAGATCCCAAGGTCCTGCGCGATCTGCTCAACGACCTCGGTCGGTGCGCCGGACCCTCCCAGTTTCCGGAGCGCATCCAAGAGCGGCCCGAAATACCGGAGGAACTGAGCGCCCTCGTGTTCTTCTCGGTGCTTGGTCGATTCACTTCCCCGACCGGAAACGGCAACGCCCCATGTGAACCGGGGGCGGGACCGACCAATGGGCTCACGGTCGATAGCCCGCTCCCCCGCCATGAGACCTTTTCCGAGATTGCACTTGTTGCATAGCGTCTGGAGATGCTCGAAAACCGTGGGGCCGCCCTTACTCCAGGGTATGACGTGATCCACGTGAAGTTCGACCCCTGCTCGCATCGCGGGGCTCGCGCCACACGATCGGCACGCGAATCGATCCCGCTGAAGGATCTGAAAGCGAAGGCGAAGAGATGGGTCGCGGGATGTCTGCCGCGATCCGTCCGCTGACGGCTGCGCCGCAGTCGTTGCCGCGCCTCCAGCGTCCGTGCCATTGGCGTATTGAACGAAATTCTCCAGCGCCGCGGTCCACGACCGAAACCGTCGAACATATGGCGACTGCGAGACTTGCGAAGGTGGGAGCGCAAGTTCGCGTCGTCTAGGTTGCCGCCCGTAGTGTTGCCAGAGCGTGAGGAGGTTCTCGAACAGTTCTTCGTCGTCGAGCCCAACCTCAGTTGGATACGGTCAGGCCGGCAGTCTTCAATGCGCCGTTCCACGATCCGAAGCGACGCGTCATTGTCGAATCGTCGTACCTGCCGACGCGACAGTACTCCTTCTGGCCGACGGTGTTCTTCCCAAGTCTGGCCGCGACGCGGTGCAGATCGGCGAGCAGGTCAGCACCCGAAACCGGTTGACCGGAGACCCTCAAGAGCTCGAAACGTTTCCTCTGCATTTCGGGTCGATACCTCACCGGCTAACGCATTTTGTCGCGAATCCCGCACCAGGCGGCATGCCCAGTGCGCGTGGCGTCGGGCGCCTCGCCCACTCCTTCGGCTGGGTCCCGCCACAGAAGTCGAGAACGACTTCGGGGAAGATTGCTCGATTGCGGTCGAAGCCGTCCCCGCCCACCCTCCCATAGCCGTTGGCGAGCAGGTGGGCCTCGATCACGGTCTCGAACGCGGCTTCGCTCGTCCGGCTCATGGTCGCGGCCCCAGAACGAACCGCGCCCGCTCGCGCCGGAGCATCTCGTACGGCGTCATGCACTTGATGCCGAGGCCGATGCAGGCGTCGGGAATCTTGATCTTGCGCGTCGAGGCCGACGGGAACCTCGTGCGTGACGACCGTGTGCCGTGCCGCGAGCGCCTGGGCCACGAGGTAGTAGTCGGCCACCTGGAGAAAGGTGCTCACGGCGGCAGGTTCGTAACGCTGCCCGCTGGCCCAGGTGCTGACCGCCGCCAGCGCGGGAAAACTGCAGCGTCGGGCCGGAGAAAGAACCCGGCGCCGCGGGCCTCGGCCCACTCCGACAGCTCGTCGGCGACCGCCTGCACCTCGTCGCCGACCTTCTCGATGCTGAACACCGCGCTGGCCGCGTTGTTGGCGATGAGCCAGTCCCAGAACGCCGGACAGAAGTCGAGGCCGTAGTGCAGGTTCTTGGCCCGGATGAACACGTTGGCGTCGAGCAGGTAGGCCATCAGACGCCCACCCCGAGGCTGTGCCCGAGCTCGCGGAACGTCGCCATCTTCTTGAATCCGAGCAGCCGGAACGCCTCCGTGAAGGACGATCGGCCCTCCAAGGTGCTGACCACGAGGGCGCGGGCGAACCGCTTGCTCGCGCGCGCGCCGAGCGTCAGGTAGAAGTCGCCGCCGCTCCCTCTTCGGGATCGCGCGCAGCCGATCGAGCTCCGCCTCGTACGCCTCGCCAGAGCTCGCTCCCGCGTGAGCCCGCCGGCGTCGTGGATCCGCCGCAGGATGACCAGCGTGCTGACCTTGAAGCGCCGCGCCAGGCGGTCGACTTCGGCGCGCAACTCGGCTGCTCCGCTGATACTCGTCCCGCAGAGCGGCGAGCGGCACCAGGAGCTCGGCGGCGACCCGGTTGCACCAGACGCTCGACCTCGTGTGCGAGGCGACGGAGACCGGCCCGACGTCGGAGAGCGCCGACTGGCCGAGCCAGACATGGGCCAGCTCGTGCGCCAGCGTGAACATCTGCGCGGCCTTGGTGTCCGCGCCGTTGATGAACACGAGCGGCGCGAGGTCGTCGGACAGGGCGAAGCCGCGGAACTCCTCCGGATCGAGCTTGCGGCGGTTGTTGCTGCCGACCACGCCGCTCACCATGACGAGCACGCCCAGCTCGTCCGCCTGCTCGATGAAGCGGCGCAGCGCGTCGGTCCAGGTCGGCATCTGGCGGCGCTCCTCGACGTCGAACCCGAGCGCGCTCCGGATGCTCGCCGCGGTCGTCTCGACGTCCTCCGACAGATCCAGCGGAGCCGACGAACGAGAGCGGTTTCTCCCCCGTGGACCGCGCGAAGTCGCGATACCACTCCTGGCGTTGCTGGCAGATGTAGACCGTGTCGAGCAGGTCCGGGCTCGGGCGTCGCGACGTGCTCGACTGCCGATCGTGCGGAAATCCGGGATCGGAACGCGCTCGACGGGCGGCTCCGCAAGAAAGAGGTAGCCGACGGGCGTGTGCGTGGCCTTGGCGAAGCTGCTCGAGTTGCTTGAGCGTCGGATGCGTCTCGCCTCGCTCCCATGCCGGAAGCTGCGGAAAGCGGTGCGCGAGCGTCGGCGAGCGTCGAACCCGGCGCGCTCGCGCGCCCAGCGGAGCAATTCGGGTTTCACCTCGACGCGCGTCATGGCCGCCTCAGTATCCGGTTTTCATGGACCGCCGCGAGTCATTCTCGTCCCGGGCTCGTTGCAGATCAATCTTCCCCATCACCCCCGTGGCGGTCACGATCCCTCCCCCTCGAACGCAATCCTCCACCGCTTCCTCGGACTCTCGAACCGCACCTTCTTCGGATCGAACGCGGCGGGGTCGTACCGGCCGCCGACCCACGTCAGGATGTTCTCGTGCTCCTCGTGCGACGGGTCGCGGAGCACCTGCAACATCTCCTCGTAGCCGGGAACGCCGCCGCAATCCTCGGGCGGACAAGCTCGCGCGCCGTCGAGGCAGATCGGGTACTTCTTCCCCACAATCCGGCTCACGATCTGTTCCAGGACGACGTCGTGCTCCCATCCGTCACCGAAGTCGTAGTCGTAGTCGGCGCGATCACCGGGCTGCTGGAAGTAGGCTGCCATCGGGATCTCCCAGCCCGGCAGCCACGGCTCGTCCCCCTCGAATGCGTCATCGTCGGGGATCCCGATCTGGTCCATGTCGCCGGTGACCGGGTTCCGGACTCGAAACGTGTGGAGGTGATAGTCGAGCCATCCCATCGAGTCCTGGATGGCAACGTGCAGATCCCAGAAGCTGTAGCGCGCGGGGACGACGATCCGGCGCCACGCCTCGGGCTCGATCTCCCTCAACGCGATTCGGAACTGATAGGCGAGGCCTTTCGTTTTCATGTCACAAATCCCAGGCTGGGCGGCAGGCCCAGCGTCAACAGGCCCGTCAAAAGAGCCCGGCCTGTCGCTCGTCTTTCGTGTGGCCGCCCTCTTCCTCGATCTGCCGCACCGCTCTACCCCTCACGTCTTCCTCGGATCGGGACAACAGGAGGTTGAAGTCGGCGTTGGTTCGGATCTCGATCGGCGGAGTCCGACCCGTCGCGTAGACGACGACCGGTTTCCGTTGGGTCGCGAGACGATAGACGTTCATGAGCGTGCCGATGCTTTTTCCATCCCAGATCATGAGGCCGAAGTCCGCTTCTTCGGCCATCTTCCGGTCCTTCGCCGAGAAGAAATTGAAGTCCCTTCTCGCCGACGCGGGTCGGACCGGCCGCAGGGGCCAGCCCCCGAGGTTGTTGCGGCAGGCGTCCGCGGCGCAGAAGACTTCGACGTTCCGATATTCCTTGTCGTTGAGGAAGCGCTGGACCGCCTTGTCAGCGCCGTTCGCGTCGCCGATCAGGATCGGTAGGCCCTTGGCGACGATCCGCCGGAGCCGGTCTTGCACGGCATCCGTCAGGCGGCTGATCTCGCGCGAGCCGCCGATGAAGACTTTGTTCACGTCTTGCTCCGCGTGCGCGTCAGCGTCAAGGCGAGGACACCGCGACACCAACCCAGAGGCAAGTCCTTCGCGAGTATCCGACCTGCACGTAATTAATTCCATCGTTTCAACAGTTTTAGGTCCAAGGAAATTCTCGCTTGCCATCCACTCCGATTCGCGGCATCTTCTTTCTGGAGGCTTTGGGGTGCTGCGACGCTTCATTGCCTTTTTTTACGCCCTCCTGTCGTCCCTCCCGCGCAGATCGGAGATGTACGTGATGCCGTAACCGTCTGGTGGCCTCGTGGCAATCGTGAAACAAGTTGTTTCACTTTCGTGGAGTCCGGGTACGCGTCAACCGCGCCGTGCTCCGTGAAGGCCCAGGGCGCGTAGCATCGGCCGCCATGCCCGGCGTTTGAGATCATAAGCTGTGATCTCAAAGCCTCGAAATTTATGCGTTGCGCCTCGGAAACCCGCGCCCCAAGACTCGTCGAGCGCGGTGCGATGCTCGATGGGCCGATAGGCTGCCGGTGAAGTTATTGGCCGGTCTCCAAGGTCACAATTCGTGACCTTAGAAACCCGGCCCGCGCATGGATCCCTCACTCCACCCTCCCCTGCAGGAACCACCTTCTCACCGCGCGGTCGAAGAACACCCAGAGGATCTCGCCGTCCTTCGTCTCGGCGAAGTGGTAGTCGCGGTGCGCGACGCGGTCCCACCAGCCGCCGGAGACGACGTACGGCCCCAGCGCGCGCACGACGGGGCCCTGCTCGAGGCCGCGGAGCATCCAGCCGTCGGGCTCGTGCCGCTCGCGCGGCGGGAGCGGCCGCGGGCGCACGTGGATCCGGCGGACGAGGCGCGGCTCGTCCGCGAGGCGCGGCGTCGCGGCGGCGAGCGTCTCGAGCCGCTCCCACGCGAAGCTCTCCTCGGGGAGGTGCGCGTCGCGAGGCCGCGCCCGCACCACCGCGTCGTCGCCGAGCCGGGCGCGCACCCGCGCCAGGGCGCGGTTCGCGGCGGCGAGATCGCGCCCGCCCGTCTCGGGGAAGAGCCGCTCCCGCCGCGGCGCCGCCGCGGTCTCTCCCGCCGCGAGGAGCACCTCGACCACCCGGTCGGGGAGCTTCCGCACCGCCTGGAGCCGGAGGCGCACCAGTTCCATGAGGCGTGCGGCGCCGAGCGTCGGCGACGCGGGCTTCAGGCTCTCGACGTGGTCGCCGAGCCGCTCGAACCGGAAGCAGAGCTTGAGCTCCGCGAGCGCCTTCCCCTTCTCGCCCACCTCGTCGAGGAGCGGGCCGAGCATCCCCTCGATCGCCGCGATCAGGCGCCCCGCGTCGTCTTCCGGATGATCGAGGATGAGGCGGCGCGTCGCGGGAACGCCGGGCCGCTCGGGCTGGAGCGGGACGTCGAGGTCGCCCGACGCGAGACGGTGCAGCCGGCGCACCTCCGGGCCGAAGCGCGCGGCGATCCCTCCCTCGGGGAGGTCCGCGAACGCTCCCACCGTCGCGATCCCGAGACGGGCGAGCGTGTCCCGCGCCGCGGCGGGGAGCGCCAGGCGATCGAGCGGGACGGCGCGCGCCGCCGTTCGCTCTTCCGCGAAGCTCGTCAGAACGTGAACGCCGCGGTGCGCCCTCGCGAGCGCGTAGGGGCCAAAGCGCTTGAACCCCACGACGACGCTCGCCGCGAACCCGGCCCGGGCGGCCTCCTCGTGGAGCTCGCGGGCCCAATCGTCGAGGGAAGGGAACAACCGCTCGAGTCCGTGCGCGTCGAGCCAGAACACGCCGGGCTCGTCCGCGGACGGCTCGACCCCCGGCGTGAATCTGCGGAATCCCTCGGCGAGCGCCGCGACCGCCTCGCGGACCTCCTCTTCCCGCACGACGCCGGCGCGGAGGCCGGGCGCGAGCGACAGCCCCGCCGCGTAGCGCATCCCCGGCAGGACCCGGAGAGCGCGCGCCCGCTCGTCGGCCCAGAGCACGATCCCCTGCGGCGTGTCCGACTCGACCACCGCGGCGGGGTGGCCGCGCCACTCCGGGTGCCGCAGCAGCAGGAGCTGCAGCGGGAGCGCCGGGAGATCAATGCAGGCCGTCCGGTCCACGATAGACCTCCGCGTGGAGCCACCCGGGGCGCCCCCCCTTGTCCTTGAGGACGAGCGTCTCGCAGCGATAGCGGTCCTTCTCGTGCCCCGCGCGCGCCGCATGCGCGCGGACGGCGACGAGCGAGCCCATCGAGGGGCGGCCGCCGTCCTTCTCGGTCAGGCAGACGATCGCGACGCCGTGTTGCCGCGCGAGACCGGCGAGGCGCGCCTGCACGGGGATCGGGAGGAAGTCCCGCGCGCCGAGATCGATCACGACGAGGCCGAACGCTCCCGACCGGGCGAGGAGGTCGGCGGCGCCCGCGGCGGCGGTCGCGTCGGGCGCCCACACCACCGGGAGCGCGGCGAGATCGACTCCCGCCTCGGCGACGTCCGGCGGGAAGAACGGCGACTCCTTCCGGCCGACCCACGCGACGGGTTCCCGCCGCCGCTGCGCCTCGAGCACCAGCCGGAACGCCGTCGTCAAAGGCGCTCCCGCGACCCCCGCCGAGATCTCCGCGAGCCGCCCGGCGAGCGCGTCGAGCTTCCAGGCCGACGCGGGGACGGACCGTACCGGTGCTCCACCCGGCTCCGGCGACGGCCCGGAGGCGAGACCGGCCGGAGGCGCGACGGGAACCCCTACACGGCCGTGCGCGGGACCGAGCGCGATGCCGCTCATCGCTTCTCCAGGTAACGGCGCACCTCGATCACCTTGCCGAGGAGCGAGAACTGTTTCGGGTCGGGGACGATCGGCTCGAACGCGGGGTTCTCGGGGTGCAGTTCGACGCGCTTCCCGCGCACCCGCAGCCGCTTCACCGTCGCCTCGTCGCCGACGAGGGCGACCACGATCTCCCCCGGCTCGGCGCGGGGCTGGCGGCGCACCACGACGATGTCGCCGGGGAGGATCCCGGCGCCGGTCATGCTCTCGCCGTGCACGCGCAGGCCGAACAGCTCACCCGAAGCGCGGCCCGCCTCGACCGGGACGTACCCCTCGAGGTCTTCGATCGCGGCGTCGAGAGAGCCGGCGGGCACGCGGCCGAGGAGCGGCACCATCACGGGCGGCCGCCCGGACCGCTCGGGCAGCCGGTACCCCCGCGCCTTTCCGGGCGCTTTGAGGAGGCGCCCCGCCGCCACCAGCCCCTCGAGGTGCTCCCTCGCGGTTTGCGGCGAGAGGAAGCCGAACATCGCCTGGACTTCCCGCACCGTCGGAGGAAGCCCCCCGAAAAGTCGATCCCGAACGAACCGGAAGACCCGGTCCCGAGTCTCGCCCGCCGGCGTCCGTCCCATGTCTTGCCCTCCGATCCCGCGATGCCTGGAATATACCATACAAATGTATGGTATGCAAACGAAAATACAGACCGGGACATCCTCGTACGACCCGGCCACCGGCTCCATTCCCGGAGTGGACGCGAGAGGGTGGGAGGTTCCGGGGTGTCCGGCCCCGGCCGCTCCACCCGAGGAGCGCCAGCGACAGGAGGACGACAACGGTCCCGGCCAGCGAGGCGGCAGTGGGCACGCTGCCGAACAGCGCGAAGCCGAGGGCAACACCGAAGACGGGTCCGGTGAGGGGATATATCCTCTCCTGGAAACCGGATCGAGGGAGGTCGTCATGATCGGTCGCCGAGTCGCCGTCGTCCTGATCGCGCTTCCGCTGGTGGGCTGCCTGGAGCCGCCGGTGTCCGAGTCCCTGGACGTGCGCATGCTGCGCGGCGGCGCGTCGGTTGTCTCGATCGGCGTCGTCCTGCGCGACCCGTCCGACTACGACAAGGCGCCCAAGGTGCAGCAGCGCCTCGAGTCCGCGGCGCGGGAACTCGAGACCGGGAGCGATCCCTGGAGCGCGCGCCTGCGCGGCCTCGATCCCGAACGCCAGCGAGACGTCGTCGACCGGGAGCGAGGCCGCTTGCGACGCGTCGTCCGGCACGTGTTCTTCCACGACCCGGACGACCTGCGCGAGTTCCTGCGCGATACCGGCGTCGGTGTCGTCTACGCCGACGGAGAGGGCTGGGCCGAGTTGACGCTGACGCCGGGAACCAGCGGCCGCGCGACAGCGGTGCAGCGTCAGCGGCTCGACGTCGAGTTCGAAGCGTTCGGCGCGAACCTCGCGCACTACGCCGCCGCAACGAAGCAGCTGTACGACTATCTCGAGACGAATCCCGATCGCGCGCGGGCCTGTCTCGGCAAGATCCTCTCGCCGCCGAAACTGGAGGACGCGGAGAAGCTCACCGACGAGGAGTCGGCGCTCACCACGCGCCTGAACGACGCGATCGGCGCCATCGGCGTCGTCCTCGACCCGGCGCCGGACGAGCCGTACACGATCGACGAGATCTCGCGACTCGTCCACGATCCGTTCCCCGCGCCCATGCGCGTGACGGTCCCTGGCGAGATCGTGGAGCGCGAGGGGTTTCCCGGCGAGCTCGAGTCCGCGCTGGAGATCCCGGTGTTCTCGATCTGGTCGGCCTTTGCGCGCCTCGAAGGGCGCTGGTTCTCACCCGATCCCGCACTCGCCATGTGGCGCGACGACATCGCGAAGACCGGAAAGCCGTTCGACCTCGACGCGTTCCTCGCGATCCCGCGCCGCGCGGCGATCGTTCCGACGCAGGACGAGGTTCGAGGCGCGATTGCAAACCAGCTGAGACCCGCACCGGTCTACCGCGTGCGCTGGACCCCCGCCGAGAAGGACGACACGGGGCTGCCCTTCGACTGAGCGAGCTTGGCGCTTGAAGGGGGGCCGAGGCCCGAGTACGCCACGAAGGGCGGGCCGATACGCGGTCGCCGTAGGTTCTTCGCGAATAGTCGGGGTCAGGCCTGCCGACCCCGGCTGCTCCGGCCGAGCAGCACCAGCGCGGTCAACACCACCACGGTCCCGGCCAGCGACGCGGCGGTGGGCACGCTGCCGAACAGCATGAAGCCGAGGGCGACCCCGAACACCGGGCCGGTGAGGGTGACCGCCGTCGCGCGCGCGGCGCCGACGCGGGCGAGTCCGTGGGTCAGCGCGATCTGGCCGACCAGCGCCGCCGCGGTCACGAGCAGGTGCCCCGCGACCTCGCGGCCGTTCCGCGGGAGCGCGGCGCGCCCGGCGGCGAGCGTCGCGACGAGCGAGAACGGGACCGTCGCCAGCGGGAACCAGAGGAGAATCGTCATCGGATGCTCGGTCCGGGAGAGCTTCCGTACGGCGATGTACGCGAGCCCCGAGAGCATGGATCCGCACACGCCGACCAGCGCCTCGGGCCGCACTTCTCCCGCCGGACGCACGACGAGGGCGACACCCACCAGCGCCGCCGCGATCAGCAGCCACTGGCTCCCGCCCGTGCGCTCGCCGAGAAAAAGCGGCGCGATCGCCGCGACGAAGACCGGGTGGCTGTACTGGATCAGCACCGCGTCGCCGAGCGGCAGGTGCTGGACCGAGAAGAAGTAGCAGGTGAGCGCGGCGTATCCGAGAAGGCCGCGCAGGAGAAGCATGCCGGGCCGCTTCCCGAGGAGGGGCACGCCCTGCCAGCGCGCCGCCGCGACGAAGATCGCCGACATCATCACGCCGCGCGAGAAGACGACCGCCTGGATCGGCGTGTCGGGGAGCAGCTTCTTCGCGAACGCCGCCATCGCGGCAAAGCAGGCGGCGGAGACGACCATGAGCAGCAGGCCGGAGCGCTCGCCTCCCTCCCGGGCTTGCTGTCGCGCGGCGAACCACACGTCCGCGAGCCCGGTGAGGAGAAGGGAGCGGGAGGCGCCGAGCCAGCTCATGGCGGCCCAAGCATAACCGCGACACGGCGACATCCGGCCGCGGTCCGTTCGGCGCGCCGCCATGGCCACGATGGCGCGCGGGATCAGACCAGCTTCAAAACCGCCAAGACGGCCCCCTCGGGATCGGAGAGAACCGCGAAGCGCCCGACGTTCTCGACGTCCTGGGGCGACACGATGATCCGTCCGCCGAGCGCTTCCGCCTCGGCTGCCACGGCGTCGCAGTCTCTCACCGAGACGTAACTCATCCAGTGCGGCGGGACACCACTCCACTCGGGCGGGATCGCCATCATTCCGCCCACGAGCCGGTCGCCCACCCGCCATTGCGTGTAGGGGACCCGACCCGTGTCGAGCTTTTCCATTCCCCAGCCGAAAACGCCGGTGTAGAACTCGACCGCCGCCGCCGCATCGCTCGCGGCCAGCTCCGTCCAGCAGAATCCGCCGGGGATCCCCTCGAATCGCGCCGCGCCGGGGTTCCCGCTCTCCTGGAACATCGCGACCACGGCCCCCTGGGGATCGCGAATCATCACGATTCGCCCGACGCCGGGAACGTCGAGAGGGCCGACGATCGCCGCTCCCCCGAGCGAGAGGGCGCGCGCCGCGTCGGCGTCGAGAGCGTCGGTGGCGACGTAAGCCAACCAGTGCGCCGGCACGCCTTCGTAGGCCGCCCCCTTCAACACGTACGCCCCGCCGACCACCCGTCCTCCGATCTCGAGCATCGTGTAGGTGTTGTCCGGTCCCATCGGGACCTCGCGGGCGCTCCAGCCGAAGAGCCCCGAGTAGAACCGCTTCGCCGCCTCGAGGTTCCTCGTGCCGAGCTCGTACCAGCAGAACTCCCCTCGCGCCCAACGTTTCGGATCCGCCATGAGGCCCTCCATCCGGCGCAGCTCCGTGCACCGGCCGGCTGATTCGTGGGATTCTCTCGCAGGAACTCGCCGGCCACAAGTATTGTCGCGGCTGCGTCCGGCGACCGCCGTTATTTCAGGTGGGGGCGAGGGATCGTGGGCGCAAGGCGGGCGTTCGCCTCGGGGCGGACACCGAAGAGAGCGCGCACGAGTTTCCTCGCGGGACTCCGGTTCAGCGCCGATTGATAGCGCTGATACGCCGGCCGGCACTCGGCGCAGTAGGCGCGCTCGGGCGGGAGATCCCGGTTGGCGCAGAAAGAACACCAGGTGTCCAGGCGCCCGTCGATCGTGGGAAGGACCGGATCTCGCATGGCGACGTCCCCCGCCGATCCAAGTCGCAAGAATCGTACCTTGGATAGGGCGCGCCACCCGGAAGTTCATTTGCGTCTGGCACTACAAGAAAGGCCGGACCGGGTAAGAACGAAAGAGCAAGAGTGCGCGCCACGGAAAGGCGGCAGGGTTGTCGCGAGTGTCGCGTGGGCGGTCGCGCTCCCCGGCGACCTACGCCGCCGACCGCAAGGCGTCCACCGGCATCAAACGAGAGGCCTTGAGCGCCGGGTAGCAGCCGTAGAGCACACCCAGGACCAGTGCGAGGCCTATGGCCAGGGCGAGGCCACCGAGATGGATGGGAAGGCCGGCGGGGAAGAACCCGCCCGCGGCCTTCGTGATCCCCACCCCGGCCGCCGTCCCGAGCGCTCCGCCGACGAGCGACAGGATCACCGCCTCGAGGAGGAACTGCACGAAGACTTCCGCGTCCGTGGCGCCGATGGCCTTCCGGAGGCCGATCTCGTACATACGCTCCCCGATGGAGATGAGCATCACCGACATCAGGCCGATCCCCCCCACGAGCAGCGAGATGGCGGCGATGGTGCCCGTCACGATCTTCCAGTTTCGTACCAGCTCGGTGATCCGGACCCGCGCGCGGACGATTTCTTGCGCGATGTTCTGGACGCGGAAATCCTGGACGCCGCGATGGGCGATCTTCAGCGCGGCGACGACCTCCGCCTCGAGCGCCCCGAGCCGCTCGGGATCGTTCGCCTTCACCGCGATGAAGCTCACGGGCGAGGACTCGCCCGTGTAGAACTTCCGGAGCGTGGCCAGGGGGACGTACATCCCCTCCATCTCCTCGATGAACTCGTCGTCGTTGACGAAGTCGTTACCGAGCTTCTTTCCGACGCCGATCACCTGGAACGGCCGCCCCGCGACCTGGACCGACTTTCCCAGCGGCTCCTCCGAGCCGAACAGCCGGCTTTTCATCCGGTGCCCGATCACGCATACCCGGGCGAACGAACGCTCGTCGGCTTCCGCGATGAACCGGCCGGTCGCGAGCGAGCGGCTCCGGACCGCGGCGTACGACGACGTGACCCCCATGATCCGCGCCTTGCGCTCCGCCGATCCGCGGCGGACGAGCTGCTCGTCGAAGACCGACGGGGCCGCGGACGACACCACGTCCCGCCGCGCCAGCAGGACCGCAACGTCTCGCGGCTGCAGCCCCTCCGACCGGGTGAAGAGCTCCCCTTCCTTGAGATCGCGCGCTTCCCGGTTCACGACGTACACGACGCCGTCGTACCCCAGGTCGGCGAACCCGTCCCAGACCGCGGTGGCGATGCCGTCCAGGAACGAGGTCATCACGGTGATCGACAGGGTGCCCAGGATGATCCCCAGCAGCGTCAGCGTCGAGCGCAGCTTGTGCGCCCGGATCTCGGCGAGCGCCGTGCGAAGGACCTCTCCGAGGTTCATTCGTACCTCAGCGCATCCACGGGGTTGAGGCGAGCGGCCTTCACCGCCGGGTAGAGGCCGAAGAAGAGGCCGGTGAGCACCGAGGCGGCGACACCGATCACCGCCATCTGGGGGGTGATCACCGCGGGTTGTCCCAAGAGCGCGGTGATCGCTCGCGCGAAGCCGACACCCAGCACCAGTCCCGCCGCGCCGCCGATGGAGGTCACCAGGATCGACTCCACCAGGAACTGCACCGCGATGTCGGTCCCCTTGGCGCCGATCGCCTTCCGGACCCCCACCTCGCGGATCCTCTCCTGGAACGAGGCCAGCATGATGTTCATGATCACGATGCCGCCGACGAGCAGGGAAACGATCCCGGTGACGAGGAAGACGACGTCGAACATCCGGCCCTGTTCCTGCTGCCGCCGCAGGCGGTCGCTCCGGTTGTAGACCTCGAAGTCCAGGACTCCGCCGTGGCGGCGGAAGAGCACCGCCTTGATCGCCTCGGTCGCCTTGGTGTTGTTCGCGACCTTGTCCACCACGACGTTGACGTAGTTCACCCGCTTCCGGTCATCCCCCGTGAACCGGGAGTAGACGGTGGTGAGCGGGATGAAGGTCATGCGGTTCATCCACTCCAGCGCGTTGTGGGACTCCTCCCCGAAGTAGAACTCCTTCCGCCGCATCACGCCGACCACCGTGAAGCCGACGTTGTCGAGATACAGCGTTTTTCCGATCGGCTCCTCGTTGCCGAAGTAGGTGCGCGCGGCGGTGTCGCCGAGGACCACGACACGCGACTGGGACGCCATGTCGTCCTCTGTCAGAAACCGCCCCGCCGCCGGGTAGAATTTGTAGACCGCGGGGTAGTCGGGCGTGGCCCCCGAGATCTCGCTGCTCCGCTGGAAGGTGCCGTATCGCGCGACGAGATCCTGCTGGACGATCGGGTCCACCAGCTTCGCCCAGGAGACCTCGCGCTTGATCGCCTGGACGTCGTCCCAGGTCAGGCCGGCGCTGGCGAGCTGGCGGGCGGTGACCAGGGTCTCTTTCGAGGGCCGGTTCGAGACGAACAGCTTGGTCAATCCGCCGAACTCCGAGAAGAAGCGGGTCGCCTGGCGCCGTCCGGAATCCGCGAGCCCCTGAACGGCGACCAGCGAGGCCACCCCGAGGACGACCCCGAGCGTCTGGAGGAACGTCCTGAGCTTGTGCGTGCGGACGTCCACCAATCCGTCCACGATGGACTCGTGGATCGTCACGGCGCCGCCTCTCCGCCGCACCTCGCGTCGTCCTCGATCAGGCCGTCCACCATCCGGACGGTTCGGTGCGCGTGGGCCGCGATGGCCGGGTCGTGGGTGACGAGGAGCACCGTGTGCCCCTCCCGCTGGAGGCCGTCGAAGATCGCCAGGATCTCCTGGCCGGTCTTCGAGTCGAGGTTGCCGGTCGGCTCGTCGGCCAGCACGATCGACGGGGCATTGACCAGGGCGCGCGCGATCGCGACCCGCTGCTTCTGGCCTCCCGAGAGCTGGGTCGGAAGCGCCTTCGCCCGGTCCGCGAGGCCGACCCGCTCGAGCGCCGCCATCGCGCGCTCGCGCCGCTCGCGCCTCCCCTCCCCCGCGTAGAGCATCGGCAGCTCGACGTTTCGGACGATGGTGGCGCGCGGGAGCAGGTTGAAGGACTGGAACACGAACCCGATCTTGCGGTTGCGCACGCGGGCGAGGGCTCGCGAGGACATCCCGGAAACCGGGGCCCCGTCGAGGAAGTACTCCCCCTGCGTCGGCACGTCGAGGCAACCGAGAATGTGCATCAGCGTGGACTTGCCGGAACCGGAAGGGCCCATCAAGGCGATGTACTCGCCGGGCTGCACGTCGAGATCGATGCCGCGCAGGGCGTGCACGGCGACCTCCCCCGCGTCGTAGACCTTGTGGACCGCCTCGAGGCGGATCCTCCCACCGTTCCCCGGCCCGGAGGAAAGAGCGCCGGCCACGGCTAGTTCTCCTCCTCGACCAGCCGCGGCTTCGTCGGGTCCTCGAGGGCGACCTCGAGACCGGCGTCGATCCCCTTGAGGACCTGCGCCCGCTCGAGGCTCACGAGACCCATCTTGACCTCGCGCTCGTCGAAGAACCGCTTCCAGACGTCGGAGACGTCGTACTTCCCCGACTTGGTCTTGCGCGGGCTCTTCTCCCCTGGCTTCGGCTCGTCGAACGCCTTCTTGAGGACGTAGACGATCTCGCGGTCGTTCTTCTTGAAGACCGCCTCCGACGGAACGGAGAGCGCCTTCGCGACCTTGTCCCCCCGGACCTCGACGTTGGCGGTCATCCCGGTGCGGAAGTCGGGGACCTGCGCCTTCAGGGTCACCTCGACGTCGAACACCTTGACCTTCTCCTTGAGGCGCGCCGCCGGGGAGATGTGGGTCACCGTTCCGTCGAAGCGCCGGTAGGGGAAGGCGTCCACGGTGATGACCACCGGCATGCCTAGGCGCACCCGCCCGATGTCCACCTCGTTGATCGACGCCTTGATCAGCATCGACTGGAGGTCGGCGACGGTGTAGATCACCGTCCCCTCGTTGAAGGAGGAGAGGCCCGAGGTGACCGTCTGGCCCACCTCGACGTTCTTCTTGATCACGAACCCTTCCATCGGGGCGATGATGTTCACGCGCTGGGTCGTGGAGATCTGGCCGTCGAGAGGGATCCCGCTTTCCTCGACGATCCGGATCCGGGTGTTCGCCGCCTCGAGGTCCTCGACGGAAGTGTCGAACTTCAACCGGAAGTTCTTCATCTCGGTGTCGGAGAGATACCCCTCTCCGTGGAGGCGCTCGTTGGTCTCGAGGTCCCGCCTGGCGTCCGTCGCGCGGATCTTGGAGAGCTTCCACTCGGATCGGACCGCGGCGAGGGTCTGGGCCTGGTTCACGTCCGGCTCGACCCGGGCGAGAACCTGGCGGGCGCGGACCTTGTCCCCTTCCCGGACCAGCAGATCGATCACCTTGCCGGACAGGGTGGACTTCACGTCCACCTTGACCACCGGCTCGATGGTGCCGACCTCGTTGACGGTGACCTGGATGTCCTGCACGTCCGACTTGCCCAGCCGGAGGTCGAGGTCGTCCGCCTTGATCTTGGCGCCGCCCTGAGAGCCGCCTCCGCGCAGCGTGCCGATGCCAACCCCCGCGCCGCCCACGACGACCAGCAGCAGCAGAATCCACGGCCAGCGCCTGCGCCGCCGCAGGGGAATCGTCGGTACCATGTTTCGATCCTCCTTCAAGCCCGCGGCCCCGAGGACGCCGGGACGAACTCCGCTCTTGCAGCGAGTCTCGAGGTTATACGGAGAGCGAGGCGCGTAAGTTCCACGCGGCGCGCCGCGACCGCTGCGAGCGCCCTGCCCGCACGGCCGGACATGTTACGTTTCGAGAAGGCGGTCGTCGCGGAGCAGTACAAGGGGGTCTGCCCGTTCGTGAACCAGGCGTTCGCCGCGGTGCTTCCCGACAGGTACGACACGATCCACCGGAAGCAGGACCTGGGGCACCCGGGCCTCCGGCAGGCGAAGGAGAGCTACAGCCCGACCGGATTCGTGAGAAAGTACCGAGCGGCCCCGAAGTAACCCCCGGTTTTGCGGCGTTTCGGCGTGTCGACACGGAAGGATCCCACCATGAGACAGATCTGGATTTCACGGCACGGAGCTCCCGACGTCCTGGAAGTGCGCGAGGCACCCGACCCGCGCCCGGGTCCCGGGCAGGTTCGCATCCGCACGGCCGCCGCGGGGATCAACTTTGCCGACATCCTGGCACGCCTCGGGCTCTACCCGGACGCTCCCCGTCCTCCCTTCGTCGTCGGTTACGAGGTGGCGGGGACGGTCGACGAGGTGGGACCGGGCGTGACCTTTCCCTTGCCCGGCACCCAGGTGCTGGCCACCACGCGATTCGGAGGCTACAGCGATGCGGTGGTCGTTCCCGCCGCCGGCGCCGTGCCCGTGCCGAGCGGCCTGTCGCTCGAGTCCGCGGCAGCGCTGCCGGTGAACTACCTCACCGCCTGGCTGATGCTCGTCCGGCTGGGAAACGTCCGCGCCGGGGAGCGCGTGCTGGTCCACGCCGCGGCGGGTGGGGTCGGCCTCGCCGCGATCCAGCTCTGCCGGTCACGCGGCGCGGAAGTGATCGGCACGGCCAGCGCGTCGAAGCACGAGCGCCTTCGCGCCGCGGGAGTGAGCCACTGCATCGATTACAGGACGCAGAATTTCGAGGCCGAGGTTCGCCGGCTGACCGGCAGACGCGGTGTCGACATCGTGCTCGACGCCGTCGGCGGCGCGTCGTTCGGCAAGAGCTACCGCTCGCTGGCCCCCCTGGGGAGGTTGTTCGTCTTCGGCGCCTCGAGTTTCGCGACGGGAAAGAAGCGCCGCCTGACGGCGGTGCTCGCCGGGCTGCTGCGCACGCCGCGCTTTCATCCCCTTCACATGATGGGCCGGAACCGCGGGGTATTCGGCGTCAATGTCGGGCATCTCTGGGACCGCCTCGACATTCTCGGCGAGGGACTCGCCGAGATCCTCGGCCTCGTGGCGGAAGGCCGTCTTGCGCCGGTCGTCGACCGGACCTTCCCCTTCGCGGACGCGGCGCGTGCCCACGAGTACCTTCAGGACCGGAAGAACTTCGGCAAGGTGTTGCTCGTCCCCTGAGCGCGGGATTCGCTCCCCGCGACAACCCGACGCCGGCGCTTCACCACGCGAGCGGTCGGCGAGAACCGGCCCGGCGCGACCAGCCGGGACGCGTGTCGGGATCGGCGCGCCGGATACGCGACGACAGGGGGAGGGACGGGCGAGCTATTCGTCCGTGCGCACGGCACGAAGATCGGCGCGAGCGAGGTCGTACTGCACCGACCCGCCGTGCAGGCGCCGCTCGATCGCAAGAGAGCTCGGGCTCACGGAAACCAGCCGGCCCCAGATCTTGCCGCCGTCCTTCTGGACGAAGACGAGGTCCTCGCCGACGTGGCGCGCGAGGTCCTTCGGCCGCACCTCGAAAGGGTCGGCGTCGTCGAGAGATGGATCGGCGAGTCCGCGCGGCCACGCAGCCGGGCGAGATGCGGACGGGGAATCCTGCCGCGAGGCCGGAGAAGCGGGAGCCGTATCGAGCCGCATCACGGCCGGCTCCGCGGAGATCCCTCCGGAAGCTTCGGGGGCCCCTGCCTGGCGAGTCGCCTTCTGCTGCCGCGTCGTCTCCGTCCGCATCCGGCCGGAGGCGATCTCGAGCTGCGCGTGGGCGCTCGACGCGGCCCCGGCGCTCACCGCGATGAACCCGACGCCCGCGACCGCCGACCCGGCCAGGCCGATCAGGAACCCTCGCTTCGCCTGCGGCCAGTACTTGATCAGGAACACGAGACCGGCGAACGGCACGAAGAGAACGAGAAGTCCCCAAGTGAGGCTCACGCGGAACGCCGCCACGATGAACATGACGGATCCGATCAGCGACGCGATACCAGAGACCACCAGGATGAGAATGCCCAGACCAAGCATCGGAACCCCCTTCCCGCGGGCAGGCGGACACACATTGGGAGTCGTCCGCGCTTCGTGCTCGAATCTAGGTTCCGAATCAGGCCCGGGCAAACCGGAGTCGCCCCGGGGTGGACAGCCGATCGTGGCGCGCTTCAGAAATAGGTTGAGCGTCAAGATGACGGGAACGGCCCCGATGACAGGATCAGTGGCAGGAGGAACAGGAACCGCCGCTGCAGCCGGAACAGCCGCCGCCGCTTCCGGCGTGAGATGCGCTTTTCCCGCCGCCGCCGATGCCGAAAGCCGAGGGGACTCGCTTCACCTTGCGGCTGTCGCACCCGGGACAACTCGGACGAGCGGACCCGCTCATGACGATCTTCTCGAAGCGCTCGCCGCAGGCGCGGCAATGGTACTCATAGATCGGCATCGCGGAACTCCCCCCTTCCGGCGATCGTAGCACCCCGCGTTCGAGAGGGGCAACCCGCGTCGAGCTACTTCTTCGTCCGCTTCGTCTCGCGGCGCGATGCTTGCCGCTGCTGGGTCACGTCGACGGCGGCCTTCGGGTCGATCGCCACGACCGAGATGATCTCGGCGTCCCCCGAGGGCCCGCCCAGCCCCTGTCGCCCGCCAGGAGAGACCAGCTCGAATCTCACGACGATCGGAAAGGAGACCGCCACGGGACGGCCGTGCCGGTAAGCCGGTTTGTAGCTCCTCTGCCTCACGGCCGCCACGGCGGCGCCGTCGAAGACCCGGTTCGGCCTGAGGACGCGAACTTCCTCGACCCTGCCACTCTCGGTGACCACCGCCTCGAGCGACACCACCCCGGTGATACGCCCTCGCCTCGCGATGTCGGGGTACTGAGGTGAAACCGAATTGATCAGGACCGGCGGGGTGATGCAAGCACTGTCCGGGCTGGACTGCGCCCCTTGCGGGCACCACTCTTCGGCAGAGGGTCGGAGCACCTCACCGGCCAGGACGGATCGCCCGGATTGCGCCGCCACGACCGGGACCACAAGCACCCCGATTGAAAGGGACACTGCCAGTTTCTTCCACATGGCTTGCCCCTCCTTTGAATGGGAGTCTACCTTGCTTGTACACCCAGGAAGGTACGAATGCAAGGAGGTTGCTGTTCCTCGGGAAACATCGCGACCTCCGGAAATCGTCGGGGCGGCGGCCGCTTGCCGTGCTGTTCCGGGGAGCCGCCCTCCCAACTCGCTGGCAGGGATCGAGATAGCGGCAGCTAGCCTGGATTAATCATGAAGAACCGTAGCGAGACCGCGGAGATGCCCGTCATGCTTGGCGCTCGCAGGACCGAGGACCCGACGCGTACTGTACCGTACGTGGAGGGTCCGAGGCCCGAGAACGCCGAGCAGGGCGGGCAGATACGCGGTCGCAGTAGGTTCTTCATGATTAATCCGGGCTAGCGTTCCGGGGGCCGCGGCGGCCTCATCCGGTCGAACTTCTCCTGCTGGTCGGGTCGCAGGAGGCCGCGGACCTCGCTCCGACTCCGCTCGAGAATCTCTCGGACCTTGGCGTGACTTTGCTCGATCACCGCGCGGACCTGCTGCTGCTGGCGCCCGTCGAGGCCGAGATCGCGCGCCATGCGCGCCATCGGCGGCCGCTCGCCGCGCTCCCCTCCGTGCCAGCCGAAGGGTGGCCGCGCGCGCAACAGCCTCGCGCCCACGGGGAACAGCGCCAAGCCGCAGATCACGCCGAGAAGGAACACGGCGGTCACCGCCAGAACGCCGGCGGAGCGAACGGGGGTCGCCTGCGCTTCAGCCATCGTTTCGCCCCTCCTTCATCACCGCGTCGAGCAGGACATCGGAAGTGTTGCCGCCGTGGTTCTCCGTGCCGTTGAGGATCGCGGAGTCGAAGCTCCCGATGGAGTTGCTCGGCGTCTCGCCGTCGAGGAACAGCGAGGCCGAGCCGAGAGCGACGACGACCACGGTCGCGACGGCGAGCCTCGGGATCGCTCGCCGCGCGCGCTCGGCGAGCGGAGCGGCGAGGGGCACGTCGCGGCGCCGGCGCGCCTCCGCCATCAAGGCGGGCACCGCGTCCACCAGCCGGCTCACGTCCGGCTCTCGGGATCCGGGCGCCCTGCGCAACGCCTCGCGGACGAGGGCCGCGTCCCCGGCGCGGGTCCTGCGGGTGCTCTTCATGGCCGCCCCCCCTTGCCCTGCCCCGACGAACCCGAGGCCGTTCCCAGCGGGCGCAACAGCCGCGCGAGTTTCCGCCGCGCCCGGACCGCGCGCAACCTCACCGCCACGTTCGTCAGACCGAGGACCGCTGCAGCCTCGGCCATCGACGAACCCTCGAGATCGACGAGCGTCAGCACGGCCCGGTCCGCCGCCGACAGGCGCTGCAATCCCTGGCGGACGGCCATCAGATCGAGCCGTGCGCGCGGATCGGCCTCCGCCTCGATCTCCCGCGTCGATTCTCCCGGTTCGTCGAGAGACTGCTCACCGCGGCGGCGGGAGCGGCGGACCGCGTCAAGAGCCTTGCGTGCCGCGATCGCGCGCAGCCAGCCCCCCAGGTCGCCGGTCGGGAGGGCCGTCGTCGTCAACGCCGCGATGAACGCCTCCTGCACCACGTCGTCCGCCTCGCTACCGCCGTACCGCCCGAGCACGTTCCGGGCGGTTCGCACCATCGAGGGACCGTACGCCGCCATCAAACGCCGCCCCGCATCCTGGCTCCCCTCCTTCACGGACAACAGGAGCTCGAGTTCCGTCGCGGGGAGGTCGGCCACTGCGCACGCTTTCATCCATTCATGCCGTTCGTTATGCAAACGGCCCGTCGGCCTCCGGGACCGCGGCCACGGGCTTCAAGAACCAAGAAGGGGCGACGGGGCCCTCCCGCCGCCCCGGTCCATCAGAACGCGTCCGGTCCGGGTTCGTCCGCCTCGAAGCCGGGGGGGCCGGCCGGCCGCTTCTGCCGGAGTTCGGCGGCTTTCTGCCGTTGGTCCGGCGTAAGGACGGCGGAGATTTCCACCGCCATGTGGTGCCGGTCGACGGCAACCAGCAGGGCCCGGGCCGACACCGCGTTGGCCGCCTCCTGGACCTGGGCGTCCGTCGCGGCCGGGTCCTGCACGAAACCGTCGAGCTTGTGGTGCGCCTGGCGCAACGCGTCCATGTGATCGCCGAGCGCGCCGCCGATGTACTTCGCGGTGATGACGCGGATCTTGGAGCGCTGATCGTCGCTGAGGTCGAGTGCCTGGGCCAGATGCCCCATCCTCATCCCCGGTCCACCGCCGGGGCCATGCCTGCGGCCGCCGGGACCGCCGGCGGGCTGTGCGAGTACGGGGGCGAGACCCAGGGCCGCCACCGCGAGAATCAGGGTCCACTTCGCGAGCCGTTTCCCGTTCATCGTGACCTCCATGTTCGATGCGTGCTTTCGGTCAGGAGACGACGGGGAAAGGTCCTCCGTGTCATCCGAGGACGATCCACGGGGAATAGGGACAGTCCCTATTCTTTCAGCCCCCGGCGCGCGAGAAGCGGCTCGACGCTGGGTTCGCGGCCGCGGAAGCGTTTGAAGAGCACCATCGGCTCCTCGGTGCCGCCGCGCTCGAGGATGTTCTTGCGGAACGAGGCGGCGGTGGCCGGGTCGAAGAGTCCCCTTCTCCTTGAACGCCTGGAACGCGTCGGCGTCGAGCACCTCGCTCCAGATGTAGCTGTAGTAGCCGGCGGCGTACCCTCCGCCCCCGCCGAAGATGTGGTTGAAGTAGGGGCTGCGATAGCGCGGCACGATCTCCGGGATCAGGCCGATCTTGGCGAGCGACGCCTTCTCGAACGCGGCGGCATCCTGCTCCTTCGGCTCCGTGAGGGTGTGCCAGTCCATGTCCAGGAACGAGGCCGCGAGGTATTCCACCGTCGCGAACCCCTGGTTGAACTGCTGCGCCTTCTTGATCTTCGCGACCAGCTCGTCCGGAATCGGCTCGCCGGTCTTGTAGTGCTTCGCGTAGACCTTGAGCACCTCCGGCTCCAGCGGCCCAGTTCTCCATGATCTGCGACGGCAGCTCGACGAAGTCGCGCGGCACCGCCGTGGCCGACTGGCTCCGGTAGCGGCACCTCGAGAACAGCGCGTGCAGCGCCGTGGCCGAACTCGTGGAAGAGCGTCCCGACCTCCTCGAGGTTCAGCAGCGCCGGCTTGTCGCCGCTCGGGCGCGTGAAGTTGCCGACGTTGTCGACGATCGGGCGCACATCCTTGCCCGTCCTTCCATCCACTGGTCCCGGTACCGGCCGCATCCAGGCGCCGCCCCGCTTGCTCGGCCGCGGGTAGTAGTCGAGCATCAGGACCCCGAGGTGCTCGCCGTCCGGCGTCCTTCACCTCGAACGTCCGCACCTCCGGGTGGTAGATCGGGATGTCCTTCCGCTCGGTGAACGTGACCCCGTACAGCCTGTTCGGCCACGTCGAAGCGCCCCTGCGCGGACACGGTCCAGCTCGAAGTACGGCCGGAGCGCCTCGTCGTCGAGATCGTACTTCGCCTCTTCTGACCTTCTCCGCGTAGTAGCGCCAGTCCCAGGGCTCCAGCTTGAACTCCTTCCCCTGCTCGCCGATCGTCGCCTGAAGCGTCTGCGCTTCCTTCTTCGCCGCCGCGAGAGCGGGCGTCCAGAGCTGGTTGAGGAGCGCGTACACCCTGCCCGGCTTCTTGGCCATGTTCTCCTCGAGGGACGAAGTCCGCGTAGGTCGGGTAGCCGAGGAGGCGCGCCTTCTCCGCGCGCAGCGCGGCGATCTTCGACAGAATCCCCTTGTTGTCGTTCTTGTCGGCGTGGTCGCCGCGCGTGATGTAGGCGGTCAGGATCTGCCGCCGCAGCTCGCGGTTGTCGGCGTACTGGAGAAACGGCCAGAGGCTCGGCGCCTGGAGCGTGAAGACCCACTTCCCGTCGAGCTTCGCCCCCTTGGCGACATCGGCCGCCGCGGCGATGGCCCCCTCCGGAAGCCCCGCGAGGTCCTCGCGCTTGTCGATCACCAGCCTGTACGCCTTGGTCTCCCCGAGAACATTCTCGCCGAACTTCACGCCGAGCACCGACAGTTCGGAGTTGACGGCGCGAAGCCGTTGCTGCTGCGCTGGGTCGAGGTTGGCGCCGCCGCGCACGAAATCCCGGTAGGTCTTCTTGAGCAGCGTCTTCTGATCGGGCGCGAGTTCGAGGCGGTCGCGCGACTCCCAGACCGCCTTCACCCTCGAGAACAGCGCCGGATCGAGCAGGATGTCGTCGCTCATCTCCGAGAGCAGCGGCGCGACGTCCTTCGCTGTGGTCTGGTGCGTGTCGTTGGTCTCCGCGGAGAGCAGCCCGAAGAAAACGCCGCTGACCCGGTCGAGCGGCTCCCCCGACCGATCCAGCGCCTCGATCGTATTGGCGAAGGAGGGGGGCGCGTCGCTCTTCGCGACGGCCTGCACTTCCTTCCGCTGCCGCGCGATCGCCTCCTTGAACGCCGGGAGATAGTGCTCCTCCTTGATCTTCTCGAAGGGAGGCACGCCGAACGGGGTCGTCCAGTCGGAGAGAAGCGGATTCGCCTCCTTCTCGGGCGCGGGCGTCTCGACCGCGAGGGCCGGAAGCGCCAGGAACAGGAAACCGGCAACCAGCATGAAATTCGACATCCTGGAATCCTCCTCTGTCCGAGAGACGGGCGAGCATGGTACTACGGAGAAGAAGGTCCATGGTCTGGCGGCGCTCGCCGCCCTCGCTGTGGAAGAGCTTTCCGAGGACGCCGCGGAAGTTACTCCCCGTTCCTTGACCGCCAACCCCGCAAGCCTACATTTCCTCTCGGGATTCGTTCCGGGAGGACAGGGTGTCGGCAAGTCTCGAGGGAACGACACCGGGGAGCGGCACGACGGGGCAACCCTCGGCCTGCCCTGGTGTGCCCGGAGCGGCGCTGCCGGGTACGGGACTGCCCTCGGTCGGCCGGTACGTCCTCCTCGAGAAGATCGGCGCCGGCACGATGGGCGAGGTCTTCAAGGCTTCCGACCCGCGGATCGGCAGGGTCGTGGCGGTCAAGCTCCTGCGGATCCCCGACGGCCTCGATGCCGCGCAGCGCGAGGAGTGGGAGCGGCGTTTCCTCCTCGAGGCGCGCGCGGCGGGCCGGCTCTCGCACCCCGGCATCGTCGCGGTCCACGACGTGGGGCACGCCGACGACGGGCGGCCGTTCATCGTCATGGAGCACGTGGACGGCCGCGGCCTCGACGCGTATCTGAAACGCGGCAAGCTTCCCGCGCCGGCGCTGGTGCTCGACTGGGCCGCGCAGATCGCCGACGCGCTCGACCACGCGCACCGCCAGGGAATCGTCCACCGCGACGTCAAACCGGCGAACATCCTCGTGGACCACGACGGCCGCGCCCGCATCGCGGACTTCGGGATCGCGCGGCTCGCGGACTCCGAGCTGACCCGCGACGGCGCGTTCCTCGGATCGCCCGCCTACGCCGCGCCGGAGCAGATCCGCGCCCTCCCCGTCGACGGCAGGGCCGACCTCTTCTCGCTGGCCGCCACGACGTACGCCCTTCTCACCGGATCCCGCCCCTTCCAGGGGGAGGACCTCGCGTCTCTCGCCTACGCGATCTGCCACGTCGAGCCGGCGCCACCGCGCGGCCTGCGCCCCGAGCTGGGCGCGGCGGTGCAGGCGGTCATTCTGAAAGCGCTCGCCAAGGACCCGGAGCGGCGCCACCGCTCCGGGCAGGAAATGGCGCAGGAGCTGCGCATCGCGGCGTCGGCCGCCACCGTGGACCCGCTGGTATCCGCCGCAGCTCCCGTCGAGGACGGCGGCGAGGCCGAGAGCACGCTGGTGGAGCGGACGCTGGCCGACGTCGCCGACCTCGGCCCCGAGAAGCTCGGCCCGGAGCGCGCCGACGCGATCGAGCACCGCGCCGCGGCCCTCGGGTCGGCGGCGGCGGTGGGGTGTGTTCGCGCGGCCGCCGCGGTGGCGAGCGGCTCGAGACGTGCCGGAAGTCGCGCTGCGCGGTCGTGGGCGGTGTGGGGACCACGATCCACCGAGGCCACGAAGCGGACCGTCGTAGCGATTCTGGCCGCTTCCCGCGGCTTCGTTCGCGGGGCCTTGGACGCGTGGCGCGCGACACCCGTCGGAGCGGGTGTGCTGTCGCGAGCAGGGTCCGTCGCGCTCTCGTGGACCCGAACTTGCCGCGCGGCACTCACCCGGCGCCGCGTCGTCGTGGCGAGTCTCGTTCTGGCGGCGTGTGCCGTCGGCGGTGCGGCCTGGATGCTCGTGTCGGGGAGCGCGGCCGCCGCGCCTCGACCATCGAGTCCCGCGACGCACCTGCGCTCGTTCTTCCACGAATCCTTGCGTCGCGAGAACACCGGTGTGCGCGTGACGCACGGCGTCGAGGCGGGGCAACTGACGATCTACTGCGACGGAGACAAGGTCAAGGAGACGCCCCTGGCCGCTCAAAGGAAGAGCCTGGCCGTCGCCGGGAGGAAGCTCGTGTCGTACGGGCGCGAGACCCACGAGTACTCGTTGCGGCTGCCTGCGGGACGCCACAAGCTATCGGTCGCCGTCGTCAGCAGCGACAAGAAGATCAACCTCCTCCGGGAACTGACCGTGGACGTGGCCGCGGGGGAGCGTTACGCGCTCGACCTGTCGGTCCGGTCGTTACCCTGGAAATCTCTCGACGCCGATTGGCGAAAAGCCGCGGGCAAGGAGGCATCGTGAACCCGAGAGGAAACGACGATTCGAACGAAGGAACGGTCCTGGATCCGCGGCTTGGCGCTCCCCGTCCGAAGGCCGGCCTGGTGGCGGGCGACACGAAGATCTTCGTCCGCGTCCTGGGCGGCCCGGACACCGGCAAGGTGTTCGACGTCTCCTCGGGCGGCTCCTACGTCGTCGGCCGCGCGAAGTCCGACCTTCTCCTCTCCGACCCGAAGGTCTCCTCGCGCCACGCCGAGATCAAGATCTTCGGCCCGGAGCACAACTATCTCGTCGACCTCGCCAGCACGAACGGGACGTTCCTGAACGGCGTCCGGATCGACCGGCGGAAGTTCGGCCACGACGACGAGATCCGCGTCGGCGACAGCCTGTTGCGCGTGTCGATCCTGGACGGGACGCTCCCGGTGTCGGGGGTTTGAGCCGAGCGGTCGCACCCGCCCCTCGCCCCACACGACGCGCTGCGCCGATCCCTCGATCGTGTCGGCGTTTCGCCGCCGCGATCCGGCCGGCCGCCGGATCGGGAACAGGACTCCGTTGCCCGCCCGGCCTCCGCGGGGTTATCGTTCCACACGGAGGTGGCGCCGCTTGGACTTCGCGAAGGTGGCTGATGCGATCACGGGCTTCCTGGAACGGGAGGGGAGCCCCTTCGCGCTGGCCGGGGCGTTCGCCCTTCACGCGTACGGACTCTCGCGCGCCACGTGCGACATCGACTTCGTGACCGATTCCGCCGTGCGCGATCGGCTCGTGGCCTTCCTCGAATCCCTCGGCTACGAAACGCTCCACGCGAGCTCGGGATACTCGAATCATCTGCACCCGGATCCGGCTTGGGGCCGCGTGGATTTCATCTACGTTTCGGGGGAAACCGCGCGGCTTCTATTCGCCGCGCGGGGAGCCACGCTCCGATTCGGGCGGCACGAGATGCCGGTGCCTCGCGCGGAACACCTCGCCGCGATGAAGGTCCACGCGATGAAGAACGATCCCGGGCGCGCGCTGCAGGAGATGGCCGACATCCGGTTTCTCCTGAAGCTCCCCGGCATCGACGAAGAAGAGGTCCGCGGCTACTTCGAGAAGGCGGGCCTGCGGGAACAGTACGATGAAATCAAGCGATCGCTCTAGGGCGCTCGACCTCGACCGGGATCTGCCCACGACGGCCGAAGACACCGCGGCGCTGCGGCGGGCCGGGATGCTCCAGCCTCTCGATCTTGAAGGCTACCTGCGGTTCCTGGCGCAGCTCCCGGCTCCGCCAGCCGCGGACCGAAGGGCCAGGCGGTGCTCGAAGGCGTATCCGCCTTTCGAGCTGGCGGACTGACGAATCCCCCCGCGCAACCGCTGCACCCGTCCGACGGATACCGGTCGGCGCTCACGGCTCGAGGAAAAGCTCGTTGCGGACGGAGTCGTGGCCGAAGAGCTCGGCAAAACGCCCCCAGGCGATCGCCGTCTCGAGCTGGACTTCGGCGTACGTCCCGCCGAGCGGCGCGAGGAAGACGTCGCCGCCGGCGACGATTTCCGGCCGGTTGCGGATTACGAGCTTATGTCCATAATAGGGGTGGAGGTGGAGAGGTGCCGAGACCGTTTTGCCCGCGCCGGGTCGCCGGCCGGCCGGCCGTTTCGATCTTCAAGCCGATCCGCATCCCCGTGGACCAGCTCGAGGAAGTCGTCATGACGCTCGACGAGTTCGAGGCGATTCGGCTCGCGGACCTCGAGGGCCACTATCAGGAGCAGGCTGCCGACATGATGCGCGTGTCGAGGCCGACGTTCAGCCGGATCGTCGAGTCGGCCCGCCGCAAGATTGCCGACGTCCTGGTGCACGGGAAGGCTCTCCGGATGGAGGGCGGTCCCGTTCACCTCGACACCCGACGATGCTGCCGCCTGCACGACGTTGACGACCGTGGCCGCGATGGCGGTCCCTGTCCGGGGCGAGGCCGCTTCGGCTCCCCATCGCCGGGGAAGCCGCGTTGAGCGCCGCCGGTCGACAGAGGATCCTCGAGGCGAGAGCACGGCTCGTGCGCACAGGACTTCAAGCGAAGGAGAACTCGAAATGAACATCTGCATTCCCGTCACGGAAGACAACGGGGCCGCGAGCCCGGTGAGTCCGCATTTCGGCTCGGCGCCGCTGTTCATGATCGTGGACACCGACACCGGCGCCTGCCGGGCGGTCCCGAACCGCAACGCCCATCACGGCCACGGCATGTGCATGCCGCTCGCCTCCCTCGCCGGCGAGAGCATCGACGGGATGGTCGTCGGCGGCATCGGGATGGGCGCGCTCGCGAAGCTCGGCGCCGCGGGCATCCGTGTCTTCCGATCCGAGCACGCGACCGTCGAGGAGACGGTGGCCGCGTTCAAGTCCGGAGCGCTGAAGACGATGTCGCCGGACATGGCTTGCGCGCAGCATCACCCCTGACACGACCACGGCCACGGATGCGGCCGACGGTAGCACCGCGGGCCGACCGATCCAGCAAGGGAGAAACGATGAACACGAAGCAACTGGGATTCAACTCGAAGCTGGTGCACGCCGGTGCCCCCAAGGATGCGCACGGGAGCGCGGTGACTCCCATCTACCAGACGTCGACGTTCCGCTTCGACAGCGCGCAGGACGGCGCCGATCGCTTTGCGGGCCGGTCGGATGGGTTCATCTACACGCGACTCGGAAACCCGACCATCCGCGCGCTCGAGGATTGCATCGCCGAGATCGAGGAAGGCGCCGGCGCCGTGGCAACCAGCTCCGGCATGGCGGCCGTCACGACCGCCTACCTCGCCCTTCTCCGGAGCGGCGACCACGTCGTCAGCACGGCTTCGGTTTACGGCCCCTCGCGCACGTTGATGGAAAAACACCTCTCGAAGTTCGGTGTCGCGGCCAGCTACGTGGACACGTCGGATCTCGGCCTCGTGCGTTCCGCGCTCCGGCCGGAGACGAAGATGATCTACGTCGAGACCCCCTCGAACCCGCTGATGCAGATCACCGACCTCGAGGCCATCGCCGCTCTCGCCCACGAGCGCGGCGCGATGCTCGTGGTCGACAGCACCTTCGCTTCTCCGTTCCTCCAGAAACCGATCGCGCTGGGCGCCGACGTCGTCTTGCACTCCGTGACGAAATTCATCAACGGCCATGCGGACGTCGTGGGCGGGGTGCTGATCGCGCGCGAGGACATCGTCCACCGGCGCCTGCGCGAGATGATGATTCTCAGCGGCTGCAACATGGACCCGCACCAGGCCTTCCTCGTGCACCGCGGGATCAAGACGCTCGCGCTTCGCATCGAGCGGGCGCAGGCCAGCGCCATGGAAATCGCGCGATGGCTCGAGCGGCGCGACGACGTTCGATGGGTCCGATACCCCGGCCTCCCGTCGCACCCGCAGCACGCCCTGGCGCGCGAGCAGATGAGCGGCCCCGGTACGATCATCAGCTTCGAGCTGGTCGGAGGGTTCGAGGCCGGCAAGAGGCTCATGGACCGGGTCAAGCTCGCGCTCCTCGCGGTCTCCTTGGGAGGCGTCGAGTCGCTGATCGAACATCCCGCCTCGATGACCCATGCCGGGGTCTCCCCCATCGAACGGAAGGCCGCCGGGATCACGGACGGTCTCGTGCGGTACTCCGTGGGGATCGAGGACGTCCGCGATCTCATCGAGGATCTGCGGCAGGCGTTCGAGGTGCGACAACCGGAATGAAGAGGCTCGCAGGCCTCGGCGAAGTTCCTGGAGAAAACGTGTGCCGTCAGCGCCTCAACGTGGCCGTGAGACGCTTCGGCTCGAGCAGCGGATCGAGCGCGTCGAACCGCTCGATGAGATCCTTCTCGATGGCGAGGCCGATGCGATCCAGTTTCGATGCCCGGCTACCGCCCCGATTCGATACGATGGGACACGATGAACCGCTCCGCGTGGAAGTCGGAACGGTCGGGCCTCGTTTCAGGCTGAAGTTCGACGGGAGGTGAACGGGCATGGGCGGGTTGAGCCTCCTCGCCATCGCGGTCGCCCTGGCGATGGACGCCTTCGCCGTGGCCGTCGTCACCGGCCTGACGCTCATCCCCCTTCGCACGAAACCCGTGCTCCGCATGGCCTTTTCCTTCGGCCTGTTTCAGGCACTCATGCCCCTGGCGGGATGGGCCGCGGGCAGCGCGGTCCACAGGCACGTCGCCTCCTGGGATCATTGGGTCGCGTTCGGCTTGCTGACGTTCGTCGGCGCGAAGATAGTGCTCGCGGGCTTTCGACGAAAGGATGCGGCGCGGGGCGCCCACGACCCCACCGTCGGCTGGAACCTGTTCCTGCTTTCCGTCGCGACGAGCATCGATGCGCTGGCCGTCGGTCTGTCTCTCGCCATGCTCGGAACGGGGATTCTGCTCCCCGCCCTGGTGATCGGGGTCATCACGACCGGTCTTACCGCGATCGGAATGGTGCTCGGACGTCGAATCGGTTCCCTCTGGGGCAGGCGGGTCGAGGTGCTGGGAGGCCTGATCCTCGTGGCGATCGGCATCCGGATCGTCGTGGAGCATTCCTTGGGACGCTGATCCCCGGGGGAACGGGACGACGTCGCGCCACCACGTCGCTTCACCAGGTACGGTGCGCATCGGCGTGACGGACCGCCGTCACGAACGGGACATTCCGTCGCCGCAACCCGGATGGGGCACGTGCTTCAGGGGCCGGCCCCTCCGGTGGCGGGGCCGCGGGAACGGCGAAGGGCTTCCTCGAGGTCCCTCACGAACTCCGGCCGTGGGCTCCCGCCGAGGCGGCGCAGGGCTTCCACCGCTTCCCAGGATTCCTGGTAGGCGCCTGCTCGGAACAGGACGTTGGCCAGGTTCTTCCAAGCCGGAAGGGCGCGAGGGTCGATCCGAAGCGCTTGCCGGTTGGCCTCGATCGCCTCCTCGAGCCGTCCCTCCCTCGCCAGCATGATCCCCAGATTGTAGTGAAGGAGGGCGGAGCCCGGCTTCGTGCGAATCGCGCTCCGGAAGGCTTCGATCGCCCCGTCCGTGTCGCCGGTTTTCGAAAGCGCCGAGCCGAGCAGGTTGTGGAGCTCGGTTTCGCCGGGCCGAAGCCGCAGTGCTTCTCGAAGCTCCGCCACGGCGGCGCCGGGGTCGTCGCGCTCGATGAGGAGCTTCGCGAGGTTGCCGCGAGCCATCCAGGCGTCTCCGTTCCGCGCGATCGTGTCGAGCCAGAGCGTCTCGGCATCCCGAAAAACGTGAACGCGCCGCCAGCTCGCGACCGCCAGGACCAGGACGATCCCGGCAGAGACGGAGGCGAAGACGGCCGGCCGGCGCAAGAGAGCAGCGAGCACCGCGCCGAGGAGCGCCGAGAGCGCCATGCATGCGAAGTACTGGAAGTGGTCCTGAACGAAGGAAAATACGAAGAAATAGAGATCGAAGAAACCGCTGGCGGGCGCGATCAGCAGCCCGTAGGCGAGCGCCGCCGCCGCGGGGCCCTTGCCGATGTGTCGACGCAGCCC
Source organism: Terriglobia bacterium (assembly GCA_963790465.1). Classification (GTDB taxonomy): domain Bacteria; phylum Acidobacteriota; class Polarisedimenticolia; order Polarisedimenticolales; family JAIQFR01; genus JAIQFR01. The sequence goes on along the minus strand of CAWBOP010000025.1, from coordinate 15,332 downwards.
GCAGAGCGCGACCGGGACCGAGGCGGCGGCGAGCACGAGGATCCAGGCGAGGAGGTCGCCGGCTCTCGGCGTCCAGCTGGGATAGATGAAGACCTGGCCGCGGGGCCAGACGAATTTCGCCGCGTAGAACCAGAGGGCGCGCCCCGCCAGGAGGAGCCTCTCGAGGATTCCGAACGACGGGAGGCTGCCCGCGGCCCCCACGTGGTGGCGCTCGAGCCAGGCCGTGGCGGACCCCGCCAGGACTCCGAGCACGAGCATCGGCGCGACACCGATCGCGTCGCGGACGCCGAGGCGATCCCGTTTCCACCAGAGAATCGCCAGCAGAGCCAGGGGCGCCGTCGCCACCGCGGTCTTCGAGGCGAGCGCAAGAATGAAGAGAACGGTGGCGGGAACGCTGATCTCGCCCAGCAGGGATTTCGATCGGCGCGCGGGCTCCGCCGATCCCGGCCGCGGTGCGAGCAACTTCGCGTGTCGCAGGAAGACGAGCACCGCGAGCATCAGAAAGAGTCCCGCGAGCGTGTTCTTGCGCTCCGTGACCCAGGCGACCGACTCGACCTGCAAGGGGTGGATCGCGAAGACCGCGGCGGCGAGCCAGGCGCCGGGGACCGACAATCCCCGCAGAATCACGAAGAGCAAGGCCGCAGAGGCGGCGTGCAGGAGCAGATTCACCAGGTGGTACGACCAGGGCTGAAGTCCGAACAATTGGTACTCGACCCAGAAGCTGGTGTGCGTCAGCGGATAGTACTGCTGGTTCGAGTGCGGATCGAGCCAGATCGAGGAGAGCCCCTTCGCCGAACGCAGCGTCATGTTCTCGGTCACGTTGTCGTCGTCGTCCCAGACGAAACCGCTCGAAAGGGCGGGGTAAAACGTCAGGAAGACGAGAGCGACGAGCGCCGCGATGGCGAACGCGGTGAGAGAGGCGTGCGAAAGCTTCCCCGTCGGCGCGACTTTCGAGGTGCGGCTCAAGAAGCGTCTCCACCGCGCATCTGATCGTCGTACAACCGCCGGTAGAGGCCGCCGGCCCGATGGAGGTCGTCGTGCGTTCCGCTCGCCGCGATGCCTCCCTCGCTGAGCACGAAGATCCGGTCCACCCCCACGAGGCTCGTCAGACGGTGGGCGATGAGAACGACCGTACGGCCGCGGACGCGATCGAGGAAGCGGGAGAGCACCTGCCGTTCGGTCCGGGGATCGAGGGCCGAGGTCGCCTCGTCGAGGATGTAGACGGTAGGGGCTTTCAGCAGCGCCCGGGCGATCGCGAGCCGCTGTCGCTCTCCGCCGCTCAGACGCAGCCCCTGCTCCCCGACCACGGTTTCGAGTCCCAGAGGGGCCGCTCGAACGAAGTCTCCGAGCCCCGCGATCTCCACCGCCTCCAGGATCTGCGCGTCGGTGGCCCGACGCGAGGCGAGCCGGAGATTCGCGGCCAGCGTGTCGTGGAAGAGCTGGGTCTCCTGGGGAACGAAGCCCACGTTGCGCCTCAGATCTCCCAGCGGCCATCTTCGGACGTCCAGCCCGTCCAGGATCACCTCTCCCGTTTGCGGATCGAGGTAGCGCGGAAGCAGCGCGGCGAGTGTCGATTTGCCCCCGCCCGACGGCCCCACGATCGCGACGACGCCACCGGCGGGAATCTTGAGATCCACGCCGTGCAGGGCCACGGTCCCGTCGGACCACGCGAGCCCGACGCCCTCGAGGACCACCTCGCCGCGGATCGCGGCCGGAGCCCGCGCGCCGGATTCCTCGCGGATCTCGGGGACCTGATCGAGAAGCTCGAAGATCCGGGCGAGCGCGGCCCGCGCCACCTGGAGATCCACGTTGACCTCGATGAGACCTCCGATCGGCCTCAGGAGCCGCGTCGCGAGGGTGTAATACGCGACGAGGCTCCCCACCGAAAGCGCTCCCGCGAGGACGCGCGATCCCCCCGCGAGGAACACCAGCACGAACGCCCCCGTGTTGACGAGATCGGCGAGCGCGACCTGCCAGGCCCCGAACATCGAGAGCGCCAGGTTCGATCGGATCAGCGGGCGCGAGACGCGCACGTGGCCGCGGGCCTCGGCCGTCTCCCGCAGGTGTTCCTGCACGAGCCGGATCCCGGTGAGCCGCTCCTCGAGGAACGAGAAGAGATTTCCGTACGCCTCGCGCGCCCGTCTCCCCTCGTCCCGCACCTTCCGGTTCACCCGCACGAGAAGAAGCAGGAGGAGCGGATAGGCGAGGAGGAGCGCCAGGGTCAGGACGGGGTCGAGCCAGAAGAGGATCGCCAGAATGCCCAGGACGGTCAGGCCGTCGCTCGCCGCGTTGACGAGGGTGTGCGCCGCCGTCTGCTGGAGCAGGTCCACGTCGGAGGTGAGCCGCGACAGGATGTCCCCGAACCGCTCGCCTCGGAAAAAGTAGGGCGACAGCCGCTCGACGTGCCGGAAGACGCGGCTCCTTACGTCGAACAGGATCCTGAGGCCCGAGTAGGAGTAGAGCCAGGTGGCGAGGATCCGGAAAGCGACCCGGAACACGAGGACGAGAGCCAGAAGACCGGAGAGCAGGAAGAGCAGCTGGCGGTCGCCGTCGCCGAGGGCGCGATCGATGATGGCCCGCAGGACGAGCGGGTCCACGAGACCGAGCACGACGCCCACGACGAGACAGATCCCGATCTCCACCTGGAGAGCGAAGTAGGGCCTGACGAAGGCGGCGAAGAACCGCCGGATCAGCCCGCGCGCGTGTGGATCGGCCCGTCTCAACGCCCCTCGTTCCCGGTCAGCCTCTCCAGGAACAGCCGCCCCAGCGAGACCTTCTCCTCGACGATGATCCGGGCCGTGCCGCCCATGCCCTCGCGAAGAGGTCCCGGCGCACCGGCCGTCTCGATCTCGATCTCCACGGGAAACCCTCCGGGATCGGCCCGGCGCTCGGCGGTCCGGGTCAGTTTTCCACCGAGCGTCCCGTGGATCAGCCACGGATAGGCGTCGAGACGGATCTTCACCCGCTGTCCCGGCTTGGCCGCTGCCCTTCCGGCGTCGCTCAAGAGTCCCTCGAACTCGCTCGGCGAGCCGAGCTGCAAACGGAGGACCTCGTCCCCTTTCTTCACCGCGCGACCCACCCGATCCTCGAGGCGCGCCGCCACCACGACGCCGGCGACCGGCGCGCCGACGGTGGACGCGCGGACGGTCCCGAGCAGCGCCTCCCGCGCCACCCGCTCCGCCTCCATCTCTCCTTCGATGCGTCGGATCTCCGCGCTCATGCTCTCCTCGCGGGCACCCTGCTGCGCCCCCAGGAGACCGATCGCCTTCTCGGCGCTCTGGCGGGTCATCGCCGCGAGCTGGCGGTCGAGCCCCGCCTTCTCCACTTGCAGCCGCCCGACGATCCCTTGCTCGCCGAGCCGCGCCGTCGCCTCGGCATCGAGATCGGTGCGCCGCTTCTCGACCTCGGCCCGCTCCAGGACGCCTCGCGCCTCTTCCTGCTCTCGTGGATCGACCGCGTCCTCGTAGCGTTTCAGCTCCGCGAGCCTGGCCTCGCGCTCCGCTTTCAGCCCCTCGAGACGCGCGAGATGCCCGGCGGCCTCCGCCTCCAGTTCTCGCGAATCCAGCCTGAAGAGCACCTCTCCGGAACGCACCGAGCGGCCGCCGCGCGTCGCCACCTCCGCCACGATCCCATCCTGCGGCGAGCAGACCTGAACGGAGCCGCCGGTGAGCCGGCCCGGAGCGAGCACGACCCGATCGATCCGCCAGAACCCGAGCACCGCGGCGCACGAAACGACCAGCAGTGTGACGAGGATCAGAAGCGGTCTCAAAAGCGGTAGCCGACGACGCATGAATGCACCCCGGGACGCGGTATATTACCTCCCGTGGGCCCCTTTCTGGCATATCTCGGGCTGGATGAATCCGGATTCGGGCCGCGCGTGGTCGAGGCGGCGAAGACCCGGGGAATGACCTGTGTCTCTCTCTCGCTCGACGCACCCCTTCTGAACAGGCCCGTGACCGTCGGCCCGGGCGAGGTCGTCTGGGAGGGGACCGATCTACTCGGGGTGGGCGCCATCGTCGTCGAGGCGCCTCTATTCGCGTGGCCTCAGCCACAGATGCCCGAGGTCCTGGCCTTCGAGCCGCCCGTCCCTCCCTCCCGGATCTCGCCCGAGCGTGAAGCCCGTGCGCTGGCGACCTCCGCCCTGTGGATCGCCTCGGAGGGCAGGCTGGTCTGGAACCCGCCAGGGGCCGCGCGTCTCGCGGCGTCGCCGGCCATCGCGCTCGACCGTCTGGACCACGCCGGCCTTCCCGTCCACTCGTGGAGACTCGAGCCGTTGGCGGGGTCAATCCAGGCCGGGTGCATCGTGCTCGACGGCGCCGGGCGGGATCGCTGGCATCGGCCCGCCACTCCGGCGCCGGGCGAGCCGGCGCTCGTCCTCGATCCGATCCGGGGAGAGATCCTCGAGCTGCTGGTCGTCGGGGGCGAGCTCGCGCTGGCGCGCGACCGTCGCCCGGAGGAGGTGCCTCCCGAGGCGGCCGCCCTCGCCGTTCGCGCGGCGCAATCGCTGGATCTGGCCATCGCGGCGGTATCCATCACGGGAGCGCCCGGCTCCCCGGAGGTCGTGATGGTGGAAGCCGGTCCCGCCCTCGCGGAGTGGGATACCTGTCTCGGCGGCCGCCTCGCCCCGCTCCTGCTCGAGCGGCTCGAGGCGGCGGCTCGTGGAGCACAACCGTGAAACCTTCCCGATACAATCGAATCTTCGAGGCGAGCGACGGCACGTGGCTCGCCTTCAACTCCTGGTCCACGGCCCTCGCGGAGCTCGACAACGCGGACGTCCCCTTCATCCAGGCGATCCTGGCCGATCCCGACGGCGTTCCGTGCGACTCCCCCCACAAGCGGGAGATTCGAGAATCGCTCGTCGCGGGTCATTTCCTCCTCGACGACGAGGTGGACGAGATGGCCGCGCTCCAGGTCGACATGATGCGCGACCGGTTCCGGACCGATCGTCTGCACCTCACGATCGCGCCGACGCTCGACTGCAATTTTCGATGCGACTACTGCTACGAGGAGCACCTGCGGGTGACCATGAGCCGCCCCGTCCAGGAGGCGCTTCTGCGATGGGTCGAGGAGCGGTTGCGCCGGATCGACACGCTGCACGTGACCTGGTTCGGCGGCGAGCCGACCCTCCCCGGCGCCCTGCAGGTGATCGACAGCCTCTCGACGCGCTTTCTGGCGATGGCCCAGGAGCGAGGCATCGCCTACCGTGCGCAGCTCGTCACCAACGGGTACACGCTCGACCGTCGCCGCATGGAAAAGCTGGCGGCCCTGGGTATCCAGGAAGTGCAGGTGACGCTCGACGGCACCCCCGCGGAGCACGACCGGCGGAGGTTCCTGACGGGCGGACAGGGGACGTTCTGGAAGATCGTCCAGAACTTGAAGGAGACGGCCGATCTTGCCGAATTCCAGACCCGAATCAACGTGGATCGTCGCAATGCCGCGGCCGCCATCGAAGTCGTGGAGATCCTCACGAAGGAAGGGCTCGCCGCGCGCGTGCGCCCCTATCTCGCGCAGGTGACCGCCACCGGGGTCGCGTGCGGCAACATCCAGGAGAGCTGCTTCTCCAGCGAGGAATTCGCCCGCACCGAGGTGGAGATCTACCGGGAGGCGGCGCGCCGAGGACTGCCGCTGTCCAGGTATCCGTTCCGCATCCCGGGGGCGTTCTGCATTGCCGACCGCGCCGAGGGGTACGTCGTCGCGCCGTCGGGGGCGCTCTTCAAGTGCTGGCACGAGGTCACCCTCGACCCCGAGCGGGCGATCGGCCACCTCGTGGACGGCGAGCAGCCGTTCCACAAGACCAACGAGGCCCGCTGGCTTTCCTGGACTCCGATGGAAAAGAGCGAGTGCCGCGCGTGCGGCGTGCTGCCGCTGTGTCACGGCGGCTGCCCGTTCGAGGCGCTCAAGATCCCCGACAGCCCGCACGGCGCCTGCGAGCAATACAAGTTCCACCTCGAGCCGGTTCTCGAGATCCGTCACCTCAACCGGCTGCCCGTGAAGGACGGGGAGGAGCGCCGCCGCGGCGGGGCCGGCGGAGCGCACGAGTGATCCGTGCGGGACTCATCGGCCCGGCGGACCGCGCCGAGATCCGGCGTCTCGCGATGCGAATCGAGGAACGCGGCGGCGAAGCGGTGGTTCTCGATCCCCGCGACGACCCCGCCATCCGGCTCGGCCGCGGGCCGGTCTCCGCTTGCGGGGAAGACCTCGCGAATCTCAGCGGGGTCTACGTGGCCGACCTCCGGCTTCCGTCCTCCGTGGTTCGAGCGCCGGACGGGAGCCTCGATCGCGAGGCGAGCCGCTCCGCTCTGGCGCGCTCGCGCCGCGTGCTCGCCGCGTGGAACGCCCTTCTCGATCGCCTGGCGCGGAAGATCCCGGTCGTGAATCCTCCCGCGAGCCATGAGCTGCACTTCCTCAAGCCGTTCGAGGTGGCCGCGTACGAGCGGGGTCACCTGCCGGTGCCGTTCACGGTGTCCACGACGGATCCGGACGCTCTGGTGGAGCTCAGCGGCCGCATCGCGGGGGAGTGGATCACCAAGGGGATGGTCGGGGGGTACACGCATACGGAGCCGATCGATCTTCCCCGCACGACCGGGGAGGCGCGTGAGCGCCTCCGCCTCACCCCCCTTCTGGTTCAGGAGCGGATCGAGGGGGAGAACGTGCGCGCCTTCGTGCTCGGCGGGAAGATGATCGGTGCCGCGGAGGTCGTTCCCACGGGCCCCTCCGAGACCGACTCCCGACGCGGGGGCTCCCGCGTCCGGCGCATCGCGCTTCCCGACGAAGCGGCCCTCGCCGCGATCGCCGCGACACGCCGGTGGGAGATGGCGTTCTCGGCCGTGGACTTCATGCGCCAGAGCGGCACCGGGCGCTTCCTGCTGCTCGAGTGCAACTCGGCTCCGTTCTTCGTGAACTTCGAAGCGCGGACCGGCCTCGACATCTCCGGCAAGCTCGCCGATCATCTGATCGGAAGACGGCCGGCATGAACCTCTCGATGGAGCAACTCCAGGAAGCCGACGCGCGGTGCCTCGACGCCGCCGAGCTCCTGCTGGACACTCTCGACGATCTTCCCTCCACCGCGGCGTTCGACCGCCTGACCTCCGAGATCGCGCGCGCGCAAGACCTGCTGCGCGACGGCGACACTGCGACCCCTTTCCGGCGGATGCTCCTGCGCCACCTCGAGGCGTCGTGGGACCACCTCGAGCAGGTGGCGCGCTATCGGTTCGAATGGCCCCGCGTCTCCGTCGGCCGGCTTCTCGATAGCCTGGCGGGACCGGGCGCTCTCGATCGCCTGGAGTCCGAGCTCGCCGGTCTCGACCCCCGGGAGGTGCTGGACTACCTGGACCTTCGGCAGAGGTTTCGCGGGAGCCGGGTGGCCGTGGACACGCCGGAGGCGAGGCCGCTGCTCGAGCAGGCGACGGCTCGTCTGAGCGGTGCGTTCCGGGACTGGCTGGCCGCGCGCGAGGGACCGCTCCCCGGCACGGACGCCGAGGTCGTGCTGGGTCGGGGGGACACCGACCACTCCTGGTACGAGCCGGCGCGCCATCGCGTGGTCGTGGGGCCCGGGGAGTTCATGGTGTTCCGCGACGGCGCACGCCTCACCGTCAATCCCATCGCCGTCGCACGCAGCCTCGCGCACGAGCTCGCCGGCCACGCGGTGCAGGACGCCCTCAGCCGGGATCTTCCCGATTCGCTCCGCCCCGAGCACCGCGGGCGCATCCGATTCGCCGTGCTGCCGGCGGCGGAGGGGTTCGCGGACTGGCGGGCGGCACTGGCGGTGCCTTTCCTGGAGGAACGTAAGGCGGAGTTCGACCTCGACGACAAGGACCTGGAGTTGGTCCGCGGGATGACACGCCTGGCCATCCTCCACCACGCGCTGCCGGCCTGCCTGGGAGCGCTCGCCGAGCGCGCCCGGCAGGAGCCGGGATTCGATCCGGTCGCGTACCTGGCGAAGCGGGTGGGCCATCCCGGCTTCGGCGAGCGGCTCGCTCGCACCGAGGTCGACACCGTCAACCGGTTGCTCTACGGGGCGTCCTGCTACTTCGGCCTCGACGCGGTACAACGGACCGCAATCGAGCTCTCCTCGCGGGGACTCGGGGACGTCGAGGTGGCGCGCCGCCTGGGACGGGGGGCTTGGGCCCTACGGTGCTACCGCGACGCCGTGGTGGGAGCGGAAGAAGAGGCGGGATGAAAGGATCCCGCCCGGCGCGCCGACTTCCCGGCTCACCTGCCGCCGGACAGGATCCTTCCGTATCGATCAGTCAAGACACGTCGAGGCGACTCAGATCACGTCACAAGATCGCGTCACACGCCCGGGGATCTTCCGCGCACAGCCAACAGAGCGTGACGTTCTTCGTGCAGACGCGGTTCTGGGTTTCGTCCTGCTGGGGCGGAACAATGAACTTCATCTTCTGACCTCCTGTTGCATCTCCGGCGGTTAACGAAAATTCGCTTCCCCGCTAGCCGGGACCTTGCCGGCGTGGGCCCCGGATCGAGGGAACGTTGGCCGACTCGAGCCCGAAGGGCTTCTCGATTCGGATATTATCGTTCCGTTCAGGGTCTTACTACGACAAAAGGATGGTGGAATCAAGACCAAAATTTAACAGGATAATAGGGATGCTTTTGTATCATTTCTTGGCTTCGCTCCGCGGTCGCGATACCCAGTTCCACTCGAGGAGGATCGGATCGTTCTCCGCGGTCCGTGGAATCGGGTATTCTCAACGGCCAGCGCGTCGCAAGGTCGAGGACGGTTCTTGAGCGAGCCCCATCACGGTCCCTTGCTGCAGCGCATCGTGGACGCCATCCGCGCGGACATCGACCCCGACTTCGACTTCGTCTCCCTGGGGCCAATTCCGTGGTGCGCCGCCCCGTCGGGCGTCACGCGTGCACCGGTCGCGATGATCACGACGGCGGGACTCCACCTGCTGGACGATCCACCGTTCGCGGATCGGCGGCGCGGCGACACGAGCTTCAGAATCGTGCCCAGGGGGACCGAGCCGGAGCAACTCGATCTGCTCGCGCCTTACGTGGATCGGCATTACATCCCCGGGGATCCCGAAGTGGCTCTCCCGCTCGGCGCCCTCGAGGCGCTGCACCGCGAGGGCCTCGCGGGGCCTCCGGCCGCCCGCCACGTCAGCTTTTCGGGGGGCATCGTGCGCCCGCTGCCCGGTCTCCTCGACAGCGCCGCGCGGATCGCCGAGATCTTCCGCGAGGACGGGGTCGGCGCGGTCGTTCTGCTGCCGAGCTGCTCGCTCTGCGTGCAGACCGTCTGCATCCTCGCCCGCGAGCTGGAGTCGCGGGGCATGCCGACGGTCTCGCTGACCCTGATCCCGGAGTTGACCCGGATCGTCGGCGCTCCCCGGGCCCTCTCGGTGCGCTTCCCGTTCGGAGCCCCCGCCGGGGATCCCGGCAACGAGGCGATTCACCGCGCGGTGCTGCTCGAGGCGCTGCGCCTGCTCGAGGAAGCTTCGGAGACAGGAACCCTGCGGGAATCGGCTCTCTCGTGGCGCCGCTCCCGGTGACGCGCCGTCGATGCCGGCGGCAGCGGCGCGCTCGAGCTGCGCTCCCGTGGTGACCTCCCTCGCGCGAACGCCGCGTGCGCGAGCGTCACAACGAGCCGAGTCCGCAACACCTCGATCGTTGACTGCCCCGGGGCCGGATGTTAGGCTCGATCGCGCCCCGGCGCCCCTCCCGGAGGCCACGCGTGGCCGGAGCGCGGAGCGGGGTTCGACGATGCTCGGATCGGACGTCTTCGTGGTCGTTCCGGCCCTCAACGAGGCCAGGGTGATCCGGAGCGTCGTCGAGGCGCTCCTCGGGGTCGCGAGGAGCGTCGTGGTCGTGGACGACGGCTCGACCGACGGCACCGCCGAGGCGCTTCGCGGACTTCCCCTCGCGGTGTGCCGGCACGCCGTGAACCTCGGGCAGGGGGCGGCGCTCGCGACGGGAATCGAATTCGCCCTCCGCCGCGGCGCGCGGATCGTGGTGACCTTCGACGGCGACGGGCAGCACCGCCCCGCGGACATCCCGCGCCTCGTCGAGACGCTCGAGCGGGACCGGCTCGACGCCGTGCTGGGATCGCGATTCGTCGCCGGCGGTGCGGCCCCGGGCCTTGGCGAGCTGAGGCGCTTCGTGCTGTCCACCGCGGTCCTGTTTTCGCGGATGACCACGGGCCTTCGAGTGACGGACGTGCACAACGGGCTCAGGGCGTTCACGCGCGAGGCGGCGGCGAGGATCCGCCCGACGCAGAACCGGATGTCCCACGCGTCGGAGATTCTCCACCAGGTGCGAGGGCTCGGACTGAGCTTCGCGGAGGTCCCCGTGACGGTGATCTACACGCCGTACTCCCGCGCGAAGGGGCAACGGGTCATGAACGCGTTCAACATCCTGTGGGAGCTGATCGAGGGGAGGTTCGCGAGGAAATGAAGATCATCCAGCCCCTGCTGATCGGCGGCTTTCTCCTCGTCCTCGGCATCTACGTCGTGTACCTGCGCTCGACTCTCAGGGACCGCCTGCTGGCCTCGTTCTTCGTCGTGCTCGCGGTGCTAGCGGTGCTGTTCCCCGACCTGACGACCCTCGCGGCGCACCGCCTCGGGGTGGGACGGGGCACCGATCTACTCCTCTATCTGCTCGCCATCGGAGGCACGTTTGTCTTCCTCCTCTTCTACATCCGGCTCCTCAGGCTCGAACAAGCCGTCACGACGCTGGTTCGGAGTCTCGCGATCCTCGAATCCGAGCGCCGGCCGGAAGCACGGCAGCCCGAGCCGCCCGCCGGCGCCTGACGCGAGTCCGGCGCCTCCCGGCGGCCCCTGGCGTGTCCTGGGGTGGGGAGCAGCCGTTTTCGCGCTGGTCCTCGTCGTACTCTCCTCCCTGGGACTCCATGGATTCTCGCTTCCCGCCTGGCACTACGTGATCGACCACTCGGCGCCCACCGAGGTGTTGGTGGGCAGCGTCAGGCAAGTGCGCTCGGACGACTGGGCCGTCGCGCTGCCGCTCGCCCTCTCCGAGCGCGCGCAGGAGCCTCGATTCCCGGTGAAGAACGACCTCGTCGGTCTCGGAGGCGCGGACGGGCGTGTCGGATACCCGGTCCCGATTCGAAGCTGGCTGACCGCGTTTCGTCCGCAGATCTGGGGGTACTTCATCGGCGACGACTTCGGACTGGCGTGGCACTGGTGGTCCCGAGCGCTCGGCCTCGCCTGGGCGTTCTGGGCGGTGTTCACGCTCGTGGGAGCCGGTCGCGCCGGGTCGGCCCTGGCGGGTGCGCTGGCGCTCGTCTTCCAGCCGTTCTTCCAGTACTGGTCGTTCACGAGCGAGCCGATCGCGGCGTCGGCCGCGCTCGGGTTCGTGGCCGCCCTCGGCGTCGTGACGGCGGGCGGCACCGCGGGGATCTTCCTCCACGGCGTCCTCCTGGCCTGGGCTGCCGGCTGCTTCGCGCTCGGCCAGATCTACCCGCCGTTCCAGATCCCGATCGCCTGGCTCTTCGTGGCCGTCGCCGCCGGTTGGGCCTGGCGCGAGCGCGGAAGACTCGCCGGCGTCTCGAGATGGCCGCTGCGGATCGTCGTCCTGGCCGCCGCGGTCCTCTGCGCGGCGGCGCTGGTCGCTCTCTGGGCGTTCGAGTGCCGGGAGCCGCTGAGACTCCTCGCGGAGACGGTCTACCCGGGCCGGCGACGGGTCACGGGAGGCGACGTCTTGCCGGCGACCCTCCTGAACGCGTTCCAGACGCAGTTCCTTCGCACCGAAGGCTTCTCTCCCCTCGGCAACGTGTGCGAGGCGGCATCCTTTCTGTTCCTCTCGCCGGCCATTCTCCTCTTCGAGGCGCTCGAGGCCGCCATGCGGCGCCGCCGTCCCGACCCGGTCGTCCTCGCGCTCGGGGGGTATTCCGTCGTGATCGCTCTCCACGCGACCGTGGGTCTGCCGGGCTTTCTGGCCCGAGCCACGCTTTTCGACCGTGTCGCGGGAGGGCGATCGATCGTCGGACTCGGGATCGCGGGGCTTCTCATGACCGTCGCGTTCGTCGCGCGCCGCGGCGAACGCGACGGTATCGGCGTGGCCTCGAGGGCTCTCGCGGTCGCCGCCGCGTGGGCGGGGACCGTACTCGTCTCGGGAATCGTGCTCCGCGAGAGGATGCCGGCGCTCGCGCCGTGGATGCCGGTCGCGGGAGCGCTCGTCGCGTTCCTCGCGACGCTCGCCGTGCTGCTCCGGAACCGGGTGGCGCTGCCGCTCCTCGCCGCGATCTCGATCGCCGGCACCGCGTGGTTCAATCCACTCGTTCTCGGCGGCTCCGACTACCTCCGGGACAACCCGCTTTCACAGCGTATCCTGGCTCTCGACCGCGCGGCGGGCGGCGGCTCGCGCTGGATCGTCTACGAGGACTGGATCCCGAATCTGCTCCGCGCGATCGGCGTGCATTCCGTGGGCGGGCTCCAGTACCTCCCGCAGCGGGAGCTGTGGGCGCGTCTCGATCCGGAGAACGCCGCGAACGACGCCCACAACCGGTACGCGCACATCATCTTCGTGCTGCCCAGGGGCGAGGGCGAGCCTCGCATCTTTGTGCCGTACCTGGACACGGTCGTCGTCGAGTTGAGCCCGGAGAGCGCGGCGTTCGCCCGTCTCGGGGTGGACTACGTCCTGATCACCGGCAAGGGAGGGGACGCTCTCGATCGATCGCGGACCCTCGTACGGGTCGGGCAGGTCGCGGACAAGCACCTCTTCCGCGTCGTGAGATAGGCGAGCGGTGCGCCGCGCAATCGGATACTCATTCGAGTCCGTGCCGTCGCAACAACGACCGGTCGGAGAGGATTCCCGCAGTGTCTCCCTGCGCGACGACGGAGCCGCGATCCAGGATCACGACCCGCGAACACACCCTGGCGACGAACTCGAGATCGTGGGACGCGACGACTTGCGTGGTCTCGAGACCCCGCAGCAACTCGCCCAGTTCTCGGCGCCCCCGCGGGTCGAGCCCGCCGGACGGCTCATCCAGGAGCAGCAACCCCGGACGGCACGCCAGGACGCCCGCGATGCACACCCGCCGCTTCTCGCCTGCGGACAGATGATGCGGCGAGCGATGCTCGAAACCGGCGAGGCCGGCCGCGTTCAGCGCCTCGGACACCACGGTGACGACCTCGGCCTCCGGCCATCGGCGGGCGCGAGGACCGAACTCCACCTCCTCCTGGACCGTCAGGCCGATGAGCTGGTCGTCCGGATCGCTGAACACGATTCCGACACGCTCGCGGATCTCGCGGACCGTCTTCGAGGAGACCACGATCCCGTCGATCGTGACGTGGGGAGCCGCGTCGTGGCGGTGCACGACGTCCGAGAGGGCGTGCCGGTGCACGTAACGCTGCCGCTCGGGGAGTAGCGCGGCGAGGTGCAGGAGGAGCGTGGACTTGCCGGCCCCGTTCGGGCCGAGGAGCCCGACTCGCTCCCCGGGCTCGACGGAAATCCGGACGCCGGAGAGCGCGCCGACACCGTCGGGGTAGTGATAGTCGAGCCGGTCGACCGCGATCGCCACCGGTCGCGCGGGCGCCGTCATGCGTCTTGTCCTCCGCGGGCGCGGCGGGCCCGCTCCAGCGACTCCGCGCGCTCGATGGAGCGTAAAAGCAGCGCGCCGACCAGACGTCCGAAACCCCGAAGCGTCTCGATCGGCGCGACGGCCAGCGCGGACCACGGCGCGTGGCTCGTGCGTCGCGCGGCGCGCGCCCGCAGCATGCCCGAGACCTGCCGCCTGATTGCGGCGAGACTGACCAGCATGGCGTGGACGATCTCGACGAGGCGCGATGGAACGTGTAGCGACCGGAGACCCTGAACGAGCCCGGACGGGCCGAGAGCGGTGACGGTCGCGAGGCCCGCGGTCGCGGCGGTCAACGCGCGCAGGACGAGGGCCAAAGCGACGCCGGTCCCCCTTCCCCCGGCCGCGAACACCGCGACGGGCAGCGTGAGGAGCAAGACGGGTGGCAGGAGCCAAACCAAGCCGCGCACCGCCCTGACGACGCTCCCGTTCCCGACGTACAGGGCCCCGAGGGAGGCGATCAGGACGACGATCCACGAGATCCAACTCGACGCCGGAACCTGCCGGCCGTCGAGCCCGACGGGCAGGATCGCCGCGCTCGCCACGACGAGGAGTCCCGCCGCCAGAGCGGCACCCGGCCTAGCGATGGGACGCATCGTCGCGGATCGCCAGGGACCGGCCGATCGCCCAGGCCAGGAGCGCCACGGCGACGGTGCCGATGAGGCCTGCCACGGCCGGCGCCACGAGCGCCAGTCGCGTCCATGGGAGTCCGTACTCCGACATGGGCGCGTGCCAGAGAGCGCGGGCTCGTCCGGCGAATCCGAGCGTCTGCGCGGTCTTGTCCAGCCCGTCGGGAAGCGACGACGCGAATGGCGCGACGAACGCGGCGACGACCTTACCGAGGCCTATGTTGATTATGTCGCCTCCCTGGGAAGCGGCCTCAAGCTCCGATTTGGAAAATTCGTTACCTACCACAGCGCTGAGGTGATAGAAGCGAGGGACAATTTTAATTATTCGCGCTCCTTCCTCTACAACTTTGCGGTCCCGTTTACCCACACGGGTTTTATGGCCGGATATACATTTTCTGCCGGCCTTCACCGCCAACCTGTACATTGTCAATGGATGGGATGTCACGAATGACAATAACAAAGGAAAGACGGTCGGAGCCGGTTTTGGTCGTCACGCCTGTTGAGCCGGTCACGTTGACCTTCAATTTCATGTACGGACCCGAGCAGCCCAACAACAATTCTAACAACAGATTGCTTTTTGACTGGGTAGGGACTTATAAGGCCACGAAGAAGCTGACGTTTATGGCCAACTTCGATTATGCCCATGAAGATAACGACCCGCTGAACAGCGGCAAGGATTCCCAGTGGTACGGGGTTGCCGGGTATGCGAAGTATCAATTTACCGACTTTTTCAGCACCTCGATCCGGGGAGAGTATTTCAATGACAAAAATGGAGTGAGGACTGGAATTGCGCAGGAGCTGAAAGAGATAACCCTTACCCCCGAGTTCAAGATCGCGAAGAACCTTCTTTTAAGGCCGGAGTACCGGCACGACTGGTCTGACCAGAACGCCTTTGATTCGCACCACCATACCTTCAATCAAAAGACCCAGGATACCATCGCACTCGGCATGATGTATACATGGTAATTGGATAGTAAGAGATAGAAAATATAGGGGAGGTATTTATGAAAAGAATCTTCATTACCGCCATTGTCATTGCTTTGGTCAGCGGGGCGGGCCTGATTCTAGCCGAGGAGAAAACCAAAGTGGAAATTACAGCTCCTGGAGCAGCGGGAAACAGGCAAAGCCAGCACCGGTTGCCCCCGCCGCCC
>CAWBOP010000024.1:0-5995 GCA_963790465.1 Terriglobia bacterium | reverse complement strand
TGGCGACCAGACGCGACTGACCGCGCCCCCGGCGGAGGCGAGGACGAGATCCGTGGAAGAGACGGCGGCCTCGGTGAGTTCGCGACAGGTTACGTTGAGGCCGCGGAACGAGAGGACGCGCCCGGCCGAGCGAGCGGAGGTGAAGGCGCGGATCTCGGCGACGGCAAGGTCGGAGGCTTCCAGCAGCCTCCACATCTCCCGCCCGACAGCTCCGGTGGCTCCCACCACCGCGATCCGGAGTCCTTTCATGGCACTCGGAAGCTCACCCGGGCCACGCCCAGGTTCCCCGCGTCGTCGGCAGCGCGCACCATCGCGACATGCTCGCCGGAGCCGGCCTCCGTGAGGTCGATACGAAATGTCTCGCGCGGCATGTCGGGAATTCCGTCCTCCGCGGGAACACGATGTGCCAAGCGCCGCCGTCGAGTGAGACCTCGATCGACTTGATCGAGCCCGCGGCATCCTTCGCGGCGCCGCTGACGACTCGCCCATTCGCAACGAGGTCGATCACCCTCGGCGGCGAATTGTCCACCAGGAAGGGCTCGGTCTGACGATACCCGGTACTCGCCAACTCGGGAGGATTCGCGACCCGATCGGAAGTGGTCACGCGAAGTGCGTACCAACCGTCCGGTACGGCCGCGCTGTCCCAGATCCAGGGCGACGCCTCCTCGTCCTTCTGCAGCGGCTTCCAATCGGTCTCGCCTGCCGCGCGCAGGTCGATGTCGAAACGCAGGGGATTTCGTCGTTGGGATCGGCCGCGCTCCAGGTCACGGTCCGGTAGCGACGAGCCCAGGCCACTTCGGGATCGTCCGCCGGGTTATCGCCGTCGTGCCCCCGGGAACCTGGAACTCTACCCGCACGCCGCCGGGAAGTTCTTGGGCCAGCGATGAAGGCTGGCCTCGATCCCAGGTTCGCTCTAGCTTCTCGCCCAGCCCGGTCACGCGCACTTCGGCCACGCGAGGAGCCAGGTTCCGCGGGAAGATACGTCGTGCTGACCGCGGCCAGCCGCGTCTGCGGATCCGAAACGTGCAACCGCCATTGGAGAAAACGTGCCGAGGGAGCGTTCACCTTCCCGCGGCCTCGATCGAGGGAGACATCCTGCCAAGCGCTCCACGAAGAGTCCGGCCTCTTCGTGCTGCCGGAGCGCGTCTCCACACGTACCCCCGGCGTGGTGGTGCCGGGGTCGACGCGATGCCCCCCCAACGCGCGTTGCCGCCGGCGTCGAACGCGGTGCTGGTGACGAGCCCCTCGTAGGAGCCCTCTCCCGAGACGCGGTAGACGCGGGCGAGCCCGCCGGTGCCAAGCCAGCCGTCGCCCCGGTCGTCCAGAAGCGCGCAGATCACCTGCGGTTCGGCGACGCTCGCGATCTCCATCCAGCTCGAGGGAGGGCCCGGTGTGACGCGCACCTCGCGATCCCCTCCCCTTGTCGGCGCCCACGGTGACGAAATGAGAAGATCCGTCCGGCCCCTCCCTCAACTGATACGCGGAGCCGGTCAGGGCCGACCAGATCAGTTCCACGGCGCCGCTCGACGCGCGGCGGTAGAGACGGCCGGACACGTTCGGCTCGGCGGGGTTGGCCAGGAAGTAGATCGCGTCCCCAAGTTTCAGCGGCTCGCGAAGCTCCCCCTCGGTGGCCTCGTACAGGACGGCGACCGATCCCTCGCTTCGTCCGACATCGAGGAGGCGACCCGGGGATTCCGTGGTGACGAGAAGCCGATCGCCGTCAAGGGTCAGACCCGTCGCGTGAGTGCACTCGAGATCGACCATGAGCTCGATGGATCCGCTCGCGTCGAGGCGATAGAGCTTGCCCGCGTTGCCGGTGGCGAGAAACGCGCCGTCGTTGCCGTCCGGGACGATCTTCCAGATGTAGGTCTCCGGGGTGTCGGCGACCGAGACCGCCTTGTCGCCGTCGAGGCGATAGAGGACGCCGTCGGGAGATGTTCCCATCAACACGCGCCCGCGGCCGTCGCGCCCGAGCGCGGTGATTTCGGGCTCGCGACGACCTTCCGCTGCGAGCTTCGCCTCCCCGTCCGCGCCCACGCGATAGAGCGTGCCGCGGTCGCCGGTCGCCACCAACGCGCCATCGCCGTCGCGCAGGAGCGCCCAGACCATGAATCCTTCGACGCCCTCGGTCGCATCGGCGGCCAGCGCGAGCCCCCGCAAGTCCTTCGCTGGTCACCCCGACCGATTCACGCTCCGCGGCGGTCCATCCCTCGACACCGCCCACCCGCCAGGTGCGCGGTGTGGAGGCGACCGAGAGTCCGGGCGCGGCGAGCGTGGAGGCGAGCGCGAGGCAAAGCGTCGTTCGTTTCATGTTGAGCGATCTCCCGAGGCGCGATTCAGCGCGCCGGCTCCACGGTCACCGGAAGGCCCTGGCAGCCGATCACCATGCGTCCCATGCTCTCGCGCTGCACATGCTCCACCGACGCTACCGTCTGCGTCACCCGCCCACCGGCGAGCGGCGAAACGATGGCCCGGCGCATCGAGGAAGGCGCCCAACTCGCGGCCCGAGACGACCGGGTCCCCTCCCGCCCCCATCAGCCGCAGCACCAGCGTGTCCCGAGGCGTGTCGTCACCCAGGAGCGCCAGCATCTGATCCAGATCCTGCGGATCGTACCGACCAGGTACGCGCGCGACCTCGGCCGCACCGTCCTGCTGTCCGTCGCATGCGAGCAGCGTGTAGGTTCCGGGCGCGAGTCCGGTCGGTAGCCGGAAGGCGATGCGATGCGTCCAGCGGCGGCCTCGATAGTCGCGCAATTCCGCCTCCAGGGAGAGCTGTCGACCCCGGGCGATACGGCCCCGGAGGAAGCACCAGGCTCTCCAGGAACGCCGCGTGCAGCGTATCGTCAACGGTGGCGTTGACCGCGATCTCACGCACGGTCACCGCCTCGAAAGGATTGCCGTGCACGAGGGCCACCAAGCGGGCCACCTCTCCGGCAAGGCTCGGTCGACGGCGAGAAGTTCGCGTCCACCTGACGCGTCGACCGTGACCGTCACCACGCGCATCGCGCTGGAGGACGGCCGGAGCCTCACGACGCGTCAGGTGGATGCGAATTTCTCACCGTCGATGAGCGTGGCGGGCGATGTGGCCCGTCTGGTTGCTCTCGTTCACGGCAACCCCTTCGAGGCGGTGACCGTGCGCGACATCGCGGTGACCGCCACCGTGGACGACACGTTGCACGCGGCGTTCCTGGAGAGCCTGGTGCTCCCCCCGGGCCCGTATCGACCGGGGTCGACGCTCTCCGTGGACGCGGAATTGCGCGACTATCGCGGCCAGCGGTGGACGCATCGCATCGCGTTCCGGCTGCCGGCCGGACTCGCCCCCGGAACCTACACGCTGCTCGCATGCGACGGACAGCAGGACGGGGCCGCCGAAGTGGTGCGCGTGCCCGGGCGGTTCGAGCCGCAGGACCTGGATCAGATGCTGGCGCTCCTGGCTGACGAGACGCCTCGGGACACGCTGGTGCTGCGTCTCTTGGGGGCGGGAGGGGACCCGGTCGTCGCCGGCCGCGAGCTGCCCGGCTTGCCTCCCTCGATGCGCCGCGCCCTCGTCACGCCGCTCGCCGGCGGGCGGGTCACGCAGACCGGCGCGTCGGTGGAGCACGTGCAGCTCGAGCGCATGGGACGAATGGTGATCGGCTGCCAAGGCGTTCCGATGACCGTGGAGCCGGCGCGCTGAATCGCGCCTCGGGAGACCGCTCGACATGAAACGAACGATGCTTTGCCTCGCCCTCGCCTCCGGCCTTGCCGCGCCCGGTCTCTCGGTCGGCCTCCTCTCCGCAGACCTGGCGGGTGGGAGGCGTCGAAGGGTGGACCTCCGCGCAGCGCGAATCGATCGGCGTGACCAGCGAAGGACTGGCCGGGCTCGCGCTGGCCACGGACGCCACCGAGGGGATCGAAGGATTCATGGTCTGGGCGCTCCTGCGCGACGGCGACGGCGCGCTGGCCGCGACCGGTGACCGGGGCACGCTCTATCGCGTGGGCGCCGACGGCAAGGCGACGCCTGTGACCAAGGTCGTTCAACCCGAAATCACCGCGCTCGGACGCGACGGTCGCGGGCGCGTGTTGATGGGGACGTCTCCCGACGGCGTGCTCTATCGCCTGGAGGGGGAGAAGGCGGTCTCGGTTGCCGACACCCCGGAAACCTATATCTGGAAGATCGTGCCCGACGGCAAGGACGGCGCTCTTCTCGCCACCGGCAACGCGGGCAAGCTCTATCGCCTCGATGCGAGCGGCGCCCTGGAGCTGCTGGTCGATCTCGAGTGCACGCATGCTACCGGGCTGGCTCTCGACGGAGATCGACTTCTCGTCACCACGGAGTCTCCCGGGTCGTCTTCTGGACGTCGGACGCGACGGATCGGTGCGCGTCCTGTACGAGGCGGCGGAGAGCGAGCTGCGTGAGCCGCTGAGGGTGGGGGACGCGATCTACTTCCTGGCGAACCCCGCCGAGCCCAACATGCCGGGCCGGCTCTACCGCCGCGCGCCGAGCGGCGCCGTGGAGCTGGTCTGGTCGACCCTGACCGGCTCCGCGTATCAGTTGAGCGAGGGGCGGGCGGAACTCTCTTCGTCACCACCGGCGGCGACAAGGGGAGAGGTTCGCTCGTGCGCGTCACGCCGGGTCCTCCTTCGAGTTGGATGGAGATCGCCAGCGTGGCCGAACCGCAGGTGATCTGCGCGCTCCTGGGCAGCGGGGGCGACGGATGGCTCGGCACCGGCGGGCTTGCCCGCGTCTACCGCGTTCCGGGCAAGAGCCCCTACGAAGGGATCGCCACCAGCACTCCGTTCGACGCCGGCGGCAACGCGCGTTGGGGCGGCATGTCGATCGAGCCCGGCACCGGCGTGTCGGGGGTGCGCGTGGAGACGCGTTCCGGCAACACGAAGACTCCGGACGATTCCTGGAGCGGCTGGCAGGATGTCGGCCTCGATGGCGGGCGAGGCAAGGTGAACGCTCCCGCCGCGCGATTCCTTCAATGGCGGTTGCACCTCTCCGACGCGCAAACGCGACTGGCCGCGGTGAGCACGACGTACCTTCCGGCCAACTTGGCCCCTCGCGTGTCCGAAGTGCGCGTGACCGGCCTGGGCGAGAAGATGGAGCGAACCTGGGATCGAGGCCAACCTGCATCGCTGGCCCAGGAGCTTCCGGGCGGGGTGCGGGTGGAGTTCCAGGTTCCCGGGCACGACACCGATCAACCCGCGGATGATCCCGAGGCGGCTTGGGCCCGCCGTTACCGGACCGTGACCTGGAGCGCGGCCGATCCCAACGACGATCCCCTTCGCTTCGATATCGACTTGCGCGCAACGGGGGAGACGACCTGGAAGCCGCTTCAGAAGGACGATGAGGCGTCGCCCTGGATCTGGGACAGCGCGGCGGTGCCGGACGGCTGGTACGCGCTTCGCGTGACCGCTTCGGATCGCGTCGCCAATCCGCCGGAACTCGCGGCTACCGGCTATCGCCAGACCGAGCCCTTCCTGGTGGACAACACGCCGCCGCGGGTCGCCGACCTCGATGCGAAGGGGCGCGTCATCACCGGCGCCGCGGAGGATGCCGCGGGATCGATCAGGTCGATCGAGGTCTCACTCGACGGCGGCGCCTGGCGCATGGTGTTTCCCGAGGACGGAATCGCCGACATGCCGCGCGAAACGTTTCGTATCGACCTCACCGAGGCCGACTCCGGCGACCATGTCGCGCTGGTGCGGGCCGCCGATGATGCCGGGAACCTGGGCGTGGCCCGGGTGAGCTTCCTCGTGCCATGAGAGGGCTCCGGATCGCGGTGGTGGGAGCCACCGGAGCGGTCGGGCGGGAGATGTGGAGACTGATCGAGGACTCCGACCTCGCCGTCGCCGAGATCCACGCCTTCACCTCGGAGCGCTCGGCCGGGCGCGTCCTCTCGTTCCGCGGCTCGAGCGTGCGCTGTCGCGAACTCACCGAGGCCTCCGTCGCCTCCATCGATCTCGTCCTCGCTTCCGCGGGAGGGGCGAACAGCCGCGTGTGGTCGCC
>CAWBOP010000023.1:0-210986 GCA_963790465.1 Terriglobia bacterium | reverse complement strand
GCTCTCCCGATTCCTCCTCCCTCACTTGCGGCTGGGTCGCCTCGTGCCGGATGCGCATCGCGACGTACTCGGCGTTGCAGTCGACGCGGGGATGGTCGAACATCTCGAATCGGTAGCCCGGAATGATCCGCCGGCAACTCGAGCCGACCGACCCCTGCACCCGGGTGGCCCGCAGCTCCTCGAGGCGCGTCTTCGCGAGCCGCTTCCCTTCGGGCGCCTCGACGTACCCGCCGGGATAGTCGTACACCTCGTAGTCCGCCTGAAGCTCGGCCTGCTCCGTCGCGGCGAGGCTCACCGCGGGCTTCTCGTAGAAGTAATCCTGCAGGGAGCTCTTCCCGCTGCGGAACTCCTCGGACATCCTGAAATCGAGAAGGTGCTCTTTCTCGGCGATCTGCCCGTCCGGTGGCCTGAACCGGAGTCTCGCGGTGCCGGGGATCGGCGCCATCGCCTCGTTGGCGTCCGCCATCACCAGGACGTGCCCGTCCTTCGTGTGCTCGAAGAAGTAGAAGATCCCTTCCTCTTCCAGGAGGCGCGAGATGAAGTTGAAATCCGATTCCCGGTACTGAACGCAGTACTCCCGCGCCGGATACGTCGCTTTCAGGGAGAACTTGTAGCGATCGGAGGCGAGGCCGTCGCCGTCCAGAACCTTTTTCACGATCTCCTGGACGGTCTGGCTCTGGAAGATCCGGGAACGGGACCGGAAGCTCATGAGCCAGACTTCGGGAACGACGATCGCCTCGTACGTCGAGAACTTCCCGGTGCTCCCCAGCTGCTCCATGCGCAGGACGATGCCGTGAACGTACCGTTTCGCCTCGGGCCCGTGGATCGTCAAGAGCGCCGGCTTCCCGATCGGGTCGCCGAGCTTGATCTCGGAGTCGAGCGAGACGAGTTCGAGCCGGAACCGGAACGGGCTGGAGATCGCTTCCGTCCCCTCGAATCGCGCGACCCTCAGCTTCTCGACCGGCCCCCCGTCGATCTGAAAGTGAAAGTCCGCCTGCTGTCCGGTCCGCTTGATCGCCATGACGTGCTACCTCGGAGCGGTTGCTCCCGCTCCCGAGAAGTCCAGGGTGAACTCGCCTTGCGAGTCGAGGCCTAACCGCAGACTCTCCGGGACGGATCCTTCCGCCATCCGGGTGAGCAGCTCGGTCGAGATCCGCGGGAGGAGCGATCCCTGGAGGATGTAGTCGATGTTCCTCGCGCCGGTCTCGACCTCGGTGCAGCGGTCGACGATCCGGTCGATCACCTTCGGGTCGTGCTCGAAAGCCATCCGGTGGCTCTCGTGCAGGCGCTTTCCGATCTTGCCGACCTTGAGCTTCGCGATCTCGCGCAGCGCGTCCGGCCCGAGCGAGAGGTACGGCACGACGGTCGTGCGGGCGAGCCAGGCCGGCTGCAGCGCCTTGCTCAGCACCGGCCGGACCCCGTCCTGGATCTCCTTCAGGTCCGGGGAGGACCCGGCCGCGCAGAGTTGCTGGATGACGTCCGAGGCGAGGTTCGTCGCGATGAAGATCACCGTGTTCTTGAAGTCGATGCTGCGCCCGGTGCCATCGGTCAGGTCCCCCTTGTCGAAGACCTGGAAGAACAGGTTCCGGACCTCCTGACAGGATTTCTCGATCTCGTCCAGCAGCACCACGGAGTACGGGCGCTGGCGCACCGCCTCGGTCAGCGTGCCTCCCTTCCCGTAACCGACGTATCCCGGCTTCGCGCCGACAAGCCCCGAGACCCCCATCTCGCGGTCCTGGTACTCGGACATGTTGATCGTGACCAAGAACTTTTCGCCGCCGAACAGCAGGTCCGCGACCGCAAGAGCCGTTTCCGTCTTGCCGACGCCGCTCGGGCCCGCGAGCAGGAACACCCCCATCGGCTTGTTCGGATCGTGCACGCCGGCCTTGGCCGCCTTGAGCGCCTCGGCGATCGCGTCCACGGCGTGGTCCTGCCCCTTGATCCGGTCGCGCAGGCGCCGGCCGAGCGTGAGCACCGCCGCGGCCTCGTCCCCGACCATCTTGCCCACCGGAATCCCGGTCCAGTTCTCGACCACCGACGCGACCACGGCCGGGCTGACGTCCATGTGCACGACCGGCGTCTTCCCCTGGATCGCCTCCACCTCTCGAAGCGCGGGCGCGAGCTCACGCTTCAGTTCATCGAGGGAGGCCGGCGCGGGAGTTCCCTCGGACGACGGCACTCCGGCGAGTGCCGCCGGAGCCCCTTTCCTGGCCGCGCCGATCCGCTTTCTGAGGTCGATGACTCGCTCGACGGCGTCCCTCTCCTTCTTCCAGGCGGCTTCTTTCTCCGCGAGCTCGGCCCGCGTCCGTCCGAGGTCCGCAACGACCTCCGTGGCGTGCTCCTCGTTCACCGCGGTGCCGCCGTCACGGTCCCGCTCGACCGCGGCGGTCTCCCGCTCCATCGCCTGGATGCGGCGCTCGAGGTCCTCGATGAAGCCGGGCTTCGTGGTCAGGCCGATCTTCACCCGGGCGGCCGACGTGTCCAGAAGATCCACCGCCTTGTCCGGAAGCTGGCGGCCGGCGATGTACCGGGCGGACAGCTTCGCCGCCGCTTCGACGGCGTCGTCGCGGACCTCGATCCCCTCGTAGAACTGCTCATACTTGGCCTTCAGCCCGCGCAGCATGATCGCGGCCCCTTCCGCCGTCGGCTCGTCCACCTTGACCGGCTGGAAGCGCCGGGCGAGCGCGGGATCCTCCTCGAAATACTTCTTGTACTCCATCCAGGTGGTCGCCCCGATGGTCCGCACCTCGCCCCGGGCCAGCGCGGGCTTGAGCAGATTCGCCGCGTCCCCCATCCCGGCGGCGCCGCCGGCCCCGACCAGCGTGTGGGCCTCGTCGATGAAGAGGATGATCCCCTTCGTGTTCGCCTTGACCTCGTCGATCACCCCCTTGAGCCGGCTCTCGAACTCTCCCTTGACCCCGGCGCCCGCCTGGAGGAGCCCCATGTCGAGCCCCCAGATGTCGACCCCCTTGAGAAAGTCCGGGACGTCCCCCTCGGCGATCCGGAGCGCCAGCCCCTCGATGATCGCGGTCTTCCCTACTCCGGCCTCGCCGACGACGATCGGATTGTTCTTCCTGCGGCGCGCAAGAATGTCGATCGCCTGCCGGATCTCCCGGTCGCGCCCGAACACCGGATCCACCTTTCCGGCCTTCGCCGCGGCGGTGAAGTTCGTCGCGAACCGCGCGAGCGCTCCCCCCGCGGAACCCGGCGCCCCCGCCGGAGAGGCCGGCCCGGCGACCGCGGCGCCGGCGCGCTTGAGCGAAGCTTCCTCCGACGAGCCCGCGACGATGTCGACGTGGGACCGCCGCAGATCCTCGGCACGGACCTTCTCGAGTTCCGGATGGTCGTCCGCCAGATAACGTCCGGAGTCGGACACGAGCACCGACACCATCGCCGCCGACCGGACCTCCGCCAGATCCCACTCGATCGACGCCACGAGCCAGCCATCCTTGATCCACTCGACGAGTACCGGGGAGAAGACCGGCTTCCCGGCGTTCCCGGATCGGAACCCTTCCACCGCCCGCTGAAGCGAGCGCAGGAGTCTTGCCGGATCGGCGTCGAAGTGGAGGAGGATCAGCGCGGGATCGGCCGTCGGATCCTCGATCATCTTGAGCAGCACGTGCTCGACCGTGACCTCGTAGTGGCCGCGGGAAATGCAGAGGCCGGCGGCCCCCTCGAGCGCCCGGGTGCAAAAGGGGTTCAGGCGCTGAAAGAGCGGCTTGATGTCGATCTTCGCCATGGCAGGGGAACTCCTTGCGGCCGCGCCGCTCACGCCGCCGCGCGGGGGGGGGAAGACCTCTCCGCCGGCTGCTGGAAGACGATCCCAGGATCGCGGCCGGGCTTCCCGAGCCAGGTCGTCTGGCCGAGCAGCATCGGAACGCGGTCCTCAACCAGCTGAAACTCCGGAACCTCGTCGTGCTTCAGCACGATCTCCGCCTCGTACTGGAGGCGGTCGCGCACCAGGAGCCTCGCCAGTTCGTCCAGCTGGCGAAAGCCGATAGCTCCCGGAAGGAAGCCGAGAAACGTTTCGAGCCCCACCGGTCCCAGCCGGATCCGGTACTTCCCGGCCCGGTCGAGGACCTCTTCTCCCGCGTGCGCGTCCACGCCGACCGTGGTCGCCGCCTTCCCGAGACGGGCGCGGTGCTCGGTCGGAATCGTCACCCATCGCGCGACGCACTGCACGACCTGCGTCGGGACGCCGTCGAAGAAGTCCGACACCGCCCGTTCGAGCGCCGCGGCGGAGCAGGGCAGGCGTCCCAAAAGGCCGGCGAATCGCAGGAGCCGGGCTGCGGGAACCGCTGCCCCCTCGGGGGGCGCGACGGTCCCGAGGCCCGTCAGGCAGAGCATCCGCGAGGAGAACTCGTCGCGCGCCGCCTGCCGGAACTGGACCTCGTAGCGATACTTCTCCCAGCAGCGGTAGAAGAGCGAGATCAGCCGGTGATGGAACAGATCGAGCACGCCGCGAACCAGCGAGTCCTCTTCGGTGTCGTGGAGCAGTTCATCGGTGAAGTAATTCGCGAGGGGCGAGACCGTGCCGTAGAGGCCGAGGAAGGCGGTCTCGACGTGGTACCGAGGGGCGCCGTAGGCGTCCTGCCGAGCCTCCACCGACACGACGTCGGCGTCGGGGAACGCCAGGGAGAGCGTCGGGCGGAACCGCAACGCCTCGCGCGCGGCCGGTCCTTCCCGTCCCACGCGTGGCGCGTCGGGCCTTGACTTTTCCAGGAGCTGGACCACCTGGAAGAACGAGAATCCCGGCGCATCCTGGAGCAGCCGCTGGATCAGACCAGGCTCAGTTGCCCCACCCTCGGACTCCATTCGTAGGTCTCCCCGTGCTGCATCCCTCGCACGACGAGGTGAGTGAACGAGTTCATGGTGCTGTAGAGCGAGAAAAATTCGTGCAGGACCCCGCCGAACAGCACCATCTCTCCCTCGCCGGCGAAGTTGTCTTCCTTCATGTCGATCGCGATGCGGCTCCCTCGTACCGGCGCCCCCCGGAGCAGGCGCTCTTCGGCGATCGCCCGCACGTCCACGATTCCGGCCAGACGCAGTTCGCTCTCCCGCGCCGCCATCCTGTCCTGGAGAGCCTGGAAGTTGTACACCGCGAGGACGGAGCGCAGAGCGTCAACGCTCGCGAGGGAGAGGTAGTTCAGCGACAGGTTGGAGATCAACCGCCAGTGCAGCCCCCCTCCGAGCGGCGGGGGGACGCTCCCCGAGACCGAGCTGATGTTCCGGAAAAGCGCGAACTCCGGAGAGCTTCCGGTGGCGCGACTGACGTCGCCGATGCGCAACGCCGCCGGGAGGTGACGGTTCGTGCAGGTGAGCGCCATCACGACGGTCTCGGTCGGGGGGAGCACCCCTTCCTGCTCCGCGGTCACGAACGAGATCAGCGTGTCCACTCCCCGGCCGACCACCGAAGGCCGGAGCCGGCTCTGGTAGTAAACCGTCCCGTTCCTGCCGGCGGGTCCCGCCCCGTGGCGGAACGAATAGAACGCCGGATACTCCCGCGGTTCGACGGTGCCCCGGACCCACCCCCGCACCGCGTCGATCGAGAACACCTCGGCGTGGACGGGATTCATGCCGCCCGGCCGGACGAAATACTCCACCTTTTGATGATCGACGCGAATCGGGTCGGAGTCGAGCGGGAACAGGTTGACCGCGGGCACGCAGTGGAGCCGGATGCTGTCCGGAGCGAGCCGCAACGGCGACTCGGGAGGCCTCGAGAACTCGAACCGGATCTCGAACGCGTCGGTGATCCCGAGCGTGCCGAGCCGAGGTACCCCCTCGAGGTCGAGGAAGAGAAACTTCTGCGGAAGCGCGAAGTACTCCTGCAACAATCGATACCCGGGAAACGCGTGCGGCGGGTACGGGATGAGCGCGTCCTCGTCCGCGAATCCCCCGGCCTTGAGCGCGTCCGGGGGAAGCGTGGCCTTCGGTCCTCCGGAGACTCGGCCCGCCGGCGCCACGACGATCTCCTTCAACCTCCTCGTCAACTGGAGGAACAGCGCGGAGGTCGTCGTCGGCTCTCCGTGAAGGAAAAGGCGAAGCCTTCCGAGATCGAGCCCGTCCGGCTTCACCCCGGGGCTCAGCCGGATCACGAGGCGAACGTACCCCGAGGTCCCGGCGGGCCTTTCCGCCTCCACCGACTCGACCGACGCGGGAAGGAGGCGGACCTCGCCGCAGGTTCGAAAACGGCAGGCCGTCCCCTCGACCGGGACCGAATCCACTTCGGTCCCCCGGGGGATCGCCTGCATCTCGCGGACGAGGTGCGGCTGCGGCTCGAACTGGAGCATCGTGAGCGGGGGCACCGGCCGGAGGTAGTTCGGCCACATCAACTGCGTGACGCTCTGGATCAGCTCCGGCAACTCGTCGTCGAGCTTTTGCCGGAGCTTCCCCGTCAGGAAGGCAAACCCTTCCAGCAGCCGCTCCACGTCGGGGTCCGCCCCCCTTTCCGCCAGGTACGGCGCGGCGGCGGGGTTCGCCCGGGCGAACTCCGCCCCCAGTTCCCGCAAAAACGCCAGCTCGTCCTCGTAGTACTTGCTGAACACGCCGCCGTCACCCCTGGACGTCGATCCGCCCGTCCGCGTCGACCCGCGTCAGGAACCAGACCCCCGCCTCGTCGCTCGACGACTGCAATCGTCCCGTGACCTCGAAAGAGACGCTAAGCAGGTCGTCGGGCGACTCCTTGTACTGGACCACCACGTCCTTGAGCCTCGGCTCGTACTTTTCGATGCAAGCCCGGAGCGAGCGCTGCAACTCCGAGGCGGACTCCGGGAACCCCCTCGCCAGTTCGGTGAGATCCGGGACTCCGTAGTCGGGAACCGTCGGCGCGTTCCCGCGGCGGGTGTTCAGCATTCGCTGCAAATGACGGAGAATCGAATCCGCCATCTCCTGCAGGCTATCTTCCCCGCGCCGCTGCGCCGCGGCGTCCGGACGGCGCAAACGCTCCAGCAGCGATCGATCGCTCAATCGTCACCCGGCCCGAAGCGGGCTCCTCCGGCGCGCGTTACTGCGTCCAGTCGTCCGACGCCATCGTCTTGCCCAGCTTGCTCTCCAGCTCGACGCGCTGATAGCTGAAGGAAACATCCTCCAACTCGTGCACGTCCGACTTAGCGTCGTGCTTCGTCATCTCGATGTAGGAGTGCACCCTCGAGATCGTCGCGTTGACAAGCGTGATCGTGTAATGGACCTCCTCGACCCCCTCCGGCGTCGTCCGGATGAACTCGAAAAGGACCGACTTCATCACCTCGTTCGTGCACAGCGCCTGGAAAATCTGAGGCGACGCCGTCCCCCATTCCTTCGTGAACGTGACCGGCCCGTGCTGCCGCTTGCCGCTGGCCTGGCCCGTGGCGACGTCGCGAGGCGACTGCACGTCCCACGTCAGCGCCAGCCCTTCCAGCTTCTTCTTGTGCGCTTCCCGGGTGCTTTCCCCCTTGAACGCGCCCTGCTTCGTCCCCTCGATCGTCACATAGAATTCGTAAGCCATCGCCCGTTCTCCTTTCGACCCTGCCTCGCGGGCTCGCGCTTTCGAGCGGTGCGCCCCTCAGGCAGCGACTCTATTTCTTGTCCAGCTTGCCCACCAACGACAGTTCAAAAAAGGCCCCTTCGTACTTGAAGTGCGGCACGACCTTGAGCCCCACCTTGTACCACCCGGGCTCCCCCTCGACGTCCTCGACCGTGACCTCGGCCCTCCGGAGCGGCCGGCGGGCGTAGGAAACCGCGTCCGCGTGGTCCATGTCCAGGACGTACTGGCCGATCCACTTGTTCAGATCCTTCTCGAGATCGACACGCGACTTCGTGCTGCCGATCTCCTCCCGCTGCAGCA
Organism: Terriglobia bacterium; assembly: GCA_963790465.1. Taxonomy (GTDB): domain Bacteria; phylum Acidobacteriota; class Polarisedimenticolia; order Polarisedimenticolales; family JAIQFR01; genus JAIQFR01. Next base: position 203,164 of record CAWBOP010000023.1, on the reverse strand, counting down.
CCTTGAGGTAGTGAGCCATCCGGTTGACGATGAGCAGGTACGGAAGGCGGGTGCCCAGCTTGTAGTTCGCCTCCGCCGTCTTCCCTTCCTTGCTCTGACCGAACGTCTTCGCTTTCTGGCACGAGTTGGCGGAGAAGAAGCAGGCGTTGTCGCTCCCCTTCCGCATCGTCAGGCCGATGAACCCTTCCTCCGCCAGCTCGAACTCCCGCCGCTCGGTGAGAAGGATCTCGGTGGGGATCTTCGCCTGGATCTCCCCCATCGCCTCGAACGTGTGCACGGGAAGGTCCTCGACCGCGCCGCCTCCGGATGGGCCGATGATGTTGGCGCAGAACCGGTACTTGGCGAAACTGTCGGTCAGCCGCGTGGCGAAGGAGAACGCGGCGTTTCCCCACAGGTAGTTCTCGTGGTTCCCGGCCGACGTCTCCTCGTAATCGAACGTCTTGACCGGCACCGTTCCTCGTCCGTAGGGAAGCCGCAGCAAGAAGCGCGGCAACACGAGTCCCACCGACCGCGCGTCCTCGGACTCGCGGAAACTACGCCATTTCGAGTACTGCGGCCCCTCGAAGATCGAATGGAGATCCTTGAGGTTCGGGAACCTGATGAAGTCCTTCTCGCCGAAGAACTCCGCCCCGGCCCCGGCGATGAACGGCGCGTGACACATCGTGGCGACCGACGCGCAGCTCTGCAACAGCGAAACGTCCTGCGGGCCGGGGCCGAAGCTGTAGTTCGCCACCATCGCCGCGACCGGTTCGCCTCCGAAAACGCCGTAGTTTTCCGAATAGACCGTCCTGTACAGACCCGACTTGACGAGCTCGGGAGAGTCCTCGAAGTCGGTCAGGAGGTCCTCTTTCGAGACGTTGAGCAATTCGATCTTGATGTTCTCGCGGAAATTGGTTTTGTCCACCACCATCTTGAGCCCGCGCCACGCCGACTCGAGCTTCTGGAACTGCTCGTGGTGGAGGATCACGTCGACCTGGGCGCTCAGCTTCCGGTCGATCTCCGCGATCATCTCGATGACCGCGGCCTGATTGATCTTGGTGGTCGCTCGGGTCTCGACGAGGTGCTTGATGAATGCGCCGAGCCCCCGCTTGGCGACGCCGTAACTGTCGTCCGTGGGCCGGATCTTGGTCTCCTGCATGATCGAGTCGAGCAGGGAAACCGATCCCTCGCCGGTCGTTCCGGCCTGTCCTTTCGCTTCTTCCTTCTGATCCGCCATGGTGCCTCACCTGTCCGCCGCTCGTGGCGGCGCAAACGCGTTGTCGGCCGCGAGCCTACTTCGCCTCGCCCTTGTCCTCGTCGGCCCCGGCAGCGCCCAACTCCGCCAGGATCTTGTCGATATCTTCCCCGCTCTCGAGGAGCGTCTGGAGCTTCTTGCGGAACCCCGGGACGTTGCCGAGCGGCGACTTCAGGGCCAGCAGCGCCTTCCGCAGCTCGAGCAGCTTGTTCATCTCGGGAACCTGCTGCGCCACCGCCTCGGGAGTGAAGTCCTTGAGCGTGTCGAACTTCAGATGCACGGGCATCTCGGCGTCGGGCTGCCCCGCGAGCCGGTCCTTCGCGTTGAAGGAAAGGGAGAGCTGCTGCTTTTTCATCACCTCGTCGAAATTGTCCTTGTTCACGCCGATCGGCTTTCGCTCCTCGAGCGGCCGATCGTCGGCGCGAAGCGTGTAGTCCCCCATCATGACGATCTTGAGCGGAAGTTCCTTCTCCGCCTTCGCGTCTCCCGTGGCCGGCTTGTAGGTGATGTTCACCCGTTCCCGCGGGGCCACCGATCCTTCTTTGGCCATTGCCTCGCTCCTTGGTGATTGGTCCGTTCGCGCCCACGCCGCTTCCGGCGAGGCGCGCGCCGGTCCGGGTTTGCCTTCACGCTTTCATCGCCAGAGCGGCGCGCGCGTCGAGCCGCGCCAGCCTGGCGTACAACTCCTCCGCTTTCCGGGCCACCTCCACCGCCCCCTTCCCCTCGCTCCGCGCGTGGGCCCTCTGGAGCCGGAGGTGGACCGACAAGGCCTCCACCGCGAGACCCGGATCCCATTCTTCGAGGCCGTACCTCGCGAGATCCCCCTCGATCCCCTCCATCTGGGCCAGCGCGGCTCGGATCTCCCGCGCGTCCGCAAGAATCCGGGCCAGCGCGAGCCGCCGCAAGAATCGGTCCCGAGCGGAGGCCGGCTGCTCCGCGCCGCCGGCAAGCAGCGTCACGGCGTCGCCAAGTTTCCCCCCTCGTGCAAGCTCGATCGCGCGAGCGGCCGCCTCGTCGCCTCCCGCGCCCCCGGCGGGGAGCTGCTCTGCGGGGTGCGCCACGGCCGGCGCCCCCCCGGTCGCCTGTATCTCCCGCTCGAGCCACGCCCGCGTCTCCGCCGACGCGAAGGGAAACCCGCTCGCGAAGGCCAGGTCGAGCATTCCCGGAAACGCCCGCAGGAACAACCCCACCTCGTGGATGACGACACGTTCCGCCCGCTCGTACTCCGGCCCGAGCCCGTGGAGCGCCTGCACGCTGAACCGGTGCACGTCAAGCCACAGCACCGATTGCCCGAACTGGCTCTCCGCCTGTTCGAGGAGGCTCGCCCACTCACCGCGTCCCGCCAGACCCGCCAAGCGATCGGCGGTCTCGGCCGACGCGCCGAGCGGAGGCACCGACGTCTTCCCTCCCGTGTCGGGCGGCAGTGCCCGAACTCGACTCCACGCCGCGACCCTCGCCAGCCGGTAGGCCAGCGGATCCTTGGCGTCGGCGTGCCGGGTCGCCGAGGCCAGGGATTTCAGCGTCGCCATCGCATCCTTGAGAGTTTCCTCCCTCGCGGTCGCGTTCGTCAGGTCTCCCGAGACCGAAGGGGCCGAGGCGGTAGCGGCCTGCGCGACGGGCTGCGCAGACGCCGTCACGGCGGGAGCGCCTGCGGACATCCTCTCGCCGAGGGCGGCTCGAAAGTCTCCGAAGCTGGGGGCTTCGTTGAGGAGCTTGTCGCGGAGCCAGGCATCGAGCGCCTCGAGCGCCTCGACGCATGCCAAGAGCGCCTCCCTCTCCCCGGGGGGAGCCGGCTGCTTCCGCACCGTTGCGGCACAACGCTCCACCAGCCACTCGATCGCGGACACGCGCGCCCTCGAGCGGCCGACCTCGGGGAACAGGCGATCCCAGTACGTGTCGAGCATCTTCCGCATCGCGCCGAGGCCCGCGGCGAGCCCCCCGTACCCGGAGGTCTGAAGGAGCGCGAGGCAGAAATAGCTCATCACGAGCAGATCTTTTGACTTTTTCTCGAGGATCTCGGCGGCGAGGCCGCCGATCTTCCCCCAGTCCACGTTCGCGGACGCGAGGCCGCCGATCTTCTCCGCCTCCGACTTGAGCGCTTCGTAGTCGGGATCGTACCGAGCCGGACGACCCGCGGGGGAATCGCCCGGGATCGGCTGGAGCACAGCATCGATTCGGCTTGCCGCGACTTCGGTCAACTTTCCTCACCCCCGCCGTGCCAAGAAAACACGACAAAAGCAGTCAAACGCTACGCGCACCCGGACCTCGCGTCAATCGCAAACCGCCCCGGTCACCCGATCCATCGGAACTTCACGAGAGCCTCGAGGCTCCCTTCCTCGTCCTCCGCCTGCCGGAGCGCCGTGCCGCCGAGCGCCCTCGGTCCGCCGGGCGCGAGTCCTGGCGCGGTCAGGTCGTTCACGTAGTCCGCCTCGTACCTCCGGGTCAGGAGGGCGGCATAGTTCGTCTCGTCCGCCCGCTGGAAGAAGACGTGGAGACTCGTCGGCGGACCGCCGCCTGCAGGCGCCCGGAGGAACAGGTTGGGAGCGAGTCGTGCGCCGCGCAGCATGCCGGCCAGCAAATCCACCCAGAACGCGCTCTGGACCACCACGTCCGCGGAGTTCCCCGCGAGGGGGAGCTCGAGAGCCACAGGGACCTCCTCGAGCCTCTTCCTGGCAAACGGCAGAATCGCCTGCACGAGAATGTCGAACAACGCCACACGGCGTGCCCGCCTCTCCTCGCCGAAAAGCCGGCTCCAGAATTCACCGGGAGGCGTCTCAGCGAGAATCCTGTTCACTTCCTTCGATGCCTCGCGGCCGGCTTCCTGAAGGGTGATGCCGGCGCCGTCGAGACGGCCGAACAGTTCGTCGGTGCCTCCCACATCGACGAGGGAGTCCATCGTGGCGTCCAGCCGATCCCATGCCGGCGCGAACAGGAGCGGCATGAGGGAAGGCCGCTCGCGAAAGCCGGAGGCTTCCACCGAGCCGAAGAGCGCGAACGGGAACCGCCGCAAAGCGCCCCGGTCGTGGCTCTCTCGAAGCACGCCGAACAGGAGACGGCGGCCGTTCCCCGGGTCGAACGCGAATCGGAAGCGGCGTGGCTCTTCCGGTCCTCCGGTCGAGTCCTCCGCGCCGCCGCGACGGATCCCCTCGACGAGCGCCTGGCCGCGCTCGAGCCAGCCGACGAACGCCCTCGCCTCGTCGCCATCCAGCCGGTAATGGATGAAGTCTCCCGCCAGAGGAAGCTTCCCGAATCCGTGGAGCAGGACCGGAGCCGCGCTCATCTTCCCACCGCTTCCGCCGGCGACACGGTCATTCCTCGAGGCGAGCCGGGGGCTCGAATCCGCTGAAGAACCCTTTCTCCAGCAGCCGCGTGCTCACGTCGTAGGCGATGACGATGGTGGCGATCTTCTTCCCCTTCTTGTCTTCCATCGGAATCTGCCAGGAGCACCGGAAGACCCCGGGCCCCTTTTGCACCGGATTCCCCGACTGCAGGAGCCTCAGGAACGACCAGGGGCCGCTCGCGGGAGCCGGCATCGCCCCCAGGTCGACCTCGTTCTTTTCGTACACCTTCTTGCGGCCGAGGCCCATGAAGCGCTTCTCCCCCTGACCGATCTCGAATTCGACCGGCTCGAGGCGGCTCGTCGACTCGGACTGCAACCTGGCCTCGAGCCTGACCGCGCTCTTGTTCTGGACCAGCGTATCGGCGAGGGTGATCCCCCAGGACTTGAACACCACCGGAAGCCGCTCTTTCTCCACCCCGGGCTCGACCTCCACCGTCGGCTCCTCGGGCGCGACCTTGATCACGAACGCCCTCGTTTCACCGTACGCTGCCTGAACTCTCGCGGCGGCGTCGAGGAGCCTACGAGCCGCCCCGCTCGGGTTCGCGACCACTTCCTTGAGCTGCGACATCTTTCCCTGGGCGCCAAAGAGCTCCTCGAAATCCGAGGCGCCGAGGTCGGTGTCGGAAGAGGGTCTGCACGGGTACTTCGCCGCCGCGTCGGACAGCTTCGGACGGAGCCCCGTGTCGTAGAAGTCGCCGACGCCGGGCCCGCCACCCAGCTTGTCGATGACCGCCTGCGGCACTTTCTTGAGCGTGCTCTGAAGCCCTGCGGGCGCGCGGCTCGCGGCGCCGAAGGCGGCATCGAACAACGCACGGTCCTGCCTGAGCTTCACCAGGTCGACCCCCTTGGACTGCGTCTCGAGCGCGATCCTGAGGCGGTCGCCTATTTTCGTGAGCGCCTTCGCGTAGTCGGCCGGGCTGAAGTTGTCGAGATCGGTGGTCGGCTCCCCTGCTCCAGCGAGACCGTTCTTGATCCTGTCGACGATCGATTTCAGGCTCCCGTCGTTCGAGATCCTGTCCGGAATGTCCGCGAGGTTCCATCCATCCGCGGGGGTGTCGAGCTGGATGCTCGCGAGCGCCTTCCGCCAGTCGGCGCGAGCGCTGCCCGACCCACCGTCGAGCGAGCCTCCGATCTGCTGCCATCTCAGTTTCTGGGCGTCGATCAGGTCGCTCGGTACGTCGGGAAGACTCCACAGCTTCTGGAAGGGGCCGGAGAGCGCCTGGAGTTTCTGCCGGACCGCCGGATCGGCCCCACCGCCGCCACCTCCCGAAGGCGCGGGAACGGCGCACTTGAAGAGCCCGGCTCCCGATGGCCCGATGAGCGGAGCCTCCCCCCCCCCGCCGCCGCCACCACTCAGGAGCTTGGGCGAAAGGGGCCCTTCGGGGTCAAACCAGCCGGTGGTGCAGCCCTTGAACCCCTGACCCATTCTCCCGCGCCGCACGAGATCCGCCGTGGCCTGCGCGTCGATTTTCTCCGAGGGGGCAAGATCCGCATTGAGGGAAGTGATGCCCGCCCGGACGGTGTCGGCCGCCTTGCCGACGTCCGCGGCAAACTTCTGGAGCGCTTCCTGAGCGGTCGTGATCGTCGCCGGATCGTCCGGGGAGATCATCCCGCACGACGGCACGGCGACGTCCGCCGCCTGCGCGAGCGGCGTCCTCACGGACTGGACGAACGCGCCGAGCTTCCCGCCCACCGCGTCGGGTTGCACGGAGGAAAGACCGGCGACCACCTGCGGTTTCAGAGCCCTCAAGGCCTCGAGCGCGACCCGGGCATCCGGAAGGGTCTCCATGTCGCGGTCCACCTGCTCGACGAGCTCCGGCGGGATGTTTCCCGCGCCGCCCGCCCCGTAGGCGATCGGCCGCAAGCGGTCCCAGAGCGCGGAGATCTCCTGCTCGCTCGCGTTCGCGCGAATCGCCCCGGCTCCCTCGGCCACCAGCGCGCGAAGCTGCCCCTTCGGGTCGGTGCGGTCGAGGTCGGTGACGATCTGGCGGATCCGCTGCGCCACCGTCTGGAACGAGATCCCGCCCGACTCCTTCCCTCCGAACTCCGCGTAGGAGAGGGCAAGCTCGCCAAGCTGCGTCCTCACATTCTGGGCGCCGAGCTTGTCGTTAGCACTCGCCGGTCCCACGAGCCCCGCAAGGCGCGCCGCGGGCACCGAAGCCGGGTCGGTCAAAGCGCGGCGATAGGCGGCGTACGCGGCGAGGTCCTCGATGAAATCGCGCGCCGACGTCTGGCCGCCTTCGAGGTTCTGCTTGGCCCGCGCGAGGACCGGCCGCAAGACGTGATTCTCCGCCGCCCCGCAGAACGCCCTGGCGAACGCCGCGTACTCGGGATCGCTGCGCACGAGCCCGAGGTTGAGGACCCCGGAACGAGCGCTCGCCGAAACGTGGAGGTCGCGAATCTTCGAAAGATCGAGCACCGCGTCCCGGACGCTGGATCCGCGCACCGAGGAAGGACTCGTGAACCGGCTGTCCTTGACCGCGGAAGCGAGCTGCCGCCAGTCGGCCCGGCTTCCCGCCCAGCTTCCCGCGGCCCAGATCAGGAGCACCAGCACGATCGCCCCCGCGGGGAGAAGAACCCGGTAGAGCGCCCGGACGAACTGCTGCTTTCCGCCGAGTGAGAGCGCGCGCACCAGCTCTCGCTTGGCGTCCTCCACCAGGATCCGGCTCAGAAGGTCGCGAACGAAGTACGCGCGCTTGGGAATCTCGGCGGCGAATGTCGTCGTCATCACGTCGGGGGCGATCCCGAGGCCCGCAGCCGCCGAGGAAAACGCCGACGTGATCGTGCGCCCTTCCTGCGTGCCGCTCGTCAAGTAGAGTCCGCGAAAGATCGGGTTCCGCATGTAGATGTTCTCGCGGAACAGCGATTCGATGAAGACCTTGAGCCGCCCCGCGAGCGTGTGGTACTCCTCGGGGTGCATCAGGTAGGGTTGGGCGGGCGCGCCCGGGTCTTCCTCCTCCATGAGGCCGAGGCTCATGGAGCAGAGCCGATCATAAAGGTCGTCGAGGGTCTTTCCCGCGGTCGCGACGCAGCTCGCCGGGCGGACGTCGGCGAACGTGCGGCCGACCGCCTCGCGGACCCGGTTGGCCGGGTACCGGCTGAAAAAGCCGACGAACCCCTCGACCAGGTCCACCTTCGTCAGGACGAGGTACACGGGGAACACGATCTCGAGGCGGGTCATGAGATCGTTGATCTTGCCGCGAAGGTGCTGCGCGTAGGCGCTCACCTCGTCCTCCGTCTTCCGCAGCAGCGAATCCGCGGGGACCGTGACCACGAGGCCGCTGATCGGACAGCGCTTGCGGGTTTTCTTGAGGAGCCCGAGAAAACGCTCCCACTCCTCGCGGTCGGGGGCGCTCTGGACCTCGAAGGCGTACCGGCCCGCGGTGTCCAGGATGATCGCCTCGTTGGCGAACCACCAGTCGCAGTTCTTGGTGCCGCCGATCCCGCGGATCTTGGCGTCGCCGATCGGGAAATCGAGCCCCGAGTTCTTGATCAGGGTGGTCTTCCCCGACCCCGACTCGCCGATGACCGCGAACCAGGGCAGCTTCTGGAGAACGTTCTTCCCGCGGAGGTTCGCCTCGCGCAGGAGCCGGATCGACTCCTTCCAGCGAGCGATCAGCGCTTCCATCTCGCCGCGCCGGGCCACCGAAGCCCGCGCCATGTCCTGCTGCGCCTGCTGCACGATCGCGGACTCGAACTGCCTCTCCCGTTTGCGTTGCACGTACCAGATGACGAGGCAGATGAGGATCGCGAGCACCATGAGCGCCGCGAACACCACGATGTTCCGGGGAGGTTTGAGGCCGACCCGCGGTCCCACCGTCAGAGCGAGGATCGCCAGGACGACGAGGACCGACACCGGCATCAGGTACGTCCGAACGAATCCGAGCAGCTTCATCAGCATGGCCGCCTCACCTCGCGATCCGGGAGAGCACGTCTCGATACTCGGCGACGGCGCCCCCCAACCCCCACTGCATCAGCCCCCAGACGATCAGGACCAGGGCCGCCATGGCGCCGACCACCACCCACTGCCAGAACTTCCAGCGGTCCTCGACCTCCTCGATCCCCTCGACCTTCGTCTCGTACGCCTCCGGCGTGAGCTGCGGCACGCTCAGAACCGCCTCGGGCGGGAACTTCCTAAAGAGCCGCCGGCGCACCGCGGTGAGTTCCGCCTCGTTCCCGACGTACCGCCCCTTGAATCCGAGGCTCAGGACGACGAAGTCGATCTCCGCGACCTCCGGGTCCACTTCGGCGGTCCCCTCGAGCCGGTCGAAGAACTGATCGCCCGCGATCGTGGTCTCGAACTCCTCGAACTGCATCGGCCGCTCCATCCAGGCCGAGCGGTACGCCCAGTCCGAAATCATCACCACCTCGTCCACAAAGGCGACGATCGAGAACCGGACGTAGTTGACCTTCTCCGACCGGTAGCCCGACATCAGCGCCTGCTGCCCCGCCCGGTCGAGCAACGCCCGGACTTCCTGCCGCAGCTTCTCGGCCGTGACGCTGCCTTTGTCGGTCGTTCGCTGAAAGAGCACGACGTACGCCAGGATCGGCGCGTAGATCGCTCGGAGCGTCCCCCGCTCGGATCCGGCCTTGGCGACGACGGGGGCGGGCGCACTCGCGAAACGCCCTCGAGCAGGCTGCGGTGTCTCCATGATTCTCCTCCCTCGTGCGAGGCCGGCGACGGATCAGGGCCGGATCACGAACAGCGATACCGCGAGATCGGTCAGCGACGGAAGATAGACCGCCAGCCGCTTCACTTCTCGCACCTTGTCCCACTCGGGTCCGATCGGTTCGACATGGAAGTAGGCGGCGGCGCGCCGCGGGATCTCGGACGGCGCGACGTCGAGCGGCCGGATCGCGACGCCGCGCAGCGCGAGGTTCCTGAGCGTCGGGATCTTTTCGGGAGCGCCGACCTTGGCGGTGCCGTGTACCTGAGTTCGTATCGCTTCCGGCGGCCGGTCCGCGGCGCACGACAGGCAGTACCGGAACCCCTCGCTGAAGTGATCGTCCGAGAGGCCGGCCTCGTAGCAGCTGCTCGCCGGATTCCACGACAGGCGAACCTCGGTGTACTTCCGCGGAAAGGCGAGATCGAGGTACTGGTCGATCTTCTCCGCCGTCTCGCGGAAGGTCGGCCCCGGACTCTCGTGCAGGTAGGGTGGCACGTCCCAGGCCTCGGCGTCCCTCGAAAAGGACGACATCGCTCCCGCGAGCGACGCCATGACGCTGTAGAACGCGAACGGGTGCACGTTCCCGCTCCCCAGGAGGTGGTTCACGAGGGCGACGTACGAATTCACCGTGACCAGCCGGACCGCGAAGTTCGGATCGACTTCGGCGCGCTCCGGCTTGAGGCCGTGCCCCGTCCGTGCGGTGGCCGACACGGCGTCGCGGACGCGGCTGCAGAGGCGCAGGAGTTCGGGGACGGCGTCGACCCTCAGGCAGGCGGGGACGAAGGCGTCCACGAGCTCGAACAGCTCGGCCCCCTTCTGGACCACCTCCGCGATCTTGACGCACTCGAACGCGCCTCGGTCCTCGTCGCCGAAGAGCAGCCGCAGGTTCCCGACCGCGAACTCCATCGCCGTCGGCCGCTCCCCGGAGACCTCGTCTCGAATTTCCCGCGCGCGCATCCGGTATCGCGGGGTCCCGTGGCCGGGAGACTCCTCGTCGACAACGTTGGGCTCGTGCGTCCTGAGTCTCGGAAGCCCGAGAAACACCTCGATCGGCTGACCCGCCGGCTGAAGGTGATCGGCGAAGCTCCTCGGGTCGACCTGCGCGTTCTCCGGCGCCACGGCGACCGCGCCGCTCGGAAAGGCCACGACCGCCCTCGAGACCTCGACCACCCGGTTCTTGAGCGCCGACCGCTCGACCTCGAGCGCCGCGACCCCCCAGTGAAATCGATCCAGCAACTCGAGGTGGAGGCCGAGCCGGTCCTCGTGGTAGCGGTCCTGCTGCTGGAAGTGGTGGGGCCTCAGGAACAGCCCTTCACTCCAAATCACGGGAGAGAGGTTTCTCATGACGCGTCTCGATCTCCTCGCGCGGGAAGCGAACCGTCGTCCGCCGTCCGGCGCCCGCCAAGGTTCACTTCACCTTGTCCAGGATGCTGAAGTACTCCTGCAGGAACGGCTTCGTCACGAACTGCTCTTCAAAATCCGCCCCGAAATCCAGGAGCTCGTTGTGATAGACCTTGCGGTACGCCTCCCAGGCGCGTCCGCCGTGTTCCTTCTGGATGACCTGCGGGTCGAGACGTTTTCGGATCGCCTCCCAGGCCTGCCGGTTGCTCGCCTCGTGCGCTTTGTGAAGCAGGATCCCCGCGCTCGCGATCCTCTCGACCCGCCTCTCGAGTTCCGCGGGGTCGCCGGTTTCGAGCACCGCGCGCGCGATCAGCTTGCGGATCGGCTCCTCGAGCTTGAGCCCCACCACGGTGCCGCCGGTGCGCCCGTCGAGCATCATGTGCGTCCTGAGGTCGAGGTTGAGCCTTCGCAGCGCCTCGTCGCACCGCACGAGAACGTCCACGATCCGGCCGAGCACCCACCCGAGCCGCTCCCCGACCTCGGGCGTCGCCGCAGTGGCGTCCTTCCCTTCCGTCCCGAGCACCGAGCGCAGCAGGGCCGGATCGACCCCCTGGGGGGAACCGGCCGCGTTCTCGCGTTGCCGACTTTCCGCCATCACCAGCGCGCCCCAGAGCCTCGACGCCTCGCTGTCGCGATCCGCGGGAGCGAGGCTGGCACGAAGCCCGGCGAGCGTGGAGAGAACTTCCTCCCGGGGAATTCCCGCCATCTCTCGCCTCAGAACCTCGAGCGCCGCCGCGCGCCGCGCTCCAGGATCCCCCTGTGTCCGCGTCGCCGCGCGCAGCGCGTCGGCGATCCGGGCGACGTCGCTCATCGCGTCTCCCGCCGGGAACCGCCGCCGGGAGGTTTTGCGCCGTCCGACGGGTGGGACGCCGCCGGCTGGAGCCACTCGACCACGTAGGTTCCCAGCGCCGCGAGCGCCGCGTCGTCCGTGACCGCCGTTGCGAACAGACGCTCCCGGACTTCGCGCGAGAGGGCGGTCAACGCATCGAGGAGTCCGTCGTAGGCCCGCTCCTTTTCGGCGGGTCCGGCCGGCTCATGAGCCTGACAGGGATATCCACCGGGGATCGCGGCGCACATCCGCATCCCGAGCGCCACAGCCCGCGCCACGAGAGCCCGATCGAGCACGGCCCCGACTCCTTTTTCGCCTGAAGCCGATTCTAAGGGATTCGAACCGCCCTGCACAGCGAAAACTCCGCTCGACTCCACCGCGCGCAGCGATTCGGTCATGCCGCCGTCCGACCCGCCCGCCCCTCTGAGCCGCGGAGCCAGGGCGTCGCGAAAGCGGGCCGCTTCCTCGAGGTCCCCCGCCTCGCGAAGCAGTAGGGAGAGGAACATCGTTCCGGCCGCGTAGAGATCGTCGACCAGGGAGTGATCGCGCTTGAGCTGGAGCTTGACCGCGGCTCCGGTGAGAACCCCTCGAATCTCCTCGGGGCTGAGCGCAGGGTCGCTCACGAGAATCCGGCAGACTTCCGGGAATCCGATTTCGACCGTGCCGGCGAAAACGCGCCCGGTGACTCCCGACCGCGCCGAAGGCACCCCCAGGCGAACGGCATCGCCACGCACGGGCGGTTTGGCCAGCGGGGCGTTCGGCAAAAAATCGATTCCGATCTGCCCCGTCTCGGCCGACGCCGTTCCCGCGGCGCGAGGGATGCACATCCCTTCGAACCATTCGTCCCCCACCTCGCATCCGGGCGGAACGAGGAACGGGGGGCGCCCGGCCACCCTATCGCCGCCCCCCGCCGGTGCCGGATCGAGGAACACGAGACGGGCGCTCCACAGCGCGGTGCGGAGACTCCCGGGCCTCTCGATCCGGACCCAGACCGTTTCCGGAGCGAGTCCGAGATGCGGGTGAGCGAGACCGAGCGAAACCATTCGCACCCCTTCGAGCAGCTGCCTCAGGGTTTCGAGCCGGAGCAGCAGCGACTCGAGGCCAAACGGTCCGGGAGCGCTCGCCACCTGGAGAAACGCGCGTTCGTGCAGCATCCGGGCGTCGAGATCCTCGAGAATCGCCGGCGGGAAAGAGGGCAACCCCTCGCGCACCGTGACCCACGGCGCTCCCGCCGCCAGAGCGCACCACGAGGTGAACGGGAGGTGGAACGGTTCCAGCAGCGCGCCTCCCCACGCGACCCGGGAGATCGGCTGCAGAACGTCCCCGGCCGTCCCGGGCTCCTCCGACGGCCCCGAGACCGGGAAGCAGCCGGCCCGCCGGTCGCACGACACGCACGCGGGGTCGAGGCCGTCCCCCGTCGCACCTCCCTGGACCCGTTCCCAGAGCGCGCGGAGGGATGGGGTGCCCTCAGGACGCGAAAGGGAGCCGGCCGAAGCGGGCGAACCGCAGGACGGGCACCGCTCTCCGGCGCCATGATCCCCCTCGACCGCGCCGCGGCAACCCGGACAAACGGCCGCTATCCAGACGTGCCGGACACGGCAGAAGAAGAGCGGCGGCAACATCGGAGCGTGCCGCGGCGGTCTGATCCCCCCCGTGAACAGCGTGGGAATGCCGGCTTCCGGACGAGAGAGAGCGGTGAGGTCGGCCCACTCCTGCCGCCAGCGGGCGGGCCTCGCGGCACCAGACTCCGCGGGCGCGGAGCCGAGATCGAGCGGCAAGATCCGCAGCAGCGCCAACCCCCGACTCGCTGATCCTTCCCGCGAAATCTCTACCGCCAGGAATACACGCGACGACCCGTCCGGGCGGATCAGGGTCACCGGTGAGGGCGCCTCGAATTCCGGCCGGGTCTCGAGCCGGGTACCCTCGGGCACGCCGAGCGCCCGCGCCACGCCTTCCGGCAAGCATGCGCCTGTCCGAGCGGTGGGCTCGGCCGAATCCATAGATCACTCCCCGATATCCGGGAGGTCTCGCCGGCTACGCCCGCTCGCCTCCGGATCACGGAATCGACGATCGCACTCCGTCGCGGGAACCCGCAGTCCGCCGCGAGCGCACGAACCGTCAGAGTATATACCGATCGTCCTTTTTGGAATGCCGAAATTCCAGAATTCGCTTGACAATCGCCGCGCGATGTCGTTAGATTCGCTCTACAGGGTACGTTTCGTCCGAAACGTGATTCTCTTCAGAAGGGAGAATGTTTCATGAGCAGAGTTCCAGTCGGATGGTGGACCCGCCGGATGCTGGTCCGCGTCTTGAGCCTGTCGCTTCTAACTCCCTCGCTGTTGCTGCCCGTTGCGACCGCACAGCAAACGGCCACGCTCCAGGGTGTGATCCTCGATCCGTCGGGGCGGCCGGCTCCGGCCTTCAAAGTCGTGTTCAAGGACGCCGTGAGCGGCGCGGAATACACAAGTTCCGCCAGTAACGCCGCCGGCGAGTACTCGCTGCAGGTCCCAACCGGCTCTCGTTACCAATTGATCCGGGCGGTGGCCTCCGACGGAACGTCTCTGCCCGTCCAGGCGGGCGCCCCGCTGCCGATTCGCGCGGCCGGCGTGTACCGCCGCGACGTCCAGTTCCAACTCGTCGGTGGGGCCAAGGTGCCGGAAGAGCGCGCCGCGCCGAAAATCGAACAGCCGAAGCCTCCGGCGAAGCCGGCGGTAACCGCCGCGAAGCCCCAGCCGAAGCCGGCGTCGAAGCCTGCTCCTCCTTCGCAAGCACGCGCTTCAGCCAAGAAGCCCTGGTGGAAGACCCCCGGAGGCGTCGTGGGCATCGTGCTCGGCGCGGGGGCCGTCGTCGCGGTGGCGGCGGGTGGCTCCAGCAGCACCTCCCCCTCCAACCCCTGATCGGTTCCGGCCGTACTTCCGGGCCAACGAAGAGGTTCGTCATGAATGCGCGATGGATTCGGAATCTTTCGGTGATCGTGTTGTTGCCGCTACCGCTGATCGCCAGCGTGAGCTGCAAGGAAAAACGGCCTCCGCAGCCCCTGGCTATCGCCGCGCCGGCGCCTCCACCCGAACTCGCGGTCACGCTCCAGGCGTCGGTGTCCCGAGCCCCCTCGATCGCTTTCTTGACCCATACCGCGACTACGCCGCGCCGACCGGGCGACGGCGTCCAGGTTTCGACCCGCGCGGTGGTGCCCGAGGGGCACCGCCTCGAAGTCGGAGTCGAGGGGACAACCTGGCGCATCCCGGTTTCGTCGCGTGCGACACCGGATCTCTATGCCGGGTCGGCCGAGGTCCCGTCGATTGCTCCGGGCACCTACAAGCTCCATGGCGCCATACGGGATCCCGGAGGACAGGTCGTCGCCGAGATCGAATCCGCGGATCCCATCGTCGTGCTGGCGAAGACGACCGCGTGCGAGGACGCGCAGGCGAAGCTGGCGGCCCTACGCGTGCTGTTCAACTACAACCGGTCGGACCTCGACACCCAAGCGAAAGAGGTTCTGACGGCAACGGCCGCTATCCTCCGTCCCCTCAAGCCGTCGGGGGTCGAGTTGACGGTCCGAGGTCGCTGCGACGAGCGGGGCACCGTCGACTACAACCTGGCCCTTGGCGACCGGAGGGCCATGATGGCGCGGGATTACCTCGTTGACCTCGGCGTGGTGGATCCGGCGCATGCGAAGAAGGTCTCCCTCGGCAAGGAGCAGCCCGATCCCCCCGGCAGCGACGAAGCATTCTGGGCGCAGAACCGGCGGGCGGACATCATCCTGAACTGCGAAGGGAACTAGAACCCCGTTCCATGAAAGCCTCCGGGAACGCCGGGAGTCCGGCGTCCGGAGGCTTTTTCATGCGCGGTACCCTTACTTTGCGGGCGGCGCCTGAGGAACGGAAAAGAGGTTGTTGTAGTGTTTCAGGACGTAGCCGCCCGCCTCGGACGGATCCGGCGAGATGAAGTTGTTCTTGCTGGCCGAGCGCGGCTCGCAGCGAAAGGCCAGAGAAACGGGGACCACCGTGTCCGTCCGCAATGCCGTCTGCACCTCGGGATTTTCCGGCGTGATGTCGGCGAAATAGTACGTCCGGTCCTTGATCGGCTCGCCGGTCTCGTCGAGCACCTCGACCCGCACCTCGTACTCCTTGAGGACGTCGAGATCCAGTTCGAAATCCGCCGGGCGACCCGGGGTCTTGGGATCGTAGTAAACGAACCTGTTCTGGACCCCTTCGGTTGCAGGGAGGAAGTTCCCGAAGTTGTCCTGCACGGCCGGATAGACCGTGATGGACATGTTGACCGGAGCCGTGACCTGCGGCGGCGTGATGACTCCTCGAATCTTCACCTTGGGAGTCGCCTCGGCCCATGCGGCGCTCGAAATCGCCACGGCCGCCGCAAGCAACCCCGCCGTCCCAATCCGACGCCCTTGTCTCATGATGTGCCTCCTAGATCTTCGATGACGCGATCATACCCCAGATGAGAGCGGGGAGGAAAGAGGACCGCGCGCCGGCATCCTTGGCCGGCCGTGGTTACTTTCCCGCGCTTGGGATCTCGAGGTCCCAGAGGATGGTCGTGCCGGGCGAATCGATTTTTCTCGCGTTGGAGCGAAGCGTGTAACGGACACCTCCGGGGCCTGTCACCGAAAGGGCCTCGTGGCGCTCCAGAACGTTGACCTCGATGGCGTAAGTTCCATCGGCGTCGGTCTCCAGGCTCTCCACCTTCGTGGGCGGGGTCGACGAGATATTCCGGAACGTCACCTTGTAACCCGCCGCCACGCGTTTGCCGCCGATCGAGATCGTTCCCTTGAACCGCGCGGTCCGAGCCTCTTTCGCCCGTGGCGTCGGCTCCGGTTTAGGCGCGGGTGGCTGCGGCTTCGGCTCGGGCTTCGGCGCCGCGGGCTGCACCTCCGGTTTAGGCGCAGGTGGCTGCGGCTTCGGCTCGGGCTTCGGCGCCGCGGGCTGCGTCTCCGGTTTAGGCGCGGGTGGCTGCGGCTTCGGCTCGGGTTTCGGCGCCGCGGGCTGCATCTCCGGTTTAGGCGCGGGTGGCTGCGGCTTCGGCTCGGGTTTCGGCGCCGCGGGCCGCGTCTCCGGTTTAGGCGCGGGTGGCACGACCACTTCCCGCGCGGGAGGCCGCGGCGGCTCTGGCGGTACCTTCCCCGACATCACGACGATCAGAATCGCGACCACCGCGATCGCCAGCGTCCCCGCGCCGGCGAAGATCGCGATCTTCTTCCGACCCTTTCCCTGCGCGGCGGCGCTCGCCGCCCGCAGTTTCTGGATCTCCGGCATCGCATCATGGAGCCATTCGTAGGGGCGGCATTCGCGATCGAGCGGCTCCAGCACCGAAAGCGCTTCCTTGTGTTTCCCGGCGGCGCCGAGCCCTCGCGCCGTCTCCAGCTTCACGCGAACCGCCGCTAGCTGCCCCTGCCGCCGAGCCTTCTCGATCGCGGGGGCGATCTCGGCCGAGTGGGCGTCGACGCTCGCGAGGAGCTTCTTCGCCTCGGTGTTCTCAGGATCGAGATCCAATGCTTGCCGAAGCGATTTCTTGGCACCTTCCAGAAAGCCGATCAGGCGCTCCCCTTCCGCCGCCGAGAACTGCTTTCCGAGAGCTGTCGCCTGCGAGAGGAGGTCTTTCGAACCGGCAAGCGCGGCCGCGATCCGCTCGGAGCGCTCCGCGCCGATCCGCACCTCCTCGGCCTGCCTCTTGGCCTGCTCGGCGGCCTCCGCCGCCGCGCGTTCTTGCCGGAGTCTTTCTTCCTTCTCCGCCTGCCCTTTGGCGGCCTCGCGAAGTTCCGCTTCCTGTTGCTGGCGCAACCGCTGGAGCTCCGACCGCGCGTGCTCCTGGTAGCTCGCCACCACGAGGAGAGCTTCGGCGGCTTCCGGGTGCTCGGCCTCGAGAACCAGCACCCTCCGGTACGCCGCGTCGGCAGCCTGACCGACCGCATCGGCCTGCGCGAGGTCCTTCGCATCGCCGGACATCACCAGCGATTCCAGATTCCCCAGGAGCCCGCGCCCCTCACCGAGCGCCGCATCCACGGCCGCGTGCCGGCGAGTTTCCATCTCCTTCCGGGCGGCCTCTCGCCGCTCCGTTTCGGCCCGTACCCCCTTCCCGAGCGCCTCGAGGTCCCGGCGGAAGCCGAGCGCTTCTTCGTGGTTCGGAATCAGCGAGAGCGCCCGCCGCACCGCTTCCAATCCCTCTTCGATGGAAGCAAGACACCGGCGCCGGGCCCCATCGTCCCCTTCCGCATCCGAGCGCGCCCGCTCGAGCGCCCCTCGCGCGGTGCTCACCCATCCGGCCGCTTCCCCGATTCGGGACCGCGCGGCGTCGATCTCGTGCTGAAGATCCGCCCGCGAGGCGTCGATCTTCCGTATCGCTTCGAGCGCCTCCAGGTTCTCGGCGTCCTCCTCGAGGACCTTGGAGTAGGCGGCCCGCCCCTGCTGATACGCCTCGAGGGCCCTCTCGGCCTCCGAAGGCTCCCGCCGACGCAGGGCTTCCGCCTCATCGGCCAGATTGCGCCCCCTTTGCAGGAAGCTACCGACGACCTTGCGGCGTTGCTCCTCCCGCTCGCGCGCCTGCCGCTCCTTCACCCGCAGATGCTCCTCGATCTCTTCCTTGCGGCGGCGAGCCTGTTCCTCGGCGCGGCGGATCCACTCGGGGTCCGCGCCGACACCGCGCGCCTTCTCGAGCCCCTCCAGCGCGGCGCGGACGCTCTCGAGCGCGCGGGCGTCGTCCTGTCCCGCCGCCTCGCACTCCTCGATCAATTTTTCGATCCGGCCGACCAACGCGGCGACCCCGGCCTCCGCCCGGGCCGTGATCTCCCGCTCAAGGGAAAGCGCCTCCTCGTCCCCACGCCAGATCTCCTTCGCCCGGGAGCACGCGGTCCGCGCGTCGGAGTACCGCCCGTCGGTGAGAGCCCGCTTGGCATCCTTGAGGGCGGCACGGTACTCGGCGTAGGAGATCCCCGACGTGGTGATCGCCATCAGCCGATCCAGCATCAGGCCCGCCAGGGTCTCGTCCGGATAGCGCTTCAGGATCTCGACGAGCGGCGCGCGCGCCAGGTCGGTCCGCCCGGTATCCAGCGCTTCCTCGACGAGACGGATGTGCGATTCCACGAAAGCCTTGCGATCTCGATCCTCTGGGGCGATCTTCTCCGCGGCCTCGATGTCCCGATCGAGCGCGGCAACCTCCGTGCTGTCGGGACTCAGGATCCAGGCGTCCCGCCAGTGCTCTCGCGCCTCGCCGGTCCGGCCTCCCGCGACCGCCTCCCGCGCGCGGTCCAGAAGCTCTTTCAGTCTCTTGTCGGACTCGATCCGATGCCGCAGTCGCGGCAGCTTTATCTTGAGGCGCTCGCTTTCCGGTGCGAGATGGTGCGCCTTCTCGTACGCATCGAGCGCCTCTTCGAGCTCCCCCTCCGCCTCCTTCTGGCGCGCCCAGGTCAGCAGGTTCTCCACCATCTGCCGGGTGAGGTCGTTGAGGTTCGAGTATTCGGACGGGTCGGTCGCCACGCCGCGGGTCTGCAGCTTTCGCAGGATCTGACGGAGAGCCTCCGCCACCTCGCCGGAGGTTTGCGGCCGCTGCATCGGCTCTTTCTCGAGGAGCTTCAGCACGAGCGAGTCGAGCGCCGCTGGAACTTCCGGGCTCCGGTTGCGGGCCGGCTCCGGCTCGTCCCGCAGGATCCTGGTGGTGATCAGCGCCTCGCTGGGGGCATCGAACGGATGGGTGCCGGTGAACAGTTCGTAGAGCACGATCCCGAGCGAGAACAGGTCGCTCCGGTGGTCGAGCGCCTCGTTCTTGAGCTGTTCCGGGGACATGTAGGAAAACGTCCCGGGCTGGGTCGTCGCCCGGGTGAGACTGGACCGCTCGATGTGCGCGATCCCGAAGTCCACCAGCTTGGTCTGCTCCTGCCCGCTCACCTCGGTGAGCATGATGTTGGACGGCTTCACGTCCCGGTGAACCACGTTGTGTCCGTGGGCGAAATGGAGCGCGTCGGCGATCTGCCGCGAGATCTCGATCCGTTGCTCGACGGTCCGGCTCGTGTGCTGGCGGATCAACTCGGTGAGGTCGGTCCCCTCGAGATACTCCATGACGAAGTAGGGCCGTCCCTCGTGCTCCCCCCGGTCGTGGATCGTCACGATGTTCGGGTGGACGAGGCTCGATGCGACCTCGACCTCGCGCTTGAACCGGGCGCAGGCCTGTTCGTTCTGGGACAGCCGCTCCGAGAGGATCTTGAGCGCGACCACCCGGCCGAACATCTTCGCGTCCGTCGCGCGATAGACCTCCCCCATCGCCCCCGAGCCGAGCAGTTCCGCGACCTCGTACTGACCGATGCGGCCGTTGAGCGGCATCACTCCCCTTGCGCCACCGCGCGACACTCCCCCGTCTCTCGGGGAACGCCGCGGCGCGCGACCCGCGGTAATCATAATGCGAACGGAACCGCCGTGCGTCGCCCGGGTATCTGGAAAGCCGGGGGCCTCCCGTGCGAGGATGCCCTCCCGCCGCCGCCGGGGCGGCGGTCTTTCCCCTGGAGGTCCGCCCGATGCCCACGATTCCGACCGTCCGGATCCACCGCGCGTTCGCGGCATGGCTCGTCCTTCTGCTCGCCACGGCCCTTGCCCTGCCGCTCGCCGCGGCAACCGACGCTTCCGGTCCGCCGGAGGGGCGTCTTCTCCGATTCCCGGACATCCACGGCGATTTCGTGGTGTTCGTTTACGCCGGCGACATCTGGCGCGCGAGCGTGACGGGAGGGCCGGCGCTCCGGCTGACGTCCCACGAGGGGCTCGAGCTGTTCCCGAAGATCTCCCCCGACGGAAAGTGGATCGCCTTCTCGGCGGAATACAGCGGCTCGCGGCAGGTGTACGTGATGCCGTCGTGGGGCGGCGAGCCCCGGCAACTCACCTTCTACACGGACGTGGGCCCGATGCCGCCACGGGGCGGGTGGGACGACTGGGTGATGGGTTGGACGCGCGACGGGAAGATCCTGGTGCGCATGAACCGCACTCCCTGGGGGCAGCGAATGGGGCGTTACTACCTGGTCGATCCCGCGGGCGGCCTCGAAACGCCCCTCCCCCTCCCCGAGGGAGGAAGCGCGTCGTTCTCCCCCGACGGGAAGAAACTCGCCTACTGCCCCGTCGACCGCGAGTTCCGGACCTGGAAGCGAACGCGAGGCGGCCGCGCCCAGGACATCTGGATCTACGACCTCGTGACGAACCGCTCGCGGCGTATCACCGACGACCCCGGGACCGACAATTTTCCGATGTGGACGGGGGACACGATCTTCTTCACGTCGGACCGGGACCACACCCTCAATCTTCACGCCTACGATCTCGAAACCGGCACCACCCGGAAAGTCACTCGATTCGACGAGTACGACGTTCTCTGGCCCAGCCTCGGCCCGGACGCCATCGTGTTCTCGAACGGCGGCTACCTTTACCGGATGGGTCTCGACGACCTGAAGCCCGAGAAGATCCCGGTCGCTCTCGGCGCCGACCTGGCGGCCGCGGTCCCCCGGTTCAAGGAAGTCCGGGAGTTCGTCGGAGACGCCGACCTGTCCCCCAGCGGGGCGCGGGTGGTGTTCGAGGCGCGAGGCGAATTATTCACCGTCCCCGCCAAGGACGGCCCGACACGCAACCTTTCCGAGACCCAGGGGATCCGCGAGATGTCTCCGGCGTGGTCGCCGGACGGCAAGTGGATCGCCTACCTTTCCGACGCGACCGGCGAGTACGAGATCTACCTGCGGGGCCAGGACGGCTCCGGGGCGCCGCGCCGGCTCACCACGGACGGCGGGGTCTGGCGGTTCCGTCCCGCGTGGAGTCCCGACTCCAAGAAGATCGCCTTCGGCGATCGCCGGCAGCGACTCCTCATCCTCGACGTCGCCACGGGAACGATCACCGAGGTGGACCGGGGCACGCGAGAGGACCTCGACGTCTATCGATGGTCGCCGGATGGCCGCTGGCTGGTCTACGAGAAGAGTCACCCGACGCGGCAACCCGGTCTCGCGATCTACTCCCTCGAGACCCACCGCGTCTCGATGCTCGGCGACGGCCTCACCGCGGATTTCGGCCCAGCCTTCAGCGCCGACGGGAAGAACCTCTTCTTCCTGAGCAACCGCGACTACCAGCCCACGTTCAGCGCCTTCGAGTTCGACTACCTGTACGCGAAGGCGACGCGGGTATACGCGGCCTCGCTCGATCCCGAAGCGCCGCCGCTCTTCCCGCCGAAGAGCGACGAGGAAAAGCCCAAGGACGACGAGCCCGCGGCCAAGGGGAAGGACCCGGCGGCGCCGGAGGGCCACGCGGGGAGGGAACCCGCCGCCGCGAAAGAGGGAAAGGACGCCGCGAAAGGCGCGGCTCCGCCCGCTATCGTCAACGTCGTCGCCGACGGGTTCGACGCTCGAACGGTCGCCCTCCCCGGCGTGAAGCCCGGCGCCTACGCGTCGGTCTCGGCCGTCGCCGACGCCCTGTTCTACCTTAGCGGCGACGCGGGACCCGAGCGCGCCCTCTACCGTTTCGATTTCAAGGAGCGGAAGGAGGAGAAGATCCTGGACGAAGTCGACGTGTACTCTCTTTCTTTCGACGGGAAAAAGCTCCTCTACAAGGCCGGCAAGGACTGGGGGATCGCCGACGCGAAGGCCGGCCTCAAGCCGGGCGACGGGAAGCTCGATCTCGCGGGGCTCGAGGTGAAGCTCGACCCGAGAGCGGAGTGGCGGCAGATGTTCGACGACGCCTCAAGGATCTACCGCGACTGGTTCTACGACCCCGCGATGCACGGCGTCGACTGGAAGCGGATCGGCGAGCGGTACCGTCCCCTCGTACCGTTCGTCGCCCACCGGGCCGACCTCGACTTCATCTTCGGCGAGATGATCGGCGAGCTCGAGGCCGGTCACACTTACGTCTCTTCCGGCGACGAACCCCGCGTCCGTCGCGTGCCGGGAGGGATGCTCGGCTGCGAGTTCACCGCCGACCCTTCCGGGCGCTACCGGATCTCGAAGATCTACGCGGGCGAGAACTGGGACGAGGGCTGGCGCTCCCCCCTCACGGAGCCGGGTGTCGGCGTCAAGGAGGGAGAGTTCCTCCTGGCGATCGACGGGCACGACCTGACGACCCGGGACAATCCGTTCCGGCTTCTCGAGAACAAGGCCGACCGGCAGGTCACGCTCAGGGTGTCCGCCGGCCCGGACGCCGGAAGCGCCCGGACCGTCACCGTGCGAGCGATCTCGAGCGAACTGAACCTGCGCTACCTCGATTGGGTGCGTGGCCGCATGGCCCTCGCCGACCGGCTTTCGGGGGGCCGGGTGGGCTACATCCATCTTCCGGACACGGCCCTTGCGGGGAACCGGATGCTGCAAAAGCTCTTCTACTCGCAGGTCTCGAAGCCCGCCCTCGTGATCGACGACCGGTACAACGGCGGCGGTTTCATTCCGGACAGGATGATCGGATACTTCACGCGCACGACCCTGGCCTGGTGGGCGCGCCGAGGCATCGAAAGCATGCGGACCCCCGCTTTCGCCCACGACGGGCCGAAAGCGATGCTCGTCAATGGGTATTCCTCGTCGGGCGGCGACGCCCTCCCCTACTTCTTTCGCAAGAACGGGCTCGGCCCCCTGATCGGGACGCGCACCTGGGGCGGTCTCATCGGTCTCTCCGGCAACCCCTCGCTCGTCGACGGCGGGAGGGTCGACGTGCCGACCTTCCGCATCTACGACGAGCAGGGACAGTGGATCGTCGAGAATCGCGGCGTCTCCCCGGACATCGAGATCGTCGACCTGCCGGAGGCCCGCATCGCCGGAGGCGACCCCAGTCTCGAGAAAGCGGTGGAGGTTCTCCTCGAATCGCTGCGGAAGAAGCCGGTCGAGTCGCCGCCTGTGCCGAGGCCGCCGGACATGACGCCCTAGGACCGTGCTAAGATTCTCGGAACTCACGAAGAGAGGGACTTGCATGAAGAAGACGCTGCTTGCAGCTGTGATCGCATTTATTTTCGCCGCCTCGGCCTTCGCCGGGGACCTCGCGGGGGTGAGTTTCCCCGAGCGTGTGGACCACGAGGGGAAGAGTCTCGTCCTGAACGGCATCGGTCTTCGCAAGGCCTACGGCATCGCGAAGGTGTACGTGGCGGGGCTGTATCTCGAGAAGACGACGGCGAATGCCGACGAGATCCTCGCCGCGGCCGCCGTCCGCCGGATCGTTCTCGAGTTCGTGCGTAACGTCGGCCGGGACGACATCGTGAAGGCCTGGACCGAAGGGTTCGAGAAGAACGCCGGAGCGAGCTTCGCGTCGCTCAGGGATCGCCTCGACGCGTTGAACAAGGCGATGCCCGATTTGCGGGAGGGTGACGTGCTCGCGTTCTCGACCGTTCCAGGGAAAGGGACCGACGTCGAGGTCGGAGGAAAACGCGTCGCCACGATCCCGGGGGACGATTTCGCGAAGATGCTCTTCGCCATCTGGCTAGGCCCCTCGCCGCCGAACGCCGCCCTCAAAGAGGGGTTGCTTGGCCGCCGCTAGCCGCCGCTCGGCGACGCTCGTTCGCTTGATCTGCGTGTCGGTCTGCGCCCTCGCGCCGGCACCGTGGGCGCGCGCCGACGTGGCGGCGCTTCCACCGCTTTTCTCGGCCGGCGCGGAGTTCGAGATCCGTCCCTCACCGCGGGATGCAGGGCAGGTCCTTTCAAGAAACCTGCGCTCCACGCCGCCGCGGCTCGTCGTGACCGAAAAGGCCGCGGCGTTCGCCTTCGCCCTCGTCGCCGTGATGAGGATGGATCGGGGGATCCGCACCGCGGTCCAGAACAGGCGCTCTCCGAGTCTAGATAGCTGGCAGGTCCGAATCGAGCCTCTCGGCCATCTCGGAACGACGTCGGTGGCCGCCCTCGCGCTTTGGGGGGGCGGCGAGCTTGCCGGAAGCGAAAAGCACGCCGAGACCGGCCGGATCATGGCGAAGTCGCTCCTTTTGGCCAACGTGTTCAATCTCGGATCGCGCTGGGCCCTCGCCCGGAGCAGCCCCGGAGCCGAGGGGAAGCCCGGAGCATTTTTCACGGAAGGGGACCACGCTTTCCCGTCCGGTCACGCGACCCGCGCCTTCGCCATCGCCACGGTGCTGTCGGAACGCTACGGCCGACGCGCGGCCTGGATCGCCTATCCTCTTGCAACGCTCCTCGGCCTGGCGATGGTTGAATCGGACTCCCACTGGGCATCGGACATCGTGGCCGGAGCCGCCATGGGGCACGTGGTGGCGGAGTGGGTTTGCCGCCGGCACGGTTCGGCGAGGGGGGAAGAACACGCCGTGCGGGTCGTACCCGAAGTCTCGCTCGGCTCGCGACCGGCCGTCGGCGTGATGCTCGACATCCGGCTCGGACCGCGCTGAAGCGCCGTCAGGTGCCGGTCCGCCCGTCCGATCCGCGCCAGGGTCGTCGCTCCGGCTCCCGGGAGCTCAGAGCATCCCTCCCTTCATCCGGATCCGGATCGGAAGGATGATCGCCTGGAGCCCGCCGAACTGCAGCCGCCTCTGGATGGAATTCGCCGTGTCGTTGTGGAGGAACCGGTGGGTGAACCGGTCCTGGGCGAACACGACCTTTCCGAGGAAGAAGACCGCCCTCGGGTAGCGCGCCGTCACTTCCTGACAGAGCATCTCCGCGTCGTGCACCACGTCGGTGCCGATCCGGTAGAGGGAGTCGGCGCGCAGATTGAGGCTCCGGGCCAGGCTGACGTAGCGGGCGAGGTTCTCCTCGGTGGTCCCGACCAGCGCGTCCACCTCGGCCTTCCCCTTGAATGCCCCCGAGTCCACCCGGCCCACCGACAGGAACACCACGCCGCGGTAGTAGCCGGGGAACAGCTGCTGCACCGACAGCAGCGAGTGGATCCCGAGGCCGCCGTATCCGGAGACCAGGAGCGCGGCGACCGGCTGGTCACGGTCCGGCCGCTCCACGCCCGCCTGCTCCCGCTCCGGCGGAATCTGCGTCAGGACCTTGTCCAGCTTGCCGATCTCGCTCCGGACCCGGGCGTAGTGCCGCCTGACGAGAAAGCACAGGCCGATGAACGACGAGGTGATGACCAGCGTCAGCCAGCCGCCTTCCTTGAACTTCTCGAGGGTGACGATCACGAGCACCGACGCGCACAGCACGAAACCGACCCCGTGAGCGCCGAGATAGCGCCGCCAGCGAGGGTTCTTGCGGCGTTGCTGGATCCAGAGCCGGACCATGCCGAGTTGGGTCAGGCTGAACGTCAAGAACACGTTGATCGCGTAGAGGACCAGCAGGAAGGAAACGCTCCCCCTCGCGTACACCATCAGGACCGCCGCGGCCGCCGCCATCAGGATGACGCCGTTCTGGGTGACGAGCCGCTCGGAGAGGTTCGCGAATCGGTGGGGCACCCAGGAATCGATCGCCATGTTCGACAGCACGCGGGGACCGCCGATGAAGCCGGTCTGCGCGGCGACGAACAGGAGCGCCCCCTCCGAGACGAGCGTCAGCACCACCATCCACTCCCCGACCCGCCAGCCGCCGATCCGCCACGGCCCCATCACCCGATCGAGGAGCACCGCGTTCATGGTCTTTCCGGCCTCGGGCGCCGCCTTCCAGAGCAGGTAACAGACCAGGATGCCGCCGGCCGTGAAGGCCAGGGAAAGCGCCATGTAGACCATGGTGCGACGCGCGGTGGCCACCCTCGGCTCCCGCAGGATCTCCATCCCGTTCGAGACCGCCTCGATCCCCGTGTACGTCCCCGCCCCCATCGAGTACGCGCGGAACAGGAGCGCGAGGACCGCGAAGAGGCCGAGACTTTCCACCGACCGGGACGTCTCCGCGTGCACCTGGGAGAAGACCTCCGGCAGATCGCGGACGTGCGCCAGGATGCCGTAGAAGATCAACACGGCATGCGTCGCGAGGAACACCAGGAAGATCGGGAGGAGGACCTTGATGGACTCCTTGACCCCCCGCAAATTCAGGATCAGCAAGACCAGGACGATGATCAGGTCGAGCGGCACCCTCGCCGACTGCCATGCAAGGGGGAGGAAGCTCAGAAGCGCGTCCACCCCGGAGGCGATCGAGAGAGCGATGGTCAGGACGTAGTCCACGACCAGCGCCGAGCCCGAGACCACCCCGGGAACCGGCCCGAGCATCTTGCTGGCGACGACGTACCCGCCGCCGCTCGGGAAGTGCTCGACGACCAGGCTGTAGCAGTACGAGATGATCGCCACGGTCGCGGCGGTCATCAATGCGAGGTAGAGCGAGAGGTACTCGTGCCCCTCGAGTGCGCGGAACGCCTCGTCCGGCCCGTACGACGACGACGAGAGCCCGTCCCCTCCCAGGCCGACCCAGGCCAGGAAGGCCATGAGGGAGAGCTTGTGGAAGACCGTCGGATCGCGCGGGTCCCGCGGCCGCCCGACGAGCACACGCTTCAGCCCCGCGAGGAACCCCTCGTGCTCGCCTGATTCCGGCTCCGGCTCGAGCCCGGAAGCACCCTCGGATCCTGGGCCGACGCCCTCACTCATTCCAGCGTCTCCGATACCCGGCCGCGTCACCGGACGACACCCATCTCAGCGCCGGCGCAGCCCGGACCGGGCGGCGCTACTTTCCCGCCAGCCGCCGCTGCCGGACGAACTCGACGACGGCCGGCAAGATGGAGAGCACGATGATCGCCATGATGACGAGCGTGAAATTCCGTCGCACCACCGGCAAATTCCCGAAGAAATACCCCCCCAGCACGAAGAGCAGGATCCAGAGGACGCCCCCCACGACGTTGTAGGCCAGGAAGCGCCGGTAGGACATCCGGCCGATTCCCGCCACGAAAGGGGCGAACGTCCGCACGATCGGCACGAAGCGGGCGATGATGATCGTTTTCCCGCCGTACTTCTCGTAGAACTCATGGGTGCGGTCGAGGTGCTTCCGGTTGAGGAAACGCACGTTCTCCCCGTGGAACACCCGGGGACCGACCTTCGCCCCGATCCAGTAGTTCACGGTGTCGCCGAGAATCGCGGCGATCGTCAGCAGGACGATCGTCAAATCGAGGCGGAGGGAGCCGAGGGCCGCGAACGTCCCCACCGCGAACAGCAGGGAGTCCCCGGGAAGGAGCGGCGTCACGACGAGGCCGGTCTCGCAGAAGACGATCGCGAACAGGATCGCGTACGTCCATGCGCCGTAGGACCGGATGATCTGGTCGAGGTGGACGTCGATGTGAACGATGAAGTCGACCACCTGCGCGAAAAACTCCAAGGCCGCCCCCTACCCCGTCATCCGGGCCGCCTCGCGGATCAGGCGGGCGCCGATGACGTTGCGCTGGATCTGGTTGGTCCCCTCGTAGATCTGCGTGATCTTGGCGTCCCGCATCATCTTCTCGACCGGGTACTCGGACATGTAGCCGTATCCGCCGAAGATCTGGACCGCGTCGGTTGTCACCCTCATGGCGACGTCGGAGGCAAGCACCTTCGCCATCGCCGACAGGTGGGCGATATCCTTCGTCTCGCCGCGGTCGATCCGGGCCGCCACCCGGTAGACGAGAGAGCGCGCCGCCTCGATCTGGATCGCCATGTCCGCGAGCATCCACTGGATCCCCTGGAACGACAGGATGCTCTTTCCGAACTGGTGGCGCTTGTGCACGTAGGCGAGCGCCTCGTTCATCGCCCCCTCGGCGATCCCGAGAGCCTGGGCGGCGACGCCGGGGCGCGACGTGTCGAAGGTCTTCATCGCGACGATGAACCCCATCCCCTCTTTCGCCAGAAGGTTCTCCGCGGGGATCCGGGCGTCGTCGAAAATCAGCTCCCGCGTCGCGCTCGCGCGGATCCCCATCTTCGTTTCTTTCTTGCCGAATTCGAACCCCGGCGTTCCCTTCTCCACGACGAACGCCGACGCGCCGCGCGCCCCCTTCTCGGGATTCGTGAGGGCGACGATCGTGTAGATGTCCGCCTCGCCGCCGTTCGTGATGAAGATCTTGGTCCCGTTCAGGACGTAGTGGTCGCCGTCCCGGCGCGCGGTGGTCTTGATCGCGCCCGCATCCGAGCCCGCCCCGGGCTCGGTGAGGCCGAAGGCGGCCAGTTTCCGCCCCGCGGCGATCTCCGGGAGATAGCGCCGCTTCTGCGCCTCCGTCCCGAACAGGAGAATGGGAAACGCGCCGAGGCCGGTCCCCGCAAAGGCCAGCGCGATCCCCGCGCAGACCTTCGAGATCTCCTCGGTCACGATGCACATGTTGACGATCCCCTGCCCGTTCTCCACAAGACCGTCGTACTCGGCGGGGATGAACACCCGGAACAGGTCGACCTTGGCCATCTCGCGGACAATGTCCCAGGGGAAAATGCACTCCTCGTCGTACTTCTGCCGGACCGGACGGACCTTCTCTTCGGCGATCGTGCGCGCGAGTTCCTGAATCGATCGCTGCTCCTCCGTCAAGTCGTGATACATCGCTCCCGCCTCCCCCTCATCGGCCTCGCGGCCCGTTCTCGCCCCTCACCCGGCGCCTTGCCCCCGGACCGCACCGGTCCCCTCCGATGCGAACGCATGTTGTACCAGAAGGGAACCGCGACGGAAAGTCTGAAACGTCGGTCCGCCCCGGCCACGCGCGCCGGACGGATCGTCGGATCGAGCGTGGGACGGCTCACGGTGCGATCCCCGTTCCTCTCACACTTCGAAGCCCGAAACGTGTACAATCGGCGCGTCGACTGCGAACGAGGCGAGCATGAAGACCATTGCGAACAGGACGCACAGGCCGCTCAAGATCCGACTCCGCGGCGGGAAGGTGCTTCACCTCGGCCCGGGGAAGTCCGGTCAGATCGCCGACGACGCGGCCGACGAGCCGCCCGTTCGCCGCTTGATCGATTCCGGTGAGGTGGAGATCGTCGGCGAGGGGTCGTCTCACGTCGCCGGCGGGGCGGGACAGCCTTCCGCCGGCCAGGAGGCGACGCACGGCCACGCGCCGAACACGCTGGTCGTTCCGAAGGGGAACCGCTGACGGGCGGCGCGAAGAGCGATTGTCCGCCCTCCGGCCCGGGGTCATGGCGCCCCGATTCTAAGGCCGTCCGTCAACTCATCCGCGTCGTCCGAGCGAATCGCGACGCCGTGCCGCTCCAGCAACGCGCCGCACTCCGCGATCGCCGCGACGAGGGCGCCGCCGGCCTTCCCCTCACGCATGCCGCGGACGATCCCCGCGACCAGTCCGTCCCATTCGTCCTGCCGGACCTTGGAGGCAATCCCACTGTCTCCCATCACGACGACGCGGCGCTCGAACAGCGCGAGAAAGATCAGCACCCCGGTGCGATCCCGGGTCGCGAAGACCTGCTCCGAGAGGAACGCCTGTGCGGCGCGCTCGTGCACGCGTTCGTCGAGGACGCTTCGCGCGACGAGGAGGCGTTTCAAAGGCGGAACGAGCCGGCAGGCGAGATGCCCGATCGCCGCTCCCAGCACGGCCGGCGCGGCGATCCAGAGCGGCAGCGGCACCCCCCAGACCTCCGTCGTCTGAACCGCGGCAGCGGTGCCGAGGACGGAGAGCAGCGCGCCCAGGGTGGAACCCCTCCAGATGGCGTCCGCGTAGCCGTCCGCGCGTTCCACGACATACGGCACGATCTCTCCCGAGGTCCGCTTTTCCGCCTCGTGAACGGCCTCCTCGATGCGGCGCAGATCCTCGGGCGAAAACACCCGGTTCGCTTCCATCGGGCGGTTCCTCCTTGCGAAAATCCGGTTCCCCGGAACGGATCGAAAACAACACCATCGCCGGCGCGGCTCTCCTGGCGGCTCGATCAAAGAATGCCTTCGATGAGGCGAAGCGCGTCGCGAGCGATGATCAACTCTTCGTTCGTGGGAATCACGAGGACCTTCACCTGCGCCCCGTCGGGGGAGATCTCGCCTTCCTTCCCTCCCACGGTGGCCGCGTTCCGGTCCGGGTCGAGAAGGATCCCCGCGAACTCGAGCCCCCGCAGCGTGCGCTCGCGGATCGGCGCCGCGTTCTCGCCGATGCCGCCGGTGAAGATCACCGCGTCGACCCCCCCCATCACGGCGGCGTAGCCGGCGATGTATTTCTTGAGACGGTACGCGAACATGTCGGCGGCGAGACGCGCGCGCTCGTTCCCCTTTCCCTCCTCCGCGAGGACTTCCCTCATGTCGTTCGAGACGCCGGAGATCCCGTACAGCCCCGAGTGCTTGTTGAGCATCGTCGTGGCCTGCTGCTCGGTCAGCTCTTCCTTGTGCATGACGTGAAAGATGACCGCCGGGTCGAGGTCGCCGCAGCGGCTGCCCATGATGAGCCCCTCGAGCGGCGTGAACCCCATCGACGTGTCCACCGACTTCCCGTGGTCGATCGCGCACACGCTGGCCCCGTTTCCCAGATGGCAGGTGATCAGCCGGGTCTCTTCCCGCGGCCTGCCGATGAGCATCTGCGAGCGCCAGCCGACGAAGCGGTGCGACGTCCCGTGGAAGCCGTACCGCCGGATCGCGTGCCGGGTGTACAGAACGTAGGGGAGCCCGTACAGGTAGGCCACCGGGGGCATGGTCTGGTGATAGGCGGTATCGAATACGGCGGCGTGCGGGACGTCGGGCAGAATCTGCTGCGCGGCGTAATACCCTCTCAGATTGTGCGGGTTGTGCAGCGGCGCCAGCTCGGAACACTCCTCGATCTGGCGGAGTACCGCGTCGTCGATCAGCACCGACCTCGCAAACTTCTCGCCACCGTGGACCATCCGGTGGCCGACGGCGTCGATCTCCTGCGCGGAGGCGAGCACTCCCCTCCCGGGATCGGTGAGCGTCTTGATGATCTCCGCAATCGCCACGCGGTGCTCCAGGATCTCCCGGACCTCCGAAATCTTCTCCCTTCCCTCGGGCTTGAAGGTGTGCATCGCGGTCGACGTTCCGATCCGCTCCACCGCTCCCCGGGCGATGGCGCGATCCGAGTTGGTCCGGATGAGCTCGAGCGTCGTCTCGACGAGCTGATACTTGACCGACGACGATCCGCAGTTGAGAACGAGGACCTTCATCGCACCGCCTCCGCCTTCGCCTTCGCCGCCGGGACCCGCTGGCGTCCCTCCCACGCGAAGAACCCCCGCCCGGAACTCCTGCCGAGATGCCCCGCCCTCACCAGCTTTCTCAGAAGCGGACAGGGCCGGTATTTGACGTCCCCCAGCTCGTGGAAGAGGTGCTCCATCCAGCCCATGACCTTGTCGAGTCCGAGCCGGTCGCAGTACTCGAGCGGGCCCATCTGGAACTGATACCCCAGCTTCAGCGCGAGGTCGACGTCCTCGGCGCTCGCCACCCCTTCCATCACGATGAACATCGCCTCGTTGAGGAGCGGCACGATCGACCGCGTGGCCACGTATCCGGGATACTCGAACACCTCGATCGCCGTCTTGTCGAGCACCTTGGCGAGTTCCATGGCGGTCGCGTAGGTTTCTTTCGAAGTCTCGATCCCTCGGACCACCTCGACGATCGGGTTCCGGCTCACCGGCGGCAGGAAGTGCAGCCCGATCACCTTGTCCGCCCTGCCCGACGAGGCGGCGATCTCCGTGATGCTGAGCGTGGAGGTGTTCGTGATGAAGATTCTGTCGGGCGGACAGATCCCGCCCAGTTCCGCCATCACCTTTTTCTTCCGTTCGAGGTTTTCGGTGACCGTCTCGATGACCATGTCGGTGTCGGCCAGAAGATTCGGATCCGAGACGAATCGAATTCGGCTCAGGATCACCTTCTTCTCGGAAGCCGTGATCCCCCACTTGAGGAGCTCCTCGTCGAGTGCCGCGACGAGCTCCTGCCGCGCCCGGTCCGCCATCGCGTCCGATATCTCGAGGACGATCACGTCGATGGCGTTCGACGCGACCTTCTCGGCGATGGATCGACCCATGACTCCACCGCCCACGATTCCCAATTTCCGGAACTCCATGATGTGCCGTCCTTCTCAGATCTCGGGAGCGCGCCGAGCCGGCGCCGTCCCGGGTGATAGCGGTGCTTCAGTCCGCGGATTGTACAGAAAAACCGGAAGGAATTCCCGTCGTTCACGGAGTTTGAACGGCAGCAACGAACGAATGCGCCCAGGGCGGACGGAAGATCGAACGGTCCGCGGCCGCGTCGTCGACCCGCGATCTTCCGTCCGCCATGATCGCCGCCGGCCGGCCGGTGCTCGGAATCGACGAGTGCCGTCCCGATCGTTTCAATAATTGAGGAAGCTCAGCCGCAGCCCGTCCAGGGCGACGCGCACCGTTCCCGCGGAGCGGCTCTGCACGACGCCCCACCCTTCACGGCCGAGAACCCTCGGATGCGCGCCGGCGCCCCTGTTATTTCTTGCGCTTCAGGTCCGCCAGCCTCTCCTGAACCGCCTGCACCTCGTCCTTGAGGTCCTTGAGGTAACACTCCAGCTCCGCCGTCTGCTCCGCCCTGGTCTGGTAGCGGCGCTTGAACCCTCCACCGCAGCAGCAGCAGCCGCAGCCACTCCCCTCGCCGCACTCACACGAGGAACCGCTTCCGCACGAGCATCCGTCATGTCCACCCATGATCTCTCCCTCCCCATGTTTTGGAACCCTCGAGCAGCCGAACCAAGGATCGCCGGCTCGCGCGTTACTCCTCGCCGCCGGAGCCGCGGAAGCGGTCGTCCGGATCCGCGAACAGGACGTTGAAACTCGTCAGCGATCCGTAGCACCCGGTGATGTAGCTCTGGAGCTTGATCTTGGCATCCTCGGGGATCTCGAAAGCGTTCACCTGCTGCTCGAGAACCCGCAACCGGTTGCGAAGGATCACGATCTTGTGGAAGAACGACTCGATCGGCCAGCTCTTCTCCTGCAAGCCCGGCGTGCCCGGACGGAGGACGAGCTCCCCTCCGCGCCATTTCTCGGCGGGAACGGCAACCGTCAGCCCGGTCTCCTCGCGGATCACGCGCCTCAGGATCATCTCGAGATCGGCGGGGACATCCGTCACGGGGAAGCTCCTTTCGCGCTCGGAAACCAGCGCCTCGGTGCGCGGCGCCGAGGGTGTTACACGGGATTCGCCGGAACGGGCGGACACCGAGGGCGCCGGGCCGCCGCGGCGGAACCGGTGCCTGCTACCGCAGAACTCGCACAGAACCAGCGCGATCGTGCCGTCCGCGGCGTTAGCGACGATGACGTGCGTCCGCATGGCCTTGCACGCGCGGCACAGATCGTCCACGCGATCTCCGGCACGGTGGCGGCGAAGCGGGTCCGGGATCATCGCGAGCTAGTTTAACCGATCTGCGGGCGCCTGCGCTTCAAGACAACGTCCTTGCAGTCGGAGTCGCACCCCCGAACCGGAACGGCGCGTCCCCACCGTCGGACGCCGCGCTCGACACGCGGCTCTCGGCCGTCGAGAACGCGACCCTGCGAGCTGTTGCCGGTGGCCTGAAACCGCGCAATCTCCGCAGCGGTCCGGTGGAGAAATACCGTCTCATCCGGCCGGCCCGGCATCGGGTGGTCTTCCACACCCTGGGGAAAAAAGGCGAGTGGATCAAGGTCAGACAGGAAGCGGAGGATGTGACCGGTTCGGTGCAGCGGAATATGCTGTGGGGCGGGTAGGCTGGTCGGGGCAGGGCGTGCCCTTCAGGGGGTTTTCTTCCGCCATGTGATATGCGATTGATTCTTGAATGATAGAGTTCCGCCGCTGTCCGGCTCGTACGTCAAGGACAATCGGTAGGGACTATTCTCCAGGTCCTTGCAGTCAATCGTGAACCCAATCTGTTTCCCTGCGGCAGTTGTTGCGGTCTTATCGATAAAATATTTGTTCACCGTTGATACGCTGGTGGCAAGGAGCACCGATACCTTATTGATTTCCAGATATCGGTCCTCATAACCCGGAGCGGAGGTGAGCCATCTGCCGACCAGGTAGTCGGGAATTTCTTCCCTGGGCATATCTTCTCTGGCCGTCCAGAAAATAATAATTCCGATACAGACAACGATCCCTGCGAGCACAAGGCGAGTTCTGGCCGGTTTTTTTTTAATTCTCTTCTTGTTCCTCACCAGCGCCTCCTCTTTTCCGGCCGCCGGTTACATGCGGATCGTGCTGGTTGCCAAGGTGCCGAGGAACGCTTCCACCACATCCGGATCAAACTGGCGGCCCGCCTCGTTTTTCAACAGCTCCACCACCTCCTCTTCAATCCAGCCCAGCCGGTACGGCCTGCTTGAGGTCATGGCATCATACACATCGGCGACGGCGAGAACGCGGGCATTGATGTCAATTGCCTTGCCGGCGCGGCCCTGCGGATAGCCTTTGCCGTCATATCTTTCATGATGCTGGACGATCATGGGGATGATATCGGCATAAGCATTGATCGGTTCGAGGATCTTGGCGCCGATGGCGGAATGGTCCTTGACCTTGGCGTACTCTTCCTCGGTCAATTTGCCCGGTTTATCGAGGATGGCCAGCGGGACGCCGATCTTGCCGATGTCGTGCAGCAGTCCTCCCCGGAAAAGCCTTTCAAGCTGTTTGTCGTCCCAGCCCATGGCCTTGGCGATTTTAACAGCCAGTTCCGCCACCCGTTCCGAATGACCGGAAGTCCAGGAGGATTTCGCATCAACGGTCCGGGCCAGGGCCTCAACGGTGCCCAGGGTGAGATGCTCCATGTCTTCGATCAGACGGGCGTTGGACAGGGCAACGGCCAGCTGGTCGGCAAGGTGGCGGACCTGCAGCAGCTGTTCTTCGGCAAGATGCCGCTGTCCGGTGGTGCCCAGGGTCACAAAACCGGCCAGCCGGTTTTTCAGAAATACCGGCAGGAGATGGAAGGTGTCCATACCTTTTTCGACAAAGGGGGCCAGGTGGGCCAGGGTTGTTTCCGGTCTGTTACATAACAGATATTTGCTGTTGCCGGTTAGCAGCCTGACCTCGTCCTCGGAGATTTTGATCGTCTCCATGGTCAGTTTTTCCTGCCGGGGATTCTGCACGGAAAAACGCTGGGCCGTGTTTTCCTGCAGCGGGTTGATCAGGCTGAAAGCGACAAAGTCGCAATCATACAGATCATACAGGTGGGTAAGCGCGGTGGTGATGATTTTGCCGCTGTCCAGCGAGGAGAGGATAGCCCGGTCGATTTCCGCTCTGGTGTTCAAGGACTTGAACTGGCGGTCAAGCTGGCTGGTCATGGAATTAAAGGATGAGGCGAGATCCTCAAACTCATCCCCGCTGTTGACCGTCACCCGGCTGAGGAAATCATGCTTGGCCACCCGCCGCGTGCCTTCGGTCAAGACCTCCACGGGTGCCAGGGTGCGTCGGATATAGACCAGACTGAGGAGCAGCACGATCCACAGGGAGAGGAGCACCACCAGAGGAAAAATCTTTCTGAAATGAGCCAGAGGGGCGAGGACTTCGGTTGTTGACTGCCCGAGCACAACCGTCCAGGGCTGGGAAAAAAAAATCGATTTGAGGAAGATAGACCAGTAGCTCGCCAGATACGTTGCGTTGTTTCGCTGGTATTCAAACTGGCGCGACACCTCCCCCTCCTGACGAAAGGCCACCATGCGGGCCAAATTGTCCGGGGCAGGATGGGAGCTGACCAGTACCCTTTTGCTCATGTCAAGGACAAACAGTTCGGTCTGCGAGGGCAGGAAATTCTCGAAGCCGATGCCCCACACATAAGAATAAATGAGCTCGCCGTACAGCAGCTGTTGATCGTGGGTGCCTGCCTGAAACGGTTTTATCATGAAGAGGCGTGCCGGTTGATCGGCTTGGGGCTGGGCGACAAGGACGGTCCTTCCTTTGGCGAGATTTTCCATTTCAACCGGGGCCAACTCCGGCGGATCAATGATCAGGTCGCCGAGGATGGGGGTAAAGCCCTCACCGGCGTTGAATCGGCTGATCGCCTGAAAGCGCTGCTTGAGCCGCTCCCCGAAAGGGTCCGGCGCATTGCTTTGTAATCCCACGATCCGCGCATGGGCGAGCACCTCCAGGTCGGTATTAAGCAGCAAAAGGCGCTCGTAAACAGACATGCCATAGGCTTTGGTCTCTTCCTGCAGTCTTTTGTGACTTTGCAGCTCGAGTTGTCGGGTGACCTGATTAAAGGAGAGTATGGTTAACGCCACCATGGGCAGCAGCGCACAGCAGATAAATAACAAGAAAAAACGGCGTGCTACTTTGCTACGCAGAAAACCAGATCTAAGATTCATTCTTCTTTCTCCCGATGCGCTATACCGGGAACGAGAGTGCGCTATTCCCAGTTAGAAATTGAAACGGGTCCCAACCCGGTGGTTTGATGGCGTTGGAAAACCTCATCAAGCGCTCAGAGAAAGGAGCCATCGAAGGGAAGTGTCCTACGTTCGGTTCAGGGACGCTCCCTCAACGGACTCATGCTTTGCTAATAATCTGAAACAAGCCCTAAATACTGACCGTCATTGGCACGGACAATGTCATCCCGGCTGATTTTAGCGGTAAACGGTGATGCGGTTTTGCCGTCTTTGCCCATGCTGTAGAGATCAAAATCCGAATTGACCGGCACCATGAAGTGATCCTTGCGTAACTTGCCCCGCGCGGTCCCCTCCACCGGCAGATACCGATAGGGATTGCCCCAGATATCCTTCAGCTTATCCAGGCCGACCTCGGCCAGATCTTTCGGGAACCGGCCATAGGTGCCCTGGAAAATGAAGATTTCGTTTTCCAGCCTACGGATTTCAGTGTAAACCCTCTGCAGCTTCACCTTTTCCAGGTAGTTGTAAAACAAAGGCGTGGCGATCGCGGCCAGGGTCCCCAGGATGGCGCAGGCAATCAGCAACTCAACAAGGGTAAAACCGGCGGTCAGGATTCCGGATTTGCAGTCCGGCCACGAGGCTTCAGCGCCTTTGCGGTAAATACGTTTCAGCCGGAAGATGACGGGGGTAGGCCTCATACATTTGGCTTGCGTGTGTCCGGACGGTTGAAAAGATCGGGCGCAACGACCATATGCTTGAATAATAACAAGGTTGCGGTACGAAAGCAAACGGTCTGTAGAGGGATGGAGGCCATTAGTGCGGCAGAGTTCAAGCCATCGATGGATCGGCGAGTCTCGGGACGGAAGCGGTCCCGACGGTCGGGCCCAGCACGAACGTCCGGAGCCGTCCCATGGCAGTGGCGTTCATCGCGTCACCACCCGCCGACCCGGTGCCCCGGGCGACACGACTCAGGGGCTCAACCCGAAGCGCTCGAGCCTCGCGAGCGGGTCGGCGGGTATGTCGATCCCTGCATCCCGAAGCCGTGGTCCTGCGGCGGCGAGCCGCTGGGTCTCGTACAAGAACGTGCATGGTTGATCCCGGTGGATCGCGCGCTCGATCGAAGCCAGGATCGGTTTCATCGTTCTCCAGTCGTGCTCGCCCGAAAGAGCGTCGAGCAGGCGATCGACCTCCGAGGAGCGGTAGCGGACGACGTTGGAGCCGCCGGGGGGAGTCTCCGCGGAACCGAAGATCGGCTTGAGATCGAGCTTCCCGACGAATCTCCATCCGCCGAGGTAAGCGTCGAACGTCCCGCCCGTCACTTTCTGAACGAGCGTCTGCATCTCGAGGGGTATCGGGTGGATGCGCGCTCCGACGCGCGAGAGTTGCGCCTGGATCTTCACCAGGGCGGCCTCTCGGAGCCGGTTCCCCGCGTTCGTGAGGATTTCGAACTCGAGCGGCCGTCCGTTCTTGACCAGCACGCCGTCGTTCGCCCGGGGCTCCCACCCCCGCGACGCGAGCAGCCGGCGGGCTTCCGCCGGATCGTAGGGCCACGCCTCGAGCGTGCGGTCCGCCCCCCACCAGAACGACAGGATCGGACCGACGCTGACCCGGCCGTAGCCGTACAGGAGGTCTTCCACCAGCGCCTTGCGGTCGATGGCGAGCGTCATCGCGCGGCGCACGTCGGGGTCGTCGAAAGGCGGCCGCGAGCCGTTCCAGCCGATGAAGTCGTACATCGGGAAGTCGAACGGGATCAGCTTCACCCCCGCGCCGCTCCGCACCCGGCCCGCCTCGCGCGGAGCGACCCCCTCCATGTAGTCCACCGCTCCCGAAAGAAGCTGCGTCAAGAGGCTCGTCGCATCCGGCACGACACGCACCACGACCTTGTCGAGGCGCGGGAACCCGTCGCGGAAGTACCTCGGGTTCCTGACGAGGACGATCTCCTCACCGGGAGAGTGGCGCTCCAGCATGAACGGGCCCGAGGCGATCCGGAGTGTCGACCAGTCTCGAGTCCGCCAGCCGGCAAAGGGAGTCTGCCCGAAGACGTGCTCCGGCAGGATGCCGCCCTCGACCGCATCGGCGAGCTGCTCGGGATAGACCGCGTCGAAACGGAACGTCACCGTGTGCTCGTCCACGATCTCGACGTCGATGATCCGAGCCTTGGAGCCGGCGCCGGTCCACGCGACGTTCTGCGAGGTCTGAGCCTTCCACGTGTAGCGGACGTCGGAGGCGGTGATCGGTCGCCCGTCGCTCCACACGGCGTTCCGCAGCCGGAAGGTGATCGCCTTGCCGTCCTGCGAGGACGACCAGGACTCGGCGAGGAGCGGCTCGTAGCCCGGCGGGTGATCGCTCCAGTCCCCCATCTCCTGGGCCAGCCGGAGAAAGATCCTCCGATGCAGGCTATTGGCGAAGCTTTGCCTCGAGAGGTACTCGTTCCAGGAATCAACGTCCGCGATCGTGCCGATGACCGCGGTGCCGCCTTGCTTTGGAGCCGGCGAGGCTTCCGTGCCGTTCGGTTTCCCGCCGCCCGTACACGCGGCGAGCGCGACCATCGCGAACAGAAGACCGAGGATCCGAGCGCGCCGCCGGTAGTTGCCGACTCCAGCCACGGTTGCCCCTCTCGACCCGTGCGTCGTGCCGGGTGCCCGAATGCTAGCATTGACCCCTCCCCGAACCCATCGTTATAGTTCCTCCCACCGGCCCAGGGGTGGAGAGGAGCACCGTGACGGGAACAGGATCGGCACGGCGGGGCAGCCCGGAACGCACGGTTGGCCGTCGATCCCTTACGGAACCTCCGTGCGCCGAAGTGTTACGCGTCGACGCGCCGCATCCCGTCCCGCCGACACGCCTCGAGCGCGGCGCGTGAGTTCCTAGATATGGCTTGGCTCGTCGCCCGGCGGCTCCTCGCGGCGATCCCGCTGCTGCTCGGTGTCCTCACCTTGGTGTTCGTGCTCGTCGAGTCCGCGCCCGGCGACCCGTCCGGGGTCCTGCTCGGGGAGCGGCCGGTTCCACCGGAAGTCCGGGCGCGTATCGTCGAAGCGTACGGACTCGACCGCCCCCCCGTCGAGCGCTACCTCCGCTGGCTCGGCGCGGTCACGCTTCGAGGCGAGCTGGGGTGGTCGGTCTCGCGTGCACGGCCCGTGACGCGGGCGATCGGCGACGCGCTGCCGTCGACACTCCTGCTCGCGGGCGCGGCACTTCTCGTCCACGTCGTCGCGGGAACCGGCATCGGCGTGGCCACCGCGCGCTGGCGAGGCCGGTGGCCGGATCGCGCCCTCGGCGGCGCGAGCCTCGTTCTGTTCTCGATGCCGATTTTCTGGATCGGACTGATGGC
The DNA here is from genome assembly GCA_963790465.1 of Terriglobia bacterium. Taxonomy (GTDB): domain Bacteria; phylum Acidobacteriota; class Polarisedimenticolia; order Polarisedimenticolales; family JAIQFR01; genus JAIQFR01. Next base: position 163,318 of record CAWBOP010000023.1, on the reverse strand, counting down.
GATTCTTGCCCTGTCGAGCGGGCTCGGATGGTTTCCTCCCGGATCGACCCACTCGGTCGGCGCCGACGCGTGGCCGCCGGTCCGGCGAGCGGCGGACCTCCTGTGGCACTTGGCCCTCCCTGCCGGGATTCTGGGGCTGACGTCGGCAGCGGCGCTCAGCCGATTCGTTCGGTCGGAAATGCTCGCGGCGCTCGGCGAAGACTTCGTCCGCGCGGCACGCGCGCGGGGGGCCTCCGGCCGCAGGGTGCTCTTCGGCCACGCGCTGCGCAACGCGCTTCTGCCGGCCGTCACGCTCGTCGGAATGTCCGTCCCGGTGCTCGTCTCCGGATCGCTCGTCACCGAGGTCGTTTTCGCCTGGCCGGGCATGGGGCGGCTTGCCTACGATGCGATCCTCGCGCGGGACCTCCCCGTCGTCCTCGCGACGACCCTGCTGTCGTCGGCTCTCGTGATCGCCGGCAACCTCGCCGCGGACCTCGCTCTGATCGCGGCGGACCCGAGGATTCGCGCGGGCCGAGGCGGGGGGGCGCCGTGACGCGGCGCCGCACCCTTCTCGCCGCCGGATTTCTCCTTGCCTTGTCGGCGGCCGCGCTGCTCGGGCCGCTCCTGGGGCTTCGGGAGCCGACATCGCAACCGGACGGCCTCGTGCTGCGGGACCTCCCGCCGTTCTCGCGCGCGGAGGCCGTTCGACTGGTCGGGGGAGGGTTGCGGTACGCGGAGGAGATCCGCGACGAGGCCGACGGCTCGGTCTCGCTGCGACGCGGCGTCGCGTGGGAGCGGGTTCCGGCCGCGTCCCTTGCTGGCAAGACGCCGGAGACGCGGCGCGTGGGCGCGTTCTTCGTCCTCGGAACGGACGGGTACGGTCGTGACCTGCTGAGCCGGATCGTCAACGGCGCGCGGATATCGCTCCTCGTCAGCCTCCTGGCCGCCTCGCTGGCGGTCACACTGGGCGCCGGAGCGGGACTCGCCGCGGGCCTCCTCGGAGGCGTCGCCGACGGCCTCGTGATGCGCCTCACGGACGTCTTCCTGTCGGTGCCACGCCTATGCCTGCTGCTGCTGCTCGTCGCCCTCTACGGTCCGTCGCTCGCGGGTACCGTCCTCGTGCTCGGGGCGACTTCCTGGATGGCGGCCGCGCGCATCGTGCGGGCGGAGATCCTCTCGCTTCGCGAGCGGGAGTACGTGAGGGCGGCGGAGGCCTCGGGCGCATCACGCGCGCGCGTCGCCTTCCTCCACCTGCTCCCCGGTGCAGCGGCACCGCTCCTGGTCGAGGGGACGATTCGCTTCGCGAACACGCTGCTCCTCGAGTCTTCCCTTTCATTCCTGGGGCTCGGCGTTCCCCCGCCCACGCCTTCCTGGGGGAATCTGATCGCCGACGGGCGGGACTCTCTTCTGGGCGCCTGGTGGATCGCGACGCTCCCGGGCATCGCCATCGCGGCGACGGTCCTCGCGGTGAACGTCTTGGGGGAAGCCCTGCGGGAGAAGGTCGAACCGAGGGTCGCTCGCTCGGTGTAGTCGACCTGGTGGGGAGGGCTCTCGACGAGGCTTGCCGAGGCTAGCCCACACAACGCGCAGCCGGGAGCCGAGTCGCCGGAGCCGCGAGGGGTCGGGGTGGGTGCTCGTTCGGAGGGCGGCGCGACATCCGGGAGCACTGCGCGACCCCGCTCCCCTGCCCGCAAGCGAGCGAGGAGCGGGGTCGGTCCAACGTCAGTCCCCGTTGGCTAGAATCGTGTCGCCCCACAACGCGGTGTCGCCCCACAGCGCCGTGTCGCCCCACAACGCCGTGTCGCCCCACAACGCGGTGTCGCCCCACAGCGCGGTGTCGCCCCACAGGCCGTGTCGCCCCACAACGCCGTGTCGCCCCACAACGCCGTGTCGCCCCACAGCGCGGTGTCGCCCCACAGTGCCGTGTCGCCCCACAGCGCGGTGTCGCCCCACAGCGCGGTGTCGCCCCACAGTGCCGTGTCGCCCCACAGTGCCGTGTCGCCCCACAGCGCCGTGTCGCCCCACAACGCGGTGTCGCCCCACAGTGCCGTGTCGCCCCACAACGCCGTGTCGCCCCACAGCGCCGTGTCGCCCCACAGCGCCGTGTCGCCCCACAGCGCGGTGTCGCCCCACAACGCCGTGTCGCCCCACAGTGCCGTGTCGCCCCACAGCGCCGTGTCGCCCCACAGCGCGGTGTCGCCCCACAGCGCGGTGTCGCCCCACAACGCGGTGTCGCCCCACAACGCCGTGTCGCCCCACAACGCGGTCGCCGCGCGTACCGGCATCGGCTCGACGTGCGCGAGCTCGTAGCCACCGGCCGGGTTGGGCCGAACGATCGCCGACGAGCTATCGAAGCGGACGGGACGGAAGTTGCTCGTCATCGCGACCGCGCGCACGAGCTGCAGATAGCCCGCGCCGACCGCGAACGCATCCGCGTCTCGCAGTTTGTCGGCCGACAGCATCAGGATCGCCTTCAGCTGATCGTTCGTCAGGTGCGAGTTCCGCTCGAGCAGAATCGCCGCCGACCCTGAGACCACCCCGGTCGCCATGCTGCTGCCCGACAGCTCGATCCGATCCGTGCCGACCACACGGTCCGGGAACAGCAACGCCAGGGTCGCGCCGGGTGCGAGCGCGGAGATGATGCGGTTCCCCGGCGCTACCATGTCCGGCTTCAGGACGTGATCGCCGTAGGAGGGGCCGCGGCTGCTGTAGGTCGTGATCCCGTCGTCCGCCCGCACCACGGTGTTGAAATCGTTCATCGCACCGATGGTCAGCACGTACGGGTCGTTGCCAGGGGTGTTGATGGTCATGTAGCCGTCGCGGCCGCGATTGCCCGCGGAGACGACAACCAGGATCCCGGCCGCCCATGCCTGCTCGACCGCGCGGCACAGGGGGTCGGTGCGCCAGGACTCCGCAGGCGGGTGGCCGAGGGAGAGATTCAGGATCCGGATGTTCAGCGGCTTGCGGTTCGCGATCGCCCAGTCGATCCCGCGAATCACGTTGCTCGCATAGCCGGCGCCGCTCGCGTCCAGCACTTTCAGCGAAGCGAAGCGCACCTCGGGAGCGATCCCCCTCACGGCGCCGCGCTCGCCCGATCCACCGATGATCCCCGCGATGTGAGTACCGTGGCCGAAGCTGTCGCCGTTCTTCCCCTCTTCGGTGAAGTCGATGGTCGCCGCGATACGCCCGGGTGCTATGGCCGCATCGTTCGCGATCCCCGAGTCGACCAGCGCCACGGTCACGCCCTTTCCGGAGTAGCCGATGTTCTGCGCGATGCCATCAGCGCCGATGGCCGCGACCGCGACGTCCATCGTGCCGACGACCTTCCGGTCCGGCGAGATCGACAGAACGCGGGAGTCGGCCGCGAGTTCCGCGATCTGGGCGGTTGTCAGGCTGGCCGCGAGGCCGCGGATTCCTTCGAGCTTTCCGTGGACCTGGCCGCCACGCGCCGCGACCGTGTCGAGATCAAGATCGCTGAAGCTTGAATCGTAGGTAACGATGACGCGGTGGCTCCCGTCGACCCCCATCTCCGTCTGAAGGTCCGCCGCGATCTTTGACGGATGATCGGCACCCCAGGCAGTCGTGACCACCACCAGCACCGCGACCATCGCCAGGATCCGGATTGCTGACTTCATCTTCTTCATGACGCTCCCCCCTCTTCTCATCCCCGAAAGCCCGTTGCGCCGTGGCTTCGAGGGGTTACACTTTCGAATCCGTGTAGGCATTCCCCCTGGGAGCCTTACAGTTCCGTGATTTCTCAGGAATTATGGAAATTTCAAAGACCGGAGGTCGGTGTGGGTAAGTCTTTTTATCGCATAGGGTTAGCCGTATGTTGCGTCTTGGCCTTCCTGGCCCCGTGCGGCCCAACCGGTGCCGCCGAGGCATCCTCGACCTCGCCCCCCTCGATCGACGAAGCCCGTCGCCTTCTGGAAGGAAAACGTTTCCGTGAGGCTGTCGAGATGGCCCGCCAGGTCCTGCCTGAGGTGGCCGGCCGCGAGGGTCCGGACTCGCCAGCGGCAGCCGACGTCATGGACATCATCGACGGCGCGTCGAAGGAAGCGCTCATGGCGGTGACCCCGGACCTCCTCGCGATGGCCGAGCATGCCGTGCGAATCCGCGAGAGGTCGGAGGACGTCGAAGCAGCGCCGTTGTCCAAGAGTCTTGGCATACTGGGCGTACTGCTGCTCAACAAGAACGACTTCGTCGCCGCGCGATCCGTCTTCGAGCGGCTGGTGGCCGTCGATGAGAAACGGTTTGGGCCCGAGACGAAGGAGACCGGTTGGGCGATCAACAAGCTCGCCCAGTCGATCGCGAGAAAGGGTGACTACGCCGCATCGAAGCCGCACTTCGAGCGCGCGCTCGAAATCCAGGAGAAGGTCTTCGGTTCGGAGCATCCGGAAGTCGCGAGCACGCTCAATGACTTCGGGCTGACCACCCTTTACATGGGCGAGTATCCCGCGGCGCGGACGCTCCTCGAGCGCGCGCTCGCGATCCGCGAGAAGGTACTGGGGCCGGAGGATCCGCTGACCGCCGCCAGTACGGGGAACCTCGCCGTGGTCCTGAAGGACTCGGGCGAGCTGGCGGGGGCCAAACAGATGTACGAGCGCGCCCTCGCGATCCGGGAGAAGACGCTCGGGCCGGACCATCCATGGGTTGCGATCGGGCGGGTCGGGCTCGCGAACGTGTTGTCGCTGATGGGGGATTACGCGGAGGCACGGTCGCTCTACGAGCGCGGGTTCGCCATCCAAGAGAAGATCCTCGGCGCGGAACACCCCGACTTCGCGTTCCACCTCGAGAATTTCTCTGCGTTCCTGCGGAACATGGGCGACTACTCGGGCGCCCGCCGGGGGTACGAACAGGCTCTTGCGATCTTCGAGAAAGCGTTTGGTCCGGACAAGCCACAGGTCGCGACCACGCTCGCGAGCCTCGCGGGGGTATTGAGGGATCTGGGCGACTACCCGGCGGCACGCTTGGTCAACGAACGTGCGCTGCGCATCCTCGAGAACACGGTGGGGCCCGACCATCCGACGACGGCGACCGCGCTGCAGAACCTCGCGTCGCTCGATGCCGCCACCGGCAACCTCGCGGAGGCCAGGAGGCTGCTCGAACGAGCGCTTGCGATCCGCGAGAAGGCGCTGGGACCCGAGCATGCGGACGTCGCCGAGACCCTCGACGGCCTTGCGCGCCTGCGGTTGCTAGCGGGAGACGCGGCGGGTGCAAGGGACCTTCTCGAGCGATCGACCGCCATCAAGGAGAAGGCGCTGGGACCCGAGCATTCCTTCGTGGCGCGCACGCTCTTGCAGTACGGGAAGGTTCTGCAAGAACTGGGTCGCTCGGCGGAGGCCGAGGCGCAGTTCGAACGAGCCCTCGCCATTCTCAACAGGGCCTACGGCGCCGAGCATCCCGAAACGGCCGACGCGCTGAGCGCGCTCGGCAGGCTGCACACCTCCACGGGTGCCCTCGATCGGGCGGATCCCCTGCTCGGGCGGGCGCTCGCGATTCGCGAGAAGGTCCTCGGCGTCGATCACCCGTCGGTGGCGGATGCGCTCAACGACCTCGCGGTGCTCCGCTGGCGGTCGGGGGCGGCGCGGCGCGAGGTGCTCGATCTTGCGCTGCGGGCGGAAGGGATCGCGCGCGAGCAGTTCCGCAAGACGGCGGGAGGGCTCAGCGAGGCCGAAGCGCTCCGCTACGAGGCGATTCGCGCCACGGGGCTCGACGCGGCGCTGACGGTGCTGACCGCGACGAACGCTCCCGCCGAGGCGCCGGCGAGCGTCTTCGATCAGCTCGTGCGCTCGCGAGCCCTCGTGCTCGACGAGATCGCTCGACGGCATCGATCGATCGTTCGCGACGCCGATCCCGAGACGAACGCACTCGCCGCATCGCTCGAGGCGGCACGGAACCGACTGGCCCGGCTGGTCGTCGCGGGGCCCGATCCGAATCATCCGGACCGGTACGCCGACCGGCTGCGCAAAGCGCAGGCGCAGCGCGAGCAGGCCGAGCGGGCCCTCGCCGGCCGAAGCACCGCTTTCGATCAAGTGCGTGCGACGGGGAGCGTGGGGGCATCCGAGGTTCTCGCTGCGCTTCCTCCCGGCGCCGCCCTGGTTTCTTATGTGGTGTTCGACCGGCTCGAGGACCCGCTCCCTGCAAAGGCGGCCACCGCAGCCCGGCGGAAGACGAACCCATCTCGCGCGTATCTGGCCTTCGTTCGAGCCCCGGGCACCGGGACGACGAAGGTCGTTCCACTTGGCGGTGCCGTGGCCATCGATTCCCTGATCGAACAATGGAGGCGTGAGGCGGGCGCGAGGCCGCTCGTCCTGACCGCCCGCGCCCGACAGGTCGAAGTCCCCTATCAGGAGATCGGCGAGCAGCTGCGCGAGCGGGTGTGGGACCCGGTGGCGCGCCATCTTAAGGGGGCGCGCGTCGTCTTCGTGGTGCCCGATGGCGCGCTGCATCTCGTGAGCCTGGCGACGCTTCCGGAAGCAAATGGGCGATACCTGGTCGAGGCGGGCCTGCTCGTCCAATACGTTTCCGCCGAGAGGGATCTCTCGAGAACGGCGCGGCACGGGGCGGGCGGGCGCGGCTTGCTTGCGCTCGGAGGGCCGGATTTCGATCGGGTGACGTCGGGTTCCTCCCTCAAGGAGGTGCCTTCGCCATCCGGGGAACCGGTCGCGCGCGGCGCGACCGCATCGTGCGAGAGCTTCGCGAGCCTCCGTTTTGCGCCGCTGCAGGCTGCAAGACAAGAAGCCGAGGAAATCACCGAGCTGTGGGTGAAGGGCGCACCCTCGGAGCGCGAGCGAACGCTCGGACTGACGGGGGTGGAGGCCGACGAGGCATCGTTCAAACGGCTTGCGCCGGGTCGCCGCATTCTCCACCTGGCCACACACGGCTTCTTCGCGCAGGACCGCTGCCCGTCCACGCTCTCGCAGCGGCGCCGGGATCCCGCCGCGCAGGCCCTCGCGGGGGACAACCCACTGCTGCTCTCGGGGCTGGCGCTCGCGGGCGCGAACCGTCGCACGAAGTCCGGAGTCGTCACCGGATCGGGAGAAGACGGAATTCTGACCGCTGACGAGATCGCCTCGATCGACCTCACGAGCGTGGAGTGGGCGGTCCTCTCCGCGTGCGAGACCGGTGTGGGGCAGGTGCAAGCGGGAGAAGGCGTGCTGGGCCTGAGGCGAGCGTTCCAGATCGCCGGCGTCGCGACGCTGATCATGAGCCTCTGGGAGGTCGAGGACGAGTCGGCGCGCGAGTGGATGCGCGGTCTTTACCGCAACCGTATCGCAGGCATGTCGACGGCTGAAGCGGTGCGCAAGGCTTCCCGCGACATGATCGAGTCACGCCGCAGAGCCGGCGGATCGACCCACCCCTTCTACTGGGGCTCCTTCGTCGCTGCCGGCGTTGAAGCTCGGGACGTTCGATAACCGCAGCCGAGATCCACGGCGACATCCTGTCGTCGTTGCAGGAGGGGATCGGCGTGCATTCCGGTTGCCATCACCGAGCTTCGATCTCGAAGGGGATCTCCAGGAGTGCGACAGGCTCAGGTGTCAGAGCACGTGCAAACCGCAGCGTCTTGCGACCTGGCTCGAGATCGCTGGCAGGCACGAGGAACGAGACGACACCCGATTCGGCAATCTGTCGCCGCAGGGTGTCCGCCGGCAGCTGCGACCACCAAACCACCCGGCCTCCCTCGTCGCGGACCGTGAATCGGAACAGCTCCGTGTCGGCCGACCCCTCGGGGACGACAACCGGAACGGCCAGCGGCACGAAGGGCTGGCCCGCGTCGACGCGATACGTGCGCGTCGTCGAGACACCGCGGGTCGGCCGCTCGAGAAGCAGCAGATTCACGGGGCCTGACCACGCGGGAGCGGATGCGGCGGGGCTCAGATCGGATTCGGGAAGGGATCCGGAACGGAAGAAGAGTCCGATGCCGACTCCCAGGAGCAGGCTGGCGGCGATGGAGGCCGGGATTCCCAACCGGAAGACCGTTTTCGCGCGAGCAGGACGGAACGGCACGACCGTGCGCTGCGTCCCGCCGGTGCCGACTTCGAGCGAACACGACGCACACGTGCGGAGGTGCCGCTCGATGCGCGCGCGCGCCTCGGACGAGGCGGTTCCCGCTACGTAGGCCCGGATCTCCACGGTGTCGGGATGTGACTCCAGGAGCGCCACCCCCCCTTGCCGAAAACCCTCGGCGATCTCGATCCAGCTTTCCACAACGGCCGCGCAGTCGTCGCACTCGGCCACGTGGGCCTCGAGCTGGCGCGCGCCGTCGCCGCCAAGTCGCCCCGCGACGTACGCGGCTACATTTTGGCGGTATTGCTCGTGGTCGACCATTGCGTACCCCTCACGATTATCATTCCCGAAAACCGCTCTCCGGTTCCGACCCTGGCCGAATTCGTTTGCCTCGGCCGCCTTGCCGCCGGCTTCTGCTCGTGGAGATAGCGCGGTGGGCGGCCTCCAAGCACCTGAAAAGACGCGACTTGACGGTACCGATGGGGACTTCGCACTCGGTGGCGATCTCCTCGTACGGTCGCCCTTCCATGAAGTACGCGACGAGCAAACGGCGGCAGTCGTCCGTTGCCAGCTCGAGCACCTGGCGGGCGAGCTGCTGCTGAACCACACGGGTCTCCTCGGACTCACTTGACGCCGACTGCTCGAGGGCTTCCTCCTCGTCGGCCTTCGGCGGCGCGTGGAGCCGCCGAGTGAGCGCCTTGAGCGCCGTCTTGCGAGCGACCCCCTGAACGTATGCTTTGAGATCGAGCGAAGGATCGTATCGCCCGGCACGGAGGCTCCCGATCAGCCGCCCCATCGCCTCCTGGTGAAGATCTTTCCATTCGGACCTAAGGGCCCAGAAGCTCGCCGACGCGAGCACCTGGCTGATCCAGCGACTCACCTCCCCGATCACCTCATGGTCTCCCGCGAGAAAGCGAGTGACCGGGCTCTCTGCCGGGTTCCCCACGAGGGATCCTCCCAGCCTCAGACCGTCCGCTCGAGGACGCGGAGGTCGAGGCGCTCGCGCATCCCGTCGCCGACGAGGATCGCGGTGATCACCGTCGCGGCGATCGCGATGCCGGGCAAGGCCGAAATCCACCAGACACCGAGCGGGTGGTCGCGCCCGTCGGCGAGAACGATCGCATCGATCCGAGAAAAAGGCGGCAGGTCGGCCGGACTCCCCGGTTCCGACTCGACGAGCACGAAGACGAGCGTGAGAACGCCGAGAACGAGGGGAATCACGCCGGCCAGACACTGCGCAACTTTGCGGCCCACCTGAGGATTCACCCAGCAGCTATTGACGTTCGCGAGCATCGAAAGAATACCGGTCGACCGGGGTCGCATTCGAACGACCCCGGCTTCCACGAAACCTTGCCGCAGGCGCCGTCGCGTCGCGGAACCGAGTATATCGCATCGGTCCGTCGCCCGAACGCCACCGATCCGAGGATTCTCCCGGTCCGGACCGGTTTCGAATCCGTCATTGCCACGAGCCCGTCGATCGGGTGCTGTTGTCGCTGTCGGCCTTGGCGTCCCCGTTCTTGCAGGACCGTAAGGGCACACTCGCGGGCCGCCTGTCGTTGTCGGCGTATCACCGCTGACACTCATTTTCCTTACCGATTTCACAATGGAATTGCCCGTCGCGACGCTCACATTTGACTGTGGATGATCTGAATGCGCCAGAGGAACGAAAGCAGGGAGGCGGAAATGAGAAGCTCCAGAACCCGCAACCGCAGTCGGAAGAGCTGGGCGCTCGGCGTCGTGCTCGTGGCCCTCACCGCGACCGCCTCGCTCGCCGATACCGTGATCTGGTCGGGGATGAGCCTCGACTCGCAGCGCATCCTCGAGAGCACCGTCGACGTCACGCTGTCGAGCTCGGACTCCACGTCGTTCTGCGGCTTCGTCGTCGTGCGCGCGGTGGTCGACGGCACGCAGATCCAGAGCGTGGTTCCCGTCTCGGCGGGGCCGGGCCAGACCGTCATCGTGTCCGCCGGCTTCCCCGGCAAAGTTCAGTCGGTGCTGTCGGTGCAGGTGACCGACGCTCTCGACCTTCTCTAACGCCATGCCACCCGTCATCATCGGTATTCTCGCCGCCGTTGCGCTGGCCTTGGTTTCATCCCCCTGGCGGCCGCCGGTGTCCATACGCGTTCCGAAGCGTGTGCCAGGCGTCGACCGCAGGTTTCCCGGCCGTCGAGCTCGCACAGGCACACGGACGTCAGGACTGGAATCCGGGCCCTGCAGCACCTAGATTCATGCTGGGGGACCGATAACGGTGACCGGGAACAACCTGACGACGGGCGCAAAAGCGTACGTAGCGGCCGTTCTGTTTGCGGGCGCCGCGTCGGGCGTGGCGCTCCTGGCGATCTCGCATCTCGAACACTGGAACTGGCTCCCGCTGGTCGTCCTGACGACCATGGGTGTCTTGTCGACCGCCATCTCCGTCAGCTATCAGGGGTTCAAACCGAGCATCACGGTCCACCAGATCGGAACTTCCTTCGCCTATGCGCTGTTCCTTCTCGCCGATCCCGCAGCGGTCGGTTTTTCGCTTTGCCTGATCGCGGTGGCCGATTGGGTGGTCAATCGGCGGAGCCGGCTGCCGGCACTGTTCAACATCGCCCAGCTCTGGCTTTCGCTCGGCATCGCCGTCGCGGTGCGCCACGCCGTGGACGCACGGTTCACGTCCGTCAGTGCGACCGATCTGCCCTCGTTGGTGGCAGCGGCCGTGTCGCTGATCGCGTTCTTTGTCGTGAACCACCTGTTGACCCACGGTATCGTGAGCCTCGCGAGCCGCACTCCTTTCCTGACGTTCGACCTCGGGACGAGGATCGGCATCCTGAACGAGTCCCTGTGTGTCGTCTCGGGGATCGGAACCGCCGTGTTCTGGTCGATTCGCCCCGCACTTGCGATCCTGGGCATCATCCCCGTGTGGATCCTCGTGATGCTCGTACTGGCCCTGAGCCGCCGCGAGCAGCAGCTCGAGAACCAGCAGGCCGAGCTGCGCTCGCTGCAGGAGATCGGGCTCGAGATCGGCTCCGAGCTCGACGTCGAGCGACTCCAGGAAGCGGTGGTGCGGATCGTCGCGGACGCCCTGCACGTCGCGGGAGCGCTCCTCGCCGGCGTCGACCAGGACCGGAAGAAGATCCTCGTGCTTTGCCAACGCGGCGTGACGCCCGCCCCACCCGGGGAGCTCGCGATGTCGGCGGCGACCTGCGCCGTCATATCGTCGGGGCGAATCGAGCGCGTCGAGGACTACGTCCCGGCGCCCGATCGGTATCCCGAGTTCGCCGTGTTGGGCGCGACGGGGTTCCTGTGCGCTCCGTTGCAGATCCGGGGCAAACGCGAAGGGCTTCTGATCGTCTTCCGGGGCATGTCGCGCCGCCCGTTCGACGAAGGGGACGTGCGAAGGCTCGAGACCCTCGTACGCTTCATCGAGATGGCCCTTTCGAACGCCCGGCTCGTCTCCGAATTGAAGCAGATGCAGACACAGCTCGTGCAGACCGAGAAGATGTCCGCGCTCGGCATGCTCGTGTCCGGCGTGGCCCACGAGGTGAACAACCCGCTGACGTCGGTGTTGGGCTACACCCAGCTCGCGCTCGGGCAGGAGCGAGATCCGAACATCCGAAACATGCTCGAGAAGGTGGCGCAAGAGGCCATCCGCGCGGGGAAGATCGTGCAGAACCTCCTGGCGTTCTCCCGCAAGCAGAAGAGCGAGCGCCAGCCGACGGACATCAACAGAGTCCTCGACATGGTCATCGACCTTCACGCCTACGAGCTCCAGCTGCGCAACGTGAAGGTCGAGCGCCGGTTGTCGGCGAGTCTGCCGCCGGTGCTCGTGGATCCCGAGCAGATGCAGCAGGTGTTCCTGAACCTGGTCACGAACGCCGAACACGCCGTCCAGGACAGCGGCCGGCCGGGCCGCATCGTCGTGGAATCCCGACTGCAGGATGATCGCGTTCAGGTGGTGATCGCCGACAGCGGAGTCGGAATCGCCCGTGACAATCTGGACAAGATCTTCATGCCTTTCTTCACCACCAAAGAGGTGGGGCGAGGAACGGGCCTGGGGCTCGCCATCTGCTACGGGATCGTGGAGGACCATGGCGGGCGGATCAACGTGTCGAGCCAGCCGGGAGAGGGGGCGACGTTCACGATCGACCTTCCCACTTCGGCCGCGCCGGCGGAGGTCAAAGCACCTGTAACGACCGCGAGGTCCGAAGTCGAGACCCCGTCCGCGGCCGGGCGGCTGCTCGTGGTCGACGACGAGGCGTTGATCGCCGATCTGGTCCGGGACGTTCTCGGTCCGCTGGGATGGGCGGTCGATATCGCGGGCGACGGCCTCGAGGCGCTGGACATCCTGGCCGAGCACGAATTCGATGTGCTGCTCGTGGACATGCGAATGCCGGGGATGGACGGCCGCGCGTTCTACGGCGCGTTGCGCGAGTCGAGGCCGGCGCTCACCGAGCGCTTGGTCTTTGCCACCGGAGACACCGGGAGCGACACGACGTCGGAATTCCTGGCAGAGACCGGGAACCGGGTGCTACGAAAGCCTTACGACATTCAGGAGTTGATCGACACCGTATCCCGCGTCGCCACCGCAGCCGCGGGAGGAACACCGGCGTCCAAGTCGTCCGTGTAGCGCCCCACGGACGTGCCCTCTCTCGGCAATGCGGGCTCTACCCAGTCTTTGTCCAGCGTGACGCGTCCGGGACGTCTCGAGTTTCTCGACTTCGCCAAGGGCAACTGCCGGATACTCGCATAGTACATCGGGAGGTTGGGCCGCTTCGTGCTCTTGTGCCGCTCATGGACGGAATTCCACTTTCTTCCTGAAGGCTCGCTCGCCCTTCGCGCCGGGGGGACGGAACCATGCATCGATGATTCGGACGATGCGGCGCGACGCGAGACCATCGCCGAAGGGATTTCTCACGCGGGCCATCCGTTCGTACACGCGTCGGTTCCTCAGAATGCGCTCGACCTCGGCGACGATCCGGTCCCGGTGCGGCCCCGCGAGGACCGCGCCTCCCGCCTCGACGCTTTCGGGGCGTTCCGTTTCATCCCGCATCACGACGACGGGAAGCCCGAGCGCGGGGGCCTCTTCCTGGAGGCCGCCCGAGTCGGTGAGAACGAGGCTGCTCTCCTTCATGACGCCGATGAGATCCGCGTATTCGAGCGGCGGGGATAGAGTGATGCGCGGGTGCCGGGAAAGCGCGCGCTCGACCGTTTTCTTGACCGCGGGATTCGGATGCACGGGAAAATAGATCTCGATATCCTCGTTCCGCTCGACCAGATCGAGAAGCGCCGCGCAGATTTCTTCGATTCCTTTCCCGAAGCTCTCTCTCCGGTGGGCGGTTACGAGTATCAGCTTTCTCCCGCGGCGCGCGCCACGCGCGGATAGGGAGGATCGGGTCTTTTTCTTTGCGAGCGCGAGGTACAGCGCATCGATAACCGTGTTGCCCGTGACGTACACGTTCCCGCGCGGGACTCCTTCGTTCGCGAGCGCGAGAGCGGCCCGTTGGGTCGGCGCGAAATGGAGCTGCGCGATGCTCCCGACGAGCTTGCGGTTCATCTCCTCGGGGTACGGGTTCCATATATCGTACGTCCTGAGGCCCGCCTCGACGTGGGCGACCGGAATGCGCCGGTAAAAAGCGAGGAGAGCGGCGGCGAACGCGGAGGTCGTATCCCCCTGCACGATGATCATGTCCACCGCGTCGCGCGAGAGCACCTCGTCGAGCCGCTGCATCGTTCGCGTCGCGATGTCCACAAGGGATTGCTTCTCGACCATGACGTCGAGGTCGTAGGTCGGCTTGATCGAGAAGAAACGGAGGAGCGGCTCGCACATCTCCCGGTGCTGGGCGGTGAAACAGCTGGCAATGGAATATTTTCGCGGGCTCGCGCGGAGAGCCTCGATCACGGGCGCGAGCTTGATCACCTCGGGTCTCGTGCCGAAAACGAGCATGAGCCGCCGCTTATTCGCTCGTCGTGCCACGTCTTCTCCTTCGCGCGTCCTGGTTCGCGCGCCTGCGCTTCATCGATTTGACCTCGAGAATCGAATGGCTGCCGCCGAAGCCGTCCGGCTCGGCCGCCGCATTCGCCGGATCCGCGATCTTCTGCTTTCGATTCACGGCGTCGTGCCCGCTTCCCAGTTGTTGAACGAGCCGATGATCGAGACCTCCGACGCCCGGGGATTCGTATACTTGACGACGACGTCCTCGAGCCGCTCGGGCGCGGGAGGCTCCTTTTTCCAGGAATCCTGGGCCACGTTGAGACGCTCGTAGCCGTCGATGGTATCATCGAGTTCGTTGACCCGCCCGGAAAGCGGCAGTCCGTTATCGTCTACGAGATCGAACGAAATGCCGTCGGGCGCATCATCCCAGCACACCGCGATGAGAATGGAGTTCCGCCCTTTTCCGAGCTCGACCGGCCCGCTCGCCCCTTCGACCCGCGTGTCCGTTCCCGGTACGACGGGCTCGCCGTTGATCCAGAGGGAGGATGCGTTTTTCGTCCCGCGGGTTCCTTTGCCCTCCCACCCGGCAAGAGTCGTCGAATCGGCCGCCCTCCTTTAGACGAAAACGACGAATCGCCCGGCCGATCTCCCGCACCGTAACACCGCCGTTTCTCCTGAAGTCCTTTCCCAGGACCCAGTTGGCGAGGTCGTCCGCGGCATGGCACGTCCGTTGCTTGTTTGGCGGCCGTCGCGACCGGTAAGTCGACGACACCAAGGACCGAAGGAGGGGAAGCCGTGCTCGATTCTCCCATCCGCCGCCGGACGGGAAGTCGGAGGCGGTAGCCCGGCTGAGGCATGGGAGTCGGAAGCAAGTCTCGCCGCCCTGTCCCCCCTCTGAGCCTGATGCCTTTCGGGAGTCGAACGATGAACGAGAGATCCCTGTCCGGCCGCAAGCTGACTGCCAGCGCGGCAGTGATTTTCGGCACGCGGCCGGAGATCATAAAACTCGCGCCAGTGCTTCAGCCACTGCGTGATTCGCACCTGAAACATTTCGTCATCTACACCGGGCAGCCTCGCCACGCTCGCGGATTCTGGAGCGTGTGGTCGAAGAATTCAAGGCGTTGGGCCAACATTTGACAACGGCCACTCGGGGAAGCGCGTTGTCCACATCCTGCAGGGCGCAATGGAGAACGGTCGGCAGGAGCACGGATGCAACGAGGGGACCTGATGCGCCAATCCTCCCGAGCCGTGCGAGGGTGAGACATTTTCGCCGGGGACGAGGGGCTTTTCTGCGTGCGCCGGCGCAGGCCGTGCTGTGGGTGTGCCTCCTGAACGGAGTGAACGGAGAGGTTGCCGCGCAGGCGATCCCGCCTGAGGACCTATGCGTGGTGCCGGACCCGGCCTGCGAGCTGCTGCGAAGTGAGAAACCGGAGGAAGCGGCGGCCGCGCCCC
Source organism: Terriglobia bacterium (assembly GCA_963790465.1). Taxonomy (GTDB): domain Bacteria; phylum Acidobacteriota; class Polarisedimenticolia; order Polarisedimenticolales; family JAIQFR01; genus JAIQFR01. The sequence continues at coordinate 147,963 of CAWBOP010000023.1, read as the reverse complement.
AGCCGGTCCGGGCATCGCTGGGGAATTTTCGCGAGACCCGCCCGCAGCAGCTCTACCTCGACGTCTTCTACGGGCCGCTGTATTCGACGCGCTTCTCGAACAGCATCCTGGACGCCGTGGCGCGGCTTCACTGGCGGCCAAGAGCCGGCGGGCCGGTGAGCCTCTATCTAAACGGGCATGTGACGCGCGACTCGCGGTCTCGCGGCGGGAGCCTCCCGGTGGTGTTTTCCGACAACGTGGGGCTCGTGGGAGCGGGGATCAGCGTCCAGCCGCAAGGGTGGAACGTCACGCTGCTGGCGGAAGCGAATGTGGCGTTCAACCTCACGCGGACGGCCGCGCACAGCCGTGACACCGAGCCGGACTACCGCGTGGTGCTTTATTACTACCGGCGGAGCGAGTCGCGCTGGTATGGGCCGATTGGCGCGCTGACCTTCGGGCGGTTGCGAGGCGAGCGGCTGTTCACCGACTACGACGCCAGCCTGGGCTACTACAGCCGTTACGACCACAACCGCATCGCATACCTGCAAGTCCGCGAAGGGATGCGGCTGGCCGAGTGGGGCGCATCGCGGCTGTTCGGGTACGCCAAGCTGAGCATGGCCAAGGATGCCAACCGCGACTTCTTCAACAACGTCGGTGAGGTCGGCACGGGGCTGGAGTGGCGGCCGCACCTCGATGTCAATCTCGGCCTGCGGATGGAATACCTGCGTGGCTACTACTACGGAATCGCAGGTCACGACCCGAATCCCTACGGCAGCAGCTATGACGACTTCCGGGTCGTGCTGCTGTTCGGCAGGCGGTTCCAACGGAGCTCGTAATGGAAATCTGGGTTGAAATCCTGCGCTGGTTCATGATCGTCTCCGCAGTCGGCTTCCTCGTCTGCGGGCTCGACGACCTCTACGTGGACCTGTACTTCTACGTCCGGCGTCTCTATCGCCGGCTGTTCGTCGAGCCGAAGCATCCGCGCCTGACCGAGGACGACGTTCGACGCAAGCCGGAACAGGGAATTGCCATCATGATTCCGGCGTGGGACGAGCACGCGGTCATCGCACGAATGCTCGAGCACACCCTGCGCTCGACGGAGTACCGGAACTACGAAGTCTTCGTCGGCACCTACCCGAACGACGAGCGCACCATGCTGGCTGTCGCCGCGGTGCGGGAGAAGGACCCGCGGGTGCACCGCATCGTCTGCCCGCACGACGGTCCCACCAACAAGGCCGACTGCCTGAACTGGGTGTTCGAGGGCATCCGTGTGTACGAGAAGGATTCGGGGAAGCGGTTCGACATCTTCATGATGCACGACTCCGAGGACCTCGTGCACCCGCTGTCGCTCAAGCTGATGAACTACCTGATCCCGCGGGTGAGCATGGTGCAGCTGCCGGTGGTGCCTCTCGAGATGCCGCTGGGCAAGTGGACGGCGGGCACCTACCTCGACGAGTTCGGCGAGTTCCACACCAAGGACCTGCTCGTGCGCGAGTGCGTGGCCGGAATGGTCCCCGGGGCAGGCGTGGGCACCGGTTTCAGCCGCGAGGCGCTCGAAGAGCTGGGTCGGAACAAGCGCAACCAGCTCTTCAACGTGGAGACGCTGACCGAGGACTACGACTTCGGCTTCCGCCTGAAGGAGATGAACAAGCGATCCATCCTGCTGCAATTCGAGGTGGAACGTACGCAAGTGGTGCAGAAGGGCTGGTTCCGCAAGCGGGAAGAATTGAAGAAGGTCCGCGAGATCGTGGCCACGCGGGGGTACTTCCCGGTGCGCATGCGCGACGCCGTGCGGCAGAAATCACGCTGGATCTTCGGGATCGTGTTCCAGGGCTGGAAGCAGCTGGGCTGGCCCGGCAGCGCGGGGATGAAATACTGGATCTGGCGCGACCGCAAGGTGCTGCTTTCGACCTTCCTTAACATCGTCGGCTACCTGCTGACGGCCCTGGTGCTGGGGACCTACGTGGTGTCGTGGATCCTGCTCGGGAAGGGGCGGGCGTTTCTGCCCGAGCTGGTCTCCGGGTCGAGTTGGTTGTGGAACGTCCTGATGGTGGACACGGTGCTGATGGCGCACCGGACCGTTCAGAGGGTGGTCGGGGTGCTCCGCGTGTCGAACTGGAAGCAGGCGCTGATGTCGGTGCCGCGCATGATTTGGGGCAATATCCTGAACCTCCGCGCCGTGGGCAGGGCCACCGGCATGTTCTACCGCTGGGTCTCCACCGGAGAGACGATCGCCTGGGCCAAGACCGCGCACGCCTTCCCGACGGAGGGACAGTTCCGCGAGTTCAAGCGCAAGCTGGGAGACCTGTTGCTCGAGAACCGGCTGCTCTCGCTCGTGCACCTGCAGCACGCCATGGAAGTGCAGAAGCAGAGCGGCGGGCGGTTGGGCGACGTGCTCACGCGGCTGGGCTACGTCAGCGAAGACGATCTGACGCCTGTGCTGGGCGCACAACTCCAGATGGAAGCGCGCCGTGTTGACGGACGGCATATCCCGCCGGAACTGCTGCGCCTGATTCCCGAAGAAGTCGCGCGCGAGCACTAGGTCATCGCCCAAAACGCCGAGAGCGGCCTCGTGGCCGCTCTTCCTATCTTCAACATCTTGCGTGACCTGTATGGTAGCGGGGGCAGGATTTGAACCTGCGACCTTTGGGTTATGAGCCCAACGAGCTACCGGACTGCTCCACCCCGCGTCAAAGCTGCTCGGACGAAACGGATTATACCAGACAGGACGGCGACAGCAATAGCCCCCGCAATCCCGCCCCCTAATCCCGAGGCACGTCCGGCGCCCCGCCGCGGGTCTTCTTCAGCGCGGGAGGCGGAAAAAGAAGCCGCGCGCCCGGCCCGCGGTCTTCCTCGAACGGGAGGAGGATCGTCACCTCCCCCGGCCGCGCGAACCCGAGTTCCTCGCGTGCGATTCGCTCGAGGGCGAGGGGATCGCTCTTGAGACGGTCGACCTCTTTTTTGAGAAGCGTCACATCGGCCTGTTTCTTGTCCGTCTCCTGCCGCAAGATCGCCAGCTCCTCCCGGCTGCGGCGAACGTCGAGGTAGCCGCGGCTGCCCACGAGGGCGGCCGCGGAGCCGCCCACGAACGCGGCCGCGACGACGAAGCCGACCATCCGCTGACGAAACCTCCGGCGGCGCTCCGCGTCGGGATCCGGGACCTTGCCGGGCGCCGGCTCCTCCGCGGGACACGCATCCGAAGGGAACAGCGTGTCGGCGCGCGCGTCGCTCGGGGCGCGTCCGCGTCTCCGGAACTGCACGAGCCTGCCCATCGAGGCGCTCGTCCTCCCCCGCCCTATTTCCGCCCGAGTCGCGGGTACGCGGAGCGGCCCACGTACCGCGCGTCGTCGCCCAGCTCTTCCTCGATCCGGACGAGCTGGTTGTACTTCGCCGTCCGCTCGGCGCGGCAGGGCGCGCCGGTCTTGATCTGCCCGAGGTTCAGCGCCACGACGAGGTCGGCGATGAAACTGTCCTCGGTCTCTCCCGACCGGTGGGACACGACGCACGTGTAGCCGGCGCGCAGCGCCATCTGCACGCAGTCGAGCGTCTCGGTGACGGTGCCGATCTGGTTCAGCTTGATCAGCACGCTGTTGGCGACCCCCTCGGCGATCCCCTTCGAGACGATCGACGGGTTCGTGACGAAGATGTCGTCGCCGACGATCTGGATCTTGCCGCCGAGCGCCTCGGTCATGTGCTTCCAGCCGGCCCAGTCCCCTTCGGCCATCCCGTCCTCGATCGAGGCGATCGGGTACTTCTTCACCCACGACTCGTAGAGCGCGCACAACTCGGCGCTGCTCTTCTTCGGCTTCTTCTCCGCGGCGAAGGTGTACTGACGCCTGTCGTACAGTTCCGACGCGGCCACGTCGAGGGCGAGCACGACGTCGCGCCCCGGCTTGTAGCCGGCCGCGGCGATCCCCTCGACGAGAACCTCGAGCGCCTCCTCGTTGCTCTTGAGGTTCGGGGCGAAGCCCCCTTCGTCCCCGACCGACGTGGAGAGGCCGCGCTTCTTCAGGACCCCCTTGAGCGCGTGGTAGCACTCGGAGCCCATCCGGTACGCCTCGACGAAGGTGGGGGCGCCGACCGGGACGATCATGAACTCCTGGACGTCCACGTTGTTGTCGGCGTGCGCGCCGCCGTTCAGCACGTTCATGAGCGGCACCGGGAGGTCCTTCGTGTTGCTGCCGCCGAGGTACCGGTAGAGCGGGATGCCGAGGCTGTCCGCCGCGGCGCGCGCCACCGCCATCGAGACGCCGAGCATCGCGTTGGCGCCGAGCTTGGACTTGTTCGGCGTGCCGTCCATCTCGATCAGCGCGTTGTCGATGAACACCTGGTTCATCACGTCGAGGCCGGCGAGCGCGGGTCCGATCAGGGTCTCGACGTTCTCGACCGCCTTTCGCACCCCCTTGCCGCCGAACCGTTTCGGGTCCTTGTCGCGAAGCTCGATCGCCTCGCGAGAGCCCGTGGAGGCGCCGGAAGGGACAGCGGCGCGACCGATCGTACCGTCCTCGAGGACCACGTCGACCTCGATGGTCGGATTCCCTCGCGAGTCGAGGATCTCCCTCGCGGTGATTTCGTCGATGGCTCCCCGGCCGTTCCCGCATCCACATGTCACGGTGATCGCTCTCCTTTCCTCTCGGCGCCTAAAGATCCCCGGCGCACGCCCCAGAACCGGCGACCGCCCACACGCGCGATTCGCCCCGCCCGACTATAACGCAGGAGCTTTCGAAGGCTCAAGAAAATCGCCCGGCTTTTTGAGCTTTCCGGCGCGGGAAGGCGCCGCGTCCGAGCGGGGATCCGAACCCCTCCGTGCTACGATCCGGCGAGGAGGGGCGTGTGATGCCGGGGAGCGGTTCGGGGTTCGCCGTCGTGCTCACCACCGTCGGGTCCGACGAGGACGCCTCGCGAATCGCCTCGGCGCTGGTCGAGCGCCGTCTCGCCGCTTGCGTCAGTGTCCTGCCGGGAGCGGTCTCGCACTACCGCTGGAAAGGCGCGCTCTGCCGCGACGACGAGCGGCTCCTGCTGATCAAGACGGCGGAGAGATTGTTTCCTCAGCTCCGGCGCGCGATCCGCGAGTTGCATTCGTACGAGTTGCCCGAGCTGGTGATGCTCCCGATCGCGGACGGCGACGGAGAGTACCTGGCGTGGCTGGCGGAGAGCCTCGCTCCGGTGACCGAGGGAGGCCCGCCCGAGGCGCGCTAGTCGTTGCGGGCGGGCCCTAGAATGCGGACTAGCGTCCCTTCCCGTGGCCCTGCTTCTTCTGCTTCTTGCCGCGACCTCGGTTCTCGTTCTCTCCTTGGCGGTCGCTACGGTCGTTGCCGCGGTGCCGGTTCGAGTATTCGTTCACCATGACCTCGCGCGCGTTCCGCCCCGAGGCGCGCCACCGCATCGCCTCGCCCACCGGCACCCCGTAGTACTCGTGCGCCATCCGGACCGCCACGAGATTTCTCACGTCGGCGTCACGGAGCACCACCATGTACTTCGGGTTCTCGCGGTGCTTGCGCCAGCGCCCGTAAGCCTTGCCGTACGGCGGCCCGGGATCGCCATCGACGGGCACGAACCAGGCGTCCACCGGCACTCCCACGCGAAGACCTACGTCCCACCAGGAGAGGCCCTGCCTGCGGAGGGCGAAGATCATGTCGGGGGACCGGCGCGACTGCTTCGCGATGAAGAGCGAGACCGTCAGATCGTCGGGGTTCGAGTAGCGCCCCCCCCATTGCTCCACGACCGCCGGCTCGTAGTCGAAGTACCGGGAGCTGATGTTGAAGAACAGCCGGCCGTCGTCCCCGAGAGGGACCGACGCGCCGAGGTCGATGTCCACTCCCGCGCGAGCCGGAGCCGCCGCCGTCATCCCGAGGAGACAGAGTGCCGCCGCCAGGAATCCCGCCGAAACCGTTCGTCCTCTCATGGTACCGCCTCCAAGCCACGCCGGGCAAATTACTTGTCCGGTCCCGATTCAACGTTGAGCCTGCCGTTCCGCGGGGCAACCCGAGGGTAAAATAGCACGGAGCGTGCCATCCAACGCGTAGGGTCGATCGATCGAGCCCGCGTTCCGGCAAGGGCGCCGGGAGAGGCCGCTCCGCGCGCATCGAGCGGGAGATTACGAAATCGCGACATCGGTCCCCTCAAAGATCAGGGTTTGCTCTCGATCGCAATCCTGAACTGGGTCGCTTTGTACGCCTCCCCGTTCACCCCGTCGAACATCACTCTCGACGTCAACTGTCGCTGCGGACGAAGCCCCATGAGCTTCGGGCCGCCGTTCGCGGCCCCCACGAGCCGGCCCTGATCGTCCAGGAGCACGATCGCGATCCCGTACATCTGACGGTTCGTTCCCAGGTTGGAGACCGCGACTTCGGCGCGGGGCACGCCGCCGGACCTGTACCCCATTCCGCCCGTGCTCGACGGCAGGAAGAATCGCACGGAGTCGAGGCGAAGACCGCCTTCGAGGGACTCGCCGACTTGCAAATCGACATCCGGTTTGAACTGGTACGTCTTCGACAAAATCGCCGCGTCGGCGGCCGCCGTCGCGCCGGCCAGCAGCGCCGCCAAGACGATCATCGAGATGCCACGTCGCATGCAGACCTCCCTGCGGCGGACGGCGCCGCGATACGGGGGCTCCGAGACCCCGCGAGCATTATGTCAGGCGCCGCCCTCGCGCGCCTCGGCCTCCGGTTGCGTCACCGGGGCCGCCTGGGTTAACGTGCTCGTTCGCCGTAACGTAACCCCTGGTTCCGCCATGCCGCAATCGCGCCGCGGACCGAAAGCGGAGGATACTCGAATGAGCGACCCCTTGGGAAACCTCGAGCCCCGCTCCGTCTGGGAGCACTTCTCGGAACTTCTCCGCGTGCCGCGCCCGTCGGGGCACGAGGCGGAAATCGCCGGCCACCTCGCCCGGGTGGCCGGACGGCACGGATTCAAGACCTCGCGGGACGCGGTCGGCAACCTGGTGATCGACGTCCCCGCGACGGCGGGGCGCGAGAAGGCGCCGGTGGTGATCCTCCAGGGGCACCTCGACATGGTCGCCGAGAAGAACAAGGACGTCGTCCACGACTTTCTCAAGGACCCGATCCGCCCGCGGATCGTCGGCGAATGGGTGCACGCCACCGGAACGACGCTCGGCGCGGACAACGGCATCGGCATCGCGGCGTCGCTGGCGGTCGCCGCGGACCCGAAGGTGAAGCATGGACCGCTGCAGCTCCTTTTCACGGTCGAGGAAGAAACCGGGCTGACCGGCGCGATCGGGCTGGATGCGTCGCTGATCCGCGGCAAGGTCATGCTCAATCTCGACTCCGAGGAAGACGGCGTGCTGTTCGTCGGCTGCGCCGGCGGCGCGGACACGCACCTCTACTTCGACCCGAAGTGGACCTCGCCGACGGGCGGCGCCTCCCCGTTCCTCCTCGAGGTCAAGGGGCTCCGCGGCGGCCACTCCGGCCTCAACATCATCGAAAATCGCGGCAACGCGCTGAAGATCCTGTCGCGCGTGGTCGCCGGCGGGATCCTCGAGGGGATCCCGCTGCAGCTGGGCGCGCTCTCGGGCGGCTCGAAGCACAACGCCATCCCGCGCGAGGCCGAGGCAACGGTCTTCCTGTCTTCCGTGGATGAGCCCCGATTCCGAAAGGTGATCGACCGACTGCTGGCTTCTCTCAAGATCGAGTTCGAGGGGATCGACGACGGCCTGGCGATCGAACTGTCGCGGGGCGCTCCGGGCGGCCGGGCCATGACCCCGGACGACGGCCACCGGTTCCTCCACCTCCTTCTCGCTCTTCCGCACGGTAACCTTGGAATGAGCCAGGCGATCCCCGGTCTCGTCGAGACTTCGAGCAATCTCGCGGTGGTCACCGCGGAAGGCGACCGGCTCAAGATCGTGACCAGCAGCCGGAGCAGCGTCGCCCCCGCCCTCGACGCGGTTCTCCTTGCGGTCCGGGCGACCGGCAGGCTCGCGGGCGCCGAAGTGGTGGCCAAGGACGGGTATCCGGGCTGGAAGCCGAACATGGCCTCCGAGGTGCTCAAGGTCGTCCGGGACGTATACGCGAAGCAATGGGGGAAAGATCCCCACATCACGGCGATCCACGCGGGGCTCGAGTGCGGCCTCCTGGGGGACAAGGTCCCCGGCCTCGACATGATCTCCTTCGGTCCGCAGATGGAGGGGGTCCATTCTCCCGACGAGAGGCTGAATATTCCCTCGGTGGGCCGCTTCTACAACGCGCTGGCCCAGGTTCTCGACCGGCTTTCTAGCTAGTATCGAGCACCGGAATCCGGCATCTCGGTTCGATCCGCGCGGCCCTCGATGCGAACGGCCGGTCCTGCCTCAGGAGGCCGTGAGCAGCGCGGAGCGAGGCGGCGCGGCGACTTCCAGCCGCGCACCGACGAGGCGTGCCGCGCGGATTGAAGCGAGATGCCGGATTCCGGCGCAGCGACTTGGCGGGGGGCGGTTCCCGATTCCCTACCCGCCCCCCTCCTCGATGTCCTCGGGCTCGTTGAGGCTCGCGAGCGCCGTCGCGAGACTCAGGTCCGGCAGCTCCGCCGGACCGAGCCGGCGGGCCACGAGGTCCGCGAGAAGACCACGGACTTTGTACATCCGGTATTCGATCGCCTCCTGGACCTGCGCCCTCGCGCTGCGCTTCCACAGGCCGACGAGCGGATGATCGCGCCCCTCGGGATCGACCAGGAAAACGACGTCGTCCTCGGCCTGCGCCGCTCCGAGGAGGCGTCTCAAGATTCCGGTATCGATTCCAGGATAGTCGCACGCCAGCACGAGAAGGTCGGCCTCGCCGGTCACCCCCATGGCCGCGTCGATCCCCGCGAGCGGCCCGCGAAACGCCGGACGCGCATCCTCGACCACCGGATATTTTCGGGCCGGGTTCGCCATGCCAGGCGCCAGGCTGATCAGCACGCTCCCGCACAACGGCCGGAGTTCCCGGGCCGCGCGCTCGGCGAGCGTGATGCCGTCCAGCACGAGGCTCCCCTTCGGCCTCCCCATCCGCATTCCGGAACCTCCCGCCAGAACTACCCCGATGATCTGTCCCACGAAAGTCCTCCGGCGAGATTCTACCGCCGGTCTGCTATGGACGGGGGTTCGGAGGGCGTGCTATAGTTTTCGTCCCTGGTTTCGTCTTCCCCCGTACAGCGCGGCTCAGCGCCGGAAATTGCCGGGAGATGGACGTTTCACCTGAAGAGAGCGTGGCCTCATCCTCGCCGCCGCGATCCGTCTTGACGGGCGTGCGGGACAGGGCCTGGACGGACGGGAGGAGTCATGCCTGAGGGTCGGCCGAGGGGACGGCGGGGACACGGTGGTGGAGAGCGCGAGGGGCGGGACGAGCGCAAGCCCCCCCAGCCAGCCGGCGACGGCGAGGCGACCGGACCGGCGCCGCCGGTCGAGGAGGAGGAAACTCCCCTCGAGACCGCGCCCGCCGTGGACGAGATCGCCGAGGATCACTCGCTCGACCTGAACTCGCTCTACCGGATGACGAACCTGGCGCTCACCGCCGCGGCCCGGCGGCTCAATGTGTCGGGGGCCGCCGGGATGCGCAAGCAGGATCTCATCTTCGAGATCATGAAGGCGCAGTCCGAGAGGAGCGGCCTTGTCTTCGCGGAAGGGGTCCTGCAGATCCTGCAAGACGGGTACGGCTTCCTGCGCCACCCCGATTACAACTACCTCCCCGGCCCGGACGACATCTATGTCTCCCCGTCGCAGATCAAGCGATTCGGCCTCGTGACGGGCGACACCGTTTCCGGCCAGGTCCGCCCGCCGAAGGAGGACGAGAACTACTTCGCGCTGATCAAGGTCCTCGCGGTCAACTTCGACGACCCGGAGAAGCTCCGCGATCGGATCTTCTTCGACAATCTGACTCCGCTGTACCCGCTCGACCGGATCCGGCTCGAAACCGGCCCCGAGAACATGTCGGGGCGGATCATGGACCTGCTCACCCCGATCGGGAAGGGACAGCGCGGCCTCATCGTCTCCCCTCCACGCACCGGCAAGACGATGCTCCTCCAGTCCATCGCCAACTCGGTCACGAAGAACCATCCCGAGGTTTTCCTGATCGTGCTCCTGATCGACGAGCGGCCCGAGGAGGTCACCGACATGCAACGCTCGGTGGCCGGGGAGGTCGTCGCGTCGACGTTCGACGAGCCGGCGCAGCAGCACGTCCACGTCGCCGAGATGGTCATGGAGAAGGCGAAACGCCTCGTCGAGCACAAGAAGGACGTCGTCGTCCTCCTCGACTCGATCACCCGCCTCGCCCGCGCCTACAACTCGGTGCAGCCCCCCTCCGGAAAGGTGCTGTCGGGAGGGGTCGACGCCAACGCGCTGCAGCGCCCCAAGCGGTTCTTCGGCGCGGCGCGGAACATCGAGGAGGGCGGGTCGCTCACGATCATCGCCACCGCGCTCGTCGACACCGGCTCCCGCATGGACGACGTGATTTTCGAGGAGTTCAAGGGGACCGGCAACATGGAGCTGCACCTCGACCGGAAGCTCACCGACCGGCGGGTGTTTCCCTCGATCGACCTCGAGCGATCCGGCACCCGGAAGGAAGAGCTCCTGATGCCGAAGGACCAGTTGAACAAGGTCTGGATCCTCCGGAAGATCCTGAGCCAGATGTCCACGGTAGAGGCGATGGAACTTCTCATCGACAAACTCTCGAAGAGCAAGGCGAACGAGGAGTTTCTCATGATGATGCAGCAGCCGACCTCGTAGGCGGGCGGGCCGGCTCTACCCGATCCCCGCCAGGTCGAGCCGCCGCTTCCAGCCGGGGCGAAGCGTGCGCAGGATGAGCGCCGCCCGAAGCGGACCCGCGGCGTCCCCTTCCACGAGCCCCCGGGCCTCCGATCGGGCGGCCTCGAGGAGCGCCGGATCCCTCAGCGCGACCGCCAGGAACCGCAAGTCGGACAGTCCGTGCTGCTGCGTACCGAACACCACTCCCGGCCCGCGCAGTTCGAGGTCCTTCTCGGCGATCCTGAAGCCGTCGCTGGTGGCGGCCATCACGTCGAGACGCTCTCGCGCCTCGCGCCCCGAAGCTTCGTCCCCCACCATGAGAACGCAGTAGGAGCGGTCGGCCCCCCGCCCGACGCGCCCGCGAAGCTGGTGGAGCTGCGACAGCCCGAACCGCTCCGCGTGCTCCACCACCATCACGGTGGCGTTCGGGACATCCACCCCGACCTCGATCACGGTGGTCGCGACCAGGACGCCCGTCTCCCCCGCGGCGAACGCGCGCATGACCGCTTCCTTCTCCTTCCCCTTCATCCGGCCGTGCAGCAGGCCGACCTCGAGGTCGGGAAACACGCTCTCTCGAAGGTGGTTCGCGAACGCGGTCGCCGCAGGTCGCTCTTCTCGGTCTCCTCGACGAGCGGCACCACGACGTACGCCTGCCGCCCGGCGCGCACTTCCCTGCGGATGCCGTCGTACACCTTCCCCCGCTCCTCCTCGCCGCGCACCAGGGTCTTGACCGGCGTCCGCCGGGCGGCAGCTCGTCGATCACCGAGAGGTCGAGGTCGCCGTACAGCGTGAGCGCCAGCGACCGCGGGATCGGCGTGGCGGTCATGACCAAGACGTCCGGTCGCGCCTCCCTTGCCCGCGAGCGCCGCGCGCTGGAGCACTCCGAAACGATGCTGCTCGTCCACGACCACGAGAGCGAGCCGCCGGAACTCGACCCCCGGCTCGAACAACGCATGGGTTCCGACCGCGATCTCAATCGTCCCGTCGGCAAGCCCCAGGAGCGTTTTCCGCCGCGCCGCGGCGCCGGTGGATCCCGTGAGCAGCGCCCGGCGGTAGCCGGCCCCCTTGAGGTCGAGCAGCTTTCCGATGTTCCGGTAGTGCTGGTCGGCGAGAATCTCCGTCGGGACCATGAGCGCCCCCTGGCAACCGTTTTCGACGGCGACCAGGATCGTGAGGAGCGCGACGATGGTTTTCCCCGAGCCGACATCCCCCTGGAGCAGCCGGTGCATCGGGTGCGGCGAGCGGAGGTCCGCCCCGATCTCCCGGAGCACCCTCTTCTGCGCCTCGGTGAGCCGGAACGGCAGCAGCCGCGCGAGCTTGCTCTTCAGCGCGTCCGGAACGTCGTACGAGATCCCGCGCGCCTCTTCCTCGAGGCCGTGCCGGCGCACCGCCAGCGCGAGCTGCAGGAGGAAGATCTCCTCGAACGCGAGCATCCGCTGCGCCGCCGTCGTTCTCGCCGAGAGGGCCTCGAGGCTCGCGTCGGGAGCGGGAAAGTGCACCTCGCGAAGCGCCCGGCTCCGATCGAGGAGGCCGTGCCGCTCCGCGACGTCGTCCGGCACAGGCCCCGGCATCGGCGGCTCGAGCCCCTCGAGCGCGCGGTAGATCAGGTTCCTCTGCACGCGGGAGGAAAGGTCGGCGAGCTTCCGGTACACCGGCACGATCCGGCCGGTGTGGATCCCTTCGGCGTCCTCCTCCTCGAGAAACTCGTAGTCCGGGTTCTCGAGGACGAGGTCGCGACCGAAACGGTCGAGCGACGGACGGCCGAAGATCACGGCGCGCCGGCCCGCGACGAACAGCCGCTCGAGATACGGCTGGTTGTACCAGATCGCCCGGATCGACCCGCTCTCGTCCTCGAGGTCCGCCTGGAAGATCGTGAAGCCCGGCCGGCGGGTGCGGATCAATCGGCTTTGCACGACCCGCACGGCGAGGGTCGTCTCGGCCGCCAGCGGCGCGAGCGCCGCGATCCGCGCGAACGCGCGCCGGTCCTCGTAGCGGAACGGCAGGACGTAGAGCAGGTCCTCGACCGTCTCGAGGCCGACTTCCCTCAGTTTCTCGGCCCGGTGGGGACCCACCCCCTTGAGGTACCGGAGTTCGGTGTCTGCGCTCAACATCCCGGCAATTATAGGGAAGGATCCGCCGTTCTTCCCCGCTCGTCGTGGGCGGCCAGGACGATCCCCGCGACGATGAGCAGCGCCCCGGCGTAGAACGCCTTCCCCGGCACCTCCCGGAACAGCACCGCCGCGTACGCGGTGGCGAGCACCGGCTCGCCGAGGATCGCCATGTTGACCGTGAACGCCCTGAGACGACGCACGCTCCAGTTCAGGAGGCCGTGCCCGAGCAGATGCGGCCCGACGGCCATCAGCACGAGCCACCCCCAGGTGGCCGCGGGATACCCTCCAAGGTCCGCGCCCCACCCCGCCGCGAGCGCCAGAAGCGCGACCGCGCATACGGAGTTGACCAGGAACAGATACCGGACGAACCCGATCTCCTCCCGGACGCGGCGCCCGATCATGAAATAGGCGGAGGCGGTGACCGCCCCCACCAGCGCGAGCAGGTCGCCGAGAAGAGCCCGCCCGCCCAGCGCGAGGTCGCCGCCGGCCAGCACCGCCGTTCCGGCGAGCGCGAGGATCACCGCCATGATCCCGCCGCGTCCCGGCCGCTCCTTGAGAAACAGCGGGCCGAAGGCGGCGGTGAACGCCGGCTGGGTCGTCACGATCACGACCGAGGAAGCGACCGTGGTGAGCCTCAGCGAGGAGATCCAGGTCGCGAAGTGGAGCGCGAGCAGCAGACCGGCGGCGGCGGCGAGCGCGTAGGTCCGCGCCGTGACGATCGTGCCCCGCCGAAGCCCCCAGGGGAGAAGGATCAGCACGGAGAACAGGAGCCGGTAGAAGGCGATCCCGAAGCTCGGCGCGTCGCACAGCCGGACGAGGATCGAAGCCCAGGACACGGCTCCGACCGCCACCACGAGCGCCATCGCGGCGGGAAAACTCCGGGCCGGTCCCCCGTTCATTCCCGCGCGGTGAGGACGCAACGCGTCAGCAGGATGCAGATCGCCTCGGCCAGCTCGGCGTCCGGCTGCGGGCTCTCGTCGAGAATGGAGCGCACGGTGGCGCCTCCCCGGGTTCGCGCCATCACGTCGACTTCCGCGGCGGTGACCGCGTGCCCCTGCAGGCGGACCCGGGCGTCGGCGGTGAGATCGAGAACCGTTTCGTCGGAGGGAATCGTTCCTCGCCAGCGGTTCCACTCGTCGAGGGAGACGAGCCCGTCCATGAGCACGTTGGCCGTGGGGCCGGTGAGACTGCGCTCCTCGACGCTTCCCTCTCGCGAGTGCACCCGGAACTGCGCCCGGGACCAGCCGAGCATGCGGAACAGCGCCTTCTTCCCGCCGGCGCTCCCGCACGCGGCGTGCACCATCGCGCCGCCCTCGAAGACGATCCGCCCCTCGTCGGGAGCCTGGCGAAGCTGCACGATCCCGTCCTTGTGGTTCAGCGAGAGGATCTGCAACAGGTCCGAGATCGCCAGGTGCTCCACCGATCCGATCAGGAGCGCCTCCCCGCCGCGCCTCGCCTCCTCGAGAACTCGCCTCCGCTCCAGGATCCGCTCCGCCCTCGCGTGCAGTTCCTCGACGGCGAACGGCTTCGTCATGTAGTCGTCGGCCCCCGCGTGGATGCCGCGAAGCCGATGGGGCAGCTCGGCCTCGATGGTCAGGAAGATGAACGGCACCTCCGCGGTCTCGCTCCGCCGACGGACCGCCTCGAACAGCTCCCAGCCGTCCATCACCGGCATGAGAATGTCCGCGACGATCAGGTCCGGCACCGACCCCTCGAGACTCAGGAGCGCCTGCCGTCCGTCGGTGGCCTCCGCGATCTCGTACCCCCGAGCGGCGAAGAAGTCGCGGACCATCGTGAGGATGAGGCGGCTGTCGTCCACGATCAGCAGCCGGCGGGGCCGCGGCGTCTCGGGGCCGGAGGTCGTCATCGGATTTGGTCGATCAGCTCGCCGAGAGTCGGGGTCGTCCTGGAGATCTCGTCGTGGACGCGCCCGGCGCGGTACGCCTCTTCGAGACAGGCCACCAGTTTCGGGTCGAACTGGGTCCCGGACTGCTTGCGAATCTCCTCGAACGCGGTCGCAACCGTCATCCCCTGCCGGTACACGCGGTCGGTGGTCATGGCGTCGAACGCATCCCCGATCAGGATCAGCCGGCCAGCGAGCGGGATGTCCTCGCCGGAGAGGCCGTCGGGATACCCTTTCCCGTTCCAGTACTCGTGGTGGTGCTTGATTCCCGGAATCACCTCGGCGAGCGCCGGGATGTGGGCGAGAAGCTTGGCTCCCGCGAGGGGATGAGTCTTCATGACCGCGAACTCCTCGTCGTCGAGGCGCTGCGGCTTCTTGAGGATGTTGTCCGGGATCGCGATCTTCCCCACATCGTGGAGGATCCCGGCCAGCAGCAAGGGCTCCATCTTCTCCCGCGCGAGGCCGAGCTCCTGGGCCACCAAGAGCCCGATGCGCGCGACGCGCAGCGAGTGCCCGTGCGTGTAAGCGTCCTTGGCGTCGACCGCGCTCGCCATCGAAACGATGATGCTGAGGAACATGGAGCGCACGTCGCGCTCGAGCCTCGCGTTCTCGATGAAAATGGCCGCCTGCGAGGCGAGCGCGTAGAGCAGCTTCTGGTCGTTCGCCGAGAACCGGCGCTCCCTCGCCTCGAGGTCGATCTCGATCCCGCCGATCAGCCGTTCCTTGGCGACCATCGGCACGAAGACGCTGTTCCCCCCGGGATCCTCGTACATTCGTATGCCGCGCGACGCGTCGGGGACGTCGGGGGCTTCGGGCGCCAGGAGCGGCAGCTTGTCGGAGATCCGAAACCGCTCCCCCTGCCGGGGGCCGCGGCGGCCGTCGTACCCCTGGACCCCCTTGACCTCGAGATCCCCCTGCTCGGAATCCAGCAGCAAGATCGCGCCGGACCGCGCCTGGACCGCCACCAGGGCCTGGCGCAGGATGATCTCCACCTCGTCGTCCACCTTGAAAGGCGACGTGATCGCGGAGCCGATCCCGAACAGCATCTCGAGGTAGAACTGGCCGAGCCGGCGGCTGCTCTCGAGGGCGTCGCGCACCCTGAGATTCGTCCGGAGCCTCGCGAGTAGCTCCTTCGTGAAGAACGGCTTCGTGAGATAGTCGTCGGCTCCCGCCTCGAATCCCGCGAGCTTGTCCTTCAACTCGTTACGCGACGACAGCAACAGGATCGGGATGTGGCCCGTCGCCTCCGCCCCCTTGATCCTCCGGCAGACTTCGTACCCGTCGATGCCGGGGAGCACGACGTCGACCAGGATCACGTCCGGCCGGATGTCGCGCGCCTTCTCGATCGCGGAATTCCCCTCCTCGGCCAGATGGACTTCCCACCCCTCCGCCTCGAGCTCCTCGCGGAGGATCCCTCGGAGCAGGTTCGAATCGTCCACCACGAGGATGCTCGGACGCTCCGATGTCGATACGGTCGCGCTCATGAAGGCCTTCCGGTTCGCGGCAAATCGTAAGGAGACACCGGGGCGAAGTCAAGAAACCGCGGGAATCCGAGGATCGGCCCCTCGCGCGGGCGCCGGGCACTCACTTCCACGCGTACACCGCCACGAGTACCGCCGCCGCCCACAGCAGGACGTTGGCGAGCAACGGGCGGTCCGAAAGGACCAATAGCGTCGGGTTCTCCCCCTCGCCGCGCCGGTGCACGAGATAAAGGTAGCGAAAGATCCCGAACAGGACGAACGGGATCGTGAGACCGAGGTGGCGGGTGCCCAGCTTCTCGGCGACTTCCGGCGAGAACGCGTAGAGCGAGTAAGCGAGCACCGTCGAGGCGGTGACGATGCCGATCATCTGGTCGAGGAAAGGAAGCGAGTACTCCCTGAGGATCGGCCGTTGCTCGGTCGCCCCATCGAGCGCCTCGATCTCCTGCCGCCGCTTCACGAAGCCGAGAAACAGCGCCAGCAGCCCCGTGCACAGCGCCAGCCAGTGCGACATCGCGACAGAGAGCACGACGGCGCCCGCCCACGCCCTCAGGAGGAACCCCGTGGCCACGACCATCACGTCCAGGATCACGACCTGCTTGAGGGCGAGCGAGTACGCGAGGTTCATGAACACGTAGGCGCAGGCCACGCCGCCGAACGCCGGGCCGAGGGCGAGCGCGCCGCCGAGCCCCGCGACGGCAAGCAAGACTGCCTGGACCGACGCCGCTCTCACCGAGAGCGCCCCCGACGCCACGGGGCGCTTCCGTTTCACCGGGTGAAGCCGGTCCGCCTCGCGGTCGGCGATGTCGTTGAGGAGGTACGCCGTGGACGACAGGACGCAGAAGCAGGCGAAGGCCGAGAGGGCGCGCAGGACCGCGACAGGGTCGCCGAGCTTCTGGCCGAACACCACCGCCGCCAGGACGAAGACGTTCTTCACCCACTGCTTCGGCCGCATCGCCTGCACGGCGGGCCGCCACGACGAGGCTCGCTGCGGATCTGGGCTCAAGACACTCCCCCCTCTGCGGCCGCCTATCATACTTCTTCGGCGGTGGCCTTCGCGGACCGCGGCGACGCGAGGTCAGGCGGGGTCGCCGGCCGGCGCGGCAGGCTCGGGCGGGCGTTTGTCGTGAAAAGTCTTCAGGTCGAGAATCTCGAATCGCTTGTGCCCCGAGGGGATCGCGATCGTGACCTGCTCTCCCTCCTTGCGGCCGATCAGCCCCCTGGCGATCGGCGAGGCGACGGAGATCAGCCCCGTCTCGGAGTCGGAGGCCTCCGGGATCACCAGTTCGTACGTCACCTCGGCATCGCTGTCGAGGTCGAGGAGGACGATGGTGGAGCCGAGACCCACGCGGTCCCTCGGGATGCGGTCCAGATTGAGCGTGCGCAACTCCGACAGCCGCTCTCTGAGGGCGCTGATCCGAGCCTTGACGTAGTGTTGCCTCTCGAGAGCCGCCTTGTACTCGGCGTTCTCGCTCAGGTCCCCTTGCGCCACCGCGGTCTTGATCTCGAGGGGCAGTTCGATCCGGAATTCGCGCTCGAGCGCCTTCAGTTCGTCGGCAAGTTTTTGCTGAATTTCCCGCATCCTGGCCTCTCGATCCCCTAGCCCGGATTATTCATGAAGAACCGTAGCGAGACCGCGGAGATGCCCGTCATGCTTGGCGCTCGCAGGACCGAGGACCCGACGCGTACTGTACCGTACGTGGAGGGTCCGAGGCCCGAGAACGCCGAGCAGGGCGGGCAGATACGCGGTCGCAGTAGGTTCTTCATGAATAATCCGGGCTAGCCCGGATTATTCATGAAGAACCGTAGCGAGACCGACTTCGGCGAGCTCAGTCGAGCCGCGGAGATGCCCGTCATGCTTGGCGCTCGGAGGGCCGAGGACCCGACGGATACTATACCGTACGTGGAGGGTCCGAGGCCCGAGAACGCCGAGCAGGGCGGGCATCTCCGCGGTCGCAGTAGGTTCTTCATGAATAGTCCGAGCTAGTGGACCCGGCGAATGTATATTCCCCGCCGCGGTTCCGCAAAACCGTCCCGGTGTCGGGGACGCCCGGTTCGAATTATGCATCGAAAAAGGCCCGAATTGACAGCATTCCCGCGAGGATCTAAACTCCGGGGGGTAGGGACCCTGAGATCCGGCGAGGTCGGCATGGACAGAAAGAAAAAGCGGTTCGCGTTGATCGGGATCGGAATCGTCGCCTGCATGGGATTCCTGCTCGCGGTCACGTTGAACAGCAAGAGCGGGCTGGTCTACTACTACACCGTCGGCGAATTCCTCGAGCTGGAAGGCGCCCACGACGGCAGCCTCAGGATCAACGGGAAGGTCGAGGCCGGCTCCATCGTTCGGAAGACCAACGGCATGGACCTCCGTTTCGTCGTCACGGATGGCCAGGCCGCCCTGCCCGTCGAGTATCACGGCGTTATTCCCGACACGTTCGTGGATGGCGCCGACGTGGTCGTCGAGGGAGGCCTCCGGCAGGACGGGACCTTCAAGGCGAGCAACCTTCTCGCGAAGTGCCCCTCCAAGTACGAGGCGGCCAAGAAGCGCGGGGAGCAGAACCCTCACGAAGACACCCGGAGCAAGCCCCTCTAGAAGCGGCTCCGGAGCGGGGGAAGAAGAGATAAGTTCGCACCCCGCTGGAGGCCGCGCGCGTGGGCGATGCCCCGATTCTCGAAGTTCGCGACCTGACGAAACGCTTCGGGGCGATCGCCGCCCTCGACGGCCTCGACTTCGACCTCGCTGCGGGCGAATCGCTGGCGGTGTTCGGTCCGAACGGGGCGGGGAAGACCACGCTCACGAGGATCCTGACCTCGAGCCTCAGGATGACCTCGGGCTCCCTCAAGATCGCGGGGCGCGACCCGCGCGCCCACGGGATCGAGACCCAGCGGATCATCGGCCTCATCTCCCACCAGACCTTTCTCTACGACGACCTGAGCGCGAGGCAGAACCTGATCTTCTTCGCGCGCCTTTACGGCCTCGACGACCCCGCGGGGAAAGCGGAATCGCTGCTCGACTCCGTGAGGCTCCTCGACCGGGCCGACGACCCCGCGCGCACTTTCTCGCGAGGGATGCAGCAGCGCCTCTCCCTCGCGCGCTGCCTGATCCACGACCCACGGATCGTGTTTCTCGACGAGCCGTTCACCGGTCTCGACCCGTACGCGGCGGCGCTGCTCCGCGCGACCCTCGAGCGGCTCAGGCACGAGGGACGGACGCTCTTCCTGGTGACGCACAACCTCGCGGAGGGGCTCGAGCTTTCGGACCGCTGGATGATCCTCTCCGCCGGCAAGATTCGCGCCCAGGGGGAGTCCACGGGGGTGGCTCGGACGGCGTTCGAGCGATCGTACTTCCAGCACGTCGGAGGCCCGCCGGCGGGCGGAGCGCGCGCGTGAGCGCCGGCGCTGGACGGCGCGGTCCCGGGTTCTTTCGCGGCGCCTGGGTGGTCGCCTCGAAGGACCTGCAAATCGAGTGGCGCACGATCGAGACGCTCTCCTCCATGGTGCTGTTCTCGCTGATCGTCCTCGTGGTGTTCAATTTTGCCTTCGATCTCACCACGGTCCGCCAGCTCGGCGTCGCGCGCCTCGTCCCGGGCGTCCTCTGGGTGACCTTCTCGTTCTCGGCGATCGTCGGATTCGCCCGGTCGTTCCAGATCGAGCGCCACCGGGACTCGCTGTCCGCGCTGATCCTCGCCCCCGTGGACCGCTCCGTCCTGTTCGCCGGGAAGGCTCTCGCCAACTTCGCGACGGTCGCCGCGCTCGAGTTGCTCATCCTGCCGCTCTCGGCGGTCTTCTTCGACTACGATCTGCTGGCGGTCCTCGGACCGCTCGTCGCGGTGGTGCTGCTGCACACGCTGGGATTGTGCGAGCTGGGCACGCTGTTCGCCGCGGTGGCCGCCCGCGTGGGCCGGGGGGAGGCGCTGCTCGCGACGCTCCTGTTCCCGGTCGCCTCTCCCCTGTTCATCGCGGCGGTGAAGTGCACCGCGGCGGTGCTGGAAGGGAAACCGCTCTCTTCGGTGTCGAACTGGATGCTGGTGACGGCGGGGTTCGACGTGCTCTACTTTCTGGTCGCGATGCTGACCTTCGAGTACATCCTCGAGGACTGACGGAGGCCCGGATCCATGAGAGGGACCAAGGAGATTCTGACCGTCTCGCTTCTGGCCGTCACGGCGGTCCTGATGTTCGGAGCGATCTACGCGGTATTCGAGTACGCCCCGGACGAGCGGGTCATGGGACCGGTGCAGCGAATCTTCTACTTCCACGTTCCCTCGGCGATCGTGACCTTCTCTTCCGTGCTCGTCCTCCTCGTGGGGTCCGTCGCGTACCTGTGGACGCGACAGCCGTTCTGGGACAACCTGTCGCGCGCCGCCACCGAGATCGGCCTCCTGTTCTGCGCCGTGGTGCTCATCACCGGGCCGATCTGGGCGAAGAAGGCGTGGGGGGTCTGGTGGACCTGGGAGGCGCGGCTCACCACCACCCTCGTCCTGTGGCTCATCTTGGCCGCCTGCCTGATGGTCCGCGGCTACGCCGAGAACCGGGACCAGGGGGCGCGGCTCGCCGCGGTGCTCGGCATCGTGGCCGGCCTCGACGTGCCGATCATCTACAAGGCGGTGGACTGGTGGCGCGGACAGCACCCGGTCGTGTTCGGCCCGGGGAAAAAGGACCCGCTCGCACCGGAAATGCTCCACACTTTCCTGTTCTGCCTGCTGGTGTTCTTTTCGCTTTACGCGCTGTTGCTGACCCTGAGGACGCGCGTCGCCACGCTCGAGGACCGGGCGAGAGCGATCTCCGAGACCCTCGGCGGCCGCTGACAAAGGAGAGCGTCGTGGAAAAGGGGTACGAGTTCCTTTTCTGGGCCTACAACGTCGTCTGGATCGCCATCGCGGGGTACATCGCGTTCCTGGTGGTCCGGCTGGGACAGGTCAGCGGCCGTCTCGAAAAGATCGAGCGAAAGCTCGCGGCCACGGGACCGGCAGCGGGTCGGAAGTCCAGCGGATCGTAGGGGCCGAGGCCGGAAGCGTGTGGAACTCCGGACCCCGCGACGCGAACAGCCGCTCGTACCGGCCGGCGAGAAACGCGAGCACCGCCACCGCAGCGGTCAGGGAACGCTTTCGCCGCCGCAGGCGTCCACCTCGCGGAGCCGGTAGTACCCGTTGCCCGCCGCCGTGTCCACCCAGCTCTTGATGATGGTCTCCGCCGCAAGAACGAAGCCTCCCGAGGCCTGGGAAGAACGATAGACGCGGTACTTCACCGCGGCGGGCGCCTCGTTCCACGAGAGCGTCGCGGAATCCCCGGTGCCTCGGGCTCCCTGGAGGACGTTGCCGGGATCGGCCGCGGCCAACAGAACCTGGATCGTCGCCTGCGGCGGCGCCAGATCGACGTTGCCGTGGTCGTCCACCACGCGAACCTCCAGCAGGTGGGTGCCGACCGAGAGCGACGCCGCGGCCGAGCAGGCCTCGACGTAGTCTCCCCAAGCGCCGTCCGAGGGGCTCGTGGGAAGCCAGGCACCGCCGTCGACCCGCCATTCCACCTCGGAGACCCGGTTGACGCTGATGCTCACCGTGGGAGTGTACCCGGCCACATTCCGGTTCGAAGCCGCCACGACCGCGCCTTGACCGCTGAACGCGACGGCGCCGCACACGGAGGCAGGGAGCGCGTCGAGCGTCGCGACCGGATCCTCACCGATCACGTCGTCCGCGCCGTCGCCGTCGAGATCCGCCCACCCGAGTTGCCGCCGGGTGTTGTCGCACATGGCGGCCCCGTTGGAGTCCATCACGCAGGTTGCCGCCGCGGCGTTGCAGGTTCGGCAACTGCCGTTCGTCCCATCGAGATACCCGCGATGCTCCGTGCAATTGCAGCCGCTCACGCTGTACTCGTCGAACGCGAAGAACGAGTGCAGGATCTCGTGACGCGTCACCTGGTTCATCCGGGTGATACCCCACAGTTGATTGTCGTACGTCATGACGATGTGGGGGCCGCCGACCCAGGCGTAGGCGAAGTACCCGTCGGCAAATTTTCCGTCGGCGTCGCTCAGCGAATCGACGACGAACACGTTGACGCCCCAGTCGGTTCCGTCCGCGCGCCGTGTCGCGTTCGCGAGAGCCCGCGAGCGCGTCCAGCGGTCGCCGATCGAATATCCCATGTTCGTCAGGATCTCATTGACCCATAGGTCCTCTCCCGTCGTGCCCATCGGATCGGCCTTCCTGGCGATCGGCTCGTAGCCGGTCTTGGCGCGGGCGTCGGTGCGCCCCGCGATCACGTGGTAGACGAACGACAGCGAGGCCGCCGCATTCATGGTCCGGACCCAGTCGAGTCCGGCGGCGATCTGGGCGACAACCGCCTGCTCGCGGTCGGCCGTCCAGTTCTCCGTGGACAGGTCCACGCTCCCGCCGCTCTCGGGAAGGAAGAGATTGACCGACACCGAGCCCGCGAGAAACTCGCTCGTGTTCTGGTCGGTGGCGCCGTAGGGCTGCGTCGCCGAGGACGACAGACCGATCGCGGCGCCTCCTCCCACCGGTCCGAAGCCGCCGTTCACGGTGACGACCGGCCCGGACTCCCAGACGGTGGCGGCCGCAGGCGCCGGCGGCGAGAATGAATCCGGCCCGTCGGGAGCCGGGGCGGGCTCCCCATCGTGCGCGAAGCTTGCGAACCGGCTCCCCTGGTTCTTGAAGAACCGGTTCCAGCTCCCGAGGCCCGCCTGGAAGGATTCCCGCCGGCGAGCGTGCCGCGACGGGGAGAGCGTTTCGGTCGTGGCGTCCGCGACGGCGGAGCATCGCGCGATCGAGCGGACGCTATCCCTCGGCGCCTCGACGACGAGCAGGCCGTCGAACGCGTGGGTCACGACGCCACCCGCCGCCACGATCGCGGCCAACGCCTCCTCGCGCGTCTCGAGCCGCTCGTCCGTCAGGACGACCGCCGCGAGGACCGAATCTGCGATCCTGGCGGAGCGGTGCACGGCTGCCGAGGCGATGGGAGCGAGAGCGAGCGCACACCCCACGAGACTCAACCAACCGAGGAGCGGTCGCGAAGCGGATTCCTTCATGTGGATTCTCCTCCGGCGGGAACCGGCCGAAGAAGAATGTAGGGGTCCATTCGCGTGGCGACCATTCAGAGACCGTAATCCGGACCGCCGTTTCTCGACACTCCGGGCGTCGAACGCAACGCGTTACGAATCAATAAGTTAGGGCGACCGTCTGCAGGCCGGATCAGGACTCGGGTGGCAATCCGAGCATCTCGCGGACGCGGGTCTCGAACACCCGCTTCGGCACGCCGCCGATGTAGGTTGCGACGATCTTCCCCTCACGGTCGACGAAGAACGCAGACGGGTAACCGAGGATTCCTCCGAAGGCGTCGCCGACCTCCTCGTTGCCGATCAGATTGGTGTACGGAACCCCCACCTTGTCGACGAACGGGCGGACCACCTTCGCCCCCTCCTCATCCATCGAGATCGCGATGATCTCGAACCCCTTGTCCTTGTATTTCGCGTACAGCTCATTGAAAGCTGGAATCTCATCTCGGCACGGAGCGCACCAGGTCGCCCAGAAATCGACGATTCGGATCTTGCCGGCGCTGTCCGAGAGGCGAACGGTCTTGCCGTCGAGGTCGGGGAGCGCGAAATCCGGCGCGGGACGGGGCGCCGACCTCCTCGCGGACGCCGGCTCGTTGCCCGCGCCCTCCCCCGCGGGCTTCCCGCACGCCACGACCATTCCGAGCGCGACGGCGACGAACAGCGCGACCTTCGAGACGGAAACCGGAGTCGATGGACTCATCCTCTCTCCTCGCTCGAACCGCGACCTCGGCCCTCCGGGCGTGCCCGCCTCCTTACGCCGCTCCCACCGGAACGTGATCGGTCATTCTAACGGCTCGGGCACGGCGCGTCGACGGCGCTCCACGCGTGGGTTATCCTCTTCCGCCCTTTCGATGAATCGCAGGAGAAGCGTGTGGCGTCGAACCCGGTTCTCTTCGGCACGAGTTCCTCGATCGCGGTCTTCGGATCCTCCGAGGCCCGGCCCGGAGAGCCGCTGTACGAGCAGGCGCGCGAGGTGGGTCGCCTGCTCGCGGTGGCCGGATTCCGAGTCGTCACGGGGGGGTACGGCGGCGTCATGGAGGGAGCGAGCCTCGGCGCGACGGAGGCGGGCGGGAGCGCGCTCGGCGTGGTGTGCAAGATCTTCCAGGAGCGGCCGCCCAACCCCTACTTGACCGAAGTGCTGGACACCGAGGACCTGCTCGCCCGGACCCGCGCCCTCATCGACGCCGCGCGCGGCTACGTCGTGCTTCACGGCAAGGCGGGCACTCTCGCGGAGTTGTCGTTCCTGTGGGCGCTCCACCGGGCGGGGAGCCTGGACAGGCGCCCCGTGGTACTGTTGGGAGAGGCCTGGAGACCGCTGCTACGTCATCTCGTCCGGGCCGGCATGATCGAATCGGAGCAGTTCGACATCACCCGGGTCGTGGACTCCCCCGAGGAAGCCGTGAGCGTCATCGGCGGTTTCACCGTGCCCGGCGAGGAGGGTTGAGATTGGGCGGGCGGACCGGCTTCGTGGACGGACGAGCGCTCGAGGCGGACGAGCCGCCTCAGAAGAGCGTCCTGCGGGACTACATCGAGACGATTCTCGTCTGCGTGATCTTCGTGATCTTCTCGCGGGCGTTCGTCTTCCAGCAGTCGAAGATCCCGAGCGGGTCGATGGAAGACACGCTTCTGATCGGCGACTACATCATGGTGAACCGGTTCATCTACGCTCCGGTCTCCTTCGACTGGGAGCGCAAGATCCTCCCGGTCCGGGACGTCCGCCGGGGCGACGTCGTTGTGTTCAAGTACCCGGTGCAGCCGGAGGTGGACTACATCAAGCGGATCGTCGGCCTGCCCGGCGACACGCTCGAGGTCCGCGACGGGTACCTCTACGTGAACGGCCGCCGCCAGGAAGAACCGTACGTGAACCCCTCCTATCGCGAAGGAAAGCCGTTCGGTCCGGTCGTGGTGGAGTCGGGCAACTATTTCGCCATGGGGGACCATCGGGACCGCTCCGCCGACAGCCGGTCCTGGGGATTTCTTCCCGAGACGCTGGTCAAGGGACGCGCGCTCCTGATCTGGTGGTCCTACGAGGAGGGGGCCGCCGAGGCAAATCCGCGGGGGGTGCTGAACACCGTGAAGTCGATCGCCGGCAAGGCCACCCACTTCCTCACGCGCTCGCGCTGGAGCCGCTGCTTCACGCTGATTCACTGACCTCGATCGGGCCCTTCCCGACCGGCGCGGTGGAGAGATCCCCCCCTCGCCGCTGAAGCGAGTGAACCCTGAACCGCGGATCGTCCATCGAGGGACGGTCGGAGCGGAAGTGAGCTCCGCGGCTCTCGAGGCGCCACGCCGCCACCTCCGCCACGGCGCGCGCGACGATCCATCGGTTGCGCGCCTCGATCCCGTCCCGGCTCGGCGCCGTTGCGGAACAGGCACCTTCGAGTCTCGCGAGCGCGGCGAGCGCCTCGCGGAGCCCCTCGCCGTCCCGGATCACTCCGATCCGCTCCCAGGCTTCGCGGCCGACCGCCGCCACCACCTCCGCCGCCGCGTCCTGCGGGAAAAACGGCTCCGGGTCGGCCGCCGGCCCCCTGGCCGGCCCGCGCTTCCCCAGATCCACCAGCATCGCGGTCGCAACGCGCGCCCCGAAGACCAGTCCCTCGAGCAGCGAGTTGCTCGCGAGCCGATTGGCGCCGTGGACACCGGTGCACGCGGTCTCCCCGGCCGCGTACAGCCCCGGCAGGCTCGACCGCCCCCACAGATCGGTCCGGATTCCTCCCATGAAGTAGTGCGCCGCCGGGACCACGGGAAGCGGGTCCCGGGTGAAGTCCAGGGCGTACCGGCCGCACAGCGCGTCGATCCCCGGGAATCGCAGCCGCAGGAAGGCGGCGTCGAGGCCGGAGAGGTCGAGGAGCACGTGGTCGTCACCGGACGAGGCCATCTCCTGCGCGATGCTCCGGCTCACGACGTCCCTCGGCGCGAGCTCCGCGTCGAGATGCCTCTCGGGCATGAATCGGCGGCCCGCCGCGGTCCGCAGAATTCCCCCCTCGCCCCGGAGCGCCTCGGTCAGAAGCCACCGCGGTTCGCCGGGAACCGCGAGCGCCGTCGGATGGAACTGGACGAACTCCATGTCCATCAACTGCGCGCCGGCGAGCCAGGCCATCGCGATGCCGTCCCCGGTCGCCTGCGGCGGATTGGTGTTCTCTCGATACACCCTCCCCGCCCCGCCCGTCGCCAGAAGGACTCCTTCCGCTTCCACCGCCAGCGTCTCCCCGCGCGTCTCGTCCAGGTAGTGCACTCCGCCGCACGCCCCCTGCCCGACTCTCAGATCCTGCGCGATGCACCCCGGCGCGATTCGCAGATTCGGGAAGGTAGAAGCCTTCGCGAGGAGCGCCCGCACGAACTCCCTTCCCGTAGCGTCCCCGCCGGCGTGCAGCACTCGGCGGGCGCTGTGGGCCGCTTCCCGGCCGAACGCGAGGCCGATTCCCTGGCGGTCGAACTGCGCTCCCCACTCGATCAACTCCACGATGGTTCCGGGACCTTCCTCGACGAGCGTTCTCGCGGCCGCCTCTTCGGACAGGCCGACTCCGGCCCGGAGGGTGTCCTCGTAGTGGAGGCGGATTTCGTCTTCCTCGGACAGGACGACGGCGACCCCTCCCTGCGCACGGTCGGTGTTGGAGTCGGAGGGGGTGTCTTTCGTGAGAAGCAAGACGTCGCGCCGGGCCTCGGCGAGCCCGATCGCCGCCCTGAGGCCGGCCACGCCGCTCCCGATCACCACGAACTCGGCCTTACGCGAACCGACGCGACGCATCCGCACCTCCGCGCGGCCGAACGGAGGGAATAGTAGCACGCGATGCCGGGCGGCCCGGCGTCCCGGGCTACAATGCCCGCGGCGTAGCGGCGAGCTATATTCTCCTGGCCGGTTTCTTCCTCCGAGAGGGCGAGCGGTAACTTGATGGTCGAGGATCGCGAGGACGAAGAGGGCGAGAGCGCCGACTGGAAGCAGATGGCCTCCACGGGGATCGTTCTCGCGGCGGTGGTCGCGATTCTCGTGGCGGGGGCGGCGTTACGCGCCGAGAGGAGCGCCCCACTTCCCGCCACCCCTCCACCGGCTGTCGCCTCCCGTGCTTCTCCCACCCTGCCCGTTCCGGAACCTTTCCCGCAAGAACCGGTGCGCGACGTCCCTGAAGTCGTGCCTCCCGCGGCGGCGCCGGCCTCGGCGGACGACCTCGGCCGTCGAGCGGCCCGGGACCGGAAGAGGCTCTCGCGGGGCCGGGGAAGCTACACCGCCCAGGTGCTGGTGTCGTGCAAGCCGGAGAACACCCGCCGGATCCTACTCAAGGCGGCATCGGAGCGCCTTTACCTGCTGCCGCTTCCCGAACGAGGGGAGACCTGCTTCCGTGTTTGCTGGGGGATTTATCCCTCGGCGAAGGCAGCCGGCGAGGCCAAGGACCTTCCCGCGTTTCTGCAAAAGCAGGGCGAGCGTCCCGCCCCGAAACCGGTCTCGGAACTCGCGCCATGAACGCGGGACGGTTTCTCGTCGCCGCCGCGGTCGGCTCGGTTCTCCTCGCTGCCGCGCCGCCGGCGTTCGCCGACCGGATCGTGCTGTCGAGCGGCGGCGAGGTGAGCACGGATCGCTGGTGGATCGACGGCGACACGATTCGTTACGACAGTCCGTCCGGGACGGTGGGTCTTCCACGATCGATGGTCGTCCGCATCGAGCCGTCAAAGGGCGCGCCCGCGCCGAAGAAGCCGGTTTCCGGCCGGGAGGGGGCCGCCGCGAAAGAGACCGGCGGATCGTGGATCGCCGAGCGCCGCGCCGAGGCGATCCGCCGCCTGGCCCGGGAAGGGACGGAGGCGCTCCAGTCCAAGGACTACGAAACGGCTTCCACGAGATTCGGCGACGCGCTTCGCGAGGACCCGTCCATCGCCGGCGCCCGGGTCGGACTCGCTCTAGCAGAGATCCGTCTCGGTCGGGACGAGAGCGCGTTGGCCGCGGTGCTCGACGGACTCGCGCGCGAGCCGGGCAACGCGGAGTTTCACGAGATCCTCGGCGACCTCGAGGACCGTGCCGAGGCGATGGACGACGCGCTCGGCGAGTGGCGGGAGGCGTTCCGCCTGGCGCCGAACGACCGCCTCCGCGACAAGATCGTCAAGGGGGAGCGCGAGCTTCACGCGGGGCGCGACTACGACTTCTCCGCGACACCGCACTTCAACCTACGCCACGACGGGGCCCTCGATCCCGCTCTCGCCCAGGAGGTGGCTGCCTATCTGGAGGAGCGCTATCGCGACCTGGCCGATTCGTTCCGGCACGCGCCGCTGCCACCGATCACCGTGCTTCTCTACCCGAACCGGCAGTTTCGCGACGTCACCCAGGCGCCGGACAACATCATCGGGCTGTACGACGGAAAGATCCGCGTCCCGCTCGGCGGCATCGAGAGGCTCGACCTGGCCGCCCGGCGCGTTCTGGCGCACGAACTGACCCACGCGATGATCCACTCCAAGACGCGAGGGACTTGTCCCCGCTGGCTTCACGAAGGGCTCGCGCAACGCACGGAGGGACGGAGCCTTTCTCGCGCCGATTGCGAAAGCGTCGCGGCGCTCCTCCGTTCCGGCGATCCTTCCCGGTGGGCCGCCTCGGGAAGTCTGTCCTACCCTGCGGCGCTCTCTCTGACTCTTTATCTCGAGGGACGGCGGGGGTTCTCGGGACTCGTGAACCTGCTCGACCGGATGGGCGCGGGCCAATCCCCCGAGGACGCGCTTCGCGAGATCTACGGCGAGGGGTACGACGGTATCTGCCGCTTCTGGGCGGGAACCGTCCGCGGCGAGAAGCAACCTTGAATGCAAGCGGACCGCGAAGAGACCGGCAGATCTCGTACCTCCTGGCCGCGAAGGGGGCGGAGACCGCCTCGGGGATCCTTCGGGCCACGCGCGGCAAGGTGAAACGGTTCTTCTGCCTCGACCAGGGCTGGATCGTGCTGGCCGCGTCCAATATCCTCGAGGAGCAGTTCCCCGAAGTTCTGGTTCGCTCGGGCGTGCTGACCCCCGCGCGCCGCATCGCGATCGTCGAGGAGTCCTCGAAGAGGAAAGTGAAATTCGGAACGATCCTCGAGGAACTGAACGCCGCACCCAGGGAGGCGCTCCGGGCGGCGATGGAGCACCAGGTCGAATCGCTGCTTTCTTCCTGTCTCGAGTGGCCCGACGGCGAGGCGTCGTTCGACGACGGCCGTCCCGCGCTCGATGGCGAGACGACGGTGCGGCTCTCGCCGATCCACCAGATCCTGCGTCATGCGCGCCGGTATCCCGTGTCGATCGACGCGCTCCGCCTGAGGATCGGTCCGCCGAACCTCCGCCCGGTTCGCTCGCCCACCATGGCGTCCATCGCGGCCTCCCTCGATCTCGACGGCGCGCTCGGATATGCCCTCGACAAGGCCCAGGGGACGTTGTCGGTCGGCGAGATCGCGATCGCCTCCCCCGCGGGGGAGGAGCCGACGCTGAGGGCGATCTACGGCCTGCTGCTCGCCGGGGTGATCGAGCCGGCCGCCACCCAGGCGGCCGAACGGAGAATCGTTCCCGGGCAACGGGAGCCCGCGCTGACTCGAGCGGAAGTCGAGGCGCGGCTGGCGCTCGCGGACGACGCCGATCATTACACCGTGCTCGGCCTCGAGCGAACCGCGTCGATGGACCGTATTCGAGACGCCTACTACGCCCTCGCCCGCCGCTACCATCCCGACCGCTTTCGTTCCGGTGCGATCCAGAACCTCCTGCCCCGCGTCGAGCGCTACTTCACCCAGGTCACCGAGGCGTACAACACGCTTCAGCACACCGACCGGCGCGCCGAGTACGATGCCTACGTCGAGGGGACAGCCTCCGACTCCGAGACCTCTCGCGGCACCGACACGGCGTATCTCGCGCGGCAGAACTTCTTGCGCGGACGGCAGTTCGCGGAACGGAAGAGATTGGCCGAGGCGCTCACCTTTCTCGAGAACGCGGTCCGCCTCGACGCGGGGGTAGCGGAATACCACCTCGAACTCGGCCTCCTTCTCGCCCGAAGCCCGCGCCGCCGGGCGGAAGCGGAGGGCGAACTGATCGCCGCCGCCGAGATCGATCCGTCGATCGTCGCCGCCTACCTCGGCCTCGGACAACTGTACGAGCGCGCGGGACGCCGTCCCGAAGCGGCGCGGATGTTCCGCGAGGTCCTGCGGTGGGACCCGGGCCACGCGGAGGCCTCGTCCCTGCTCGCGGCGCTCGGAACGGTGAAACCCGAGGCCGGGAACGCCGATTTCCTGCGGAAGGTGCTTGGCAGCTGAGCGGCCCGGGGTACAACGTGCCGCGACGGCTGGGCGACGACGAACACCTACCGGAGGCGGATGACGGTCGCGCCGTCCCCCCCCTCGCGCTGCTCCCCGGAACGCTGACTCTCGACGTGAGGGTGGCCACGAAGGAACTCGCGTAGCGCCGCGCGCAGACGGCCGGTGCCGTGGCCGTGCACCACGCGGATCTCGGCGGCCCCCTGGAGCGCGGCCTGATCGAGGAAGCGGTCGAGTTCCGGAATCGCTTCGTCGACCGTCCTGCCGATCAGAACCAGTTCGGTCGGAACGTCGTCCGTGAGCCCCGGACCTGGAGAAGGCCGTGCGGCAACCGGCCGGCGATGCGCAGCCGGCGGCTCCGGCACGGCCGGCGCCAGGTCCCCCCTGCGGACCGCGATCCCCACGTTCCCCAGGCGGACCTCGATCCGGTCGCCCCGCACCGACGCGATCTCCCCCTCGCGGTCGAGGGAAAGTACGCGCACCTTGAGCCCCGGCCGCGGCTCGAACGGCCTGGGAGGCTCCGCCGGCGGCACCGGGGACGGCGCGGCGCGCTCGGACTTCCTCCTGATCTCCGTCTTCAGCCGGATCTCGGCGTTCGCCTGCGCCCTCTCGATCCTCGCCCGCTCCCTCTTGTCGTGGATCCCCTCGATCTCTCGCTTCCCCTGCTCGCGAAAGTCGCGAAGCGCCTCCTCGAGCGCCTCGGCGGCCTGCCTCTTGCGGCGCTCGTCGTCCGCGGCGGCGCGCGAAGCCAGCCGCCGCCTCTCCTCCTCCAGGTTCTCCTGCGCGCTGACGACGCTCGCTCGCCGCTCCTCGATGTCGCTCAGCAGGTCGCGCAGCCTCGTAAGGTATGCCTCCGCCTGCAGCCCTCCCGGCGTCATCAACGACCGCGCCCGGCTCACCACGGTTTCGGGGAGCCCGAGACGCGCGGCGATCTCGACCCCCGCCGATACCCCCGCCGCCCCCATCAGGATCCGAAACGTCGGCCTCAGCCTCTCCTCGTCGAATTCCATCGCGGCGCTCGCGGCACCCGGAGTCGTGAAGGCCCAAGCCTTGAGAACCCCCTGGTGCGTGGTGGCCACGGCCGTGACCCCCCGGGCGAGGAGCCGCTCGAGCACCGCCTGGGCGAGGGCCGCTCCCTCGGTCGGCTCGGTGCCGGTCCCGATCTCGTCGAAGAGGAACAGCACCGGCGGCGTCATCGCCTCGAGAAAGCGCGAGACGGCTCGCACGTGCGCGGAAAACGTGGACAGGTCCGCGTCGATCGACTGGTGGTCGCCGATGTCCGCCCGCACCTGCCGGAGCAACGGAAGGCTCGCCTCGCGCGCCGCCACCGGCAGGCCCGAGTGGGCCATGAGGACCGCGAGACCGAGGGTCTTGAGCGCCACGGTCTTGCCGCCGGCGTTCGGGCCGGAGATCACGAGCACCTGGTCCGGCGGCTCGAGTGCGAGGTGAATCGGGACGCAACGCCCCCCCCGCTCCCTGAGCCTGCGGTCGAGCAGAGGATGGCGCGCGTCGCGGAGCTCGAGCGGCGCGCCGGGGCCGATCCGCGGCGTCGTGGCACCGGCGGCCTTCGCGAAGAGCCCTCTGGCCTGCAGCGAATCCACGGCGCTCAGGCCACCCACGGCGGCGAGCACCTCGTCCAGCCGGTCGCGAAACCGACGGGCCCACCTCTCAACGACGCGGTCCTGCTCCGCCGCCTCCTCCTCGCCCAACCGGACGAGATTGTTGTTCAGGTCGATCGACTCCATCGGCTCGACGAAGAGCGTCGCGCCCGAGGACGACGCGGCGTGAACGATCCCCTTCACCGGCCGGGGCGCGTCGGTGCGGACCGGGATCACGTAGCGGCCGTTGCGTTGCGTGATGAAGTCGTCCCGGATCACCGTCTCGGCGCCGGGCTCGTGCAGGTAGGAGTCCAACATCCGCCGCAGCCGCTCCCCCACTCGAACGATCGAGATCCGGATCCGCCGAAGCTCCTCGCTCGCGGCGTCCGATATCCGGCCGTCGGGCTCGACGTGGGCCACCACATCCTTGGCCTCCGCGCGGAGGTCCGGCAACGTTTCACCGACCGACCGCAGCCGCGGGTGGTCGCCGGCCGGCAGCGACAGAAGCGTGGTGCGCAGATCGGCCGACGCGACCAGGACGATGGCCAGGTCCCTGAGGGCCGCCGCGTCGACCTTCAACCCCTCGACGGCGACGGCGCGCAACGCCGCCGCGGGATCGGGGAGGCCTCCTTGCACCAGGCGGCCGCGCTCGACGAGGTGCCGGACGGCCTCGGCGACCGTGGCGTGCTCCATCTCGAGTCCCGGGGCGTCGTATCGGGGCAAGATCGCGCGCACCCGCTCGCGTCCCGCCGCGGTCGCGGCATACGCCGCCACGAGGTCGAGCACCGCGTCGAACTCGAGCGCGTGCCGGGACTCATCGTCGAGATCGAGAAGCTCAGCCAAGGCGCCTCCCGCGGGGAGCTGCGGCCCTGAACCGGACCCCGCACCCTCGCGGGCCCCGGTTATAGCCCACCCCCTCGAGGGGAGTCAAACCGGTTTGACTCTCCCGTTCCCGGCACCTATGTTGAAACCGGTGGGCATGCGGGGGTCCTCCGTCCGGGAGATCCGGTGGGCGACGTGGCAGGCATGAAAATCGACGATCTGCTCCGGTTCATGGTGAAGCAGCAGGCGTCCGACCTTCACCTCAAGCCGATGCGTCCTCCCCTCGTGAGGATCCACGGCAAACTGCTTCCGCTCAAGACCGACCCGCTTCATCCCGACCTCATCCGCGAGATGCTCGTCAGCATTCTGAACGACGCGCAACGGAAGACGCTCGAGGAAAGCCTGTCCGTGGACTTCGGCTACAGCCTGTCGGGCGTGTCGAGATTCCGGGCGTCGGTGTTCCACCAGCGAGGGACGGTCTCCGCGGTGTTTCGCCGGGTCCCGTTCGACTTCCCGTCGCTCGACGATTGGGGGCTGCCTTCCGTTCTCACGGAGTTCGCGCAGCTCTCGCAGGGGCTGGTTCTCATCACCGGGCCGACCGGGTCCGGGAAGTCGTCCACCCTGGCGGGACTTCTCCGGCTGGTGGCCAACACGCGACTCGCGCACATCGTCACGATCGAGGATCCGATCGAGTTCCTCCTCAAGGACAATCTCGGCGCCGTCACCCAGCGCGAGGTGGGTACCGACACGCCGGGCTTCGCCGAGGCGCTCCGCAACGTCCTCCGCCAGGACCCGGACGTGGTCATGGTGGGGGAGATGCGCGATCTCACGACGGTGCAGACGGTGCTGACCGCCGCGGAGACCGGCCACCTCATCTTCTCGACCCTCCACACCAACAGCGCCGCGCAGACCATCGACCGGATCATCGACATGTTCCCGGAGGGGAATCACCGGCAGATCCGCCAGCAGCTCGCGAGCGTGCTCCAGGCGGTCGTCTCGCTGAAGCTCGTCGAGCGCAAGGACGAGTCCGGCCTCGTGGCGGCCGTCGAGGTACTCCGCCAGACACCCAGGGTCTCCAAGCTCGTCTTCGAGGGGAGCCTCGAGGTGCTCGAGGAAGAGATCGAAAACTCCGTCACCTACCACCGGATGCAGTCGATGAATCAGTCCCTGGCCGCGCTGGTGCTCAACGGCGTGATCACGAAGGACGCCGCGCTCTCGGCGAGCGGCCGGCCGAACGATCTGGAGCTGATGCTCCGGAAGTTCCTCTACGCCGCCGAGCACAAGAAGGCCGATGAAGGAGAGGCCATGGCCGAATCGCTGTGCGATTTCTCACGGATCGTCGAGCTCCAGGAGATCAAGAAGCTCTACGACGAGCTCCAGGAGCGGAACCGCCAGGACCTCGCGGACCGCGACGCCGAGATCGCGCGCCTCCGGACGGAGGCCGAGCAACGGGCGCAGGGCGGCAACTCGACCGACGGAGAGGCCGGGGTGCTGCGCGCCGAGAACGACCGTCTCAGCCGTCAGATTCAGTTGGTCCGGCAGGAATACGAGGCCAAGATCGGACGGCTCGGCGCCCGCGTCCGCGAACTCTCCGGCAACGCCCCCGTCCAGCCCAACGGCGAAACAGACCGCAAGGGGTTCTTCCGCCGCTGATCTCGCGTCCCGGAACGTCTTCTAGCTGCCTTGCGCGGCCGGCCGGTCCGCACTCTCCGACGCGTCGTGTCGCGCCGCTTCGTCGTCGGGGTGGGCCCACGCCTCGGAATCCCCGGTGATGCTGACGGTCGAGATCGCGTGCTTGAACAGCATCAGATCGCCGTGCGTACCGCTCAACAGCAGGGTGAATCTGTCGAACGACTTGATCCGGCCCACGAGCCGCTTCCCGTTCATCAGGAAGATCGCGACGGTGTTGTGCTCCTTGCGCGCATGGCCGAAAAAGTCGTTCTGAAGG
The DNA here is from genome assembly GCA_963790465.1 of Terriglobia bacterium. GTDB lineage: Bacteria > Acidobacteriota > Polarisedimenticolia > Polarisedimenticolales > JAIQFR01 > JAIQFR01. Next base: position 113,103 of record CAWBOP010000023.1, on the reverse strand, counting down.
TTCGGTGAGTCTTCGTTCATGCGCCCTCCGCAGCGACCGCCCCCGTGGGTGGCCGCGAGTATAACACGCATCGCGCTCGCCGTTTCGAACGCGCGAGCGGAGAACGTCGAGCGCGTCAGGGCGCCGTCCGCCAGAGTTCGGCGGCGAGCGCGGCGAGGCGCGCGGGCCCCTGGGCGGCATCGAGCCAGACGATCCCCGGCTCGGCCCGGAACCAGGTGCGTTGGCGCTTCGCGTAGCGCCGGGTGCTGATCTTGATTGCCTCCCTCGCCGCCTCCGGGTCGTCTCCGGCGCCGAGCGCCGCGATCACCTCGCGATAGCCGATCGCCTTGAACGCGTTCGCCGACTCCGGCACGCCGGCGGCGAGGAGCGAGCGAACCTCCTCGACGAGCCCGGCCGCGAAGAACCCGTCGACACGCGCGGCGAGACAGTCCACGAGCGCGGCGCGTTCCATGTCGAGGCCGACCTTGAGCGTGCGGTAACGTTCGCGCGCCGCGGACCAGGTCCCCTCGCGGGCGAGCCGTTCGCTCCAGGTGGCGCCGCCAAGGAGGGCAAGCTCCAGAGCCCGCACGACTCGCTGGCCATCCGCGGGTGCTAAACGCTCGGCCGACCCGGGATCGAGCAACGACAAGAAGCGGTGCAGCCGCGCGGAGCCGTGTCGCGCCGCCATCCGCCGCAACCGTTCCCGCAGCGCCTCGTCCCGCGCGGGAGCCTCCACGATCCCCCGCAAGAGTCCCCTCAGGTACATCCCGGTGCCCCCGACCACGACGGGAACGTTCCCGCGTTCGGCGATGCCGCGTATCGCCTCGGAGGCGGCGCGAACGTAATCGGCGACGTTGAAGTCGCTGCGCGGATCCCGGAGATCCACCAGGTGGTGGGGCACCCTCCGCCGGAGATCGGCCGACGGTTTCGCCGTGGCCGCGTCGAGTCCCGTGTAGATCTGGAAGGCGTCGCAGCCGACGATCTCCCCCCGGATTCGCTCGGCGACGAGGACCGCAGTGTCGGACTTTCCGGTCCCGGTGGGCCCCGCGAGGATCAGGAGGCGGATCCCCTCGGACCCTCTCGCGCCAGGACACTCTCCCGGGTCCGGTCGCGCGCTTCGTCCAGTGCCGCCTTCAGGTGATCCCGGCAGAACGGTTGCCCGCGCTCCGTCGGCGCGCCGCACCGGGAGCAGTGCGCGCGTCCCATTTCTCGCCCGAGCGGGGCCAGAAGTCGCAGCAGCATCCCCGCCCCGAGGCAGCCGAGGCCCACCGCAGCGCCGCGAGAAATCAAGTAATCCGAGGTCGCTTCCGGAATCCAGTCCCCGAGGCTCGCGAGAAGCAGGAAGACCGTCGCCGCCAGAATGACCAGCCCGAGATGGCGGAGGTTGCGTCCCATCGAGGATCGACCTCTCATGCGGCAACGGGGACCGTTGCCGACCTTCCCTCCCCCTATCGTCCGTCCCGCCGGACGCCTTGCCGACACCTCTGCCGCCCGGGTGCGCGGCATCCCCTGCCCGGTGAAATATAGGCGCGGCGGCCCCTCGCGCCAGTTCGGCGCCTCCAAGGCCCCCCGAGGACGCGCTCGAGCCCGAACGCCGAGCTCGCGTCGGCACTACGGGCTTCCGGCGGCGCCGGGGGGCAGGGTCTCGACCTTGGCGCCGCGGTAATAGTGGGCGAGGATCTCGCGATAGCCGCTTCCCCGGATCGCCATGCCGTAGGCGCCGACCTGGCACAGCCCCACCCCGTGCCCCCATCCCTTCCCGGCGAAGACCACGGCCGTCAACGTGCCGGAGCTATCCCGCTGAGGCTCGATGACCACCAGGCTCTCGCGAAGATCGAGCAGACCCCGGATGTCGAAGCCTTTCACCGTGGCCGAGCCGTTGGATCCTTTCACCGCGAGTTCGACCACCCGGCCCGATTTTCCGCGGCGGACCACGGTCAGGTTCTCGAGGCGTCCCACTCCGAGCTTCCGGTCGATCGTTTCCTCGAGCTCTTCCCGGGTGCGCCGGACCTCCCACGAATAGACGGCGGCCAACCTATCGTCCGACGCCCCCTTGACCGGTCCCCGAACCTCGAGAAAATCCACTTTCCCGTCCGCGCCGGTCCGGAAACGAATCCGGTCCCCGGGGCGGAGCGCGAGCCGCGGCGCGGGAACCGCGCGCCCCCCGGACAGCGCGAACAGAACCGCGGACGAGGAAACCGCCAGCGTGAGATTCCCCTTCCCCTGCGCGAGCCGGATTCGGCCGTCCTCTCCACCGGCAACCACCGCCTCGCGCAGGCCGAACGCATCGTAGGCGTCGGCGATCCTCGCGAGCACCGGCGCGAGCCTGGCCGCCGTCGGCGCATCGGTCGGCCGGAAGCTCCCGTCGGGGAAAGGCCTGAGCGCTCCGATCGAAGCAAGATAGGCGAGAGCACGGCGCTCCCGGTCGGGCAGCGCGAGGGCCTCGGTGTCGCGCAACAACGGCGAGAGATCCGCTGGGGAGAGCAGCACCGAGCCCCTCGGCTCCCATGAGAGCGCGAGCATGAGATCCGCGGCGGCGCCGCCCAGCGTGCGCACCTGCTCCAACGCCGCCGGCCTCGGAATCCCGGCAAGCGTGGCGAGCGAGCCGGTCCACGCGGCGATCTCCCGCGCGCCGGCCGGCGCTCGAGGATCGGCGCCCGGTCCGGAGCGCTCCACGACGCCGGCAACCCCGAGGAGCGCCCAGTCCCGCGTGACGTCGTCGCCGTTCTCGGCCACCGCCTGCAGAACCGGCTCTCCCTCGAGGTGGACCTCGATCGCCGCGAGCGCCTCCACTTCGGCCCGACAAGGGACGCCGGTCAGGTAAGGGGCCTCCTCCTCCGGAAAGATCTCGGAGGCGTCCTCCGTGTGCCCGCCGCAGGTCGCCGTGTACATCGCGGAGATCGGCTTTCCCTCGAAGGTCAGGATCTCACCGTGGGTCGCGACGACGGCGCGATCCGAGAGCGGGTGCTCCGCCGCGACGCCCCCGTACACCTGGCAGCGCGGCGTGGCGCAGAGATCGAACCCTTCTTCCTCGAACTGCCCAAGGTGCCGCCATGCGTACGTCCGCGCGGCGACCGCCTGGGCCTCGAGCGCCTCGAGACGGGGCCAGACCTCCGGCCCCAATTCGGACGGCACGACCCCGAGCAGGTACGCCTCGAGTTCGACCCAGTCGATCGCGCGCACCGTGCCCGACGCGGTCAGGCGGATCTCGATCACGCCGCGGTACGGCTTCCCCTCGACCCGCAAGCGCGCCCCGGGCTCCGGGACCACGGCGATCCGGCCCGCCAAGACCGTCCGGCTGTCGTACGACGCGTCCACCACGCGAAGGGTCACGCCGCCACGAGCCTCCTTGGGCTCCTCGGAAATCCAGGCGGCATCGAGCCCCGCCTCCCGCGCCTTCTGCAGTAGCGGCAGCAGGGCCTCGCGTTCCGCGGCCGCGCCCATGCGCACGCGCCATCCTCCGCGATCGGGGTTCCTGCTCACGATCCCCGGAACGCCCAGCTCGCGCTCCAGCCTGGCGCGCAACACCTCTGCCGGCTCGGTACTCGTGAACGACCCGACCTGGACCCGGAACACGCGCGCCGGTTCCCCCACCGGTCCGCCGTCGGCGACCCAGGCGGTCTCGCCGGCGAACGAGTCCCTCCAGACCGGGAGTCCGGTGGCGGGATCGACGACACGGTAGGGTCGATCCGACGAGATCAGGATCCGGTGCCCCGAGTCGAGGCCGATCCGGAGCAGCGGCCGTCCTTGTCCCGCCGCCGCCGCGAGCAAACGTAGTCCGTCGGAGGCGCTTTCCGCCCGTGCCGGCACCGGCGCCACCGCCAGGATCGCCGCGAGCAGAAAACGTTCCCGCCTTCGCGCCGCCATCACCTCGGGCCGCTGAGCCCGCCCCCCGCAGGAGCCAGCAGGCTCAGCAGGTCGCCGCGCGCGGCGGCGTCCGACTGGTACACCCCCGAAGCGGCCAGGGTGACGAGCCGGCTCCCCTCCTTCTTTACTCCCCGGAGCGTCATGCAGGTGTGCTCCGCGTCGAGAACGACGAGCGCGCCGTTCGGCTCGAGGATGCGGCCGACGGTCGCCAGGATCGAGGAGGTGAGCCGCTCCTGGATCTGGAGCCGGCGCGCGTGGATCTCGACGACACGGCCGATCTTGCTGACCCCCGCGAGCCGCGATCCGGGCAGGTACCCGACATGCGCGACGCCCACGAACGGCAGGAGATGGTGGACGCACACGGAGGCGAACCGGATTTGCCGCACCAGCACGACACCGGCCCCCGGCGGGGCGGGCATCCACGTGAGTTCCCCCTCCGGATCCTCCGCGTAGCCGGCCACGAGGTCTTCGGCCCACGCCCGCGCGACGCGCTCCGGAGTCGCCTCGAGGTCGTCCCCGGCGAACCGCTCCCCCATCCCGTCGAGGAACTCCTTGATTCCCGCCTCCATCCTCGCAAGATCCATGTTCACTCTCCCCGATACACGACGGAGCAACTGCGCGTCTCGAACAACTCGATCTCCGCAAGCCCGCCAAGCGGCCCCGCAAGGCGATTCCAGATCCAGACCACCATGAGTTCCGCCGTCGGGTTCTCGATCCGGTCGTTGACCAAGCTGTGGTCGAGAACGTCGACCACCTGCCGCTTCACGATCGCCTCGAGATCCGAAAAATCGACCGCGAGGCCGGACGCCGGGTCCACCGCCCGGTCGACGGTGACGACCAGCCGGTACGAGTGTCCGTGAAGCTCCCGGCACTTCCCGGGGTGGCGGGGCAGCCGGTGTGCCGCATCGAAGTCGAAACTCCTGCGAACCTTCACGTTCCCTTCACCTCGTCGCGCGAACGGCACATCTCGACGCCGACGGCGTCGACGATGCCGTCGAGAACCGGGGTCTCCTTGCGAACGCGCACGACGATACGCCGGGCGGGAAACTCCTCGAAAAGAACATCGAGGACGGCGACCGCAAACGATTCGAGCAGCTTGTGGGGCCGGCCCCTCCCCACCTCGAGCACGCGCGCGTGGACTTTCCGGTAATCGATCGTGTCGCCCACCCGGTCGGAGCGGCCGGACCGCGTCAGATCGATGTCGAGGGAAACGTCTACGGCGAGGCGCACTCCGACCTGGCGCTCGAGGCGCGTCAGGCCGTGGAAGCCGTGGAACTTGATCCCTTCGATAAAGATGCGGTCGCCCAATCCAACCTCGCCGCGCGCGGAGTGTACTTTCCGGTCGGGAGGGGTGTCAAACTCGGGGGATGTGCCGAGCTGACCCCGGAGCGCACCGACCGGACGCTCAGGTCGCCCCGGCGTGCCGCGTCGCCCGGTCCCCCGCGGCCATCCGGTGGACCGCGAAGATCGCGAGCACCATGAGCCCATCGCCCGCGGCGGAGAGTGGAACCACCCAGGGAGTGCTGTCCACGGCCATCATCGCGACCAGAAAGGCAACGGCGATCGCCTTCGTCGTGAGGACCACGATCACGCCGCCGTATCGGAAATACTCGATCAGATAGGCGCTGGCGACCACCACGTGAAACACGCCGACCTGGCGCGGAAAGAACAGCGGGGCGGCGCCCTCCCATCCGGCGAAGCGGACGCCCCACTCGGTAGCGATGAGGGCTCCGATGCCGACCGCGGTGCTATGCAAGGCGACGAGGACGATCAGCCACCTCTCCAGACGCCGCCAGCGGCCTCGCCCCGACGAGGGTTCGAACGCTCCGTTCCGGTGCTCGTCGCCCATCAGGCACCGTACGGCAGCCGTTCCGCGTACAGCGCGCCGATGGCGCAAACATCCGTCAAGTGAACCTGCTGAATGAAGGCGGTCATCTCATCCAGGGGGTCCTTGATCGTGAACAGCTTCGTCATATTCAGCGCGTCCTGGCTGTCGAGGTTGATCGCATTGGCCACGCCGCCCACGGCGAGGTTCTGGATGTCCGGCGTCTTGCCCCCGAGAATCGCCACCGCCTGGTTCGCCTTCCGCTGGTGCTCGAGCGCCCGCAGGTAGTGCGCCACGGCGAGAAAGTCGACCTCGGGCGGGAGCTTCATGGCCGGGTGGCCCCAGTACCCGTGGGTGAAGATTCCAAGTTGGCCGCGCGCGACGAACCCGGACAGCCATGATCGGCCTCCTTGCTTTCGGCGGGCGGCCAATATACGCCCTTTCCCCGGCCCCCACTTACCGCACGGCGTTCACGAAGATGGCATAATGAGGAGGGTGGTGAATCGAGGAGGAGCGTCCCATGGAAAACCACGGCCGGGATCTGAAGGAGTCCGAGTTTTCCGTACTCGAGAGATACGGCGTGCGGTGGGCTGTCCTCGCCGCCTGGCACGCCGATCTTGCCGGCACCGGCGTCGCGTTCGAAGCAGGCTTCGACGGCAAGCTCGATATGGCCCGAACCAAGATCGCGACGGGCACGTATTCGACGTGCACGATCGGGGGTGACCTCGGCGAGATCGAGGGCACGCTCATCTCGATGGCGGCCACGTTCGACCCTGCATCGGTCGACTCCTGGCTGGAGAAGCTCGGACATGCGATGTCGCGGCCGGACGAGGTGCGGAAGCTGATCGGAACCCCCGCGATCCGGATCCTGTACATGAAGTGCGGATTCCTGCCGTGCGGCTGAAAAGAGTGATGCGGGACCCGCCGGCGGGCTCGCTCGTTGCAGGGTCCCTCTTCGCGAGTGGCCTCGCGAGCGCGTCCCGGTAGACAGCTCATGGCGCTCCCCGCTGTCATCGTGACCGGTGCTTCGGGCTTCATCGGGCGCCACCTCCTGGAAGAACTCCGCCGCGACTTTCGGATCTTCGCCATCGCCCGCCGCTCCCAGCGGGAGTGCGGAGCCCCGATCGACAGCAACATCGCGTGGATGCAGGTCGACGTCGCGGACGTGGAGGGCCTGTCCGGGACTTTCCGGGAGATCGCCTCCGCGGGCGGCGCCACGTTCCTGATCCACCTGGCGGGCTACTACGACTTCACGGGGCTCGACCATCTCGAGTACCGGCGGACCAACGTCCAGGGAACCCGGAACATCCTGGATCTGGCAAAGGGAATGCGACTTGACCGTTTCGTGTTCGTCAGCTCCGTGGCGGCGTGCGCCTTCCCGAGGAAGGAAGGCGCGCTCACGGAGGCCACGCCCCCGGACGGCGAGCACGTCTACGCATGGAGCAAGCGCGAGGGGGAGAGACTGATCCGGGAGTACGCTACGACGATGCCGGTCTGCATCGTCCGCCTCGGAGCTGTATACAGCGACTGGTGCGAGTACCCGCCGCTCTATGTTTTTCTCGGCACCTGGCTCGGCGGGTCGTGGAAGTCCAGGATCCTGGCGGGGAGGGGCGAGGCGGCCGTCCCGTACGTCCACATCCGTGACGTGGTCGCCTTCTTCAGACTCCTCCTCGTCCAGGAGCCGAGGCTCGATCCCGCGGAGGTCCTGATCGTCAGCACCTCGGGCTCCACCTCCCAGCGCCGGTTGTTCGATCTGTCGACCCGGCACCACTTTGGAGCGGTCAGGGGACCGCTCCTGATGCCGCCAGCGATCTGCGGCCTTGGGCTCCTGGCGATGAACGCGAGCGGGCATCTCACCGGCACCGCACCCTTCGAGCGGCCGTGGATGCGTCGCTACATCGATCGGAAGCTCGAGGTGGACAACTCCAGGACTCTCGCGAGGACCGGCTGGGCGCCCTCCCCCAGGTACCACGTCGAGCGGAGGCTTCCGTTCCTGATCGAGCGGCTCGAGAGCGAGCCCTTCCAGTGGCACACGAGGAACGTCACCTTGATGAAGCGCGAGACGGCGAGGCCGGCGCTCCGGATCTACAAGGCCCTCGCGACGATCGAGGACCCGGTCGTCGAGACCGTGACGGAGAGCATCCGGGCCGGAAAGGAGGGCGATCGGTACCCGAGTTTCCTGGCCATGGGGAGGGACGAGCTGCACTGGTGCATCCGGCTGCTCTTCCGCCTCCTACTCACCTCCGTCCAGAGTAGCAACCGGATGCTCATCCTGGACTACCTGGAGGTGACCGGCTTCAGCCGGTTCGCCGCGGGCTCCACCGCGGGGGAGATTTGCCGTTTTCTCGATCTCCTCAACGAAACGATCCTCTCGGCGCTGGCGGGCCAGGACGAGGTCGCCGGATTGCAGCAGCAGCTCTACGATAGCGTCACCCGCCCGCTCGAGTTCGGAAAGGACGAGGTCGTCGAGCAGTACGAGCGCTTCCTCCGGGGCGGCGCCCCCGGCGAGGAGCACGGGCCAGAAACGGCCCCCTCCCGGACGCGGACGGCGCGGGAGATGATCGAGGAGACCATCTGGAGTTGCCTGGTCCAGAGGAAGTAGCGCCGGGCCTGAATCTATCGGGCGGCCCCGGAGGCCGAAAATGAAGCTGGCCTACCGCACGAAGCTGCTGCTGGGGTTCGAGCTGGTCGTCGCGATCACGGCAACGGTCATCACGTGGGCCGGCTTCTCCTTCATCTCGCGGACGGTCACGAAGGAGGCGATGCTCCGCGTGGAAATGGATCTCGGAGGCGCCTGGTCGGCTTACGAGGCGGAGAAGTCGCGCCTCCAGACCGTGGTCGGAATGGCCTCGCAGCGTGAGTTTCTGAGGGAGGCTCTGCGGTTCCGCCGGGGGCTGGACACGATCTCCGGTGAGCTCGACGCGCTGCGGAGGAAGTACGATCTCGACTTCCTAGGCCTAACTGACAGCCAAGGACGGGTCGTGGCACGGGGTCGGTCCCCGTACGCGGCCGGCGACCCGGCCTGGGCGAACCCGATCCTTCGGCGTGCGTTGAGCGGGACCGCCGGCGTCGGGACGGTTGTGGTTCCCGCCGAGGCCCTGAACACCGAAGGAGAAGAGCTTGCCACCCGCGCGTACATTCCCGTCGTCCACACCGAGAGAGCCCTTCCGACGGCCAGGGTCGCGGAAGACCGGGGGCTCGCCTTGCAGACCGCGATCCCCATCCTGGATCCGAGCGAGCGGGTTCTGGGGGTCCTTTACGGCGGAATCCTCCTGAACAGGAAATTTGCCCTCGTGGACCGCATTCGGGACGTGGTCTTCGGAAACAAGACCTACGAAGGGAAGCCGGTGGGAACGGTGACGCTCTTTCTCGGGGACGTGAGGATCGCCACCAACGTGATGCTCGATCCCGGTACGCGCGCGCTGGGGACGCGGGTGTCGGGGGAGGTCTACGACAAGGTCCTCGTGCGGGGGCAGCGCTTCGCGGACAGGGCGTTCGTGGTGAACGACTGGTACCTGTCGGCCTACGACCCGGTCCGCGATCCCGAAGGCAATACCATCGGCATCCTCTACGTCGGCCTCCTGGAGAAGAAGTACCTCGAGTATCGCTCGGGATTCGCCGTGCAGTTCCTGGGGATCAGCTTCCTGGCGCTGGTGCTGTCGGGTGCGGTGGCATTCTCCGTGTCGGGAGGCTTTCGCGACCCCGTCCGGAGGCTGGTCCAGGCGACGCGGGAAGTGTCTGCCGGCAACCTCAAGACACGGGTTCACGTGGACCACGCGAGCCGGGAGATGGTGGAACTGGCCCAGGCGTTCAACTCCATGACCGAGGCCCTCGAGGTCCGGACCAGCGAGCTTCAGCAGGCGTCCTCCGCCCTGGAGAAGGCCCTGGCCGAGGCCGAGGACAAGAATCTGGCTTATCTCGAGACCCTCGGCTTCGTCACCCACGAGCTCAAGTCCCCCCTGGCGTCCATCGTCTTCGCCATCGGATCCCTTCGCGAACACATCCTCGGCCCGCTTAACGAGCCCCAGGAGGCGATCCTGAAGGCGGCCGACAGCAGCACGGAGTATCTGCGCTCCACCATCGCGAACTACCTGAACCTGAGCCGGGTCGAGGAGGGCGAACTGAAGCTCACGCTGACGACGGTCTCCTTCCGGAGCGACATCCTGGCTCCCCTCCTCGGCCGGGTGTCCGAGTTGGCGGCCGAGCGGAAGAAGATGCGCATCGTCTGCGACATTCCGGAGGACCTCGTCGGCACGTGCGACCGGGACCAGATCGCCTGCGTGTTTCAGAATCTCCTTTCGAACGCCATCAAGTACGGCCGGGAGCAGGGCGAGATCCGCATCGGCACCGAGCAGGACAGCCGGACCGGACTCCGGCGATTCAACGTCTGGAACGAGGGGATTGGCTTCGATCGGGACGCCGCCGCGAAGCTCTTCCAGAAGTTCTTCCGGCTCGGAGCGGCGGCCGCGAGCACCAAACCCGGGACCGGCCTCGGCCTCTTCGTGGCTCGAAAGATCGTGGAGAGGCACGGAGGCCGCCTCTGGGCCGAGTCCGAGCCCGGCCAGTGGGCCAACTTCGTGTTCACTCTGCCGCTGAACCCCGGTCGCGGCGACCCGTCCCGCGCTTGATCCGAGGCCTTCCTGCGGTCGGTTGCTGGCGAGCACTCAGGGTGAGGACGAGGACCCCGCCGGGTTCTCCTGCTGGCTTCGGGTCAGGATCTTCTCGAGGATCGCGAGCATGTCGGCCGGCTGCACCGGCTTTTCGACGAACGCGTCGACCGGCAGGAGTGCGGTACCGATCCTCTCGTTGAAGTTGACATGCGTCCTCGATGTGACACTGGTCAGCATCACGATGGGGACCTTAGAGTACACGGTGAACTGGGAGCCAGGACCCGGCGTCCTCAGCTCGCTCAAAACCCGGAACCCCGCTACGAAGTCCTCCATGATCACGTCGAGGATGATCAGGTCCGGGCCGATCTCCAGAATCTTCTTCAGCCCCTCGGTGGCGGAATAGGCCGCGTGGAACTCGTATCCCTTGGCCGTGCAGACGAGCCGAAAGACGTCCACGAGGTTCGCGTCGTCATCGATCATCAGAAGCTTCTTGGGCTGCTCCATGACCCCCGCACCCGGACCCCGCGCGATCTGTCGCGCGCACATGGAACCCTAAACTAGTCCCCGTCGCCAACCGCTGTCAAGGAGGCGCCTGAGAACCCGAGGGCCACGAGGCGCGCGTGCCCCGGGCTCGCCTGTGCAGCACCTCCGCGAACAAACAACTCCGACTAAGGCTACCCGTTTCATCCGTGGCAACGCGCTGCGCCGGCCCATGCGCGCCTCCCGTTGCGTCGGCGAGGCGCGACCGCGAGAGCGGCCTATGTTCATGGCGGCGACGCGGGTGTATACTGTCGCATCCACGGGGCGCGACCGTGATCGCGACGTGCATTGGCATCGTAAGGGAACGGAACCTCCCATGCGCCACACGCAGAGTGAAAGTCCTCCGGCGGTTGCGCGCGTCGTTTCCCGGCAAAGGGAGCGGGCCACGAGCGAGCCACCGACATGCCCATGCGGAACCGCTCGCCGTCCAGCACACGCCTGCCCTGCTGTGGAGAACGGGGTATAGCCACATGAACGCCGTAGCGAAGATCGGGGTCTACTTCTGTCAGGAGGGCACCGGGACGGGACGAGCGCTCGACCTCGCGTCGGTCGCGGACTACGTCCAGCTTCTGCCCAACGTCGTGCATGTGGAGCACCGCGGAGTGCGGCCGCGCCTGGACCCCGAGACGCTCGCCCTGGAGATCAAGAGGAAGGACATCAAGACGGTGGTCATCGCGGGGGACTCCCCGGGCTACTTCAAGCCCGCGTTCGCGCGCGCCCTCGCGCTGTCCGGAGGCGACCCGGCGCGGGTGCGGCTGGCCTCCTTTCGCGAGCACGGCTCGGGGCTCGGCGACTTCACGGAACGCGCGAAGGCGATCGTGGCGTGCGCGGTCCACGGCGTTCCTTTCGGCCTCGCCGCGGTTCCGCAATCGATACCGGTGAACCCCGTCACGCTGGTCATCGGCGGAGGGGTCGCGGGGATCCAGGCCTCGCTCGAGATCGCCGAGGCCGGCCAGAAGGTGATCCTGCTCGAGAAGACCGGGACCATCGGCGGCCACATGGCGATGTTCGACAAGACCTTCCCCACCCTCGACTGCGCGGCGTGCATCCTGACGCCGAAGATGGTCGCGATCGCGCAGCACCCCATGATCGATCTCATGACATGCTCCGAGGTCCAGGACGTAAGCGGCTCCGTCGGCGCCTTCCGGGTCAAGGTCTTGAAGCGGGCGCGCTACGTGGACATCGAGGCCTGTGTCGCCTGCCACGCTTGCATGGAGGTCTGTCCCGTCAGCGTCCCGAGCGAGTTCGACAACGGGATCACCACGCGGAAGGCGATCTACATTCCGTTCCCTCAGGCGGTTCCGAACAGCTACCTGGTCGACCGCGAGAGTTGCACCTACCTCCTCAGCGACGGCAAGAAGTGCGGGGCCTGCCTGAGGAAGTGCGCCAAGGAGGCGATTCACTTCGACGAGAAGGACGAGGTGGTCGAGGTCGAGGTGGGCAACATCGTCGTCGCGACCGGTTACGACGTGTTCGACGCCCGTCGGATCGAGCGATTCGGTTACGGCGTCCATCCGAACGTGGTCACCGCCCTCGAATTCGAGAGACTCACCAACGCCTCCGGCCCCACCGGCGGCAACATCGTCATGAAGACGCTGAAGCACAACAAGAGGAAGAAGGTCGACGAGTGGGTGTTCGACCCCGACGGGTCGAGTCCCAAGAGCGTCGCGATCCTCCACTGCGTCGGCTCGCGGGACAGGAACTACAACCCGTACTGCAGCCGGGTCTGCTGCATGTACTCGCTGAAGTTCGCCCACCTCGTCCGCGAGAAGCTCCCCAACGCGACCTGCTACGAGTTCTACATCGACATGCGGGCATTCGGTAAGGGGTACGAGGAGTTCTTCGAGCGGGTCAAGCACGAGGAGGTATTCGTCGTCCGGGGGCGCTCCGCCAAGGTTTCGGAGAAAGACGGACGGATCCTGCTCAAGGGGGAGGACATCCTGTCCGACCGCGTGGTGGAGTTCCCGGTGGACATGGTGATCCTGTCGGTCGGCCTCGAGCCGGCCGAGGGAGCCCAGGAGCTCGCCCGGGTGCTAGGCGTCTCGCGGGACGAGGACGGCTGGTTCACCGAGATGGACTACAACATCGAGCCCACGAGCACCGATCGCGGCGGCATCTTCGTCGCGGGGGTCTGCCAGGGGCCCAAGGACATCCCCGACACGGTTGCCCAGGCGGCCGCGGTGGCGGCGCGCGTCCTGAAGAGCATCGTGAGCGGCGCCGGCCTCGATAGCCGATCGAGCGTGTCGCTCGAGGAGATCGAGGCGAGGGCGCGGGCCCTGTCGGCCTCGTGAAGGAGAGAGCATGGCGATCCGAGCCAACCCGCGGCTGATCGAGGAACTGGAGCTGTACGGCGCGCAAGACGTGCACAAGTGCTATCACTGCGGGAACTGCAGCGCGACCTGCCCCTTCTCGGCCTACCCGTTCCTGTTCCCCAGGAAATCCATGCGCTACCTCCAGATGGGGCTGGAGGAGAAGCTGCGCGGCAACCTCGAGCCGTGGCTTTGCTACTACTGCGGCGAGTGCTCCGAGCAGTGCCCGCGGGACGCGGAGCCGGGCGAGACGATGATGAGCATGCGGAGGTGGCTCACCTCCCGGTACGACTTCACCGGAATCTCCCGGCTGTTCTACAAGTCGTGGAAGGCGGAGCTGGCCGCGATCCTGCTCGTCGCGCTGCTGACCGGCCTCGGATTCTCGTTCTTCGGCGCCTCCGTCGGCAGCCTGTCGGTGGTCGACGGCCCCGGCGCCTTCCTCCCCTCTTCCGCGGTCCACAAGTTCGACTGGGGGCTGGGAATCGCCCTCGGGGCGCTGTTGCTGATCAACTGCGCTCGAATGTGGTGGTTCAGCATCGGGCACGAGTCCGAACTCCGCATTCCCCTCGCGAGCTACGTCCGGCAAGCCTGGCTCCTCCCGATGCACTTCATGACCCAGAAGCGCTACCGCGAGTGCGACCGCAAGCGCCCGTGGGCGATCCACCTGGTCCTGATGCTCAGCTACCTGACCATGCTGATTCTCATCATGTTCTTTCTCCACCTGGTGCAGCGGGAGCCGATCGACCTCCGTGTGCACGTCTTCGGATGGGCGGCGACGATCGGGTTGCTGGGGACCACCGCGTACGCGGTCTTCGGCAGGATCCGAAAGCTGGAACAGCAGTACAAGCACTCGCACGAAACCGACTGGATCTTCCTCACCCTGCTGGTGTTCGTGTCCGCCACCGGGATCCTCCAGCACTTCTTGCACCGGATGGGGCTGAACGAGGCGACGAACGTCACGTACGTGATCCACATGATGGGGGTGGTCCCGATGCTCGGCCTCGAGGTCCCGTTCAGCAAGTGGGCCCACCTCGCCTACCGCCCGCTCGGGATGTACTTCGCCGGACTCGAGGCGGAGGCGATCGAAAAGAGGGACCGGCTCGCCGGCGCCGCGCCGGGGGCGCAGGTGGCCTGAGGAGGCGCGATGGACGACTGCAAGATCGGCGTCTACGTCTGCAACTGCGGCACCAACATCGCCAAGGTCGTCGATTGCGACGCGGTCTCGAACTTCGCCTGGAAGCTGCCTGGGGTGGTCGTCGCGCGGTCTTACAAGTACATGTGCTCGAACCCCGGCCAGGAGATGATCGTCAAGGACATCAAGGACCTTAACCTCGACCGCGTGGTGGTCGCGGCGTGCAGCCCGCGGATGCACGAGCCGACCTTTCGCAAGGCGCTCCAGAACGGCGGGATCAATCCGTACTTCCTCGAGATGGCGAACATTCGCGAGCAGTGCAGCTGGGTCCACGAGGACCCGCGGGCGGCCACGGAGAAGGCCTCGGCGCTGACCGGCGCCGCAGTGCGGAGGGTTCCCTTCCACGAGCCGCTGGAGAAGCGATACGTCGACATGTGCCCGACCACGCTGGTGCTTGGAGGCGGGATCGCCGGGCTCACCGCGGCGCTGGCGCTGGCGGGCGCGGGCCAGCCGGTCGTTCTCGTGGAGAAGGCGGACCACCTGGGCGGCCACCTCGCACGAGTGGACCTGACCGCGCCCTACCTCGACTCGGCGCGGGACATCCTGCAGGACCGGATCCGGCGCGTGATGGCGGACCCGAAGATCCGGGTCCTGCTCCGCTCCGAGCTCACCGACTTCCAGGGATACGTTGGGAACTTCCGGGCCCGCATCCTGTCACCGGAAGGGCCGCTCGAGTCGCCGGTGGGCTCGGTGGTCGTCTGCACCGGCTACCGGGAGTTCAACGCCTCGCAGATCGAGGAGTACGGCTACGGCCGCCTCCCGAACGTGATCACCTCCTTCGAGTTCGAGGCAATGCTCCGGGAGGGGCGGATTCTGACGCGCGGCGGCCGGCTCCCGCGTTACGTCGCCCTGATCCACTGCATCGGGAGCCGCAGCCCCCGGTGGCACGGGTACTGCTCCCGCGTCTGCTGCATGACCGCCCTGAAGTACGGACACGAGATCAAGTCGGCCATCCCGACGAGCTACGTCTACGACCTGTACATCGACATGCACGCGTTCGGGAAGGGGTGCGAGGACTTCTACAGGCGCTCCGCCGAGATGAAGACGATGTTCCTGATGTACGGCAAGGGCGACCAACCGGAGATCGTCGCCTCGGGCCCCGAGGACGACTGCGAGATGCTCATCAAAGTGCGCGAGATGCTCTCCGGCGAGGCGATCGAGATCCCAGCCGACCTCGTGGTCCTGATGGTCGGCATGGAGGCCCGCGAGGACGCCAGCCGGGTGGCGCGCCAGGTCAACATCAGCCAGGACAAGGACGGGTGGTTCATCGAGAGCCACCCCAAGCTCGACCCGGTGGCCACGACGACCGACGGGGTGTTCATCGCGGGGGCCTGCCAGGCGCCGAAAGGAATCCCCGGCTCGGTGGCCCAGGCCGAGGCGGCCGCCGCGAGAATCCTGGCCAAGATCAGCCGCGGCAAAATCGAGGTGGACGCCGTCTTCGCCGAGGTGGACGAGAACTACTGCTCCGGATGCCGGATGTGCAACGAGCTTTGCCCCTATACAGCCATCGAATACGACGAGGAGAAGCACCGGAGCCACGTGATCAGCGCCCTGTGCAAGGCCTGCGGCTGCTGCGTGGCCGCCTGCCCTTCGGGAGCAATCAAGGGGCGGCACTTCACCGACCGGCAGATCCACGCGGAGATCGAGGGGGTGTTGGAATGGGCTTCGAGCCAAGGATAGTCGGCTTTCTCTGCAACTGGTGCTCGTACACGGGCGCCGACCTCGCGGGGACCAGCCGGATCAAGTACCAGCCGAACGTCCGGGCGATCCGCGTGATGTGCTCCGCCCGGGTGGACCCCACGTTCGTGCTCGAGGCGTTCGCCTCCGGCGCGGACGGCGTTCTGGTGTGCGGCTGCCACCCGGGCGACTGCCACTACTCCGAGGGGAACTACAAGACCCTTCGGCGCGTCCCGCTCCTCAAGAAGATGCTCGCCGACTTCGGGATCGAGGAGGACCGCGTGCGCCTCGAGTGGGTGAGCGCCAGCGAGGGGCGCCGTTTCGCCGACGTCGTCAACGACATGACCGACCGGGTCCGCGCGCTGGGCCCGTGCAAGGTGCGCACCGTGCTCGCCACCGACCGGGTGGAGAGGTAACCGATGGCCAACAAGAAGCTCCAAGTCGCGCTGTACTGGGGCGCCGCATGCGGCGGCTGCGACGTGGCCGTCCTGGACACGAACGAGTTCATCGTCGGCGTGGGCTTCCTCATCGACATTAGACTCTGGCCGATCGCCGTCGACGGGAAGTACAAGGACATCGAAGCGATGGCCGACGGCGAGCTCGACGTCACGCTCTTCAACGGCGCGGTCCGAAACAGCGAGAACGAGCACATCGCGAAGCTGCTGCGCCGCAAGAGCAAGCTCATGGTCGCGTTCGGCTCGTGCGCCCACCTCGGGGGGATCCCCGGACTCGCCAACCAGTTCACCAAGGAAGAGATCTTCGAGCGGGCGTACCTCGACAACCCCTCGATCCAGCCCGGCAACCGCGCCGTCCCCCTCCAGCAGACCCGGGTGGACGCCGGCGAGCTCACGATCCCGCAGTTCTACAAGAGGGTCTACAAGCTCGACGACATCGTGGAGGTCGACTATACCCTCCCGGGCTGCCCCCCCGCCCCGGACCAGGTCAAGGCGGTGCTCCAGGCGATCGTCAACGGCTGCCTGCCGTCGCCGGGGAGCGTCGTGGGGGCCTCCGACAGAGTCCTGTGCGACGACTGCAAGCGGATCAAGAAGGAGAAGAAGGTCACGCGCTTCTACCGGCCGTGGGAGATCCTTCAGGATCCGGAGCTTTGCCTCATGGAGCAGGGGATCCTCTGTTCGGGCTCCGCGACCCGCTCCGGCTGCGGCGTTCGCTGCCCGAACAGTGGCATGCCCTGCCGCGGGTGTTACGGCCCAGCTCCGAACGTGATCGATCAGGGAGCGAAGCTCCTGAGCGCCGTCTCCTCCATCGTCGACAGCCGGGACCCGCAGGAGATCCAGAAGATCCTCGACGGGCTTCCCGATTTCCTGGGTTACGCCTATCGCTTCGCGCTTCCCGCGTCGCTGCTTCAGAGGAGCATCCGCTGATGGGCAGGAGCATTCGCATCGATCCGATCACGCGGCTCGAGGGGCACGGGAAGATCGAGATCTTCCTCGACCCCGACGGCGGCGTCGAGGACTGCTACTTCCAGATCCCTGAGCTTAGGGGGTTCGAGCGGTTCGTCGTGGGACGGCCGATCGAGGAGCTTCCCCGGATCGTCACCCGCATCTGCGGGGTCTGCCCCGCCAGCCACCACATGGCCGGCGCCAAGGCGGTGGACGGCTGCTTCGGGAAGCAGATCGCGCCGCTGGCGATCAAGCTGCGCGACATGTACTACCAGGCGCACTACATCCATAGCCACATCGCGCACTTCTACGCCCTCGCCGCCCCGGACTTCGTGTGCGGCCCGGACTCGGACCCCGCCACCCGGAACATCCTCGGCGTGGTCGCGAAGGTCGGCCTCGAGATCGGCGGCAAGGTCCTCAAGTCGAGGGCTCAGGCGCAGTCCATCCAGCAGATCCTCGGCGGCAAGTCGACCCACCTGGTCTGGTGCCTCCCCGGCGGCGTCTCGAAGGGACTCAAGAGAGAAGAGCTGGACGAGATCCGACCGATGGCCGACGCGCTTTACAATTTCACGCTATTCTCCCTCGAGCTCTTCAAGAACGTGGTGCTCGGCAACCCCGCCTACGTCGAGATGATCCTGAAGGGCCCCTATACCCTCGACGTCCAGCAGATGGGACTCGTTGACGAGAACAACGCCCCGAATTTCTACGACGGGAAGGTCCGCGTCGTGGACTACGAGGGGAAAGAGATCTGCAAGTACGAGGCGGAGGAGTACGCCGAGTTCGTCGGCGAGCATGTGGAGCCCTGGACGTACCTGAAGTTCCCCTACCTTCGAAAGCGAGGCTGGAAGGGGTTCGTCGAGGGGATCGACTCGAGCATCTACTGCGCGACTCCCCTCGCCCGCCTCAACGTCGCGGACCGGATGGCGACGCCGAAGGCGCAGGAAGCCTACGAGGAAATGTTCTCCACCCTCGGACAGAAGCCCTGTCGCGCGCTCCTGGCGCAACACTGGGCCCGGCTGGTCGAGATGGTCCAGAACGCCGAGACCCTTCTCGGGTACTGCAAGGACCCGGAGATCACCGGCGAGACGTTCCGGGTCATCCCGGAGAAGATCACCGGCGAAGGAGTCGGCATCGTCGAGGCGATGCGCGGCACCCTGACCCACCACTACACCTGCGACGAGAGGGGAATCTGCACCAGCGCCAACCTGATCGTCGGCACCACGAACAACAACGCTCCGATCCAGATGGTCACGAAGAAGGTCGCCAAGGAGTTGATCCGCCCGGGCGTCGAGCCGACCCAGGGGATCTTGAACCGGATCGAGATGGCGTTCCGCGCCTTCGACCCCTGTTTCAGCTGCGCCACCCACAGCCTCCCCGGCCAGATGCCGCTCGAGGTCCGCGTGCACCGGGACGGCGAGGTGCGGTGGGAGTTCAAGCGGGGGTGCTGAGAGGAAGGGCGCGGATCGGCTAGACCCACGCTAGGTGCCACGGAACCGCCCGGATACCGGATCGCAGCGCCATCGGCCGATCGATGCGGCAGGCCAGAACTCCCCGAGCCGAGCGGCCGGCGAGATCGAGCCAGCGGGCAAGATTCTCGGCGTGGTGTGGTGTCGGCGTCGCCGTTGCCTTCACCTCGATCCCGTAGAGACCTCCGTCGTGCTCGATGACGAGGTCGACCTCGTGACCGGCGCTCGAACGCCAGTAATACAGACCAGGCTGCTCGCCCCTGTTCCTGCATGCCTTGACCCACTCTGACACGACGGCCGTTTCGACGAGGGCGCCCGCGCTCGGTCCCTGGAGGACCGCCTCGCGGGAGTGAAGACCCAGCAGAAAAGTCGCGAGCCCCGGGTCGAGAAGGTACAACTTCGGACTCTTGCGAATTCGCTTGCCGAGGTTCCGGTGATAAGGCCTGACCAGGTGGACGATCTGGCTGGCCTCGAGCACCGACAGCCACTGTCTGGCCGTGGGACCGCTCACTCCCGCCTCGCGTCCCATCTCGGCGAGGTTCAACAGGTTGCCGGTGCGGGTGGCGATCAGGAAGAGAAAGCGGCTGAACAAGCCAAGGTCGCCCACCTGACGCAAATCGCGAATGTCGCGCTCGAGGTAGGTCTGCACGTAGCTCCCGAACCAGATCTGCCGGTCGATCTTCGATCGGAGCCGGGGCTCGGGGTAGCCGCCGCGGAGGAGCCAATCCGCAAGATCGACGTCGCGCCGCCTCGGCTGCCGCACGACGTGTACGCCGGAATCCGCGGCGAACACCCGGTCGAGGAGACCTCGAAAATCGGGCGGACGCGAGGCGGTCCGGATCTCCTCCGTCGACAACGGCTCGAGCGTGAGCACGGCGACCCGGCCCGCGAGTGTCTGACTCACGCCGCGCATGAGGGCGAAACTCTGGGATCCGGTCAGGAGCCAGTTCCCGGGTTTCCGGTCCTCGTCGATCCGATCCTTGACGTAGTGCAGAAGTTGCGGCGCGTACTGGATCTCGTCGAGTATCACCGGAGCGGGATTATCTCGGAGGAAGCCGACCGGATCGGCGAGGGCCCGAGCACGAACGTCCGGGCGCTCGAGGGAAAGATACGCGTGCGTCTCGCCGAACTCGTGCCGCAGGAGCGTGGTCTTCCCCGACTGTCGCGCCCCGGTGATCAGAACGGCTGGAAACGTCCGGGCGGCGCGCCGGGCCGTGCTTGCCAGCGATCGGTGGAGATATCGCACGAGGTCAGGTTAGCGCCGCGCAAATGTAAAGTCAAGTATTAGATTTGCACGCCGAAACGAGCGGAACGGCGGAGAGGGAATCGGCGTCGTTGCGGCGCGCAGGAGAGGCGAGAATCCGCGTGTAGAAACGGGAATCAAGAAGGTCGAAGAACAACTCGTCGGGGAGTTGACGGTGGAGCCAGGCGATCTTGCAGACCCCACGGAGCCTGAAGAGAAGGAAGTTCTGCTTCTTCGGGAGACTGAGCAATCGTGAATACACGAGTCCGTTTTCCGGCGCTGTTTTCTTTCCTGTCGTCGTGCGGGTCTATCGTCACGGCCGTTCAGGAAGACGGCAGCGAAGGAGCCGACATCGTCGAGGCGACGTGCGAGACCCTTACCCGCCCCCCCGCCTGCGACGAGAGGGGGATCTTGAACCGGATCGGCGACAACTCGGCCGGTATCGCCCCTCGCAGCGAAGCGAGCCCGGGGTTTGTGGAACGTCGCATTGTAGGGTAGAAGGGTCCGGCGAAGCAGGTGCGCTAGCTTTCTGGAGACGACACCGACGAGGTTTCAGGTGTGGATCAGGAATGGAATCCAGCGCTGATGAGCGATTTCGCGTCCATCCACGAAAGATCTTGGAACCGGATTACGACGAACACCCTTGGTTGCAAGCGACTGGACCGTTCCCGATTTCGTCGAGCGGTACTCCTGCTGATCTCTCTGGCGGGCCTGTTCCCTCGAGCCTGGGCCGCGGGCGAGGAACCCAGGAAATCCGGCCTGAGGGAGACCGCCCGGGTCGATCTCGTGCAGATGGAGGTCACGGTCTGGCCCAAGACGCCGGGCTCGAACGCGTGCCTCGGCCTCACGACCGACGACTTCGAACTCTTCGTCGATGGCAAGCCTCGGCCCATTTACGCCGTCGATGCGATTGGATCCACGGAGGAATTTGATGCGCCCGACGCCACGTCCGCCGTCAGGCCGGCGGCGGACGGGATGGCGCTCGTCCTGTTCTTCGATCTCTGGCACCTCGACCTGTTCTACCAGGCGTTCGACGCGTGCCCGCGGACGAAGCCCCTCGCGTTCGCGGAAGCGCGCCGCCTCGTGCGCGAGGAGTTCCACGAGGGCGACCGCCTGCTCCTCGTGACGTTCGCGGGATGGCCCGTCGTCCATTACGGCTGGCTCTACAAGCGCGAGGAGGCCCTGGCGGCGCTCGATCGCCTCGAAAAGAACCGCCAGGTTCTGTCCCCCCACCAGGACCATCTGCACCACAATGCGTGGATCGACGGGATCGAGAGCGTCCTGCTGGCGCTGGGCCGCTATCCGGGGCGAAAGGACGTGATTTACCTCGGCGACGATTTCCGCTTCGACGACGTGGCGATGCGGATGTACGAGATCGCAGCCCGGTCCCAGGCCAACGGCGTCGTGGTGCAGCGCGGTGGACCTTCTCGCTACTCCTGCCGGTCGGTGCGAGGACCCGGCGGTATAGCTGCCCTCCCCCCACCGGGGGCTCGGCTGCACCGACTTCAGCCACCCCGTCGCCTTGAGCCCCATCTCCCGCGACACCGGAGGCGAACTGTTCCGCACGGATCAGCTCGCCCCGGCGGTCCGCGCACTGAGATCTTTGCGTCGCATGCCGGTATCTCGTGTCGTTCAAGAAGACGCCGCAAGAGAAGAGGCGCGCGCCGTCAGTGAGGGTGAATCTCGAGGGCGACGCAAGGACATCGCCCTCCACGCCCCGTCGAGTTTCCAGACGCCGGAGGAGGCGCCGTCAAAGGGAGAGGAGGACGAGGCGCTCTTCCTCCTCCCCCGCTTCGGACGCGGGATCGGCGCCGACGTCGGGTTGTGGCCTTACCGGCCTGCCGGCAAGCGCTGGCAGGCGCTCGTCCTGGCCCGCATCGAGCGCACCGACGAGGAGGCGTGGCCGGAGGAGCTGAGCGAGATCCGCGTGAACGTTCTCGTCCACAAGCAGTCCCACATTTACGCAGAGGTCCGGAAGAAGATCACGGGCAAGGATTTGAAGGAGTTCCGCACGACGGGACGGGAGCGGCTGATGTACTTTCCCATCGAGAAGATCCGCCCCGGGAGACGACGTTGGACCTGACCGTCACCGCCGACGCCGAAGGGGTCTCGGCCAGTGTGCGCAAGTTCTTCAGCGTGCCCAAGCCGCCGGGGCCGGGCGAGGCCAGCCCGTGGTTCATGTCCGATCGCTTCGTCCGCATGGGTGAGGCCGTCGTGAGGCTCCCCTCGCTGGACGAGATCGTTTCCCCCGGCGAGGTGGCCTCGATGATGGCCTACGCCTGCCGGGCCAAGGAGGGAGCGGCCGCGTCCTACACGGGGCGACTGATCCCGCTTGCGGGCGGCCCGGCGATTGCCGTGACGCTCGGTTGGGTGGACCCGCCCCGTCTCCCGCGCGACGGATGCGGATGGCTCATCGGGGCGATCCCCGATACCCTCGCGTCCGGTCTTTGGACCTTCGAGCCGCCGGCGAACCTAGGAGGCGCGGAAGGCACGTCCGCCGTCGAATTTGCCGTTGTTTCGTCGGCCGCGCCGGCGACGCTTCCGGCGGAGTTGGCGCCGAGGTGAGCACGCCATCGGATCTGTCTCCCTCGACGCCATGAAGACCCTCCTCCTCGGAATGGGCAACCCGATTCTTTCGGACGACTCGGTGGGGGTGCGCCTCGCGGGGGATCTCGCCCGGGCGCTCGGAGACGTGGCGGGCCTCTTCGTGATCGAGGAGTGCTCGACGGGAGGGCTGAATCTCCTCGATATCCTGGCCGGGCACGACCGCGCGATCGTCGTGGACGCGATCCGGACCGCGGAGGGAGTTCCGGGAGACTGGTACCGGTTCGACGCGCGCGCGCTCCGGGAGACGTTGAACCTGCGCAATGTCCACGACGTGAACTTCGCCACCGCCATGGAACTCGGGCGGCGCCTCGGTGTCCCACTCCCCGCGGACGAGCGGATTCACCTGCTCGCGGTGGAGGTGGCGGACGACGCGACGTTCGGCGAGGCCCTCTCCCCCGCCCTCGAGGCCGCCTACCCCGGGATCCTCTCGGAAATCCTCGGGGAGGTTCGCGAGATCCTGGCGACCTGATCCCCTTCGAGAGTGCTTCGGTTTCGCGTTTCGGATACACTTCGCCGCACCCATGCACGAGCTGTCGATCGCAACCAGCCTGGTCGATATCGCGGCGCGGAGCGCGGCCGCGAACGGCGCCGACCGTGTGCTCAGGGTCAACGTGAGGATCGGAACCCTTTCGGGAGTGGAACCGGAATCGCTGTCGTTCTGCTTTCCGATCGCCGCGAGAGACACCGTCTGCAACGGCGCGGCGCTACACCTCGAGATCGTCCCGGCATCGGGCACCTGCCCGAAGTGCGAGGTGAAGACCGAGGTCCACGACCTTCTCGCGCCGTGCCCCGGTTGCGGCGAGTGGCCGCTCCGGGTCGAGGGGGGGCGGGAGATGCAACTCGAGTCCCTGGAGGTGGCCTGAAATGTGTTCGACTTGCGGCTGCGGCCGCTCCGAGACCGGTTCCCACGAGCACCACGGCGGCGGGAAGCAAGCACGCGATCACGATCACGACCATGATCACGACCACGGTCACGACGGGGTCGCGACGAGCGTCGTCCGCGTGGAGCAAGCGCTCCTCGCCGAGAACGACCGGTTCGCTGCGTACAACCGGGGATTTTTCGACGGCAAGGGGATCCGCTGCTTCAACCTGATCAGCGCTCCCGGCTCGGGCAAGACCACCCTGCTCGAAAAGACTCTCGTGGCGCTGCTCGCGAAGGGGGTCGCCTGCACGGTCGTCGAGGGGGATCAGCAGACGGACAACGACGCGCGCCGGATCGCCCGGACCGGGGCGCGGGTCCACCAGATCCAGACCGGCAGGGCGTGCCACCTCGACGCCCACCAGGTCCAGCACGCGCTCGACCACATCCGCCCCGACACCGGTTCCCTCGTTTTCATCGAGAACGTCGGGAACCTGATCTGCCCCACCGAGTTCGACCTCGGGGAGCACGAGCGGGTGGCGATGCTGAGCGTGACCGAGGGGACCGACAAGCCCGCGAAGTACCCGCTCGCCTTCCGCACGGCCACCGCCGTGGTGATCGCAAAGATGGACCTTGCGCCTCATGTGGATTTCGACCTCGACGAGGCGCTGCGGCTCATCTCGGGGCTCAACCCCCGAGCACCGGTCTTCCTCCTCTCGGCCACCACCGGCGAGGGGATGCCGGCCTGGCTCGACTGGCTCGAGGCGGCGCCGAGGACAGTTCGCCCGGGCTCCGGTTCCGATTCCCGTTGAAACGGAGGTCCGCCATGCGCGCTCAAACCCTGCTGGCCCTGCTGCTCCTCGTGTCGCCGCGCGCCGCGTCCCGCGCCGAGGAGCCCGCCTCGCTGCCCGACAGCACCGCGGCCGACCGGACATCGGCGGCGGTGACCGTGTACAACGTGAACCTCGCGCTGGTGCGGGAGACGCGCTCGCTCGAGCTCGATCGGACCGGGACGGCCGCGCTGCGCTTCATGGACGTGCCATCCGCCATCAACCCGAGGACCGTCCATCTGAAGTCCCTCACCGCGCCGGGCGGGCTGACGGTGCTCGAGCAGAACTACGAGTACGACCTGATCTCCCCCGAGAAGCTCCTGGAGAAATACGTCGGCAAGGAGGTCGAGGTCGTGGAGCAGGCCCAGGACCTCACGACGCGGGTCTCGAAGGCCACCCTGCTGTCGGTCAACGGTGGGGCGGTGTACCGGATCGGCGACCGGATCGTCCTGAACCAGGGCGGGCGCGTCACGCTCCCGTCCGTTCCCGCCGAGCTCGTCGCCCGGCCGACGCTCGTCTGGACCCTTCGCGCCGACAAGGCCGGCGCCCACGAAATCGAGGCGTCGTACCTGACCGACGGGATGAACTGGTCGGCGGACTACGTCGCGGTCGTCGACGCCGACGACCGGGGGGTGGATCTGACCGGCTGGGTCACGGTCGAGAACCGTTCGGGGGCGTCGTTTCGCGACGCGACGCTCAAGCTCGTGGCGGGGGACGTCCGGCGGGTCACCCCCCCCTCTCCGGTGATGTACGAGACGATGCGCGCCGACCTCAAGCTGGCCGGGGGAGCGCCACAATTCGCAGAGGAGTCGTTCTTCGAGTACCACCTCTACACGCTCGAGCGGCCGACCACGATCAAGGACAACCAGACCAAGCAGATCACGCTGCTGCAGGCCGCGAACGTGCCGCTCGTGAAGCGCCTTCTGCTCGTCGGGCAAACCGGTTGGTACCGGGGACGATTCGGGACCCTCGGCAAGAACCAGAAGGTGTCGGCGGTCCTCGAGTTCAAGAACGCCAAGGAAGGCGGGCTCGGGATTCCGCTTCCGAAGGGGACCGTCCGCGTGTACAAGAAAGACCGGTCCGGCGCCGAGCAGTTCGTCGGCGAAGACGCCATCGACCACACCCCGAAGGACGAGACGATCCGGCTGAAGATCGGCGATGCGTTCGACGTCGTCGCGGACCGAACCCAGACCGACTACAAGGTGCTGAGCCCGCGCCAGAGCGAGTCCGCGTTCGAGATCGCGATCCGCAACCACAAGGACCAGGACGCCGTCGTCACCGTGAGAGAGCCGGTCGGTGGCGACTGGGAAGTGGTGCAGTCGAGCCAGACCTGGAAGAAGCTCGACGCCGGGACGATCGAGTTCGAGGTCAAGGTCCCGAAGGGGCAGGAGATCAAGCTGACCTACCGGGTGCGCGTGAGCTGGTAGCCCCCCCCGGCCGCTCGCCTCAGATCAGCGCCTCCTTGTCCCAGCCGATCCTGACGAGATCGATCCGGGAGGGGTCGGCGACTCCGATGCCGTGCTTTTCCCCCGCGAGCCTGACGTGGTGCGCGAGCTGGGTCAGCGGCCGCTCTTCCTGAAAAGCCAGCTTCCGCTTCGCATCCAGGATCCTGACCCCGGTCGCGTCCACCGCCACCGGGTCGGTCGAAAGCAGGATCCCCCGGTACGGCCAGCTGTAGCGCGGGTCGAAGTGGTGCGGACCCCGCGTCAGGAACTGCGGCGTCAGGACCAGGAGGACGTTCAGCTTCACCTTGTCCTTCAGGATCGGCAGCTTCCAGAGCGCCCCCAGGTCGGCACACAGGTCCGGGTGGTAGAACGCGGGATCCTCGACGAACATGATCGGGTTCTTGAGGCAACCCCCGATCCCCGCCCAGTGGTGCGTCCGCAACGGGCGGGCGTTCACGAGAACGTCGCAACCCGCCAGCGTTTCCCGCGCGCCGCGATCGTCGATCTTGACGCTCCCGTCGGGAATGCCCGCTTCGACGATCCGCCGCCTGAGCGCGGACTCGACCTCGGGCCCGGTGGCGAGGTTCTTCCAGACGTTCGTCTTGATGCCGGCCGTTTTCGCGGATCCTAGAACCCGCTTCCAGGCCTCGACCGGCTGCTTCACCTGGAACAACTCGCACATCCCGCGATCGAGCATCCGCTGAACCACGTCGGCTCGCACCTTCCCGGCGTCGTCCAGGACCTCCGCGTCCCGCACCAGCACGACCCTCGCCCGGCCCGCCTCGGCGGGGACCGCGAACGACGGGGAGATCGCGGCGGCGACCGCGGCCGTCGACACGGTGGCGACAAAACGGCGCCGGCTGATCTCCGCCCCGGTCTTCTCGTTCATCTTGCCCATGATGCCCCCTCGAGCCGCCCTGCGGACCGGGCCAGAAGATCGTCGAGGTCCTCTCTCGAAACCGCCTCGAACACCGCGACAACCGTCCTTCCGGCGCGACGCGCGCCGGCCCACTTCTCGCCCGTTCCCGGCGCCATCCGGTCCGTCCCGGCCGGCGAGACTCCCGGGCGCGACAACGCCTCGAGACCTGCCGCGGCCCGCCCCGCGTCGGGATATCGGACGAGGAGCAGCCGCGCCACGGAATCCCCCTTCCGATAAGCGGCCAGCACCGCGTCGGTCTCCTGCGACAGGCCGATCGCCTTCCCGTCGACGGCGGGGTAGTGGGACGCGAGACCGAACGGACCGTGGAAAAATCGCACCCGTCGCGCCAGTAGCCCCTCGGGCGGGAGTCCGTCCAGGACCTCGGGCCGCTCGCCGTCGTCGGCGATGCCCCCGGCGACCGCCCGGCCGAGGGCCAGCACCGCCGCCTTCGACTCCGGCGTCTCGTTCTCGGCCGACACGCACACGAAGAACCGCCCCTTCCAGAACCGGAGGAGGCCGCCGCCGTACTCCGAGTCTTGCCCGATCCCCGCGTCGTCGTCCTCTCGGTCGAGGCTGAAGATGCCAAACGCGTCGTCGGCCCGCCCCATGTCGAACAGCTGGACCGAGATCCCCGGCTGCCCCTGCCTTCCGAAGTCGCGAACCCGCACGGTCCGGTAGGCGAACTGGAGATACACCTCCCCCGCACCGTCGATGTACTCGAAGATCGTCTTCCTGTCGTAATCGTGGTCGGAGCCGGCCGCGCGGTATCCCGACGCTTCGGCGGGCATCAAGCTACCCGAACTCACGGCGTCCCCCCTCGGCGCGCACCCCGCGAGAAAGCACGACAGCGCGAGAGCGCCCCGGTCGCGAAACCGCATCGGCGTCCCCCGCTACTCGAACGTCACTCTCGCGAAGTGCCGCTTCCCGACCTTGATCAGGATGCTCTGTCCCGCCGACACCTCGATCTCGCGGGTGTCCGGCGGAAGCTTCGCGTCGTCGATCTTCACCCCTCCCTGCCGGACGAGACGCGTCGCGTCGCTGTTGGAGTCGGCGAGGCCGAGCGACACCAGGAGCCTCTGGAGCGGGATCTTCCCGCTTCCCGCCGGGAGCAGGTGCTCCGCGACCTCGTCCGGGGCCTCCTTGTTCTGGAATACCCGCTCGAACTCTTCCAGCGCGGCGCGTGCGGCCGGCTCGCCGTGAAAATCGGCGACGATCCTCGTGGCGAGCCCTTCCTTGACCTTCTTGGGGTGGAGCGACCCCTCGGCGACGAGCCCCTTCATCTCCTCGATTCCTCCCGGAGAGACGCTCGTGCAGAGGGCGTAGTACTTCCACATCAGCTCGTCGCTGACCGACATGAGCTTCCCGAAGATCTCCTTCGGCTCCTCCTCGACGCCAACGTAGTTGCCGACGCTCTTCGACATCTTCTCGACACCGTCGAGCCCCAGGAGGAGCGGGGTCGTCAGCACCACTTGAGGCTCGAGGCCGTAGGCCGGCATGATGTCGCGCCCCACGTTGAGATTGAACAGCTGGTCCGTCCCCCCGAGCTCGATGTCCGCTTGAAGCGCCACCGAATCGTAAGCCTGCGCGAGCGGATACATGAACTCGTGGATTCCGATGGTCTGCCCCGAGGTGAAGCGCGTCTTGAAATCCTTCCGCTCGAGCATCCGGGCGACGTTGTACCTCGCGGCGAGCCGGATGAGCCCTTCGGAACCGAGGGCACCGAGCCACTCGCCGTTGAAGCGGACCTCGGTCTTCTCGGGGTCCAGGACCGTGGAGCACTGCCGCTTGTACGTCTCGGCGTTGGCCGCGATCTCTTCCCGGCTGAGCGCCGGCCGGGTCTTGGAACGCCCGGTGGGGTCTCCGATCATCCCGGTGAAGTCGCCGATCAGAAAGATCACGCGGTGCCCGAGATCCTGGAAGTGGCGCATCTTGCGGAGCAGCACCGTGTGACCGAGATGGATGTCGGGAGCGGTCGGGTCGAACCCCACCTTGACCGTCAGCGGAACGCCGGTCTTCCGGGAGCGCTCGAGCTTCCTGCGCAACTCCGCTTCCGTGATCAGGTCGACCGTGCCGCGCGTCAGCAGCGCCATCTGCTCGTCGACGGGCGCAAACCCCCTCGGTGTCTCGGCCATGCGCACCTCGCCCGGCGCCTTCGTGCCGCACCGGAAGCGGGATCTTACCAAATCGCGCGCCGTCGCGCGGCCGGACGGCTCCCGCGCTTTCACAGCAGGCCTCTCTCCCGCAGGCTCGTGTATCTCGCCGATGCGACGATGAGGTGGTCGTACAGCTCGATCCCCATCATCTCCCCCGCCCGCTTGACGGAACGCGTGAATTCGACGTCCTCCTCGGAAGGGTCGAGGCAGCCGCTCGGGTGGTTGTGGGCCAGGATGAAACCGAGCGCGAGGTGCCGGATCGCCGGGTAAAGAATCTCGCGCGGGTGGGTCCGCGTGGTGTTGAGCGAGCCGATCGAGAGAACCTCGCGCTCGAGCAGGCCGTTCTGGGCGTCGAGGTACAGTCCCACCAGGTGCTCCTTCCGGGCGGCGCCGATGTCCCGTACCTGCTCGAACGCTTCCGACGGCCTCGCAATTTTCGGCCGCTCCTTGCCTGCATCCCGATCCCACGCGCGGCGCCCGAGCTCGAACACCGCCGAGAGCCGGGCCGCGGCGGCGCGGCCGATCGACGGCTCGGCCACCCACTGATCCGGCCTGAAGCCGGCGAGTTTCGCAAGACCGTGC
Source organism: Terriglobia bacterium (assembly GCA_963790465.1). GTDB lineage: Bacteria > Acidobacteriota > Polarisedimenticolia > Polarisedimenticolales > JAIQFR01 > JAIQFR01. The sequence continues at coordinate 83,600 of CAWBOP010000023.1, read as the reverse complement.
CGCCGTACCAGGCCGGCGGCGATCCCCAGCGGCGCCTCCTTCCGGCTTCGCCTTCCGATCACCAGCGCGAGGAGCTCCGCCGTCGCGAGGGCCCCCGCGCCGCGCGCGTAAAGCTTCCTGCGCGGGTCGAACGCTCGAGGCCGATTTCCTTGCCACCTCGGGCCGAACGTCAGAACGCGGCATGGCTCGACGCCGATCTCCTCCGAAGGCGGTTCCTCCCACGGCGACGCTTCTCCCCTCGGACGCTCTTGCACGGCTCCTCCTGCGGGAGGCTCAGGATCGGCGGGACCGGTCAGCGGGACGGGACGGGAGCGATGACGACGCGGCGTCCCTCGACACTGAGGCGGCCCTGGCAGAACAGCGCCACCGCCTCGGGATAGATCCGGTGCTCCTGCTCGAGGATCCGGGCGGCGAGCGAGGACTCGTCGTCCCCTTCCAGCACCGGAACCGCGGCCTGGAGCACGATCGGGCCGTGGTCGCACTCCTCGTCCACGAAGTGCACCGTGCATCCCGAAACCTTGGCGCCGTGCTCGATCGCCTGCCGCTGCGCGTCGAGCCCGGGGAAGGCCGGGAGCAGCGCCGGGTGGACGTTCAGGATCCGGTTTCTGAACTCGGCGATCAGGAACGGAGAGAGAAGGCGCATGTATCCGGCGAGACAGACGAGGTCGACGCGGTGCTCGAGGAGCGCCTCGACGACCCGCCGCTCGTGCGCCTCGCGGGGGCGAACCGCCTTCTGGTCGATGACCGCCGTCGGGACGCCGAGGCCCGCCGCGAGACGCAGCCCGCCCGCATCGGGCACGTTCGAGAGCACGAGAGCGGGCTCCCCGGGAACGCGAGCGTCCAGCATCGCCTCGACCAGGCAGACCATGTTGCTGCCACGCCCCGAGATCAGGATGCCGACCCGGGTGCGCGGACAGGACTCAGGCATACCGCACCCGGCCATCCCCCGGGACGATCTCGCCGATCCGGAAGTGCCGTTCTCCGAGAGCGTCGAGATGGGACTCGAATTCGCCGACGCGCCCCGGCTCCACGACCGCCACCATCCCGATCCCCATGTTGAACGCCCTGAACATCTCGGCCTCCACCACGTTCCCCTCCCGTTCGAGGAAGCGGAACAGCGGAGGCACGTTCCAGGTCCCGCGGTCGATTCTCGCCGACGTGCCCGCGGGAAGGACTCGCGGAACGTTGTCCGTGAGCCCCCCCCCCGTGATGTGCGCGAGCGCGTTAAGCATGCCCCGCGCGACGGGCGCCTCGAGAAGACGCAGGTAGGAGCGGTGCTCCGCGAGGAGAACGTCGGCGACGGTGCCGCCGAGCTCCGGCACCGGGCTGTCCACCCTCAGGCCGAGCCGCTCGAAGAAAATCTTGCGAGCGAGCGAATAGCCGTTGGTGTGCAACCCCGCGGAGGGGAGGCCGACGAGCAGGTCCCCCGCCGCGACCCGGCTGCCATCGAGGACCGCGTCCCGATCCACGAGCCCCACGACGAAGCCGGCGACGTCGTACTCGCCGTCGCGGTAGAAGCCGGGCATCTCCGCCGTCTCCCCACCGAGCAGCGCGCAGCCGTTCTCCCGGCAGCCGCGCGCGATCCCCTCGACGATCGAGGCGAGAATGCCGGGGTCGAGCTTGCCGGTCGCGACGTAGTCGAGAAAGAAGAGCGGGCGCGCCCCCTGGACCAGGATGTCGTCGACGCAGTGGTTGACGAGGTCGCGCCCCACCGTGTGGTGGACCCCGGCCTCGAACGCGACCCTGAGCTTCGTCCCGACGCCATCGCACGACGCCACGAGAACCGGCCGCCGCACGCCGCCAAGATCCGGCGCGAACATCCCGCCGAACGCCCCGATGTCCGCGAGCACTCCCGGCGTGCGCGTCGCGCGGAGGACCGCCTTGATCCGCCTCAGCGCTTCGTCCTGGGCATCGATGTCGACACCCGCATCGCGGTACGTGAGACCGTCCGAGTCGCCGGCCTCCGATTTCGAACCGCTCATCGTTCCTCCACGGCGCGACTTCGCCCCGCTCGAAGGATGGGGCCTTCCGGCCCCGCGGGCCAGAGGGCCGGTTGCCGCGGCGCAACCGGCCGGCTCAGCGCGCCTCCCCGTCGAAAAGCCGCAGTTGCTCCGCCTCGGCCCGCGGGATCGTCACCGGATGGTGGTCGGTCCAGCAGGCGGTGCAGAAGGCGTCGGGGGCCGCCTCCATCGCGCCGAGCATCCCGTCGAGGCTCAGGTAGCCCAGCGAATCCGCCCCCACGTGCGCCCGGATCTCCTCGACCGTGTGCCGTGCGGCGATCAACTCGTCCCGGCGCGGCGTGTCGATGCCGTAGTAGCAGGGGCCGATCGTGGGCGGGCAGGAGATCCGGACGTGGACCTCCCTGGCTCCGGCGTCCCGGCACAGTTGCACGACCTTGCGGCTCGTCGTCCCGCGCACGATGGAATCGTCGATCAGGACGATCCGTTTCCGATCGAGAATCTCCCGCACCGGATTCAGCTTGACCCGCACGCCGAAGTTCCGGATCTCGACGGTCGGCTCGATGAACGTCCGCCCGATGTAGTGGTTCCGGGTGAGCCCCATGTCGAACGGGATGCCGGAGGCGCTGGCGTAGCCGAGCGCCGCGAAATTGCCGGAGTCCGGAACCGGCACGACCAAGTCCGCGACGGCGGGGTGCTCGCCGTGGAGTTCCTCGCCGAGGCGCTTGCGCACCGCCTGGACGGACCGGCCGAAAAGAAGGCTGTCGGGGCGCGAGAAGTAGACGTGCTCGAACGCGCACGGGGCCGGGCGTGCCGGCGGAAACGGCCGGAACGAGTGCACTCCCGCGACGTCCACCACCAGCACCTCGCCCCGGTCCAGGTCCTTGACCCGCTCGGCTCCGAGAAGATCGAACGCGCAGGTCTCGCTCGCGAGCACCCAGCCCCCCTCGAGACGCCCGAGGGACAGAGGCCGGAACCCCATCGGATCGCGCACGGCGATCAGGCGCCCCGGCACCAGAAAAGCGAGTGTGAACGCGCCGCGCACCTGGCGAAGGGCACCCACGATGGCGTCCACGACGTCCGGCTCCCGCGAGCGCGCCACGAGGTGGAGGATCGCCTCGGTGTCGGTGGTCGTCTGGAAGATCGCGCCCTCGGCCTCGAGCTCGCCGCGAACGATTGCGGCATCCACGAGGTTGCCGTTGTGCGCGACCGCGATCGGCCCCCCGTAGTACTGCATCAGGAACGGCTGCGCGTTGGCCGGATTCGAATCCCCGTAGGTCGAGTAACGCACGTGCCCGAGCGCGCTGTCTCCCGAGAGACCGGCAAGCACATCCCGCGAGAACAACTCGGACACGTGCCCCATGCCGGCGTGACGGCGCAGAGCCCTGCCGTCCGCGGCGACGATGCCGGCGGACTCCTGTCCGCGGTGCTGAAGCGCGTAAAGGCCGAGATAGGCGAGCTTCCCGGCCTCGGGATGGCCGAAGATTCCCACGATGCCGCACATCGGTCCGCGCCGCCCCTGCCTCTCGCGCGATCGGGGACCGTCGTGTCGCCGGTCCCGCCTCGAGAAGCGCCGATTATACCCTTCGCCCCACGGAGTCCCCGAATACTCGGCGGAAGATCGCGTCCAGGTGAGCCAGCGCGCGGGACGGATCGAAGGCCGCGTCGAGCTCGCTCGGCACCAGGACCGCGTCGACCTCGGGGTCCGCCGCCAGGAGTTCGCGGAACCCGGCACTCCCTTCCCACACTTTCATGGCGTTCCGCTGCACCGTCGCGTACGCGGCATCCCGGGACATCCCGGCCCGCGTGAGCGCCAGCAGCACCGCCTGCGAGAATACGAGACCGCGCGTCCGGTCCAGGTTCGTCCGCATCGCGTCGGAGTAGACCAGGAGCCCGTCGAGGATGCCGGCCATCCGGTGCAGCATGTAGTCGACCACGATCGTCGCGTCCGGAAGGATCACCCGCTCCACCGAGGAGTGCGAGATGTCCCGCTCGTGCCAGAGCGCGACGTTTTCGAGGGCAGCCCCCGCGTGAGCGCGGACGAGGCGCGCGAGCCCTGTGAGGTTCTCGCATCCCACCGGATTCCTCTTGTGGGGCATCGCCGACGAGCCCTTCTGTCCCTTGGCGAACGGCTCCTCGACCTCGCGCACGTCGGTCCGCTGGAGGTGCCGGATCTCGGTGGCGATCCGGTCGACCGACGAGGCCAGGACCGCCAGCGTGCCGACGTACTGGGCGTGCCGGTCGCGGGGCACCACCTGCGTCGAGACCGGCTCGACCGCCAGCCCGAGCCGGCCGAGCACCTCGGCCTCGATCTCGGGACCCAGATGCGCGTACGTGCCCACCGCCCCCGAGATCTTCCCGTGACGGATCTCCTCGCGCGCTCGCTCCAGCCGGTCGCGGTTGCGCGCCGCCTCGGCGTGCCAGCCGGCGAACTTCAGCCCGAGGGTGTACGGCTCCGCGTGAATCCCGTGGGTTCGCCCCACCATGACCGTGTCGCGGTGCTCGAGGGCGCGTCGCTTGAGGACCACCATCAGACGGTCGAGCCCTGAGAGGATCACGTCGGACGCCCGAACCAGCGTGAGTGCAAGGGCGGTGTCGAGCACGTCGGACGAGGTCAGCCCATAGTGAATGTGCCGGGACGGAGGGCCGACGCGCTCGGCCACGCAGGTCAAGAACGCGATGACGTCGTGGCGGACCTCCGCCTCGATCTCCGCGATCCGCCCGACGTCGAACCCCGCTTTCTCCCGAATGATCGCGAGGTCGGCCGGAGGAATCTGCCCTCTCGCGGCCAGCACGTCGCAGACGGCCAGTTCCACCTCGAGCCACGTCGCGAACCGCGACTCGTCCGTCCAGAGGATTCCCATCTCGGGCCGGGTGTACCGTTCGATCATGTCCTCTCCCTCACAGCAGCACCGCCACGCTCGGCCGCCGAGCCTCCGCGACCCGCATCTCGTACCGCCTGCGTCCCGCCGCGGCGAGCGCGACGGACGCCGCCCCGCGCGCGAGCGCGGGGGTGTTGTTCTTCTCCGAAAGGTGCGCGAGGATCACCGCCCGGCACCCCTCGTCGGCCGCCCTGGCCAGGAGGCCCGCCGCCTCCGAGTTGCTCAGGTGGCCCATCCTCCCACGGATTCGCTGCTTGAGCTGCCAGGGATACGGCCCCGCCTCCAGCATCGCGTCGTCGTGATTCGACTCCACCAGGAGGGCGTGGCACCCGCGAAGCCTCTCGACCACCAGCGTGGTGGCGTGGCCGAGGTCCAGCGCGATACCGACCCGCACCCCCTCTCCCGTGAAGACGAAGCCGACCGGAGCCGCGGCGTCGTGCGGCACGGCGAAGGGCTCCACGCGGACCGAGCCGAGGTCGAAAACGTGCCCCGGGTCGAGCGGGGCCCAGGCCGCCAGGTGGATCGGCGAAAGGTTCATCGCCTCGAGCGTCTCGGGCACGCACACGACCGGGACGCGGTGGCGCATCGAGAATCGCTCCGCGCCGCGGCTGTGGTCGTGGTGCTCGTGGGTCAGGAGAATGCACGCCAGCGTTCCCGGCTCGACACCGGCGGCCTCGATCCGGCGGGTCAGTTCGCGGGAAGAGAGCCCGGCATCGACCAGGAAGCGCGTCCGGCCGAACTCCAGCAGCGTGGAGTTGCCGCTCGAGCCGCTTCCCAGAGGGAGGATCCGGACCGCCACCGCTTCTCCTAGGAAGACCCGGTATGCCCGAACCCGCCCGGCCCCCGGTCGGTTTCGGGGAGGGCCTCCACCTCCTCGAGTTCCACGGCCGGAAGGCGGTGCACCACCATCTGGGCAATCCTCTCTCCGCGGCCCAGCGTGACCGGCTCGGCTCCGAGGTTGATCACCACGACGCCGATCTCGCCGCGGTAGTCCGCATCCACCGTCCCCGGACTGTTCAGGAGCGTGATCCCCGACCGTAGTGCCAGGCCGCTTCGAGGCCGGACCTGCGCCTCGTACCCTTCGGGAAGGGCGATGGCGATCCCCGTGGGCACGAGCACGCGCCCGCCCGGCGGAATCGTCAGCGGGGCGTCGACGCGGGCCCTGAGATCGAACCCCGCGGAATGCTCGGTCGCCTTTCGGGGAATCTCCAGGTCCCGGCCCTCCGGGAGCCGCCGGACCAGGACGCGGGCCATCGGCTCCCCGCTCACGGCCAGCGCATCCCGCGTTCGAGCCTCAGGCCCGTCGTGCGGCCGACCGCCGCGAGCGCGAATCGGCGCTTCCCGAATAACGTCCTGGCGACGTGGTGGATGCGCGCCGGCGACACCGATTCGACACCGCGAAGCGTCTCCTCGAGCGAGAACTGCCGCCCGAAGTAGATTTCCTGGCGGGCCAGGTTCGACATGCGGCTCACGGTCGATTCGAGGGAGAGCATGAGGCTCCCCTTGAGGTGCTCCTTGGCGACGCCGGTCTCGGACGCGTCCGGCCCTCGATCCGCCAGGCTCGCCGCCTCGTCGAGGATCAGGCGGAGCACCTCACGCCCGCGGGACGGGCTCGTCGCGGCGTACACCATGAAGAGCCCCGTGTCGGCAAAGGCGTTGACGGCCGAATAGACGCTGTACGCCAGCCCTCTCTCCTCGCGAATCTTCTGGAAGAGGCGCGAGGACATCGTCCCGCCGAGCAGCGCGTTGAGGACGAACAACGCGTAACGATCCTTGAACCGTTCCGGAAACCCCGGGACGCCGAAAACCAGGTGCAGTTGCTCCAGCTCGCGCTTTGAACGGGTCGCGATCCCAGGGTGCGGCCTCGGCGGCGTGACGGGACGGACAGGTCCGCGAACGCGCTCCATCGGCGCGAACGCGCGCCGAATCGTCCGAGCGAAGCGATCGTGCCGAAGGTTCCCCGCGGCGGCGATCAGCATGTTTCCAGGGCGGTACGCCTCGTGGAAGTAACGGAGCAGGCGCCGCCGGGTGAGAGAGGAAACGGTCTCCTCGGTCCCCTGGATGGGCCGTCCGAGAGGGTGCCGCGGGTAGAACTGGCTCGAGAACAGGTCGTAGACGAGCTCCTCCGGGGTGTCCTCCACCATCCGGATCTCCTCCGTCACGACCTTGCGCTCCCGCTCGATCTCGGCATCGTCGAACCGCGGATTCAGGACGATGTCGGAGAGAAGGTTCACCGCGACCGGAACGTGTTCGTCCAGGACCTTGGCGTAGAAACAGGTGTATTCCTTCGACGTGAACGCGTCGATCTGGCCCCCCACGGAGTCCATCGCGAGCGCGATCTCGCGTGCCGAGCGCGTCTTCGTGCCCTTGAAGACCATGTGCTCGATAAAATGGGACGCACCGTTGAGGTCGGCCGGCTCGTGCCGGCTTCCTTGCCGCAGCCAGACCCCCACCGCGACCGAGCGGACATGGGGCATCGACTCGGTGATGAGCGTCAGACCGTTCTCGAGCCGTTCTTTGCGGACCATCGCTCCTGCCGGGAGGACACACCCCTCGGAAACGGCCGACCGGACCGCCCCTCGAGCCGCCCATGATTTGGAGGCGCGGAGTATATAGCAGCCTGACGACGACGACCAGCGAGCCCGCGGGCACGTTCTAGCGGTCAGCGCCCGGTGCCCGCACCCGAGTCCGGTTTCCGATCGCCGGACGGCGCCTGGCCGCCGCCTGAGCGGCCCCCCCCGCCGCCGCGCTTGCCGACGCCACCGAAACCGCCGCCCGCCCCGCCACGCCCGCCGGCACCACCGAAGCCGCCGCCGGCCCCGGGCACCCCCCCGATCCCTCCCGCGCCAGGGCCCGTGGCCCGGTCGAGGTCGAGCACGCTGAACAGCCACTGAGAGTAGTCCTCGACGTCGTTCAGAACGCGGAACGGCTTGTTCGTGCACAGACTCTTCACACCCGCGATCGGCAGCCCGCCGATCTCCTGAGCCCCGCGATCGAGGCCGCCGTTTCCGGCCGTGGGCGTTTGCGGCTGCAGGGAGGACGCCGTCAGCCCCGACGCCGTCAGTCCCGACGCCGTCGGGTCCGTGGCCGCCGGAGCGCTCGGATCGATGATGCCACCTTGCGGCGAAGCGAAGAGAATCCCCCACTTCCCGCCCTTGACCAGCGGATCCTTCCAGAGCTTTCTGAGAAAGTACTGCCCGCGAGTCCCCGGCTCCATCAGCTCCTCGAGCTTCATCGGAAGCTTCCCGCCGCGGTCGGTGCGATAACGCTTCAGGCTCCTCACGATGTCGTTGGCCCTGAAGATCATCTCCGCCTCGTCGTCACGGCGCTTCACGTCGCTCCAGGACTGCTCCGCCACCATCAGCAGGATCGACAGCACGGCGACCGAGGCCATCAGCCCCACCATCAGGTGCCCCTGCTCACGACGAACTCGCCCGATCACGCCAGCCCTCCGCGCTCCCGGCGCGCGCTAATGCGCGCTGCGAGCCACACCGGCCGCGCTCGTGGTCGCACCCGTGGAGCTCGGACCCGGCGCCGCCCCGGCGGGGACCACTGTCACGATCTGGTACGACGCGATGGACTTCGCCGCCTGGTAAGTGGTCGACCCCGCCACGGCGTGTGGGTCATCGGTCAGTTCGAGCTTGACCGAGAGGGTCTGCATCGTACTGTACGTCCTGGTGTAAATCACCGCGAGCGGTTCCTCCACCTCGGCCGAATCCGTGGGGTTGTCGGACGTGATCGTCCACCTGTACATCGTGATGTGGCAGTTGGTGTTCGGGTCGCTCGAGCCGCTCGCGTCGAAGGTCACCAGCGTGCCGATTGACGCCTGCTGCGAAGGCGTTGCCACGAGCGACACGAGCAGCGGCCTGCCGGCGGCCGTGGTTCCCTTCGTGTACGTCGTCGCCGCGGTCATCGTCCCGGAGGCCACCGTGACCGTGCTAGTGGTCGAGGCCTCGTTGAGGCCGATGGTCAGCTCGGTAGTGGCCACGCCGGTCGAGTCCGTGATCGCCGTGATCGGATCCACCCACCCCGCGCTGGGCGAGAAGGTGACGGCGATCCCCGGGAGCGGCACGCCGGCCTTGTTGAGCGCCGTGGCCGAGATCGTGGACGTCGCGGTCGTCGTGGTGCCGCACTCGATCCCGCCGAGGTCGAGCGACGCGGGATTCGCGTACGCCCGCAGGATGCCGTCCGCGGGCATAATCCCGCCGAGCGTCTTCGCGATCGTGACCGTCTTGGTCAGCGAGCCCGAGGTCGCCGTGATGTCGATCGAGGCCGGCGCCAATGCAGTGAGGGTCAGCACGTCGTGCGCGATGCTGTTGTTGTCGGTGGTCACCGGGGCGCCGCCGGACCGAAGCGTTCCCTCGGCCGCCGTTGCGATCGTCGAGAAGGTGACGGCAACACCTTTCTGCGGGTACCCGCCCGGCGCGAGCACCAGCGCCGAGATCTGCACGTCCTTATGGGTATCTTCGACCGCGAAGACCACGTTCGTGGGGACGGCCGTCACGGTCATCGTCGAGTCCGTCGGCGCGAGGACGTCCCCGTTCTCGCAGGACCCCGCGAACATCACGGCGACGAAGATCAGCGCTGCCCCACGGACCCACTGCTGGTTGCTGCTCATGGACCTTCTCCTCGAAGCGGACTCACCGCCTCCGTTCACCACTCGGCGAAGCTCGTTCCGTCCAACGACTGACCCGGCGCGCCGCTGCGGACATCGGCGATTCCGGGTTCCTGCGAGATGTCCTTCTCGTCCGATTGCGCGTATTCCGTGACCCAGGTGTCGGTGTTTCTCGTCATGGGATCCACCGGAATCGCCTTCAAGTAACTGTCGTCCACGAGCGCCCTCAAGTCGCCCGGGTATTTCCCCTTGTCGGCGAAATACTGGTTGATGGCGGTGCGCATGATGTAGAGATCCTCCCTGAGAACCGCCTCCTGCGCCTTGCGGATCGACCGCTGGTACTGCCCCGAGGCCATGGTGACGAGGATCCCGATGATGGCGACGACCACCAGCAATTCGATGAGCGTGAATCCACTCGATCGCCGCCGCGCGACCGCGGTGAGGACGCCTCTTCCCGGCACGGCGCGCACCTCCCTACCACTCCGCATACTTGGTGCCGTCGAGCGCGACCGCCTCGCTCTTGGAATGTACGTCGAAAATATTGATCCCATCGCTGAAGTTCGCCCCGGGCCGGTCGCGGCTCGACCGGGTCCCCCACTCGCGTTTGCCGGTGATCGGGTCCCGGGGAAGCCGCCTCAGGTACTTGAGGCGCGTTCGCGCCGCGTCGCCAATGTCATACCCTTCGTACAACCATTCCAGCTTCTCGGGGTACCCGTCTTCGTTCACCGCGTTCATCTTCGACTGCCGCATGTTCGAATTCTTCTCGACATCCGCTTGAAACCGGTCGATCGCCGACCGCATCGCCCGCAACGCTCCTCGGAGCTCCAGCTCCCGCTCGCGCTTGACGAAAGTGTTCGCCACCGGCACCGCCATTCCCGCAAGGACAAGGACGATGGCGGTGACGCAGACCAACTCGATCAGCGTGACCCCCGCCTCGTCCCTCCGCCTGGACCGTACCTCCGCGAGCCTCTGGAGCACCTTCGTCGCCTCCTCAGGGGCCGACCTGAACCGATGCCGTGAGGAACATCGACGGCAGGTTCCTCGCCTGCGAGTCCTTGACGCTCGCCCCGGTGAACCCGAACCCGCAGTCCCCCGGATTCATCGTCTGGAACTGGAACGTCGCCAGGACTCCCGCTCCGTCGATCCCTTCGCCGCCTCCCATCCGGGACAGGCCGACCACGACCTCCCCGCCCCCCGCGGCATCGCTGGCGAGAAAAACCGTGCCTGCCCCGTCGCTTCCCAGGAACGCTCCCTGGACCCCCGGCGGCACGAACTCCATCACCTGCCTGTTGTACCGCAGGTGGAAAGGGACCGATCCGACCCCTTGCGCGTTCTCGATCCGCACCTCCACGACCACGCGCTCGCCGACCTTGTAAGAAGGCGCCGAGGGGATCAGCCGGACCGCCGCCGGCCCGATCGGCTCTTTCTCCTTCTCCGGAGACGGCGGGGCGTTCCCCGGATCCTCCGGGACCTCGGCGGGCGTCCCCTCGCCTCCCGTCGGCTGCTCGGGAGACGGCGGCTCTGGCTCCGGCGCGGGCTGCGGCGTGCTGCCGCCGCCGGTCGAAGACGACGACGTCGAGATGTAAGCCGATCCCCCCGGTTGACCGCCCTGCGCCGCCGCGGGGCTGCCCGTCGTGGGCGTCGCCGCGCCCCCCTCCGGTGCCGTTTCGTCTCCTCCGGATCCGCCGAACGGCGACTCGTTGAAGGGGTTCCTGGCCGGGAGACGAAGCCTCATGTTGTCCTCGGTCCCGACCCAGAGCGACGTGAGGTCCTCCTCCCCGATGTCCGGGATACGGATGATGTACGGGGTGACCGTCATCACGATGTCCGTCTCGGTCTTTCGCGTCTCGCTGTTGCTGAACACCCTCCCGAACCCTGGGATGCTCGAAAGACCGGGCAGGCCCGACCTGCTATCGCTCTCGTCCCGCTTGATGAGACCGGCGAGAAGGTTCGTCTCCCCGTCGCGCAGCCGGATCGTGGTCTTGATGTTCCGGGTGCCGATGATCGGCTGCGAAACCCCGCCCGAGGTCTGCACGGCCCCCGAAAGGCTGCTGATCTCCACCTCCATCTTCAGGGTGATTTCCTTGTTGTGGTGAACCCTGGGCTCCATCTGGAGCGTGATGCCGACGTTCTGGTACGTGAACGAGGTGATCGGGACGATGTTGCCGCCGATGGTCTGCGACGTATTGAACGACGTCGTGGGGATCGGCACCCGCTCGCCGATCATGATCTCCGCCTTCTCCCCCTCCGTCACCCGGAGCTGCGGCTTGGCGATGGTCTTGCTGTCCGAATCGCTCTTGAGGAAGTTCAGCACGACGCTCGGGATCGGGCCGACAAGCCAGTTTCCCTGCTGCTTGAGGACCCCCAGGTTATTGAGCGGAAGCGACTGCTTCCCGTCGCGGAACGAGAGCGACAGCGTCTTGGAGGAGAGGTCGATGCCCAGGGTCCGGGTGAGGGTCCGGTTGATCTCCAGGAGCTCCACGTCGATGACCACCTCCCCCTTCGCCTTGTCGTTCGCGTCGATGATTCTCTCCGCGATGGCGACCTTGTCGGGGGTGTCCTTGATGGTCACCGAGTTCAGCGGCTCGTTCTCGGCGATCTGCCGGGTGGCGAGCAGCGTCCGGAGCAGCGTCTGGACCTGCTTGACCTCCCCGTTGCTCAAGTAGAAGGTCCGGATGACCTGATCCTCCAGTTCCTGCCGTTTGGGCCGGCTGTCGGGGGCGACGAGGAGGGTCGACTCGTCGATCACCTTGAAGAAGTTCTTGGTCTGCAGCATCAGGATGTCGAGCGCCTTGTCCAGCGTGACGTTCCCGATGTCCACGGTCATCGGCTTCGTGAGGTCCGTCTTGTCGTCGAAGATGAAGTTGATCCCCGACGCCTTTCCGATCGCCTCGAAGATCTTTCCGATCGGTTGCTCCCGGAATTGGAGCAGGATCGGAATATTGGAACGTGGCGAGAGCTTCGGCGGCGACAGCGCCTCCCGCTTCGCCTTCGCCTTGAGGCGCTCGATCTCCGAGGGGCCCTGCGTGCGCCGCTGGAGCTGGACCATCGCCCGGTCGAACTCCGTGTCGGCATGCTGGTTGCCCGGGTTCAGCAGGAGCGTCTGCTGGTACTCGGCCACCGCCAGGTCCCACTGGCCGGCGGCGGCGTAGCGTTTCCCTTTCTCGAAGTGCTGGGCCGAGGCCTTGAGCTTCGCGCGCTCCAGAGCGACGCTGTAGCGCGTGTTCCCCGGATCGAGAGCCAGGGCCTTGCTGTACCCGAGGACGGCCGGATCCCAGTTGTCTCTCCGGGAATCGGTCTCCGCCCGCCGGTAAGCCTGCTGCGCCGCGCACCCCGCGAGGAGCACACAGGCGACGACGATCGCGATTCCTCGGAACGTTCTCATGAACACATCTCCCCTCGACCGGGTCACCGACTCTTGACCATGGCCAGCTCGCGCGTCTGTCCCCTTGAATTCCGCCCTCACGAACCCCAGGACCACCGTCTCCCACTTTACCTCCACGACGCGAAACTGGTCCTTGACGACCTCTCCCTTCCTCGCGACAAGCAGGTTCTTCCCGTCCTCGAACACGGCGATCCGGTCGTCCTTGGGACCGAGATACCCGAGATAACGCAGATCGATCGGAGGCGGGGCCGGCGGGGGAGGAGGCTGCGGGTGAAGCACCGCCTCCTTGACCCGCTCCTTTTCTTCCTGCTGCCATCGCGCCGCCGCCAAGGCCGCGCGTTGATTCGCCTCTTCCATCTCCTTCTGCCGCCTCGCCGCCTCCTCGCGCGACCGCCGCACCTCCTCCGCCGAAGGAGGGCGCTGGCTGTACTTGAACAGGTCGCGCCCGTTCGCGTCGTACGCCTCCGCGCGCGCCGCGAGCAGGTCCACCCTGACCGTGGGCGGCCTCGAGCGCCTCCCCCTTCGCCTTCGCCTTCGACGCGCCGCCCCTCCTGGCGACCGCCGCGTGCTTCCCCTCCTCGGGGCGGGAACTCAGCCAGAGGTAGCCGACCCCCGCGACGGCGAGCGCGACGAGGAGCGTGCCCTCCCGGACGGAAAGCTTCCGCGCCATCACGTCCTCACGGCGATGCGCCGGCGCGCGGCCTTGGCCGCGCCCGCGCCCGGGTCGTCGAAGTAGGTGGCCAGCGTGATGTTCAGCTGGATGAGCGCCCCGCCGTCGCGGCCCGTCGCAAGAGCGACCTGCTCGATCACCAGGAACTTGTCCGAATTCTCCACCGCCCGAATGAACTTGCGCAGGTTCCCGTACCCGCCCTCGAGCGGCACCACCATTGCGAAGCGCTCGAGCCCCTCGTCCTCCAGCCTGCTGTTCTCGTACTGGATCCGCTGGAGATTGACGTTGAACTGGCGCGCGATCCGCCACACTTCCAGCTGGGCGTCGATCATCCTCCGGTCCCGCGTCGAGAGCACGTCCGCCCGCAGCCGCTCCAGATTGTTCGTGGCGAGTTCCAGCGCCGTCAGGAACAGCTCGCGCGACTTCACCTCGGCCTCTCGCTGTCGGATCCGCTGCAAGGAGGGCTCGCTCTCCGCCAGGATCCACCGGTAGCTGACCGCCCTCGGCCGCACGACGAGCCCGTAGAACAGGACGTCGATCACGAGAAGCGCCAGGTAGGCCGTCAGGATCGGGCGCGCCATCTGGCGAAGATCGAGCCGGGTCTTCCGGGGAGACATCAGCGTTTCCTCCCCGTGCCGCCGGCCGCGGGAGGCGCGGCGACGGGCGCCGGCGCGCCCTCTTCCCCTGCCGCGAACTCGGCCTCTTCCGGCGAGGCCGGCTCGGCGCCAGCCGCCTCAAGCACGTGAGGCAGCGCGGGGAATTCCTTTCGCGCGGGACGCCCGTCGGGGAAGTACAGGAAACGAACCCCGAACAGAGTCTCGCCTCCCTCGACGACGTCGCTTCTTTCCGGCTCCACCTGGTCGAAGTGCGAGTCCATGAGGAGCGATCGCTCGAACTCCAAGAACGCCTCGAGGCTCTGAGCCGACCCCTCGATCGCCACCGGCACCGCCCCCTCGGGAAGCCTCCGGTCTGGCCCACCGTGCCCGGTCGATCCGAACACCGGCCGGATGGAAACCGTCTTCACCTCGTGGGGAACCACTGTCTCCAGGAGGTTGAACAGGCGCGTCCAGGAGAGGGCCTTCTTGAAAATGACGTCGTTGGCGGTGGCCGCCCGAATGGACAATTCCTTCAGGTCGTGCCGGCCGATCCCCACCTGGGCTCGCTGCTCGCGCGCGTCGAGGTCGTTCTCCAGCCGCTCGTTCTGCGTCACCTGCCCACGCAACTCTCCAAGCGCCCGGCTGCTGTCGAGAAAGGCGCGGACGTTCCAGGCGGTGAACAGGAGGAGCAGCGCGATCGCACCGCCGTGGGCCGCCCAGAGGAGCGTATTGTTGCGGAACGGGTGCGACGAGAGATTCAGGTCGAGAGGCTGCATCACTCCCCCCTCCCCGACGCCGCGCCCACCGCGGACGCGATCTGCTGGCCCACCGCCGGATCGAGGCGCAACCCTCCCGGAAGCGCGAGGCCGCTTGCCGGATCCACCGGCACGACGGTCCCGAGACCGAGCGCCTCGAGGGAAGCGCCACGCGCGCCCGGCGCGGAGGTGACGTCGCGGACGAAGGTCGTCGCGATCGCCTGGCCACCGAGCTTCTCGTGGTAGTAGGACACCGACGTCGCGAGCTCGCGGTTCATCCCCGGCTCGACCGCCGTCCGTTCCTCACCCCCTTCCGCCACGGACTTGCAGCGGTAGAAAAGGAGCCGGGGCCCCCGAACGATGAGCAGCGCAAAGTACCCGCGCGCGCAGTTGAGGAGCCCCACGTCCCGGCCTCCCGCGGCGGCCTTCGCGATGTCCCCCCGGCAGAGGTTGAACAGGCTCAGGGTGCTCAGCTCCACGCGCCCCGGACTCGCGCCGGCGGCCTCGAACACCTGCTCGTACTGCTCGGCCACCGAGCGGAGCATCAACGCCACCAGGAGGTTCAACTCGCTCCCGTCTCCCGGGAGTTCCTGGTAGGAGATCACCGCCTCCTCGAGGCGAAACGGCACCGACCGCCGGAGCTTGAACCGCACCATCTCGTCCAGATGCCGCCGGCTCGGCGGCCGCTCGGGGAAGCTGATCAGCGACACGCGCGCGAGGTTGTCTGGAAGGACGAGCGCCACCTTCCCGGGCTGCGTTCCGGTGGACTCGAACAGTTCTCGCGCGCGCCGCGCCGTCTCGTCCGTCGCGCCGAGGTTCGGCCGGAGAATGGAGGTCCCCACCCCCTGCTCGGGCATCGGCCTGGACGCGTGGGCCTCGAGCCCGAGACGGCCGTGGCGCCGCCTCCGGAGCCTCACCAGCACCATCTCGTCGCGGTCGAGTTCGACCGCGACGGGGGGAACCGACGGGCGAAACGCGGGCCATCGCTCGAGATCGAGGCGCCGAAACGGTTCGAGCAGGGACAGCAGCGGGTTCATGGCTTCGACGGTTCCTCCGGAAACAGCGTCACTCGACGAAGGTCACCTTGTTGATTTCCTGGAGCGACGTCTTGCCCGCGAAGACCCTCGCGAGCGCCGCCTCCCGCAGGAAGGTCATCCCCTCCTCCTTGGCGGCCCGCTTGATGTCGGCGCCGGGCTTCCGCTGCAGGATCATCTCGCGAATCCGGTCGGACATGTCCAGGAGCTCCGCAATCGCCGTGCGCCCACGATAGCCGGTGCCGTTGCAGTCGATGCACCCCTTCCCCTCGTAAAAGGTGAAGTCGCTGTACCGCGCCGGATCGAGCCCCGAAGCCAGGAGCTGCTCGCGGCTCGCCCGGACCGGCCGCCGGCAACTCGCACAGATCAACCGGACGAGCCGCTGCGCCAGGATGCAGTTCATGGCGGAGACGAAGTTATACGGCTCGACGTTCATGTTCAGGAAACGGCCGACAACGTCCACCACGTTGTTCGCGTGAACCGTGGTGAACACGAGATGGCCGGTGAGGGCCGACTGGATCGCGATCTGCGCGGTCTCCTCGTCCCGGATCTCTCCGACCATGATCTTGTCGGGGTCGTGCCGGAGGATCGAGCGGAGCCCACGGGCGAACGTCAGCCCCTTCTTCTCGTTCACCGGGATCTGGGTGATCCCCGGCAGCTGGTACTCCACCGGGTCTTCGATGGTGACGATCTTGTCCTCCTCGGTCCGGATCTCCGACACCGCCGCGTAGAGGGTCGTCGTCTTCCCGGATCCGGTGGGACCGGTGACCAGCACCATGCCGTACGGCTCCCTGATAAACCGGCGAATCCGCGTGAGATCCCGCTCCTCGAAGCCGCAGATGTCCAGACTGAGCTGCGAGAACGCCTCGCTGGTGTACTCCTTGTCCAGGATCCGGATGACGCAGTCCTCCCCGTGAACGCTCGGCATGATGGACACGCGGAAGTCCACGTTCCGCCCCTTGACACGAAGCTTGAACCGCCCGTCCTGGGGGATGCGTTTCTCGGAGATGTCGAGTTCCGACATCACCTTGATCCTGGAGACGATCGTCGAGTGGAACTTCTTGTCGATCGGCTCCATCGCCTGGTAGAGGACACCGTCGATCCGGTACTTGATCACCACCTCGCGCTCGCGGGTCTCGATGTGGACGTCGGAAGCCCGGCGCTGAAGCGCGTTGAAGATCGTGGAGTCGACCAGCTTGATGATCGGCGACGAGTCCGAGGTGAGCTTGTCGATGGAGAGGGTCTCCTCCCCCGTCTCCTCGTCCTCGGTCACGATCTGGATCTTGAACTCCTCGGTGGCCTCGTCGAGGACCCGCTGGGAGGACTCGCTCTTCTTCAGGATCTCCTGGATCGCCGTGGGCGTGCCGACGCAGACCTCGATGCTGGACCCGAGAAGGAGCTCCAGCTCGTCGATCATCAGCACGTCGGTCGGGTCGGCGACAACCACCACCAGCCCCTGATCGGTGCGGTGCCTCGGGACGAAGTTGTAGCGAAACATCAGGTCCACGGGAAGCGAGCGGAACAGTTCCGGCTCGATCTCGAAGTGCTCGAGGTCGACGTACTCGATCCCCAGCCGCTCCGCGAGCCGCTGCGCCTGGTACTCCTCCGAGAGGATCTCCCCACCGGCCTCGGCCGAAGGCGGCGCCTTCTCGTCGCGGGTCTTCGTCTCGTCCGCCATGCGGTTCCCCGGGTCAGATCATCTTCGACTGACCGTACGTCCGGATCAGCGGAAGGTAGATGGCCATCAGCATCGTGCCGACGATGACCGCCATGACGACAAGCATGAGCGGCTCGATCAGCGACACCATGCGCGTCAGGCGGAAGTCGATTTCCTCGTCCATGAACTCCGACGCGTTCTCCAGCATCTCCTCGAGGGAGCCCGTGGACTCCCCCACCTTGATCATCTCGATGGCGATGTCGCTGATCAGCCCGGTTCGTTCCGCCGACTCCCACAGCGACTGCCCTTCTCTCACGCGGACGGCGACCTGCAGGAGCTCCTTCTCGAAGAGGGCGTTCCCCACCGCCCTCGCGGAGAGCTCGAGGGAGGACACCAGCGGGATCCCTCCCGCGAGCAGCGTGCCGAGGGTCCGGGTGAACCGGTTCTGGGCGTAGTCGTGGAACACGCCGCCGACGATCGGCAGCCGGAGCTTCAAGCGATCGAG
This sequence comes from Terriglobia bacterium, assembly GCA_963790465.1. Classification (GTDB taxonomy): domain Bacteria; phylum Acidobacteriota; class Polarisedimenticolia; order Polarisedimenticolales; family JAIQFR01; genus JAIQFR01. Next base: position 65,543 of record CAWBOP010000023.1, on the reverse strand, counting down.
AGCCACCCGCCCGGTGCCGCTCCGCTGCCAGAACCCGATGCCCGCCACGGTCCCGACGATCGCTCCGACCAGGAAGTACCAGTAGTCCCGGGCGAAGTTCGCCGAGCCGAGAATCACCCTCGTGACGAGCGGCAATTCGGTGCCGAACTCGGTCATGAAGGAGGTGAACTTCGGAATGATGTAGAACGTCATCAGCGCGATGAGGCCGGCCGACGCCACGAGAAGGATGACGGGATAGGTCATCGCGGAGACGACCTTGCGCCGGATGGCGAGCAGCGTCCGCGAGTACGCGATGTACCGCTTGAGGACCGTCGGCAACTCGCCGGAACGCTCCCCCGACGCCAGACTCGAGCCGTAGAGGCGGGGGAACAGCTCCCCCTGCGCCGCGAACGCCTCGGAGAGCATTTCCCCCGACTTGACCCTCTCCCGGATGTCCGTGAGCGCCCTCCGGAACGTCGGGTTCTCCCGGCGCTCGAGCAGGATGTCGAGGCTGGTGAGGATCGGCAGCCCGGCGCGAATCAGCGCCGACAACTCCTGGTTGAAGAACAGGAACTCGCGCGACGAGATCCGGGGACGCAGCTTCACCGCGTTCAACGCGAGTTGCAGCGCTCTGCTTCTCCTGCGAAGGTCGAGGACGAGGTAGTCCTTGTCCTCGAGTTCGCGCCTGAGCCCCGCCTCGTCGTCGGCGGTGAGGATCCTCTCGACGATTTCGCCGGTGGGCGCGGCCATGCGGCAGAAGAACTGTGCCATCCCCGCCTACCTCGGCTTCGCCTGGAGCGTGAGGAACAGCGCCTTCCGGGAATCGGGGCTCTGCGCGGCGCCGACCACCAGCAACCGTCCCGACGGGATCACGATCGAGGTGGTCACCAGATCCTGCACCCTTTCGACACCATCCGCCCCGCGGGTGACCCGCTTGAGCGACACGCTACGGAACTTGACCACGCCTTGCGGCTCCTTCACCGCCTCGACCTCGAACGAAACCCGGTAATCCTCCGAAAGGTTCGCCGTCACGGGCGCCCCTTCCGCGCCGATCACCGACCGGCTGCCGATCGACTCGTACGCATTCCACTTCGTCACGTCCCCCAGGGTTTCCGTGACGCCGCGCACCTCCCGCGAGAGCCCGGTCGGATGGGACTGCCTCCCCGCTTCCTCGTCGCGGCGGTCGGTGCCGAGGAACAGACTCAACGTGACCTCGACGTTTCGCGGCGGCAGGTCGAAGCTCTGCAAGAGCGACGCGACACGATCCAGAACCAGCGCGCGGTCCTGCACGACGATCGTCCGGAGCCTCGGCTGCAGCGTCACGGAGCCGTCGGCGGAGAGAACCGACGCGACGAGGTCGGCCGCGTCGTTGAGCGATCGAAAGCGGACCTCGAAAGCTCGGGCGAGCACCGGCTCCCCACGCGCGACCCCCGCTTCCGCCGCGTGCGACGGGGCCACGCCCATGGCGACCATGACGGCAGCGGCGAGAAGGGCCAGAGAGAGAGAGCGGGAAGCCGCGGTGGATTTCACAGCTCGATCCTCGGATCGAAGATCATCACGATCTGGGTCTCCCCCACCGTGAGATCCACCACTTGCGGCACGCCGGGGGACGCGACGACCTCGACCCCGGCGCGCGAAGCCGTCCGTGGAACGAGCGCCGCGACATCCCCGGAGACCGCCGTGCGCCCGGCGCCGCCACCGGATGGAACGAGCAACGCCGCGGCGAGCGCCGCGGCGGCCGCCCAGGCCGAAGCCGCGAGGAGGCGCCGCGAGCGGGGCCGAAACGCCGGTGCGCGCCCCTCCCGGATCGCCCCCGCCACCGCCGAGAAGACGAGGTCGAGAGCCCGAGGCGGCACGGCGCGCGCCGCGAGGAGCGCGAACAGCCGTGTCGGATCCTCGGCGGCCAGTTCGCGCCGGCAGGCGGCGCATTCGCCCAGGTGCTCGAGAGCCGCGAGCCGCTCCGACCCTGAGAGCGCGTCGAACTCGCGCGGATCGGGGTGGCCGGTCACGTTGCGTCCTCGGGACGTTTCCGCCGCAGATCGGACGGGACGAGCGAGGGGTACTCCCGCTCGAGACCCGCGCGAAGCACCCGGCGAGCCTGGAGGAGGTGGTTCCTCACGGTGGACTCCCGGACCTCGAGCGCCCGGGCGACCTCCTCGGTGGACAATCCCTCGATCTCCCGGAGCACGAACGCCGCCCGCTGTTTCGGCGCCAGGCGCGACGCCAGATGGAGAAACGCCCGCTGCAACTCCGCGAGATCCAGCGATCGTTCCGCCGAAGGCGAGGGGTCGATCGTCGAGGCGGACGGATCCTCGGGCAGAGGCTGGATCGCCCCCCGGGGTCCTTTCTCTCGGAGCAGGTCGATGGCGGCGTTCACGGTGATCCTGTACAACCACGTATCGAACCGGCGCCCCGGGTCGAATCGCCGGAGCACCTTCCAGAGCCGGACGAATACCCACTGCGCGGCGTCCCGGGCGTCCTCGAGGTCGCCCGTGATCTGATAGGCGATCCGCACGACCCGCTCGCGCTTCCGGAGCACCAACTCCTCGAACGCATCCGCATCGCCACGTGCGGCGTCGCCTATGAGATCGGTTTCGTCCCGCATCCGCTCGGCGTCTCTGGCCGGCAGAACGGGACGGGAACCGTCTCGAGATACGGCCTTCCCCGCCCCGGCGTCTAGCCGGACCCGAAAAAAGAAAGGACCGTCGTCGAGGACGGTCCCTAGGCCACGCATTCTAGGGAGCCTGTCTTCGGGGGTCAAGGAAACGGGAAGCGGCCACGCGCTGCTGGACCGGCATGCCCCTCAAGTCGCGCGAGGGCCACGCTTTTTCCTTGCGGCGGGCATGGCCGGTTCGGGCGCTCTCGAAGGCTCTTTGAGCGCCGCCGCAAAAACCTCCTGAATGTCCTTGACGAAGACGAATTTGAGGTCTTTTCTCAGCGCCGCCGGAATGTCCTCCAGATTCTTGCGATTGACCGCCGGAACGATCACCGTCCGGATGCCCGACCGCCGCGCCGCTAGCACCTTCTCCTTGATCCCCCCCACCGGCAGGACGTTCCCCCGCAGCGTGATCTCACCCGTCATCGCGATGTCCCTGGCGACCGGCCGGTCGGTGAACGCCGAGAGCATCGCGGTCGCCATGGTGATCCCCGCGGACGGCCCGTCCTTCGGGATCGCCCCTTCCGGGACGTGCACGTGGATGTCCCGCTCCTCGAAGAACCCCTCGGGAATCCCGAGCTTCGTCCCCTTCGTCCTGGCGTACGAGAGCGCCGCCTGCGCCGACTCTTTCATGACCTCCCCGAGGTGCCCGGTGAGAATCAGGTTCCCCCTCCCCTTCATGCTCGTCGCCTCGACGAACAACACGTCTCCGCCGGACTCCGTCCAGGCGAGGCCGGTGGCCACCCCGACCTGGTCCGTGTCGAGTGCGTCCTCCCGCGACGCGGGGGCGGGCCCGAGATAGGACTCGACGCTCGACGCGATGATCCGCACCTTCCCGCGCCGGCCGTCCGCGACGCGACGCGCGACCTTTCGGCAGATCGAGGCGATGGACCGCTCGAGGTTGCGCAGCCCCGCTTCGCGGGTGTAATCGGAGATCAGGCCCTTGACGGCGTTGTCCGAGAAATCGATTTGCCCCGGCTTCAACCCGTTCTCCTCGACCTGTCGCGGCACGAGGTGGCGCCGCGCGATCATGAGCTTCTCCTCTTCGGTGTACCCGGAAAGGCGGATGACCTCCATCCGGTCCCGGAAAGCGGGCTGGACGGGGTCGAGCAGGTTCGCGGTCGTGATGAACATCACGTGCGACAGGTCGTAAGGCAGCGCCCAGGTAGTGATCTCTGAACGAGAAGTTCTGCTCGGGATCGAGCACCTCGAGCAGCGCGGCGGACGGGTCGCCGCGAAAATCCGCGCCGATCTTGTCCACCTCGTCGAGCATGAACACCGGGTTGCCCGATCCCGCCTGGTGGATCCCCTGGATGATCCTCCCGGGCATCGCGCCGACGTAGGTCCGCCGGTGGCCGCGAATCTCCGCCTCGTCCTTGACACCGCCGAGCGACAACCGCACGAAGTTCCGGCCGAGCGCCCGTGCGATGGAACGGCCGAGCGAGGTCTTGCCGACCCCCGGCGGGCCGACGAAACACAGGATCGGCCCCTTGCTGCGGCTCCGGAGCTTCCGTACGGCGAGGTACTCGAGGATCCTCTCCTTGACCTTGTCGAGCCCGTAGTGGTCGTCGTCGAGAATCTTCCCCGCCTTCTTGAGGTTCAGGTTGTCCTTGGTTTCCTTCCCCCACGGCATCCCGGCGAGCCAGTCGAGGTAGTTGCGCACCGTCGCCGTCTCCGCCGAATCCGGGTGCATCCGCTCGAGCTTCTTGATCTGCTTCTCCATCTCCTCCACGGCGTGTTCCGGCATCTTCACGTCTTTCGCCTTCTGCCGGTACTGCTCGAGCTCCTCCGACAGCTCGTTCCCCTCGCCGAGCTCGGTCTGGATCGCCTTCATCTGGTGGCGGAGATAGAACTCCCGCTGCGAGCGGTCCATCTCGTCGCGGGCCATCGAGTCGATCTCCCTCTGCATGGACAGCAGGTTGAGTTCCCTTCCCAGCAGGTCGTGGGCGCGCTTCAGCCTCGCGACCGGATCGAGGGTTTCGAGAATTTCCTGGGACTCTTCGACCTTGAGCTCGAGGTTCGACGCGGTGAGATCGGCGAGCCGCCCGGGATCCTCCAGATTGTTGGCGATGACCATGACCTCCGACGGGAGGTTCTTCCCGAGGCTCGTGGCGCGCTCGAGGGTGCGTTTCACCGAGCGCATCAGAGCCTCTTTCTCGATGGACGACGGGTCGTGCGGCGCGTCCCCCACCCGCTCGATGCGCGCCTGGAGGTACGGACGCAGCGAGAGATACTCCGTCACCCGAGCGCGGCAGACCCCCTGCACGAGCACGCGGATCCGCTCGTCGGGGAGCTTGAGCATCCGCATGATGACGGCGACGGTCCCGACCTCGAACAGGTCGCTCGCGGTCGGCTCCTCTTCGTCCTTGTCCTTCTGGGCGACGAGCAGGATCATCCGGTTCTCGGACAGCGCGCGATCGACGGCCTGGATCGAGAGCTCCCTCGCGACCGAGAGCGGGGCGATGATGAACGGGTAGACCACCATATCCCTGAGCGGCAGGACCGGCAGCTCCGCGGGGACGCGGACCTGCTCCTCCCGCGGATGATCGGACGTGGCGTCCTTCATGACGTCTTCACCTCGATGGCGACTTCCTCCCCTCGGCGATTGGGAACCTTGGGGAACCGGACATTGAGCAGGCCGTCCCGAAGTTCCGCCTCGGCGCGGTGCGTGTTCACCGGCACCCCGAGGCCGATCACGCGGCGGAAGCGCCCGAACGCGCGCTCCGCGAGGTGGAACTTCGCGGCTGGAGCGGGCTCCGGCCGGGCTTTCTCCCCCTGGAGGATCAGGTTGCCCCCCAGCACGGAGACCGACAGCCCCGCCCCGGCCACCCCGGGCAGCTCGACTTTCACCAGCAGCGTGTCGTCCGTTTCGACGATGTCGGCGTTCGGGATCCAGGCGCCGCCGTCCTTCCCCTCCCCCCGAGATCGAGGAGGTTGTCGAAGAGCCGGTTGATCTCGCTCTGGATCCGCGCCGCCTCTAGAAACGGGCCGAAGGTCTTCGTCATGGTCGTCTCCACCTAGCCCGGATGATTCATGAAGGATCCGGGCTAGCGTCGATCGAGAAGGTCCTTGAGCTCCGCCATGAATTCCTGTACGTCCTCGAACTGGCGGTACACCGACGCGAAGCGGACGTACGCGACCTTGTCGAGTTCCTTGAGCCGCGCCATCACCTTCTCGCCGATCACGCCCGCCTCGACCTCGCGGTCGGGGCTGTCCTGCATCATCTGCTCGATCGCATCCGCGACCGCGTCCAGGGCCTTCGCCGGAATCGGTCGCTTCTCGCAGGCCCGATGCAGCCCCGCCAGCAGTTTCCTGCGATCGAACGGCTCGCGGCGGCCGTCTTTCTTGACCACGAGGAAGGGGATCTCCTCGACGCGCTCGTAGGAAGTGAACCGGCGCCCGCACTCGAGGCACTCCCGGCGGCGCCGGATCGCGTCGCCGGAGCCGGTCTCCCGCGAATCGACCACCTTGTCCTTCGGGTGACCGCAGAACGGACATCTCATGCCGATCCCTCCCCGGCGTCCCGCCTCGGTTCCCGTCCCAGCGCCTTCACGCCGCGCGCGGCCGTCGTCACGTCGGCCCACGAGATCTCCTCGGTCTTGAGGAGCACGAGGCCCAGCAGGATGACCGGGATCACGACGGCAAGGTGCATGAGAATTCCCGCCGCAACCGCCACGTCGACCGGCACGCCGAACAGCATCTCGAGGCCGAACGCCATCGCCGCGTGATAGCCGCCGGCCCCCCCCGGAGTCGGAACCGCCACCCCGAAAGCGAGGAGCGGCAGCATCACCATCATCGCGGGGAGCGACACGTCGGCACCTGACGCGCGCACCCCGAGCCAGGCGCCGGCGGCGATCGTCAACCAGGCGAGCAGGCTATACCCAAGCACGAGGAAAAGAAGTCGCGGCCGTCTCAGCGCCTCGGTACCGAGCGTCAGCGAGAGAAATGCGCGTCCCGCCCAACGAAGGGACCTGCCCCGGCGCTCGAACCACGCCTCGATCGTGCCGCGGGCCCCTCCTGCGATCACCGCTCCCAGCATGAACGCCAGCACGAACACGAGCAGCACGAGCGCCGCGGAACGGATCAGGTGCGCGGCACTCCCCTGGATCGGCGACAGGTACGTCCCGGCCGCGAAGAGGACCAGGATCGCCGCGGCGTCGAGCACCCGGTCGGCCACGACGGATCCGAGCGAAGGACCGATCGGAACCTTCTCCCGCGCCGTGAGCAGAGCCGGGCGCACCAGCTCGCCGAGCCGCCCCGGCAGGACCCAGGTCGTGAGGTAGCCGACGATCACCGCGGTGAACATCGGCCGGAACGGCAGCCGCGGCCGCACCGGCGCGAGAAGCGCGCCCCAGCGCCACACCCGGAACACATTGTGGGCAAGATTCACGAGGGCGGCGGCGACGATACCCACGATGGAAGCCCGGCCGATCGCTCCCGCGAGCGCCTCGCGGTCCACCCCCCGAAGCACGACCCAGAGCAGCAGCACCGCCAGCACCACCCCGGCCGAGTACTTGGCGACTTCTCTCATGCGCGCCGAATGTAGGCCGTCCAGTGGGGAAGGTCAACAGCAAACGGGGGAAACTTTTGGGCTAGGACGGCCATCCCGGCGCCTTCAAGCCGCGAGTTGCGGCTTTCCGAGGCGATGTCTCATGGACTGCCCCCCCGGAGCCGCCTCCTCCGGGTCGCTCAGCCGGGCGGCGGATCGGATCCCGCCGGAGGAGCCGGCCGGACTCTGAGCGTTTCGAACCGCTTGAGCGTCACGGTACCAGGCGGCGCGCCGCGGAGCCTGCGGACGTTCTTGCGCCGCGTCCATTGCACGTCGGCCTGGCCGGCCTCGCGGGCATCGCTGAACCAGGCCGCCGCCGTCGCCGCTTCCTCGAGGGTCGTGCGGGGAGGCCGCGCCACGCGGTCGGGGTTCCGCACAACGACGTGCGCGCCCGGAACCCCCGCGGCGTGGAACCAGAAGTCTTCGGGGCCCGCCAGCTTGAACGTCAGCCGGTCGTTGTCCTTGCCCGTCCTCCCGATCAGGATCGAATAACCATCGCGGCTCGTGAGCAGCCGCACCCCCTCGACCCGGGGCGGCTCGGCGCGCGCCGCCGCCCGGCCGGCCCGGGTCCCCTGACCGATCCCGACCGGAATGCCCTCCGCGCGCAGAGCCGCTTCGATCCGGTCGGCGGCATCCTCGTCGCGCCCCCCTCCTCGTCCGCCTGGATCCGTTCGAAACGGCGCAGCCGAGAACGGGTAGCGATCAGACGTTCCCGTGTCATCTCGAGCCCTCGACGCGCCCTCCTCGACCGCTGGAAGTGCTCGTCCGCCGCGACCTGCAGCGTGCGGCCGGCCGGAGCGGCAATCTCGATCTCGGATCCGTCCGCATCGTACGGGTCGGGAACCCAGACGTGATCTCCCACTCTTCTCGCCCGGCCGATTCCCGCCAGCAAGGCCTCCCCGCACCGCCGCGACACGTCCGGGTCGCCAAGTTCATCGAGGTCGCGCGCCATCCGCTTCTCCGCCTCCCACAGCCGCCGGATCTCACTTCTCACGATGACGCGGAGAGCCTCGTTTCGCGCCGCGACGCGGCGCGCTGTTTCGATCGCCTCGTGGTAAAGACTCGCCGTCGCGGCCGCATCGTCCCCCCGGCTCCTTGTGGCCCCGGGAGCCGGCTCCGGCGGCTCCCAGGGAAACAGGCGCAGCGTCGCCAGGTCGAGCGTTCCGGCAGCGGCCTCGACAAGCGGGTCGGGGGAACCCTCGACGACCGGCTCCAGTTCCCCTGCCTCGAGCAGGGCGAGTCGCGAAGCCAGCACGTCCCCCGGCGTCCGGCCGGTCAGTCGGGACTCCGCCACCACCAGCCCCGCGGCTCCGGTGCCGATCCCGAAGATCCGGCGGCGAAGCGCCTCGACAAGATCCTCTCCCTCTTCAGCGGCGCCCGCGAGAAACCGGTCGATCTCCTGGAATGTCGCTCCGAACGGCACGAACTTCCCGGCGGGCACGAGAGGGGACCGGTACGGCTGGCCGGGAGCTATGCGATCCACCGTTTTTCGAGGATGGCGCGCCGATCCCACCGTTCGCCCCGCGGAATCGACGTGGACCAGGTTCGCCCTGTGTGTGGCGAGCTCGATCACGAGCGCCTGGCCATCGGCGAACTGGAGCGTCACGACCCGCTCCGCCGCCGCCTTCCGGACGCTCAGCACCTTGAGCCCGTGGAGCGCGCGCGCCGCCTTGGGCGCGAACGGTCCGGGAGCGCGCCGAGGCCCCTCCCTCCGTACGCACGGCGTTCCGATCCAGGGCAGAACGGGATCGAGGGAGACGCAGAGCGCCGCGAACCGCCCCTCCCGCTCGAACATCAGGCGCAGACGGTACGGCGACTCCTCGCGGATCTCCGTGAGAACTCCCCCCTCGAGCATTGGCGCCAGCGACGCGACGACGCGGATCAGGACCAGGTTGTCCATCTCGAAAGGATACAGGGAGCGGACGGAACTCGCGCGCCGGAAACGGCAGGGCCCGGCGCGAGGCCGGGCCCTGTGTCGGACTCCAAGAATGAGAAGGGCTCAGTGCTCGAGCTTCCCCTTCGCCCCCTTGACGCACTCGGTGAGCGCCGCGTCGATCTGTGTCTCGACCTCGACCGCTCCCTTGTTGGCCGCCTCGGCCAGCTCCGAGATGAGGAGGAACCGGGCGCGGTCCAGCATCTTCCGTTCGCGGTAGGACAGCGGCTTCACCTCGCTCAGCACCGACAGGCTCTTGAGGACCTCGGCGACCGCCAGAATGTCCCCCGTCCTCATCTTCTCCGAATTGGCCTGGAACCGCCCCTTCCAGTCGTCGTAGGTCGCGACCTCGCCGTTCTTCAGCACACCGAGGACCCGGGTGACCTCCCGCCGCGTCAGAACCTTGCGAAGACCGACGGCCGAGGTGTTTCCGATCGGAACCATCACGGTGCTGTCCGTGGAGAGGATCCGCAGTCTGTAGAACGACGAGATGGAGTCGCCGATGGACTGCCTGGTGACCTGCTCGATGACGCCGACACCGTGGTTGGGATAGACGACCTTGTCGCCGACCTTGAAATCCAAGGCTTCCTCCCTCGCGCTCCTCCCCCCATGCAGGACCGCGGGATGATGAGGGGTAGACACGAGCTACCCCGCCTACTCTCTAAGAGTATCCTAAATTGGCCGAAATTGCAATGTTTAAAACAGGTTGCGCGCATTTCGAGGCGGCCTCCAGACCGGCTCTTCCTCGGTTTTCCCTTGACAGACCTGGAGTTCCGGCGCTAAGTTCCGTCGTCGCGCCGGAGTGGCGGAATGGCAGACGCAGGGGACTCAAAATCCCCCGCTCCTTGCGGGCGTGTGGGTTCGACTCCCACCTCCGGCACCAGCCGCCCGCGTTTTATTGGCTCTCTGGAGTGTGTTTGCCTAACTTTCGTCCGGTTGTTCTAGCGCTCGCCGTGTTCGTCGTTTCGCTGGCAGCGCACGTCCCGGCGATGCTGCAATACCGGGCGGATCCATTCTCGGCACCGCCGATCTCCGACGCGCTCTCGTACGACGAGTGGGCCAGAGGATCGCGTCTCACGGCATCGCGGCGGAGCCGGTCTTCCATCAGGCTCCCCTGTTCCCGGCGCTCCTGGCCGCCACTTACACGCTCGTCGGGCCGGCCGCTTCGCCGATCGCGGTGTTGCTCCTGCAAGCGATCCTCTCGTCGGCCGCGGTGGCCCTCCTCGTCTTGCTGGCGGAACAATACCTCGGCTCCGCCCTGGCGGGCGTGGCCGGAGCGGGGCTCGTCATCCTCCATGGCCCGTTTGTCTTCCACAGTCTGAAACTCCTCCCCGTGCCACTCACGCTCGCCGCATGGGGGTGCGCCCTCGCCGCTCTCGGCGCGGCGCGGCGCAACGAGTCTCGAGCCAGGGAGGGGCTGGCGGGACTCCTGCTCGGCATCGTGGCGCTCGCCCGGACCGAGGCGCTCCTGTTCGCGCCGGTCGGCGCGGCGGTGCTCGCGCTCGGCGGCCCGGCTCGTTCCCGGCGTTCCCGTATCGCCTCGATCCTCGTGTTCGCGGCCGGTCTCGCGGCCGGGGTCGCCCCCGCGACGATCCACAATCTCCGACGCGGCGACACGGTGCTCGTCGCCTCGTCGGGGGGCGAGAACCTGTTCATCGGGAACCAGCGAGGAGCGCGCGGCGACTACACGGCGATCCACCCGCAAGCCGGCGACCTTTTCTCGGAGCGAGTCCTCGCGAGAATGCTTGCCGAGAAGGACGCCGGCCGGGAACTTCTCCCCTCCCAGGTTTCTTCCTTCTGGCGGGGCCGGGCGATCCGCGAGGTGCTCGCGGATCCGTGGGGGTGGCTCGCCGTCGAGGGGCGGAAGATCGGCCGGATTCTCGACCCCGGCGATCCGACCGACGCCTACTCGTTCCCTCTCGAACGCAACCTTTACCTCCCGTGGCTCCACGCACTCGCACTCCCCGCCTGGCCGCTTCTCGTCCTGGGGCTCGCAGGGATCGTTCTGGCTCTTCGCACGCGGCGCGCGGCGTGCTGGCCGCTTGCCTGCGCGGCGGCGGTGCAGATCGCGACGCTGCTGACCTTCTTCGTCAACACGCGACTCCGGCTTCCCCTTCTCTTCCTGCTGGCCCCCTTCGGCGGCTTCGCCCTGGTCGAGGCGTTCCGCCGGCGGCGCGACCGCGACGTGCGATTCGCGTTCGCGGTCGGCGCTCCGTTACTCGCGGCGCTCGCCGTCACCGGGGCCCTCCTGACCCGTCCCACGCCGAGGGACCACGTGCGGCTCGCCGCCGTTCTCTCGTCGCGGGGAAGACTCGACGACGGCCTCGCCGCTTTGGCGCCGGTCCTCGCCGCGAGCCCGCCCTACGGACTCGCGCTCGACCAGGCGGGGTGGATCCTGCACAAGAAGGGGGATTTCAACGCGGCGGGCGATCGGTATCGCGCCGCGATCGCAGCCGGCCTCCCTACCGGTCGAACCGCAATGACCCGGTCCCGCCTCGCCATGGTTCTCGAGCGCTCCGGCGCGCCCGCCGAGGCGGCGGCGGAGCACGACCGTGCCGTCGCATCCCCCGATGCGATCGCGGGCACCTGGTACGAGAGGGGCATGTTCCGGATGCGCCGCGGCGACGGCGCGGGGGCTCGATCCGACCTGCTGACGGCGGAGAGGCTCGACCCGGCCTGGGATCTTCCCCGCGAGGCGCTCGCGCGGATCGGGAACTGACCGGAAGCGACCGGGGCTCAGCGGTCGGCGCGCGCGACCCTGATCGAGCGCCAGCGGTTGATGGCGGCAGCGAGTTCGAACCTTCTGGGGCGCGAGAGATCGTAGGCGGCCGGCGGGTCGAGAGCGTCGAGTCCGACCTCGTCGAGCCACGCGTCGATTTCCCTCAGCAGCGTCGGCATCTCCTTGCCCGCTTCCATCCGGCGCGCCGCCTCGCGCAACAGGTAGGCGATCGCCCGGACCTGCCCGGTCTCCTCGATCGGCTCCACGGCGGACAGATCCACCGTCTCCTCACCGATCCTCACGCCGCGCGCCCCGCGGAGCCCCACCCGGGGCGCGCCGCCTTCCGGAAGCTCGATGAGGGGCTGCCGGTGCACGGGAGGCTTCATCGCCGGCAACGCTTCGACGAGACGCATCGAACGGGTGGCGGTCGCCACCTCTCGCGCTTGCGCGGTGACATCCTCCGCCTGGTACCCCTGCATCCGGATCACGGTATCGGCCACGTCGAGGTAGTCGCCGGAACCGCCGGTCACGAGAATCGTCGATACTCCGAGCCTCCGGTAGATCTCGACGACGCGATCGAGAAAGGGGACGATCGGCTCCAGCGCGCGGGGGACGAGCCGCTGCATCCGGCCGTCGCGGATCATGAAATTGGTGGCGGTGGTGTCCTCGTCCAGCAGCAGCGCTCGCGCGCCCCCTTCGATCGCCTCGGCGATCGACGCGGCGAGAGACGTGCTCCCGCTCGCCCGCTCGGTCGAGAAATCGGCCGCGGCTTCCCCCGACGGAAGATCCGAGAGGAAACCCGAGATGTCCACCCGGCGCACCGGGCGGCCGTTCTCCGAGCGGACCGCCACCGCTTCCGGAATCGTCGCGACCCGCTCCCTGCCGTCCCCCGGGCGGTGAGGGTGGACTCCCGCGGCGAGGGCATCGAGCAGGGTACTCTTGCCGTGGAACCCGCCCCCCACGATCACCGTGACCCCCGCCGGCACACCCATCCCCCGGATCGCGCCGGCATGCGGAAGGTTCAGCGTGGCGGCCAGCGTTTCCGGGGACCGGAACGTAACCTCGCGCCCATCTCGCCGGGGTCCTCCATCGTCGCCGCCGGCACGCGCGAGCAGGCTCCCGTCCGCCACGAACGCCACCCACCCCCGGCGGGCCAACTCGGCCAGGAGGGTCTCGTGATCCTCGGCGGTCGCGGCGTATCGCGCGGCGTCCTCGCTCTTCCGTGCCGAGAAGAGCAAGGTCGCTGTCGCCAGCCGCGGCAGATCGGAATAGAACAACTCCTCCGCCTGGAAGCCCCGCACCTTGCGGCCGATCGCCGGGAGGTCCACGAAGACCCTGAGTTCGATGCTCGTCGGCGTGATCCTGCACGTCGACCGTTCCACCATCGACGCCCCCGGTTCCACGACCGAGATCCGGCCCGATCCCGGAGGCGCATTACCCCCTCGAGGCGCCTGGCTCACGAGCGCCGCCGCCGCCGCGCGCGCGACGCAGTCTTCGACGCCGAATCTCCCCGCGCGCCCGGACACCAGCCGGGCGGGAACGTGCGCTTTCGCCCGATCGCAGACGAGGCGCAAGCGCGCGGGGCCGGCGTACGGATCGGGCGGGATCCGGTCCACGATGAAGGTGAACTCTCCCACGTCGTGCCGGCCGAGGATCCGGTCGTACGCCACGAACGGACCGCCATCGATCGCGCGAAGGATGCCGCGAAGTCCGGGGGCCTGAGGCGGAGCCGGTGGCGGACCCTGCGAGCGCGCGCCGCCCGCCGGCGGGCGACCCGAAGGGCCGGGACGCGGCTCCCGGCTCCATGAAGGCGGTCGTCGTTGTTCCATGGGCGCCATTATAGGGGTCTCACGGTCCCGCGCTTGCGCCAGCCACCGAACGCCGTCGCTTTGAATCCCCCGGCCCCCTCAGCGAAGGGGGACGACAGCCGCCGCGACCACGGCACACGCGGCGGCGGCGTAGAACACGACGACCCACGACCGCGCGCGAGCCATTCTCCCGGCGATGCGATGCGCTTCGACCCAATCGGCGAGATCGGTCCGGCCCAAGCGCGAGACGAATTCCAGGATGAACCGGTCGCCCTCCTCGAGCAGCGCCGGGACCCTGTGCCGGCGCGCCCGGCGGTCGACGAGCACAAGCGCCGGCAGCCACTTCGCGTAGTGACGGAACGCCGGGTCCCAGTCGAGATGCCCCACCTCCCCGTCATCCAGCGTCAGGGAACGGCCGCGCAACTCGAAGAGCAGCCCCTCAGGCCGGAAACGCAGCCGGAGTCCCAACTCCGCGAGGCTCAGCGAGATCCGCATCCCCAGCACCGCAGCGGCGGCGACGAGAAGAACTCTCATGACCCCCGCGCCGGGCAGCCGTCGAGCGGGGTCGATTCGAACGGCGAGAACGGCCGCACCGAGAAGCACCGCGCCGGCGAGCGCCACGGGAATCCACCGGGCAGCCGTCGAGCAACGAAAAGTCCCCGCCTGCGAGGACACGGCCGACGCCGCGGGCGAAGCGCTCACTCCCTGTCCTCGATCCCCGTATCGCCCCCGATCGCAACCGGCGCGAAGCCCGCAGCGTCGGCGGAAACGAGATAAAAGTGGATCCCTTCCCGCTCCCCGGTCACCCCCAGCGCCACATCGGCCCCGTGGAGGTGCCCGTACACGCACTCCTCCACCTTCGCCTCCAGAAGAACGGCGACGACCTCGGTCGGCGGGCGTCCCTCGATCCAGGGGGGATAGTGAAGCATCGCCACCCGCTCGAGGCCGCGGCCGAAGCGCCGGTCAGCGTCGGCGATCGAGAATCGGAGACGCTCGATCTCGCGGCGGAAGATCAGCGCGTCGTGCTCCGTGGCGTCCGGGTCGTCGGGCGAGGTCCAGCCGCGGCCGCCGAGCACGACCCGTCCCGCGGCGAGGTGCGAATCGTTCTGCAGGATGGAACACCGGTCCGGCAGCGCTTTCCTGACCTTCGCGGCGCTCCCCCACCACCCGTCGTGATTTCCACGAAGGAGCACCTTGTGCCCCGGCCGCGCCCCGATCCACGCCAGGTCCGGCGCCGCCTCGACGAGATCCTTCGCCCAGGAAAGATCCCCGGGCAGCAGCACGACGTCGTCGTCCGCGACGCTCCTGTCCCACGCCTCCGCCATCCGGCGCGGGTGATCGACCCACGCCTCCCCGAACACGTCCATCGGCTTCGCGCCGCTCGAGGACAGGTGCAGGTCGGCCAGGGCGAAAAGGCGAGCCACGAGTTCACCGGATGAGGCGACGGCGCATCAGCACGAGAGAGGTGACGAACAGCAGCAGGGTGATCCCGACGAGGTACCCGACGCTCGCCGCGAGGTGCGCCGGCGGCCGGTTCAGCGTGGCGGCTCGCAAGAGCGATGCCACGTGCGTGAGCGGCAACGCCCAGGCCGCGCGCAACGCCCAGCCGGGAAGCATGTCGACCGGGAAGAACGTCCCGGAGAACAAGAACATCGGGAACACGAACAGGAAGATCGGAAGATTGAACGAGTCGATCGTCGGACAGACGGCGGTGAAGCACATTCCGAGGGAAGCGAAAAGGAGGCCGCCGAGCGCCGCAACCGGCAACACCCACCAGGACGAAGGCCAGGCGAGAACGCCGAACAGCGAGATCACGCCCAGCATCACCGACGCGGTCACGACCGACTTGGTGGCCCCCCAGAGGATCTCCCCGACGAGCACGTCCTCGAGAGAGAGCGGCGTCGCGAGGATCGCGTCGAAGGTCTTTTGGTAGTACATCCTCACGAAGGAGCCGTAGAGCGTCTCGTAGAACGACCAGAACATGATCGCAACCGCGACGAGCCCGGGCGCGACGAACGGGAGATAACCGACACGCGCCCCCTGGTCCGTCACCTCTCCCACGAGGCGCCCGACGCCGGCGCCGAACGCGAGGAGGTACAGCACCGGCTCGAGGAGCGGCGGCAGGAGGTTGGTCCACCAGGTGGCCCGGACCACCAGGAAGTCCCTGCGCCAGACGTGAAGCGCGCGCCACGAGATCTGCCCGAGGTGCCGTAAGTCGCGAAGCATCGATTCAGTCCCGCAAGCCGCGGCCGGTGAGCCGCAGGAAAACGTCCTCGAGGCTTCCCTGCCGCAGCATCGCCTGCTCCGAAGGGAATCTCCCGCAGAAATCCCGGAAGACCAGCTCGCCGCGCCCGTCGGGAACGTGCACGAGAAGGCGGTCCCCGGTGGCCTCGTGGGGGAGCCCGGAGACGGCCGCAAAGACGACCGCCGCTTCGGGGTAGCCCGTCAGCTCCACCACCTCCCCTGGCGCGTGGCGCGCCACCAGATCGGCGGGGGTCCCGGACTCGAGGATCTTCCCATGGTCCATGATCACGACCCGGTTTGAAAGCCGGGCCGCTTCCTCCATGTAGTGCGTCGTGAGGAGCAGCGTCGTGCCGGTCCTTCGCAGAACTCGAAGCCGCTCCCAGATCGCCTGCCGGGCCTGCGGGTCGAGGCCGGTGGTGGGCTCGTCGAGGAGCAGGAGCCGCGGCGCGTGGATCAGCGCCCGCGCGATCACGAGCCGGCGCTTCATCCCCCCCGACAGTTCGCGAATTTTCGCCGCTCTCCTGTCGTCGAGCTCGAGGAACGAAAGGAGCTCGCCCGCACGTCGGTGGCACTCGCGCCCACTCAGCCCGAAATACCGCCCGTAGACCCGCAGATTCTGGAGCACCGTGAAGTCGGGATCGAGGTTGTCCTCCTGCGGAACGACGCCGATCTGTCGCTTGATCCGGCGGAGGTGCCGCGGCAATTCCAGCCCAAAAACGCGGATCTCCCCCGAGGTGTGCGGCGTGTGCCCGTAAAGCATCCGGACCGTGGTGGACTTCCCGGCGCCGTTCGGCCCGAGCAAGCCGAGGCACTCCCCCTCGAGGATGTCGAGGTCGATCCCGTCCACGGCCACCAGTGGGCCGTAGCGCTTGACCAGAACTCTCGCCCGAACGACGGGCTCGACGGCCCCTCTTGGCTCCACGTCACGGTCCTCGGCGATTCGATCGAGAAACGGCGGCGATTGTAGTGTGCCGGACATCGGGAGGGCAACGCTCGGGCTCCTCGACAACCGCGAGCTTCCCCCTTTATCATGAACTGGCCTGGAGGCCTCATGAGACGAATCGCCAGGATCCTCGCCGCCGCCATGCTCCTGTCGCCGCTCGCGGCGAAAGCCCAGAACAACACGGAGATCTCCGGTGAGCGCTACCTCGGAGAGCTGTACCTTCTCAGCCTCGACGAGGTCGCGGTGATCTATCCGGCCGGCCCCGGCGAGGACGCCGCCGCGAATCGCCGGTCGGCCGAGGCGCGGGCGGCTTTCCTCGAGCAGGCCCACCGGATCAAGACCCGGGTGCTTCCCGACGACCCTTTAGGACCCGAGGACCGGCACCGCCACCTGCTGCTGCTCGGCTGGAACAACCGTCTGCTGGGCACGACCGAGGCGCCGTCGATCTTCACGCACTCGTCCGAGGGGCTCGTTTTCCTGGAGATCCGCGCGTCGGATCCGGGCCTCGACCTGATGTTCTTCACCAGCTCTCCTTACGACCGGGACAAGGCGCTCGTCTTCTGGTCCAGGATGGACCCGGAGCGGGACCGGGCCATGATGCTTCCGGCTGTGGGCTCGGACTGGGCGCTGTTCTCGGATTTCAGGGTGGTCCGCCAAGGGATGTTCTCACGGCCGCACGAGTGGCCGCCGATACGCGCCATCGCAGCCGAGAAGGACCGCGCAGCCGATCTCGCTCGCATCGACGCGCTCGACTCGACCCGGTTTTCGGACCACTACACGCTGGACTACCCGGCGGCGCGAATCGACGCCGCGGAGAGCGACGCGATCATCAAGGCGCGCGAGACCGCGTTCGCGCGCGCCGCCGCGAGGATCGGAGCTCCTCCAGAGGGGTTCAAGATCGCCCTGCGCATCTACGAGGACGAAACGTCCAAGGAGGCGCGGACCGGACTGGCCGACCCGGCGCACTCCATCCCGGCCGCCCGGGAACTCCACATGATCCGTCGCGCCGCGGGCTCGTCGTCGCCGCACGAAGAAATTCACATCCTCGCCCGCGAGGCGTTCGGGCCCTGCCGTTCCACCACGCTGTACGAGGGGCTCGCCGTCGCGGAGAGCGGGGTGTACCACGGACTCGATCTCGACCTCCACGCGGCGGCCATGATCGAGAAAGGATTATTCCCGGCGATCGCGGATTTTCTCGACGAAGAGAAAGCGCGCCCCATGACGGACACCGTCCGCTATCCCGCGGCCGGTCTCCTCGTGACGTGGATTCGAGAGACCGCGGGGGCCGACGGCCTGAAGAAGTCGTACACCGCCACCGGCGTGGGCCTCGCGGCTCTCGCCTCCTCGCTGGGTAAGCCGGCCGACGCCGTCGAACTCGGATTCCGTCAGTGGGTCGAAGCTCGCATCCGGGCCCGGCAGGCGGACGTCGCGTTCATGAAGCATCAGGCCGAAGCGCAAAAACGTCTCGAGGACGGCGATTTCGCGGGAGTTGCCGCCGCGATCGAGCGGGCGCTCCTGATCCGTCCGGACGATCCGCAGAGCCTCTTCAATCTCGCCTCGGCCGAGATGCGGATCCGGAAGTACGATGCGGCGGAAACCCACCTGAAGCGTCTTCTCGGGCTTCCGCTCGTCCCGAAGGACTCGCGCTTCGCGATCTTCGGCCGC
This sequence comes from Terriglobia bacterium, assembly GCA_963790465.1. GTDB lineage: Bacteria > Acidobacteriota > Polarisedimenticolia > Polarisedimenticolales > JAIQFR01 > JAIQFR01. The sequence continues at coordinate 47,047 of CAWBOP010000023.1, read as the reverse complement.
TACCAGAGGGGACGCCTCTTCGACATCCAGTCGCGGCGGGAGGAAGCACTCGCCGAGTACCGGTTGGTTCTCGAGTTGCCGGACCAGTTCGACGCCCACCGCCTCGCGAAGGAGGCGATCGAGACCCCCGTCACCACGGAGAGTCTGCAGTAGTCCCGCCGCTGCGGCGTCACACTCCCGAAGACGATTCGCGAACGGGCAACTCGACGGTGAAAACCGCCCCCCCGTCCGGCGCTGGGGAGTAGCGCACGATGCCGCCGTGCGCCTCCACCACGATTCGCACCAGCGGCAGGCCGAGGCCGGTCCCCCCCGGCTTCGTCGTGACCTTGGCTTCGAACAGGCTCGCGATCAACTCGGCGGGAACTCCCGGGCCGGTGTCCGCGACGGTCAGAACCGCCCGCCCGCCCGCCTCCCGCGTCGCCAGCGTGACCCGCCCTCCCCGGGGGGTCGCCTGAACCGCGTTCAGCGCGAGGTTCAGGATCGCCTGCTGCAAACGGTCCGGCATGCCGTGAACGGGAGGGAGCCCTTTCGTCCCTTCGAGTACGAGTTCCACGTGCGCCTTGAGCGCGGTGTAGCGCAAGAGTTGGATCACTCGCCGGCAGAGATCGTCGAGCCGCACGGCTCCCTCGACCGGGCTCGAGCACAGCAGCCCGAGGTAGTTGTTCAGCAGATCCGTCAGCCGGCGCGTCTCGTCCTCGATCGTATCCACCGACTCCTTCATCGCCCCGGCACGACCGTGCTCCGCCGCGAATCCCAGGTTCGCCTTGAGGGCGGCCGCGTTGAGCCCGATCGCGTTCAACGGATTCCGGATCTCGTGCGCGAGGGCTCCCGCGAGATTCGCGAGTGTGGCGAACCGTCCCGCTTCGAGCAGGTGAGCCTCGACCCGTCGCAGCATCGTGAGGTCCCGGATCAGCGCCAGCGTTCCCCTCCGGTCCCGCCCATCGCCGAGCGGCATCCAGCTGATCCGGATCCGTGTCGCGCCGCCGTTCTCCCCCGGAAGGTCGGTCTCGACCGCCGTCGCGGGATCGTGCGGATCGAAGCTCGCGATCCCGGCCAGACGGCGGCGGAGCGTCTCGCGCATCGCGTCCGGATCCGCCGGGGAACCCGGCGCCAGGACCCTCACGGCCGCGGCGTTCCACGCCAAGAGCGAGCCGTCCGGCCCCAGCGCGATCATCCCCTCCTCGAGCGCCTGAGTCAGCGTCTCGAGAAGCACTTCGCGCTCCCGCCCCCGGGCGTCGAGCCGGTCGAGCTGCACCCCCATCTCGCTGATCGCCCGGGCTGCGGAGGCCAGGTCCCCCTGGAGCCCCAGCCGCTCGGAATCGAGCCCCCCGCGGAACCCACGCGCGCGGTACTCGTCGACCGCCTTCACCAGGCGCCGCACCGGGAACGCCGTCCACGCGGCGACCAGCACGCTCGCCATCACCACGGCGATCAGGGTAGGAAGCAAAGCGCCAGCCACCGCCTCCCACGAAACCTGCCGCACGTTGGCGCGGGCCGCGTAGCTGTCGAGACGGGTCTGGTCGGGGCGGTACCTGACGAGGACCGCTCCGAGCCTTCTCCCTCCGGCGCCCTGCGCCGCACCCGGCCTCTCGAAGATCGGCCAGACCACCTCCGACAGGCTCTCCCCTCCCGACGCGAGCGGGCGACGGGTCTCCACGTCCGAGGAGAGCAGCGCGCGGTACGCGGCATCCTTGTAAGCGAGATCCACGAGATCCTTGTCCGACGCGAACTGAATCCTCAGGTTGGCGTCCACGACGACGAGGCTCGCGATCGCGGGGACGGCCCTCAGCAGGCTGCCCAATCCCTCGGAGATCCGCTCGCGCGCGGCGTCCCGCCGCTCGGGAATCTCGTCCTCGAGCCGTTTGAGGTACGCGGCCGCCACCTCGTTGACCAGCGGCTGGAGGGAAAGCTGTGTCGGGATACCCGCGATTTCGCGCCGCCACTCACCGGCGTACCGCTCGAACGCCTGCCGCACGAGCAGCACCGCGATCGCGGCGGCGACGAGGGTGAACAGCAAGTGGACGGCGAAGATGCGAATCGGGAGGAGATTTCTCACAGCCGGAACTTCTTCACCTTGTTGTGCATCGTCTTGAGGGAGATCCCGAGGATGCGCGCGGCCTGCGTCTTGTTGCCGCTCGTGTGGGCGAGCGTCGAGCGGATCATTTCGCGCTCGGCGTCGTCCAGGCTCGAGCCGACCGCCAAGGTCACCGTGCTGGCGCCGCTCTCGTCGGCCCGCGGCGGCGGAACGGAAGCGGGGCCGCCGGCCGCGCGGACGGCGAGCACCTCTCGCGGAAGGTGCTCGAGAACGATCGTGCTACCCCCCGAAAGAAGCGTCCCTCGCTCGATGGCGTTCTTCAACTCGCGGACGTTACCCGGCCAGTGGTGCGCGAGGAGCGCTTCCATGGCCGACTGGTGGATGGCGGGCACGGTCGTTCCGGTGCGCGTGGCGTACTGTTCGGCAAAATGGCGGGCGAGGGAGCGGATGTCCTCGGGGCGCTCGCGGAGCGAGGGGAGCAGGATGGTGAAGACGTTGAGCCGGTAGTAGAGGTCCTCCCGGAGCTTGCCAGCGGCGATCGCCTTCGCCGGGTCCCGGTTGGTGGCCGCGATGACCCGGACGTCCGCCTCGATCACTTCCCGGCCGCCGATCCTCCGGAAACGCTGCTCCTGCAGTACGCGAAGGAGCTTCGCCTGCAGGCCCTCGTCCATCTCCGCGATCTCGTCCAGGAAGAGGGTCCCCCGATCCGCCATCTCGAAGCAGCCGACCTTCCGCTGCAACGCCCCGGTGAACGAGCCCCGCTCGTGCCCGAAGATCTCGCTCTCGAGCAGCGTCGCCGGGATCGCGGCGCAGTTGAGCGCGACGAACTCGAACTTGCGCCTGCCGGAAAGCTCGTGGAGCGTCTGCGCCACCAGTTCTTTCCCGGTGCCGCTTTCCCCCACGATCAGAACCGACAGCGTGCTTGGGGCGACCTGCTCGATCTGGCGGTAAACCGCCCGCATCTTCTCCGACTCCCCCCTCAGCTTTTCGAACGCGCCCCGCTCCCTGAGCTCCGCCTTGAGGCGCCGCTTCTCCGCCTCGAGTGCGCGGGTTCGCCCCAGGCGGGCCAGGACCATCTTGACCTGGGCGTCCCCGACCGGCTTCGGGAGAAAATCCTGGGCACCGAGCTTCATCGCCTCCACGGCCAGTTCGATCGTTCCCTGCGCCGAGAACACGACCACGGGCAGGTCGTGGCTCCTCTGAACGCGCCGGATGAACTCGATCCCGTCGAGCCCCGGCATCACGAGATCGGTGAAGATCGCCGCCGGACGCTCCACCTCGATCTTGGCGAGGGCGTCTTCGGCCGATTCGGCGGTCACCACGACGTGACCGAGCGCCTCCAGAAGACGACGCAACCCGTCTCGCGAGCCGGCCTCGTCGTCCACGACGAGTATGTGGTCGCGCATGAAACACCGCCGCTTTGGGGTAAGACTTCCCTTATAGCACCGTGGTGCTGGAGGGGCCACGTCAAAAGGATCGGATCAGCGTAATTTTTGCAGGATCCGGAAGAAGATGGAGAAGACTGCCGACGCGGTCCCCACCGCCAATCCCAGGCTCAGCAAGACGGCGCCGATCAACAAAATCCACTGCATCTCCACCTCTCGGTCCCGGCATCCGGAGCGATTCCGCCGATCCGCGGCAATGACTCCACCCGGCTACCGTGAATAATAACTGCAAGACGCGGACCAGACAAGCCGGAAGAGCAAGAATTGCAAGATTTCGAGTCTGGGGTCGCTCAAGGTCTCATTCGGTACCCATATGGACCGGGTCCAGATCGCCCAGCTCCGAGGCGAGAAACACTTTGAGCCGGGCCGTGAGCTTCGCCTCCGCCTGCCGCACCGCCTCGCGGGTGGTTCCGAAGCGCTCGCCGAGTTCCTGCAGCGTCAGCGGATCTTCGCTGAGAATCCTGAGGCCCAGGATCGCCTCGTCCCTCGGGGAGAGGTCCCGGCGAAAACGCCCGATCGCCGCCTGGACTCTCTCCTGGAGCTCTCGCCGCGCGACCTTGTCCTCGGCCGTCGGCCCGCCGGCGGCAAGCAAATCCGCGTGGGTCTTCTCCCCGCTCTCTCCGATCGGCGCATCGAGATGAACGTCGCGCGAGGCGAGCGCCTCCTGCACGTCCCGCACGTCCTCCTCGGCGACGCCGAAGTGCTCCGCAAGGAGCTTCGGACCGACCTCGAACCCGGCCGCCTCGAGTTTTCCCTTCTCCTGAGCGAGATTGCGAAGGAGCTTCCGGCGCGCGTTCGTCGTCCCGACGCGAACCTGCCGGACGTTGTCGAGCAGGAACTTGACGATGTACGCCCGGATCCACCAGGCGGCGTAGGTCGGCAGCCGGACGCCAACGTCGGGGTCGAATCGCTCGACCGCTTGCATCAGGCCGACGTTCCCCTCTTGCACGAGGTCGAGGAGATTGCGCGCCGCCCTCCGGAATGAGAAAGCGGTCCGGACCACCAGCGTCAGGTTCGAGGTGATCAGGCGAAACAGCGCGTCCTTGTCCCCCGTCGCCCGGTACAGCCTGGCCAGCCTTTGTTCTTCCTCGCGGGACAGCGGCGGGTAACGGCGAATGTCCGCGAGGTAACGCCTCAGAAGATCCGCGGCCGCGAGAGAACGGCCGGCCGCCGGCACCAGCGCGGTGGAGGTCGCGCCGGAAACCTCGGCCGCCGGCGCTTCCGCTCCGTCGGTGAGATCCGGGAAAGGTTCGCTGTCGAGGTCGGAGGGTTCCTCGGCGCTCATCGTGTCGAGACTACCACGCAGGCCGAGGCGCCGCGGCCACCGCCCCCGCGCCTCGCCCGAAGGTGAGGGTCACAAACGGTTGTCGGAGGTGTACTTGCGCGGGTCCACGCGAGCACCGCCCTTGACGACCTCGTAGTGAACGTGGGGACCGGTCGATCGACCCGTGGAACCTACGCGGCCGATGATGTCACCACGATGGACCCGCTGGCCGGGGCGCACGAGCGTCGCCGAGAGATGCCCGTAGAGCGTCCCGAGCCCGTATCCGTGCGAAAGCCGCACCAGCTTGCCGTAGCCGCTCTCGCGGCCGACGCGCGTCACCACCCCGTCGGCGGTCGCCCGCACCGCGGTGCCCGCCGGAGCGGCGAGGTCGAGCCCGGTGTGGAACTCCGGCGCGCCCGAGAACGGGTCTTTCCGCCAGCCGTAGCCGTCCGAATAGCTGCCGATCGTAGGAAGCCCACGAGGCGTCGAGGCGAGAATCCGCAGCCGCTCTTCCCACTTCCGGTTGAGCTGGTCGAGCGACGTGTCGAGGGAATTCGCGCGCGACTTGATCGCCCGCAACTCCTCGTCGAGCATCCCCCGTTCCTCGACGGCGGCCTTCTTGCCAAACGCCGCCCCCCCCGACGACGGGTGGAGGCTCGGCAACTCTTTGAGGCCCACCGCCGACGCCAGCCGCCGCACCCCGGTCTCGAAGGCATTGATCTGCGCCCCGAGTTGCGCCAGCGACGCCTCGAAACGGCCATTCCGTGCCTTGAGCTTGCGGTTCTCCTCCTGCAGGCTCGCGATCGCCTGCGTCCGCGCCCGGATCGCCAGGAAGAGATGCGGTGTCGTGGCCCCGGCGGCCAGGGCGAGCACGACGATGCTCGCGAGGATCAGAAGGAAATTGCGGGAGACGTGAATCTTGCGGAAACGCGCATGCGCGTGCGGAAGGATGAAAATCGTGTAGAACTTCCGCGGCATGCCTTTGTCGCCTCCTGGAGTGCCCGTCGTCCTCACCGCGACCCGTGTCACGACGACGAGGAGGTGGTGCCAGAGAAAAAATAGCACCGCACTTATATTTTCGACCGGCCGGGCCGAAACTTAACATGCCCCCACCGGTGCGTCAACCCGATCGGCCAGAAACCATCTTGCACGATACATGCCAGATGCGCACTCGGCGCTTCCGCCCTGTGACGAGCCGCAACCACGGCAACGTGGCCGGCAACGTCATCTCTCGTTCCGGATTTGCAATTCGCGCACTCCCCGGCCGGCGCGCTCTTTTCATTTTCCCGCGTGCCCTTGCGAGAGGGAGCGGAACCCCCGTACGATGCCGCCGCGAGCGGAGAGCGCATGACGACTGAAGTTGAACGTTACACCGAGGCGGCTGGCCGCGTGCTCGCGGTCGGGCTCCCTTCCCCTTCGCTCGACGCCGAGACGTCGAGCACGCTCTCGCGCCTGGCCCCCGGGGGCATCGTCCTCTTCGGCAGAAACCTTGACCGGCCCTGCGACCTCGCGGAACTCGAGGACGCTCTGGGGAACACCTTGCGCGCCCCGTTTCTCCTCGCCATCGACCAGGAAGGTGGACGCGTGAGCCGGCTGCGCCCCTGGATTGGCCCGACGGCCTCAGCCGCCGGCCTTGCGGCCCTCGGCGTCGAGGCGGCGCGCGCCACGGGGACCGCCACCGGAAGGACCCTGCGAGCGCTCGGCTTCGGCCTGGATTTCGCGCCGGTGGTCGACCTCGGAGACCCCGGCCGGAACAACGTGATCGGCGACCGTTCGTTCGGCACCGCGCCCAAGCGGGTGACCGAGCTGGCGGGAGCGTTCCTCGACGCGTTGCAGGCGACCGGGGTCGCCGGTTGTCTCAAGCACTTTCCGGGGCTCGGTGACGGCGAGATCGACCCACACGAGAGCCTCCCTATCTGCCGCTGCGATCCCGAAACACTCTGGGCTCGCGATCTCGTCCCCTACCGCGATCTGGCGCCGCGTGCCGCCGCGGTGATGATCGGCCACGGGTCGTTTCCCGATCTCGATCCGGCGCCGGGGCGGCCGGCGACGCTCTCCCCCTCGATCGTCGGCGGCTGGCTCCGCGCGAGGCTGGGGTTCCGCGGTCTCGTCGTCACCGACGACATGGACATGGGCGCCATCGCTCCGCTCGATCCGGACGGGAGCGCCGCGGTCGCCGCGATCGGAGCGGGGTGCGATCTCCTCCTGTACTGCAAGGACCTCGAGCGCGCCGCCCGCGCGCGGGAAGCGCTCGCGCGCGCCGCCGAGTCGGACGCCGCCTTCGCCACCCGGCTCGAAGCGGCGGCGGAGGCGGTGCTGACGACCGCCACCCTGTACCCCGCGGGCCAAGCCGACCTCGCGTCCTTCGAGAGAGAAAGAGCCGCCTTCGCGGATGAGACGCGCCCGACCTGAACAGCCTCGCGGAAGCGCTTCGCGGCAAGCCCTGAGGCTAAAGGTCACCCAAGCGGCGCAGCCTCTCCTCGACCTCCCGCAGGATGCTCGCCGGAAGAGGCTTCAGAACGCGAACGAACCGGCGATTGTCGACGGCCCCCCTTCGCCGCGGCGCTCCCCACGCGGTCCCGGGGGCACCGCCGGCCGGCCGACCGCCGGATCAGACCAGGGCGCTCCCCGTGAGGATCCGGAAGATTTCGAGGTACCGGTCGCGGATCCCCGAAACCACATCCTCCGGCAGATGGGGAACCGGCGGCTGCTTGTTCCAGTCGATCGACTCGAGGTAGTCGCGGACGAACTGCTTGTCGAGCGAAGGCTGCCCGCGACCGGGCGCGTACGTCGACGCCGGCCAGAACCGCGACGAATCGGGGGTCAGCATCTCGTCGGCCACGACGAGGCTTCCCCCGTCGAGGCCGAACTCGAACTTCGTGTCCGCGATGATGATGCCGCGCTCGAGGGCGTACGCCGACGCCGAGCGGTAGAGATCGAGGGTCCGGTCCCGGAGTTCTCGCGCGAGATCGCGGCCCACGACCCGCTCGACCTCGGCGAACGGGATGTTCTCGTCGTGGCCGGTCTCGGCCTTGGTCGACGGCGTGAAGATCGGCTCCGGCAGACGGTCCGATTCCCTCAAGCCCTGGCGGCAGCGCGATCCCGCACACCGTGCCGTGCTGCCGGTACTCCTTCCAGCCGGAGCCGGCCAGATAGCCGCGGGCGACGCACTCGACCGGCACCATGTCGAGCTTGCGCACCAGCGTCGACCTGCCCGGCAAGCATCGCGGCGTGCGGCCTCAGGGAGGCGGGAAACGCCGCGGGGTCGGCGGTGATCACGTGATTCGGGATCACATTCGCCGTCCGGCCGAACCAGAACAGCGAGACCTGGTTCAGCACCTTCCCCTTGTCCGGTATCGGGTCGGGGAGCACATGGTCGAACGCCGAGAGCCGGTCGGTCGCCACGATGAGCAGCGAGGTGCCCAGATCGTAGACGTCGCGGACCTTCCCGCGGCCGCGGAGCGTGACGCCCGGAAGATCGGTTTCGAACACCGTCGCGGCTCTCGAGGAACTCATGGCCACCTCACGAAAAATGGAGCCGAAAGGAGAACGGAAAGAAAATGCGGAATGTCCCCATTTGTCAACTGGTTTCAGCAGGCGAGGAGAAGTTTTCGGTCGGAGAGGCCGATCTCCACCGGGAGTTCCCCCGCGAGTTCGCCGTCGAGCTGGAACGGGATTCCGGGCCGATCGGACTCGACGCGTAGTCGGATGACCCGCCGCTCCGCGACCCCCGGGCGGCCGAAGTGCGCTCCGGACCAGAGGGCGGGAAAGAGGCGGAGCAGCCCTACGGCGGAACGCGTGGTGAAGGCGCAGAGTTCGAGATCGTCGCGATCGAGGGAGGCCCCGGGGGTCGGGCGCAGGAACCCTCCGTAGAGCGGCGCCCTGCCGACGATGGCGCTGGTCGCCTCGAACGTGCCGCCGGAGACCTCGATCCGCAGCGCCGGGAAAGGATAGGTCACAAGTCCGCCGAGCGCTCCGGCCAGGTAGTGCCGAAACGCGATCTTCCCCTTGTTCCCCGCGAGGAGCGCCTTCAGGACCCACGCGTCGAAGCCGATTCCCGCCATGAGGAGGAAGAGCGTTTCCCCCGCCTGCCCCGGCCGGACGACACGCCGCCGCACGCCGCGCACGACCACCTCGGCCGCGCGAGCCGGATCGAGCGGGAGGCCGAGCACCCGCGCGAGGAGATTCATGGTCCCGGCGGGCGCCACGCCGAGGGCAACCCCGGTTCCGGCGGCGCCATTCGCCGCCTCGTGCGCGGTCCCGTCCCCTCCCACCGCGAGCACCGTGTCGAACCCCGCGGCCCAAGCCCCGGCCGCGAGCGCTCTTGCATCGCCGGGCCCGCGCGTCCGGATCAACTCGCACCGGACCCCCGCCGAGCGCACCGCGCGCGCCGCCTCCTCCCCCGCGTCCCGGCCGCGCCGCAGCCCGGCGGCCGGGTTGGCCACGAGCAGGACACGCCGCGGCTCGAACGACATCAGCGGGCGTCGTGAACGACCCGGCCGCTCACGAGCGTCATCACCGCCGCTCCGCGAAGACGCCATCCCGCGAACGGCGTGTTCCGACTCTTCGAGCGGAACTTCGAGGGGTCGACGACGATGCGCCGATCGAGGTCGAGCACCGTCACGTCCGCGTCGGCCCCCGGTCGAAGCGTCCCGCGCTGCAATCTGAGGATCCTCGCCGGCCCGGCGCTCATCAACTCGACCAGCCTCGACAGCGGGATCACCCCGCCATGCACCAGCCGGTCGAGGCAGATCGACACCGCCGTCTCGAGCCCGACGATCCCGAAGGGCGCGCGGGAGAACTCGACCGTCTTCTCGTCCACATGGTGCGGCGCGTGGTCGGTCGCGATGGCGTCCACCGTCCCGTCGACGATCGCCCGGAGCAGCGCCTTCCGGTCCGTCTCGTCGCGCAGCGGCGGGTTCATCTTCGCGTTCGTGTCGTAGTCGGCCACCGCCGCGTCGGTGAGCACCAGGTGGTGCGGCGTGACCTCGCAGGTCGCGGTCACCTTCCCCTTCTTCGCCTTCCGGACGAACTCGGCGCTCCGCGCGGTGGACAGGTGCGCGATGTGGACGTGCCCTCCGATGTACTCCGCCAGCAGGAGATCGCGCTCGACCATCAGGTCTTCGCGCCACTCCGGGCCAACCGCGCAGGCCGAGCCGAGTCGAAACCTCCCCCTCGTGGACGACGCCCCCCGCCACCAGAGCGGGGTCCTCGCAGTGGTCGATGATCGGAAGATCGAAGATCCGCGAGTACTCGAGGGCGCGGCGCATCAGGAGGCTGGACGCCACCGGGCGGCCGTCGTCGGAGAACGCGCGGGCTGCCCGCGTCGGTCATGTCCCCGATCTCCGCCAGTTCCTCCCCCTTCTGCCCCTTGGTCACGCACCCGATCGGGTACACGCGACGCGCCCGCCGACGGCCGCCGCCTGCGCCAGGATGAACTCGCGTGATCGGCCGGCTGTCGTTCGGCGGCTGCGGTGTTGGGCATGCAGGCCACGGCGGTGAACCCGCCGGCCACGGCCGCCGCGCGTCCCGGTCGCGACGGTTTCCTTCCACTCCTGGCCGGGCTCGCGCAGGTGCACGTGGATGTCGATGAACCCGGGGCAGACGACGAGCCCCGCCAGGTCGATGACCTCCGCCCCGCGCGCCGGGATCTTCGGCTCCACGCGCGCGACCGTGCCGTCCTCCACGAGCACGTCCAGCGCGTCGTCCACGCGGGCGGCGGGGTCGACGACCCGCCCGTTCTTAAGCAGCAGCCTCACGCTCGGTTCCTCCCGCCAGCAGGTAGAGCACCGCCATCCGGACCGCCACGCCGTTCGTCACCTGGTCGAGGATGACCGACGCGTTCCCGTCCGCGACCTCTCCCGTGATCTCGACCCCGCGGTTGATCGGTCCGGGGTGCATGACGATGGCGTCCTCGCGCGGCCCGCTTGAGTCGCGCCTCGTTGAGCCCGTAGTAGCCGCGCGTACTCGCGCAGCGTCGGAAAGAATCCCCCCTGCATCCGCTCGAGCTGGATGCGGAGCATCATCACCACGTCCGCTCCCTCGACCGCCTCGTCGATCCTGAAGGTCACGGCGCACCCCTGGCTCTCGATCCCCGCGGGGCATCAGCGTGGGCGGGCCGCACAGACCACGACGTCGGCGCCCATCCGGGTGAGCAGGAGAACGTTCGAGCGCGCCACGCGGCTGTGCAGGATGTCGCCGACGATCGCCACCCTGCAGCCCTTCGAGGCGCCCTTTCCGCTGCCGGATCGTCAGCGCGTCGAGCAACGCCTGCGTCGGGTGCTCGTGGGAGCCGTCCCCCGCGTTGATGATCGACGCGCGGCAGTGCCGCGCGAGGAAGTGGGGGGCGCCCGGCTCGGAGTGGCGCATCACGATGAACTCCGGGGCCATCGCCTCGAGGTTCTTCGCGGTGTCGAGCAGCGTCTCCCCCTTCACCAGGCTCGAGGTGGAAGTGGAGAAATTCAGCGAGTCCGCGGAGAGGCGCTTTTCCGCCAGCTCGAACGACGACCGGGTGCGCGTCGAGGGCTCGACGAAGAAGTTCACCACCGTCTTCCCGCGCAGCGTCGGGACCTTCTTGATCTCCCGGGTGGAAATCTCGGCAAAGCTCTCGGCGGCGTCGAGAATCGCGGTGATCTCGGCCGGCTCGAGTCGTTCGATGCCCAGGAGGTGCCGGCTGCCTAGGTTCATCGCTTCTTCCTCCGGGCGAGCGAGACCGCCGGCTCTCCCGCCTTCACGATGACCACCTCGTCCGAGCCGTCGATCTCCTCGAGGCGCACCTCGACCTCCTCGGTCCGCGAGGTGGGCAGGTTCTTCCCGACGAAGTCCGCGCGGATCGGCAGCTCGCGGTGCCCCCGGTCCACCAGCACCGCGAGCTGGATATGATGGGGCCGGCCGAGGTCCACGAGGCCGTCCAGCGCGGCCCGGATGGTGCGGCCAGTGAAGAGCACGTCGTCCACGAGAACGATCCGTGCACCCTGCACGTCGAACGGGATGTCGGTCTTTCGGAGGACCGGCCGTTCCGGATTGTCCGACAGGTCGTCCCGGTAGAGATTGATGTCGAGGATGCCGACCGGCGGAGGGCTCCCCTCGATCTTGGACAGCTTCCCGGCAAGCCGCCGCGCCAACGGGACCCCTCGAGTCTGGATCCCGATCAACCGCAGGTTGTCGAACATCTTGTTCTTCTCGAGGATCTCGTGAGCGATCCGGCTGAGAGCGCGATCGATGGCGGCGGCGTCCATCACGCGCACGCGCAGGGCTGGCGGCATTCGACCTCTCCTTGCGGCCTCGCGGGGCCGGCTTAAAGAAGGTTCGCGGATCGGGGATCGTAGCGGCGCCCGGAGCGGCGTGTCAAGGGATCGCCGGCCGAGCTGCGGCTTGACGCCGCCGGATGAAGTTCCGATTCCAACTCAGGCCTCACGACGCCCATCCGCCTCCGATCTCATTTCTTGACCGGCGGGGCGGGTTTGTCTATGCTCGCCGATTCACGAGGAACTCCCGATGCCCCAGGACCGCGAGGCGACCGTCGTCCGCAATCTCGACGCCGGCCACGGCCATTTCCTGCTGGATTTCGAGGCGCCTGCCGCGGCGGCGGAGATGCGGCCCGGGCAGTTCGTCATGATCGGGATCCCCGGTGCCGAGATCCTCCTGAGGCGGCCGTTCAGCGTTTGCGGGCTGCCGGGGACATTTTCCGACGCGAAGCCGCGGTCCCTCCAAATTCTTTACAAGGTCGTCGGGCGCGGCACGACGCTCCTCTCGTCGCTCAAGCCGGGGGCGCCGATCACGGCGCTCGCGCCGCTCGGGCGCGGCTTCGACCTCGTGCTTCCCCCAGGCGTCCGTCCCCTGATGGTCGCTGGCGGGATCGGCTCGGCTCCGTTCCCCGCCCTCGCGGCGGCGCTCGAGCGCGCCGGGACGCGCGCGACTCTCGCGTACGGAGCGCGCAGCGACGGCGATCTGCCGCTCCTCTCCTGGTTCCGCGAGCACTGTGCGGAGGTCGCCGTCGCGACCGAGGACGGGAGCGCCGGGGAGCGCGGCCTCGTCACCGTGCCCCTCGCGCGGATCCTCGCCGATGGGAAGCCGACGCGGATCTACGCGTGCGGGCCGAAGCCGATGCTCGAGGCGGTCGCCGCGATCGCCGCGGACCGCGGTGTCCCGTGCGAGGTGTCGCTCGAGGCGCATATGGCCTGCGGCTTCGGCGTCTGCCTCGGGTGCGTCGTACCGACTCGCGCGGCGGACGACGGCGCGCCGGTCTTCGAGCGCGTCTGCGTCGAGGGGCCTGTCATGCCCGCCGAGAAGATCGCGTGGTGACCCCGGACCTGTCCGTCGCCATCGGGCCACTCCGGCTCAAGAACCCGGTGCTCACCGCGTCGGGGACGTTCGGTTACGGCCTCGAGTTCACGCCGTTCCTCGACCTCGCGGAGCTGGGCGGGATCGTGGTCAAGGGACTCTCGCCGAGGCCGCGCCGGGGCAACCCTCCCGATCGGATCTTCGAGACCCCGTCGGGGATGCTCAACGCGATCGGCCTCCAGAACGTCGGGGTGGATGCGTTCATCTCGGACAAGCTCCCATCCCTTCGGAAGCACGACACCGCGGTGGTCGCGAACGTCTTCGGCGAAACCGTCGCCGAGTACGTCGAAGTTTGCGCGAAGCTCGACGCCGCGCCCGGCGTCGCGGCGATCGAGTTGAACGTCTCCTGCCCGAACGTCGAGGCGGGAGGGATAGCGTTCGGCAGCGACCCGGTCCTCCTCGAGAAGGTCACGCGCGCGTGCCGCGACGCCACGCGGCTTCCCCTGCTCGTCAAGCTCTCCCCCAACGTCACCGACATTCGCGTGACCGCGCGCGCCGCGGAAGCCGGTGGGGCCGACGCGATCTCGCTCGTGAACACGTACGTCGGAATGGCGATCGACGTCGAGCGGCGGCGGCCGGTCCTCCACAACGTGTCGGGCGGGCTCTCCGGCCCCGCGATCCGCCCGCTCGCGGTCTGGGCGACCTGGCAGGTCTCCCGTTCCGTGAAGATCCCGCTCGTCGGGATGGGCGGGATCCTGACGGCCCGCGACGCGCTCGAGTTCATACTGGCCGGCGCCTCGGCGGTGCAGATCGGCACGGCGAATTTCATCCACCCCGATGCCGCGGTGCGCGTGGCGCGCGGCCTCGCGGCTCATCTGTCGGAGCACGGCATCGCGTCGGTCCGGGAGCTCGTCGGCACCGTCAAGACCGGCCGGGAGAAGGCGCGATGAAGCCGCACGAGAGGATCCTGGTCGCGCTCGACACCCCCGATCCCGCGAAAGCGATCGCCCTCGCCCGCGCGCTCTCGGGGCAGGTCGGTGGATTCAAGGTCGGCCTCGAGGCGTTCACCGCCAACGGCCCCGACCTCGTCGGGAAGATTCTCGGCGCGGGGCTCCCGGTCTTCCTCGACCTCAAGCTGCACGACATCCCGAACACGGTCGCCGGCGCCGCCGCCTCCGCGGCGCGCCTCGGCGTCTCGTTCCTGACCGTTCACGCCCTCGGCGGCGCCGCCATGGTTCGCGCGGCCGCCGACGCATCGCGCGATGCGGCCACCGCCGCGGGCTTCACCCCCCCGGTCGTCCTCGCGGTCACGATTCTCACGAGCCACGCCGAGAGCGACCTCGCGGCGCTTGGCCTCGCGGGCCCGGCATCGAACGCCGTCGTCCGGCTCGCCTCTCTCGCTCGCGACGCCGGCGCGACCGGGATCGTCTGCTCCCCCCTCGAGGTCGCCAGGGTGCGCGCTGCCTTCCCCGGCGGGACCCTGGTGGTTCCCGGAATCCGCCCCGCGGGTGCCTCGACCGACGATCAGGCGCGCGTCGCCACCCCCGCCAGCGCGGTGGCATCGGGAGCCGACCGGATCGTCGTGGGCCGTCCGATCACCGGCGCCGCCGACCCCGTCGCGGCCGCCGGCGCCATCGCGCGCGAGATCGAAGAGGGAGACGGCCGATGATCGACTACATCTGCCCGACTTGCCGCGCCCGTCACGCGGTGACGCTCGACCGTTTCCGCTGCGATTGCGGCGCGCCGCTCTCCCTCGACTTCGAGGCGGCCGCCGTCGACCGAGAGGCGCTCTCTCGTCGGCCCCTCTCCATCTGGCGCTATCGAGAGGCGCTGCCGCTCGCCGAGGATCTCTCGCCGGCCTCGCTCGGGGCCGGGGTCGCCCCTCTCGTGGACGACACGCTCGGCGGGATTCCCGTGCACCTCGCCCTCGAGTACGTCTCCCCCACCGGATCGTTCAAGGACCGCGGCGCGTCCCTCCTCGTCGCCGTCGCGGCCGCCCTCGGCGCCCGCCTCCTCGTGGACGACACGAGCGGCAATGCCGGCATCGCTCTCGCCGCGCACGCCGCACGCGCCGGGCTCAAGGCGCGCGTGCTCGTCCCCGACGACGCGTCCCCCGCGAAACCGAGTATCGCCGCGGAACTCGGCGCCGAGGTCGTGCGCGTCCCCGGAGGGCGGACGGCGGCGGCGGCCGCCGCGCTCGAAGAAGCGGAGTCCGGCGCCTTCTACGCGAGCCACGCCATGAGCCCCTTCTTCATCCACGGCACCAAGACCGCCGCCTACTCGATCGCCGAGGCGCTCCGCTGGACCGCCCCGGGCGCGGTGATCGTTCCGGTGGGGAACGGCGGCCTGGCACTCGGCCTCGACCTCGGTTTCCGCGAGATGCGCCGGCACGGTCTCATCGACCGGCGCCCCGCGATCGTCGGCGTCCAGGCCGCGGCCTGCGCGCCGCTCCAGCACGCGTTCGAGGCGGGCCGAACCTCCCCGTCCCCTCTCGTCGAAGCGGGAACGGTCGCGGACGGCGTGCGAGTTTCGTCCCCCCCGCGCGGCGCGGACATCCTCGCCGCGGTCCGCGAGAGCGGCGGATCGGTGGAAGCGGTCACCGAGGGGGAGATCGAGGAGGCCCGCCGCAGGCTCTGGCGCCGGGGATACGCGGTCGAGAGCACCGGCGCCGTCGCGGCGGCCCTGGTCCTCCGCGCGGGAAACGACCTGAGGCGCCGCCACGGCGACCTCGTCGTCGCCCTGACGGGATCCGGCCTGAAACTCTGACGCCGCCTCGCCCGTTCGGGGTGCCCGTCACTCGGGAATCGCCGCGCAAAGCACCCGGCCGCTCGCGGGGGGATCGCCTTCGCGGGGCCCTGTTTCGAGCGCGCCGGTGTTTCCTCAGGAGGCGCGCGAGAAACCGGAGCGAGCCGCTGCGGGAACCGCAGAACGGCGAGCGTGCCCCGGGAAGGTGATCCCCCCGCGAGCGGCCGGGCTGCGCTACGATGCGTATGTATGCGCGTCACCTTCCTCGGCAGCGGCACGTCGACCGGCGTGCCGATCATCTCGTGCCATTGCGACGCGTGCCGGTCCGACGACCCGCGAGACACGCGGCTGCGTCCGTCGGTGCTCCTCGAGTGGCCCGACGCGAGCGTGCTGATCGACACTTCCACCGACTTGCGCGCCCAGGCCCTCCGTCAAGGCCTCGAGCGGCTCGACGCGGTGCTCTACACCCACGCGCACGCCGACCATGTCCTCGGCCTCGACGATCTGCGAGCGTTCAACTGGCGGCAGCGCACCTCCGTTCCCGTGTTCGGCTCGGCCCACACGATCGCGGAATTGAGCCGGACGTTCTGGTACGTCTTCGAGGAGGTGCAGGTCGGGGGCGGGAAGCCCGCCATCGAGCGGCACCGGATCACCGGCCCGTTCGAGTTGCGAGGGCGCCGCGTCATGCCGGTGCCGGTGCTGCACGGCAGCCTTCCGATCCTCGGCTACCGGATCGGCGGCCTCGCCTACCTGACCGACGCGAGCGAGATCCCCGAGGCGTCGTATCCCCTGCTCGAGAGGCTCGACGTCCTCGTGCTCGCGGCGCCGCGCGAGACGCCGCACCCGACCCACATGCACCTCGCGCGCGCGCTCGAGGAAGCGGAACGCATCGCCGCGCGCAGAACCTATCTCACGCACATCGGCCACGACATCGTGCACGCCCGGATCGCGGCCCGCCTGCCGGAACGCGTGGAACTGGCGTACGATGGACTCCTCCTCGACGTCGACGATCGGGACGAGGTCCGGCGGTGAAACCGCTCGCGATCGCCCTCATGACGCTGCTCGCGGTCGTTCTCGTTGCGACCGCCGCGGAATCGCCCGTCCCCGCGCCCGCGGCGAAGCTGCTTCGCAACGAAGACGTCGTCCGGATGCTCGTCGCGGGACGCTCCAACGACGACGTGTTTGCGGCGATACGTGCGGCCGAGGCGCAGTTCGACCTTTCCGACGAGATGGCCGAAGAGCTCCGCATCGCGGGAGTCCCTCCCGGCGTGATCGCGGCGATGGCGGCTCGCCAGAGGGAGATCGACAAGATGCGCGCTCCCGCGGTGGCAACCCCCGAGGCCGTCGCCCCGGGGAAGGTCACCGTCGTCGTCACGTTCTCCGCCGAGGGGGACGTGAAGATCGAGATCCCGAGCCGCCTCGACGCCGACAGCGCGAGGGCTCTGCAACTGGGCATGTCCGACGAGGAGCGCATCGTGACGGACGTCGCCCTCTTCCTCGCCTGCCGCACCCAGGACCACGTCCCCGACTCATGGCGCTCGGAATCCCCCCTCGGACGCGACTTCGTCTCGGTCGTGCGTCATCGGATGCTGGGATTCAACCCCGGAGCCGCGAAGCCTTCCGGGAAGGATCGCGACGCCGGGAAGTCCGGGGACGGCGAGAAGGATCGAGCCGACCGAGAGCCGACCGCCTGGATACTCGACCTTCCGATCGACCTTCGCGCCGAGATCGAGCCCGGCACGATCCACGACCTCGTCGCCGGGATCGCGATCCAGGTCGGCGACCGCTATCTCGACCTCGCCGAGGCGCGCAAGGACCGCCTCGTGCCGGAGGAACGCGGCGCGCCGCTTCGCGCGACCGTCTCGCGTGCGACGAGGAAAGAACGGGGCGCGCTCGCGATCCGGTTCGAGGGCGACCCGAAAGCCGCCCCGACGGTGCATGAACCGCGGTAGCCGCGCCGCCTGGCGATCGTCAGAGCCTGAGCGACACCAGCCGCGAGACTCCCGGCTCCTCCATGGTCACGCCATAAAGGAGATCCGCTATCTCCATCGACCGCTTGTTGTGCGTGATCATGATGAACTGGGTCTGCTCGGCGTACTCGCGGAGCATCTTCGTGAACCGGTTGACGTTGACGTCGTCGAGCGCGGCGTCCACCTCGTCGAGGAGGCAGAACGGCGACGGCTGGTAGCGGAAGATCGCGAACAGAAGCGCGATCGCCGCCATCGCCTTCTCCCCCCCGGACAGCAGGTGGACGTTGCCGAGCCGCTTGCCGGGCGGCTGCACCATGATCTCGACGCCGCTCTCGAGGATGTCGTCGGCCTCCTCGAGCCAGAGGTCGGCTCGCCCGCCGTTGAACAGCGACTTGAACACGTCCTGGAACGACACGCGGATCGCCTCGAACGCCTCGGCGAATCGGTCGCGGCTCTGCCGGTTGATCCGGCGGATGGTCTCGCGGAGCGACTCGATCGACTGCGTCAGGTCGGTCTGCTGCGACGTCAGAAACGTGTAGCGCTGCTCGAGCTCCGAGAACTCGTCGATCGCGGTGAGGTTCACCGGGCCGATCTCGTCGATCTTCCGCCTGAGGTCGGCGATGGCGGCGTCGAGCGCCTCGCCGTCGGTCTCGACCGCCGCTTCCGCCCCCTCTTGCCCCTCCACGCTCTCGGGCTGCGCCGCGGCGCACTCGGTCGCGGAGATGCCGAGTTCCTGGAGACACAGCTCGTCGAGGTGGCGCCGGTTCGCCTCGGCGGCGGTCAGCGCGATCTCGGCCGCCTGCGACGCCTCGCGGCACCGGTCGAGACCGGTGCGCGCGTTCTTCAACGCGCCTTCCCGCTCGTGGAGGCTTGCGCGACGCGCGAAGATGTCCTGCTCCGCCGCGGCGATCTCCGCGGCGACTCGCTCGCGATCGACGAGGCTCCGGGCCAGCTCCTCGGCGGCCGCCGCGAGACCCGCCTCCCCCTCGGCCACGCGCCCCCTCGCCTCCTCGATCTCGGCAAGGACGTTTCCGAGCCGGGATTCGATCTCGGCGCTCGCGGTCCGGAGCCTCTCGCGCTCCCGCTCCATCGAGGCGCAGAGCTGCTTGCGGAACGCGACGTCCGCGCGGAGCACCGCCGTCACGTCGCCGGTCTCCCGGATCTCTCGGTCCATCTCGTCGAGGCCGCCGGTCTCGGCCGACAGCCCCTCCTCGGTCGTCCTCTGCGCCGCCTCGCAGTCGCTCACCACCGAGGCGACGTCCGTCATCTCGAGCGTCAGCCGCTCTTCCTCGTCCCCCAGCGCGGCCATCTCTTCCTGCAGGACCCCCGCGCGGCGCCCGGTACGCTCGCGCTCCCCGGCCGCGCGCTCGGCGCGCAGGAGGATCTCGACGCGACGCCGATCGCACTCGTCGAGCTCTCCGCGAAGACGCTCGACCTCGGATTCGAAGGCGGCCGCTTCGGCCCGAGCCGAGTCGAGCTCGACCTTGAGCGCCGAAGCCGCCGCGTCCGCCTCGGCCCTCTCGGCGCGCGCTTCGTGAGTGTGCCGGTTGTGGGCGAGGAGCCCGCGGTCGGACGCGACGTGCCCGCCAGCGGACACGAGTCCCGACGCGAGCACCGCCTCCCCCCGCGACGTCAGGAAGTCCGCGCCCGGGTGCGCGCGGTGCAGTTCGAGCGCCGCCTCGAGGCGGTCGACGAGGATCGCGTCGCCGATCCTCTCGCGTACGAGGCCATCCGCTTCGGAGGCCAGGCTCAGCCGGTCCGAGAGGCGGCCGAGAACGCGCGGGTCGGAGAAGCTCGTCGGAGAACGCCGACGCACCGCCGTTGCCGCGTCCCTGTCCGACGGCCGGGCGTCCCGCGGGCTGCGTCCGCGACAGGACGAAGGTGCGCCCCGCCCCCTGCGCCGCGACGAGATCCGCGGCGCGCACGGCGTCGGCGTCGTCTTCAACGACGACGGCCGGGAGGATCCCCTGGAGATACGCTTCGGCCGACCCCTCGAAATCCCGCGTCGCCTCGACGAAGTCGGCCACGACCCCCGCGGTGCGAATCCCGGCGGCAACGCCGGTCGTGAGCAGGAGCTTGACCCCGTCCGATACCCCGGCGAAGCGCGTCGCCACGTCCTCGAGCGTACGCAGGCGCGCCGCCGCGGATTGCGCGCGCTCCCGCGCGGTCGCCAGTTCCTCGAGCCTCGACGTGACGCGCCTGCGCGCTTCGCCGAGCGACCTCGACGCGGCGGCGTGCCCCTCGCGCAGTCCCTCGATCTCGTGGGCGTGCGCCTCGGCCTCCCCCGCGAGCGACTCCGCCTCGACGTGAAGGCGGGAGAGATCCGTCCCGGCGACGTCGTGCTCGGCCGCGAGGCGGGCGCGCCGCTCGACGGCCCTCTGGATCGCCTCTTCCATGGCGCGACGCCGGTTGCGCGCCTCGGAGGCGTCGTGCATCGCCTCGAAGAGGCGCTTCCGGAGTTCCTCGATTCGAGAGCGCTTTTCCGCCATCCGCGCTTCGGCGTGCACGAGGGCCGACTGCTTCTCCTCGAGCCGGGAGGCGGCCTCGTCGAGATCGACCCGCTCCGTCTCCATCCCCTCCGCGTGGACACGGGCCTCTTCCGCCGCGGACTCCTTGCGGCTCTCGAGGGAACATCGCTCGGTCTCGAGGCTCGCGATGCGCGCGCCGGCCTCGTCGATCCTCTCTCGGGACGCGCGGCTCGTCGCCTGGGCGCGGTCGATCGCGAGGTCGAGCCGGTGGAGTCCCTCGGTCGCCTCGCGGAACGCGCGATCCGCCTCGGCGAGAGTGAGCCGGTCGGCCTCGATCGACGATTCGAGCGACGCTAGCGCCGCCGCCGCCGCCGCCTCGGCCTCACGGGACTCCCCCTCGGCGCTCCTCAGCCCCGAGAGATCCTCGTCCATGCGGCGCGCGCGCACGGAGAACCGCACGCGCTCTCTCGCGCGCAACTCGTCGCGCAAGCGCTGGTACCGCCGCGCCTTGGCCGCCTGGCGCTTCAGCGAGTTGATCTGGCGCCGGACCTCCTGGACGATGTCGCCGACGCGAAGGAGATTCGCCTCGGTCGCCTCGAGCTTCATCTCCGCGAGGCGGCGCTTGTGCTTGAACCCCGAAACCCCCGCGGCGTCCTCGATCAGCAGGCGCCTCTCCTTCGGCTTCGCGTTCAGGATCTGGTCGATGCGCCCCTGCTCGATCGTCGCGTAGGTCTGCGTCCCGATGTGCGCCTCTCGGAGGATCTCTTGCATGTCCTTGAGTCGCGCCCTGGCGCCGTTGACGAGGTACTCGCTCTCGCCGCTCCTGAACAGCCGCCGCGTCAGAACGACGTCACGGGTCGAGCCGTCCGGCGTGCCGTTCAATCCGGACAGCTCGAGGGAGACCTCCGCCATCCCGACCGCCTTGCGCCCCTCGCTCCCGTTGAAGATCACGTCCTGCATGTTGGCGCCGCGAAGCGACCGAGCGCTCTGTTCGCCGAGAACCCAGTTGAGAGCGTCCCCGATGTTCGACTTGCCGCAGCCGTTCGGGCCGACGACAGCGGTGATCCCGTCCGGGAACGAAACTTCGGTGCTGTCGGAGAACGACTTGAACCCGGAGATCCGGATCTTCTCGAGCTTGAGCTTCGACACGCGAGACTCCCCTCGGCGGGACCCTTACCTGTCCGCCGTCAGAGCGAAGTATATCACCCGCGGCTCGGATTTCTCAAGCGGGAACGCAATATCTTGGGGCTTACGCGAACGACGCCCCCATATGTCGTGCCTTTCCGGTTTTTTGTCCTCGCGGTTCCCGATCAGCAGTTCCGCGAAATCAGGAACCCCGGAACCGCCTCGAGCGCCTGGCGGGCCGGCCCGTCGGGAAAACCGCGGAGTTCCTCCGCCGCCTGGACCGCCATGCGGTGGGCCTGCGAGTAAGACCTCGCCAGGGCGCCGCTCGTGTCGAGAAGCGCGGTCAGCTCCTCGATCTCCGGGCTGTCGGCTTCCCCCCGCTCCATGATGAGCCGGGCCAGGTCGAGGCCGCGCCCGGGGCCTGACGCGAGGAGATCGATCAGCGCGAGGGTCGCCTTCCCCTCACGCAGATCGCTGGCCGCAGGCTTCCCGAGCGTCCCCGAATCGCCGGTGAAGTCGAGGAGATCGTCCACCATCTGGAACGCCAGGCCGACGCGCGTCCCGTACCGCCCGAGCGACGCCTGCTTCGCGGCATCCACCCCGGCCAGCATCCCCGCGATCTCGCAACACCCCGCGAACAGTACCGCGGTCTTCCGCTCGATCAGGTCCACGTGCTCGGCGACGGTGAGATCGAGGCGTCCGACGTAGCGAGTCTGGAGCATCTCCCCTTCCGTCATCCGGAGCGTGACCTCCGCCAGTTTCCGTATGATCGCGAGGCTACCCGCATCGAGCGCCATCTCCATCGCCTTGGCGAACATATAATCGCCGAAGAGCACCGTGACGTTGTTCCCCCACCGGTGGTTCACCGAGGAACGCCCGCGCCGGGTGGTGGCCTCGTCGATGATGTCGTCGTGGATGAGCGTGGCCGAGTGGATGAACTCCAGCACCGTCGCCATGAGGACGTCGTGCGGGCCGTCGTAGCCGCACATCTTCGCGCAGAGAAGGTGCATCGCGGGGCGCACCCGCTTGCCCCCCCCCCTCCGCGATGAACCCGCCGATCTCGTCGATGATCGCGAGAGGCGAGGCGAGGTTTCTGCGGAACATCGCCTCCACCTGTTGCAGGCGTTCCTCGACCGGCGAGAAGAGGGCCGGCGCCGCGGTGGCGCGCTCCTGGAGCAGCCGCTCGGCGCGCCCCGGCGATCCGTCGGAAGAGCTCAAGATGTCCTTTCCCTCGTCTTGAAGCCCCGAGTGTAGCGGAAATCCTCTCCGGGAGAAAACCCGGCCCATGCCGCCGGTCAGGGGGAGGATTCGACGATCTCCGTGCCGGGCGGCGGCTCGAACGCGAACGCGGCGTCCGGAAGCCCTGCATTTCGCCGCATCCGGGTGAACACGTATTCCATCCGGCTCCCCGCGGGATCGAGAACCTCGGCTCTTTCGATGGCGAAGCCGGGAACCCGGAGAGAGAGGATCACCTCCTCCATCCCATCGGGAGCGGAGCGCGGCACGAGCTTGACGCGAACCCCCGCGGCGCCGGAGCCGCCGTCTCCGAGGACGGTCGCTTCGAACAGTTCGACGATCCGACCGCTCCCGATCAGGAGCGACGGGACGAGCCCCTGCTCGGACGACAAGCTGCCGCGGACGAGTTGGCGGTCCTCGGGGAGGTAAAGCAGCGTGCGCTCCCCTTCGACGATCGCGGTCTTCGGCTCCGGATCGGTGTAGTCCCACCGGAGCCGGCCCGGCCGCTTCAGACGGAGGCGTCCCGACTCCCGGGTGCCCGCTCCGAGGGCGCTCGAAACCAACCGCTGCTCGAAGCGACACTCGAGGTCCCGCGTGCCGTCGAGCCAGGCCTGCAGCCCCTCGATCGCCGGCGCCGCAGAACCCCGGGCGAAAGCGCCGCAAACTTCCGCTCCGCCCACCGCCAGGATCGCCGCTCCGATGAAGCCACGCCATCCCGCTCGCATCGTGCCTCCTTTTCCGCGCGCCACGCGACAGGTTACCAGAGGAGGCTCGACCGACGCTTCCGGTTGCATCCCGGGGCCGCCGGTGGTACTGAAGGAGCGATCATGGAGGTGCTCTGATGCGAATCGCCCCTCGCCGGATCCTCGCGACGATCCCGATCGCGCTCCTCGCCCTGACCGCCGCCGCCGCCGCGGTTCCCTCCGAGGACCCGCGCGACACCGCGATCGCCCTGTACGACCAGGGGCGCTACCCGGAGGCCCGCGTCGCCTTCCAGGCCCTGGACACCGCCGGAAAGGCGGACGGGTCGGCCCTCTACCGCCTCGCATTCTGCGCGTCGGTGGCGGGGGAGGAGTCGGAGCACGCGACCATCCTTGCGCGCGCCGTCACGTCGCTCGAGAAGGAAACCGCGGCCGACGCGAGCATCGAGGCGTGGTTCTATCTTTCAAACGCCTACCGGAACGTCGGACGCATCGCGGACTCGACCCGGGTCGCCGCCGAGGCGGCTTCCCGGTTCGAGGCGGGCAAGTGGAAGGAGCCGGCACGCGGCGTCGACCTGTTCCGGATCGCCAAGCTATACGCCGACCAGGGGCGCGACGACAAGGCCTCCGCCTGGTACCTCAATGCGATCGAGGCTCTTGCCCCCGAGACGTCCAAGTTTCCCGCGTATGTCCGCTGGGCGCGGCGCTATCTGGGCGACCTCGCGATGAGCCGGATGGAGTGGGAGAAAGCGGCGAAGACGTTCGGCGCTCTCGTGGCGATCGAACCCGCGCAGCCGGCCGACGTCCACAAGCTCGCGGTCGCCCGCGTCCGACTGGGCCGCTGGCAGGAGGCCGCGGATGCGTGGAAGCTCGCCTGGCAGCTCGACATCGCGGGAGGGGACGACGCCAACTACAGCCGGCAACTCGCGCTCTCGGCGGCAGCCATCGGCTCTCTCCCGGCGCTCGCCCCGGACGGCCGGACCTGGGATCTCCCCTCGAAGGAAGACCTCGAGACGCTCCTGATCGAGCAGGCGAAGGTGGCGCAGGACGCGCGACCCGCGGCGCCGGACGGCTCGGGCACGGCCCCCGCCGTCGCGCCGCCGCTCGACCTCGCGGCGCGAATGAAGGAAGCCCACAGGCTCTTCGTCGCCGCCGGAATCGAGTACGCCGCGCGAGGGCTGCCGATTCGCGAGACCGCCTTCACGAACGGGTTTGCCGCGCTCGTGTTCCACGCGGAGCAGTGGGAGATCGCGGCGCCCGAACCCGGGCCCTAGTCGCGACGGTCCGAAGTCCGCGTTCGAATTCGACCCCCCGCGGCGCGTTTCGGCGATGCGCGGCTGAAATTTGCCGCGCCGCCTCACTCCGCGCGGCGAGCGGCCTTCCGAGGCGGGACCGACCGCTCGCCGCGAGGGCCGCGGGGGGTCGAATTCGAACGCGGACTTCGGACTCGGGATAGGGCGGGGCGTCCCTCAGAACCGGTCGGCGAGGTCCCCGAGGAGCGGGATCTTGAACCTCTCGCCATCGAGCGCCCGCACGACGCACATCAGCATCAGCACGAGCACGCCGATTCCCACGAGAGAGATCGCCGCCCAGAACAGGTCGCCGAAGAACGGCCAGACGTACTGCCGGAGGAGCAGGTAGAGCGGCCGCACCAGGACGTACAGGGCGGTCACGGTCGCACTCAGCAGCAGCCCTTGCTTGGCGTGCCACTTGACCAACTCGCGCCGGCTCGCGACGAGAGAGAACAGGGCAAGCGGCCCGAGGTAGCCGAATAACAGAAGGACGCGCTCCTGGTCGCTCAGCCCGTCGGCCTTTTCCTCGGATTCCATCACCGGACTTTATATCTCCCCGCGCGGTGGCGTCAACGGGGGCGTCTCCCCCTCCGTTCCCTGTATACTTTCCAGGCCGATGCGCGAGCCGTCGTCGACTACCCCCATGTTCCGGCAGTACCGGGAGCACAAGAGCCGCCACCCCGGCGCGATCCTGCTGTTCCGGATGGGGGACTTCTACGAGATGTTCCACGAGGACGCGCAGGAGGCGAGCGGGCTGCTCGAACTCACGCTGACCGCGCGGGGGAAGGGGACCGACAACGTCGCGCCGATGTGCGGCTTCCCGCACCACCAGCTCGACGCCTACACCGCGAAGCTCGTCCGCGCCGGGAAGAGCGTGGCGATCTGCGACCAGGTCGAGGACCCGAAAACCGCGAAGGGGCTCGTCCGCCGCGACGTCGTGCGCGTCGTGACCCCCGGCACGTTGACCGATCCCGAGCAGCTCGACTCCCGCGAGAACTCCTGGATCGCGGCGGTCGCCGCCACGGGCGGCGCCGTGGGGGCGGCCTTCCTCGACGTGTCGACGGGCGAGTTCCTCTCCTGGCAGTCCCCCGCCGAAGGGGACCGGTGGGACGCGCTCGCCGAGCGCCTCATGGCGTTCGGGCCGAAGGAGATCGTCTTCCCCGAGGACTTCGCCTGGCCCGAGGCGTTCCGGCGGGAACGGACCGGGGCCGCGGTGCTCACGCCGGTGGAGCCGTATCCGTTCTTCCCCGGCCCGGCCAGCGAGCTGCTCGCGCGGCACTTCGAGGTCGCGTCTCTCGGCGGCTTCGGCCTCGACGAGCGCCCCGCCGCCGCCGGCGCCGCGGGCGGGCTCCTGCTGTACCTCAAGGAAACCCAGAAGAGCGCGCTGCAGCACATCGACGGCCTCTCGCTCCACGAACCGTCGCGCCACCTTCTCCTCGACCCCGCCACGCGCCGCAACCTCGAGATCGAGCGCTCGATCCGGGACGGCGGCCGCGCGGGGTCCCTCCTCCACGCCATGGACGCCACGCTCACCGCGCCGGGGGGGCGCCTGCTGCGGCAAAGGCTCCTCGCCCCTCTCACCGACTCCGCGGAGATCGGCGCGCGGCTCGACGCCGTCGAGGAACTGCTGAAGAACCCTTCGGCAAGACTCGACGCTCGCAAGCGTCTCGAGCCGTTCCAGGATGCGGAGCGCCTGCTCGCGCGCGCCGTGGCGGGAACCGCCAACGCGCGCGACCTCACCGCTCTCGGCCGCTCGCTCGCGCGCCTCCCGGGGCTCCTCGAGGCGCTCGCGGGTCTCCGATCTCCCCTCGTCCGCGAGACACTCGACGGGCTCGACCCCTGCCGGGACGTGGCGGAGCGGCTCGAGGCCGCGATCGCAGAGTCCCCCCCCGCGGGGCTGCGGGAAGGCGGCCTCATCCGCGAGGGGTTTCACGCGGAGATCGACGAGTTCCGCGCAATCCGGCGGGACGGACGCGCCTACATCGCCTCCCTCGAGGCGAGAGAGAGGGACGCCACCGGCATCGCCTCCCTCAAGGTCCGTTTCAACAAGGTATTCGGCTACTACATCGAGATCTCGCGTCCCAACCTGCACCTCGTGCCCGAACACTACCGGCGGAAGCAGACCATCGCCGGCGGCGAGCGGTTCCTCACGCCGGAGTTGAAGGAATACGAGGCGAAGGTCCTGAACGCCCAGGAGCGGATCGAGTCGCTCGAGTACGAGGCGTTCTGCGCCCTGCGCTCTCAGGTAGCGGCGCAGGCGCACCGGATCAAGGCGGCGGCCCGGGCGGTCGCGAGCATCGACGTCCTGTCCGCCCTGGCCGAGATCGCTGCCACGCGAGGCTACTGCCGGCCGGACGTTCACGAGGGGACGCGCCTCAGGATCGTCGCCGGCCGGCACCCGGTGGTCGAACGGTCCCTCGTCGATTCGCGATTCGTCCCGAACGACACCGAACTCGACGCCGCGGGCGCTGCGATCTCGATCCTGACCGGCCCGAACATGGGAGGAAAATCCACCTACCTCCGCCAGGTCGCCCTGATCGTGCTTCTCGCGCAGGCCGGATCATTCGTTCCGGCCGACGAAGCCGAGCTCGGCATCGTCGACCGGATCTTCTGCCGCGTCGGCGCGTCCGACAGCGTCGCCGAGGGGCAGAGCACGTTCATGGTGGAGATGACCGAGACCGCGAACATTCTCCACCATGCCGGGCGCCTCAGCCTCGTCCTCCTCGACGAGATCGGACGCGGCACCGCGACCTTCGACGGGATGGCGATCGCGTGGGCGGTCGCCGAGTTCCTGCACGGCCGCCCGGGCGGGGCGCCCCGGACGATCTTCGCGACCCACTACCACGAGTTGACCGCGCTGGCGGTGGCGCTACCCGGCATCGTGAACCACAGGATGGGGGCGCGGGAGTGGGGAGACCGGGTGATCTTCCTGCACCGGGTCGAACCGGGAGCCGCCGACAAGTCGTACGGCATCCAGGTCGCGCGGCTCGCGGGGATTCCGCAACCGGTGATCTCACGGGCGCGGGAGATCCTGACGAACCTCGAGCGGGACGAGTACGGGCGGGACGGGCTTCCGCGGCGGGCGCGCCGCCAGGGGCGCGGCGTCCTTGGGGGTCAGCCGAACCTGTTCGCGGTGTCGGAACCCCACCCGGCGCCGGCCGAGCCCGTAGACCCGGCGGCCGCGGAAGTGCTGGCCGACTTGAGGCTCGCCGACCCGGATCGGCTCACCCCCCTCGAGGCGCTGCAGAAGCTCGCCTCGTGGCGACGGAGGCTCGAGGGGGAGAGCTGACGACCTGGGCGCGGCATGCGACGCGTCAGAAAGCCTCGAGCGCCTCCGATTCCTCGCGGAACGTGTCGAACACCTCCTCGAGCTTCGTCAGCTGGAGAAGGTCGTACACCTTCCCGGAAGGCTTCAGGAGGCGGACCGTGCCCCCCTTCTCGCGAGCCCGCTTGTAGCACGCCACCAGTTCGCCGATGCCGGCCGAATCCATGTAGGTGATCTTCTCGAGGTTGAGCAGGATCTGGTTCTTCCCCGCGTCGAGGAGTTCGTGGACCTTGTCCCGCAGCACCATGTCCCCTTCGCCGATCGTGATCTTCCCCGAAAGATCCAGCACCGAGACTTTCCCGATCTGCCGGAGCGCGACCTTCATCATGTTCTGTCCTCCGTGAAACCTCCGGCCCTCAAGGCCGGCTTGCATCCGCCCCGCGCGGAGGGCGGTGAGTCTTGATCAGCGTGACCTCCATGCCGCGCCCTTTGAGAAAACGAAAACTCACGTCATCCACGAACGCCCGGATGAGCAGGAGCCCTCGGCCGGAGGTCCTCAGCCGGTTCTCGCCCACCGTGGGATCGGGCGTCGCGCCCGGATCGAAACCGCGTCCGCCGTCCACCACCCTCGCCTCGAGCCGCTTCTCGCTCGCGGAGAGGATCACTTCCACGTCGAGCGACGGGTCCGAACGGTTGCCGTGGACGATGGCGTTGATCAACGCCTCTCGCACCGCGAGCGCCGCGTTCAGCCCGTCCTCTGCGTCGAGCCCCGCGATTTCCGCGAGTCTCTCGGTCGCCCCGTGCACGATATCGACCAGCCGGACCTCGCTGGGGATCACGATCTTGACCGAGATCGGGGCCGCCATGTTTCTCTGAAACTCCTGCACCGGGCGGCCCAAGTCACGAATGCCGCTGGGCTCGAAAAAAAAGGATACCCGTGCGCGCAGGGGGAGTCAAATCGATCGGATAGCGCCGCGAACGACACTCGGCCCGAAAGCGCCGCAGCCCTAGCTTCGCCCGACCCTTCGCGCGAGGATCAGCCGGCGCGCCCGCGCAAGCGCCTTCACCTCGAGTTGCCGCACCCTCTCGCGCGTGAAGCCCATGGCCCGGCCGATCGCCAGGAGCGTCATCGGCGTCTCTCCGTCCAGACCGTACCGGGTCGTCAAGATCAACCGCTCCTGCTTCGACATCGAGGGAAGAACGGCTCGGATTTCATCCGCCAGCTCCCGCTGGAAAATCGGCGCGTGCGGGTCTTCGGTCTCCGCGGCGATCTTCTCGAGGACTCCCCGGTCTCCGTCGCCCCGGGTGAAATCGTCGATCGAGATGAGCCGCTGGCGCGCCGACCGGTTGCTCTCCGCTCCGGGGCCGGATACTCCGGCGGCCTCCTGGTCTTCCGCACCCGCGGGCACGGGGGAGGAGACCTGCAAGATGTTGCGTGACAGCGCCGCGACCATGTACTTCCGTATCCACCAGGCGGCGTAGCTGCTGAAACGCACCCCCCGCGCGGGGTCGAATCGCCGAGCCGATTCGATCAGGCCGATGTTCCCCTCGCTGATCAGGTCCTCGACCGGAATGCCGGCGTGGCGGTACTCGTGGGCGATCTTCGCCACGAGCCGAAGGTTCGCCTCGACGAGCGCGTGGCCGGCTTCGTTGCCTTGCTCCCGAACTCGGATGGCGATCTGGTGTTCGTCGCTGGCGGAGAGAAACGGGTACTGATGGATCGAGCGGAGATAGGTCCGCAGCGCTCCCTGATATCCGGCGATCCGCTTCTTGCCGCCCCGCGGTTCTTTCATGACCTCCGGATTCCCCCACCCCGAGTGCGCTCGGAAGCTTTCGCTACTCAAGCCTGAATTCTAGCGCGGATCGGGGCGCCCCCCGCGTGAACTGGGTGAGCGTACTCCGTTCCATGCCGGCATGCCGCGGCGTCAAACCTCCACGGCCGGCCGGAAGCGCTTGTATCCGACCGTCGATCTTCGCGCGGATCGCGCCCATTCCAACGTGAAGCCGAGAGCCGACATCGGACGTCGCCTCCAGCCGCCGTTTCACCCTCCCCCCAGCACCAGCGCCCTCCGGTACTGCACCGCCTCGGCGACGTGACGCGGCTCGATCGCGTCCACCCCCTCGAGATCCGCGAGCGTGCGCGCGACCCGCCGGACCCGGTCGAAGCCGCGGGCGGAGAGGCCCATCCGCTCGCACGCGGCCAGCAGCACCTGGCGGGCGACGGGGGCGAGCGGAGAGAAACGGTCGAGGTCGCTCGGGCCCATCCGGGCGTTGCAGGTCGGCCCCGCCTCGCCGAATCGCTCCCGCTGCCTCTCGCGCGCCGCAACCACGCGCGCTCTCACCGACGACGAAGTCTCCCCTCTCGCAGGTGAAGAGAGCGCGGCCAGTTCGACCGGCGGCACCTCCACCACGATGTCGAACCTGTCGATCAGCGGCCCCGAGAGTTTGCCGAGATAACGCCGGATCTCGAGCGGCGTGCAGCCGCACTTCCCGCCGGGGTTGCCGTGGTGGCCGCACGGACAAGGATTCATCGACGCGACGAGCATGAAGCGGCAGGGGAACGTCGCGCTGGCGTGGACGCGGACCACGGTGATCGTGCCATCCTCGATCGGCTGGCGCAGCGCCTCGAGCGCGTCGCGGCGAAACTCCGGTATCTCGTCGAGGTAGAGCACGCCGTGGGTCGCGAGGCTGACCTCGCCGGGGCGAAGGCGCAGCCCGCCCCCCGTGAGCCCCGCGAACGAGATGCCGTGGTGCGGCGAGCGGAAGGGGCGAGTCGCGACGAGCCCGCGGGCCAGGCCGGCCGCGCTCCACACGCGCGTCGCCTCGAGCGCCTCGTCCGGCGTCATCCCCGGCAGGATGCCGGGAAGGCGCTGCGCCAGCATGCTCTTTCCCGACCCCGGCGGACCGGACAGAAGCAGGTGGTGCCCGCCGGCCGCCGCGACCTCGAGCGCGCGCCGCGCCAGTGCCTGCCCGCGAACGTCCGCGAGATCGTGGGCCGTTCGGCCTGCCTCGGCGGAGCGCAGCACGGCCGCGACGTCCGGACGCGGCGTCGGGGCGCCGAATCCGTTGCCGCTCGCGAGGTCGGCGAGAGAGGCCACGCCGACGACATCGATCCCGCAAACGAGCGAGGCCTCCTCGGCGTTGGCCAGAGGCACGAGAAGGCGACGCTTTCCCGCGCGCGCCGTCTCCATGGCGATCGAGAGCGTCCCGCGGATCGGACGGACCGAACCGTCGAGACCCAGTTCCCCCGCGATCACCGTGTCCTCGGGATGGCTCGCCGCGATCTGCCCGTCGGCGGCGAGGAGCGCAACCGCTATCGGGAGATCGAGGCCCGTCCCCTGTTTCTGGATCTCCGCGGGGGCGAGGTTGATGATCACCCGCCCGTCGGGAAGCCGGAAACCGGCGTTGGGGATCGCGGAACGGATCCGCTCGATCCCTTCCCGGACCGCGGCGTCCGGCAACCCCACGGCAGCGACGCACGGCAAACCGCCGGAGAGATCCACCTCGACCTCGACCAGGCGGGCCTCGATCCCGGAGAGGACGGCACCGGTGGCGCGTCCCAGCATGTAAAGACCTCGAGGGGGAGGCACGGACCGGGGACCGGGCGGATCGGGCGGGAGCTACTCGATCGTCAGGCGCTTACCGGGATAGATCGTCTCACTCGGCGTGATGTCGTTCAGCGCGCAGATCTGGTCCACGGTCACGCGGTAGCGATCGGCGATCCGCCAGAGCGTCTCGCCGCGGCGAACGGTGTGAACCACGCGAGCACTATCCCGCGCGCGGCGCGCCCCCTCTTCCTGGCGCGCCCCGGCGGAGGCGCCGGCCCGCCCCGGGAGGGTGAGACGGTCGCCGATGTGGAGCGAGCGGTGTACGGGTACGCCGCTCGCCGAGGCGATGGCGGACGGCGAAGTGTGGAACCGTTTCGCGATCGACGAAAGGGTGTCGCCGCTGCGGACCCGGTAAGCGGTTCCCCCCGCCGCGCGCGAGACCGGCCGGTCCTCCGTGGCGTCGGCGAGTTCGGCCTGGCCGCCCGGCAGGATCAGCGTTTCCCCGGCATGAACCACCGTGCGCTTCCCCATCCGGTTGGCCTGCTGGAGGGCCGAGACACGCACCCCGTACCGGCGCGCGATCCGCGCCAGCGTCTCCCCCTTCCCCACGACGTGGCGGGAGACGAGCGCCCGATCGGCCGGCGGCACTTCCGCGAGCGCCGCCATCGTCGCCGAGGAGGTGCCGGGCGGCACCCGGACCTCCGTCGTCCCGGGGGGCGTCTGCCGGCGTCTCAACGCGGGATTGAGACGCTGCATCGTTTCGAGGTCGGTGCCGGCGCAGCGCGCGATCACCTTGAGGTGCACCGGCCCCTCGACCCGAACGGTGTCGTACTCGATCGGCGGGTCGTACTCGAAGTCGAAGCCGAACCGGCGCGGGTCCTTCGAGATCAGCGTCGCCGCGAGGATCGCGGGAACGTAGTTGACGGTCTCGTTGCGGAAGACCCCCTTGCCCGCGAGCTTCCAGAAGTCACGCTCTCCTGTCCGGTCGATGGCTCGCTGGACCTTCCCCTCCCCCGCGTTGTACGCGGCCATCGCGAGGTACCAGTCCCCGAACATCCCGTAGAGGTCCTTGAGATAGGCGGCGGCGGCGCGGGCGGCCTTCTCGGGGTCCGAGCGCTCGTCGACCCAGGAGTCGACGTGAAGGCCGTAGCGGCGCCCCGTCGCCAGGATGAACTGGAAGATCCCCTTGGCCTTGGCGCGCGAGTAAGCATTGGGCTTGTACGCGCTCTCGACATGAGCCATGTACGCGAGGTCGAGCGGAATCCCCTGTTCCGCGAAGATCCGCTGGATCATGGGGATGTAGCGCCCCGAACGGATCAGCCCGGGAATGAACTTCTCTCGGTTCCGGTTCGTGAAGAAATCCACCCACGCGATCACACGGTCGTTTGCGACGAACGGAATGTCGAATTTGAGACCGCCGTACTCGAGGAGGCTGCGCTCCTGCTCGATCTGCCCCGGCGTCAGCTGCGGCGTGTCGGTGCCGAGCTCGTCGAGGGGCGAGGGCTCCACCTCTTCGGGCTCGGGCTCCTGCTCGCCATCCGGAGGCGCGGTCCCGACGGCTTCGAGGGCCCTGATCTGATCGAAGATCTCCGCCGACACCTCGGCGAGCCGAGAATCGCTGCCCCCTTCCTGGAGCACCCGTAAACCACTCTCGAACTCCTGCCGCGCGAGTGCGGCGTCGCTGCTTCTGAGGGCCATCTCGCCAGCCGCCTGATGGGCGCGGGCGCTAAGGATCGCCTCGTCCGCCGTGTTGGGGGGGGGAACGACGGCCGCTTCGGCGCGCGGCGTCGCCGACTCCGCCTCCAAGGGGGTGTCGACCGGACGCGGCTGCATCGTGGCACAGCCGGGGAGCAGCAGAATCAATAGGACCAGGGGAAACAGGTGGACCCATCGCCTGAAACTCGGGTTACTCGGGTGATTCGCCCGTTGCCCGATCACGCCGACTCCTCCACCGCGAGGCGCCCCGTAGGCTCTGGGGCTGCCGACAAATGGCCGGGGCGAATCATAATGGGCGCTTCCCGGCCTGTCAACCTTAAACTCTTTCAACTGTTCTGGTCTTCTAGCCAACACACCCTCCACCCATAGCAACCTGCGGGCCCACTCATCGAACCTGCGCTTACCGCCGATTTCGCCACCCAAATGACGGCCTCGTGTTCCCGGGTTGCGGCCTGGAAACACACGCCTTGACAGGGGTGGAGCCGATCGCCTAATCTCAAGCGAGGCCGGGGACACTTCGATCGACCGGCATCCCGAAGCCTCCCCTGGAGAATCCCATGACGGTAGACCCGAAGGAAAAGACGAAGGCGATGGACCTTGCCGTCTCGCAGATCGAACGGCAGTTCGGCAAGGGCTCCATCATGAAACTCGGAGACCGGGCACTCGTCGAGATCCCGGTCATCTCGACCTCCTCCCTGTCGATCGACTACGCCCTCGGGGTCGGCGGCATTCCGCGGGGACGCGTCGTCGAGATCTTCGGACCGGAATCCTCCGGAAAAACGACCTTCGCCCTGCACGTGGTGGCGGAAGCTCAGAGGGTGGGGGGGATCGCCGCGTTCATCGACGCCGAACACGCCCTCGATCCGGAGTACGCGAGGAAGCTAGGCTGCGACGTGGACAACTTGATGGTCTCCCAGCCGGACTCGGGAGAGCAGGCGCTCGAGATCGCGGAGATCCTGATCCGCTCGAACGCCGTCGACATCGTGGTGGTGGACTCGGTCGCCGCGCTGGTGCCCAAGGCGGAACTCGACGGCGAGATGGGCGATTCCCACGTCGGCCTCCAGGCGAGGCTCATGTCGCAGGCGATGCGGAAGCTCACCGGGATCGTGTCGAAAAGCGGCACCTCGCTGGTCTTCATCAATCAGATCCGGGAAAAGATCGGCGTGATGTTCGGCAGCCCCGAGACCACCACGGGCGGGCGCGCCCTCAAGTTCTACGCCTCGATGCGGCTCGACATCCGGCGCATCGGCGCGATCAAGGAAGGCGAGGAGACGACCGGCAACCGCACGCGCCTCAAGGTGGTCAAGAACAAGGTCGCTCCCCCGTTCCGCTCCGCCGAATTCGACATCCTGTACGGCGAGGGGATCTCGAGGGAGGGCGATCTCCTCGACCTCGGCATCGTCCACAAGGTGATCGACAAGTCGGGCTCGTGGTTTTCGTACGGCGAGATCCGGATGGGCCAGGGGAGGGAAAACGCGCGTGTTTTCCTGAAGGACAACCCCGACCTCGCGTCGGAGATCGAGAGGAAGCTCCGCGAGACGCTCGGCATGCCGAAGGGGGCGGCCGCGACGGTCCTGGCGCCGGTACTCGCGGTCCACGACGCCGAAAAGGCTCGCTCGAAGGCCCGAGGCCAGATCGCGGGCGTCACCGCAACTTGACGCTTCCATCGCGCGGTGCGAAAATCCATCGGTTTCGCGAAAACAGGCCGAAGGCTCGGTAGCTCAGCTGGTAGAGCGAGGGACTGAAAATCCCTGCGTCGGCGGTTCAATCCCGTCCCGAGCCACCAGAATTCGGTCCCCCTCAGCCCTCACGTCGGCGTGGCGCGAGTCGCGGAGCGGCTGCGCTACCCGGTCGGGCCCGACGGGCGGATCGTGTCCTGCTTGGCGTCCCCGAGAGAGCGCCACAACCCGTAAGCCAGGACCCCGACGATCCAGAACCCGGCGACCCACCACGCATGGGTGGTGTTGACGAAACAACCCGTCGCCTGCGCGGCTGCGTGCTCCATCGGCTCCCCCTCCTCGAGGCGCCCGATCGGGCGCACCGCTTTTCTATCACGTTCCCGGGACCGCCGCTTCGGCGACCGCTATCCCCCGCCGCTTTCTGACCTCCTCCGAGATCGCGAGCGTGATCGGGCCGGGCCGTCCGCGGCCGACCTTCCGTCCGTCGAATTCCACCAGGGGCCGGACGCCTCGCGTGCTCGATGTCAGGAACGCCTCGTCCGCCCGGAGCAGGCGCGGGAGGCGGAGTTTCCCCTCGTGGATGGACAGGCCGAGACTTCGCGCCGCCTCGATCGCGATCCCCCGGACGATGCCGGGAAGGATCCCGTCGCGAGCCGCGGGCGTGAACAACCCCCTCCCCTTCACGACGAACAGATTGCTCGAGCACCCTTCCGTCACGTGGCCGCGGGTGTTGAGCCAGATCCCCTCGTCGGCGCCCCGGCGCTGCGCTTCCTCGAGGCCCAGGACGTTCGCCGCGTAATTGAGGCTCTTGAGGCCGGCGAGCGCGTCCCCCGGACTCTTCCGCCATCGCAGCAGCACCGCGCTGGCGCTTCTCCCCTCTTCCGCGGGATCCATGGATCCCGCGAAAACCGCGCACCGGCCCGAGCGGCTCGCGATCACGCGGAGCCAGCCGCAGCCGGAAGGGATGCGGGCCGCCGCGCCACCCACCGCCGCCACGAGATCGTCTCGCGCGGGAAGCGGCACGTCCAGCCTGCAGGCGCAGGTGAAGAGCCGATCGAGGTGCGCATCGCGTTCGAGGACCCGTCCCTCGCGCACGGCGATCGTCTCGAACACACCCAGGCCGAACTGCACCGCGGGGTCGGTCACCTGCACGCACGCCGCCTCCGGCTCGACCAGGTTCCCGTCGAGCCAGACCGGTCCCTCGGGGTCCTGGAATCTCGACCTTGTCCGATCCACGCTCACGATCGGAAGTACCGGCGCACGAGCCCGAGCACGATCCCTCGAACGTCGAAGCGCTCCTCGGAGAACGGCAGCGGATCGCCCTTGTCTCCTTCCAGCCGCACCCGGTTCCCCTCGCGACGAAACGTCGCCACGGCGACCACGACGCCGTCCGAAGAGGCGATCACCGTCTCGCCGTCCCTGGCCTCCTGGCGCTCCTCGACGACGACGAGGTCGCCGTCGCGCATCCCGATCCGCTCGAGCGAGTCGCCGGCAACGCGCAACGCGTGCACCTTCCGCTCGCCGGGAACGAGATCGGGGGGGAGCAGCAAGATCCCGCCATCGGACACCGTCACGATCGGTGCTCCGGCGGCGAGGAGGCCGATCACCGAGGCGCGGAACGCGACCTCGGCGTCCGGCCCCGCCGTGAGTTCGACGGAACGGTTCTGGTTCCAGACCCGGCGCGCATACCCCTTGGCAACGAGATGCGTCACGTGCTTGTGGACTGTCGCGACCGAAGATAGCGCGAGGGCCTTGCCGATCTCCTCGAGGCTTGGCGAGTAACCGTTGCGCGCGATGAAATCGCGGATCACGTCGAGGACTTCTCGCTGGCGGCGCGTCAGTGCCATGCCGACCTCCATGGCTAGTGTTGGCGAAAGACTCGCGAAAGTCAAGCCGAACTCGCCGCCGGTCGGGTCGATCGTGCGGGCTGCGCTCGATGGCGACACCGCCAAGACCGGGATATATTCGAAAACCCGCATCGAATACCAGGAGGAGTTCCCATGCGCCACGTTTTTCGCGTCCTTCCGTGGTTCGTGATCGTGCTCTCGGGATTCGCAGCGGCCGCGAACGCGCAGGAGCCCGTTCCGCAGGCTCCCCCGCCCCCCGCGGAAGAGCAGTCGAGCGCCGTGCCTTCCGCCGCCGCCCGGGAATTGATCGAGCATGAGCAGCAGCGTGCTGCGGTCGACGGGATTCTCGACGACACGATGGCCCGCAGGATCGGTCCTCTCGCGGCGGTCGAGCGCCTCGTGCGCCTCGGACCGCCTGTGATTCCCTTCATGGAGGCCGAGCTGACGGTGGCCGGGACGCCGCACTTCAACATCGCCTGCCTCGTTCTCGGTCGCGTGAAGACGGCCGAATCGGTGGGGGTGCTCCGCGCGGCGGCGGAGGCTGCGAACCGGGACACGAACGAGCTAAGGCGCAAGAGAAAGCTCTGGTCCTGCTACGGGCTCGCCATGCTGGGCGAGTCCGACGCCGTGGACCTCCTGGACGCGGGAGAGACCAAGGCTTCCGACATCGAGTTGTTCGACCGGATGTCCGGCCTCGAGGCGGCCGCCGTTCTCACCGCCCCGGCGAGCATCCCGCGCCTGTTCGCGCAACTGGACCGGTACGCCACGACCCCGGGGACGACCCGCGAGGTGGCCCGCATACTCGATGCGCTCGGTAGGATCGCGGACCCCTCGGCCCTTCCACGGATCCTCCCCTACCTCAAGAACGCCGATGCCGGCGTGCGCGCCGCGGCGGCCCGCGCTTCGGGAAAGCTCGGAGACCTCGCCGCCGTGGACGCCGTCGTCGAGGCGCTCGCCGATCCCGACGAAAACGTGCGGCTCGACGCGGCGGGGGCACTCGAGGACCTGCTGCCGTCGGGCAAGAGCGCCGCGATCACGGCCCGGCTCGACGTCGAGACCGGGGCGTGGATTCGCGCGTCGCTCTACCGCACGCTCGCGGCGACGGGCGGCGAGCCGGCGATCGAGGTGCTGCGCCGGTACGGCGGTCGCCCGGAATACATCGATCGCCTCTGGCTCGCGACGGCCGTCGGCCGGATCGGCAACCCGAAGGGGCTCCCTTTTCTGCGAGCCGCGCTACGCGACCCGGACATGGCCGTCGCCATCCACGCCGCCGACGCGATCGGCGAGATCGGCGGCGCGGGCGCCACGGAAACGCTTCTGGCCGTCATGGCGGATCGCCGGTGGCCTCTCGTGCAGGCGACGCTCGGCCGTCTCGTCGCCCAGACGGAGCGGAGGGCGGCGCCTCGCGCCGCGGACCGCCTTCTCGGGGATTACCTCAAAGGGCCGTTTTCGGACCTGGGGCGGTTCCCCGACGTCTACATCCTGGGCGATGCCATGGTCAGCCTGGGCTACGCGGACCGGCTGCCGGAGCTGCGCGAGGCGACCAAGCTCCAGTCCGACAGGACTCTCGTTCTGTACCTCGAGGGACTGATCCGCAAGCTGTCCGTGATCCAGGAGAACCAGTCCGACGTCCCGAAGTGGGTCGCCACCGCAAGTTCCGAGGACGCGGGGTTACGCCGGCTCGCCTATCTGCGGCTTGGACAGATCGGAGGGGATCCGGCCGCGAAGGCTCTGATCGAACTGTTCTCCAAAGCATCCGGAGACGACGCGATCGAACTGCTCCGCGCGCTCGGGAGTACCGGTTCCCGCTCCGCGGCGCCGGTGGTGGAACGTGTTCTCGTGGACGACGCCTTCGACCCGATCGACAAGCAGCGGCTGCGGAGCGTGGCCGCTCATGCCGCCCGGAAGCTCGGCGGCCCCTCGATGATCGACGCCCTGCGACGGTCGGCCGAGAGGCGCGAAGGACAGGACATCGACGTCCTCACCTACCTCGCCGTCGCCGCGGGCAAGGACGCCCTTAAGACGCTCGACGCGGTGCGCATCCCGCGTTTGCGGTACTTCTCGATAAAGCGCGGGCGCGAGCAAGTGCGCCTCGACACGATGATCCTGGCTCTGCGCGCCGGTCGCCCCCTCGAAAGCCTCGACGCGACCCCCGAGGAGATCAAGATCGATTAGGCGATCGCGGCCTCGACGGTTTGCGGAGAGACTTCCTCGGGGCGGATCTCGCCCGCCTGGTAGGCGCGGTTGAACGCCTCGACGATCCGGCCCTCGAGCTCCGTCCCCTTGAACTCGTTAAGGAGCCGAACGGCGTCCTCGAACGAAAGCGCCCGCTGGTACGGACGATCCGTCGTCATCGCGTCGAACCTGTCGGCCACCGCGATGACCCGGGCCGTGAGAGGGATCGCGTCCCCCTCGAGCCCGTCCGGATACCCTCCGCCTTGCCACCGCTCGTGGTGGTTCCGGAGGCCCGGCAGGATCTCCCTCATCTGCCGGATCGGCGACATGATCTTCGCGCCCCGCGCCGCGTGGGTCTGCATCACCGACAGCTCGTCCGGAGTGAGGCGCCCCGGCTTCTTGAGAATGACGTCGTCGATGGCGATCTTGCCCACGTCGTGAAGGAGCGACGCGATGTGGATGTTGTTGATCTCTTCCCGGCTCAGGCCGAGCTGCCGGCCGAGGATCACCGAGTACCGGTTGACACGCATCGAGTGCCCCTTGGTGTACGGGTCCTTGGCGTCGATCGCCTCGGCCAGGGCGCGGCTCGTCCCGAGGAACAACTCGTTGTTCGCGTCGGCGGCCCGATTCAGACGGCGGATCGAGTCCTCGATCTGCGACGCCATCCGATTGAACGCCTCCGCCAGCTCGCCAATCTCGTTGTGCGAGGGGACCTGCACCCGGTGCGAAAGATCTCCTGTGGCGAACGCTCTCGCGGCGGCGGCCAGGTGGTCGATCGGCCTCGAGAGGGTCCCGGCGAGCACGCGGGCGGCGACCATCGCGAACAGAAGCGCCCCGAGCGCCCATAAGAGGGTGTTCTCTACCATCGCCTTCACCGGCAGGTAGATCTGCCGCTCTTTCGCATGGACGAAGATGCCCCACCCCTCGTGGGTGGACTCGTAGGAGCCGAGGCACCTTTCCTTCTTGCCGTCCCGTCTCAGAGTGAACGGCATGGTCTCCCGGGCACGCCGGGACGCGCCCTGGGACAGGAACTTGCCGACGATCTCCGATTTCGCGAAATCGGGGTTCGCCACCTCGCCGCTTCTTGCGGCGGACGCGAACACTCGCCCCCTGGCGTCGACGGCGTACAACACCTGACCGGTCTGGTTGCCGCGGGCGATCGCTTCCCAGATCGTCTGCAGATCCACCAGTGCGGAAAGCACGCCGCGGAAGGTGCCGGTCGAGACCACGGGTGAGGAAAGGACCGCGGCCGCGCGAGGGGGGGTCCCGGAGAGCAGGATCGGCTCGGAAATGCTCGCGGCCATCGCGCCGCCACGGCCCTCCGACACGGACTCGGCGGCGCGCCGCAACCCCGCGACGAACAGAGGTTCCAGGTCTTTCGGCACCGTCGCGGTCGAGCGCGTGTCCACGACGGACCCCCGGATGTCGGTGAAGCGCAGGTACCACATCCGGTCGTCGGCGATGTCGTCGAGGGCGCTCCGGATCGTCGCTTCGTCCGCGCCGGCCGGTCGTCCGAGTAGTCCTCCCACGCCTCGCGCCGCCGACGACAGCCGGAAGCGCAGCGCCTCCACCTGGCTGTCGAGGTCCCGCGCGGCCGAAGACGCCATCAGGAGCTGTAACTCCTGCTGCGATGTCTTCAGCGCCTCCCGATTGATGTCGATGAGCTTCCACGCGACCGTTGCGAGAGGTGCGAGACCGACGAACACGAGGACGGCGAGGAGGGAGAACAGGATTCTCCCCCGGCGTCGCAGCGGAGGCCGTCCCGTCGACGCGTTCGGCGGCTGACCGCCCGCGCCGGCCGGCTCGATCGAGCCCGTGAGCATGACGGGAATATAGGTTCCTGCGAACAGGCTGACAAATCGAAGGCAAGTGCCACGAGACACGGGACTTCGACCGGCCGGAGACTGCCTCTACGTCGGCGTCAAGGTCCGCAGCCGCGCGACCTCGCTCGCGAGCGATGCGGCCACCTCGTCGATCTCGGCGACGGTGTTGCAGCGACCGAGTCCGAAGCGGAGCGCGGCGTCCCCGAGAGGATCGGGCAGCCCTATGGCGCGCAGCACGTGGGACGGCTCGGGATTGGAAGAAGAGCAGGCGGAGCCGCTCGAGACCGCGACCGTTCGCAGTGCCTGAACGAGTGCCTGAGAGTACACCCCCTCGAAGCTCACGTTCAGGCTGTGCGGGAGAGCGTGGATCGGGTCGCCGTTGCGGCGAACCCACGGGATCCCGTCGAGAATCCTCTTCCAGAAACGATCGCGCAGAGCCGCGAGCCGTATCGCCTCGCCGCCCTGGTCCCGCGCCGCCGCACGGCAGGCCGCGCCGAATCCGACCACTCCCGCCACGTAGAGGGTCCCCGACCGCCGACGGCTCTCCTGACCGCCGCCCTGGAGGAGCGGTTCGATCCTCACGCCTCTCCGCAAGAAAAGTGCGCCGATCCCCTTCGGCCCGTACAGCTTGTGCCCCGAGAACGAGAGCAGGTCCGCCGCGATCGCGCCGACGTCCACCCGGATCTTCCCGACCGCCTGGGCCGCGTCCACGTGAAACAGCACGCCGCGCTCACGGCAAAGGCGGCCGATCTCCTCGACCGGCTGGACCGTGCCGATCTCGCCGTTCGCCAGCTGGATCGACACCAGGAAGGTCCCGGAGCCGATCGCTTCGCGCACCGCGGACGGATCCACCCGCCCCGAGACATCGACGCCGAGCACCGTCGCGCGAATCCCCTGCCGCTCGAGCCACGCGGCCGGCTCGAGCACCGCCTTGTGCTCGACCGCACACGTGAGGAGGTGGTCCTTTCCCGACTTACGCGACCAGGCCGCTCCCTTGAGGGCCCAGTTGTCGGACTCGGTGGCCCCCGACGTGAACACGATCTCGGACCGCCGCGCCCCGACGAGAGCCGCCACCGACTCCCGGGCCTCCTCGACGGCCTCCGACGCCTCACGCCCCTCGGGATACATCGGCGCGGCCGCCGGGTTGCCGAAACGCTCGGCGAGGAACGGCTCCATCGCCGCCTTCACCTCCGGGAGCGGCGGGGTCGTCGCGAGGTGGTCGAGATAGATCCGTCCCATGCTTGCCATTATAGTGGCGTCGGATGGGACCGCCGCCCGCCGGCGGTGCCGGAGGATCCGGCCATGCTCTGGGCGTACAACGCGTTGCTCTTTCCGCTGCGGGTGCTCCCGTCGCTTCTCGAAGCGGCCGCAGGGAGCGCACCCGGAGCGGTGCGAGAGTGGGAAGAGCGGCGTTCACACCGGCTCCCCGAGGCCCCCGCCGGCGCGGCATGGATTCACGGCGCCTCGGTGGGAGAGGCCCGGATCGTGCGGCTCCTGGCCGCCGGCCTACGGTCCCGCGCGCCTTCGCTGCCGCTGGCGGTTTCCGCGGTCACGCGGACCGGCCGCGGCCAGCTCCCAGTCCCTCCCGCGGTGGACGCCGCTTTCTACGCGCCGCTGGATTTTGCCCGGATTCCGGGGCGCGTTCTCGACGCGCTCCGTCCCTCGGCGCTCGTTCTGGTCGAGACGGAGCTCTGGCCGAACCTCGTTCACGAGGCGTTCTCACGAAACGTCCCGGTCGCGCTGGTCAACGGGCGTCTCGCGCCGGAGCGCGTGGCCCGTTACCGGAGGTTCCGCGGGTTGTACGGGCCCGTGATCTCCGGACTGGCGCGGATCGGCGTGCAAACCCCGGACGAGGCCGAGCGATTCGTCGATCTGGGGGCGAAGCACGAGACGATCGAGGTCACCGGAAACGTCAAGTACGACCTCCCCGCGCCGGCGGTCTCGGAAGGGTCGCTCCGTGAGCGATTCGGCCTCACCGCCGGCCGCTCGGTGGTGGTGGCCGGATCCACCGGAGACGGGGAAGAGGCGATGGTCCTCGACGCCTTCATCTCCGCTCGAAGAGAGTTTCCCTCTCTCTACCTCGTCCTGGCACCGCGCCATCCGGAGCGCGTTCCCGCGGTGGACGCCGAGATCGCGCGGCGAGGCCTCGCGTTCCGCCGGCTCTCATCCGCGACCTCGGCCGAAGCCGGGAGTGCGGACGGCCTTCTGGTGGACACGGTCGGAGAACTGGCCTCGCTCTACGTCATGGCCGCGGCGGCGTTCGTCGGAGGATCTCTGGTCCCGATCGGCGGGCACAACGTCCTCGAGCCGGCGGCGGCCGGAGCGCCGGTCCTCTTCGGCCCGCACACGCATCACGTGAGAGAGCCGGCCGAAGCGCTCCTTCTCGCGGGGGGCGCGATCCGCGTGCCGAACGCCGCGGCTCTCGCCGGGGCATGGAAGCTCCTGGCGGGCGACCGCAACTCACGGGAGCGCGTCGCACGCGCAGCGGCGGGGGTCGTTCGCGCGAGCCGCGGCGCCCTCCTGAAGACGGTCGAACTCGTTCTCTCCGTGACGGGTCGCTCGTGAGGCCCCCCGAGAGCCCGATCCTCTCCGTGCTCCTCTTGCCGCTGTCGTGGGCTTACGGGGCTGCCGTTCGCGCGAGGAATCGCCGGTACGACCGGCCGGGCGCGGCGCACCGCGCCACGATTCCCGTACTCTGCGTCGGCAACCTCACGGCCGGGGGAACCGGCAAGACGCCGATGGTGGCCTGGCTCGTGCGTCGCCTCCAGGCGGCGGGGCGGAGGCCGTGCATCGTGACGCGGGGGTACGGCGGGCGCGCCGGAAGAGGACCGCTCCTCGTCTCCTCCGGCGGCGGACCGCTCGCGGGTTCCGACGTCGCGGGGGACGAGCCCGTCCTTCTCGCCCGCGCGCTCCCGGGAGCGATCGTGCTCGCGGGATCGGACCGTGTCGCAGCCGCCGCGGCCGCAGCGGCCGAAGGGGCGGACGTCGTGGTGCTGGACGACGGATTCCAGCATCGGCGTCTCGCCCGGGATCTCGACCTCGTTCTCCTCGACGGCACGGCACCGTTCGGGAACGGCCGATTGCTCCCCGCGGGCCCGCTCCGCGAGCCGCTCGACGGTCTCGCCCGCGCATCGGCCGTTCTCGTCACCCGCTGCCGTCCCGACGCGAACGTGGCCACGGTGGCCGCCGCGGCCGCGCGCGAAGCACCGGGACTCCAGGTGCTTCGCACCGGCCACCGGCGGGCCGGCTTCGTCTCCGCCGAAGGGGAGCCGGCCGAGAAACCCGTTCGGGCACTCGCCTTCTGCGGCATCGGGAACCCGATCCCTTTTCTTCGCGACCTCGAAGAGGAAGGGGTCGAGGTGGCCTCGGCACGGGTTTTCCCCGACCATCACCCCTACCTTCCCCGGGAGATCGTCGGAAGCCGGGGTGCGGCCACCTGAGCCCCTT
This sequence comes from Terriglobia bacterium, assembly GCA_963790465.1. Lineage (GTDB taxonomy): Bacteria > Acidobacteriota > Polarisedimenticolia > Polarisedimenticolales > JAIQFR01 > JAIQFR01. The sequence continues at coordinate 2,983 of CAWBOP010000023.1, read as the reverse complement.
CCTCTTGCCGAGGTCGCGAAGGAGAGGGAGGTGCGGGTTCCAAATGCACAGAAGGCGAGTGCCCAAACAGGTTTCTCGGCCGGCTCCCCTTCAGCAGAGACGACCGCGTGGGCGGTCCGAAGCACCTGGAGTCCCCGCTGCTTCCCCGCGCACCGGCCGCGGCCACCGTGGCCACGTTCGCATCGGGACCGCAGCGGTTGAGCGAGAACAGGCCGATGCGCGGGTCCGAGCCGGCTCGCCGTCAAGGAGAACGAGGTCGAGTCCCGGGCGACAACGCCGATGCTGGAATCCATCATCCAGCGCCAGCGTCGCCCCTTGCCCGGCGGCTCCAGCCGCAGCAGCTACGACGCCACTGCGGATGTCCCCGCGACACGAGATCGCTCCGGGAGGGGGCGCGGCGGAGAAGGGGCGCGGCTCGTCCCCGCGACGGTGGTCGCCCGCGAGCGGTAGTCAGCCGCCGGAGGAGGACGAGGAGCAGCCCTTCCCGCGCGCCCTCCCCGCGTCACGATGCACGCCTCGCCGCCGCCTGGAGGCGACGCCGCGCCAGGCCGCCGTCGGCGTCTTGCCGGTTCCAGTGAGGTTGCCGCAGAGTTGCGGGGAGTCGTCGCGCGGCGCACGCCCCGGCGCGTCGTACCACGAGGTCCTCGCGCGAACGGCGGCCCCGGGTGAGGGGAGCGCGGAGGTGGCGGGGTCCTCGGGGCCTCACAAGCGACCGTCCACGGAGGCGACTTCGACCGTCTTCAGGAGGGCGCCGCGGCTCGCGCGAACGACCGCCGCTGCGTGCGACGCGTCCCGTGAGTTGCGGTCGCCCCGCCAGGAGCTTCCATGCCCGGCGAGAGCCGCAGCCGGTTCGGCCGCGCGGATCGCGCCCGCGAGAAGGAGCGCTTCCCGGCTACCTCACGTGATGCAGGCGCCGAAGAGGACCGAGCACTCCGCCGCCGGCTCGAGGACGTTGTGCCCGCCGATCGGGAGCGCCAGATCCTCCGACGAAGCGCCCCGGCACGGCCATGACGTGAGCGAGGCCTCCGACCGTCCTCCACCAGGAAGGGCATCCCGCACTCCCGGCTTCGGCCGAGGTCGCGGATGAGAGCCGCAGGAGGAGCGCGAGGCCTCGCCGCGCGATCTGCGTCCACCACGGACGCGCTCCGGATGGCGCAGTGCCCAGGACGAGGGTGGAGAGGAAGCCTCTTCGAGCGGAGATGAAGGCGTCAAGGACCATCGCCTCTTCCCCGTCTCCGGTGGATCCACCGCCACCACGAGCGGCCGGCGGTAGAGGCCGAATCGCTAGCGGAGCGACCCTTCGCGACCGCCCCGGCGCGGGAGGTCGCTGTTGAGCGTTTCCGTGCAGGACCTCGATCGTCTCGTGCTTCGCCCCCAGACAACAAGACGAATCGGCTCGGCCTCGTCCGGGTTTTGCGCGCCGATCCGCGCCAGTCCGCGAGATAGCGGCCGTTCGACCCGCGGAACCGTCCGGGCGCGAGACGCATTGACAACGGGAGGCTCCGTGAGAACGTGCATGAACGAGGTTCGGCCAGGGCTACCGTCTCGACCAGAACGAGCGCCGAGGAACGAGGAGCGCGTCGAGATTGCGGAATCCAGCAAAATCCAGCGGCGGCAGAAGCGGCGTCCACGGAGGGGACTGGGAGCTGGCCGCGGCCGGTCCGTGACCGCGAACCGCCACGCAGCGAAGCAGGCGCCGGACGCCCACCGCGGCCAGGAGCCGCCTCTCCGCCCGAGGCGCCGTGGAATTGGGGTCCCCGCACCAGCGGCGGTCTGAACGCCGCTCTTCCCACTCTCGCACCGCTCCGGGTCGGCTGCCCCTCGGCCGCTGAGAAGCGACGGACGCCCCCGCCGCGCGACGCGTTGTACGCCGGACATCGCCGGATCCTCGCGCGCGGCGGCGGCCACCCCCATCCGACGCCACTATAATGGCGAGCATGGGACGGATCCTATCTCGACCACCTCGCAACAACCGCCGCTCCCGGAGGTGAAGGCGGCGATCGATCCTGGCCGAGCGTTTCCGCAAATTCCGCGGCCACGCCGATGTATCCCCGGAGGGCATGAGCATGGGAGGACCATGCAAGGAGGCCCGGGAGGTCGGTGGCGGCTCCTCGTGCGGGGCGCCGCGGTGCGAGATAGTGTTAGCATCAGGGGCCGCCGAGTCCGAAGCAACTGGGCCTCAAGGGAGCGGCCTGGTCGCGTGAGTCGGGAAAGGACCACCTCCACGTGTGCGGTGCCGAGCACAAGGCGCCCGGCCGTAGGCTCGAGCGGCAGGGGATTCGCGCGACGGTGCTCCACGTGTCTGGGGCGTGATCCGCGGTGCGCGAACGAGCGATGGGAGCCCGGCCTGGTGTCGATCCAGCTGGCGAACGGCGAAGAGATCGGCACGGTCCAGCCGGTCGAAGAAGGAGATCGGCCGCCTTTCAGTGAGCGCGGCGCGTGTGCACGTGGAGCACGGCCCGGCGGTGCGGGAGGTACCGGTGGACGTCAGCACGATGCACGGCGGACTTGTCTGTCGGCACCGCGAGGGGATCGGCGCACTTTTCTTGCGGAGGGCGTGAGGATCAAACCGCTCCTCCAGGGCGGCGGATGGAGAGTCGCGGTGCCGGGGACCCTCTACGTGGCGGGAGTAGTAGGATTCGCGCGGCCTGTGCGGTGGCACGGGACCAGGGCGGCGAAGGCGATACGGCTCGCGGCTCTAGCTTCTGAAGACGGGATCCCGTGGGTTCACCGCGACGCAACCCGATCCACGCTCTCCCGCACGGCCTGAACGTGAGCTTTCGAGGGGGTGTACTCTCAGGCACTCGTTCCAGGCACTGCGAACAGTCGCGGTTGTCAGCGGCTCCGCCTGCTCTTCTTCCGATCCCGAGCCATTGCCCGGCGCCGTGCTGCCGTTCTCGGGGACGCCGCGCTCGCTTCGGACTTCGGTGCTCGACGCCGTCGCCGAGATCGACGAGGTCGCCGCATCGCCTCGGCGATCTGG
>CAWBOP010000022.1:0-95378 GCA_963790465.1 Terriglobia bacterium | reverse complement strand
CTTCGCCCGGTCCTTCCGGTCGACCTCGAGATCCGCAAGATCGTCGCCGTCGAACACCGGCCTCGCCTCGATCGTCTCGAGGCCGAGCGCGCCGTGGCGATGCCGGAGATCGTGCAGCAGCTGCGCGATCCGGTCCTGGAGGCGGAGCTGCTCGTCGAGGCCGGGGACTTCCCGCACCTTGCGAGGCGGCGGCGCCTCGTTCTCGAGCCACGCGGCGACAGCGCGGTAGGCGAGCTGCGCCTGGTTCCGGACCTGGGCCCGGTACAGATCGGCCCCCGCGGGCGTTCCGTCCATCTCGAAGACGAGGTCCGCCACGACGGCGACGCGATCCTCCGCCTCGTTGAGCGAGGTGAGGTCGGTCGAGAGCTCCTCGGGAAGCATCGGGAAGATGGCCGCCGCCGTGTAGACGGATGTCGTGTTCCGGGCGGCATGGCGGTCGATGGCCGTGCCCCGTTCCACCCGCCCGTCGACGTCCGCAACCGCCACGAGGACGCGCACCCGTCCGCCGCCCAGCGACTCGGCCACCGTGAGCTGATCGAGATCGCGCGAATCGTCGTTGTCGATAGACGCCCACAGCAGCCCTCGGAGGTCGCGGACGGACTCCCCGGCGCGCGCCGGGGACGCCATGAGCACCACCTCCCGTCGCACCTCCGGCGGGAAGTCCGGCTCGAGGCCCCGTTCGATCATCGCCTGCCGCGCGATCGCGGCCAGGTTCTTCCTGTGTCCCCTTCCGTTTTTCTGCATCGGTGCCTCCGCCGGATGTGGACGGACATTCTAGCCCTCGAATTAGCTTTGCAACGGCCTGCGATGGTCGTACGTTGATGCACCAGAGGTTCCATGTCCTCGGCGTCCATGCCGGAGTAAGGAGTTGTCGTGCGTCCTCGACCCTCGGCGCCTGCCGTAGCCCGGAAGATCGCCGTCGTTCTCCTCGCTCTCGCGGCCCTCGCGGTCGCCGCGGTCCCTTCGCTCGCGGAGGCGTGGGAAGGAGAGACGAAGTACCTCGTGGACGTGCGCCTCGACCGGATCGAGCGCGCGGCGGAGCTGTCCCGGGCGGGATTCGACGTCGCCGGCGTCAACCGGGGGGAGAAGACGGCGGGGGTCGTCGCGACCGCGGCGGAGCTCGACCGGCTGACGGTGCTCGGCTGGGTCTTCGACGTTCGCGAGACCTACACGCCGGAGCTCGTCTCCGCGGTCCTATCGGACTACACGGATCCGCAGGAGCTGTCCGCCTTCATGGACCAGGTCCAGGCGAGCTATCCAAACCTCGCCAAGAAGGTGGTCGTCAAGGACGTGCTCTTCGAGGGGCAGAAACTCTACGCGATGAAGATCACGAAGGACGTGTCGGTCGACAACGAACGGCCTTCGTTCATTCTGGACGCGCAGCACCATGCCCGCGAGGTGATGACGACCGAGATCGCGCGCGACATGATCGACTACATCACCTCGAGGTACGCGACCGACACCGCGGTGCAGCGGTGGGTGGACAGCGTCAACATCTGGATCGTCGGGAGCGTGAACCCCGACGGTGCCATGTACGTGTTCACCACCAGCAGTTTGTGGCGCAAGAACCGGCGCCCGTTGTGCCCGGTCGACATCAACCGGAACTACGTCTTCCTGTGGGGCGCCTGCAACGGCTCGTCCGGCTCCTGCACCGACGACACGAACCGGGGCTCGGCGGGGGGCTCCGAACCCGAAACGCAGGGGATGATCCAGCTCGTGAGCGACGTCCGCCCATTCTACGCGCTGTCGTACCACTCGTACGGCGAGTACTTGATGTACAGCTACGGCTGCAACGATCCGGACGAGAAGACGGCGATGGACGAGGTGGCGCAGGGGTTGAACGAGATCCTGCAGAACGACGCGGGGGTGACCGGCCAGTGGTTGACCGGTCCCATCTGGTCCACGATCTACCCGGCCGACGGCGGCAGCATCGACACGCAGTACGCGATGTACGGCGCCTACGCGTACGTCATCGAGGTGAACTCGTCCGAATTCCAGCCGGACTACGCCACGTGGCGCAACGTCACGGTGGAGCGGCAGCGGACCGCGTGGCAGTATTTCCTGAACAAGACGCTCGACGGGCCGCAGATCCGCGGGAAGGTGACCGACGTCGCGTCCGGTCTACCGCTCGCGGCCGAGGTGAGCGTACAGGAGGTGACGTTCACGCACGGGGAGTCGCCGCGGACGGCGGACGCGAAGGGGAGCTACCACTGGCTCGCGAGGAACGGCTCGACCTACCACCTGACCTACTCGATGCCCGGCTACTGCTCCGAGACGCGGACGGTCGCCGTCGGCGCCGGAGCGTCGACGGTCGACGTCGCGCTCGGCCGACCGGCGAGTCCGTCCAGCGTGACGGCGGCGGGGAACGGGGCGAACCGGATCGACCTCTCCTGGTACGCGGTGCCGGACGCGACCGAATACCGCGTGTACCGGTCGCTGACCTCCGGCGGGCCTTACTCGCTTGCCGGGACCGTCGGCGCGCCTGCGACGGCGTTCACGGACAGCCCGGTGTCGGGCGGGGTGACCTGGTACTACGTGGTTCGCGCTTACGATCGTTGCGAGTCTCCCGTTTCGACGGAGGTCGCCGCGACGGCGACGGGCGACTGCACCCTCGGCCCGTCCTTCGCGGGTCTCGCTGCCGCGACCGACGCGGCCGCCTCCACCTGTTCCGTCGACCTGTCCTGGCCCGCGGCGTCGCCGTGGTGCGGGGGGCTCGTCACCTATCGCGTGCACCGCAGCACCTCCTCCTCGTTCGTGCCGTCGGCGACCAACACCGTCGCCTCCGGTCTGACGTCGACCTCGTTCGCGGACCACGACGCGCTGGCCAGCGCGTCGACCTACTACTACATCGTCAGAGCGGTGGACTCCGTCAGCGGAGCGGACGACGGTAACGTCGCGACTCTCCTCGCCGTGCCGACGGGCGTGCCCGTCCTCGGGAACTGGACGGACGACGCGGGCGACATCGGGAGCGCGCGGCTCGAGCCCGCCCTCCCGTGGTCGGTGCAATCCGCGGGCGGCAAGACGGGGCCCAAGGTCTACGCCACCGGAACCTACACGAACAATCTCTGCTCGGCGCTGACGACGCCTCCGATCGTGCTGCAGACCGGGGGAGTGCTCTCGTTCGCGTCGAAGTACAACATCGAGACCGACTACGATGCGGGGATCGTCGAGGTCGCCACGGATCCCGCGTTCGACACCTGGACGAAGCTCACGACGGTGAACTACCCCGACCGGTTCGATCACAGCGGGAATGCCTGCGGCATCCCGACGAGCGGCGCGGGCACCGTCTACTCCCGCACGATCGCGAACCCCTCGTACTCCGTCAACCCGTACTCCGGGGCGCTCGCCGCGTATGACGGCCGGACGATCAAGCTGCGCTGGCGTCTGGGCTCGGACGCCGCGGTCGCCGGCACCGGGTGGTGGGTGGACGACGTCAAGGTGACGAACGCGATGGTTCCCGGCGTGTGCTCGTCGGGGACCGCCGCAAACCCGAAGGAAGCCAGCCCGAGCGGATCGCCGATGACCGTGGGGCGGCCGTCGTCCGGTGCCGGTTTGGAAGTGAACTACTTCCCCGCGTGCGGCGCGCTCGACAACGCGATGTACTGGGGAGCGAACCCGATCTCGGGGGCCGTGGCCTGGACGTCGAGCGCGTGCGTGCTCGGCAACACCGGCCGCGCGACGTTCGATCCCGGCACCCCCGTGCCGGGAGCCTTCTACTACTTTGTCGTTGTCGGACAGACTTCGACGAAGGAAGGTTCGTACGGCCAGGCCTGGGGACCGTCCGGCCCGACGGAGAGGCCGCAGGCCGTCGGCGTCGGCGCCTGCGACCGGCCGCAGGACCTGACGGGCGTTTGCCCCTGACCCGTCCCGGGGCTTCGCGCTAGGATAGACACGGTCTCCGCCCTATCGGCGGGGCACCGGAGGGCATTCCATGTTTCGAGCCGCGATTCTGCTCGCCCTGCTCGCTCTCCCGGCCGTCGCGATCGCAGCGGCGTCCGAGGAAAGGACGCATCCGCTCACGATTCACGACATGCTCGCGATGGACCGGATCTCCGACCCGCAGGCCTCGCCCGACGGGAAGCGGATCGTCTTCGTCGTGAGCCGGACGGATCTCGAGGCGAACAAACGGCGCACGGACCTCTGGCTCGTCGCAGCGGACGGCACGGGGCTGAGGCGGCTGACCTCGCACGACGCCGGCGACTCCTCCCCTCGCTGGACGACGGACGGGGGCTCGGTCCTGTTTCTGTCGACGCGCTCCGGGTCGTCGCAGGTCTGGCGGATCGCCGTCGACGGCGGCGAGGCGCAGCAGGTCACGAGCCTTCCGCTCGACGTGAGCGCGTTCCTGCCGTCCCCCGACGGCAAGACGCTCCTCGTCGCGATGGACGTGTTCCCCGACGCGACGGTCGACGGGACCCAAAAGCGCCTCGACGAGGCCACGGCGAAGAAGTCCAGCGGGAAGATCTACGACCGCCTTTTCGTCCGCCACTGGGACGAGTGGACCGACGGGCGCCGCTCCCATCTCTTCGTCCTGCCGCTCGCCGGCGGAACGCCCGTGGACCTCATGAAGGGTATGGACGCGGACTGCCCGAGCAAGCCGTTCGGGGGGGTCGAGGAGATCGCCTTCGCGCCCGACGGGAAGACGGTCGTCTTCTCCGCGAGGAACGTCGGGCGCGAGGAGGCGTGGTCCACGAACTTCGACCTTCACGCGGTTCCCGCCGACGGGTCCGCGACGCCGCGGAGCTTCACGAGCGACAACCCGGCGCAGGACACCGCGCCGGCGTTCTCTCCGGACGGGAAGACGCTCGCCTACCTCGCGATGAAGGTCCCCGGGTACGAGGCCGACCGGCGCCGGATCGTCCTGAAGGGCGTGGCCCGATGGCCCCTCGCGCGTGCTTACCGAGGCGTGGGACCGGTCGCCCGACACGATCTTCTGGTCGGCGGACGGCAAGACGATCCATGCGGTCGCGGAGAACGTCGGCCAGACAGCGCTCTTCGCCGTGGACGTCGCGACGGGCAAGGCGAGTCTCGTGGTGGAGAAGGGGACCGTGCGCTCCCCGGCTCTGGCGGGGGACCGGATCGTGTACGGCCTCGACCACCTCAGGTCGCCGGTGGAGCTCTACTCCGTGAAGCCGGACGGGACCGACGTCCGGGCGGTCACGCGGATCAACGCGGAGAAGGTGGCCGCCGCGCGGATGGGCGAGCCGGAGCAGTTCACCTTCAAGGGCTGGAACGACGAGACCGTCCGGGGCTACGTCGTGAAGCCGGCGGACTTCGACCCCGCGAAGAAGTACCCCGTGGCGTTCCTGATCCACGGCGGCCCGCAGGGATCGTTCGGCAACGACTTTCACTACCGCTGGAACCCGCAGGCCTACGCCGGCGCCGGCTACGCCGTGGTGATGGTCGATTTCCACGGCTCGACCGGCTACGGCCAGGCCTTCTCGCGACTCGATCGGCGGGGACTGGGGCGGCAAGCCGCTCGAGGACCTGCAGAAGGGGCTCGCAGCGGCTCTCGCGAAGTACCCGTGGATGGACGGCGACCGCGTCGCCGCGCTGGGCGCCTCCTACGGCGGCTACATGATCAACTGGATCGCCGGCAACTGGCCCGACCGTTTCCGCTGCCTCGTCAACCACGACGGCAACCTCGACGAGCGCGCCGCCTACTTCGACACCGAGGAGCTTTGGTTCCCCGAGTGGGACCACCTGGGCACGCCCTGGGCGAACCCGGAGGGCTACGAGAAGCAGAACCCGGTCAACTTCGTCAAGAACTGGAAGACGCCGATGCTGGTGATCCACGGCGGGAAGGACTTCCGCGTCGTGGACACGCAGGGGATCTCGCACGTTCACCGCCGCCCAGCGTCTCGGCATTCCCGAGCAAGTTCCTGTACTTCCCCGACGAGAACCACTGGGTCCTGAAGCCCGCCAACAGCATCCTCTGGCACGAGACGGTGCTCGCCTGGCTCGACCGGTGGACGAAGGGAGCGACGAGGTAGCGGACCGGGCCTGCCCGAACACATCCAAGAAGGTCCCCAATGGTAGGATCTATCCTCTCGGTCGACGAGCCGTTTGCGCCGCGACGGCGCTAGAATCCCTATTCAAGTGCCGGCGGGCGCGAGCCTGAGGGGCGCCCCCCCGATTCGATCCGCCCCGGGGCGCCCAGGCCGCGCGCCCGGTCACGGAGTTCGCATGTACGACATCGAAGCTTCGTTCGATCAGCAGATCCTGGGTGTGCCGAGGAATCGGCCGACGGTCGTGTTCACCGAGGCACTCGACCCGCGCATCATCGAGGCGGTCTGCTACCTGACGCGGTTCTGCCGTCCGGTGCTCCTCGCGCCGGAGGCGGAAGTGCGGGACGTGATCGAGCGAGAACTCCGCCACGTGGACTCCGACCGGATCGAGTACGCGATGTCGGAGAGCGCTTTCGTGGACATCTCCGAGCGAGACGACCTGGTAGAGGAGTTCGCTCGCTGCTACCAGGGCCACTGCGTCGAGGGAGGGCCGAAGCTCGACCTCGACGCCGCGCGCCGCTTCGTCATGGAGCCCGGGCACTTCGGGATCTGCTCGGTGAATCTGGACCACGCCGACACGGTCGTGGGGGGGGCCGGGCACGCCCCGAGGGAGTTCTTCCGGCCGATGCTCCGGATCCTGAAGAAGCAAGATATCCAGTGCGAGGCGGGCGTGTTCGTGCTTCCCGACCAGCACCCGTTGGATGTGTTCCCGAACAACATCGTCGTGTTCGGCGACGTCGCCGTCAACGCCACGATGACGCCGGAAGTGCTCGCCCACGTGGCGGTGGGCACCTGCGCCATCGCTCGCGACCTGATCCCCGTCGAGGAGCTGCCGGAGATCCGCGGAACCATCGTCTCGTACTCGAACCGCGGGTCCGACGAGGGACCATCGCCCGAGCTGGTCCGAAAGGCGACCGCCCTCGTCCCCGAGATCCTGCAGGAGCGGATCGACCACGGCCCGCGGTACGCGACGATCAAGATCCACGGCGAGGTCAAGGTCGCGGTTGCTCTGTCGCAGCGTTCGGCCACGTACTACCAGCGGGAGGGGAACGGCGCGTGGGAGGGGGGCTCCAACGTCATCATCTGCCCGAACCTCGACATGGGGAACCTCCTGTACTTCCTCTACGCGACGCGCTACCCCGGCGCGAAGAAATTCCCGGTGATGTTCGGGATCCGGTTCCGCGGCGTGGACCTCCCGATGGACTGCACCCCCGAGGACGTCCGGCTCGCGGTGAAGGCGTCGGCTCTGCGCATGCACCGGTTCGGCGAGTGGAAGCGCACGCCGCGGGACACCTTCTTCCGCCGGCACCGCGTCCTGGCGGTCAATCCCGGCTCCACCTCGACCAAGATCTCCGTCTACGAGGGGGACGAGGAGGTGTTCGCCAAGGAGATAGAGCACTCCGCGGAGGAACTGGCGCCGTTCGAGGGGAAGAGCGTCACGGCGCAGTTCCTGTTCCGGAAGGACGCGATTCTGAAAATGCTCGAGGAGAACGGCCTCAGCCCCGAGGACATCGACGCGGTGTCCGCCCGCGGTGGGCTGCTGCGGCCGATCCCCCACGGCACCTACAAGGTGTCCGAGGCCATGGTCGAGGACCTGCGCACCGGACGGCAAGGGGAGCACGCCTCGAACCTCGGCGCGCTGATCGCCCGCGAGCTGGTGGCGGGCACCGGCCATCCGGCCTTCATCGTGGACCCCGTCGTGGTGGACGAGACGCCCGAGCGGGTGAAGATCACCGGGTTCAAGGCGATCCGGCGGAAGGTGGTCAGCCACGCCCTGAACCAGATCGCCACGGCCCGCCGCTACGCCGAGGAGCACGAGACGTTCTACGAGAGGATCAACGTGATCGTCGTCCACATGGGCGGCGGCATCACCGTGGGCGCCCACAAGCGGGGGCGCTACATCGACGTGAACAACGCGCTCGACGGCGAGGGGCCGTTCAGCCCGCAGCGGTCGGGATCCCTCCCGCCGGGGCAGCTGATCGACCTGTGCTTCTCCGGCAACGCTACCCACGGCGACCTGAAGAAGCTGAACAAGGGGCGGGGCGGCCTCATCGACCTCCTGGGCACCGCCGACCTGCGCGAGGTGGAGCGGCGGATCGACGTGGGGGACGCGCGAGCGGCCGAGGTGTTCGAGGCGCTGGCCTACCAGATCGCCAAGCAGATCGCCTCGATGGTCCCGGCGTTCGACGGCGAGACGGTGGAGCGCATCCTGCTCACCGGCGGGATGGCCCGCTCCGCTCGGCTCGTCGCGGCGATCGAGCGGTACGTCGCGGCGATGGGGTGCGGGGTCAGCGTCTACCCGGGCGAGAACGAGATGTCGGCGCTGGTCAAGGGAGCCCTGCGCGTCCTGTCCGGCAAGGAAGAGGCAAGGGACTACCCCGGCGCGTCCGGCACCTGAGAGAGCGCCGGCCGCCTCAGCTCGCGGTCAACGCTCCGAGCGCGATCGAGTACATCTTGGTCTTGACCGTGTCGCCGCGCGACGACAGGATCGCCGGGGCGCGGGCGCCCGCCACCATCGCGCCCAGCTCGGCGCCGGCCAGCTTGGTGTTGGTCTTGTAGAAGACGTTGCCGCTCTCGATGTTGGGGAACAGCAGGCAGTCGGCGTCCCCCGCCACCTCGCCCGTCAGCCCCTTGATCTCCGCCGACTCCCGGTCGATCGCCGCGTCGAGAGCCAGCGGCCCGTCCACGATCGCCCCCTTGATCTGACCCCGCTCGGCCATCTTGGCGAGGATCGCGGCGTCCACGCACGCCTGCATCTTCGGGAGCACCTGCTCCGAGGCGGCGATGATCGCCACCTTGGGCCGCTCGATGCCGAGGGCGTGCGCCACCGGATCAGGTACCGGGTGATCGCGATCTTCTCCTTCAGCTCGGGCTGCGGGATCACCGCGACGTCGCCGCAGACGATCAGCTTCGGGTAGCGCGGGTTCTCGATCACCGACACGTGGCTCAGGATCGCGCCGGGCTCCATCAGCCCCTGCTCCTTGTCGAGGATCGCCCGCATGTACTTGTCGGTCGAGACCAGCCCCTTCATCAGGATCTGCCCCTCGCCGGCGTTGACCATGGCCACCGACCGGGCGGTGGCCGCCGCCTCGTCCGGCTCGTGCACGATCGCGAACTTCCCGGGATCGATCCCGTCCTGCGCGCAGGCCACACGGATCTTTGCCTCGTCCCCCACCAGCGTGGCGTCCACGATGCCGAGGTCCACTGCCTGTCCCACCGCCCCGATGGTGTGCGAGTCGTTGGCATAGGCGGCGACGAGCCGCTTCCTGGGAAGGCTCTTGAGCGGTCGAGCATCTGGTCGAGTCGGGTGATCGGCATGGCGAGGTCTCCTGATCGTTCCCGGGACCCGGGGTCGGACCGTGGGGGAGAGGATAGCGCAGGGGGAGGGCGCGATTCCAGCGCGGCCCGGAACCTCCGGCCGCCGTACCGGTGCCGGAGATTCAATCGGGGAGCAGGATGGACGGGTCGATCACCCAACCCTTTTGCCGCGGGACCGCCGGGGAGGCGGGCGGCAGGAGGTTTCGGGAAATGAGAAAGGCGGTCTCCGAGGGGAAGTCCTACAAGCTCGTCGACCGGAAGGCGGCGCTCGAGCACGTCGGCTACGAGGTCACCATGAAGGGGTCGCTCTCGGCGGACGACAGCCTGAAATCCGACTCGATTCCGAAAGCGGGCGGCAAGGCCTGATCGTGGTTTTCCGGGGGCCGGCGTCCTCGCGACCGTCGCGTCTCAGGGTTACGCGGGCGCGGGGCGCTCGCCTGACGCCGGTCCGCGCCGCGAGCGGCGGCGCCGCCGGCGCTTTCTTGCCGGGGGGCCGTCGGCGGGAGGAGCGCCCGGAGCCGCCTCGTCGCGCGGCGCGTCGGGTTCCGTTTCTTGACCGCGGGTCACGGTCGCGGCGCCGTACCGGTCGGTGTCGCCGTCCTCCTGGTCCAGCTTGGGCGCGGTCGGCAGAGCGGCGAAGAAATAATCGTCGTCCCAGGGTGGAGGAAGATTCGAGGGCTTCGCGGCCGGTTCGGCGTGCGGTTTCGCCGCGTCGCGCCGTTCGGAATGCGCGCGCGCGGGACGCGAGCGCTCGGCCGGAGGCGGGGCCGCTTGCTCCGGTTTCGCCCCCGCGGGAGCATCCTTCCGCCTCTGCCTCGAGCGCCGGCGCCGCCGTCGCTTTCGCGCGGCGGGCGCTACCTCTTCCTCGAGGCCGTGTTCCTCGGACTCGAGATCGGGCATCCCCTCGTCGGACGACGTCTCGTCGGACATCGCCTCACCGGTCGCCGCCGCGCCGGCCCCGCCGCGCCAGTACGCCACCGCCTCCGCGAAGTCCGCGCCGAGCGCCGCGCCCAGCACGTCGAGGATCCACATCGCGTCGACGAACGCCGGCCGGTGCAGGATCGCTTGCCGGAGCCCCCTTCGCAGGCCGCGCACCGGAACCATCCGTCCGAGCGCCTGGACGATCTGGCGGCAGCGTTCCTGGTCGCGCCGCGAAACCCGGAGACGCAGGGAGACGGGCCGCAGCAGCTCATCCGCAATCTCGCGGAAATTGATCCCTCGCGGAGACGTCGCCGTGCCTTGCGAGCTCCAGCCCAGCGGCTCCATGAGCAACGGCAGCGCGAGGCAAGCCAGGATCTCGCCGGTGCTCGCCTCGTGCCGGTCGCCGAGCCGCCGGTCGATGGCGGCCACTAGCGCGAGCATCAGATCCCGCGTGCCCGGACGGGCGCGGTACCCGGCGGCGAACTCCGGAAGGATGACCTCGAACACCCCCGTGTCGAGCGCCAGTTCGAACGACCGGGCCGCGGCGCCTCCGCGGCAGAAACGGTTGATCTCCTCGAGCACCCTCGGCGGAGCGGCGCGCGGGATCTCTCCCCGCGTTCGCTTCAGGGCCTCGAGGGTGTGCGCCTCGATCTCGAAGTCGAGCCGCGCGGCGAACTTGATGGCGCGCAGACTCCGGATCGGATCCTCGCGGAAGCGGACGTCGGGATCGCCGATGGTGCGGACGACGTGTCGCCTCAGGTCGGCGAGCCCGTCGGCATGGTCGAGGACGTTGCCGGACAGCGCGTCGTAGAACAGCGCGTTGATGGTGAAGTCGCGCCGTAGCGCGTCCTGCTCCGCGCTGCCGAACACGTTATCGTCGCGGATCAGGAGGTCCTTGCTCTCCGTGCCGGCTGCGTCGTCCGGGTCCACGGCATCGACCGCGCGAAAAGTGGCGACCTCGATGATCTTCCCGCTCTGGAAATACACGTGGGCGAGCCGGAAGCGGCGGCCGATGATCCGGCAGTTGCTGAAGAGGCGTTTCACCTGTCGCGGCGTGGCGGAGGTCGCGATGTCGAAGTCCTTGGGGCGGCGCCCAAGCAGGAGGTCCCTTACGCAGCCTCCCACGAGGTACGCCGTGTGGTCGAACCGGGTGAGACGCTGAAGGATTCGCACGGCGTCGGGGTCGAGATCCGAGGGGTCGATCGGCTCGTGGGCGACGCGAGGCCCGTGATGCACCGTGACGGGATGCACGCGCGCCGCGGCGGGTACGGGTGCTTCCGCAGCGGGAGCGGGTAAGGCAGCCGCATCGGGGACCGGGGCGGGCAAATCACCGCCCCGGGTCGCCTTCGGCGCACGCGTCAAGAGATTACGGATTCGCCTCAGCATGGTCGTGAGGGTTTTCGACTCCAGGCTCGAGGCCCTGGGCCCCCCTCGGGCGCCACTATATCAGGCTCGTGCCGCGAGGGTCTCAAGGTTCGCCCGGGTTCGTGACCGTCGGCCACTTGAAGATTTTCAACAAGGGGTCGAACTCCACCCGGACGGGCGCGAAGGGGCCACGGGGCGCCCACGGGCGCGACGAACAGATCTCGTACCGCTTCGAAGAACTCGCGGTCGCCCGCGGCCGGTCGCTGATCTCGAATCCGATCGTCCGGGTGGGCCAGCATCAGAGCGAGCGACGCGACGAGAACGGGAAGGTGGTCCCGCATCCGGGCGAGGTTGCCGACGGCTGAAGCTTTCACGAAAAAAAAGAGTATAGGAACGTTGCCGCAGCGTCAAAGCCGGAATCCGGCCGAGCCGCCGGATCCACGGTAGAATGTCCGGGTGATTCTCTCGAGCGTCCGCGCCGTCGTGCTCTTCTCGGTCTTCGCGCTCGCCATCGGCGCGCCGGCCGCGCAAGCTCCCGCGCCCTCCGATGGCCCGCCGGTTCCGCACTCTCGACCGGAGGACCGGCCGGCCCCGTCGCGTCCTGCGGCGGCCGCGAGTCAGGACAAGGACACCCGTCCGAAACCGGAAGCTCCCTGGCACCTCCCCGAGGAGCTGCGCGAAAGCCTCGCCCGCACCGCGGACCGCTACCGGGAACATGCTCTGCGCTTCACGTGCACCGAGACGGTTCGGTTGGCGCGCTACGACGCGGAAGGGGAGGCGTCCGACGAGTCGGTGAGGCGTTATGCGTACCTCCTGGAGCGCGAGGCCGCAGGCGAGACGCTCCGCGAGTACCGGCAGAAGATCAAGGAGGACGGCACGCCGCGGGGAGGGGAGGTTCGCGACGAGGAACCCTTTCCGCCCGCCTACTCCTGGGTCCAGTTGTTCAGCCGCTTCAACCAGTCGTTCTTCGCGTACCGCGATCGTGGCGAGCGGTTCGAAGGGTACGACTGGGTTCGCGAGATCGAGTTCCTCGGCGCGCTCCCGTTCACCGACGGGCGGGACATCCGGCAGTGGGAAGGGATGGTCCTCGTCGACGCGGTGACGCTCGCGCCGCTCGAGATCCGTGCGCGGCCGACGGGGCAGGACGGGAGGGTCCGGGCGCTCTACGATCGCTGGTCGCAGGCGTTCAATCTCCTGGGGCTGCACCTCGCGCCGCGGCCGCTGCTCTACGGCGCGTTCGTGCAGTTCGGCCTCCGGAAGGACGGACTGAGTTTCCCCACGGAACTGCGCTACGACACGCGGGTCGCCGTGTCGGTCCGCCAGTCGGAACCGCGGCGGGCTTCGTCTCGCAGATACGAGGGGTACCAGTTCTTCAAGACGGCGACCACGGAAGCGCCGGGAGGGGTGGTCGGCAAGTAGCGGCGAACGCGCCCCTCAGGGTTTCGCCGGACGCTTTGGCGGCGCCATCTCGGAATCGGAGTAGGCGATTTTCGCGCCCGAGCGCAGCGTCGCGATCTTCCCCTCCAGGACCTGCGCCTGGAACTGGGACGTCATCTGATTCATCAGACCCGGCTTGACCTCTTCCCAGGAGAGGGCCTTCCCCTCGCGACGCTCCACCACCTTGATGACGTTGAACCCCTTCGGGGTCTCGAAGACCGGTGACAGCTCCCCCATCGGCAGCGTGAAGGCCATCTCGTCGAACTTCGGGAAAATCTTCGGCTCGCGGCGCGGGATGAAACCGACGTCCCCTCCCTTGGCCGCGTTCGACGTCTCGGAGTACTGCTTGGCCAGCTTCCCGAAATCCTCCCCTGCCTTCGCCTTCGCCAGCACCTCCTCGGCGCGCTTTCTCGCTTCCTCGCGCTTGGCCGGCGGATCGGAGGAAGCGGACGCGATCAGGATCTGGAGGACGTGGGCCTCGTCGTTCTGCTTGAACTTGTCCTTGTTGTCGTCGTAGACCCTGCGGGCGGTCGCTTCCTCGACCTTCGATCCCTCGGTCTTCGCCTTCACCCAGGCCTCCGCGAGCATCTGCGATTCGAGGTCGGATCGGATCATCTCCTCGGTGACCTTCGCGGACGCGAGCGCCTTGCGATATTCCTCTTCGCTCTTGAAACGGGCCCGTTCGGACTCGATCCTGCCGGCGATGATCTTCGGATCCGCCTTCATCCCCTCGGCCTTCGCGGCGCGGGCCATGAGGTCCGCGTTGATCAGAGTCTGAACCGCCGCCCGCCTCAGATCGAGATCCTGCTGCGGGGTCATCTCGACGCCTCGCTGCTCGAACTGCTGGCGGTACGCGGCCGCGAGCCCGTACACCTGGCGGACGGTGACCGGCCGAGAGTCCACCGTCGCCACGACGATCGACGGGTCCGGGAGGGGGACGGCGGGCGCGGCGCCACCCGGGGTCGCGGCGCGCGGTGCGTCCGCGGCGGGCGCGGGCGCCGAGCCGGTCTGCGGGGGGGCCGGGGATCCGGGCGCCGCCGGGGTTTCCGTCTTCGGTCCGCCACAGCCGGACGCGAAGGCGACGGCGCCCAGAAGGCAGACGAGGACGAAAGGACGGATCGAAGTCATCCTTATTCGAGCCATGAAGCCTCCCGGCGGGGAGTGCCCCCGCGTGTGGTGCCGGACTTGAAGCCGCCCCGAACCGGGCATTGTAGATGCGGGCCCCGAACCGTTCAAGCCGGGCGAATCGGCGCCCCGGACGCGACCCGTGGGACGATTCGGGCGGACTCCTCGTGCATGAGCCGTTTCCGGGGCGCTACACTGACGTGCCGAGCCCCGAGGACGAGCGTCCCGCGACGCGCGGGAGGAGCGAGAGGATGAACGAAAACGGCGGCGGCGAACCGTCCGAGGGAAACCTCCCCGCCGAGGTGGATCTTCCGGTCGAGGACCACCTCGACCTCCACCCGTTTGAGCCCCGCGAGATCCGGGACCTGGTCGCCTCCTATCTCGAGGCGGCCACCGAGGCGGGGTTCAGGGAGGTCCGGCTGATCCACGGGCGGGGAACCGGCACGCAGCGGGAGATCGTCCGCTCGGTTTTGTCGCGGCATCCCGGCGTCGCCGGTTTCGCCGACGCCCCGCCGGAGCGGGGCGGCTGGGGGGCTACCGTCGTGCGCCTGCGCCGACGCGCCGATTGACGGGCCGCGTCCTGCGCCCCACAATGATTCCGGAGGCCGCGATCATGTCCGCCACCGTCGACGTTCTCTGCCCCTGCTGCGGAAACCGGATGAAGGTGGACGCCGCCACCGGCGAGATCCTCTCCGAGGAGCGCCCGGCGCCGAAGTCAACGAAGACCTTCGAGCAGGCGCTCACCGAGGTGGAGGGGGGGGCGCAGAAGCGCGAGGACGCGTTCTCGAAGGCCGCGGACCGCACCCGCAACCTGCAGGACCTCCTCGACAAGAAATTCGAGGAAGCGCGCAAGAAGGCGGCGGACGACACCTCGCGCCCGATGAACGTCTTCGACCTCGACTGACTCGTCGCGGCGGTTCTTGCTCTTTCCACGAAGAGGAGGACACACATGAGTCCGGCCGAGCGCTTGGAGGTGTCGGAGGAGGCCCTGGCTGCCGTCTGCGCGTGATATCGCGTCCGCGAACTGGCGGTGTTCGGGTCCGCCGCGCGGCGGTGCCGACGGGGCGGTCCCTTGCCGCGCGCGCGTCCGGCGTGCGAGACTTGAGGCTTTCCTGCGGAACGGCAAGGAGGAATTCCCGTGAGCGCCGAAGCCAACTTCCCGATCGTCCTCGTCGCGATGGGTGGCCACGCCTTCATGCAGATAGGGGAGAAAGGGACCATCGAGGACCACGAGCGGAACGCCGAGACCATCGCGGCGCTGCTCATGACCCTCGTCGATCGCAAGTACCACGTCGTCCTCACGCACGGAAACGGCCCGCAGGTCGGAAATCTCCTGATCCAGAACGAGATATCCCGCGAGGAAGTTCCGGCGATGCCCCTCGACGTGCTCGTCGCCATGACCGAGGGGAGCCTGGGGTACATCCTCCAGCAATCGCTCCTGAACCAGCTCCGAAAAAAGGGGGTACGCCGCTATGTGGTGACGGTGGTCACGCAGGTGCTCGTGGACGAGGCGGACCCGGCGTTTCGCGAACCGACGAAGCCGATCGGGCCGTTCCTGAGCCGGGAAGAGGCGGAGCGCCGCCGGGATGTGCTCGGGTGGCAGGTCCGCGAGGACTCGGGGCGCGGCTGGCGGCGCATCGTCCCGTCCCCGAAACCCATCAAGGTGATCCAGCGAGACATGATCCGCGAAGCGGCGCGCGCGGGGCACATCGTCGTGGCGTGCGGCGGCGGCGGGATTCCGATCAAGAAACAGGCGGACGGCCAGTACGCCGGGATCGAGGCGGTCATCGACAAGGACCTGACCTCAAGCGTGCTGGCGACGGACATCGGCGCCGGGCTCCTCGTGATCCTGACCGCGGTGCCGCAGGTCTATGTCAACTTCGGCAAGCCCAATCAGCAGGCGCTCGGCGCCGTGACGCTAGAGGAACTGGAGCGTCTGCGAGACGAGGGGCACTTCGCCCCCGGCAGCATGGGCCCCAAGATCGAGGCGGTGATCCACTACCTGAGGGAAGGAGGGCGCCGCGCGCTGATCACCAACCCCGAGAGCCTGCCGATGGCCATCGAGGGGCGCGCCGGAACGCACTTCGTGGGGAAGATCTAGGGGTCAGACATAACGGACGCAACGTTTCAACTTTGTAATCGGCGCGACCCGCTGTCCCGGTAAGACCTGAGATTGTCGGCCTGTTGCGGTTCAGACGGAATCGGTGCCATCTCGCGACTTCGCCTGTAGCGCGACAGGATCATCCTGAGCGTCGCAGGGGTGCGGCGTAGGTAACCGGCGAGTTCCGCGTAGCAGTGGCCGTGTACCTCCACGGCGGCAAACACGAAGGCAGCGCGGACGAGTCCGGCGGTCCGACGTCGACTCGGGCCACGGATCTCGATGGCGTTGAGCCGTTGACCGGAGCTAACCAGGACTTCTCGCAGGATTTCGTCCAGGGAGCGTCGACCGATAACTGACTCGGGGACGCTGGTCGCCGCCCGGCGGCGCGCGAGCCTCACGAAGTCCGAGTCACCCAAAAAGACCCGTTCGGTGACGCCGAATTCGCCGCCGCTTTCCACGATGGCGTGCTCGCCTTCATGGAATTCGCGGAACGCTTCGCAAGCCTCGCTTGCGTCCCGACCGAACAGCGCTAGTACGGGCGCCGTGTCGACCCACGGCCAGAGGTTGTCGTCAAGGTACGCCGCGTAGGAACTCCACAGAAAGTGCGTGGATCGAGTCAGCCCCGCGCGGAGCGGGTTGTGGTGTACGTAGCGAATCAACCGTAGCAGGTACGTTTCGTCCTCACAAACCAAACCCTTGTAGCGGCTCTGGAACACGTGCCCCACCGTCCCGTGCCTGCGGTTGAACGCGAGGGCGAAAGGAGACAACAGAGCGAGCATGAAGGATCCCACGCTGCGGTGGCGGCGGCGCACGACGAGGTGCACGTGGTTCGGCATCAGAACGAAAGCGTGAACCTCGATCTCGAATCGGGACTTCAGGCGGATCACGCGGCGCAGGAAATCGGCGCGATCCTCATCGTCCAAGAAAATCGGCTCGCGACGATTCCCCCTCGCCATGATGTGTAACAAAGCACCGCAGTACTCGACTCTGAGCGGTCTCGGCATGGGTCGGCTTCCCCGGGAGGTGTGGGGGACCGCGAGGAGCGAACGTACGGACCGGCGTGGCCAGGAGCAAGCGACATGGCTCAGCCACGCACCAAAGACGTCACAGCCCAGAGGATCGGCAGAGGCGCAAGTCTCTGGTTCCCGGGCGGTTGTGCCGCGTTGTCAATCGGCAACCGTTGCGTCTATTATGTCTGACCCCATGTTACACGGCCACCTGACCGGGTTGTCTCCCGCCGAGCGGCACCGGCTCGAGCGGCTGTACCGGCGCCGGATTCCTCCCAACGCGATCCTCACCCACGATCTCGCCCGAGAGATGGCGGAGATCAGCCGGGACATCAACCGGCGGCTCGGCTTGCTGGTGGACCGGGCGGGGAGGGTCGAGGCGGTGGCGGTTGGGGAGGCGGCGAGACTGGTCGTCCCACGCCAACCGAGCGCCCCCTCCGGCCGCGACCGGTTCTGCACGCTGCGGCTTCTCTCGACGCGCCTCGGCAACGACGAGCCGCTGGCGGCGGCGGATCTCTCGCCGCTCGCCCTGCACCGGCTCGACGCCATGGCGGTGATCGCGGTCACCGACGACGGGCTCCCGGGCGCCGTGCGCCTCGCGCACCTGCTTCCCGCGGAAGAGCGTGCGCCGAGATCCGCGCCGTCGCGGGACGAAGCGCGCCTCCCGCTGCCGCCCGGTGCGGTGGTCCCCGGGCGTCCCACGACCTCCCGCCGCCGCGGCCGTGACGTCGAGGACGTGGTCGCCGACGGCGAGCGCTACCGTCTCTTTCCGCCTCGGCCGGCGAGCCTCGTGGACGACGACTTCCTGGCGATGATCCGCGCCCTCGAGGAGGAGTTCGACCGCCGCCGCGAGCGCACGCGCGTTTCCGGGCGCTCGGGGCGCGCGATCCTTGTCCACGTCACCACGGGGAACCGCGCCTTCGCCGAGGCGTCGATCGCCGAACTGGAAGAGCTCGCGAACTCGAGCGATCTCGCCGTCGTGGACCGGATCGTGCAACGGCGGTCCTCCTACGACTCGCGCACGCTCATGGGCTCCGGCCGGCTCGAGGACCTGATCATCCGCGCGCTCAGGCTCCAGGCGGACTTCATCGTGGTCGACCAGAACCTCACTCCCGCGCAGGGACGCGCGATCGCGGAGGCGACCGACCTCAAGGTGATCGACCGCACCCAGTTGATCCTCGACATCTTCGCTCGGCGGGCGAGGACCCGCGAGGGAAAGGTCCAGGTGGAGCTGGCGCAGCTCAAGTACCTGCTCCCGAGGCTCATGAGCCGCGGCGATTCCGGCCTGTCCCGGCTGATGGGGGGGATCGGCGGACGGGGCCCGGGCGAGCAGAAGCTCGAGGTCGACCGCCGCCGCGTGCGCGACCGGATCCGGAATCTCGAGAAGTTGCTCGACTCCGAGCGAACCCGGCGTGGGCAGCGCCGCGCGCGCCGTCGCGAACGGGGAGTCCCGGTGGTCTCGCTGGTCGGCTACACCAATGCCGGGAAGAGCACGCTCCTCAATCTTCTCACCCGGAGCGAAGTGTTCGTGGAGCATCGGATGTTTGCGACGCTCGACCCATCGAGCCGGCGCCTGAGGCTCCCGCGCGAGCGCGAGGTCGTGATCAACGACACGGTGGGGTTCATTCGCGACCTGCCGAAGGACCTGCTCGCGGCGTTCGGCGCGACCCTCGAGGAGATTGCCGCTTCCGACCTGCTGGTGCACCTCGTGGACGCGGCACACTCGGGGTACGAGGCGCAGATCGTCGCCGTGGAAGGGATCCTGAAAAAGCTCGGCTACGACGGAATTCCGCGGCTCGTGGTGTTCAACAAGGCCGATCTTCTAGACGAGCAGCAGCTTGCCGAGCGGCTCGCGGGGCGCCGGGCGCTCCCGATCTCCGCGACGAGCGGTCTCGGCCTCGAGATTCTCGTGCGCCGGATCGACGAAGCGTTGCCGTTCCGCGCCCGGTCGAAGGCCGAAGCGCCCAATCTCGAGCCGGGAGTCTGAGCGGCCGCTTCGACTCGCGCTGTCGCCGACAGCTGCTCCAAGCCGTCCAATTCTATGGTCCAATGTCGGATTGTTAGCCTCACATTCCTTGACAGAGACCAAAACTCATCTATAATGGACTAGTGGACTAGGCCAATCAATCGAGGCGATGGTCATGGTGCCCGGACTCAAGATCGACGAAGACAGCGACGTGCCGGTTTACCGGCAGATCGTGGACGGGGTGCGCGCGGCGCTCGCGGAGGGGCGCCTCGTCCCGGGTGGGAAGCTCCCGCCGA
Organism: Terriglobia bacterium; assembly: GCA_963790465.1. Classification (GTDB taxonomy): domain Bacteria; phylum Acidobacteriota; class Polarisedimenticolia; order Polarisedimenticolales; family JAIQFR01; genus JAIQFR01. The sequence goes on along the minus strand of CAWBOP010000022.1, from coordinate 75,837 downwards.
CTCGCGATCTGGCCCGCCATCTCGGCGTGAACCGGAACACGGTGGTCGCCGCCTACGAGGCGCTCGCCGCCGAAGGGCTGGTGACGAGCCACACCGGCCGCGGAACCTTCGCGGCGGAGCCTGCTGAGCCGTCGTCCGAAGCCGGGAGCCCGGCATTTCTCGCGGGTGGTGAGTGGCTCACCTCGTTTTCCCGTGCGGTCGAGGGGCCCGGTGTCGCGGGGCTTCTCTCGGTCTACCGGGCCGCGATGTCTTCCGATGGGATCTCGTTCGCGGGCTCGTACCCTGCGGCCGAGCTCATGCCGGTGGAGCGGTTCCGATCGGCTCTCGACACGGTGCTGAGGCGGCGCGGCGCCGAGGTGCTGTCGTACGGCCCGACCTCGGGGTACCCGGCGCTGAGGGAGGCGATCGCCGCGGACATGCGAGCGAAGGGTTCGAACGCGGCGGCCGAGGGGATCCTCGTCACCAACGGGTCGCAGCAGGCGGTCGAGCTGGTCTTCAGAACGATGCTCGACCGGGGCGATCCCGTCGTCATCGAGGAGCCGACCTACACCGGGGCGCTCAGCGTGTTGAGCTCTCTCGGCGCCCGGATCGTCGGCGTTCCGGTTGACGAGGAAGGGATCCGTCCCGATCTGCTCGCCCTGGCGCTCGAGCGCCATCGGCCGCGTGTCGTCTACGTCCAGCCCACCTTTCACAACCCGACCACGCACGTCATGGGCGAGGCGCGTCGTCTCGAGGTGCTGTCGCTCGCGGCACGGTTCGGCTGCGCGGTGGTGGAGGACGACTGGGCCAGCGATTTGCGGTTCGAGGGGGCCGATCTGCCGACGCTTCACGCCATGGACGGTGGACGGCGCGTCGTCTACATCAGCACGTTCTCGAAGAAGTTGCTGCCCGGTCTCCGCGTAGGCTGGGTCGCTGCTCCCACAGCGGTGCTGGAGCGCCTCGTGGCGCTCAAGCAGATCGAGGACCATGGGTCGAGCCCACTGCTCCAGGCCGCGCTTCACGAATTCCTGGCGGACGGCGGGTTGGCCGAGCACCTCGATCGGGTGAGGCCCGCCTACCGCGAGCGGCGCGACATCATGCTCGACGCATTGAAACGGAGGCTACCGGACGGTGTTGCCTGGGCGAGGCCCGAGGGGGGACTGTTTCTCTGGGTGACGCTCCCCGCCGGGATCGACAGCACCGACCTGTTCGTTGCCGCCCGGGAGCGGCAGGTGCTGATCAGCCGGGGAGAGCTGTTTCACGCCGACGGCTCGGGAAGGGAGACGTTCCGGCTGACCTACGCCTCGGTCCGGCCGGCGCAGATCGAGACCGGCATCGCCGTTCTCGGAGAGCTGATCCACGAGCGCTGGGGCGGCCGGTCGGAAAACGTCGCGAGGCGCGTCGACGAGGCGGTACCGATCCTGTAAACGCCGAGGAGAGCGAGGTTGGCCATGAACGAGGTGAGCAAGGGAACGTTGAGGCTGAAGACCGGCCTGGCGGAGATGTTCAAGGGGGGCGTCATCATGGACGTCACCGACGACGCCCAGGCCCGGATCGCCGAGGACGCCGGCGCGGTGGCGGTGATGGCGCTCGAGCGCGTGCCCGCCGACATCCGCAAGCAGGGCGGGGTCGCGCGCATGTCCGACCCGGCCATGATCGAGAAGATCATGGAGACCGTCTCGATTCCGGTCATGGCCAAGTGCCGGATCGGCCACTTCGCCGAGGCGCAGATCCTCGAGGTGCTCGGCGTCGACTACGTCGACGAGAGCGAGGTCCTGACCCCCGCCGACGAAGAGCACCACGTGGACAAGTTTGCCTTCAAGGTTCCGTTCGTCTGCGGCTGCAGGGACCTGGGCGAGGCGCTGCGGCGGATCGGCGAGGGGGCCGCGATGCTCCGCACCAAGGGAGAAGCCGGCACCGGTAACATTGTCGAAGCGGTCCGGCACATGCGAACCGTCGTGTCGGGGATCCGGCGGCTGACGATTCTTGGGCCGGAAGAGATGATGGCGGAGGCGAAGCGCCTCGGAGCGCCGTGCGAATTGGTCCGGCTGGTCGCTTTGGAAGGGAAACTTCCCGTTCCCAACTTCGCCGCCGGCGGGATCGCGACCCCCGCCGACGCGGCGCTCATGATGCAACTCGGCGCGGAGGCGGTGTTCGTCGGATCGGGCATCTTCAAGTCGTCCGATCCGGCGACGCGGGCGAAGGCGATCGTGCGCGCGACGACCCACTACCAGGACGCGAAGATCGTCGCGGAGGTGTCCCGAGGGCTCGGCGATGCCATGCCGGGCCTCGAGACGTCGAAGCTCGCCGAATCCGAGCTGATGCAGACGCGGGGATGGTGATGACGCGTATCGGCCTGCTCGCCCTGCAGGGGGACTTCAAGGCCCACGCCAGGGCGATCGAGGCCGCGGGGGGCGACCCGGTCGAGGTCCGCCGGTGCGCCGGGCTCGCGGGGCTCGACGGACTCGTGCTCCCGGGAGGGGAGAGCACCACGCTCCTGAACCTCATGCGGGACGAGCCCTGGTTCGACGCGCTCCGCGGGTTCCACGGGGAGGGGGGGGCGATCTTCGCGACCTGCGCCGGGGCGATCCTCCTCTCTCGCAAGGTCCTCGGTCCGGAGCAGGCGAGTCTGGGGCTCCTGGACGCGGTGATCGAGAGGAACGGCTGGGGGAGGCAGGTGGACTCCTTCGAGGCGCGCCTCGAGGTGCCGGCGCTTCGGGGGACCCTCGATGCGGTCTTCATCCGCGCCCCCCGGTTCAGGTCGCTGGGGCGAGAGGTCGAGGTCCTGGCCCGGTTCGGCGACGAGCCGGTCCTGGTGCGGCAGGGACGGATCCTGGCGATGACGTTTCACCCCGAGCTGACGGGCGACCACCGCCTCCACCGGCACTTCGTCGTGCTGGCGGAATCGCGGCGGGCCGCCCTGGATGATGGTGACGAGGGAGATTCGACGGCGGTTGCATCCTGAATCGAACCGCGTGCCGGGGCACGGACGTTCGTCCGCGGCGCACGGCGACGGAGGCTCACATGCAGGTACTGGTTTACGTGGACGGGAAGCTGATACCGAAAGAGCAGGCCGTGATCTCCGTGTTCGACCACGGCTTCCTGTACGGCGACGGGGTGTTCGAGGGAATCCGGGTTTACGACGGGAACGTCTTTCGCCTCGAGGAACACATCGACCGCCTCTACGAGTCGGCCAACACGATCGCGCTCGAGATCCCGCTGACGCACGACGAGATGATCCAGGCGATTCTCGAGACCGTGGCGGCGAACCGGAAGAAGGACATCTACATCCGCCTCGTCATCTCCCGCGGCCCGGGCGACCTCGGTATCGACCCCGCGAAGTGCCGCCGCCCCACCATCGTGATCATCGCGGACGCGATCTCTCTGTACCCGCAGGAGGTCTACGACAAGGGGGTGTCCCTCGTTACCTCCAGCGTCCGGAGGATCCCGATGGAGTCGCTCGACCCGCGCATCAAGTCGCTCAACTACCTGAACAACATCCTGGCGAAGATCGAGGCGAAGAGGGCCGGCGCGATCGAGGCGATCATGCTCAACCGGCACGGGCTGGTGGCGGAGTGCACCGCCGACAACCTGTTCATGGTGAAGAAGGGGACCGTCAAGACTCCGGACCTGATGCAGGGGGCGCTCGGCGGGATCACACGCGGCGCGGTCCTCGACCTTGCGGGAAAAGCGGGCATCCCTTGCGCCGAGACGGTGCTCGCGCTCCACGACATCTACAACGCGGATGAGTGCTTCCTCACGGGGACCGGCGCCGAGATCGTCCCGGTGATCTCCGTCGACGGACGCCGTATCGGCGACGGCCGACCGGGCCCGGTGACGAAAAAGCTGCTAGCGGACTTCCGAGTGCTGCGAACCCAGGACGGCATCAAGGTCAAGTACACGGAGCCGGTCGTTTCCTAGTACTACTGTGTCATAAATGTCACCGACCATGACCGCCTCCGCACCATGGACAACACGGGAGCTGACGCGCGAGGGCGCGAGCATGGCGGACACGCTGCGTCGTGATGGACGTGGGCTCATGACGTTCAGGGCGCAGCGGGACTGCCCCGCGGATGGAAACCTTCGGGTAGACGAGCGGTACGCAAGAAGGCAAGAGGCTCTGGGGGGGAAAGCCGAGCGCGCTCGGCCGCGAGGAAGGCATAGGCCGCGATGCATAGGACGCCGTGATGATGAAAGCCGAGCCAGCCACGCCCCTCGTAGTGATCGAGCCCCAGTTCGTTCTTCATCTCCTCGTAGTCTCGCTCGATGCGCCAGCGGATCTTCGCGAGTCGGACCAGTTCGTCCAAGGAAACGTGTTCGGGTACCGTCGACAGCCAGTACTTCGTGGGCTTGGGCTCCGCGGTCGGCCATTCGATCAGCAGCCATTCGACCTCCCGCGGCTCGCGTCGGTTATCGTCACGGTGCGCGGGGCGTACACGCGCCGCGGCGAAACGCGACTGCATCGTGCCGCGAGTGCCTTCTCGCCAACGGACGGCGCGCCAGGACCGCTCGGGCAGACTGGCGGCAAGCTGGGCGAGCGATACCGGATGTCGGCGCGCCGAGCGACGCATGCGCGCGGGCGGCCGGCCCTGGCCGCTCCAGCGTTTGGGCGGCAGCGGTTCCACCCCCGGCGGCCATGCGGTAGTCTCGGCGGTGACACCGACTGCGTAGGACAGGTGGCGATGCGTCAAACCCTCCCGAAACGCCGTCACGACGCCGTAACCTGCATCGGCGACAACCGGTGCCCCGGGCAGGTCGTCTCCAAGCAGGCGGTCCACTTCCGCCAACGCCATCTCCCACTTGGTCGCGAATCCCACCTCGCGCGGAACGCCCGCCGTGAGACGGCGCTTGCGATCGCGCGCCCAGGCGTCGGGCAGGTACAGCCGGTACGCGCAGGGGACGCTCATCGTGCTGTTGGCCAACGAAATCGTGACCGCCACCTGACAGTTGTCCTGCTTGCCCAGCGGGCCGCAATACTGCCGCGCGACGCCGACCGAGTACGATCCCTTCTTGGGAAATCCCGTATCGTCGACGACCCACGCCGCCACCGGAGCATGACGCTCGAGCTGCTCCAACGCGCAATCCCGCGCAACAGCCAGCAGCGCTTGTTCGTCCCATGGGGCCGAGGCGACGAAGTGGTGCATCGACTGATGACGAGCGGAGACCTTGCGCGGATCGATCTTCGCCGCCATCGGCTCGACACTCTTGCGCTCGCCAGGAAGCAGCAGGCCGGTCAGGTAAGCCCGAAGAGGCTCGAACCGGTCGGCGTGCCCTACGGCCGTGCCGAGCTGCGTCACGTAGTCCTCGAATCGCGAACTCGGAGAGCTAGTCTTCTTGGCCATGGCGGTATCGTGCCACGGCCAGGAATCAATGTCAATTTATGACACAGTAGTACTAGCGGCTCGTCTCGGAAGTCCGAGGTCCTCTCCGGGAGGTTCCCATGCAGAAACTGTTTCTGCTCGGTCTCGTGGCAGCGGTCGCGCTGACGCTGGCGGCATTCCTTGCCGCGAAGTCGAGGGCGCGGAAAGGAGACGTCGAGGTGCTGGACACGGACGGACGGCGGAGGCTCCCGCAGGTCGCGGGCGGCTCCATGGGTCTCGTTTACGCGGGCGCCGCCGGGGTGTTTGTCCTCCTGCTGCTCGCCGCGTCGGTGAGGCTCGTTCCGGTCGGCCACGGCCTCGTGGTGTTCAACACCGTCGCGAAGACCTTCCGGCTCGCGCCTCAAGGGGTCGCCCTCGTCGCGCCGCTGATCTCCGACACCGAGATCTACGACCTGCGACGGCTCGAATACACCATGTCCGGCGTGTCGGGGGAGGGAAAGAAGTCGGAGTCGGACGATTCCCTCTGGTCGCCGACGAAGGAGGGGCTCCAGGTCGGGATCGACATCACGGTCTGGCACCACCTCGACCCGCGGCGCGTGGTCGATATCCACCGCGGCATCGGTCCCGACTTCGAGGAGAAGATCATCCGCCCCGCGGTCCGGTCGGTGATCCGTCTCGTCATCTCCGAGTACGCCGTGATGGACGTCTACTCGTCTCGCCGGGCCGAAATCCAGGACGAGATCAACGCGAAGATCAGGCGGCTCGTGGAGAAGGACGGCTTCGTCATCGACGAGGTGGTGCTGCGTGACGTCCGGTTCACCGAGCAGTTTGCCAAGGCGATCGAGGCGAAGCAGATCGCGCAGCAGTCCGCCGAGCAGATGAAGTACGTTCTCGAGAAGGAGCAGAAAGAGGCGGAGAGGAAAGTGATCGAAGCGCAGGGGCGCTCGAAGGCGATCGAGACGATCAACGAAGCGCTCCGGCAGAGCCCGAGCTACATCAAGTACCTCTACGTGGAAAAGCTCTCCGACAAGATCTCCGTGATCGTTTCCGATCAGGCCACGATCATGGACCTGAAGGGGGTCCTGGACTCCAAGAAGTAGCGGCGTCGGGCGGCGGGATGGCCCGGGCAGGCTCCTGGGTTACAATGGGGCGCGTCATTCGAGAGGGAGGCCCGGCATGGCGAGAATCGGCGACGTGCTCCAGGAGAAGGGGAACACCGTCCACGCCATCGAGGCATCCGCGACGGTGTTCGAAGCGGTTCAGCGCATGGTCGAGGCCGGCGTGGGGGCGCTCCTTGTCACCGAGGGGGGACAGACCCGCGGCATCATCACGGAGCGCGACTACCTTCGCAGGATCGCGGTGGAGGGGCGCACGTCGCGGGGGACGCTGGTCCGCGAGATCATGAGCTCCCCGGTCGTCTGCATCGAGTCGGGCGCCGACGTCGGCGAGTGCATGGCGCTGATGACCCACAGGCACATTCGGCACCTTCCGGTCGTGGATCACGACCGGCTCGTGGGGATCGTGTCGATCGGCGACCTGGTGCGACAGGCCTCCAAGGAGAGCAAGTTCCACGTTCAGGTGCTCACCGACTACATCGCGGGGAAGTACCCGGCCTGAACTCGCGCCGGTTCGCTCCGCGCCGCTCGCATCGAGGGCCGCTGCGGGTCGAATGGAGCTGCACGATTCCGCTAGTCCGGATGATTCATGAAGAACCGTAGCGAGACCGCGGAGATGCCCGTCATGCTTGGCGCTCGCAGGACCGAGGACCCGACGCGTACTGTACCGTACGTGGAGGGTCCGAGGCCCGAGAACGCCGAGCAGGGCGCGCAGATACGCGGTCGCAGTAGGTTCTTCATGAATAATGCGGGCTAGAGCTTCGCCGCCGCCGCGTCCACGCCGTTGCGGAAGATCGCGATCCCCGCTCCCTCCTCCGGATACCCTTCCCCGTCTCTCGGCGCGTGGTGGCCGTTCCTGAACCAGAGCGGGTGCTGGAAGGCGTACAGAAAGGCGTCGGGGTGCGGCATGATGCCGAACAGGCGGCCCGAGGGGTCGCAGATTCCGGCGACCGCGCCGGGAGAGCCATTGGGATTCCACGGCCAGTCTCGAGCCGGGCGGCCGTCGGGTCCGGCGTAGCGCGCCGCCACCTGCCGGCCCGACTCGAGCCGCGCGAGGACCCCCTTGTCCGCCGCGAGGAACTTCCCTTCGCCGTGACGGGTGGGAAGGTCCATCGCGCGGAGCCCGCGCGTCCACACGCAGGGGGAGTCCGGGTCGAACACCACGCGGATCCAGGCATCCCGGTATCCGAGCCGGTCGTTCGGGGCCAGGGTCGTCCGGGGCGTCCGGTAATCGCCGTCGAACCCCGGGAGCATCCCCAGGCGCGTCATCGTCTGGAATCCGTTGCAGATCCCGAGGGCCAGACCGCCGCGGTCGATGAACTCGAGGAGACGGTCGTACAACCGCCACCGGATCTTGTTGGCGAACACCGATCCCGCCCCCAGGTGGTCGCCGAACGCGAAGCCGCCGACGAACGCGAGGACCTGATAGTCCGACAGGGCGCGCGGCGCCCTCCCGTCCAGTAAGTCCAGCAGGTGGACCCGCTCGGGACTCGCCCCGGCGGTCCGGAAGGCCACGTCCGTCTCCGCCTCGCAGTTGAGCCCGAGGCCGGTCAGGACGAGGACGCGCACCTCCGCGCGCCGCCTGGCCTTCTCGCCGGCCGGAAGGGAGTCGAAAACGGAAAAGGGGACAGTCCCTATTTCCGCAGGGGGCGGAGGGGCATCGCAGCCCGGCGCCGAGGAAGCAGGGACAGTCCCTATCTCCGCTGAGGAAATAGGGACTGTCCCTGCTTCCTCGGACAACGTGGACTTGAACGCCGTCTTGAGTTCCTGGACGCCCGCATCGAGGATCGTCCTGCCGCCGAGACGGGCGACGAGACGCGGCGCTCGGGTCACCGTGCCGATCCGCCGGCAGGCGAGGCCGGTGAAGCGTCTTGCGAAATCGGCTGCGTCGTCTTCCGAAGTCGTGACGACGAGACGTCCGCCCGACTCCGAGAACAGCGCAACGTCCGGAGGCAGCGCGGCGAGGTCGGGGCAGCGGTCGAGGTCGAGGTCCATCCCCAGTTCTCCCGCCATCGCGGCGCGCGCCAAGGCGGCCGCGAGACCGCCTCGCGCCGGAGCGCAGGCGGAGCGGACCAGCCTCTCGCGGACCGCGCTGTCGAAGGCGCGGTAGAGCGGGAGCGTCTCCTCGGGATCGACCCGCGGCGCTTTGTTCCCGACGTAAGGACAGGGGCCGCCCACCGGCTGCGCGAGACCGTCGATCTCTCCGCGGTACCGGAAATACTCGCTGGCGCCGGTCTCGTCCCGGGTCGTTCCCACGAGGAACACCGCATGCCCAGGCGCCTTGAGGTCGAGGGTGACCGCGCACCGCACGTCGTCGATCCGCCCGATCGCCGAGACGAGCAGCGTGGGGGGGATGCTGATCCTCACGCCGCCCATCGTGGAGTCGTTCTTCATCGAGTCCTTGCCGGAGATGAGCGGCGCGCCGTAGGCGACGCACAGATCGTCGGAGCGCCCGGCAGGCGCGGACGAGCTGCGCCATCTTGTACGCGCCGTCGGGCGTCGGACTCGGACTCGCACCGGGTCGGGCCAGCAGAAGTTGTCGAGCAGCGCGATCCGGTCGAGCCGCGCGCCGGCGCGAGCTGACCGCCGCACCGCCTCGTCGACGGCGAGCGGCGGCCATGGCGTCGGCGTCGATGTCGCGAGTAGGAAGGGGTGGATCCCCTCCGACAGGACGTAGCCCTCGCACGGTGCCGTCGTCGCGCCGAGGAGCACCGTGGCGTCGGCCGGCACGTCGCGCCTTCGCCCCGACGAAGGGCTTCACGACGCGTGAGCCCCTTCACCTCGTGGTCGTAGTGGCGCGCCTTCGCTCTCGCTCGAGCAGAGGTTGTAGCCGGCCGAGGAAGGTCGCGGCAGCGCGCCTCGTCAGGTCGCGCGGGCGGCGGGCCCGGCGGCCGGCGAACGGACGGCGGCGCTCCAGCGCGGCGTCGAGGTCGCAGGTCGGGATCGCCCTCGTGGAGGAACTCCATGGCGATGAGCGCCACGGTCTCGTCCCCGTGGGTCACGTGGAAGCAGCCGTCCGGCGGTGAACTCGCCGAGGACGGTGGCCTCGACCTCGCGCCGCCGCGCCAGCTCGAGGAAGGCGCCGAGCTTCTCCGGCGCGCACCGCGAGGGTCATCCGCTCCTGCGCCTCGGAGACGAGGATCTCCCAGGGCGCGAGCCCCGGGTACTTGAGCGGGCGCGCGGGCGAGGTCGAGCCGCGCGCCGCCCGAGCTGCCTCGCCATCTCGCCGACCGACGAGGAGAGGCCGCCGGCGCCGTTGTCGGTGATGGCCGAGTAGAGGCCCGCGTCGCGCGCCTCGAGGAGGAAGTCGAACATCATCTTCTGGGTGATCGGGTCGCCGATCTGCACCGCCTGGACCGGGCGACTCCTCGGTCGAGCGCGGCCGACGAGAAGGTGGCGCCGTGGATGCCGTCCTTGCCGATGCGGCCGCCGACCATGACGATGCAGGTCGCCGGGCGCGAGCCGTCTTCACCTCGCGCGGGCGCGCCCGGCGATCGGTGACCGGCATGCGCCCGACCGTGCCGCAGAAGACCAGGGGCTTGCCCAGGAAGCGCTCGTCGAAGAACTCCCAGCCGCGGCCGTAGGGGATGCCCGACTGGTTGCCGCCGTCGATGACGCCGCGGTGGACGCCGTCGCGGATGCGCCGCGGGTGGAGCAGCCCGGGCGGGAGCCGGCCGCCGTCGCGGAGCGGCGACGCGAAGCAGTAGCCCCAGACGTTGGAGAGCAGGTCGGCGCCGATGCCCGGTGCCGAAGGGGTCGCGGTTGACGCCGACGATGCCGGTGATGGCGCCGCCGTAGGGATCGAGCGCCGACGGGCGGTTGTGGGTCTCGACCTTGTAGACCAGGTGGCATGCGGTCGGTCGAACGCGATGACGCCGGCGTTGTCGTGGAAGACCGAGACGAGCCAGCTCGTGCCCTCGCGCGCCCGGATGGCGCGTCGACCGCCTCGGTGGTGCCCCGGATGTAGGTCTTGAAGAGCGAGCGGATCGTCCTCGCGGCGGCCTGCCGCGGCTCGCGGTAGGTGATGGTCGGCGTTGAAGATCTTGTGCTTGCAGTGCTCGCGCCAGGTCTGGGCGAGGCACTCGAGCTCGACGTCGGTGGGGTCGGCGCCCAGGCCGGCGGCCCGGCGGCGCCGGATCGGCGGCGGCCGTCGCGGAAGTAAGTCGCGGAGCGTCCGCATCTCGTCGAGGGAGAGCGCGAGCAGCCGCTCGCGGCGAGAGCCGGCATGCAGCGCCGTCGTCGCGAGCCCGAGAGCGCACCGGCTCGACGCGGCCGCGGGGGGTGCTCCGCCACCCGCGGCACGGAGAGGTCGGGCGGCGAGGCCTTCCACCGCGCGTACGACTGCACGGCGACCCGCTCGATCACCTCGTTGGCGAGCAGCGCCCGGGCGATGCGCTCGGCCTCCGCCGCGGTCGACGCCGTCGAGCAGGTAGAGGCGCGAGGTGTAGACGGCGCCGCCTCGCCCCGAGCGGCCGCCCGAGCAGGTCCTCGATGGCGACCCGGGCGCTCTTGCCGACCGGGTCGGTCACCCCCGGCTTGTAGCCGACCGAGACCGCCACGTCGAACGGGCCGTCCTCGACCCGTCCGACGGCCCCCGTCTGGAGGACCGGGTCGGTGAACTCCGCGAGGACGCTGCGCGCCTCGCCCTCCGTGAGATCCGCCTCGATCCGGTAAACGTCCCGGGTGCGCACCCGCCGGACCGGAATCCCGAGGAACCCGCGCACCGTCCTCGAGATTTCCTCCCCCCGTGGGTCCCGAAATCCGGGGCGCGTCGCGATCTCGATGCGAATGACCACGCCGACCTCCGTGAGGCGGGCAGGTTAGTGCAACGGGGTCGGCGACCGCAATCCGTCGCGGCGAGGGCCGACCCTCGGCCGCCGGCGGGGCGCCGCGATGGGGTCTACTTCTTCAGCGCCTCGTTCTCCGCCCGGAGGCGCTCGATCTCCGCGTCGAGGGCGCGGGCTTTCTCGCGCATCTCCTGGTCCACCTCGTCGCGGGCGTTCATCGCACCTCCTTGGCCGGCTCCGAGTGCGGCGCCCCGGCAACCGGGGGCGCTACGGCCGTCATCCCGATGGTATCCTCGACGGTCCGGCCCCGGATCTCGCCGGCCGAGGAGACCGCATGCGATTCTCGAGATGGACGATTTCGTTCACCGCCCTCTTTCTTGCGGGGCTTCCCCTCGCGGCGCAAGCGGCGACAGGGACGGGGGAAAAGATGACGAACCCACCCCAGATCGAGGCGAAGCCCGCCGAAACCGTCGTGCCGAAGTGGCTCGTCCTCGGACCGGCGGTCGATCCGCTTCCGGTGTTCCACGAGGAGAAACCGGGGGCTTACGGCGTGAAGGAGATGCTCGAGGCGGAGCGGTTCCCGGACCGCAGGTGGCGCCCCACGGAGGGGATGGAGGCTTCCTGGTTCGGAGCGGGCCCTCTTCGCTGGACGGCCCGGGACGTGGGGCCGGCCGGACTCGTGGACCTCGCCGTTCCCGAAGGGACGGCGGACGGTCGGCCCGCGATGGCGTTTCTCGCGGCGTACGTGAGCGTCGCGCGGTTTCGGTCGCTCGATCTCGTGGTCCTGGGGTCCCAGGCGCGGCGGGCCTGGCTGGACGGAGAGCCGGTTGCGATGGGCGGCACGGAAACGGAGGCCTCGAGTCCCGCCGCCGAAGTCAAAGCCGCGGTCGATCTCACGATCGGCAAGCACCTCCTCGTCGTGGAGACCTTGTACGATCCCGCGCGCCCCGGTGCTTGGACCGCGGGCGCTTCGCTGCGCCCGCCCAAGGAGAAGGAGAAGGAAGAGACGGGCGCCGCGTTCGGTGCGACCCTCGATCCGGCGTGGGACCTCGACATCCGCGACCTGCTCGATGCTCCCCAGATCGCCGCCCTCGCCATTTCGCCGGAGGGGACGGAGATCGCCGTGGCCCTCACCCGCATCCTTCCGGGGACCGACGACGCCGAGAGCTGGCTCGAGCTGCGCGCCGCCGCCGACGGCAGGTTGCTCAGGACCTGGCGCGGAGGTCCCGCCGTGAAACAGGCGGCCTGGGATCCCAAGGGGCGCTGGCTGTCGTACGTGACCGACGCGAAGGGGGCGGCTTCCGAGGGGGAGCGGTCCACGCTGTGGCTCCTCGACCGCCGGACACAGGAAGTGCGGCCGCTCCTCGAGAGGATCGAGAACCTCGCAGGCTACGACTGGTCGCCCGACGGGCGCGCGGTCGTCTACTCGGTCACCTCGAAGAGCGAGCCGGACAAGCGCGGGGTGAAGCGGTTCCTGGGGCTGCTCGATCGCCAGACGGACTACCGCACGAGGAGTTTTCTGTACCTCGCCACGGTTCCGGACGGGACGCGACGCAGGCTCACCGCAGGCTCGCTCTCCGCCACCGGCACGGCGTTTTTCCCCGATGGCCGGAAACTCCTGTTCCTGCGCGAGGTCGAGGACCTCGGCGCCCGGCCGTTCACCCGGAAGGAGGTCTGGGAACTCGATCTTTCGGACTTCTCCGCCAAGAAGCTCCGCGACGGCCGCTGGATCGAAAGCGTGCAGTACGCGCCCGACGGGAAGCGGATCCTGGTGCAGGCCGGCCCCTCCGAGTTCGGCTCCGTGGGGGTCAACGTGCCCGAGGGGACGATCCCCAACGAGGGGGACGGCCAGCTGTTCGTCTGGGAGCCCGCGACGAGCCAGGTCGAGGCGATCACGCGGAAGTTCGGCCCCGCCGTGATCGGCGCCGTCTGGAGCCGGGCGGACGGGAACATCTACGTCAAGGCCGAGGACCGCGAGCGAGTCGTCCTTTACCGCTACGACGTCGCGACGGCTTCGTTTTCTCCCGTCGCCGCGGAGTGCGACGTCGTGCAGGAAATGTCGTTCGCCTCGAACGCTCCGGTCGCCGCGGTGAGCGGCACCGCGCCCTGGGTGCCGGAGCGGCTCGCCGTCGCCGACCTGCGGACCGGCGCGGCTCGGCTCGTGCACGAGCCGGCCGCCTCGTGGTTCGCGGGGATGCGGAAGGGAACGGTCGAGCCCTGGAGCTTCGTCTCGTCCGGCGGGAGAACCCTCGACGGGAGAATCTATCTTCCCCCGGGGTTCGACCCGGCGAGGCAGGGGAAGGTCCCGGCGATCGTGTACTACTACGGGGGAACGTCGCCGGTGAGCCGCGACTTCGGCGGACGCTATCCGAAGGAGTGGTGGGCGGCGCAGGGGTACGTGGTCTACGTGCTGCAGCCGTCGGGGGCGACCGGTTTCGGCCAGGCGTTCTCCGCCCTTCACGTGAACGACTGGGGGGAGATCACGTCGGGAGAGGTCATCGAGGGGACCCGGAAGTTCCTCGAGGCGCACCCGTACGTGGACGCGAAGCGGGTGGGGTGTATCGGCGCGTCCTTCGGCGGGTTCCTGACCGAGCTGATCGTCACGAAGACGGACCTGTTCGCCGCGGCCGTATCGCACGCCGGGATCTCGTCGATCTCGTCGTACTGGGGGGAGGGATACTGGGGGTACTCGTACAGCGCGCTCGCCACCGCGGGGTCGTTCCCGTGGGACCGGAAGGACATCTACGTCGACCGGAGCCCCCTCTTCCACGCGGACAAGGTCCGGACGCCGCTGCTCCTGACGCACGGATCGGCGGATACCAACGTGCCGCCCGGGGAGAGCGCTTCGTTCTACGTCGCGCTCAAGCTGCTCGGCGTTCCCGTCGAGTACGTGCAGGTCGAGGGGATGGACCACCTGATCGTGGACCACGCCAAGAGGCTGGTCTGGTCCAGGACGATCGTCGGGTGGTTCGACCGGTGGTTGAAGGGGCGGCCTGAAGCGTGGGACGCCCTGTACCCGAAGCCGAAGTAGCCGCTACCTGGCGTTGAAGCTTCCTCCGACCCAGGCGACCTCGATCGTGTTCGACGGAGGCATTCCCGAACCAACCACCTCGCCGTGGCCGCTCGCGAAGGCGATCGGGCTCGCTTCGACCGCCGCGCGAGCGCGAAAGTCCAGGACAATGAGGTCCCGCGCGACGGTGACGTCGACCCCCTGGACGGTGCCCTCCCCGTTCTGCACTCGCGAGATCCCGACCTTGACCGTGCCGGGTTGCGAAAGCGGGTCCACCTGGACGGTGACGGTGCTGCCGTCGTCTCGCAGGAACGAGGCGGAGTCGTCGTAGCCCGTGAACGCCACCGAGGTGATGTCGTACGTGACCCAGAACGCCGCCCCGAAGAAATCCTCCGTGCCTTGTGCAGAGACGCGAACGCGCGCCTCCGTGCCGGTGACGTCCCCCGGCTGCAGCGTGACCGAGGCTCCGGGTGGCGGCGCCGTGTCGGGAACGAAGGAAACGGAGAGCGTCGTCGGGGTCGTGACCTGCGTGCTCGAGCACGCCAACGCGAGGAGGCAGCCGAGCGCCGCCGCCAGGAAGCGCGCGGATCTCGGGAGTGGGAATCGCCGGTTCATCGTTGACTCCTCCGCCATCACGGGCACTCGAAGCCGAAGAAGGCGGCCATGAAGGCCAGGTCGTCTCCGTCCACGAGGCCGTTCCCGTCGAGGTCCGCGGGGGCGTAGAACCTCTCCGGCGCCAGGGCCCTGTCGGAGGCGAAGGCCGCCGCGATGCGAAGAAGGTCCATGCCGTCGATCTGCCGGTCGCCGTTCAGGTCCGGCAGGGTCGGTGTCGCGGTCACGGTGCCTCCGAGGTGGCCCAGATTGGCCCTGAGACCGTTGGGAAGGGGCTCGCTGGAAAAATCGACCTCGGGGTCGGCCAGGTCCGTCGCGGGAGAGCAGGGGAGAAGCGCGAAGTCGAGTCCGAGCTTCGGGTCCACCGCGACGTTCGTGTCGTCGTGGGTCAGCTCGTCCCTGATCGTCCGCTCGTAGTCGATGTGCGTGTTTCCCCAGACGTCGCTGTATTTGACGCTCACCTGCAGATCGCGGTCGCTCCCCGCCTGCATGAGCTTCCCCGGGTATCCGGGGGGCAGGCCACCGATCCCGATCCCGTCGTTGTTCGCGAGGATCGAGTTGGAGACAGCGAGGCGCGCGCTCCCGTCCGGCGGCACGCCGTCGGACTCGATCTCGATGGCGGCCGCTCCCGCGTCGGACCGGTTGGAGACGATCGTGTTGAAGTCCGCGAAGACGTCGGCCCTTCCCGCGGCGCCGCGAAGATAGACGAAGAACCCGCCTCCGGTCGCGTCCCCGTGCTCGGCGTCCGTCGCGGCATTTTCCGCAAGAAGATTCCGCGAGAACCGCGCCGAGCATCCCGCCGCCCCCTCGGAGTCCAGGAGGAGGGCGACCGCGCCGCCGTACGAGCCGGCCTGGTTCTTCCGGACGGTGTTGCCTTCAACCTCCATATCGGCGGAAGCGGCGGCCCCGGAGGAGACCAGAGCGACGCGGATTCCGCCCCCTCCCCCTCCCGCCGTATTCCCCGCGAGGTCGTTGTGATTCGCCTCGAGGACGCCGGCCTCGACGGACGCGGGGCCGTTCGACAGGGCGACATCGAGGCCTCCCCCCGAGCCGACCGCCGCGTTGCCCGACACGTTGTTCCCGTTGGCCTCGAGCCGTCGAGCGCCGTCGCCATCCCCCTCGGCGCGAAGGAGCATGCCGCCGCCGTCGCCGCCGGCCGAGTTGCCTCTCGCGGCGTTGTCGCCGACGAGAAGCTGGACATCCCCCGTGGCGGCGAGGTCGGCGAGAAATCCGCCGCCGTTCCCGGAGGCCTCGTTGGCCTCGAAGGTGTTTCCGAGAATCAGCGCGCGGGTCCGGGCGGCCTCGCCGGACAGCGTGGCCTTCATGGCGGCTCCGCCGCCGTCGTGTCCCCGGTTGGCGGTGAACACGTTACGCCGCAACTGCGCGTCGAAGCGTCCTGCGCCGCCGGCGAGGACCGCGATTCCACCGCCGTCCCCCGCGGCGTCGTTATCGCGGACGTTGTTCGCGGTCGCGACGAGCCTCAACCCCGCGTCGGGTCCGATGTCCGCGCGCACGAGCAAGCCCCCCCCGCCGTGCCCCGCGCCCGCGGCGTCCGCCGCGTTCTCCTCGATCGCGTTGGTGTTAACGATCAGTTCCGTGACGGCGAGGCAAGGTCCGCGATCGTCGCACACGGAGCCGGCGCCCGCTCGGATGCAGTCCTGAGGGCTCGCGCACGGGATCGAGGTGTCGCTGCGGCACACGCTGCATCCGTCTCCGTCGCCGCAGAGAATACTCGTGTCCTCCCAGCAGCGGAGTCTCTCCGGGTCGGGGGAGGGCGTCGCCAGCACGCCGCCACCGTCCGATCCGTCGGCACGATTTCCCAGGATCCGATTCTTGACGAGGGTTCCGGATCCGACCAGGCGGACGCCGGAAAGCCCGCCGCCTCGAATCGTGAACCCGGTCACCGTCGATCCTGGGCCGAGGTCGAACACCGGCGCGAGGGAGAGCGGCAAGCAGGTCTCTCCCGCCGGACAGTCGGCGCCCGTGGCGCACCGAGCGCCGGAGACGCTGCACGTCCCCTCGATCCGATCGCAGGTGCCGAATTCGCAGTCGAGATTGGCGCACTGCGCGTCGGCGGTGCAGGCGACCGTCGGGTATCGCTCGCAGTGCCCCTCCGTGGCGTCATCGGAAATCGAACAGGTGTCGAACGCGCACGCGGCGCTCGCGTCGGTGTCGCAGAGGCCGGTGGTCCCGGTGCCGGAGCAGGTTTCTCCGCTCGGACAGTCCGAGTCGAATAAGCAGTGCCGGGTCGTGGTCGCGCTGCAGACGAGCAGGATGCAGGCCCCGTAGCACTGTTCCTCGCCGGTCCCGAAGCAGGCGAGCGTTCTTCGCTCGGCGCAACCGCTTCCTCCGCAGATCCCGGTGCCGTCCACGATGGTGACGAAGTTCGACGGCTCGGCATCCTCGATGGCGGTCGCGACGAACGAGAGCGACTTGGTCGAGGCATCGACGCACTCCCGGTAGATCCCGGGCAGCACCCGGATCGCATCCCCGTCTTTCGAGGCGTTCGTCGCGCGCCTCAGGGTCCTGAAGGGGGCCCCGGTCGTGCCGTCCCCCGTGTCATCGTGTCCGGCAGGCGAGACGTACCACGATCGGGCGGACGCGAACGCGGGGAGCGCGGCGATGACGAGCGCCAGAACCGGCAACATCCGCCGGATCGATCTCATGCGGAAACCCCTCCTTGGCGGCGGGACGATCCGTCCGCGACCGAAGCCGCCGCAGGGCGGCGCGGGTAACGATACCTCAATACCGCGGCGGCATCGACACACCGGCCGATTTCAGCGGTCCTGGAGCCGCGGGGTAGCGGCGTTCGCGGGTCAATCCACCTTGAGGATCGCCAGAAACGCATCCTGCGGGATCTCGACGCGGCCGACCCTCTTCATCCGCTTCTTCCCCTCCTTCTGCTTCTCGAGGAGCTTCCGTTTGCGGGTGATGTCGCCGCCGTAGCACTTCGCCAGGACGTTCTTCCCCATCGGGCGCACCGTGGTCCGGCAGAGGATCCGGCTGCCGATGGCGGCCTGGATCACCACCTCGAACATCTGCCGCGGGATCAGCTCCTTCATCTTGACCGCGAGGTCGTGCCCCTTCTGCTCCGACTTGGCGCGGTGGCAGATCAACGAAAGCGCGTCCACCGGCTCGCCGTTCACCAGGAGGTCGAGCTTGACCATGTCGCTCTCGCGGTACCCCGCGAGCTGGTAGTCGAGCGAGGCGTACCCGCGCGAGCACGGACTTGAGCTTGTCGAAGAAGTCGAGCACCACCTCGTTGAGCGGCATGTCGTACTCGAGCAGGACTCGGGTCTTCGACAGGTAGGAGAGCTTCTTCTGGACGCCGCGGCGCTCCTCGGCGAGCTTCATGACGTTCCCGACGTACTCCGGGGGGGTGATGATCATCGTCGAGATGATCGGCTCCTCGATCGGACTCGAGGTGCTGCAGCGGCGGCAGCTTGCTCGGGTTGTGCACCTCGAACGTCTCCCCCTTGGTGGTGGTGACGCGGTAGGACACCCCCGGCGCGGTCGTGACCAGGTCGAGGTCGAACTCGCGCTCGAGCCGCTCCTGCACGATCTCCATGTGGAGCAGGCCGAGGAAGCCGCAGCGGAATCCGAACCCGAGCGCGCCGGAGGTCTCCGGCTCGTAGTTGAACGCGGAGTCGTTGAGCCGGAGCTTCTCCATGGCGTCGCGCAGGTTCTCGTACTGCGCGGCGTCGGTGGGGTAGAGCCCGGCGAACACCATCGGCTTGATTTCCCGGAATCCCGGGAAAGGGGAGAGCGTCGGGTTCCTGTCCTCGGTCACCGTGTCGCCGATCTGGCAGTCGCTGATCTTCTTGATGTTGGCGATGACGAAGCCGACCTCGCCGACCGACAGGTCGTCGCGCGGGACGGACTTCGGCGAGAACACGCCCATCTCCTCGATCTCGTAGATGCCGCCGGTGTTCATCAGGCGGATCCGCATCTTCTTGCGGAACGTCCCGTCCACCACCCGCACCAGCATCACGACGCCGCGGTACGCGTCGTACCACGAGTCGAAGACGAGCGCCTTGGGAGGCGCGTCGTACGATCCGTGCGGCGGCGGGATGAGGGCGACGATCGCCTCGAGGATCTCCTCGATGCCGGTCCCTTCCTTGGCGGAAGCGGCGATGGTGTGCGCGGTGTCGATCCCGATGATGTTCTCGATCTGCTCCTTCACCCGGTCGACGTCGGCGCCGGGGAGGTCGATCTTGTTCAGGACCGGTATCACCTCGAGATCGTTTTCGACGGCGAGGTAGGTGTTGGCGAGGGTCTGCGCCTCGACGCCCTGGCTCGCGTCCACGATCAGGAGCGCCCCCTCGCACGCGGCGAGGCTGCGAGAGACCTCGTACGAGAAGTCCACGTGCCCCGGCGTGTCGATGAGGTTGAGGATGTGCTCCTGTCCGTCCTTCGCCCGGTAGGCCAGGGTGACCGCGTGGGACTTGATGGTGATCCCGCGCTCGCGCTCGAGGTCCATGGCGTCGAGCATCTGATCGTGCATCTCTCGATCCGGCACCGCCCCGGTCAGCTGGAGCAGCCGGTCCGAGAGCGTGGTCTTGCCGTGGTCGATGTGCGCGATGATGCTGAAATTGCGAATGTGCTCGGACTTCATAGTGACTCTGCCGGGGGAATCACGCCGGACCATCCAGCAGTATAGCAAATAGGGACATTCCGCTTTTTCTTATAAATTTGGCGTTCCGGTGCGATGCGCCGAGGAACAGATCCGGTTGGGGGAGAAGAAGCGGAAGGTACCTACCGGGTGCCGAGCGGTCCCGGCACGAACGCCAGGTGGCGCGCCGCCTGCTCGAGGGCCGCCTTTGCGGTCCCCATGACGTTGTCGTTCGGGAAGACGCCCGCCTCACAGCCTCAGATTCGGGTCCGCGTTGAGGTCGAGCCCCGCAGGGTCCCCGCGCTCGAGGTGCAGAAACCCCGCCGCGGCGATCATCGCGGCATTGTCGGTGGTGTAGACCGGGGAGGGCATGAACACGGAAAGGCCGGTCCCCGCCGCCGCTTCGAGAAACGCGCGGCGCAACCGCCGGTTGCAGGCCACCCCTCCCGCGAGGAGCAGCGTCGGCACCTCCTCCCTGGCGCAGGCGCGCAACGTCGTGTCGAGGAGGGCGTCCACCACCGCGAACTGGAACGACGCCACGATGTCCCGGACCCGCCGGGAGGCCTCGCCGTCCACCACGGAGGATCGCGCGAGTCCTTCCGACTGCGCGAGCCTCCTGACCGCGGACTTGAGGCCGCTGAACGAGAAGTCGAGCGAGCGGTCCTTCATCACCGCCTTCGGAAAACGGATCGCGGTCTCGTCCGCCTGCTCCGAGAGGCGATCGATGACGGGCCCTCCGGGATAGCCGAGCCCCAGGAGCTTCGCCACCTTGTCGAACGCCTCGCCGGCGGCGTCGTCGCGCGTGCGAGCGAGAAGGCGGTAGATCCCTTCCTCGGGACAGAGGTAGAGCGACGTGTGGCCGCCGGAGACCACGAGCGCGACCGCCGGCAGCGGGATCTCGGGGTGCTCGAGGAACGGCGAGCGGATGTGCCCCTCGAGGTGGTTGACCGCCAGGAGCGGGATCCCGCGGTGCCAGGCGATCGCCTTCGCGGCGCAGAGTCCGACCAGGAGCGAGCCGACGAGTCCCGGTCCCGACGTGACCGCGACGGCGTCGATCGCCTCGATCCCTCCCCCGGCCTCCTCGAGCGCCTCGATCACGACCGGGCCGATCGCCTCCACGTGGTGGCGCGAGGCCAGCTCGGGCACGACGCCGCCGTACTTCCGGTGCACGTCCACCTGCGAGGCGACCACCGACGACAGGACGCGGCAGCGATCCTCGACCACGGCCGCGGCGGTCTCGTCGCAGGAGGTTTCGATGGCGAGAAGACGCGGCATGTCAGACGGCTTTTCCGCCGAACAGTTCCGGCAGCGACGTCTCGTACGGTGGGCGCGCGATCCCCTTCTCCGTCACGATGGCGCAGACGAAACGAGAAGGAGTGACGTCGAAAGCGGGATTGCGGATCGAGATCCCCAGGGGGGCGATCGGCGTCCCGCCGATCTCGGTCACTTCGCGCGGGTCCCGTTCTTCGATCGGAATCCGGTCGCCGTCGGGGCAGGCGAGATCGATCGTCGAGAGCGGCGCCGCCACGTAGAACGGCACCAGGTTCTCGCGGGCGAGCACCGCGAGCGGGTAGGTCCCGATCTTGTTGGCGACGTCGCCGTTCGCCGCGATCCGGTCCGCGCCGACCACCACGAGATCGATCTCGCCGCGCCTGAGGAAGCTCCCGGCCATGCTGTCCGTGAGGAGCACCGTGTCGATCCCGTCCTTCAGCAATTCCCAGGCGGTGAGGCGGGCCCCCTGAAGGAGCGGCCTCGTCTCGTCCGCGAACACCCGGATCTTCTTGCCCGCCTCGACCGCGGCCCGCACGACGCCGAGAGCGGTGCCGTACCCCGCGGTGGCGAGTCCGCCCGCGTTGCAGTGGGTCAGGATCCTGGCGGTGTCCGGCACGAGGGTCGCGCCGTGCCGTCCGATCGCGCGGCAGGCCGCGACGTCCTCGTCTCGGATCCGGCGCGCCTCGTCCTCGAGAACGGCCGCGACGGCGCCGGGCGAGAGGCCCGCCGCGCGAGCGCGTTGCGCGGCGCCGCGCATCCGGCCGACCGCCCAGGGCAGGTTGACCGCGGTCGGGCGCGCGGCGGAGAGGAGTTCGCAGACCCCCTCCACGCGGCGATCGAAATCCGCCGGATCGAGCCCCGCCGCTTCCGTCGCGCCGAGGGCGATCCCGAACGCGGCGGTGACGCCGATCGCCGGCGCGCCGCGCACGATCATGAGCCGGATCGCCTCGGCCACGGCCTCGGGGGTCGCCGCCTCGAAGTAGGTTTCCTCTCGAGGGAGGCGCCTCTGGTCGATCATCCGCACCCCGCCCGCGCTTCGCTCCACCGTGATGAACATGCCGAAATTATAGGGTGTATTCTAAAGCGGATGTCGAAACCCGAGGAAGGCACCGCCCCAGGCCGTCGGGAGCCGCTCGCGAAGGCTCCGGAGCGGCGGGAGCGGTTCGAAACCGCCTCCGGAATCCCGGTCGAGCGGCTTTACACCGGCGAGGACGTCGCGTCGCTCGACCCCGAGCGCGACCTCGGATTCCCCGGAGCGTTCCCGTTCACGCGTGGGGTGCAGCCCACGATGTACCGGGGCCGCCTCTGGACCATGCGGCAGTACGCCGGGTTCGGCACGGCCACCGAGACCAACCGGCGCTTCCGGTACCTTCTCGACCAGGGGCAGACCGGACTGTCCGTGGCGTTCGACCTCCCGACCCAGATGGGGTACGACTCGGACCATCTCCTCGCGGCAGGGGAGGTGGGGAAGGTCGGTGTCGCGATCTCGTCTCTCGAGGACATGGAAGAACTCTTCGACGAGATCCCGCTCGACGGCGTCTCGACCTCGATGACGATCAACGCAACGGCGGCGATTCTCCTGGCGCTCTACGTCGCGACGGCGAGGAAGCGCGGAATCGACGAGGCGCGCCTCCAGGGGACGGTTCAGAACGACCTCCTCAAGGAATACGTCGCCCGCGGGACCTACATCTACCCCCCTGCGGCGTCGCTCCGCGTCACCACCGACCTGTTCGCCTGGTGCCGCGACAACGTGCCGCGCTGGAATACGATCTCGATCTCCGGCTACCACATGCGCGAGGCGGGGTGCACGGCCGTGCAGGAGGTGGCGTTCACGCTGGCGAACGCCGTCGCGTACTGCGAGGCCGCGATGGCGCGCGGCCTGAAATTCGAGGAGTTCGCCCCGAGAATCTCGTTCTTCTTGAGCGGCCACTCCAACTTCTTCGAGGAGGCGGCCAAGTTCCGCGCGGCGCGCAGGCTCTGGGCGCGCCTCGTCCGGGAGCGGTTCGGTGTCGTCGACCCGGAGCTCTGCAAGCTCCGCTTCCACACGCAGACCGCGGGATCCAGCCTCACCGCGCAGCAGCCGGAGGTCAACGTCGTGCGCACCGCGCTCCAGGCGCTGGCCGCGGTTCTCGGCGGCACGCAGTCGCTCCACACGAATTCCATGGACGAGGCTCTCGGCCTCCCCACCGAGCGATCGGCGCTGCTGGCGCTCCGGACCCAGCAGGTGATCGCCCACGAGACCGGTGTCGCGGACACGGTGGATCCGCTCGCCGGATCCTACTTCGTCGAGGCGCTCACCGACCGGGTGGAGCGCGGCGCCCGCGATTACATGGACCGGATCGACGCGATGGGGGGCGCGGTGCGCGCCATCGAGACGGGGTTCCAGCAGCGCGAGATCCACGAGGCGGCGTACCGCTGGCAGAAGCGGGTCGAATCGGGGGACGCCGTCGTGGTCGGCGTGAACCGTTTCGCCGACGGGGAGTCGGCGCGTCCCGCGGTTCTGCGAGTGGACGAGCGGCCGCGGCGCGAGCGGGTGGAACGGCTCGCGGCGCTCCGCGCGCGCCGGGACGCCGCCGCCGTTGCCGCCGCCTTGGCCTCCGTGGAATCCGCCGCGCGCTCGGACGGCAATCTGATCCCGCCGATCCTCGCCGCGGTCGAGCGGCTCGCGACCCTCGGCGAGATCTCGGATCGGCTGCGCGCGGTGTTCAGCGTCCACCGAGAGGCCTTCTCCTTCTGAGTCTCCCCGGAGCCGCGATGTCCGCTTTGCTCGAGATCCAAGACCTCCGCGTCGTGTACGACGGCCCTCGCGGGACGGTTCGCGCGGTGGACGGGGTTTCCTTCGCCGTCGAGAAGGGGGAGACGTACGCCCTCGTCGGAGAGTCCGGGTGCGGGAAGACGGCCACCGTTCTCGCGGTCCTGAGGCTCGTCGAGCCCGGCCGGATCGTGGGCGGCCGGATCGTCTTCGAGGGGCGCGACCTGCTCGGACTGTCCGAGCCGGAGATGCGGCGCTTGCGTGGCGCGCGCATCGGCATGGCGTTCCAGGAAGCGGCGGCGGCCCTCAATCCCGTCATGCGGATCGGGGCGCAGGTCGGCGAGGCCCTCAGGATCCATCGCGGATTGTCCCGGAAAGAGGCCGCCAACGAGGCGGCGCGGCTGCTGCGGCTCGTGTCGCTTCCCGATCCCGAGCGGCAGGTGCGGGCCTACCCGCACGAGCTGTCCGGCGGCATGAAGCAGCGCGTCATGCTCGCCATCGCGCTGTCCTGCTCTCCCGCCCTCCTGATCGCCGACGAGCCGACGACCGCGGTGGACGTCACGATCCAGGCGCAGATCCTCGCGCTGCTCCGCGACCTCAGGAAGTCGATGGAACTGACCGTCCTGATCGTAGCTCACGATCTGGGCGTCGTCGCCGAGAACGCCGATCGCGTCGGCGTCATGTACGCCGGGAGGCTCTGCGAGGAGGCCCCGGTGCGCGACCTCTTCCTCGATCCGAGGCACCCGTACACGCGAGGCCTGCTCCGCTCGGTGCCGGGAGGGATATCGAACGAGGCCCAGGCGGCGGGAGCCGGCCGCCGCAGGCTTCCCACGATTCCCGGCGCGGTGCCCGACCCGGTCGAGCCGCCCACCGGTTGCCGCTTCCATCCTCGATGTCCGGAGGCGTTCGAGCCGTGCTCTCGGCTCGGGCCGCCCGATGCGGCCGTCGGGCCGGGGCGCCGCGCCGCCTGCTTCCTCGAGGACCCCGCGTACGCGGCGGCCCGGGCGGTCTCGGGAGACAAGGCGTGAGCGCGGCCGGCGGCGCGCTAATGGAAGGGCGGGGGCTGGTCAAGTCGTTCGCCGCGCGCCGGGGGATTCTCGGGCGCCCGGCAGCGTCGGTGCGCGCCGTGGACGGCGTGGATCTCGAGGTCCGGGCGGGCGAGACGCTCGGCCTCGTGGGGGAGTCGGGCTCGGGGAAGTCCACGACGGGCCGGATGCTGATTCGCCTCGTCGAGCCCGACGGCGGCTCGGTGCGATTCGACGGGGAGGACCTTCTCTCTCTGTCTCCCGGGGAGCTTCGGAAAAGACGGCGCCAGTTCCAGATCGTCTTCCAGGACCCGTACGGCTCCCTGAATCCGAGGATGCGCGTCGGGAGCATCGTCCGGGAGCCGCTCGAGATCCACCGGATCGGCGCCTCGCGCTCCGAGCGGAACGAGCGGGTCGCCGAGCTGCTCCGTTCGGTCGGCCTTGACCCCTCGGTGGGGTCGAGGTACCCCCACGAGTTCTCCGGCGGGCAGCGGCAGCGAATCGGCATCGCGCGCGCCATCGCCTGCTCTCCCCGCTTCATCGTCGCGGACGAGCCGGTGTCGGCGCTCGACCCCCCGGTCCAGGCGCAGATCGTGAACCTCCTGGTGGAGCTGCAGGAGCGCCTCGGCCTCGCGTACCTTTTCATTGCCCACGATCTCCGGGTCGTCGAGCACATCAGCGACCGCGTCGCGGTCATGTACCTCGGGAGGATCGTCGAGGAGGCGGCGGCGGAATCGCTCTACCGGGAGCCGCTCCACCCGTACACGAAGGCGTTGATCGCCTCGGCGCCGCGCCCTTCGCCCGGCGCGCCGGCGCCACTCGCCCTTCGCGGAGAGCCGCCGTCGCCGACGAGCCCGCCAACGGGATGCCGGTTCCACCCGCGCTGTCCCGAGGCGGACGGGGAGTGCGCGAGGCTCGACCCGGCGTTGCTCTCGGCGGGGGGCGGGCGCCGGGTGGCCTGCCACCGGGTCCACCCGCCGGGCGGCCCCGGCGCGGTTGCATGAAACCGGCGGTTGCGTCGGCGCGTAATTAGTGCGAGAACATCAATCTCCGTGTCGACTCAAAGGGAGGTTTCGAAGTGACCAGACTGCGGACGGTGCTGCTGGCGGCCTCGGTGGGCCTCCTGGCCGTGATCCCCCCCGGCTCGATGGCACGGGCGGAGGAGGCGACGCAGGATGAAGGCGTCCGCATCTCGCTTGCGGAGGCACTCCGTGCGGCCCTCGAGAACAATCTGGACCTCGTGATCGCACGCAAGGATCCGAGGATCGCGGAGTTGAATGTCGACCTCGCGAAGGCGATGTTCGACGCGGAACTCGGCGCCAACTATTCTCGCGATCAGTCGAAGGGAGAGCCCAGCCTGCGCGTGGAGCAGTCGGGGAGCAGCGTGGGCCTGATCTCGACGGGATCGAGTTCCAAGACGGACGCCGCCGGCGTCTCGTGGGGACAGACGCTGGACTTCGGCGGCAGATACAGCGTGGGATTCAACTCGACGAGGCGAGAGAGCCTGCCGCTGTTCGGCCAGTCCATCAACCCTTCGTTCAGCTCCGGATTGTCGCTGAACTGGTCGATGCCGCTGTTGAAGGGGTTCGGCAAGGAGACCCAGACCGAGAACGTCGTGATCGCGAAGCGAGGGGTACAGATCAGCTCGGAGGAGCTGCGCCGCCAGGTCCAACTCACGCTGGAGTCCGTGGAAAATGCTTACTGGGATCTGGTCGCCGCCCGGGAAGCGCTGGCGGTCTCGAAGGAGTCCCTGAAGCTCGCCCAGGATCTATACAACCTCAACAGGAAGAAGGTCGAGGTCGGCACCCTCGCGCCGATCGAGATCACGCAGGCCGAAGCCGGCATGGCCTCCCGCGAGGAGGGGGTGATCGTCGCCGAGATGGGGCTCCGGAATGCCGAGGACAACCTTCGCCGGCTCATGGCGGTGCCCAAGAACGATTCGATGTGGAATCGCGTCATCGTCCCGGCCGACCGTCCGACCTTCGAGCCGCGGTCGCCGGACCTCGACAACTCCATCGCGAAGGCACTGGAGTTCCGGCCGGAGCTGAAGACCGCCCGACTCGACCTCCAGAACAAGCAGCTCGCCGAGCGAACGGCGCGACGCGCCACCCGGTCCCAGCTGGACCTGACCGCCGGCGTCACGCCGTCGGGGAACAACCTCATCGGACAGGAGGTCTACTCCGTCCCCAATCCCCAGCCGCCGCCCGACGAGCTCGCGTTGACCCGCGACCTTCCCGGCGGATGGTGGGACTCCGTGGTGGAGGTTCCGAAGTTCCGGAACTACGATTGGAGCATCGCTCTGGTGTTCAAGCAGCCGATCGGGAACCGGCAAGCCAAGGCGAATTTCGCCATCGCGGCCGTCAACCGGGAGCGATCCGATTTGACGCTGCAAAACGCGGAGCAAACGGTTCGGGTGGACGTCCGCATGGCGGTGCGGGCGGTCGAGTCCGGCGCCAAGCGGGTCGCCGCGGCGCGCGCGAACACCGTGCTGCAGCAGAAGACGGTGGACGCCGAGCAAAAGAAATTCGAGAACGGGATGTCGACCTCGTTCGAGGTGCTGAGGATCCAGACGGACCTGTCGAGCGCCCGGCTCGCGGAGATCCAGGCGGTCACCGACTACAACAAGGCGCTCGCCGCCCTCGAGCTGGCGCAGGGAACTCTTCTCGAGGCCCGCAACCTGAGGCTCGACATTTCGAAGGAGAACTGAAGATGGAATCCACCCCGTCGCCGGAGGCCGCCGGGAGCGAGATGGGGGCGCTCTCCCGGCTCGTCAACGTCTTCTTCGCTCCGGCCAAGACCTTCGAGTCGGTGGCCAGGAAACGGGGCTGGGACTGGCTCGCTCCGGTGGCGATTCTCATCGCGCTCAGCATCGCCGGCGCGATGGTCGTCTCGCCCAAGATCGACGTGGACGACGCGGTTCGCAGCCAGATGCAGAGGATGGACAAGGTGAGGCCCGGGATGACCGACACCGAGCGAGCCAAGACGGAGGAGGCGATCCGGGGTTCGATGACGGGGATGACGCAGGGCCCGTTTCGGTTCCTCGGTTCCGTGTTCGTGTTGATCCCGCTCTTTCTCGTGCCGCTCTTCTATCACGGCATCGCCGCCGCCTGGGGGAAGAGCACGTCGTATCTCTCGGTGGTCGCGGGGTACGCGTACGTCCAGATGGTGCAGGCGCTCAAGGGCGTCCTGATGATCGCGGTCGCGGCGCCACGGAAGACCATCGGAGTCCTCGAGATCGAGTCCCTGCTCAAGTCCAACCTGGGCGCTTTCATGAATCCCGAGACCGCCGGCCGGCCTCTCTACAGCCTCGCCTCGAACGTGGACATTTTCGAAATCTGGGCGATTGCGCTGGGCGCCATGGCCCTGTCGCGGATCACCCGGCTCTCGCCGAAGGGGGCCGTCTTCACCGTTGCCGGCCTCTGGGCGGTGTGGGTCGCGGTCAAGCTGGTCGGCGCGGTGATCGGCTCCGCCTTCGGCGGCTAGGGAGAAGCCGAGTTGACCCCACTTCAGAAATCGCTCATCGGAGGCGCCGTCGTCGTCGTGCTCGGGGCCATCGTGGCCGCCTCGCTTCTGAGCCGCCAGCAGGCGAAGGGGGAGGAGGTCTACATGGCGAAGGCGGAACGTAAGGACGTGATCTCCGCCGTGACCGCGTCGGGATGGATCCAGCCGCGTAAGAAAGTCAACGTCCAGTCCCAGGTGATGGGCGAGATCGTGACGCTCCCGGTGAAGGAGGGAGATGCCGTCAAGAAAGGGGACCTCCTGGTCCAGCTCAACCCCGACCTGTACAAGTCGGAGGTGGACCGGCTGGAGGCGAATCTGAGGATGGGACGGATCGCCCTCGAGCAGCAGGAGGTCGGCCTCGAGAACTCCCGGCGTACGCTGAAGCGCAACCGCGCGCTGTATGCCGACAGCCTGATCTCGCCCGAGCTCCTCGAGAAGAACGAGCTCGAGGTGAAGACCGGGGAGATCGGTCTCAAGAGCCTGGGGGAGCAGATCTCGCAGGCCGAGGCGAGCCTCACCAAGTCCCGGGACGAGCTGCGCAAGACCACCCTCGTGTCGCCGATCGACGGCCTCGTGACCCAGCTCAACGCGGAGCGCGGCGAGATGACGCTCACCGGGACGATGAACAATCCGGGGACCGTCATCATGGTCGTCTCCGACATGAGCGAGGTGCTGGCCGAGGTGGACGTGGACGAGACGCGCGTCGTGCAGATCTCCCCCGCCCAGGCGGCGCGCGTCACCGTGGACGCCGTCGGCGAGACGCATCCTTTCGACGGCAAGGTGATGGAGATCGACGGGACCGCGACGCAGCGCGCCGGTCAGCAGGTCCTGGTCTTTCCGGTGAAGATCGGGCTCGAGAAGCCCGACCCCGCGCTCCGGCCGGGAATGACCGCCAAGGCGCGGATCGAGACCCAGCGCGCCGAGCGCGCGATCACGGTGCCGATCCAGGCCGTTCTGATGAGGCCCGTCGCCGAGTTGGACAAGGCGCTCGCGGAGCGCGCGAAGAAGGGGAAGGCCGGCGCGAAGCCCGTCGCCGCGGCCGTCCCGGACGCCAAGTCGCCGTCAGCCTCCCCCGCGAAAGCGGGGCTCGCCGGCGCCGACATGCGCGAGGTCGTGTTCAAGGTGGTGGACGGGAAGGCGGTGCTCGTTCCGGTGAAGACCGGGATCAGCGACGAGACCAATGTCGTGATTCTCGAGGGGGTCGCGGAAGGGGAGACGCTGGTCACCGGGCCGTACCGCGCCGCGAAGAAGCTCAAGGACGGCGACGCGGTGAAGGAGAGTACCGGCAAGGCGAAGGACAAGGAAGGGGAGTCCGGCGTCGAAGTGAACGTGGACTGACGGTTCCGCGGGAGGGGCGAAGGCAACCCATGGAAGATCTGATCCACCTGAAGGACGTCTACAAGACCTACGACATGGGTCAGGCGCAGGTCAGGGCGCTGGACGGCGTGTCGATCGAGATCCAGCAGGGGGACTATCTTGCGGTCATGGGGCCGTCGGGCTCGGGGAAGTCCACCCTGATGAACCTGATCGGCTGCCTCGATTCGCCGACCTCCGGTTCGTACCGCCTCAAGACGACGGAGATCGGCTCGCTCGGGGACGACGAGCTCGCGCGAATCCGGAACCGGGAGATCGGGTTCATCTTCCAGACGTTCAATCTGCTCCCCCGGACCGACGCGCTGCAGAACGTGGAGCTGCCGCTCATCTACTCGGGGATCTCGAGGCGCGAGCGGCACGAGCGGGCGAAGCGGGCTCTCGACGCGGTGGGGCTCGGCGATCGGATGCACCACCGGCCGAACGAGATGTCCGGCGGCCAGCGGCAGCGGGTCGCGATCGCCCGCGCCCTGGTGAACAACCCCTCGATCCTCCTCGCGGACGAGCCGACCGGGAACCTGGACTCGCGGACCGGCGACGAGATCATGGCGCTCGTCGACCGGCTTCACGCCGAGGGGAACACGATCATCCTGGTGACCCACGAGGACGAGCTGGCCCGCAGGGCCGCGCGCGTGATCCGTCTCCGGGACGGCCAGATCGTGTCCGACTCGCGCAACCGCCCCGACGGGGCCCCCGCCGTCGCCGGGACCTGATCCGTGTTCCTCGAGAACCTGGTCCTCGCCCTGAAATCGCTCTGGTCGAACAAGATGCGATCGTTCCTGACGACGCTCGGGATCGTCATCGGCGTCGGGGCGGTCATCGCCGTGGTGTCGATCGTTCAAGGGCTTTCGCAGGTCATCACGTCGGAGATCGAGAGCTTGGGCTCCAACTCGGTGATCATCGGTCCCCGCCGACCGTCCGGGAAGGAAGGGGAGAAGCTCGGTCGCGTCGAGCTGACCTACGACGACGGGCTGGCCCTCGTCGCTGCCAGCCGGTACGTGGAGGCGGTCGCCCCGATTCTCCAGGGATTCGAGCGCGTCAAGTCGGGGGAGGAGTCCGACAACTATCCGGTGATGGGCACGACCCCCATTTTCCAGGACCTCAGGAACTACTACGTGCAGACCGGGCGGTTCCTGAGCCCCGTGGACGACCGGGAGCGCCAGAAAGTCTGCGTGATCGCCCACGGCGTGCTCAAGGAATTGAAGCTCCCGCAGAATCCGGTGGGACGCTCCATCTCGATTCGCGACGAGTCGTATCGGATCGTCGGCGTCATGGAGCCCAAGGGACAGTTCCTCGGCCAGGACTTCGACAAGTTCGTGCTGATCCCGTACGGGACCGCGGTGGGGATCTACGGGGACGTGGCGGCGAAGCAGGTGGTGCTGCTCGTGCACGTCAAGCTCGCCACCGACGTGGAGCGCGCCACCGACGAGATCGAGAACTTCCTCAGGATCCGGCATCGTCTTCGCTCCGACCAGCCGAACGATTTCGAGATCACCTCCCAGACGCAGATTCTGAAATCGTTCAGCAAGTTCGCGAACGGCGTCACCTACGTGGTGGCGGGGGTCGTTTCGATCGCCCTGCTCGTGGGGGGGATCGGCATCATGAACATCATGCTGGTGTCGGTCACCGAGCGGACGCGCGAGATCGGCGTCAGGAAGGCCGTCGGGGCGCGGCGGTCGCACATCATGCTGCAGTTCGTGATCGAGGCGATCGTGCTCGCGCTCCTGGGCGGGATCGCGGGCATCTTCGTCGGCGTCCTGACCGGCGTGCTCGCGGCAAAGCTGATCCCGAACTGGCCCGGCGCTTTCGTGCCGATCTGGGCGATCGTCCTCTCGTTCGGCTTCTCCTCCGCGGTGGGCCTCTTCTTCGGGATCTACCCCGCCGCCAAGGCCGCCCGCCTCGATCCAATCGAGTCCCTCAGGTACGAGTGAAGGGGGCCGACGTCGATTCTTGCCTCGCAGGCGAGAATCGAGTTGCGACCGCCTGGCATTTTTGACAGCCCCGGACTCGCGGGATACCATCCCAACAGGGTTTTGGAGGGGATCCCGTGGAAGTCTCGAGTGGCCTGCCGGCGACGCTGTGGAAGCACTATCTCGCCGGCGGCCTGGCGATGCACCCGATCACGTTCTGTTCGCTGCTCGCCCTCGCCGCGATCGTGTACAAACTCGTGGTGTTCCGGCGCGCCAGGATGGACTCCACGGAATTCCTGTCCGGGATCCGCGCGAGACTCCTCGACGGGAAGGTCGCGGAGGCGCTTGCCGAGTGCGCGCGGTACCGTGGTCCGGTCGCGGTGACCGTGAAGGCGGGCCTCCTCAAGCACGGCGCGCCGTCCGATGAAGTGGACCGCGCGATGGATCGCGCTTCGCTCCAGGAGATCGCGTACCTGGAGCGATACCAGGGGCTCCTGGCGGGCGTGACCGCCGTCGCGCCGCTTCTGGGCTTCCTGGGGACCGTGCTGGGGCTGATCACCGCGTTCGACGCGGTGGCGGAACAGGGGCTCGGCAACCCGGGCGTCGTCGCGCACGGGGTGTCGGTGGCGCTCCACACGGCGGCGTGGGGGCTCGTCGTCGCCTTCGTGGCGAAACCGTTCCACGATTACTTCTCGGGGCGAGTCGCGTCGCACGCCCGCGAGATGGAGGTCGCCGCGTGCGTCATCGTCGAGACCTTCTCGGAGATGGAGCGGATCGGGACCCAGGCCTGAAGTCCCGGCTTCTCCGCGCGGCGGGGGCGGGGGCCGTTTCCGGTGTTCCGATGGCGACGCTCGGCGCGCTGCTCGCGCTGTTCCTCCTGCTCGGATTCGCGGGGGAGGCCGACCGAACGCGCGTCGCGCTCCCCGAGTCTCGGGTCCGCGTGGTGGCCCCCCGTGGCGCCGCCTGCGTCGTGATCGCGAGAAACCCGCGCGAGGTCCGGCCCGGCGGCCTCGTCTATCGCTTCGCGGACGGGAAGGAGGCCGGCCGCCGCCTCGGCGGACCGACCGACGTCTTCCTCGCCGCGTTGCGGGTCGTATCGGAGGATCCCGCGCGGCCTTTCGTCGTCAAGGCGGACGCGGGCGTGCGCTACGCCGTCGTGGACGATGTCCTCGAGCAGTTGCGCAAGGCGGGAGTCCGCGAGTTGACGCTCCTGACGCGGCCGCTTGCGGAGGGGAGCACGCGGTGAGGCTGAGGACGGGCGGAACCGTCGCGGAAATCCAGGTGGCGCCGGCCGCGGCGCTCGCCGTCCTTCTCATCCTTCTCACGGGGCTCTCCGGCGTCCTCTCCGCGCGGCAGGGGCTCAGGATCCGCTTCCAGGGGGAAGCGTCCCCCGTCGCGCTGCCGGCCCCGGAGCGGGCGGATTTCCTCTCGGTCCTCCCGGACGCTTCGCTCGTCCTCGACGGAGAGCCGGTGGCTCGCGACCGGCTCCTCGCGCGGCTTGCCGCGAAGCTCGGCCGGGCCGGGTCGAGGCCTCTGGTGCTTCACGTGAGCGACGACGCTCCGTACGGGACCCTGGTGGAGTTGATCGACCTGTTGTCGTGGGGCGACCGGTTTTCCGGGTTCAGGGTGAAGCGCGTTCTCGTGCCGACACACGCGGAGATTCGCGATTGGAGCCGCGCGCTCGGCATGGACCCGTTCGGCCCTCCGGCGAGAAGCGAAGAGGGAGGCCGGCCGTGACGCCCCTCCGTGGCGGCATCCGCTTCGAGGACCGTCTGCGGGCGGGCGGAGAGTTGTATGCCGGGCTTCTCCACCGTCGCGAGGGAAGTCTTCTCGCCGGCGCGCTCGCTGTTGCAGCGGCGATCCACGTCGCGGCGGCGTTTCTTCCCTTCCCGAAGGGCGCGGGCCGGGCGAACGGCCTCCCGGCTCGCGCGGCGGTCGTGAGGCCGGTCGCGGCGCAGGCGATCGTTCCCGTCCCGTTCGAGTTCGAGGCCCCGCCTCCGCGGAAGGAGGAGACGCCTCCGGTCGCGGTTGCCGCGCCGGAGCGTGTCGCGCCGCCACCGCGTCGAGAGGCGGACCTCGTCGAGCCGGTGGCGGAGGCCGAGCCCGAAATGGCTCCGGACGGTTTGCCGCCGGATGTCGAGATTCTCCTCGGCGTCCCCGAGCCGCCGCCGACGGGGCCCGCGCCCGCCGAGGCGGGGATCGTCACGAATCCGCAGTTGATTCCGGAGAGCCGCGTCCAGCCGGTCTACCCGCGGCGCGCGAGGCAGCTTGGCGCCGCGGGCAATGTCGTGCTGGACGTCGCCGTCCTCGCCGACGGCACGGTCGGGGAGGTCGCCGTGCTCCGGTGCGCGCCCGCGGACCTCGGTTTCTGCCAGGCGGCGGTGCGCGCCGTGAAGCGCTGGCGCTACCGTCCGGGAGCGCGCGACGGGCGGCCGGCGCAATTCTTCGTCACCGTCAAGATGGATTTCGTACCATGAGCCGCCGGTCGTTCCTTCCCCTCCTGATCTTCGCGGCGATCGTCCTCGGAGCGGCCGGCGCGGCGAGGGCGGACTTCGACGAGGCGATGGGGTACTTCAAGGCGGGGAAGTACCTCGAGGCGGCGGCGCAGTTCCAGGGGATGGTGGACGCGACGCCGGCGTACGACTACGGCCACTACATGCTCGGCCACTGCCTTCTCCGCGTGGGGCGGGCCGGAGACGCGGAACGCAGTTTTCGCACGGCGATCGAGCTCCGGGGGGACAAGCCCGAGTACCATCACGGGCTCGCCGTCGCGTTCAAGGACCAGCGCCGTTACCTGCTGGCGCTGGGAGTGCTCACGGCGGAGGCGCGCCTCGTGCGGGACGGCCGCACCGCCTACGCCTTCCTCGCGCTCCGGGGCTACCTGTTCGCGGCGCTGCGGCGCTGGCCGGAGTCGATCGCCGACCTCGAGCGGGCGCTTTCGCTGAAGCGGGACCCGACGCTGCTCGACCTTCTGGGCCGGGCCAATTTCGCGGTGGGCCGGTTCGACCGCGCGGCAGCGGCGTTCTCCGCCGTTCTCGACGCCTCGCCGGACGATCCTCGCCCGCGCCGGATGC
Organism: Terriglobia bacterium; assembly: GCA_963790465.1. GTDB lineage: Bacteria > Acidobacteriota > Polarisedimenticolia > Polarisedimenticolales > JAIQFR01 > JAIQFR01. The sequence goes on along the minus strand of CAWBOP010000022.1, from coordinate 41,496 downwards.
TCGCGGAGTCGCTGCTCCAGCTCGCCTCCGCCGTCGAGAATCCCGCGCGGAAGAAGGCCGTCTACGAACGGGCCGCCGAGGCGGCGGAGCCGCTCCGGCGCCTCGAGCCCGGGGACCTCGATGTCGCGATCCTTCTCGGGCGGGCGGCCCTCGGAGCCGCGCGCTATCCCGAGGCCGAAGACGCGTTCCGATCGATCCTCGCGGCGCAGCCGGGAGCCTGCCACGCGCTGGTCAACCTCGCGCGGGCGTTGCTCGCGCAGGAGCGCGCCGGCGAGGCGGAGGCGGCGCTGAACGATGCCGTGAAGTGCGCCCCGGCGATGGCGGAAGTGCACGAGGGGTTCGGCCGCGTCTACTTCCGGCAGAAGCGGTTCGAGAGGGCCCTCGACGCGTTCCGCCGCTCGGAAGCGATCCGGCCCTCCTCGTCGGTCCGTGCCGGGATGGAAGAGGTGCGGGTGAAGCTCGGGGTCCGCCGCAACTGACGGCGCGGCGGCCGCGCCGGAATTGACACTTTTTTGGCCGCTGTGTTAAATTCTGCGGTCAGGTTTCGAGACATCCACCCGACGACTCGGCTGTTCCCCGCCACGGGAGGGTTGTGACGTGCCGCGGAGTGCCGCAAGGGCGAGGAGAGCCCCTTGAGCGACAGCCTGTTGCCGGTCTTCCTCGCTCTCGCCGCGTCGTTCGCGGTCGCCGCGGCGTTCATGACGCTGACCCACCTGCTCGGAAGGCCGAAGAAGTCCCAGGTGGACCGGACCCCCTACGAGTGCGGCTCGCGGCCGTTCGCCCCGGCTCAGTCCCACCGTTACTCCGTGAAGTTTTACCTCGTGGCGATGCTGTTCATCCTGTTCGACATCGAGGCCGCGTTCCTCTACCCGTGGGCGGTGACGTTCCGCGCTTTCGCGGACGCCAAGCTTTTCGTGCTGGGGGAGATGACGGTGTTTCTCGGGATCCTGGTGGTGGGCTTCGTGTACGTCTGGCGCCGCGGCGCGCTCGAGTGGGATTGAGCGATGGTCGACGGCGAGAAGGCGATCGAGCGGATCCGCGCGGCGTTCCCCGATGCCGTGACCGCGACAGGAGCGTGCCGCGGTCAGTGCTGGGCGGTGCTGCGCAAGGAGCGGCTCCGGGAGGTTTGCCGCCGGCTTCGTGACGACGCCGACACCGCTTACGACTTCCTGATGGACGTGACCGCGGTCCACCGGCCTGACGACGCCGAGCCGTTCGAGCTGGTCTACCACCTGTACAGCGGCTCGCGGAACGACCGGCTGCGTCTCAAGGTCCTCCTTGGCGACGGCGAGCCGGCGCCGACGCTCACCGGCCTCTGGGCTTCCGCCGACTGGAACGAGCGGGAGGCGTTCGACATGTTCGGGATCGTCTTCGAGGGGCACCCCGATCTCCGGCGCATTCTCATGCCGGAGGAATACACGGACTTCCCGCTCCGCAAGGAATTCCCGCTTTACCGCGGGTGAGCGCGGACGCGCCGGACGCACGATGCCAGCGATTTACGAGCGATCGGAAGATCACCCCGAGATCGTCACTCTCAACATGGGGCCGTCGCACCCGGCCACCCACGGCGTGCTGCGGATCGTGCTTCAACTCGACGGCGAGACGGTGGTGCGCGCGGTACCGCACATCGGCTACCTCCACCGGGGCATGGAGAAGATCGCCGAGAACCGGACCTACCTGCAGTTCATCCCGTACACCGACCGGATGGACTACCTGAGTCCGCTCTCCGCGAACGTCGGATTCGCGCTCGCCGTGGAGGAACTCCTGGGGATCCGGGTGCCGCCGCGCTGCGAGGCGATCCGCGTGCTCTGCTGCGAGCTGGGGCGCGTCGGTTCCCACCTGGTCTGGCTGGGGACGCACGCCCTCGACCTCGGCGCCGGTACCGTGTTCTTCCACACCTTCCGCGATCGCGAGTGGCACTACGACCTGATCGAGGAACTCACGGGCGCGAGGCTGACCACGTCGTACACGCGGGTCGGCGGTGTCGCGGCCGACGTCCGGAGCGACTGGCTCGGTAAGCTGAGAGAGTTCGTGGACGCGATGCCGCGGCGGATCGACGAGTACGAATCGCTTCTCACGCGCAACGCGATCTGGCTCAAGCGGACGCGCGGGGTCGGAGTGCTGCGCTCCGCCGACGCCGTCTCCTACGGCGTGACCGGACCGGCCTTGCGCGCGTCCGGAATCGAGTACGACGTCCGGAAGGCCCGGCCGTATTCCGGCTACGAGCGGTACGATTTCGAGATCCCGGTCGGGACCGAGGGGGACATCTACGACAGATACCTCGTCCGCATCGAGGAGATGCGGCAGTCGGTGCGGATCCTCGACCAGGCGCTTCGCGGCTTCCCCGACGGCCCGGTGAACATCGACGATCCGAAGATTTTCCTGCCTCCCAAGAAGCGGGTCCTCACCAGCATGGAAGAGCTGATCCACCAGTTCATGCTGGTCACCGAGGGGATCTCGTGCCCCGCGGGGGAGGCTTTCCATTCCACGGAAGTTCCGAAGGGGGAGCTGGGCTTCTACCTCGTCTCCACGGGCGGGAAGTCCCCCTACCGTCTTCGGATCCGCTCGCCGAGCTTCAACAATCTGGCGACGTTGCCGCTGCTGTGCGAGGGCGGCCTCGTCGCCGACGTGATCGCGAACATCGGCAGCCTCGACCCGGTCCTCGGCGAGGTGGACCGATGACGCCGCGCGCCTGCGCCGCCGCGGAGTAGCCGGCATGCTGGGTCCCGATTTCGAAGCGAAGATCGACAGGGTGGTCGCGCGCTACCCCGAGCCGAAGGCCGCGCTCCTTCCGATCCTCTGGCTCACGCAGCGGACGAACGGGTGCGTGGATCACGAGGCCGCGGGGTGGATCGCCGAGCGTCTCGGCGTGCCGCCGTCGCACGTGCACGGCGTCGTGACGTTCTACACGATGTACAAGCAGCGCCCCTGGGGGAAGTATCACCTTCAGGTCTGCACCACGCTCTCCTGCATGCTGCGGGGGTCGGACGACATCGTGGGGCACCTCGAGAATCGCCTCGGGATCAAGACGGGGGAGACCACCGCGGACGGGCGCTTCTCGCTGATCAAGGTGGAGTGTCTCGGCTCATGCGGCACCGCGCCGATGCTCCAGCTCAACGACGACTACCACGAGAACCTGACGATCGACAGCCTCGACCGTCTCCTGGATTCCTTGCCGTAGCGGAGATCGGATGGAACGGATCCTGACGCGCAACATCGACAAGGAAGGGGCCCATACGCTCGCCGTTTACGAGGCGGGCGGGGGGTACCAGCCGTTCCGCGCTGCGCTGCGCTCCATGACCCCCGAGCGGATCGTCGACGAGGTCAAGAAATCCGGTCTGAGGGGGCGCGGCGGCGCCGGTTTCCCGACCGGCCTCAAGTGGTCCTTCATGCCGAAGGACTCGGCGAAGCCGAAATACCTGATCTGCAACGCGGACGAGTCGGAGCCCGGCACCTTCAAGGACCGGGTGCTGCTCGAGAGGGACCCTCACCTCGTTCTCGAGGGGTGCCTCCTCTCCGCCTTCGCCATGGGAGCGCGGGCGGCGTACGTCTACATCCGCGGCGAGTACGTCCACGCGTTCAGGGTTCTGGAGCGGGCGATCGAGGAGGCGTACGCGAAGGGGCTACGCGGGGCGTAACATCCTGGGGAGCGGCTGGGATTGCGACCTGGTCGTGCACCGGGGGCCGGGCGCGTACATCTGCGGCGAGGAGACGTCGCTGATGAGTTCCCTCGAGGGGAACCGCGGCTACCCGAGGCTCAAGCCGCCGTTCCCCGCGCAGGCGGGCCTCTGGGGGTGCCCCACCACGATCAACAACGTCGAGACCCTCGCCAACGTCCCGTTCATCGTGGAACGAGGCGCGGACTGGTTCCTGACCCTCGGCAAGCCTCCGAGGAACACCGGTCCGAAACTCTACGCGCTGAGCGGCCACGTCAAGCGCCCGGGGGTGTACGAGGCGCCCATGGGGCTGCCGCTGCGCGAGTTGATCCACGACCTCGGCGGAGGGATGCTGCGGGACGACCGGCCGCTCAAGGCGGTGATCCCCGGCGGGTCGTCGGTCCCGGTGCTCACCGCGGACGAGTGCGACGTGGACATGGATTTCGACTCGCTCTCCGCGAGGGGGAGCATGCTCGGCTCCGCCGGCGGTCATCGTGATGGACAGCTCGACCTGCATGGTGAAGGCGATCGAACGGCTCGCCCACTTCTACGCCCACGAATCGTGCGGCCAGTGCACCCCCTGCCGCGAGGGGTGCGGCTGGATGGAGAGGATCCTCTCGCGGATCGAGCGCGGCGCCGGACGGCAGGAGGACATGGACCTGCTCGCTCGACGTGGCCTCCAACATTCTCGGGAACACGATCTGTCCTCTCGGGGACGCGGCGGCCATGCCCGTGGTCTCGTTCGTCACCAAGTTCCGGTCCGAGTTCCAGTACCACGTGGACCACAAGAAGTGCATGGTGTGAGATGCCGAAGCTGATCCTGGACGGCGAGGAGATCGAGGTCGCGGCGGGGACGACGATCCTCGCGGCGGCTCTCTCCCGCGGCCGCGAGGTGCCGCATTACTGCTGGCACCCCGCGCTCTCCGTCTCCGGCAACTGCCGGATGTGCCTCGTGGAGGTGGAGAAGTCCCCCAAGCTCCTGATCGCCTGCGCCACGCCGGTCGCCGACGGGATGGTGGTCCGCACGGAGACCGACCGGGTGAAGAACGCCCGCGCGGCGATGATGGAGTTCTTCCTCATCAACCACCCGCTCGACTGCCCGATCTGCGACCAGGCCGGCGAGTGCCGCCTGCAGGAGTACGCCGTCGAGCACGGGACCGGGAAGAGCCGGTTCGTCGAAAAAAAACTGACCCACGGCAAGGCGGTGGACATCGGCCCACACGTTCTGCTGGACCAGGAGCGCTGCATCCAGTGCAGCCGCTGCATCCGGTTCTGTGCGGAAGTGTCCGGCACGTCCGAGCTGGCGTTCTTCAGGCGCGGCGAGAAGACCATGATCGGGATCTCCCCGGGCCGGCCGCTCGACAACCCGTACTCCGGGAACGTCGTGGACGTCTGCCCGGTGGGGGCCTTGACCCTCAAGGAGTTCCGTTTCCAGACGCGGGTGTGGTACCTCGAGAACACGCCGTCAGTCTGCGCCGCCTGCTCTCGCGGATGCAACGTGCTGGTCGGCGTCGGCCAGCAGCAGGTACTCATGACGACCCGGGGGCAGACCGACGACCGGATCAAGCGGATCGTCCCGCGGCTCAACGCCGCCGTCAACGGCCACTGGATGTGCGACGAAGGACGGCTGTCTTACGGGAGCCTGTCGGCCGCGCCGCGCCTCGAAGCGGCGGAGGCCCCCTCCGGGTCTTCCACCGACTGGGACGCCGCGGTGGCGCGGGCGGCCGGGCTGATGAAGAGCGCGGCGTCGAGGCAGCGGCTGGCCGCGATCGTGTCCCCCCGCCTGACCGCCGAGGACCTTTTCGCCTGGCGCCGGCTGCTCGAGGCGCTGGGAGGCGGGACGATCGGCGTGCGCCGGCTCGCGCGCGGCGAGGACGACGCGCTCCTGGTCCGCTCCGACAAGGGGGGGAACTCGAAGGGGGCGGCCTGGATCCTCGGCGAGGGGGCGTCGGAATCGCGCGTCCTCGAGGCCGCCGCGGCGGGGGAGGTCGAAACGCTGCTCGTCGTCGGCGACCCTCTCGATCCCGCGGACACCGCGGCGCTCGATCCCGCCTTGCGCGCGAAGGTCGCGAACGTCGTCTTCGTCGGGCCGTTCGTTTCCGGCGCCGCGGAGGGGGCCGCGGTGCGGCTTCCCGCGGCGGCCTGGTCCGAGGAGGACGGCACCGTGGTGAATTTCGAGGGGCGCATCCAGAGAGTGCGGCGGTGCCACCTGCCGCGCGGCGAGGGGCGGCCGGGCTGGCGCGTGGCGTGCGATCTCGCCGCGGCGGCGGGCGCGACGATGCCGGAATGGACGGTCGGTCGACGAGGTGCTCGCGGCGCTGGCCGCGGCGGTGAGACCGTTCGAGGGGCTCGACGCCCCGGCGATCGGGTTGCTGGGCGCGGGACGAGGGTGACGTGAACGACCTCCTGTTCAACCTGCTGGTTACCTCCGCCAAGCTCGCCATCGCCATCGGCGGCCTGTTCGGCGTGGTGGTCTTGATGGAGTGGGTCGAGCGGAGACTGTCCGCCCTGATCCAGTTCCGGTGGGGCCCCAACCGGGTCGGACCGTTCGGCCTGTTCCAGCCGGTGGCCGACGGCATCAAGTTCCTGTGGAAAGAAGAGGTGCTTCCCTCCGAGGCGTACCGGCCCGCGTTCTACCTCGCCCCGGTGATGACTCTCGTCCCGGCGCTCTTCGCCTTCTCCGTGATTCCGTTCGGCCCACCGGTCGAGGTGTTCGGCCGGAAGGTCGCGCTGGCGGTGCTCGACCTCGACGGTGGAATTCTCTACGCCTTCGCCGCCAGCTCCCTGGGAGTACTGGGGATCGTCACGGCCGGATGGGCGTCGCGGAACAAGTACTCTCTCATGGGCGGCCTCCGTTCGTCGGCGCAGATGATCTCGTACGAGCTGGCGCTGTCGCTGTCGGTGATCGGCGTGCTGATCGTCTCGGGGACGCTGCGTCCGATGGCGATCGTCGAGCGCCAGTCCGGCTGGTTCTGGAACTGGAACGCGTTCGCGGGGGGCTGGCAGCTCCTCGGCTTCCTGATCTTCCTGATCGCGGGGTTCGCCGAGACCAACCGGCTCCCGTTCGACCTCCCCGAGGCCGAGTCCGAGCTGGTGGCCGGCTACCACACCGAGTACTCGTCCATCAAATTCGCCATGTTCTTCATGGCCGAGTACATGAACATGGCCACCTCCTCGGCGCTTCTCGTCACGCTGTTCCTCGGCGGCTGGCAGCTCGGCTTCCCGGTTCCGCTCACCGGCTGGCCGCTCTGGACGCTTCAGATCCTCGCGTTCTGCGTCAAGCTCGCCTTCTTCCAGGTCCTGTTCGTCTGGGTCCGCTGGACGCTTCCGCGTTTCCGGTACGACCAGCTCATGAACCTGGGATGGAAGGGGCTGCTCCCGCTGTCGCTGGCCAACCTGATGCTGACCGCGGTGCTGACGGCCTTCGGCCTGGTGCGCCGGTGAGGGGAGAGCGATGGAGCTGATCGCCTTCTTCGTCCTCGCCGTGCTGGCGGTCGCGTCCGCGCTGGTGGTGGTGACCCACCGCAACCCGGTGATCGCCGCGCTGGCGCTGGGGGTCAACCTGCTGGCGATCGCGGGGTTCTACCTGGTGCTTCGGGCGCAGTTCATCGGCCTCATGCAGGTGATCGTTTACGCCGGGGCGATCCTCGTGCTCATCGTGTTCGTGATCATGCTCTTGAACCTCCGCGACGAGGCCGGAGCGCGGGGATCGGGGGTGGTGCAGCGCTGGCTCGCCCCGTTCCTGGCCCTGGCGTTCGCGGTGCTGATCGGGCGGGCCCTGATCGCGGCGGGGCCCGACCGGCCGCTCCCGGCCCCGCCGGACGGCTTCGGGACGGTCGAGGCGCTGGGACGCGAGTTGTTCACCCGGTTCTTCTACCCGTTCGAGGTCATCTCCCTCCTGCTGATCGTTGCCATGGTGGGAGCGGTCCTCCTGGCCAAGAGAAGGTTATAGCGATGGAGCTCAGGCTGATCCTCGCCGTCTCGGCGGCCCTGTTCAGCATCGGGATCGCGGGCGTGCTCTTACGGCGCGGCGCGATCACGATCCTCATGAGCGTCGAGTTGATGCTGAACGCCGCGAACCTCGCGTTCGTCACGTTCTCCCGGCAGCTCGGGCAGACCGACGGCCAGATCTACGCGTTTTTCGTCATGACGCTCGCGGCCGCGGAGGCGGCGGTGGGGCTCGCGATCGTGATCGCTTTGTTCCGGCTGCGCGAGACCACCGACGTCGACGAGATCCATCTCCTCAAGTGGTAGGGCGTTCATGTTGAACCTGATCTGGCTGATTCCGGTTCTCCCGCTCCTGGGCGTGGCGATCAACGGGCTGTTCGGCCCGAGGATGTCGCGGCCGCGCGGTGGGTTGGCTGGCGTGCGCTACGGTGGGGCTGTCGTTCCTGCTGGCGGTGGGGGCGGTGGCGCAGCTGGCGGGGCTCCCGTCGGAGGCGCGGCACTTCCAGACGGAGGTGGGGACCTGGCTTCCTCTGGGTCCGGTGGTGGCGGGAGGGGAAGGGCTGAGGATCGCGTGGGGTTTCGCGCTGGACCCGCTGTCGGCGGTGCTGCTGCTGGTGGTGACGGGCGTGGGGTTCCTGATCCACGTGTACGCGACCGGTTACATGGCTCACGAGGAGGGTTTCTCGCGGTTCTTCACCTACATGAACCTGTTCATGGGGATGATGCTGACGCTGGTCCTGGGCTCGAACCTCCTGGTGATGTTCGTGGGATGGGAGGGGGTGGGGCTTTGCTCCTACCTCCTGATCGGATTTTTCTACGATCGTCCGTTCGACGCGCGTACGGGGCTGACCTGCGCGGACGCGGGGCGGAAGGCGTTCTTGACGAACCGGATCGGGGACTTCGCGTTCCTGATCGGGATGCTGTACCTGGCGACGACGTTTTCGAGTCTCGACTTCAAGACGGTGTCGGCGGGGATCGCTGGGGGCGGTATGCCCCAGGCGATGCTGACGGGGGTGGGGATCCTGCTGTTCGTGGGGGCGTGCGGCAAGTCGGCTCAGGTGCCGCTTTACGTGTGGCTGCCGGACGCGATGGCGGGCCCGACGCCGGTGTCGGCCCTGATTCACGCGGCGACGATGGTGACGGCGGGCGTGTACATGGTGTGCCGGATGTCGGCGCTGTACCTGCACGCACCGGACGCGATGGCGGTGGTGGCGCTGATTGGAGCGTTGACGGCGATCTTCGCGGCGTCGATGGGGCTCGCGGCGACGGACATCAAGAAGGTGCTGGCGTACTCGACGGTGAGCCAGCTGGGTTACATGTTCGCGGGAGCGGGAGTGGGGGCGTTCGCGGGGTCGATGTTCCACCTGATGACGCACGCGTTCTTCAAGGCCTTGCTGTTCTTGGGAGCGGGGAGCGTGATCCACGGGATGTCGGGAGAGCAGGATATCCGGAAGATGGGCGGCCTGAAGGGGAAGATGCCGGCGACGTACTGGACGTTTCTGATGGCGACGCTGGCGATCGCGGGGATCCCGGGATTCGCGGGGTTTTTCTCGAAGGACGAGATCCTGTGGGGCGCGTGGTCGTCGGGTCACCGGGTGGTTTGGGGGGTTCTTGCGGCGGCGGCGGGGCTGACGGCGTTTTACATGTTCCGTCTGACGTACCTGGTATTTTTCGGGAAGTTCCGCGGGACGGAAGAGCAAGGGCACCACGTTCACGAGTCGCCGCGGTCGATGACGCTGCCGCTCTCGGTGCTGGCGGTGCTGTCGGTGGCGGGGGGCTGGATCGGGATCCCGAAGGCGCTGTCGGCGGGTTCGGACGTGAACGTGTTCGGCCGGTGGCTCGAGCCGGTGTTCGGCGGCCACGGCGGCGAGGGGGGCGGAGAAGCGGTGGCTTCCCACGCGGGCGTCGGGGTCGAGCTTGGGTTCATGGCTCTCGCGGTGGTGGTGGCGCTGGCGGGGATCGGCCTCGCGACCTGGGTGTACCGGAAGCGGGAGGGGACGGCGGAGCGTCTCGCGGCGGGCTTCGGGCCGGCGTACCGGCTGGTGCGGAACCTGTACTGGGTGGACGAGCTGTACGATTTCCTCTTCATCCGGCCGTTCTACGCCGCCTCGCGGTTCTTCGCGGCGTTCGACCGATGGATCGTGGACGGGACCGTGAACGCGGTGGGGGTCACCGCCGACGTTACCGGCCAGATCGTGAAACTGTTCCAGACCGGCTACGTGCGCAACTACGCGCTCCTGTTCCTCACGGGGACGGTAGTGGTTCTCCTCTATCTCTCGACGTTCTAGGCCGGAGCCATGGGCGACTTCAATCCGACGCTGATCCTCCCGGTGGTCGCGCTGGCGGCGTTCGGCCTGCTCGCGCTCCTCTTCGCACCGGTCCTGCGCGGGCAGGCGCGGGTGCTGGGGGGCGTCTCGCTTCTCGGCGTCGCGGTTGCGGCGGTCTCCACGGGCCGGTTGTGGCAGCTCCGGCGGGCGGGGGCCGCTATGGAGACGGCGGGGGGTATGGTGCGCGTGGACGGCCTCGGGCTGTTCTTCGCGTTCGTCCTTCTGGCGATCGGCGGGCTCACGATTGTCGCCTCGCTCAGGTTCCTCGAGCGCGAGGAGGCCGACCAGGGGGAGTTCTACCCGCTCGTGCTGTTCGCGCTGGCCGGCATGATCGTCATGGTCGAGACCACGAACCTGCTCATGGTCCTGATCGGCCTCGAGGTGTTCTCGCTGTCGCTCTACGTGCTCACCGGGCTGACCCGCGCTCGCGTGCGCTCGGTGGAGGCCGCGCTCAAGTACTTCCTCCTGGGTGCGTTCTCCTCCGGCTTCCTGGTGTACGGCATGGCGCTGCTCTACGGGGCGTCGGGCTCGCTCGACCTGCGGCGGATCGGGGCGGTGGCCGCGTCGTCCCCCTCGGGACTTCTCTGGATGGGGATGGGGCTGGTGCTGATCGGCCTCGCCTTCAAGATCGGCGTCGTGCCGTTTCACCAGTGGGTCCCCGACGTTTACGAGGGGGCGCCGACCAACGTCGCGGGATTCATGGCGACCGCCACGAAGACCGCGGCGTTCGCGGTGCTGATTCGCGTTCTGATCGGCGCGTTCGCCTCGAACCAGGAGGCGTGGATTCCGCTCGTGACCTGGCTCGCCATCCTGACCATGACGGTGGCGAACCTGGTCGCGCTCGCCCAGACGAACATCAAGCGCCTCCTGGCGTACTCGTCCGTCGGCCACGCCGGCTACCTGCTGATCGCCTTGACCTGCCGGAGCGACGACGGCGTCCGGGCGATCCTGTTCTACCTGGCCTCCTACTCCTTCACGACGCTCGGCGCCTTCCTGGTGGCGGCCGCCGTGGGACGCGGCGACGCGCGCTCCGAGCCCGGCTACGACCTGGCGTCGTGGGCGGGGCTCGGATGGCGGCGGAAGGGGCTGGGCGTCGCGATGTCGCTGTTCCTCTTCTCGCTGGCGGGCATCCCGCTCACCGCGGGCTTCCTCGGCAAGTACCTCATCTTCCTGTCCGCGATGCACTCCCACCGGTACCTGCTCGCGGTGGTGGGGTCGCTCAACGCCGTGGTGGCGGCCTATTACTACCTGCGTGTCGTCGTGGCGTTGTGGATGCGGGAGCCGGAGACCGACGAGGAACCCTTCCCGGTCCCCGTGTCGCTCGCCGCGGTCCTCGTCATCGCGGCGGCGGGCGTGCTATACCTGGGTGTTGCCCCGGGGCGCCTGCTCGACCTTCTCGGCGGGTTGACCTCCGGGCTCCTTTGACGCGGCCTTTGGGCCGTCCCGACGGAGCACACGGATCTTGAAGCCGGCCACCTCCTTCTCTCCCAGCGTCGTTCGAGTGGACCTCGCCGCGATCGACCGCGATGGCGTTCTCCGCGCGCTGGTGCGCGACCTGCGCGCCGTGGGAGCGCTGGCCGAGGAAGAGGAGCCGTTCCGGCGGCTTCTCGAGCGGGAGGAGACCGCCACCACCGCCCTCGGTGGAGGGATCGCCCTCCCTCACGCCCGCACCGCATCGTGTCCCGAGCCCCGACTCGCCATCGCCCGTCTCGCTCCTCCCGTGGACTTCGGCGCCTCCGACACGATCCCGGTCGACCTGGTGTTCCTCCTGGTCGGCCCCCCCGAAGCACCCGGCGAGCACGTGAAGCTCCTCGCGCGGCTCGCCAAGCTCGCGCAGCGCTTCGCGGTCCTCGAGAATCTGCGCGGCGCGAAGGACGAGCGGGAGTTCCGCGGGATCCTGGAGCGGGAGTTATAGGGAGCGGCCGAAGGCCGTCGTGAGGCGACGGTCAGGTTTCACGGCGCCCGGTCATCACGCGAGAAAAATTTACTCCGCGGGCGAACGCCCGCGCAACTTCACCATCGAATGGCAGCGGACTGCCGTCCGATCGCGAAGTTCCTTTGGCGGACTCGGCGTTGGGAGCCTCGCGCGGAGGGAACAGTCTCACACGACACGATCGTGGTCCAAGAATCGGGTTCCCGATCCGGACTCCGGTAATGGAACCTTCCTTTCGGAGCGCAGTCCGCTGCGCTCCGAAAGGAAGGTTGCGCGGGCGTTCGCCCGCGGATCAATATTCGCAGCGAGTGTGGATCGACTGGCGGGTCGGACCCCCAAGAAGCTCGAAGTCGCCTGGCAGGTTGTAGGGCGACCGGTCATCACGCCAGAAAAATTTACTCCGCGGGCGAACGCCCGCGCAACTTCACGATCGAACGGCAGCGGACTGCCGTCCGATCGCGAAGTTCCTTTGGCGGACTCGGCGTTGGGAGCCGCGCGCGGATCGGAAAGTTTCACACGACAGCATCGTGGTTCACGAATCGGGTTCCCGGTTCGGACTCCGGCAATGGAACCTTCCTTTCGGAGCGCAGTCCTCTGCGCTCCGAAAGGAACGTTGCGCGGGCGTTCGCCCGCGGATCAAAATTCCTCCTTCACGATTGCAGCGCCGCCCGAAGAACACGAGCGGTCACGATGGCACCGCGGCGATGCTCGCGGTGTGGCCACGCCATGCTCTCTCCAGTTGGCTTGCGCACTTGGTCCCCGATCTCAGCGCGGATCTCAATGCCCTCGAGCGGGATCCGCCAGCCTCGACTGGCTCCCGTTGCGCCCCCTGCTCCTTCAATACAAGAGGATGATGTTCGTGGTAGGGACAGGGGTTGCCGGCTCCTCCGGGGCCGGCGGCTCTTCAGCGCGCGGCGCTTCGGCCGCGGGCTGTTGCCTCTTGCTGAGGGCCGACTCCAGCACTTGACCTTCGGGACCGATGTCCCTCAGGATGGTGACTGTGCCAGAATTTCCGGAACTCTCCAGGGTGGGCGGGGTGAGTACCCGGGGGACAACACCTGAATATCCCAGACATCAGAACCTCGGAAAATTACTTGACAACCGAAGGTTATCATCCTAGATTCACCTTGCGACGGGTAGTGTTGCCTTTGCAACGCGATTATGCCTGTTGCCTTTTTGAAGGCCTGCCAGGATCGGCGGGCCTTTTTGCTTTTTCATAGCCTAGGACCTGTTCCCTCAATGTACCTCCTGTACCTTGACGAGTCGGGCAACGAGAACAACCCTAGCGATCGCTATTTCGTCCTCGGTGGCATGGCGCTCTTCGAGCGCCAAACCTACTTTCTCGCCAACGCCATCGATGAGCTTCAACGCAGGCACTTCCCAGGCCGTCCACCTGTCCACTTTCACGCCACTGAAATTCGTGCGGGCAAAGGATTCTGGCGGGACGTCCCACCTGGTACTCGAACACAAGTCCTGTCGGACCTCATTTCGGAACTCTTATTGAGCCCTGCCCGAGGCAGGGTCCTTTTTGCTGCCGCCGTCGAGAAAACTGACCGACTCCATGGAGAAGACGCGGTCGCGAAGGCAACGGAAGAACTCTGTCGCCGCTTCGATATTCTTCTCCAGCGTCGCTTCCAGGATGACAACGATCCGCAGCGTGGATTAATGATCTTCTCCGAAGGGAAATACACCGCGCGCGCAAAACTCTGGGTCCGCGGCTTTCACCAACGTGGAACAACCTGGGGGGCGATCAATAACCTTGCCGACATTCCCTATTTCGCCAGCGCTCAAGAATCTCGGCTTCTACAGCTTGCTGACCTCGTTGCTCACGCGATTTGGCTGTTGTACGAAAAACGAGATGCTTCTCTTGCCCGAGCGTTAGTCCCCCACTTCGACCACCACAACGGCACGCTTCACGGTCTCGTGCACGTCCGCGGTAACCCTGCGACGCCGTGCGACTGCCCCGCGTGTCGGAGTCGGCGGTCCCCGAATGATTGGGGACCTTGGATATAAGAGAGAGCGCCCCTCGGAGGATAGGAGATCTTTTCGTTCGTAGCATTCTGTCCTCCTTCGTCAAAACGGGATGTCGTCCGTGGGGATCTTCCGCGGCGAGTGTGGAGCGGCCGAACTCTACTTGACGCTCCTTCCGTGAGCGCGGGCGTACTGGACGATAAGCAGCACGCTGCGTCCGTAGCTGAGCGTTCCTCCCTGGACCCGGTTGGATCGTAAGAACCAGTCGTTGACGAGTTCTCCGACCGCCGACATCGGGCCGCGAAACGCGGCGCCGTATGCGGCCACGTCGTCGAGATCGCGTTTGACGCCGGGCAGGCGCCGGGCAGCAATGGCTCGCGCCGCGTCGCGGTCGCTCCTGCGGAGCGCCTCGACGAGTTGCCGCTGCGCGAACAGGCACGCGGAGTAACGCGCGAGCGGATCCGCGGAAGCCGAGCCGACGACGTAGCCGGCGAAGTTCGCCTCGTCCTCGCGTGCCAGCCCTCTCTGGTGCGCCTTCTCGTGCGCGAGCGCCTGCGGGAGCAGGACGGCGGGAACGTCGGCGTTCACGTTTGCCTCCGCGGTGAACGGGAAGAAGTAACCTCCGAGGCCGAGATAGCTGGCGAGGCGGCCGAGCAGGAGCGGCTTCGCCCTCCCGTACACCCGGTTCGAAGGTCCGGGCGCCTGCAACGGAATCAGTACGCTTTGCCAAGCCGCGTCGGCCGCGATGTCGAGGCCGGCGAGATCGGCCGGACGAGGGGTCGGCGCGCCCAGATCGTGCTTGCCGTGCAGGCTGAGGTACGCCGTGTTGGATTCTTCGGCCAACTCCTCCGCGAGGGCGCGGATCTCCATCGAGGAGGGTTGCCGGATGTTCCCCCAACCGAGGCGGGTGCCGAGCGGAGCCCTGGCGTAGTTGAAACCCCAGAGCAGGTAGAACAGCGTCACCACGACCCCCAGGTCGCCGGCCAGGCTGCCGAAACCCGCGAGGATCGTGCGTCCGATGTGCTTTCTCGATCGAAGCAGACGGTAGAGTCCGCGCCCCCCGCCGAGAAGCCAGCGCAACAGCAGCGCGAGGACCGCCCACTCCGCGATCGAGAAGGGGACGGCGCCGGACAGCCTGGAGAGCCAGCTCGTCGTCGCGGGAACGATGCCGCGGGCGTAGTACGTTTCGACCCACCCCGGGTGGCCCGCGAGAAGCCTGCCGATCGCGAACGCGGCGAGACCGCACGCCGCCGCAACCCAGCGAAGGCGGCCGAGGCGAACCGGGGGCGGTCCGGCGGCGCGGCTCCTCGTGCGGTGAAGCGCCGGATCCGTGTTGCCCATCGCGCTCGCCTCGATCCGTCTCGCATGGGGCCGGCCGCGGGCCCACCCAACCTGGAATTACCGGTCACCCCGGGGATGGTTGCTTTCGGCCGGCGCGGCGGGCATCGTCCGCAATTCGAGATACCGGCGAACCGCGGCGAGCGTGCACCCCAGGCCGATCAGCATCGTCCCGGCCCAGAGCAGTCCGATCAAGGGCTTCACGCTGGCGTCGACCACCAGCACCTCGGACGCCCCGCTGCTCCCGTCGTCGGTCTCGACCACCACGAGCCCCTGCTCCACCGCGATACGGTCGAGTTTCAGCGAGACCCCCGGCAGCGATTTCGGCGCGACGGCCTCTCCCGCGAGCCGGCCCGCTTCGAGCTTCATCGGCAGCGACACGATCTCCTGCTGCGAGCCGCGGGCGATCGAAATTTTCGCGTGAACGGTCATCACGTGCTGCTCGCCGCTTCCGGTGGTCTCGAACTTCACGAACGTCAGCGTGGCGTCCCGGTAGGGGACGGCGCGCCCCCTGACGAGCACGAGCGCGTTCGCCTCGCCCGCGTCCTCGAGCGCCAGCGGCGCGACGTACACGTCCCGCGAGAGCTCCCGGTGGATCGCCGGGAATCGCATCGTCTGCGGCCGCCCGTCCTCGCCGGCCCCCTTGCTGTACATCCGGACCTCGAGCAGCTCCTCGGTCTCTCCGGGCCGCATCACCGCGATGCGCCACCGGTCCTTCGGTTCGGAGCCGCCCACGTGGCCGCGATACGTCAGGGTCACGCCGGCCGACTCGACCGGCTGGCCGAGCGGCAGCCGCACCTCGTTCTTTTCCCCCCAGGCGCCGCTCGCGACGATCCCGACGAACATCAGCCCGAACCCCACGTGCGCCGCCGCCGCCCCGGCGTGCATCCAGTTCCCGCAAGCGACGAGGACCAGCCGGACCACGTTGGCGGTCATCGCCGTCAGGGCAACGAAGAAGAGCGCCAGCTCCCCCGCGCCGCGGTATCCCAGCGCTGCCGCCGTTCCGCACCCGACCGCGCCCACCACGACCGGCAGGGCAAGGTGCTTTCCCCACTCCCTGAACGGGCGCCCGATCCACGAAAGGAATGGACCCACGCTCAGCAGTCCGAGCAGGACGAGGTAGAGCGGCAGGTTCCAGCGGTTGTACCAGGAGGCGTCGTAGGTCCCGGGCTTGCCCAGGAAGGACGACGGTAGCGGGTACGTGGTCCCCCAGAACACGACGGCCGCCGAGATCGACAGCACCACTAGGGCGAGCAGGAGCAAGAGCGGCCAGGCGAGCTTCGTGTCCACCGCCGGCGCGGCGGCGCCACCGCGCCGGAGCAGCGCGTAGACGCCGGCCGCCAGCACGAGCGCGAGCGCCGCCAGCATATCCACGTTCACCGGGACCGCCCAGAAACTGGTCCCGGCCTCGAAGGAGTGCACGGAGAACTTCGCGAGCACGCCGGTCCGGGTGAGGAACGTCGAGTACACGACGAGCCAGTAGCAGGCGAGCGCCAGCACGAGGTTGGTCCTGCGGAGCGCCCCCGTCGCGCGCTGCACCAGCAGGCCGTGGATCAGCGCCGCGCTGACGATCCAGGGGATCAGCGACGCGTTCTCGACCGGGTCCCACCCCCAGTAGCCGCCCCAGCCGAGCGTCTTGTACGCCCAGAAGCCGCCGAGCACGATCCCGACGCCGAGGGAGATGAACCCGACGAGACCCCAGCGCAGTCCCGCGCCCAGCCAGCGCTCTTCCTGTCGTTTCAGGAGCGCGACGAACGCGAGCACCGCCGGGACGGTGAGCGCGGCGTAGCCGACGAACACCGCGGGCGGGTGGCTCGCCATCCACGGGTCCTGAAGCAGGTCGTTGAGTCCGAACCCCTCGAGTGGAACCGGCACCGCCAGCCGGAACGGGTTCCCGCCGGACCGGAACAGCCCCGGGATGTCCACCATCAGCCCGATCAGGAAGAGGACCGTCGGCATGTAGCAGGCCATGACGGCCGCGGGTTCCCACGAGCGCTTGCGGAACAGCGCGTACCCGATCAGCGCGGAGAAAAGCGCCCAGAGAAGAAACGTCCCCTCCTGGCCTCCCCAGAACGCCGAGACCAGGTAGACGAGCGGAAGCTCGCTCGACGAGTACCGGCCGACGTAGTCGTACCGGAAGTCGTGGGTCAGGATCGCGACGAGCAGGAAGACCGACGCGAGCGCCAGCACCAGCGTCATCCCGTGGTACGCGAGCCGGAAGGTGGCCGCCGAGGCCGGACGCCCCCGTTCCCACCGGACCGCCGCGACGAAGGCGGTCACGCCGAGCGCGGCGGCGATCCAGATCGCGAGAGTTCCTGGCGTCATGTCGGCTCCTTGACTCGGACGGAACGACGCGCGCGCTTCGGGCGCCACAGGATACTAAAGCAACGTCGGGCCGCGCAAAACGGGGAGCGCGCTTGACGCGCGGCGGCGGAGTTGTACACTTTCCCTGTCAGTCCATCGCATGGGGGCGAACTGGATTCGACGGGAAGGCAGAGGCGGGAGTAGCACGCCGAGGGCCACCTCCTCGTTAAACCGGTGGATCAAAAACAGCCAACGACAACACGCTGGCTCTCGCGGCTTAAGCCGTGACGTCTCCCGGGCCGCTCTCCCGAGGCAGCCCGTCGAGGCGACGACAATTCGGGATGGTCCGAGGGTGACGCCCGTAACCCTCAGACGAGATGCAAGGGCTGGCTGGCCCTCCATTTGCCGCTCAGCGGAAGGCCGGTGAGAAAAAAAACGAGTCGGCTAAGCGTGTAGAAGCTTCCGTACGAACCTTTTCGGACGCGGGTTCGATTCCCGCCGCCTCCACCACTCGCTCACTACGTTCGCTCGTGGTGTCCGCGTCGGTCATCGGTGTCGTTCGTTGCGCCCTGCGGGCGCGCTTCATTGAGGCGCGCCTATGGCGCGCTGGCGACGGCGATTCCCGCCGCCTCCACCACTCGCTCACTACGTTCGCTCGTGGTGTCCGCGTCGGTCATCGGTGTCGTTCGTTGCGCCCTGCGGGCGCGCTTCATTGAGGCGCGCCTATGGCGCGCTGGCGACGGCGATTCCCGCCGCCTCCACCATCCTTCGCTCGAAGAGCGAAGGATGGTGCCGTCCGTAGCTTCAGCGGAGGACGGCAGTCTTGCGAATTGTAGTGGTGTCGCGACCGTCGCTCTTCGAGCTTCGGATGGCGGGCTCGCCCTCCGAAGCTCGCCGCAGGCGAGCGGCGGAGGGCAGCCTACTTCGCCGTCGGCTCTGATACTCTCACCGCTCTGGTCCTCCCGCCTCCACAGGTCACTGCCTTGTTCTACACCTACGTCCTCGAAAGCATTCGCAAGCCCGGCACCCGCTACATCGGCGTAAGCGTCCGGTAAACCCCACCTCCGATGTTCGGGCCCGCCGCCGCCTGCAGGACAAGATCGAGATCACTTTCGCGCATGCGTTCGTTGGCGGCGAGCATGCCGGCGACGAGGTTGGCCAGGTCTTCCGGCTCCGCGCCGAAACAGTCAACGCCGAACCTCTCGATGAAGATCGATTCGCCGCGACGACAGAGCCGAGTTTCAGTCAGGGTCCTCGCCCTGTGCCGCGTTCCACAGCTCCCTGTACTTGTCGCGGACCCAGGGGTGGAGTTCCTCGGCAAGTTCCAGGGGGAGTCCCGCGCTGCGAACGAGATCGAGGACGTCGGCGAGGTCGTGCAGCCGATGCGCTGCCGTCATGCCGGATGCGAGCTTGAGCTCGAGAAAACGCGGCAGAGGGAGGAGCGCGAAGCCCGATCCTCGGATTGCCGTCGCCGCAGGGTCGGGAAATGCAATCGGCTTTGGCTTTCCGTCGCCGGGGAATCGGCCGGTACTGAGGACGTCGACACGAACGTCGTATTCGGTGTCGAGCAACTTCCCCGTTCCGGGCACACGCTCCAGATAGCCGTGGCCCAGGTGGCGGGCCTTGAAATTCACGAGATCGACATCGCGAAGGATGATGTCCACGTCGACCGTGGCTCGCCTATGGCCGTACTCGTTGAGCGCCATCGCGCCGATGACGGCGTAAGGAATCCCCTCGGACTCCAAGATCGCGGTCAGCTTGTACAACGCCTTCTGCGCCTCGCCCTGTCCCATGAAAAACCTCTCGCAGTAGGCCACGCCTTCGACGAAGCGAGCCTCGGCCTCGGCCGTCAACCGGCCCACCCCCCAGTTCGCCGTTCCATGTGATCCCGCCGTGCTCATCCGTCGCCGCGCCTCCGGTCAGCGCAGGATCTGCGCTCCGCCACTCAGGATATCCGACCCCGGCGCGGATCGCGATATGCTCCCGAGCGTCGGGTGCACGGGTGTACGAGGGAAGAGTGAGGGGCGCGGACGGCGCTCTTCCCCCTCCGCAACACTCTTCCGTCGTTTACCCGGTCCGGGATGCCCGACGACAGTTACATCTCCCATGGGGAAAAGTAGTTGACGCCGGGGAGTCCGGGATTCGAGTCGATGCAGGCAACGCCCTCCGTCTGTGCTCGGGCCGGCAACCGGTGTCATCCGACCGGGAAGTCGGTTCCGTGACGTCACGGTCGCCAACGGCAGGCGCGGAGAAGGTGGGTGCGTCAGGTTAGCGAGCGCCGTGGCCGCAGAACTTCTGCGGCCGCGAAGCGCGCGCCGGTCCAGGCTCGGTGGGGATGTTCGTGCGAGACCTCGGCCGCTCGCTCGTGCCCCCGGTCAGGCGGCACCGTCGGCCGCGGGGGGCGGTCGCGGGCGCCGAGCCGATCGTCCTACAATCGGTTTCCATGGGTGGTGAATCCCTGCTGGTGGCCATCATAACCCGCCGGGGCGCGGGTCTCCTGGCATGACTCCTTGACTGTTCGCGCCTGGGATCCTTTTCAACGGGAACGGCCGCGTTGAACTGCGTGTTTTCACCTGACGGCGGAGAGTTATACTTTTGCGTTCGGACCCGGGCGTTACCGGCCCGGCGATTTCAGGGGCGCGGGCACTCCAGGTGGGTCAGGTGGGTTGCGCCGATTGAATCGCCGATCGATCATCCCCGTCCGCGCAGGCGATCCCCAAGGGAGGCCCCATGAGCGTCCGGCGAGCCGTGAACCGTCGCACTTTCCTGGCCACGGGAAGCGCCGCCCTGATGGCCACCCAGATCCCGCAAGCGCTCCGGGGGGAGGAGCCCGTTCCAGTGGCGCCCGCGACCGCCTCGACTCCCGTGGTCCGCCCGGACCCCATGGCCCTGCACACCAACGTGCAGCTGGCCCTGCGTCAGCCGAAAGGCCCTCTCTCCATGCCGGGGCCCTTCCCCGGGGTCGTGGCCGAGGTCCACCTCCCCGGTTCCGTGAAGAACCTGCGGCCCGTCGCGGGGGCGGCGGAACGGATGCTGGCCGCCGCCCTCAGATCCCTGACCGGCGAGAAGGGCAGCCGTGAGGCCTGGCGCCGCTTGGTGAGCCCCGGCGAGCGCGTCGGCATCAAGTTCAACCCAGTGGGGCACCAGATCTCCGGCACGACCTGGGAGTTGATCGGGGCCGTCGTTGCGGGGATGGAGCGGGCGGGCATTCCGCGGAAGGACCTCGTGGTCTGGCACCGCTTCGACGACGAGCACGCACGCACCTACAAGCCGGAGGATGTCCACCCCGGCGTGGAGGCCTACCTGCTCAACTGGTTCATCGAGAAGGACGGCAAGAACACGCCCGGCGGCTGGGAGCGCTGGGACGAGGCGGTCTTCTACGAGGCGGACCACAGCCTGCCCGATGCCGAGAACTACCTCGAGGAGATGTTCCACGGCGGGACCAAGAGCCACTTTCCGAAGCTGCTGACGCGCTCCGGCAAGGAGGGCGGCGTGGACAAGGTGATCAACATCCCCGTGCTCAAGCACCACGGCGCGACCCAGATCACCGGCGCCCTCAAGAACCTGGCCTACGGCGCCACCACCAACTGCCCTCGCGGTCACGACTTCATCCACCGCTTCATCCCGGAGGTTTGCGCCTTTCCGCCCATCCGGGACAAGGTGGTGCTCCACATCATGGACGCTTTCCGGGTGCAGTACGACAAGGGGCCCGTCCCCGCGCCGGCCTTCGTCGTGCCCCACGAGCGGCTCTACGTCGCGACGGATCCCGTGGCCCTGGACAGCGTGGGATTCGACGTGCTGGTGGCTTGCCAGCTTCAGACGGGCAGTCTCGAGCCGGAACGGGTGGAGGCCCTGCGCCGACGCCACTACGGCCTGGCCGTGGCGGAGAACCTGGGCCTGGGCGTCCACAAGGGCCGGCCCATCGAGTTACGGAAGGTCCGGCTGGGTTGAGCCGGTCCCGTCCGCCACGCCACCGTGATCCTGAACTTGCAGCGCGCGGCGCCCTCGAGCACCGAATCCACCCGTTGAACCTGCACCGGACGGCCGAAGGTGAAGACCTCCTTTGCTGCGGCAACTCGACCCGACCGATTCGACGGTCTATCCCGCCACGAGACTCGGGCGTAAGAGCGCCCGTCTCATTCAAAGACCTCGCTGTAGATCGCCTCGATCCGCGGGACACGGACGGGCCTATAATCGGCGTGATTCGCGGCCGAGCGTGGAGGGTCCGAGGCCCGAGAACGCCGAGCAGGGCGCGCAGATACGCGGTCGCAGTAGGTTCTTCATGAATAGTCCGGGTTAAGGGAGGGAGGGGGGAACTTCATGGCCGCAAGCGACCGATCGAGGTCCTCGGATCCTCCGACCCCGGCGGAGCGCATCGTCCGCCCGTTCCAGGATTTCCTTCGCGTCGAGGCCGCCGCCGGCATCCTGCTCCTCCTCTGCACGGCCGCGGCGCTCGTGTGGGCGAACTCCGCGAAGGGGAACGTCTACTTCGAGATCTCTCGTGCCTCGGTCACGGTCGGCTTCGGTTCCCTGGTGCTCTCGAAGCCGCTCCTCTTCTGGATCAACGAAGCGCTCATGTCGATCTTTTTCCTCGTCGTCGGTCTCGAAATCAAGCGCGAGATTCTCGTCGGAGAGTTGTCTTCGCCCAAGAAGGCCGCTCTGCCGATCCTGGCGGCCGCGGGCGGCATGATCGTCCCTGCTTCGATCTACCTCCTCCTGAACGGCGGGACCGACCGGGCCGCGGGCTGGGGAATCCCGGTGGCGACCGACATCGCCTTCGCCATCGGCGTGCTCACGCTCCTCGGAAAGCGTGTCCCGCTGGGCCTCAAGGTGTTCCTGACGGCGCTGGCGATCGCGGACGACCTGGGGGCTGTGCTGGTCATCACGCTCTTCTATGGAGGGCCTCTCGAAACGGCCGCGCTGGGGGCCGCGGCGCTCGGCCTGGTCCTGCTCGTCGCGGCGAACTGGGCGCGCGTGCGCAGCCCGCTCGTGTACGCCGTGTTGGGGGTCGGGTTGTGGCTCGCGGTCCTGCGGTCGGGGGTGCATCCGACGGTCGCGGGCGTCCTTCTCGCCATGACCATACCGTCGCGGTCGCGCATCGACAGCCGCGCATTTCTCGCACGCACTCGGGCCATCCTCGACGATTTCGAGCGACAGCAACTGCCCGGCGCGGACGTCCTGACGAACGCAGGCCAGCAGGCGGCGCTCCACGCGGTCGAGGCGGCATGCGAGGATGTCGCCCCCCCCTTGCAGCGGATCGAGCACGCGCTTCACCCGTGGGTCATGTACGTGATCATGCCGGTTTTCGCCTTCTTCAACTCCGCCGTCGTGTTCGAAGGCCTGTCGAAGGCCCTGTCCCATCCCGCGACCCTCGGCGTGATTCTCGGACTCGTCGTGGGTAAGCCGATCGGCATCACGCTGTTCTCCTGGCTCGCCGTCCGCTCCGGGTTCGCGGTACTGCCGGAGCGGGTGCGCTGGGGGCAGCTGGCCGGCGTGGCCTGCATGGGCGGGATCGGCTTCACCATGTCCCTCTTCATTGCGGGGCTCGCCTTCGACGGACCCCTTCTCGCCTTGTCGAAGACCGGGATTCTGTTCGCCTCCTCGCTGGCCGGCGTGCTCGGTGGCTCGATGTTGTGGGTCGCCACGGCCCATTCCGATCGCCAGGAGAGCCGAACGACGAGCGGTCCGAACCTCTCGCGCAAGGACGATTCGTAAGCGTCGAAATCGGCATCGTTCTCGCCGTGCTCGCGATCCGTCGCCAGGGCCAGTTCTTGCATGCGCCAACCCCGCGTCCTCTCACGGCTTCGAGGAAGCGGAATCGCTATGGCTCCCTTCGCGACGGTCGAGACGCCGGACCTTTCCATGGCGACCCCGCGCGAGGCGATGCGCGGTTACCTTGACGCCTGCCGGGGGAAGCCCAAAGTGCGCCTCAACATCGTCGGAGGCTCGCCGTTCCACCTTTCGACCGCCAGCCGGAGCCCGCCGAGGATCAGGAGGGCGCCGCCGAACGTCGCGACGATCGTGGCGCCCGTGGGCAGGTCGAGGACGAAGGACAGGGCGACCCCCCCGGCGGAGACGGCGGCCCCCATCGTCCAGCCGATGGCGAGCCGCACCCCGAGCCGGTCGGAGAAGAGCATCGCCGTCACCGACGGCACGATCAGGAAGCAGAAGACGAGCAGCACGCCAGCGATCGCGACCGACGAGGTCACCACGAAGCCGAACGAGACGTAGAACAGGAAGTCCCAGAAGCGGATGTTCCAACCCCGGCGCTCCGCCTCGCCCTCGTCCAGCGAGATCAGGAGGAACCGCTCCCGGAACACGTAGTGAAAGATCCCGACCAGCGAGTAGAGAACCGCGGTCTTGGCGAGCTCCGGCCAGGTGACCGACAGGATGTTGCCGACCAGCATCTCCTTGAGGTGCTCCGTCTCCTGGGTCGCCTTCGACATGACCAGGATCGCGACGCCGGCCGACACCGCGTAGACGATCCCGATGATCGCCTCCTGCGGGATGCGCGTCTTGCGGTGCACCCGCGTGAACGCGAAGATCGCCGCGCCGAGGAACGTGAAGCCGAGCGAGAACAGACCCAGGCGCCGCTGGAGTGGAGGTCGTACCCGGCGAGGTAGGCGACCGTGGTGCCGAGCGCGGCGATCTGGGCGAGCGAGAGGTCGACGAAGATCACGCCGCGCTCGACCACGTGGACGCCGAGGTAGGCGTGGATGCCGGTCAGGATCAGGCTGGCGACGAACGCCGGGAGGAGGAGCTCGAGGATGGTCATGAGCGTCCCTTCCATGGCCGCGACGAACGCGTCGATGTCGTGGTCGAAGAGCGCGAAGTAGTCCTTGATCTCCGGCGCTCCGCCGACCGAGGGATAGAACACCACGCACCCCGGCGCCGGTCTTTTCCGCGATGAACTGCGGCGTCTTGAGGTCGAAGTACGGCTCCACGAGGATCACCGGGACCTTGTCCTGCCGGATCAAGTTGATGATCTCGAGGGTGTGGGTGGGCGACGGCGGGATTCCGGGCTTCGGCTCGACGTGGCCCGACGATCTCGAGCCTGAAGTGCTTGGCGAAGTTCGGCCACGAGTCGTGGAACGTGACGATCTTGCTCCCGGCATGAGGCGCCATCTTCGCCGCCCACTCTTTCTCCTTCGCGGTCAGCTTGGCCTCGAACGCCGCCAGGTTCGCGGCATAGGACGCGGCGCCGGCCGGATCGAGCTCCGCGAGCTTGGCGGCGATGGCGTGCGCGATCACGCGCCCGTTCTCCGGGTCGGTCCAGTAGTGCGGGTTGCCGTACGGGTGGACGTCGCCCATGGCCCGCGTCACCTGCGTCGTCGGGCGCTGCAGGATGTCGCAGCCGACGGAGGCGTCGAGGTAGCCCGGCGATGCCAGGGTGGATCGTGTCGTTGCGGCTCTGGTCGATCAGCGGCGGCAGGTACCCGATCTCGAGCTCGAGCCCGGCGACGATCAGCAGGTCCGCCCGCGACAGCTTGAGGATGAACGACGGCTTCGCATCCACGAAGTGCGGGTCCTGGTAGCCCTTGGCGAGGGCGAAGGTCTCGACCCGGTCGCCGCCGACGGACTCGGCGATCGACGCGAAGTCCTGTCGAGGCTCGTGACGACCCGGACCTTCGCGAGCGCAGGGCCGCACGGAAGGGAGGCGAGCGTCGCGGCGAGAAGGATTCTCGAAAGTCTTCATGGCGGGCTCCTCAGAAGGGATGGGCGCCGTGGGCGCCGATGGCGAACTGGAGCTGCAGCAGGATCTCGTTGGCCGTCTCGCGGTTGGCGTAGAGCCGCCGGCGCAGCTCGCTGCGAAGCTGCGAGAACTCGCTCGGCCAGAAGGTCAGCGTAGCGGCTTCGCCGCTGTCGTGGAGCGAGGCGTCGTCCGCGTGATCGGCGCGTTCGTAGCGTGCTCCGACGAACCAGCGCTTCGCGAGCTGGTAATCGCCGGAGACGAACCAGCCGTTCGCGGTCTGGGTTCCCGGCAGCTGGTCCTTTCGGCTCCGGATGAGCTCGCCGCGCAGGGTCACCGAGCGGTACGCCGCGGTCCTGAGCGGCTTCCAACGGAACGTCACGTCGACCGCCGTGAGGCGCGTCTTCGAGCTCCCGGTCGCGTGGTTCGGCCCGAGGCCGTAGGAGAGGCCGAGGTCGAGGTTCGTCGACTCGGTCAGATCGCTGAAGACCCGGTAGTGGCCGTTGTAGGAGAGATCGCTCCTCTCCGGGGCGGAGAACAGCTCGCCGGCGTTCCCGCCGAAAACCTGCACGGTCGCTTCTGAGAACAGGTCGCCGGGGAGCGGGATCAGCTTCGCGACCGAAAGGCCGGATCCGATCCATCCCTCCTCGCCGCCGAGGAGGTTGACGAGCGGGAGAGGCTCATCGGGCCACGGGAGGGCGTGAAGGTGCAGCGTGTTGATCTTGCCGAACGCCGTCCGCATGCGGCCGACCTTCGCGAGAAGGCCCCAGGGCAGGGACGTGAAGCTGGCGTACCCTTCCTCGACATCGACCCCTTCCTCGCCGAACGACAGGAAGAAGTCGGCCCGGGCGTACGGGTCGACGATCGCCTGGAGGCCGAGTTCCGACTCGCGAAGGCTCGCGGCGGGTAAGTTCTCCGTGCGGTTAGTGCCCCCGACGCCGAGGAAGTTGCCGATGAGCGAGATGCTCGGGTTGAAGTAGTTCGACGTCTGCGAGGGCGCGGCGGTGGGAGGTGGCGCCGTGGGGACCGGCGGGGCCTCGGGAGCCGGGCCCGGGAGCCGGGAGCCTCCGAGGGCCGCGACCTCGGCTTCGAGCGCGGCGATCCGCGCTTCGTAAACGCGCTGCATCTCGGCGAGCTTTTTCTCGAGCGAGCCGACGCGATCGCCATCGGCGGGTTCCGTGCTTTGCGCCGCGCTCGGGCTCGCGCCGGGCGAGGCGCCTCTCGTCTCGCCCGCGAGCGCCAGCGCGACGGTGAGGGTCAACGGGACGACGATCGGGAAACGTATTCTCATCGCTGATCATCCTCGTGCGGTGTGGGAAACAATTGGCCGGATCCGTAGGGGCGTTCGCCAGGCATCCCGGCGGCGATTGCACGTGCGGCCGCCGCGGCGGTTGGACCATCCCGAGGAACGGTCGGTGGGGTGCGTCTTGGCTCAGGCGGAGATCGGAGGGGAAGGAGGCGGCGCGCGACAGCCGCCGGCGTCGCGTCTCGGGGCGCGCAGCGGCGCCGCCTCGAGAGCTACGGCTCGGCTGGATTCGGCGAGCGAGGGGGCGGTCGAGGGCGGGGCCACGACGAGCGAGATCTGCTCGTGAGAACCGCGGCAGGCGAGGCAAGACCCGGAAATCGACTCGCGATGGTGAGGGTCGGCGTCGAATACCGGCGACGCGCTCGCGGGGCGCGGCAGGCCGTGGTGGTGCACGACACCGGCGAGCGCGAAGAAGACAAGGGTAACCACCAGGACGACGGCACCGGGCCCGTGTTGGCGTCGCGAGTCACGAAGCCTGCTCAAGCTATCGTTCTCCGTAATTCACGAAATTACGCCTGGTGCCCCGGTCTGTCAAACGGGCGTCTCCCCAGGAATGGGCGGCCCATGTCGCGAGACCCTGAACGACGCACGATCCCGCGGCCGCCCGACGCGGTGCTGTTCGAGATGGACGGCGCACTGGTCGCCTCCCTCGAGGCGGCCGGATCGGTGCTCGCGAATACCAACCGAACCGCGCGCTGAGAGCGGGGACGGGGTTCGGGCCTGGGAGGCCGCCCGCGAGTCGTCGGTCCGGGTGTGACCGGCGGTCCCTCCGCCCATCTTGAAGGAGAGGGGAGCGGAATCGATCCGGTGGCCGAGTCGGATCCTCGGGACACCGGGCTAGCCTAGATCATCCGTTCCACCGGCAGGACGAGCACGCGGATCCCTTCGTCGGCGGTGCAGGTCTTCGACAACTCCCGGAGCGCTTCCACCATCTCGTCCGCCTTGCCCGCCTCGACGGCACTAAGGATCGTCGCCGAAGTCCCCGGATAGGCTCGGGTGCCCATGTGCCGTCCGGTCGCCCCGGCGCCGAGGGCCTCGGGGATCTCGGTAAACCCTTGGACACCGTGGATCCCCACGAGTCGGTGCACTTCGTCAATCCTCGACCCCGAGCAAAAGATCACCAGTAGTTTCAAGGTCGTCCCTCCCCACGTCGCGGGTCAGCTGCCGCGTCGACTCATGCCGCTCGGGAGCGCGGGAGCGAAACCACCGCGGATCCGGCGGGGCGTCATGCAGGCTCTTCCGGGCCGGCCACCCGCCACCCACTGCAGAGATGCAATCCGCGGGACGCTGGATACGCGGGCGTCCTCTGATAAACGGCGGCCGTCGAGATTCCCGCGTGACTCGTCGCCCTCGCTCACGCCGCCGCGAGCGCGAGATCCTTGTCCACGGGCATCGCACCTACTTCTCCGAGGTCGCTCGCACCACGTGATCGTTGCTCAACGGCCCGAGCGGGGCCGTGAGGCGCGCGATCTCGTCGTCCGCGTACCCCAGGTCCTTCCAGTCCATGACGCCATCGGGCGCGTGGCACTGACCGCAGCTTAGCGCGCCCTCGCGGCGGATCGCGTGGTCCACCTCCATCAGCGCGTCGGTCGGGATCCAGCGTGGCTCGACTTTCCGGAGATGGAGAACGTCTTCGTAGGAGCCCGTGTTCCAGCCGTCGATGTCCATGTAGCTCATGAACCGGTTCATCAGGTAGTACTTGAACATCGCCCCGTACATCATCTTCATCATCGGCTTCGCGACCTCCGCCTGGGCCGCCTTGCCGGGGTCGCCGGTCGCGTAGTAAGTCGGCAGGTTGTACGGCACGAACATGCCGCCGAACGGCCCGATGTTCTGCAGGTCGATGTGCTGACGGCCGTTGTAGAGCTTCAGGGGGTAGAGCTTCGACGGCTTTCGAGCGGCGATCGGGCGCATCGTCTTCTCGTACCAGCCGGCATAGTCGAATCCGGCGAACTCCGGCCATTTGTTCTGGACCTTGTAGAAGCTGTAGAGCCTCTTCCCGTTCGGGTTGTCGCCGATCGGGTTGCCCAGGAACGTTCCGTCGCCGGTCCACCAGGCGTAATGGATTCCCTTCCCCGGCGCCGTTTCCTTCTCCACGTCGGTGTAGACGTACAGGCCCGCGTCCGCCTCCAACTCGGGCTTCGCAAAATCACGCCGCGTGGCGTTGTCGGGGTGAAGGGAAGGAATGTGGCAGGTCTGGCAAGCGATTCTCGTCACGTGCCGGTTGAGTCGAGCGCCGGCCGAGCCCTGGTGCGGCTCGCCGCTGTGGCAGGACTCGCAAGAGACCTCGATATCGGGTAGGTCGTTGGCCATCATCGTCGTGGTATGGGTGCCCTTGGCGATGTAGTGGCCCTCCGTGGTGTGGCATTGAGTGCAGGCCAACCCGGCGGCGGCGTGAACGTCCCAGGTCGGCGAGTACGGCGTGCCGCGCTTGCTCCCGGGGTGCAGCACGCGCGGCCGCTCGTGGCCCGTGTTCTGGAGGCTCTGCATGTACGAGGGATCCGCGTCGTCGACGTACCGGTCGCCGCCCATGTTGTGCTGGTGGCAGCGCAGGCAGGTCTGGGCCGTCGTGCGAGTCACCGACATCGCAGCCCGCATGGATCGGTCCTGGTCCCAGCGGGTGAAGCCGTTCGGATCGCGGACGACTTGCTTGCGGTTCATGTCGTAGCCCGCCGAGTGGCAGATCAGGCAGTCGATCGCGTCCTTCTCGGCCGCTGTCGTGCGGTAGCCTGGCATCAGCTCGCCCAGCGGCGCCTGGTACTCGCCACCGATGTGGCACTGGCCGCAGCCTTCGGAGTACTTCTTCCCGTTGGGCAGGTCGACCTGCTCGGCCCACGCCGTGAAGGCGAACGAGCCCGGCTTGGGGCAGGGACGATCGATCTTGCCCATCGGGAAGTCGTCGGCGAGCCGACCGTTGAACCCCCAGACGTTCGGATGGCGCGTGGTGAAGAAGCGGTAGTGCGCCGACGTCGTCACGTTCTGCATCAAGGAGGTGGACTTTTCCTCTCCCGTCCGCGCGTCCTTGAAGCGGATCGTCGGGTGGCACGCGAGGCAGGTTTTGGGTCCCTCGTAGCCGAGGATTCCGGCCTTCCGGAAGCGCTCGACGTGTTTGAATTCCGCTTCCGGCATCTCGCGAGCGAGCGATTTCGCCGTCTCGTCGAACTGTTGCGAGGTCAGACGTTCGACTTTGAAGTCGATCCGACCGGGGCGGCTTCCGGCGGGCATCATGGCGTTGATCATCCATGGCCAGGCAACGTACAGGCCCGCTCCGGCCACGCCGGCGACCGCCAGGATCGAACCGACGGTGAACCCTCTTCCACGATGCATGATACCGCCCCCGGTTACCTGGACGACCGTCGACGAATCATACACGAGATCCGAGCCGCGACGTTCGCCTCGGGGGCGATTCGCCAGAAGCCCTCGGTCGGAACGGGGAGTTGAATTGCCTGAAAACGCAGGTTGCTCTTCCCCGACGCGCGAGCGAGTCACCGCTCCCTTGACAGGCGGAAGAGAGGTTGCTATATATCGCCATCTGACGAAATGTAGGAAAGCGCCATGCGACAAGTGGAAGCAGCCCTCAAAGCCGCCGGGGATCCGACTCGCACCCGTATCCTGAAGCTACTCGAGAACCGCGAGTTGTGCGTTTGCCAGATCCAGGCGGTGCTCGGCCTCGCCCCTTCGACGGTATCGAAGCATCTCGCGATCCTGAAGTCGGCGGGGCTTGTCGAGGATCGGCGGGAGGGGCGATGGATCCACTACGGTCTCGCGTCGTCGGGCGAGAACGCCAGCGCAAGTCGCGTCCTTGGCCTTCTGCGGGGTGTCCTCACCCGCGACCCGAGGATCCTCGCGGATCGCCGGCGGCTCGGAGAGGTCCTGAGGTTGCCGCTGACCGTGTTGTGCGGACTCGTTCCGACCCGACGGGCGACCGACCGGTCGGGCACGTCGGGGCGGCGCGGATCCCGAAGGGATCGGGCCCATGTCTGAGCCGTCTTCCGCGCGAGCTGTTCGAATGCGTCAAGGACGCGCACGGGCTCCGGGTGCCGACCTCGGCGGAGGCGACCCGATGACCGATCGGGTGGACAACGCGGGAAAAGGAACCCGAGGGAACACGGCCCGTCTCTGGACGGCGCTGGGAGCGGCACTGGTCGTCTGGGTGTTCTTGTACCGGAATCTGCCGACGATGGCGGGCTGGGTGGCGCACGATCTTCTCCGGCTCGACGCTTCCCTGCCGTTGGGAAGCGCCGTCGTCTTCTTCGTGTACGAGGCGCCGAAGGTCCTCATGCTCCTGATACTGGTGGTCTTCGGGGTCGGGATCGTCCGGTCGTTCTTCACCCCCGAACGTACGCGGAGCCTGCTGGCGGGAAAGAGAGAGTCGGTCGGCAACGTGCTCGCGGCGCTCCTGGGAACCGTCACGCCGTTCTGCTCCTGCTCGGCCGTGCCGCTGTTCATCGGGTTCGTCGCCGCTGGCGTCCCGCTGGGCGTGACGTTTTCGTTTCTCATCTCGGCGCCCATGGTCAACGAGGTCGCGCTGGCACTCCTCTTCGCGATGTTCGGGTGGAAGGTGGCGGCGCTCTATCTCGGCACCGGACTCGCGATCGCCGTGGTGTCCGGATGGACCGTCGGGAGGCTCCGGATGGAGCGCCACGTGGAGCCCTGGGTGTTCGAGACGCATGCGGGGCAGGGGATCGTCTCCGGCGAGCCTTTCGCATGGGAGGACCGGATCCGCGCCGGCCTGGCGGCGGTGCGGGACATCGTCGGAAAGGTGTGGCCGTTCGTGCTCGCCGGGATCGCCGTGGGCGCCGGTATCCACGGGTACGTTCCAGAGAACTTCATGGCCTCGATCATGGGCCGGGGCGCGTGGTGGTCCGTTCCGCTGGCGGTTCTGATCGGCGTGCCGATGTACTCCAACGCCGCAGGGATCATCCCGGTGGTCCACGCGCTGCTCGAGAAGGGGGCGTCCCTGGGCACCGTGCTGGCCTTCATGATGGCGGTGATCGCGCTGTCGCTCCCCGAGGTCGTCATTCTGCGGAAGGTTCTGAAGCCGGTCCTGATCGGGACGTTCGTAGGGATCGTGGCCGCAGGCATCATCGTGGTCGGTTATCTCTTCAACCTGCTGGTCTGAAATCGGGAGCCTTATGAGTCTCACACGGAAAAGCGGTCTCGCCGTCGTCTGGGTCGCGCTCGTCCTCTCGGGCGCGGCGCTTGCGGCCGGCAAGGAGCCGACACCCGCCGTTCCGAAGCCCGGATCGCCGTCGGCCGGAAACGCCACCGCGGCGGAGTCCGCGACCCACCTCGTGCGAGTCTATTACTTCCGCACCACCAACCGGTGCACCTCCTGCAGGAAGATCGAAGCGTTCACCGACGAGGCGATCAAAGGGGCCTTCGCGCAGGAGATCCAGGACGGCAAGATGATCTGGCAGGTCGTCAACGTCGAGGATCCGGGGAACCGCCGCTACGTCCAGGACTACAAGCTCGCCACCAAGTCCGTGGTGGTCGTGGACCTGGTCGACGGCGGGCAGGTCCGTTGGAAGAACCTGGCGAGGATCTGGGAGCTGCTGGGCGACCCGCCGGCGTTCGCTCGCTACGTCCAGGACGAGGTGCGGCAGTACCTCGAGGGGCGCTCGTGACCGAGAGCTTCGCCGGCGGGGCGACCGCCGTCTGGCTGGGGATCCTGACCGCGATCAGCCCCTGCCCCCTCGCGACGAACATCGCGGCCGTCTCCTTCATCGGCCGCGACGTGGGCCACTCGGGACGGGTCGTCGTCGCGGGGCTCGCCTACACCTTCGGCCGGTCCTTCGCCTATGTCGGGATTGCGATGCTGGTCGTGGCGAGCGTGCTCACGATCCCGGGTGTGTCGTGGTTCCTCCAGGAGCAGGCGAACCGGATTCTGGGCCCGCTTCTCATCGTCATCGGGGTCCTCGTCCTCGGCTGGATTCGAATCCCGATGCCGTCATTCAGGATCGGCGAGCTGTTGCAGAAGCGCGCTGCCTCGGGGGGCGCGGTGGGAGCAGGCATCCTCGGAATGCTGTTCGCGCTCTCGTTCTGCCCGGTATCGGCGGGACTGTTTTTCGGGAGCCTGATTCCGCTGTCGGTGAGTGCCCGCTCGCCCGTGGCGCTGCCCGCGCTGTTCGGAATCGGAACGGGACTGCCCGTCCTCGCGGTCGCGATCGCGATCGCACTCGGGGCCAGCTTCGTCGGCCGGGCGTTCGACGTGCTCACCCGCATCGAGCGGTGGACGAAACCGGTGACCGGCGCGGTGTTCATCCTGGCCGGCATCTACCTCGTGATCGGACGGCTCTTTGGATTCGGCGGTTGAGCCCGTAACGGCCCTCGAGGAGGCGCTCGATGATCGACAAGACCGGAGCTTCTGCACCCGGTGGTGTGGCCCGCCGGCTCTCGTTCCTCGACCGGTTCCTCACCGTCTGGATTTTCGTCGCCATGGCCATCGGAGTCGGCGCCGGATACGCCTTCCCGGGGATCGTGCCGTTTCTGAACCGGTTCAGCGTCGGCACCACCTCGATCCCCATCGCCATCGGTCTCATCCTCATGATGTATCCGCCGCTGGCCAAGGTCCGGTACGAAGAGATGGGACCGGTCTTCCGGAACCTCAAGGTGCTCACGCTCACCCTGGTCCAGAACTGGGTCGTGGGGCCGATCCTGATGTTCGCCCTGGCGGTGCTCTTCCTGCACGACAAGCCGGAGTACATGGTCGGGTTGATCATGATCGGGCTCGCCCGCTGCATCGCGATGGTCATCGTCTGGAACGACCTGGCCAAGGGGGACACCGAGTACTGCGCGGGACTGGTCGCGTTCAACTCCGTCTTCCAGGTCCTGTTCTTCTCGGTTTACGCCTACCTTTTCATCACGGTGCTTCCCTCCTGGTTCGGCCTCGAGGGAGTGGCGGTCCACGTCACCATCGCCGAGATCGCCAAGAGCGTCTTCATCTACCTCGGCATCCCGTTCCTCGCCGGCGTGATCACGCGCTTCACGCTCATCCGGGTGAAAGACAAGACGTGGTACCACGAGAAGTTCATCCCGAAGATCAGCCCGATCACCCTCGTCGCCCTGCTCTTCACGATCGTGGTGATGTTCTCGCTCAAGGGCGAGTACATCGTGCAGCTCCCGTTCGACGTGGTGCGGATCGCGATCCCGCTGCTCGTCTACTTCGTGCTCATGTTCTTCGTCTCGTTCTTCGTGAGCCGGAAGGTGGGAGCGACCTACGGCCAGACGGCGACGCTGAGCTTCACCGCCGCCTCGAACAACTTCGAGCTGGCGATCGCCGTGGCGATCGCGACGTTCGGCATCAACCACGGCGCGGCGTTCGCGGCGGTCATCGGCCCTCTCGTCGAGGTGCCGGTTCTGATCGGCCTCGTCAACGTCGCCTTGTGGCTCGGGCGGAAGTATTTCGCCGGCGATCCGGCGTTCGCGACTGCGGCGGTTCCGGCGGCTCGTCCCGCGTCGATCGGAGGGTAGGGGGCATGGACGCACCCCTGCGGGTGGAGCTCCTGCTCCTCGAGGGCTGTCCGCATGCCCGGGAGGCGTACGAGATCCGCCGCCGCATCGCCGCCTTCCTCGGCGACCGCGCTCGAAAAGGGGAGGAGCGGAAATGTTGACGATCAAGGTCCTGGGTCCAGGCTGCCCGAACTGTCGGAATCTCGAGAAGATCGCCCGAAAGGCAGTGTCGACGATCGGGCTCGACGCGACCATCGAGAAGGTCACGGATTTCAAGGACATCACGCGATACGCGATCCTGGCTACGCCAGGCCTCGTGATCAACGAGAAGGTCGTGTGCGCGGGCCGTGTCCCCAGCGAAGCGGAAGTCGCCACGTGGCTCGCGGACGCCATGACGTCAGTTTGACATCTCTGCAGAGAGGCCCCTCCGGGCGGCCGGTAACCTGGCGCTTCGGCACGAAGGCACCGATGAGACGACCCCCGGTCGCACGAAGCGATGGGCAACACTTCGGTCCTTGTCCCGTTCGGCGGGACCGGAACGGTTGCGTTTCGCGTGCAGGTCGTCGCCGAGAACCCTGAGCGTCCGGTTGACGTCACTAGGCCGGGGTGGTACGGTCGCCGCGATTTGGGGTGTGTTCGGGGGCGCCGTGGTGGCGCCGAGGCGATGCGTTGGTGGTGTCCGAAGAGGATCGTTCTGTGATCAGACTGCCATCGGTCCCGGCACATGAGGGCGCGAGACACTATCGCATTCCGGGAAAGCGAGACACCGCTCATCCGGTCTATCGGCGGGAGCACGGTCATGGATCGACGTCAAATCCTGAAACTCGGACTCGGCGCGGCTTCCGTCGCCGCCCCACGCTCAGCCTTGGCGGATCCGTCGCCCGGCCAAGTCTCCGCGTCTCCCGACACCGGTAGTCCTTCCGGCCCCGATCACGTCGGCGTGCTCAACGACACCACGCTGTGCATCGGGTGCCGCGAGTGCGAAGAAGCCTGCAATCGTCGCAATCACCTGCCGCGCACCGCCGCCTCGTTCTCCGATCGGGACGTGCTCCGAACGTTTCGTCGTCCCACCGAGAACGCCTTCACCGTCGTGAACCAGTTCCTGGGAAGCCCGTCTCCCGACCAGGCCGCGCTGCCGCAGACCTACTGCAAGGTGCAGTGCATGCACTGTCTGAATCCCTCCTGCGTGTCGGCGTGCATCGTCGGCGCGATGACCATGGCGCCGGACGGGGCCGTGGTCTACAACCCGACCATCTGCATGGGGTGTCGATACTGCCAGGTCGCGTGCCCATTCGAGGTGCCAGCCTACGAGTTCAACGAACCGCTCGTCCCGCGCGTCCGGAAATGCGAACTCTGCACGGACCACGCGAAAGGCACCGGCGCGAACCCCGCGTGTGCCGCCTCGTGTCCGACCGAGGCGATCGTGTTCGGCCGCCGGGCGGATCTCGTGGCCATGGCACGGGAACGGATAGCTCGCCGGCCGGATCGTTACGTCAATCACCTCTACGGGGAGCACGAGGTGGGCGGCACGTCCTGGCTGTACCTCACCGGGCGGCCCGTGCGGGAAATCGGTCTGCTGCCGCTTCCCACCACAGCGCCACCCGAACGCACGGAGGCCATTCAGCACGGCATCTTCAAGTACGGCATCATCCCGGTCGTGTTCTACGGCCTGATGGCCGGCGTCATGTGGTACACGCACCGGAAGCACCCGGACGACCATCCAGGCATCGGTGACGTCAGTGAGAGCGCGCCTGTTGAGAAGCAGGACGGAGGTGTGCGATGACGGCACCGCTGCACCACGACCATCCGCATCGAGTCACTAAGCCGTTCTTCACGTTCGGCACCGTGACGCTGCTCCTCATCATGGGCGTCGGCTACGCGTTCGGCATCACGCGGATGCTGCTGGGCCTCGGCCGGGTGACGAACCTCGACAACCACAATCCCTGGGGCATCTGGATTTCGTTCGACGTGGCGTGCGGCGTGGCGCTCGCCGCCGGCGGGTTCACGACAGCGGCGCTCGTCGACATCTTCGGACAACGGCGGTACAAGGCGCTGCTCCGGCCGGCGATCCTCACCGCGTTTCTCGGCTATCTGTGGGTGGCCATCGCCCTGAGTTTCGACCTCGGACGCTACTGGAACATCTGGCGCCCGATCTTCAACTGGCAGGGCAACTCGGTTCTGTTCGAAGTCGGGATGTGCGTCACCGTCTACCTCATCGTGCTGACGGTGGAGATGAGCCCCGTCGATCCTGGAAGGATTGAAGGCGCGGGTCGATCAGGGCGAGTGGGGAGCCGCGCTGCTGAGGAAGATAGACCGGCCGTTGATGACCCTGTACGCGGGGGTGCGGATTGTCCTGCCGCTCTTCATCGTCGCCGGCGTGGTGCTTGTCGTGCATGCATCAGTCGTCGCTCGGCACGCTGATGCTGATCGCACCGACCAAGACGAGCCCGCTGTGGGACACCGCGCTGCTGCCCGTCCTGTTCCTGCTGTCGGCGATGATGGTCGGCTTCCCGATGGTGATCCTCGAGTCGATCTACGCGAACATCAGTTTCGGCCGTAACCCCGAGATGGACCTGCTGACGCCGCTTGCGCGGATCATCCCCTGGTTCATCGGCGCGTACGGCGTCGTGAAACTCGGCGATCTGGCGTTCCGCTTCGGCAGCCTGAACTTCTTCGAGCACCCGGCGGCCACGACGTCCCTGGTGGTGGAGATCCTCCTCGGCGTCGTCGCGCCGTTCCTGCTGCTCCTCAGCAAGTCCGTGCGCCGGTCGATGGGGTGGCTGTTCCTCGCGGTGGCGCTCATCATCTTCGGCGTCGTGCTGAACCGCATCAACGTGTTCCTGGTCAGCTACACGCCGCCCTATACGACGCACGCGTACTTCCCGTCGGTGGGCGAGATCGCGATGACGCTCGCGATCGTCTCGAGCATCCTGTTCTGTTATCGCTTCTTCGTCACCTTCTTCCCCATCCTTCCAGGCTATCTGCCCGACGAGTGAGATCCAGCTCGAACGCATCCGCGAGGAACGCGAAACAGACGGTGAGCCCGTTCTGGACGTGGGTGATCCGCGGAATGGCCATCGTGTGCCTGCTCGGGTTCGTCGGCGCTCTACACCGGCGTCCACCTGACCGCGTTGCGCGGATCGACCCGGCTGGTCGAGGATGTCCGGCGCGTCAAGTCGCAGGTGCCCGTGTTCGCGAAGGTCGCGGCCAGAGTCTACCCGGAGCGCCCGCCGGGCTACCAGAACTTCTACGTGCTGAACAGCGCGACACTGAGCACGCGGTCGGACGACTACGAACCGGTCGGGTTCTCGCACCGGATCCACGACGAACTCGTGGGCGGTGACTGCGGCGCGTGCCACCATCGATTCGCCTCGGACGCGAACGACCGGGTCGGCATGGACATCAAGGAATACCACGCGCAGTTCGACGTGAAGCTGGGCGGGGCGTGCTCCACCTGCCACCAGGACATGGAGAAGAACCCGCCACAGGGCTGCGCGCGCTGCCACGGCGCGCCATACCGAAGCCGACGCGCCGTCGCGCATCGGTCTCAAGGGCGCGTATCACCGGCAGTGCATCGGCTGCCACGAGCGGCAGCTCAAGCCGGCCTCCGCGCCCACCGCCTGCAACGCGTGCCATCATCCCTGGACGCCGGACCACGGAGTGCTCGCGACGCTTCCGGCCCAGCCGAGCGCGCAGGACGTGACGCGCACGTGCCTCACCTGCCACGCCAAGACCGGGCAGGACATCCTGAACACCGCGCACTGGACCTGGAAGGGGTACTCACCCACGCTCAAAGGGTACGAGCACCGGATCGACATCAGCCTGACGCAGATGGTGAACAACACGCTGCATCGCCATCGGGTCGAACATGCAGGAGTGCGCGTCGTGCCACATCGGCTACGGGTGGGTGGACGCGAACTTCGACTTCACCAACCCGGTCAACATCGACTGCCTCGTCTGCCACGACACGACCGGTACGTACCGCAAGGAGCCCGGCCGTGCCGGCATGCCGGACCCGTCGCTCGACCTCGCCGCGATGGCCCGGAAGGTCGGCCGTCCCTCGCGACGGACGTGCGGATCGTGCCACTTCGCGAGCGGCGGCGGCGGCCCGTACACCAAGCACGGCGACCTCGAGCCCGCGCTGGTCGATCCGCCCGCGGAACTCGACGTGCACATGGGCGCGCTGAAGATGCGTTGCCAGAACTGCCACCAGACGACCGATCATCGCATCGCCGGCATGTCGATGAGCGCGCCGGCCGTCGAGGGCCGGGTCGGGTGCGAGAAGTGCCACGGCCAGACGCCGCACGGCGTGGCGGGCGTGCTTGAGCCGGCACCTCGACGATCACGTCAAGGCCGTGGCGTGCGAGACGTGCCACATCCCGTCGATTGCGCACGCGTCGCCGACGCTGCTCGGACGCGACTACTCCACGGCCGGCGCCGACCGGCCCAAGACAGTCGATCGTTACGGCATGCCGCAGTACGACAAGCGCTTCGGCACCCTCACATGGGGCAAGGACCTAGTGCCTACGTACCTGTGGTCCGACGGCACCCGGAACGCCTCGCTCGTCGGCGACACCATCGATCCGTCGGGGCCGGTGGTCCTCAACGCGCCGGTTGGCGAGAAGCGGAATCCGGCCGCGCGGATCTTCCCGTTCCAGGTGCACGCGGCGGTCCAGCCCTACGACACGGTCAACAAGGTCCTGGCGATACCGAAGCTGCTCGATGGCTACTGGGTCGATTTCGACTGGTCGAAGGCGATCGCGAGCGGGATGAAGCAGGTGAACGTCCCGTACTCCGGGACGTACGGATTCGTCGAAACGAGGATGTACTCGTCGATCCACCACGAGGTCGTGGCCGCGAAGAAGGCGCTCGGGTGCGCCGACTGCCATGCCGTCCGACGCCATCACATGCACGCGGTGCCACAAGGACGCGGCGGGGATGGACCTTCCCGAGCACCGGCGCGCGGTGTACCGGGATGTCACGCGGCGGATCGACTTCAAGGCGCTGGGCTATCCCGACGACCCGGCACGCGTAGGCGGACGGTTCTACGTCGACGCTGGGCCGCGGCACGCCGCCGCGATAAGACGCGCTCGCGAGCGATCCGGGGCGCCCCGAGTCGAAGCGGGCCTCCCGTCGCAGTTCGAAGAGCGGCGCCAGTCCCTTTCGCAGAATGGCTGACCGGACCCGGTCCAAGCGATAGCACGGCGTTGGGGGCAGATTTTATCAGTCAATCCAGTTGCGCCTGGAAGCATCTTCCAGGCGCAACTGTCCTTATTCAGTTGTCCGATCGAAAATCATGGGATCAGGGAGTACAACAGCAGATTCGGCGAACCCTTGGGATCCAAAACCACATTCATGGTGGCGTTGGTCTTGATCGCGCTGGTCACATCCGCGGGGGTAGCCGCCGGGTGGGCCTGCAGGTACAGAACAGCCACGCCTGCCACATGCGGGGACGCCATCGATGTGCCGCTGATGGTGTTGGTGGCCGTGGTGCTCGTGTACCAGGCCGAGGTGATGCCGGAGCCAGGGGCAAACAGGTCAACGCAAGTACCGTAATTGGAGTATGAAGCACGGGTGTCGGTAGAGGTTGTGGCCGCAACCGTGATGGCAGTGGGCACCCGGGCGGGCGAAAATTTACAAGCATCGCGACGATCGTTACCGGCGGCGACCGCATAGGTCACGCCCGCGTTGATCGAGTTGGTCACAGCCAGGTCGATTGCAGCCGATGCCGAACCTGACAGGCTCATATTAGCCGCGGCTGGGTCCCGGTGGTTGGTAGTCACCCAGTCGATCCCGGCGATAACGCCCGCAAGGGTTCCGGCCCCGGAGCAATCCAGCACGCGGACCGCATACAGGTTGACGTCCTTCGCAACGCCATAGGTTTCCCCCCCTATGGTCCCGGACACATGCGTACCATGTCCATTACAATCGATCCCGTTCTGTCCATCGCCAATGGCGTCGAATGCAACGAACGCCCGGCCACTGAAGTCGACATGGGAGGGGGTGATGCCGGTGTCGAGAATGTATGCATTCACGCCGGCTCCCGTATAGTTATAGAGATAGTGACTGTTCAATGGCAGCGCCCGCTGGTCGATCCGGTCCAATCCCCAGGAAGGTGGGCTCACCTGGTCGCCGTCGATCGTCACAATTTGATCCGCTTCTATGAAGAGGACATGCGGATTGTAGGAGAGGCCCTCCACGGTTCCCGGCGGGAGCACGGCCGAAAATCCGCTGAACGCGGATTGGTAAACGAAGAGGATCCGAGCGCCCTGGCCGCGGGCATGTTCCACCGCCTGCGCTACGTCTTCCTGCCCGGCCTCCTCGTCGAAGACGATGATGTAGTTGTCCCGGATGGCAGTGGGATTATCAACCCCCAAGATCGCCGCAGGGCCGCGCGCCTGAACAGGAGCGGCGAGAGTGAAGGTCAGGATCATGACCAGCAGGATGAATACGGCTCGTTTCTTGTCCATACGGTTCCCCCTCCAGTTGAAATGTGGGCGATATATCAAAGCCGGCAGAACCCTTCTGCCGGCTTATCGGATTACCGACCTCGAACTCTTCAAAGGTGATCGATATCGCGCTGATGGTCGAACTGTCCTTGAACAGGAAACGGGCCATTTCGGTGGTGCCAACCCTTGCCTCGGTGCCAATAGAATGGCTCCGACATGGTGGAGTCTTCCTCTTCGTCTGGATTCCTATTTACGATCAAAACCGGACGGGTCAAGGAGAAACTTATGGTTGGACAGCAAATTCCATCCCAGCCGATCGAAGTCGAAGGTCGCAGCCGGACGTGGGTCTTGCGGTGTCCCTCGCCCAGGAAGGGAGTGCCTTCTCGAGCGGCCCGGCGCCGGTCGGTGTTTTCGGTACAGTTCCTCGGTGGGGACGTCGGATTCGTGCATACGGCCTCCGTGCGATTGTATCCGTCGCAAGATAAACCGATCGCAACCTCAATATTCTTGACCTTCCCACGACCGTGTCGTGCACCCAGCCCAGGCTTTTCTCTTGAGAACCGTGGATTTGGCGGTATATAGAAGCGTATGAGTACAGCCCATCGGGAGCGGGCTCGGCACCGGGCGTTGGTTGGTGTCCGCCGGGCGGCGACGTCGGCCCTGGCCCTCATTCTCATCATGGCCGCCCCGTCGGGCTTCGCGTCCCCGGGGAACTCGATTGAAGATTCCGGACTGAAGCTGGGCCTCGTGGAGCGCCTGCCGGTTCCCGGCGCCGCAGCGATCCCCCTGGATCTGGCAGTGACTCAGGTCCGGCACGATTACGGGCGCTTCCTGCTCGCGCGTTTCACGTCCGAGCAGGAGAGGGCCCTTCGCGCCGCGGGGTACACGGTGCGGGTCTTCGAGGACCCCCAGCGCGTGGGACTGGGTTTTTACAGCTTCCGGGTGCCTCCGGGCCCCCTGGATCTTCCCGCCGACCTGACGGTGGACGAGTCACGGTTCACGGTGGGGACCTACCTGATCAAGCTCATCGGTCCGGCGCGGGATGAGTGGCTGTCGGAGATTCGCGCTCTCGGGGGCGAGGTTCTGACCCCCATCCCGGCGTTCACCTACCTGGTCCGGATG
>CAWBOP010000021.1:0-241935 GCA_963790465.1 Terriglobia bacterium | reverse complement strand
GCATGAGCGCCGAGGAAAAACGGGAGGTCGGCATTTTAAAGGCCGTCGGCTGGGAGACCGCGGATGTGCTGTTCATGCGCTTCTGGGAGGGTGTGGTGGTATCCGCCTCGGCTTTCATGCTGGGGGTCCTGCTCGCCTACGGGCATGTCTTCTTCGCCTCGGCGATGCTCTTCGAGCCCGTGCTGAAGGGCTGGTCAGTGCTCTACCCGGAGTTCAAAATCACACCCTTTATCGCCTTCAACCAAGTGGCAGCCCTCTTTTTTCTAACGGTGATCCCTTACACCGTGGCGACCATCGTCCCGTCCTGGAGAACGGCGACCATAGACCCGGATTCCGTTATGCGGATGTAGAAATCGATTTCCTGAGCTCTCGTCCGACTTCCGGCAGACGGGTTGCCCTCAGGTCTGATCAAAGGCCATGAAACCGGTTCAACCTGCCGGCTTGACCGGCGCTTTAAAGGAGGTCATGAATATAAAAAAAGAATTGCATTAGGGCTGTCGATGCTGGTTTTTCTTGCGGTGGGGAGTCTCGCCTTTGCGCAGTCGCAGGAGGACATCTCGGTAACTCCCAGCTGCAAGTACTGCGGCATGGACCGGCATAAATTCGCCCACAGCCGCATGGTCATCGAGTACGACGACGGGACCACGGTGGGGTTGTGCAGTCTGCACTGCGCGGCGATCGACCTCTCGTTGAACATCGACAAGACGCCCAAGACGCTTTGGGTGGCCGATTACAACACCAAAATGCTCATCGATGCCGACAAGGCAACGTGGGTGATGGACCCCGCCAAGCCCGGCGTGATGAGCCGCACGGCCAAATGGGCGTTCGTAAAGAACGAGGACGCCGTGAAGTTCACGAAAGAAAACGGCGGCTATCTCACCACTTTCGAGGATTCCCTCAAAGCCGCCTACGAGGGCATGTATGCCGATATCAAGATGATCCGCGAGAAGCGCATGGCGATGAAGATGAAGCCGGGGGAGCACACGCACAAGGCCCAATAAAGCGGCCGCGGGCTTTAAGTATAGCTGACTTCACCCCCCCCACCCCCTTTTGCGGAAAGGGGGCGAAGGGGAATTTGGCGACAACCTCTGTCTTCAAGGGAAATGAAGAGCGTATGAAGCTGCTTGCCAATCTCATGGCCTTGCTGTTTTGGATTGCCGCAGAGGCTTCTGCGGATTCGGCTGAGTTCATCAAACCCTCGCCGAAGGACAAGTGCCCGGTGTGCGGCATGTTCGTGGTCAAGTACCCCGATTTCGTCGGCGAAATCGTTTTCAAGGACGGCTCCTACGCCGTTTTCGATGGGGCCAAAGATATGTTCAAGTACTACCTGGAGTTGAGCCGGACAACCCTGAAAAGAAGCCGTCCGACATCCGGTCCATTTACGTGACGGACTACTATGCGCTGAAACCCACGGATGCCACCCGGGCCTTTTATGTGATCGGCAGCGATGTCTATGGCCCGATGGGCAGGGAGCTGGTCCCGTTTGTGACCGATGGCGATGCCATGGAGTTCATGAAGGACCATGCCGGCAAGCAGGCGCTGCGTTTCGGCGACATCACCGCCGATA
Organism: Terriglobia bacterium; assembly: GCA_963790465.1. GTDB lineage: Bacteria > Acidobacteriota > Polarisedimenticolia > Polarisedimenticolales > JAIQFR01 > JAIQFR01. The sequence continues at coordinate 240,368 of CAWBOP010000021.1, read as the reverse complement.
TCGTCAAGGGACTCGATTGAGAGACACTGCGAAATGATCGAACTCACCAACATCAGAAAGGTCTTCAACTCCGGCAAACCCAATGAGTTCGTGGCCCTGCACGGGGTCAACCTTGGATCAAGCCGCAGCGAACCACGACGCTCACGGGGCCGAGCGGGTCGGGGAAAACCGACCCTCCTGAGCATTCTGGGGTGCATGGCGCGGCCGACCGCCGGAAGGATCATGCTCCTGGACAGGGAAATCACGAGTCTGCCCGAGCGGTTTCTCACGGAAATCCGGCGCAGGACCTTCGGCTTCATCTTCCAGCAGTACAACCTCATCAAGGGCATCACCGTGCTGGAAAATGTCATGATCCCCGCCTACCCCACAGGTGAACGGCATTCCGTTTAAAGAGAAGGGCGATGGCAAGCTCCTGGACCTTTTCAGCCTGTCGTCCAAAGCCCAATCCAAGACGGAATGGCTTTCAGGGGGCGAGGCACAGCGGGTGGCCATTGCCAGAGCGTTGATCAACAACCCTTCGGTGATCATCGCCGATGAACCCACTGCTCACCTGGATACGAAACTCTCCAGGGAACTCATGACGATCCTGAAGGACCTCAAAGACGAAGGGAAAGCCTCCTCATCGCAAGCCATGACCCCATTGTCCACGAATCGGAGGTCGTCAACCGTGTCGTCGAGATGCGAAACGGCGGGATCGTCCCCTCACAGGTTGCCGCATGATCTTTCACCCGGTCGTCCTCGCGCTGCTGATCGGCTCCTTCCTGACGTGCGGGATGCTTCTATTCAGCCTATTACGGCGCGAAGATCCTGAGACGCTGGGACCTCGGCAGCGGGAGCGATCTCCAGCTGGGTCTCGAGCGCCGGACCTACCTCGTTTCGACCCTCATGTCCTACGCCATGGGCTTCCAGCTCCTCTCCCTCTTCCTTTTTGTCTACACGGCGGAGGACATGGCCCGGTTCATCATTGGCGCCATGTGCGCGGCGGCAGCCTCCACGCCAACCTGTGGGGCTACCCGGCGCTAATTCTCAAAATCATCACCTTTCTTCTGGCCGGAATCTGGCTGATCGTCAACTATACGGACAACATCCGGGGGTATGATTACCCGTTGATAAAAAAAAAGTATGCCCTGTTGCTGATAATCGCACCCTTCGGCATCGCTGACATGCATCGCCCAGGGAAGCTACTTTTTCAATCTCAACCCGGACGTGATCACCTCCTGCTGCGGCTCAGTCTGTTCGCCTTCGGCGCCAGGCAAGACCGAAAACAGCATCGCCGGCGACACTGCCTCTGCCGGCCCGACCGATATCGCGGTTCTTGCCGTCACCTGGCGTCCTCACCATGCCAGCGGATCGTCTCTCTGCTGCACCAGAAAGCTGGATATCTGTTTGCCGCTTGGCGACTGCCGTCGCTATCCTGACAGCGGGCGTAGCGCTCATTGCCTTCATATCCCCCTATTTCTACGAGCTGCCAAGCCACCACTGCCCTTTCTGCATTCTCCAGAAGGAATACGGGTACATCGGGTATCCAATGTACCTGACCCTTATGGCGGGTGCGGTGTCCGGCCTTGGGGTCGGGTTCACACTGCCCTTTCGTCACATCGCGAGCCTCAGGCAGGTACTTCCTCCGCTCCCAGAGACGGCTTGCCTTGACCACCCTCATTTTTTTCGGCATCTTCATGGCACTGAGCATCTACGGCATGCTGACGTCCAATTTGAGCCTCAAGGGATTGTAGGCCGCATCAGCCCCATTGAATTTTTGACTTGACAATACCACGCATAAAATGCCACATTGTGGTACATGTCATTGGGGAACTTCTGAATTCTGTCCGATCAGCACCTCTGGTTGCCCTTTTTGTTCGCCCGGCTAAGTAATCGAAATAGTTAAGGAGGATAATCATGCGCGACCGAACCAGTCTATTGTTGAGCCTTGTGTTGGCTTGCTCTCATTCACGCCTGCGGAGGCAGCGGTGGAGGGAGCAGCACGACAGGCGGCACAAGCGGAGGGGGGGCGCCCTCCCGCCGTCGATCACACAACCCTGACCTGGGACGGCAGCCCCGGTGCCTGCTTGTCCTGCCATGGCGAAGAAGCCGAGCAGGATGCTATACTCGGCCCACTACCAGTGGCAGGGCGAAGCGCCGGAGGACGCGGCAACCGGCCCTTACTGCAGGGCAAGCTCACCAACGCCATCAACAGCTACTGCGTCAGTATCCTTGGAAACTGGAATCTGCGGCAACTGCCACGCCGGACGCGGCGACGGCCGGTCCGGACCGCCACGCCCACCACCGAGCAGCTCCTCAACGTAGACTGCCTCGTCTGCCACAACGGACTACACGCGGCAAGGTCAACGGCTGGCCGACCGCTCTCGGCCAACACGACCACCCCGCACACCCCGACCGCTTCGAGACGGACATCGCCCCGAGCGGGCCACCTGCCTGACGTGCCACGCCAACGCCGGCGGCGGCGACGCGGTCAAGCGCGGCGACTTGGCCTGGGCCAGCGCCACCACGACCGACACGCACCTACGACGTGCACATGTCGACCGCCGGCGCCGACCTGAAGTGCCAGGCCTGCCACACCACCCAGAATCACCAGATCACCGGCAAGATCCGACCTGAGAGTCACCGACCCGGAGGTTGCCATGCCTGCACGACCGCCACACCACCAACGACAACGCAGCGGGCACCCCTCGGCGATCCAAACCACGTCGGACGCGTCGCGTGCCAGACGTGCCACATCCCGACTACGGACGAACGCCGCCGACACGGCGGCCACCGAGGCGACCGAGACCCACCGCACCTGGAAAAGCAGCGCCGCCACTGCCCCGCCCTATCATCCGTCCAGCGTCAAGGCCAACAATTTGACCCCGGAGTATCGCTTCTGGAACCGGTACAGCACCAACTACCGTCTGGGGACGTCGCCCAGCTGGACCCGATCACCGGCGCCTACCCGACGTCGAGGCCGGATGGGGCGGTGGACGACACATCACCCGACAACAAGCTCTTCCCTTGAGTACAAGACGGCTGAACAGCCGCTAATGGCCAGCTCCGGCAAACTGATCGCCGTGGACACCAGCGTGTTCTTCGCCACGGCCAACCCGGAGGCCGCCATCCGGGCCGGGCTTGCCAACATGGGATACTCCGAAAACGAGGCCTACAGCTGGGTCACGACGGACACCTTCCAGCTCTTGAACCACCAGGTCAGCCCTGCCGCCCAGGCGCTGACGTGCACGGCCTGCCACGGCACCACGACCCGGATGGATCTCAAGGGCGAATTGGGTTATGGGCTGAAAGCAGCCCAAGCCACGGTCTGCGGCCAGTGCCACGACCCGGAGACAAGCCCGGGCTTCACCGCGGTACACCGGAAGCACGTCACTGAGGAGCGGTATGGCTGCCAGAATTGCCACACCTTCTCGCGACCAGAACGAAATCTGAACTAACCCTACCCTAACGCTGACTTCTACCAATGATTGAGCCGATCCCGCCCGGGATCGGCTCAATTTTTTTACCGTCCATCGATGTGTAGCCTCCAGCCGGCGCGAAACTCCTATCCCTTCAGGCCGATGCCTGCCACAGGATCTCACGCTGTTTAACAGCTGGAATAGTTCCCACTCATTTCTTTTCAATACTCGGAAGCCACCCCAGCATATCCGCCGGGTGCTTTAAAAACATTTTTCCTCCCGCCGCGATCAACTCCTCGGCGGGTCTGAAACCCCACAGAACGCCGATGGGGAACATGCCGGCCGCACAGGCCGTTTGCATGTCGATGGACGTGTCACCGAAGAAAGGAAATCCTCGGGAGGAATGTTGAGGCGTGCGGCGATCTCCAGGGCTGCGGAAGGGTCCGGTTTCTTCGGCCGCTCCGGTGTTGCTCCCATCACCATGCGGAAAGCGATCTTCGGGAGAAGTGCCCTGACGATCTCGTTGCTCGCCTCATCCGGCTTGTTGGAGAGAACCGCCATTTCAAATCCGGCCTTGGCGAACGCCGCAAGCGTTTCGGGGACACCGGGGTATGGTCGGGTTTTTAACAGCCACCGGCCGGCATACTCGCTTTTCATCTCCCGGATGAAGCGGTTAAGCTCTTCGTCGTCCGCGATTTCAAACGGCAGCGCCCGCCGCACCAGCATGTCGATGCCGTCGCCCACGAAATACTTGTAAGCCGCAAGCTCGTGTTGCGGCATGCGGTTGCGCTCCAGAACGCAGTTCATGGAATCCGCCAGGTCCTCGAGCGTGTCCAGAAGTGTCCCGTCCAAATCGAAAATAACAGCTTTGAAATCCATCGCCTGCCCTCATGGGTTCGTGAATGCCAATAAAGTTCGAAGCTCGCAAGCATCGTGACTCTTGTAGAAAAAATCAGCGGCGTTGTCAAACGGTTCCTCGCGTCGCGCGCCGGCGCGAGCGCCTACCGGCCGGCCCTTCTCGGAACGTGCAAGCTGCACTACCTGGACGCGAAAGCCGGCGTCGACCTGTGGGAGAGCGTGGCGGTGGTCGCCCGGCTCGGCAACGACGATCCTCCCGACCCGTGGGACGGCGCCGAGGTGTCCGATCCGGGTGGCCTCGACCTTCTGAGGGATCCGGAAGCCGGGGCGTCCTTCGCGCCGCTTCCCGGGGCGGCGGCGAAACCGAAGAGCTACGCGGTCTGGAGCAAGAAGCTCGCCGAGTTCCTGTACCGGAGCCGGTCGCTCACGCTCTCGCGCTCCCCCTCGCTCTCTCTCGTGTCGAGGCCCGGCGAAAGCGAGGGAGACTTCCGCGTGCGCGTCGCCGAGGCGGACCGGGAGCGGAGGGATGCCGCGGTCGAGGCGCTCCGGAAGAAGTACGCTCCGCGTCTTGCCCTGCTGCAAGGACAGCTCCGGAGGGCTGGAGAGCGCGTCGATCGCGAACGGTCGCAAGTGCAGCAGCAGACCGTGCAGACGGCGATCTCGGTCGGGGCGACGGTGCTCGGCGCGCTCTTCGGCAGGAAGATCCTGAGCTCCGGCAACGTCGGCCGCGCGGCGACGGCCGCGAGAGGCGCCGGCCGGGTCGCGAGCGAGCGGCAGGACGTCGCGCGGGCGGCCGAGGGGGTCGAGGCGCTGCGCGGGCGGCTCGCGGACCTGCAGTCGGAGTTCGACACGGAAGCGGCCGCCCTGTCCGGAGGGAACGAACGCGCGGCGATCGAGAACGTCGCCTTGCGGCCGCGAAAGTCCGATCTCTCCGTCGAACAGGTCGTCCTGCTGTGGATTCCCTGAATCGCTCCCACTAAAATGCCAGCAGCACCAGTACCTGCGCCAGGATGATCTTGGCGATCAGCGCGATCGGGTAGACCGCCGCGTAGGAGACGTTCGGATGGTCCGATCCGGTGTGCGCGTTGGCGAACGCCAGCGCGGCCGGCTGCGTGTGGACCCCGGCCACCAGCCCGAAGGTGGAGATCATGTCGTAGCCTAAGAAGCGGTAGGCCAGGAGCACGACCAGCAGCGACGACAGCAGCGTCACGCCGGCGCCCGTGAGGAGCAGGGCGAGTCCCTGGTGCTGGAACGTGTGGACGAAGCTCCCGCCGGCGCGGGTGCCGACGCCGGCCAGGAAGAAGAGAATACCGAGCTGGCGTATCGTGAGGTTCGCGTTGGGGGGCATGGTCCACACGATCGGGCCGGTTCGCCCGAGCCGGCCGAGGATCAGCGCGACCACGAGCGGGCCTCCCGCGAATCCCAGCGCCACCCGCTGACCGCCGGGTAACGGGATCGGGACCGTGCCGAGCAGCACCCCCAAGATCATGCCGAAGCTGAACGACAGGAAGTCGGCTTCGGAGTAGTCCTTTATCGAATTGCCGACGACCTGGGTCGCGCGCTCCAGGAAATTCTTGTGGGTCACGATGCGAACCTGGTCGCCGAACTCGAGAATCGTGTCCGCATGCGGGGTGATCTGGACCCCGCCGCGGCGGATGCGGCTGACGATCACGGGGTGGCCGACGGAATCGGAAAGCCCCGCGGCCGCGGTCCCCGCGATCTTGCGATCGAGCACCAGGAGATCCCGGTACTCGATCCCCGGCGAGAGGCTCTCGACCCGCTCCTGGACCAAGGGGCCGATCATGAGCTCGGCCCTTCGCACCGCCTCGAACGATCCCACCCCCACCAGGACGTCCCCGGCCTCGAGGATCCGCTCCGGCACGACGAGGTCGACATCCGGCCCGCGCTTGATCCGCGTGAACACTATGCCGGTGACCTCGTTCAGCATCGCCTCGCCGTAGGTCTTCCCGATGAGCTGCGAATTCGTCACCCGAACCTCGCAGCTCTGAAGTTCGTCGCTCGCCGTCCCGTTGCTGCGCATCGCGCGCCGGCGCTCCGACGGGAGGTCGATCCTGAGGAATCGCGTGACCAGTTGCATGACCACGATGAGTCCCGCGACCCCGAGGGGGTACGCGACGCTGTAGCCGACCGTCGGTCCGTCGAGCACGAGCCGTTTCGCCGTCTCGTCGATCGCCGTCCCGGCCAGGTGGTTCCTGAGCGCCTCGACCGCGGCCGCGAGCGCGGGGGTGTTCGTGAGGCTGCCGCAGAAGAGGCCGGAAGCGACCGGCGCCGAAATGTGGAGCGCCTTCGCCGCCGCCAGCGTGACGGCCGCGGCGGTCACGGTGGACAGGAGGGCGAGCGACGTGATCTTCAGCCACTGCCGGCGGAACAGATTGAAGAAGATCGGCCCGGACTGCAGGCCGACCGTGTAGACGAACACGATCAACCCCAGGACGTAGATCACCTCGGGAATCGCGAATCTCGGGTCCGCGGCGCCGAACGCGAGGCCGACGAACAGGACCGCGGCGATCCCCAGCCTGAATCCGCCGATCTTCAGGTTGCCGAGAAAATAGCCGAGCCCGATCACGGTGAACAGGAGCACCGCCGGTTGGGTCGCGAGAAGCTCGTAGAATCCGCTCATGTCGATTCCCCTCCGGCCAAGCCGGCGGGAGATGGCGGAGAATACCCCATCGTTCGCGTGGCCTGCCAGGATCCCGGGTCGCCGGCGAGCGTCCTCATGCATAATGCGGGGGGAGGAGCGATCGTCATGCCCGATCCCGTGGTTTTCGCAAAGCAGCCTGCCGTCCTCGACCTCGATCCCGGCACGTACCGGTAAGGCACTGTAGGGTGGCGGCATCGTGATCCTGGCCGGCGACGTCGGCGGCACCAAGACGATCCTCGGGCTGTTTTCTCGCCGGGGAGGGCGGCTCGTTGCCGTGCGCGAGGGGACGTTCGCTAGCGCCGGAAGCCCGTCGCTCGAGGCGATCGTCGAGGCGTTTCTCGACGCGGGCCGGGAGCGGGTGGATGTTTGCGCGCTCGGCGTCGCGGGGCCCGTGACCGGCGAGCGGACCGAGGTCGTCAACCTCAGGTGGCCTGTCGATGCGCGTCGCGTCGCGCGGTTGCTGCGCCTCCCGAAGGTCCATCTCCTCAATGACCTCGAGGCGACCGCTTGGGGGATCGCGGATCTGCCGCCCGCACGGACGCTGAGTCTCACGCCGCGTCTCCGGCCGCGCGCGGGGAACGCGGCGCTCATCGCCGCGGGGACCGGTCTCGGCACGGCGATCCTGTCGTGGGACGGGAAGCGGCACTGGCCCGCGGCGGGGGAGGGGGGGCACGTCGGGTTCGCGCCGCGAGACGAAGCGGAGATAGGCCTTCTTCGCCGCTTCCTCGAGCGGCACGAGCGGTTAAGCCTCGACCGGCTGGTTTCGGGCCCGGGGCTCTGCGGTCTCTACGATTTCCTGGTGGAGTCGGGCAGCGGTTTCGTCTCGCCCCTGATGGCGCGCCGGCTGGCCGGCAACGATCCGAACGCGGCGATCTCGGAAGCGGGCCTCGGCGGCGAGGATCCGACCGCCGAGCGTGCCCTCGACTGGTTCGTGTCGCTCTTCGGGTCGGCCGCGGGCGACCTCGCTCTCGTCGCCGGGGCCGTCGGCGGCGTGTGGATCGGCGGGGGGATCGCTCCCAAGATCCTCCCCAAGCTTCGATCGGGCGCTTTCATGTCGGCCTTCCGGTCCAAAGGCAGGCTTTCGTCTTTTCTCGAGCGGATCCCGGTGCGCGTGATCCTCGAGCCGCGCACGGGCCTTCTGGGGGCCGCGGTTCGCGCGGCCCGCCGGGTCCCCGGATCGCTCTTGCCGTCCCCGCGGGGACGTTCCGAGGTGAAGCGATGAACGCCTCTCCCGACTCCGATCTCGCTCGCGATGCCGTGGACACCCTCAAGTTTCTCGCGGTCGACGCCGTCGAGAAGGCGAAATCGGGGCACCCCGGAATGCCGATGGGGGCCGCGGACATGGCCTTCGTGCTGTGGAGCCGGTTCCTCCGGTACGATCCCACCGCTCCCGACTGGCCGGACCGCGACCGCTTCGTGCTCTCCGCCGGGCACGGCTGCATGCTCCTGTACGGGTTGCTGCACCTCTCGGGATTCGAGCTTTCCATGGCCGACCTGCAAGCGTTCCGGCAGTGGGGTAGCCGGACGCCGGGGCACCCGGAGTTCGGCCACACGGCCGGCGTCGAGGCGACCACCGGTCCCCTCGGTCAGGGGGTCGGCAACGCGGTCGGGATGGCGCTCGCCGCGCGCATGCTCGCGGCCCGCGTCAACACCGACGACTTCACGCCGGTCCACCACCGGGTGTTCGCGATCGCGAGCGACGGCGATCTCATGGAAGGGGTCTCGGCCGAGGCCTCGTCGCTGGGCGGCCACCTGAAACTCGGGAACCTGGTCGTGCTGTACGACGACAACCGGATCACCATCGAGGGGAAGACCGGCCTCGCGTTCTCCGAGGACGTCGGGCTTCGCTACGAGGCGTACGGGTGGCAGGTGCTCCGGACGGACGGCCACGATCACGACGCGATCGCCGCCGCGCTCGAGGCCGCGATCGTCGAGGAAGAGCGCCCGTCGCTCATCGTCTGCCGGACCCACATCGCCCACGGCGCGCCGACAAAGCAGGACACCGCGGCGTCGCACGGCTCGCCGCTCGGGCCCGAGGAGACCGCCGCGACAAAGGAGAAGGCGCGCTGGCCGGTGTCGCCGCCGTTCCTCGTTCCGGAGGCGGTGCGCCAGTTCTGGAAGGCGCGCGCGGCCGAAGGGGCGGCGCTCAGGACCGCGTGGGAATCGCGCTTCGCGGAGTGGCGGAGCGCGCACCCGGACAAGGCCGTGATCTGGGACTCGATCACCGGCCGGAAGGTTCCCGCCGACCTCACCGCGCGGCTCCTCGAGGCCGCGCCCACCGGCGCCGCGGCGACGCGCGAGCACGGCTCGGTCGTGCTGCAGAAGGCGGCCGAGTGGATGCCGGGAATCGTCGGAGGCTCGGCCGACCTCGGGCCGTCCACGCTGACCGTGATCCAGGGTTCCCCGTCGGTGCTGCCCGGCGAGTTCGCGGGGCGCAACCTGCACTTCGGGATCCGCGAGCACGGCATGGGGGCGATCCTCAACGGCATCGCATACCACGGCGGGTTCCGTCCCTTCGGCTCGACGTTCTTCGTGTTCTCCGACTACATGCGGCCGTCGATCCGCGTCGCCGCCCTCGCCCGGCTGCCGGTCATCTACGTCTTCACCCACGATTCGTTCTTCGTCGGCGAGGACGGCCCCACCCACCAGCCGGTGGAGCACGCGGCGGCGCTTCGTCTCATCCCGAACCTGAGGGTCTTTCGCCCCGCGGACGGGTACGAGACCGCGCTGGCGTGGGGAATGGCGCTCGAGCGGAGCGACGGCCCGACCGCGCTCCTGCTGAGCCGCCAGAAACTTCCGCCGATCGCGCGCGAGGCGGGGGGCGACCTCGCCGACCCGAGACGCGGGGCGTACCTGATCGCGGACGACGACGGGCCGGACGCGGTCCTCGCCGCCACCGGCTCGGAAGTCCACGTGGCGCTCGCCGCGCGCGCGGCGCTCGCCGGCAGGAAGAAGATCCGTGTCGTCTCGGTTCCCTGCCTCGAGGTCTTCCTCGAGCAGGAACCGGCGTTTCGAGATCGCCTCTTTCCTCCGGGAGTTCCGGTCGCTACCCTGGAAGCCGGACGCACCGACCCCTGGCGGATTCTGGCGCGCGACAGCGGCCTGACGATGGGCATCGACCGGTTCGGAGCGTCCGCGCCTTACCCGGTGCTGGCCGAGAAGTTCGGCTTCACCGCGGAGAGCGTGGCGTTTCGTTTGCTCCAGTGGCTGGGGTGAGGGGCGCCCGAACCAAGGGAAAGTATCTCAGCTGCGGCTCCCAGGCGGGCAGCCGGAAGAGGAGAAGGCAAGAATGTTCGGAACGAATCGTACGCTCGTGATCCTGTCGCTCGTTGCGGCCACGGCGTGGCTGGCGGCGTCTCTGCCGGCCGTCGCGGCTGGGGACTATCCGGACGAGTTCGCGGTCATGATGGGATTGTCGCGTCCCGACCGCAACCTCGTGGGAGAGGACATCAGCAACCCGCTGGGGCCGGTGGGAGCGCTTCGCTACACCCACTTCTTCTCCGACCACCTCGGCGGGTTCACCGACATGACCTGGGCAGGTTACAAGGGCGATCCGACCCTGCCCGACGACACGATGGCGGCGGCGAGGCTCGGTGCGGAGTGGCTGTTCTCGCCCGGGAAAGACTGGCGCTGGTCGGTCACCTTCGGCGGAGGATGGATGGGCAACCACCCGCGCGGCGGGAACGGTTACAGCCGCGGCATCGTCTCCCTCGGCGTCGGCCAGCGCAGGGGCATGGGGACTCGCGATAGCTTCCGGTGGGAGATCCGCGCGGACCGAAGCGTCAGCGATGCCGGGCTCGACGGCGCCGACATCATGAACGTCCACGCCATGCTCGGCTGGGCGTGGGGCTTCGGCGGGGCGCCCAAGGACAGCGACGGCGACGGCGTCATCGACCGGAAGGACAAGTGCCCGAACACGCCTCGCGGCGCGGTGGTCGACGTGAAAGGGTGCCCGCTCGATGCCGACGGCGACGGCGTGTTCGACGGCCTCGACAGGTGTCCCGGCACGCCCAAGGGTGTGAAGGTGGACGCCGACGGTTGCCCGCTGGACAGCGACGGCGACGGCGTTCCGGACTACCTCGACAAGTGCCCGATGACCCCGAGGGGCGTGAAGGTGGACGCCGACGGTTGCCCGCCGGACCGCGACGGCGACGGCGTTCCGGACTACCTCGACAAGTGCCCGAACACCCCGAGAGGGGTGAAGGTGGACGCCACCGGGTGCCCGCCGGACCGCGACGGCGATGGTGTTCCCGACTATCTCGACAAGTGCCCCGACACTCCGAAGGGGGTCAAGCGTGGACGCGACGGGTTGCCCGCTGCCGCCGCCGCCTCCCGCCCACACGACCGCGCCGATCTTCCAGGAAGGGAAGAAGAGCCTGGTCCTCGAGGGGGTCAATTTCGAGTACGACAGCTCCAAGCTCACGCCCGCGTCCGAGGCGGTGCTGGACAAGGTCGCCGCGTCGCTCGTCGACTGGAGCGAGGTGAACCTCGAGGTGGGCGGGCACACCGACAGCCGCGGCGCCGACGCCTACAACATGAAGCTCTCCCAGGCGCGCGCGGAATCCGTGCTCGACTACCTCGGAGCCAAGGGGGTCGCCGCTTCCCGTCTGACCGCGAAGGGATTCGGCGAGACCGCGCCGATCGCCGACAACAAGACCGACGCGGGCCGCGCGAAGAACCGCCGCGTCGAGCTGACGCAGACCAACTGATCGTCCAACCGATCGGAGGTCGGACACTAAGAAGTGACGGGGGTGACAGCGTACTTGGTCACACTCGGTGCGCTGGCGGCGCAGGCGGAGTAGAGCAGGCGGCCGTTGGATGGCCCGGGCGTTTTCATTGGGCGCGGTAGCAGACCAGCAGTTACAGAAGGGCAGCAATCCCGATTCGGCTCCGCGGGGCTGGACCCTCGAGGTGTACTGTTTTTGACCGTCCTCGCTGAACCTGGACACGATCTTGCCATGGCGCCCTCCAACCGAGCGAAGGACTCCCCCTGCCTTCGGGGCCTCCGCACGAGCTTTCTATCCGGTGGAAAACTCGCCCTGCGAATTGCGCTTCGTGCGTTGCTCCTGTTGCTCGCTGTATCGGCTCCCGCTCGTTCGCCGGTGACTACGCCCGATGTCGCGAAACTCAAGCAGATGGCTCAGCACGATCCCACCAGACCGGTCATTTTCCACATCACCCTCGAAGAGAGCGCTCAGATCGCCGGCGACTCCCCGACATCATGGTCGATCAAAGGAGACGCCCGGTATGCCCTGCTGCCGGCGTGGGCCGGACGAGACCTCCGGGGCATCGATGCCCCTGGCGATGTCGCTAAGAACCTGGGCGCCCAGGGCGCGGTGACGGCGGAGGACCTGTTCAAGATGCGGGGCGGCCTGCTCAGCCTCAAACCAGGCGAGATATTGCAGTTCTATGTAAAAAAACTCGAGAGCGAGGGACGTGCGACGGACGGCAACGGCAATTACGCCTGGACCGAAACGATCCAAGATGGGCTTTGGCGGTTCGACGCCAAAGGAGGGATGAGCAGCAGTGACCAGAGGGAGTACGCCGATATTCCCGATGCGGAGCTCTTGCGAACGCCGACCGGAGCGAATCTGAAATTCATCTGGAAAATCAACACGGTCGGCGAACTCGGTGCGGGCGCAAACCAGCTCGGATTCACCAGCGATGAGGTGGCGCGGATCCTGACGTTCCGCCTCAGCGAAGAGGATCTGAGCAAAGGGGGGCTGATCAGGAAGACGAACCAGGGGACGATCCACGGCGAGCCCGGAGACGACATTTCTTACCCCGTCAACCTCCGGGCTACCCTGATTATCGACATCAAGGTTTCCGAGCGGAAGCCGAAGCTGTCCCTCAATGACAGGAGCTGGCTGCCAACAGATGACAACAAGGTCCAGTTGACCTTGACCTGCGAGGACTGCACCCCGACGAAGGTGAAGTTCCAGATCGCCGAGGTCTCCCAGGAGAAGGGGACGTGCCTGAATTCGAAAGATGAAAACACGGAGGCCGATATCGAGTTCGACCCGTCCAATACAGGGAACGGCTACACGCTGGGAGACAAGTCGGCGGAGAAGAACGGGAACTGCGGGCGCGACGAAACGATTTCGCTCCACGCAAGGGATTGGGGTGCCTGGTGCCGGGTCAGGGCTCAGGCCGAGATCGACGGGAGATGGGTCGAGGCCACCGTCGCCGGCGGTGGGTCTGCCCTAACCGTTCCTGTCGACGAAGATCACAACCGCATCGGCGACGCCTGGCAGGAGGAGATGGGTATCCCGAATGGGCTCGCCCCTAACTGGGATGAAGCGGATATGCCGGCCGGCCAATACAGCCTTGGTGATGGGATCGGCCTCTACGAGAAGTATCGCGGCTTTGTTCTCGAGGGGAAACACGAGCGGCTTCTTCCCCGCAAGAAGCACATTTTCGTCCATGATCCGACAGGGCTCGTCCATCAGGTTGAGAACGGGATGGCGAAAGACCGGACGTTCGCTGCCTTAACTCAGCTCGCACTTCGATACGTGAAGGAGGGCGAATGGAGCGGGCCCGGCTCGAGCTCCGAGAATCGGCGCGTGGTCAACAAGAACGGTGGATGGGGGCACGTCGGCGATCAGCACGCCCTTCACGTGGAATGGGACAAGAACGAGATCGACCACAAAGCGACCCGGTATCCACTTCCTCCCGTCTTCGCGCAATGGCGCGAAGCGCACGGGAATCAGTCCACCGCCAACGTGCAAGGATCTCCCGCCTATGCCTTCCCAGACACAGCGAACCGATTGGGCGGGACCCCGAAGGACACCATGCTCATCCTCGTTTGGGACAAGGTCGTCCTCAAGCACGTGCTATTCGGAGCGGTGCTGGGCCAGGCGGCATTGGTCGCCCAAGAGAAGTACGGCGAAAACGCGATGCTGGACCAGATCTTCGAGGAAGCCAGCGAAGGAGCAAAGCGCGTGGTCGACTTTGCCGAGGCGCACCCGGATCAGGTTGAAATGGCTTATCGCAGGCTTCTCCAGCATGTCGTGGTTCACGAGATGCTTCACGCCGCGAACGTCCGACACTGCGGCGGCAAAGCGGATCCTCGCTGCGTCATGAACGTTCCTGCGTTCACTCTGAATCCGATGCAGGCCGCGTTCGGCAGTAGTCCAATCAACATCATCGCTACGGGTGGAATGGATGATGACCCCTTCGGGTTAAACAAAGACTGGCCGGACCGCCTGTGTGAGAGGTGTTTCAAGAGCATTGCGGTTTCCGATGACAGCAGCCCGACCGACCGATAGCTGGTGGCAGGGAGGAGATCGTAAAGAGCGGGGTCTTCACCTCCCTCGGCGACACCGACGAACCGTTTGATGCGGCCAACGTCAACCACGCCGACGGACCGGGGTTGCAGGGCGAAACGGGTCTCGGCACGTGGGTCGAGAGCCGCTTCGACCTTTCGACCTACCGGGGCAAGTACATCCTGATCCGCTTCATCACCAGCGGGATCAAAGGGGGAACGGCGGAAACCTACGAGGACCTCTTCGCATGGAACCCGACACCCGCGGACGACGGCTGGTGGATCGACGACATCAGGGTGACGGGCATCGTGGACCCGGCCGGCGTCGTGGAGGGCGTGAACGCCAGCGTGCCGTCCGGCACGGATGTGAAGGTCCTGCAGGCGCGGCCCACGTCCTAGAGCGGAGGCCGCACTGCGACCTTGCGGAGTGCGACAAGGCGGGCCCGCCGGGCGAGAAGGGAACGTCCCGGCGGGCCTGCGTTTCTTGTCTTCTCTCGTGGAAGAGGTCTCGCAGGGAGAACCTGCTCGGATGGTGCCGAAGGGGAGACTCGGACTCCCACCCCCTTGCGAGGACTGGATCCTGAATCTGGCGCGTCTACGGCCCGAGACTGAAAAAGCCAGAGGCGCTAACTCGTGCTCGCGCTGCCCGTGGGTATCTCACAGCGGCCCAATTTCTGTTAAGGTTTGTGAAGCAAACTCGGACCGTATCACTTCTCGGTCTCTTTCGCAGATGAACCAAGAGCCAGGGCGGCTTTCAGATCTTCGTGTTCGAACGCCGACGCCATGCGGTCGATCTCAGCCGGTGTAAGGCCAAGCTTCTTCGCCTCCCGACGCCACGCAGAAACCGCCTGCCCCACCTGCTTTGCGATCTTATGGGCTTCGTCCTCACTCAATTCGAAATAGTTGGCGACTTGGAGCGCCAACTTCAGTGACGCGGTGCCGTCGTCAAGATCGATAGCGGTGGTCAGAACGCGCGGTTTAATGTCCGTGGGCACAGGATTGAGGTCGTAGGCCGGAGACAGCCGCCACCCGGCGGGACCGGCCCATAGAAAGCCGTGGTTGCGCAGATGGTCGTCCGTATTCGAAATCAGGATGCTGAACACAATTCGCCGCCAGAGTGCGTGCATGTCTTCCTTCGGTGCCGCGCCATGCTGGCGGAGGACATCGACGAATTCCAGATAACTCCGCGCCTCGTTGTCTTTGGCGTCGAGCATGCTCATCGCGGATAAGAACGGCAGGCGCGTTCCCTGCTCCCGGTCAAAACGGCGCAGCAAAAGAATGGGCTTGTTGGCGACGGTTTCAAGCCGCCATGCGGGAACCGGAATACCGGCCTTCTCCGCGAGTGTCAGGGCCACCGCCTCCCACAGGACGGTGTTCACCTCGTCTCCCTTGTTCGGAAATTTGGCAATAGCGAGATGGCCGTCGCGGTCCCGGACCGAGGCTTTCGGACGGGCACCGCCGAGCGATGAGCCGGGTGCCAGCAGCAGGCGCAAATCCTCGTCACTATCTGTGTCGCTCAAGACATGCTCGGCGGCTGAGAGCAGGCGTGGCAGCTCTATTAACGGCGGGATCTTCGTCGGGTCCCTGCTCGGCAAGAAATGGCCCCCCTTCCCGCTCGGCAAAGCGCAGCGCGCCCTGGCGTGCTTCGTCGTCCACCATGAGGAGGTAGTCGATTTCCCTGACCGTGCGTGGCGTCTGTCCCTCACGTTCCGCGCGCCGCCGCTCCGCGCGTCGCATCAACACCCTCCCCCACCGGTCAGGGGCGGAGTCGCCGATGGCGCCGAAAAGCGGTTTGTCGGATGGAGTGTGAAAAGGACCCGGCCCAAGTTTCAGGGCAGGCTCAAGGGAGAAACGCTCGGAATGAGCGAGCCAGCTATTGTCGTATTCAAAGGTGGCGCTCTCCCTGTCCTTGCGCATGCGCGCCCACAAGCGCCCCACCAGATGGGGTGTGCCTTGCAGGTCCACGTAAACTAGAACCTCCTTGTCCATTACTTGATACCCCTGCCTTCTGGCTTGCCGGGCTTCTGCCGGCGCGAGAGCCGGATGCGTTCAGGGAGATGCTCTTCTTCAAGCTCAAGTCCGACGGTATCGTGCCGGGGGTCAGCAACATCGGCCAGTCGGTCGGCCATTCCAAGGACGAAAAGAACGGTGGCGTATGTGCCTAGCGAGACGCCGGGGTCGCCCTTCTCTACCTTATTTAGAGTCATGCGGCTGATGGAGGCACGCTCTGCCAGGATCGCAACGGGTATGCGCCGCCGCCGCCGGGCGTCACGAATATCGTGCCCCAGCTTGCGGAGGGCGCGGCTCACCGGTATGGGTGTCCGCGAAGATGATCGACTGTTGCTCATAACGTCCACTAGAATAGTCCTTACACGACATAAAGTACACTATTATGGACGTTAAGTCAACAAGCTTTGGTGGCACACCAACTGAAGCTGTTGGATCTCCTTCGGCTGAGGCCCCAAGGATTGCTTTCGCGCTCAGCAGCGGAAAACTCCCGCATCGCTTCCTCTAGATCCTTTAGAATTTCTTTCATCAGCGCCTGAGGAGTTTCATGCTCTGTGGTGTCCGTCGTCTCCTGTTGCCCGGGCACCGGGAGGAGAATGAGCTTGGTTGGTGGATGTGGGTGGGGACAGGCGGGTTGTCAGAACGCTTCATTGCCGGACATGGGGCCGAAAACGCAGCTTAATCGTCTTATCCGTTCGAACGTTCGCACACCGGTCCCCGGGGCCGAGAAGGCTGCGCCGTTCCCCGACGTGTTGATCAAGAAACCGGCCGATCGCCCGCGTCCGTGGGCTGATACCCGCTCGTGCATTCACGGAGAACTCTCGACATGCTTCGTCTGATCGCCCTGATCTCGCTGTGCGCCGTCCTGGCGTCCGCGTGCTCGACCCCGACCCCGCCGCCGCAACTAGGCAAGAACTCCACGAAGGAAGTCATCGCGGCGATGACGAAGGAGGAGAAGGTCAACCTCGTCATCGGGACCGGGATGAACCTGCCCGGCATCGACCTCGGCCCCGAGATGCAGGGCCCTGTCGTCGGCCAGACCATTACGGGCGTGCCAGGCGCGGCGGGGACGACGTTCCCGATTCCCCGGCTGGGCATCCCGGCCATCGTGGTCGCTGACGGTCCTGCCGGGCTCCGGATCCAGCCGAAGCGCGACGGCAGCACGCGCACGTACTACTGCACGGCGTTCCCGATCGAGACGCTGCTGGCCTCGTCGTGGGACGTGGAGCTGCTCGAGCGCGTGGGTCGCGCCATGGGCAACGAGTCGCGCGAGTACGGCGTCGACGTCCTGCTCGGGCCGGCGCTCAACACGCACCGGAACCCGCTCGGGGGACGCAACTTCGAGTACTACTCCGAGGACCCGCTCGTCTCGGGCCGGATGGCCGCCGCGATGATCAACGGCGTGCAGTCCGCAGGGCGTCGGGACATCGGTCAAGCACTTCGTCGCCAACGACCACGAGTGGAACCGCAACACCATCGACGTGAAGGTCTCGCAGCGCGCGCTGCGCGAGATCTACCTGCGTGGTTTCGAGATCGTCGTCCACGAGGCGAAGCCGTGGACGATCATGTCGTCGTACAACAAGCTGAACGGCACGTACACCTCGGAGAGCCCGGCGCTGCTGACCGGCGTGCTGCGCGACGACTGGGGCTTCGACGGCCTGGTGATGACCGACTGGTTCGGCGGCCGCGACGCCGTCGCGCAGATGAACGCCGGCAACGACCTGCTGATGCCGGGCACGGCGCGTCCAGCAGAAGGCGCTGCTCGCCGCGCTCGCGAGCGGGCGCGCTCAAGGAGGAGGTCCTCGACCGCAACGTCGAGCGCGTGCTGGACCTCATCCTGCGCAGCCCGACGTTCAAGAAGACGCCGCGCTCCGACGCGCCGGACCTCGCCGGCGCACGCCAAGGTCGGCCGCGACGCCGCCGCGCAGGGCATGGTGCTGCTGCGCAACGACGGCGTGCTGCCGCTCGCGGCCGTCGGTCAAGACGTGGCCCTGTTCGGCAACACGTCGTACGAGCATGATCACCGGCGGCACCGGCAGCGGCGACGTCAACGAGGCCTACACCGTCTCGCTCGTCGAGGGCCTGAAGGCGGCGGGCGTCGCGGCCGACGCCACCCTCGCCGAGCGCCTACGCCGCCTACATCGCCGACCAGAAGAAGCCAAGCAGCCGCCACGGCAGCCGTTCATGCCGCGCGCCGCCGGTGCCCGAGATGACGGTGTCGGCCGACGAGATCGCCCGGCTGCGCGAAGGTCACCGACATCGGCCTCGTGACGATCGGCCGCAACTCGGGCGAGTTCAGCGACCGCAAGCGCGCAGGGCGACTTCGAGCTGCTCGGCCGGCGAGAAGGCGCTGATCGCCGACGTGACGGCAGCCTTCCACGCGCAGAAGAAGAAGGTCCTCGTCGTGCTCAACATCGGCGGCGTGATCGAGACCGTCAGCTGGCGCGACGTACCCGACGCCATCCTGCTGGCGTGGCAGCCGGGCCAGGAGTCCGGGCACGCGATCGCCGACGTCGTGACCGGCAAGACCGCGCCGTCGGGCAAGCTGGCCACGACGTTCCCGGTGACGCTGGGAGGACGTGCCGTCGTCGGCGAACTTCCCGGGCAAGACGCTGCTCGGCCCCGACCCGAACGCCAAGGGGCCGTTTGCGATGGCGACCGCGCGGCCGAGGTCGTCGTACGAGGACGACATCTGGGTCGGCTACCGGCACTACGCGACGAAGGGCGTGAAGACGGCGTACCCGTTCGGCTTCGGGCTGTCCTACACGACGTTCGGCTACTCCGGACCTGCGCGCTGAGCGGCACCGAGTTCGGGACAGGGCTGACGGCGACCGTCACGATCACGAACACCGGCAAGGTCGCCGGGCCGCGAGGTCGTGCAGCTCTACCTGTCGGCGCCCGGCAAGGCGCTGCCGAAGCCGGCGCATCGAGCTGCGGGGCTTCGCGAAGACGCAGGCTGCTCGCGCCCGGCGAGATCGGAGACGTCATCTCGTTCACGCTCACGCCGCGCGACCTCGCCTCGTTCGACGAGGCGTCATCGTCGTGGGTGGCCGAGGCGGGCACCTACACCGTGCGCATCGGGGCCTCGTCGGAGGACATCCGCCAGACGGCCACGTTCACGAAGACGACGGCCGACACCGTCGTGAAGGTCACGGCGTCGGTCGGGAAGCGGTAGTCCCGGGCACCGGGAGGAGAATGAGCTTGGTGGGTGGAAGTGGAAGACACGAGGCGGGTTTACGGAAGGCTTCATCACCAGACGTCGGGCCGAAAGCGCAGCTTGAACTTCCGTACGGAGGCCACGGTCGTGCCGCCGCGCAGATCCGTCGTCCGCAAGAACCGGCGGTGGGCATCGTGTTCCCGTTCGGAATTGGCGTATATAACTGTTGCGCCTCGGCTTATCGGCGGACGGCTCTGGAAGACAGCGGCCGCCGCGATTTCCGGCGCGAAAGGGGGCTCTCTTGCGACGCGATCGCCGCGTTCCGAAGTCGACCCGCACGGCCGGCCCGAGCCGGTCCCGCATGCCGCGAGGCCGGAGCATCGTCCCGACGCTGGCCGTTCTGGTGGTGCTGATCGGATTCTCCTTCTCCGCCGCCGAGCCGCCCGCGGACCCGCCGCAGGTCCTTCGAAACCCGGAGCTGGGCCCGCCGGTCACCCCGTACGTCTTCGAGGGCGACGTGCGCGACTTGCCCCGGCCGCGTGCGTGGCAGCCCGGCGACCCGATCCGGGAGATCCCGATTCGCTTCTACGCTCCTCCGGGGAAGCGGCCACAGGTGGTGGACAAGCTCGGCCTCGATCCCCTGCTCCAGCCGCCGCTGCCGAGCTTCTCGGAGCTCCAGTCGACGACCGATCCGGCGGCGACGTCCGGGCTGACGATCGGCACGTTCACGACCCCCACGCGGAACTTCGACGGCATTGATTTCAGCGGGGCGTGGCCTCCTGACCCCGTCGGGGACGTGGGTCCGGAGCATTACATCCAGATGACCAACGTGCACAGCGACCTGTACGGCTCTCTCGTACGCATTTTCGACAAGGCGGAGCCGGTTCCGAACGAGCTGGCCACGTTCTCGCAAAGCTCGCTAGCCAAAGGCCCCTGTCGTAACGGGTTGGGCGATCCGATCGTGCTCTACGACCGCCAGGCCGATCGCTGGCTGCTCTCGGAGTTCGCCGGCCCGGCGTACCTATGTGTCAGCATCTCCCGGACCGGGGACCCGGTAGGCGGCGGGTGGTACGCCTACACGTTCGAGACCCCGGTCTTTCCCGACTATCCGAAGTACGCGGTCTGGGCCACCGACGCCAACGGGGGAGCCGGCTCCTACGTCGTCGGCACCAATGCCGCAGCGGCCGACGCGACCTATGAAGGCCCCGGCATCTACGCCCTGAACCGGAGCGCCATGCTGGCCGGCGAGTCGGCATCGTTCGTGAGGTTCAACGTCCCCTGGCTCACGGGTCTCCATGTCCAGAGCCTCATACCGGCCGACCCGGACGGCCCCCTCGGCCCGCCCACCGGGGAGCCGGCCGTCATCATGCGCCACCGCGACACCGAGATCCATGTCGGGCCCGACGCGCCGGCCGACCTTTTGGACATGTGGCTGCTGGACGTGGACTGGCAGGAACCCCTCAACACGATTCTGACCACGACGGCCGGGATCGACGTGACGGAGTTCGACTCCACCCTCTGCGGCACCGCGTTCGGAGGGTGCTTCCCGCAGCCGGACACGACGGTCGTGCTGCATCCGCTGAAGGAAGCGCTGATGCACCGCCTGCAGTACTACAACCACGGCGAGTTCGAGACCCTGGTGGGCAACTTTACGGTCGACGTCGACGGACAGGACCACGGCGGCATACGCTGGTTCGAGCTGCGGCGCCCCACGGGCGGCGCGTGGACGGTGCACCAGGAGGGGACGTACTCCCCCGACGAGCATCATCGCTGGATGGGCTCGATCGCCATGGATCAGGCCGGCGACATCGCGCTGGGCTACAGCATCGCCTCGTCCTCCCTCTACCCAGGCCTGCGTTACGCCGGGCGCCTTGCGGACGATGCGCCGGGCTGGATGACGCAGCCGGAGACGGCCATCCACTCGGGGACCTCCTCGAGTCCGATCGATCGCTGGGGCGACTACCACGCCATGAGCCTCGACCCGGAGGACGACTGCACGTTCTGGTTCACCGGGATGGACATGAACGCCGACGCCACGTGGCGCACGCAGATCGTCTCGTTCCGATCCGACACGTGCGGCTGCGCCGACGTGCCTCCACTTCCTTCGCTCGAGGCGGAGGTCAACGCGGACAACCGGATCGACCTGTTCTGGGACGATTCCGCCGAGGAGACCGTCGTCGAGTACCTCGTCCAGCGCTCGCGGCGGGCCGGAGGCCCCTACGAGCTGCTCGCCGTCGTCCCGGACGGAAGCTCGGGCGTCGCCGGCGGGCCCGGCTACGCGTTCGAGGACACGGACGTCCAGGGGGGCATCGCGTACTACTACGTGGTCGTCGCCCGGGACGATCGGGGCTGCCGGTCGCGGCCGTTCAACGAGGTCGTCGCCACCGCCACGGGCGCCTGCACGCTGGCGCCGGTGTTCGCCGGGCTCGGGAGCGCGACCTCCGCCAACCTCGAGACCTGTGCCGTGGATCTGGCGTGGGAGGCCGCCGTGCCCGAGTGCGGCGGACCGGCCGTGTACGACGTCTACCGATCCGACGTGCCCGGCTTCGCTCCTGGCCCGGAGAATCTGCTGATGAGCGGCGTGGCGGAGACCGCGGCGAGGGACTTCGACGCCCTCGTGACCGCCACTCCGTACTACTACGTCGTGCGCGCAGTGGATCTGGCCAACGGGGTCGGGGAGCAGAACCTCATCGAGCGTCAAGCGATTCCCGCGGGGCCGAACTCGGGCGAGCACGGGATGCTCTTCGAGGATTTCGAGGCATCGGATTCCTTCGACGCCTGGACCGTCCTGATCGGTCCCGGCCCCCACGATTGTGGCGAATGGGCCCGTGTCCAAGATTGGTACGAACTCGACTACCAAGCATTGGCGGCCAACGATACCTGCAACGGCTGGACCTCCAGCAGCATGGACTCCCCGGCGATCGACCTGGATGTCCAGGGTATCCAGACCGTGGCGGTCGAGGCTTTCTGCTGGTACAGCGCGGGAAACGGGGGCGATTCCGCCACGGTGGAGGCCTGGAACGGCTCGGCATGGGAGATCGTTCTGGCCTTTCCCAACACCCGATCCTTTTACGGGCTTCAGTCCATCGACGTGACGGCGCAGGCCGCCGGAAATCCCGCGTTCCGTGTCCGCTTCAATTACCAGAACGCACGTCACGACGAGCTGTTCTCCGTGGACGACGTCGAGGTGGTCGCGAACGTGTACAACACCTGCACAACGCAACCCGAGGAGTGATTCCGGAAGTCGGTTCTCGGGGTCGGCGCACCGCGCCGACCCCCCGTTTCGTGCGAGCTCGAGGGCACGACGCCCGCTCTCTCGCCTCGCGGGAGGATGAGTGCGCGGCGGGATCTGCCATCGTCAACGGACGTCGGGCCGAAAGCGCAGCTTGAACTTCCGCGCGCGGGGCAGCAGGCCTGCCACTTCCCTGCCCCTGTGTGCTCGCGGTACGGACAATGTCTCCTCGAAAGGGTTGAACGGCCGCGCTATCGAGGGCGCGTCTGGCCAGGCGATGGGAGTCCCGATCATGCGTGGGCTGTTTGGGGTTGATAGGCGCCGGCTGGAACCCTAATCGAAGCCCTCGAAGGCCTCGTGGACGATGCCTTCGATTAAAGTCACTTCCTCCTCGCGCAGCTTCTTGAACTCGCCCTCACGGCGCTTCTTGGACAGAGTGCCATTGTTCTGCCTGATGAACATTACCAGGTTTTCAGCAACCCGGTCCGGCATTTCGACCGCGTCCATGATCCGGCGGGTCGCTTCGTCGTGACGGCGCAGATAGTCGATCTCGCGCGGCAGATCGTGCTCGACGGTGCGCGCGACGCATGCATAGAGAAACTCCGCCGCGTCCGTGCAATCGAAATAACGGTAGAGATCGGCGGTCTCGTTGAGGACCTCGACGTTGCGCTCGGGTGTGGGCCGCCACTCGATGAAAGGCATCAGCGGGCCGGAATGGGCCTGCAGCGTTGCGCGGTAATCATCGATGCGGTCCAGCATCACGGAGGAAACCGGGAACACCATCCCCGGCGGCGTGAACTTCCGTTCGGCGAGGACGTGATGGATCAGGCAGCGGTGCATGCGCCCGTTGCCGTCCTGGAACGGATGGACATAGACGAAGCCGAATGCGGTGGCCGCTGCCTTCAGCACCGGGTCAATGCCGTCATCGCGCATGCGGTCGTTCGCCTCCAGCAAGCCGCCCATGAGATTGTCCAGATCGCCAGGCCGCGCCCCGATGAATTCCGGGAGCGGGTCGCCGTGGTGGTCCCGTTCGCCTAAAAAGACGCCGTCGGGACGCAGACCGGCGTGCTACGAATCGCGTGTCCTCGATAAGGACGCGCTGAAGGCGGATGATCTCATCGAGCGTGAGGCGGTTCTTTCCGGCTTGCAGGACCGCCCTGCCCCATCGCTCCAGCCGGTTGCGCGGCGGGCGCTCGCCCTCAATCTCGAAGCTGGCCCGGCTGTCGGCCAGCAGCATGAAGCTGGCGGCGCGCGCAACCAGGTGGGCGCCGGTGCGCCCCACGGTTTCCCGTGCCTTGGCGGCGAGGTCGAGTGCCAGGAATTCCGTCAGAGCCTTGGTGCGCCGGATGATGGGGCAGAATCGACCGGTACCCAGGAGATTGTCGCGCACGCGGTGCCGCTTCGAGAGACGCGGCTTGCCCGTGAAGTACGCCTTGGGGTCAAGAACATCGATGGCCGCGGCGCTCGGCGCATCTTCCACGTCAAGAGTTCGGCCGGTCAGGGTTTCGTAGAGATACCACGCGCGGCGCGCCGGAATGCCGGTCGGCGCGGCACGGACAATGGCCTCGATCTCCGCCTGCGGCACGGCTTCGAAGATCCGCTTGAGGATCAGGAGATCGATGTCTTCATGACGGAGCGCAAAACTCAGGTGATCAGCGAAGTCATCGCCCGGCCAGTAGCGTTTATCAAAGACGGTCCAGGCCCCCTCTTCCCGATGGCTGCCGCGAACGTGCTGCTCCGAGACGCAACTCGGCCGCCGGACCGGCCCCGGAATAGCGAGCGCATGGACGAGCGCCGCCCAGCCGGCCAGTCTGGTGCCGTTGGGGACGGTCTTTTCCTGGAAGACCGTGATAGGAGCCGGGTTAAGCTTCATCGGTCGAAAATCCTTTGCTCTAGTCGAAAACAGCCATATTCTTGGCAGTAGAGTCGAAAACAACTATAACATACGCTAAGGTCGAAATCCATGGATCAATGTCGAAAAATACACGACTTGGCCTTATACGGTCGAAATCTGCGCAGAATGGCTCGGCCTCCTGCAGGTCGGCTTCGCCAAGGCCGCTATGGGCAAGTATTTTCTTCCGGCAATAGCCCTATTTTACGTCGAACGCGCGGGAGCCTGCAGTTCCCCTTAATATTCAAGTCCTCAAGGCGCCTGCCGGCGACCCTCGAAAGGACCCCACGAGCAAACCTGTCGGCGAACCGACCCTCTGCCCCGGACCGATGTCGTTGCGCGGAAACGCTCCGTCATGAGCGACGGCCCGCCTTGACGGGCCGGACCGCAGGGCGGTAGGCTTGCCCCGCCGAAAACCTTGAAGAAACGCGACTTTCCCGCGTCGAGCGACGAGGGACACCCGATGGCCCGAGCCCCGAAAGCCCCGAAGACGACCCGTCCGGTCCGGGCGGAGAGCTACGCCCATCCGGAGGCGACGAGCCTGCTGCGTCCCGACGTCGGAACCCAGGCGCAGTTCCGGAAGAAGAAGTCGCCGACCACGTACCGGTACGACTCGTCGCTGTCCCCCGCGCTCGACTGGGACGGACAGAGCGCGACGCGCGAGTTCGGGGAATGGCTCATCGCCCGGATTCGGGAAGCGGCGGAGCTTCCCGCCGCCTCATTCGTTCGACAAGCCGCGGGAGTACAAGAACGGGCGCGGCGAGGTCGTGGCGACCGTCACGGGCCTTCGGGATGCCGCGGATCAGCTCGCGCGCCTCGGCAAGCCGTTCCTGGACTGGGCGGGAAAGGCCGAGCGGCTGTCGTTCGACGTGCCGACGCTCCCTCTCTTCGTCCACGAGCGGCTCTCGACGAAAGCGATCCTCGAGACGCTCAAGAGCCACAAGCGGGACGACCGGCAGTCCGTCTTCGACCTCTTCGCCGACCCGCAGCTACCGATCCACCAGCAGGTCCTGCGAGCCTACGAGCACGTCGGCGGCTGGGTCAACCGGATGATCCTCGGCGACTCGCTGGTCGTCATGAACTCGCTGCTCCGGTACGAGGGGCTCGGCGGGCAGGTCCAGATGATCTACATGGACCCGCCCTACGGCGTGAAGTTCGGCTCGAACTTCCAGCCGTTCGTCAGGAAGCGCGACGTCAAGCACAACGACGACGAGGACATGACCCGCGAGCCCGAGATGGTCAAGGCGTACCGGGACACGTGGGAGCTGGGGCTGCATTCCTATCTGACGTACATGCGGGATCGGCTGCTGCTGGCGCGCGAGCTGCTGGCGCCGAGCGGGAGCATCTTCGTTCAGATCAGCGATGAGAATCTGCATCATGTGCGGGAGCTGATGGATGAGGTGTTTGGGGCGGAGAACTTCGTGAGCGTCGATCACGTTCACGAAACGACCGGGGCTTTCCGGCGAGCATCGATCTGGCTCGCGTCGGCGACTACCTGCTCTGGTACGCGCGCGACCGCGAGCGAGTGAAGTACCGTCAGCTCTACCTGCAGACAAGAGATCGGGTGACGTCGGTGCGACGCAGTACACGTGGCTTGAAGCTGCCAGACGGCACGCACGCGCTCATGACGGACGAAGAACGCTGCGAGAGCTCGCTGGTCACCGCACGGAGCACGGTGTCTACGCACTCGACAATCTCACCTCGCCGCGGCTACAGACAGCGGTCACCGAGACGTTCGCGTTCGATGGCCAGCGTCTTCAGCTCCGGGAGCAAGCACGCTGGAAGACCGACAGGAGGGTCTGGAGCGTCTCGCCGCGAGTCGGCCGGCTCGTCGCCGTCGGGAACACGCTCCGCTACATCAGGTACCTCGACGACTTTCCCAGTTCAGCCGATCAACGACATGTGGGACGACGCACGGCATTGGTGGGTTTGCGTGACGAGAAGCTCTACGTGGTTCAGACCACCCCGCAAGGTTATCCAACGCTGCCTCCTCATGACCACCGACCCCGGCGACCTCGTCCTCGATCCGACCTGTGGATCGGGTACGACCGCCTACGTCGCCGAACAGTGGGGCCGCCGCTGGATCACGATGGACACGAGCCGCGTGCCGCTCGCGCTCGCGCGGCAGCGGCTCCTGACCGCGACGTTCCCGTACTACGAGCTGAAGGACGAGAAGCGCGGTCCGGCGGGCGGGTTCGTCTACGTTCGCAAGCAGAACTCCAAAGGCGAGGAGGTCGGCGGCATCGTGCCGCACGTGACGCTGAAATCCATCGCCAACGACGAGCCTCCCGATGGAAGAGGTTCTCGTCGACCGTCCCGAGGTCGAATCGAAGATCACCCGCGTCACCGGTCCCTTCTGCGTCGAGGCGACGATCCCCACTCCGGTGGACTGGGAAGGGGACGGGGTCGAGGACTCCGGCGTGGATCCCGGCGCCCATGCTTCGTTCCTCGATCGGATGCTCGAGGTGCTCCGGAAGAGCCCCGTGCTCCAGGTCGGCGGCGGGAAGACGCTGGACCTGAGGAACATCCGTCCCCCTGCCAAGACGCTTTCGCTCTCCGCGGAGGCTCTGGTGGATGTCACGGCGCCCGGGCAATCGCCGACGCTCCGGGAAGCGGTGGACGAAGCGCAAGAGAAGGGGGGAACGAAGCTCGCGTTGTCGGGCCGACCGGTCGCCCTGGTGTTCGGCCCCGAGAACGGCGCGGTCTCGGAGAAGCTGGTGTACGAGGCGGCGCGCGAGGCGCACGCCAAGGGGTACACCCACCTCTACGTCATCGGCTTCGCGATCCAGCCTCATGCGCGAAAGCTCGTCGAGGATTGCGAGGCCGCGGTGGGCGTCCCGGCGACCTACGTCCAGGCGACGCCCGATCTGATGATGGGCGACCTCCTGAAGAACATGCGGTCCAGCCAGATCTTCAGCGTGTGCGGCCTGCCCGAAGTGAAGCTCACCAAGGTGAAGTCGAAGCGCAAGGACGAACCGGTGCGATACGAGGTCGAGCTGGTGGGCTTCGACGTGTTCGATCCCGCGACGCTCGAGGTGGATCACCGGTCCGGCAACGACGTCCCGGCGTGGCTTCTCGATACCGATTACAACGGCCTCTGCTTCCACGTCTGCCAGGCGTTCTTCCCGCGGACCGCCGCATGGGACGACCTGAAGCGCGCCCTCCGCACGGAGTACGAGGAGACCGTCTGGGACCACCTCGCCGGCACCGTCAGCGCTCCGTTCGAGGCCGGGCGAGCACAAGCAGGTCGCCGTCAAGGTGATCGACGACCGGGGGAACGAACTGTTGGTGGTGAAGCGCATCGAGGAGACCGAAAAGTGATTCAACGGGTTCTGATCCGCCGGTTCAAGCGGTTCGAGAAGGTGGAGTTTGCTTTTCCCGGTCACGTCGTTCTTGCAGGGCCGAACAACATGGGGAAGACCACGCTCCTTCAGGCCATTGCCGCTTGGGATCTCGCCTTCCGGCGTTGGAAGGAGCTCAACAATTTCCAGCGCCGTGGCGGGTTCTACGAGAAGGCGCCGATCGCTCGCCAGGCCTTTTCGGCAGTCCCGCTACGACGGTTCGATCTCCTCTGGAGCGATCGCGACACGGACACACCGATCGAGATTGAGATCCAGCACGCCGATGGATGGCGAGTCAACATCGAGTTCATGGCGGATAGCACCGAACAGATTAAGGTTCGGCCCACGAATGATGCGACGCCGGAGATCGTCAAACGCGCGAGACTTTCCAGTGTTTTCGTACCTGCGATGAGCGGCCTGAGCACGGAAGAGCCGCTATACGCTCGCCAGGAGTTCGTGGACTCGATGTTGAGCCAGGCCCGACCGGGGGAAGTCCTCAGAAACCTCCTCGTTAGAGCCAGCGAATCGGAAGAATCGTGGCACGCTCTTCAGGTTTCGATCGATCGGCTATTCGGATACGAATTGTTACCTCCGGACGCGCAGGGCGCCACCATCGTTTGCGAATACCGAATGAAAAAGGGCGGTCCGACGTTCGATATCGCCAGCGCCGGGAGCGGATTTCAGCAGATCTTGATGTTGCTCACGTTCCTCAATACGCGGCCCGGCTCCGTGCTGCTGCTCGACGAGCCCGACGCCCACCTTCATGTCATCCTTCAGGACGCGATCTACGGCGAGTTGCGGGCGGTTGCCGCAGCGAAGAACTCGCAGCTTCTGATCGCCACCCACTCCGAAGTCATCATAGATTCCGTGGATCCTCGAGAACTGTGTGTCATGCTTCGAGCGCCGCGGATGCTCGCTGGAACGGATGAGAGGCGCCGTCTGACCGATTCCCTGGGCATTCTCTCCAACACCGACATCATGCTCGCAGAGGACGCCCCGGGAGTCCTCTATGTCGAGGGATTCACCGACCTCGAGATCCTGCGCGCCTGGGCGAAAATCGTGGATCATCCGTCGTACGCTTTGTTGACGCCCAACCTGTTCTGGCGACCGAGTGTGTTCGAAAGCCGTTTGGGCGCGGCGGGTATCTCAGCTCGGAATCATTACGACGCGCTCAAGCTCGTGCGAGACGACTTGCCCGGGCTCGAGATTTTGGATCGTGATGCCCGGCCGGAGTTGCCGGCAACGGAAGTGACCGGACGGGGGATCCAGCGGGTACGCTGGGGGCGTTATGAGATCGAAAGTTACCTGCTGCACCCGGACGCGATCGCGCGATTCGTCGAACATACGCTCGGGGGCGGAGAGGGCGCCGCAGCGCACGTCGCCGATCTCCGTCGGCACTTCGAGCAGGAATATCCGCCCACATTTCTGGGGGATCCGCTGGGCGACCATGCATTCTTGACGGGGGTGAAGGCTCGGGCGGACCTGCTGCCGCGTGCCCTGACCGCCGCCGGGCTGCCAGCCTTCCCCTACACTCGCTACCACGAAATCGCGGCGGTGATGAAGCCCGCGGAAATTCACCCCGAGGTCGTCGAGAAGCTCGACGCGATCTGCAAGGCCTTCGGCCAATGAACCGCTTCGAGGTCCCCGAGCCGATCCTGAACTCCCCGTTCGTGGAGCCGGCGTGGCACTGGAGGATCGTCGAGGGGGAGCCGGCGAGGAAAGAGGCGGGCCGCCGTCCGGCGCTGTACTACTACCGCCCTCCCACGGTCTCGAGCAGCGACGCGCCGTCGGAGGGGGCCGGGACCGCGATCGAGCTGAAGCTGGTCAACCGGATTCGCGAGCGGATCAAGACGTGGCGGGAGGCCGGATGGCCGGGCGTGACCCGGACGACGCTCGAGCTCTTGCAGTACTGGCGGCGCGACGGGCGGCAGCACCGGCTGTTCTTCGCCCAGCTCGAGGCGGCGGAGACGGTCGTCTTCATGATCGAGGCTCGGGCCGACTTCCGCCAGGGAATCGAGATTCCGCGCGACGAGCCGAGCGACAAGCAGAAGGCGGACGGGTACGCCGGCTTCCGGCGCTACGGCTGCAAGATGGCCACCGGGTCGGGCAAGACGATGGTCATGGGGATGCTCGCGGCCTGGAGCATTCTCAACAAGGTGAACGACCGCAGCGACGGCAGGTTCTCCGACGTGGTTTTCGTCATTTGCCCGAATGTCACCATCCGGAACAGGCTTGCCGAGCTGGACCCGTCGGTTGGCGAGGCCTCGATCTACCGCAAGCGCGACCTGGTCCCGCCTCATCTCGTGGCGGACCTCACCAAGGGGCGCGTCCTGGTCACGAACTGGCACGTCTTCGAGCCGCAAGGGATACAGACCGGCGGCGTGAGCGCCAGGGTATCCAAGGCGGGGAAGCGGGTCGTTGTCCGGGAGAGCATCACGATCGGCCCCAAGACCACCACGGCAAGAGGCATCCGGTATCTTTCTCCCAAGGAACTGGAGCGACAGGTCGCGGTCGGGATGCTCAAGGTCCTCGGCGAGGAGCGGGACCGGCAGGGGAACCTCAAGAAGGTCCAGGTCGAGTCGGAGCGGTTCGTCGAGAGCGACACCGCGCTCGTGAATCGTGTCCTCGGGCGCGAGGTGGGCGGCAAGCAAAACGTCCTGGTTTTCAACGACGAGGCGCACCACGCCTATCGCCTCCGGGCGGTCGAGGACGAGTCGGCCGAGGTCGCGGAGGGGGACGAGGACGACGAAGACCGGGAGTATTTCCGCAAGGAGGCGACGGTCTGGGTCGAGGGGCTCGACCGGATCCACAAGCTGCGCGGAATCAACTTCTGCCTGGACCTTTCCGCGACGCCCTATTTTCTCGAGCGGGCCGGCCCGATGACGAATCGCCCGTTCCCCTGGGTCGTGAGCGACTTCGGGCTGACCGACGCCATCGAGTCCGGCCTCGTGAAGATCCCGCAGTTGGCGGTGCGGGATACGACGGGGGCGGAGATCCCCGGCTACTTCAATATCTGGCGCTGGATCCTGCCCCGGCTCACCCCGGCGGAGAAGGGCGGCAAGAGGGGGAGCGTCAAGCCCGAGGCGGTCCTGAAATGGGCGCACCATCCGATCGCGATGCTCGGCGGCCTCTGGGAGGATCTGCGGCGGGAATGGGAGAAGCGGAGCGACGATCCGCGCCCGCCCGTGTTCATTCTCGTCTGCAAGAACACGAAGATCGCGAAGCTGGTGTACGAGTGGCTCGCGGAGGACCGGGCCCCTGCCGGGATCCCGCCCGCGAACCTCGCGGGCTTCCGCAACCGCGACGGCCGTGCGGTCACGATTCGCGTGGACTCGAAGGTCGTCCACGAGACCGACACGGGTGAGGCCAAGAGCGACGAGTCGCGGTGGATGCGGGTCACGCTGGATACGGTCGGCAAGACCGATTGGCCGAGGGACGGGCAAGGGAGAGCGCTCTATCCGGAAGGGTTCGAGGATCTCGCGAAGAAGCTCGCTCGGCCGCCGCACCCTCCAGGGCGCGACGTGCGCTGTATCGTGAGCGTCGGGATGCTCACCGAGGGATGGGACTGCAACACGGTCACCCACATCATCGGCCTGCGACCGTTCATGTCGCAGCTCCTTTGCGAGCAGGTGGTGGGTCGAGGACTCCGCCGCTCGAGCTACGAGCTGGCGGACAACGGGCTCTTGAAGGAGGAGGTCGCAAAGATCCTCGGCGTTCCGTTCGAGGTGATCCCGTTCAAGGAGAACCAAGGAGGCGCGGTCACCGAGACCGAGCGGAGGCACCACGTGCGCGCGGTCCCGGAGAAGGCGGATTTCGAGATTCGCTTCCCGAGAATCGAAGGGTACCGGCAGGCGATTCGCAACCGGATCTCGGTGGACTGGGATGCGATCTCGCCGCTTCGTCTCGACCCGCGGAGCATCCCGCCGGAGATCGAGATGAAGGCGTTCATTCCGAGCAATCGGGGACGCCCATCGCTGATGGGGCCCGGGGCGATCGCCGAGGTCAATCTCAATCCGTACCGGGCTCACCACCGGTTTCAAGAACTGGTTTTCGAATCTGGCGAGAGACCTCACCCGGCTCTACGTCTCGCAGTCCGGATGCGAGGCGCCGACGCATGTGCTCTTCCCGCAGCTCGTTCGGGTCGTCGAGCGATACCTTGGGACGAAGGTCGATCCGTTGCCGCCGGCTGAGATCCTGGACGTGTTCCTGTCTCCTTACTATGGCTGGGTCGTCGAGCGGCTCGCGGAAGCGATCCGGCCCGACGTCGGGCAGGGCGAGGCGCCGGAGTTGCCTCGCTATGAGCGCTCGCGCGGACCGGGCTCGACGGCGGAGGTAGATTTCTGGACGAGCAGGGACGTCCGGGAAGTCCTCAGGAGCCACCTGAACTACGTCGTCGCCGACACGAAGAAGTGGGAGCAGTCCGCCGCCTACCTGCTGGACACGCATGCAACCGTCGAGGCGTTCGTCAAGAACGCCGGGCTCGGGTTCTCGATCCCCTACCTTCACAACGGAGAGCCGCACGACTACATTCCCGACTTCATCGTCAGGCTTCTCGGCCGCCCGGCCGCCTACCTGATTCTCGAGACGAAGGGATTCGACCCTCTCCGCGACGTCAAGCGTCAGGCCGCCGAGCGATGGGTCGCCGCGGTGAATGCCGAGGGGTCGTTCGGACGCTGGAGGTTCGCCATCGCTTCCGATATTCGGGAGATCGCCGGCATCCTCGGCGGGGGTCCGGAATGCGCACGCGCCTGACTTACAGGTTCGCACAGTCCGCGCTCGTCCTTGTCTCGACGGTACTCCTCCTCCCCGGCTGCGCCCGCCGCGCCACGACGGTGACCACCTACACGCTCCCGCCGTCGACCGCCCCGTCCTGGGTCGGCGTGAGCGTCGAGGAGGTCGTGAAACGCTGGGGCGAGCCGTCCGAGCGGGCGTCTGACGGCGCAGGTGGGACGATCCTGACCTATCGCGCGAAATCCGGCGTGCGGGTCTCGTCGGATGCCGGAGAGTGGGGAGGCGTGCACGAGAAGAACGAGCTCGGGTCGGGGTACCCGGACGGGCTCGCCAGGCGCGTCGAGACCGAGATCCCGCGCGCGCCGACAGCGGTCTTTTACGTTTCGGCCAAAGGGTCGGTCTACCGGTATTCCATCGGTGCGGCGCGGCTCGCGAGCGGCAAGGTTCCCGATCCGCCGCCGGTGGCGGACTCGGAACTTCCACCGCGGCAGCCGGAGTAGACGGGGGCGAGACTGCGCCCGCCCTCCCGATCTACCCCTCCAGCGTCGGCGCGTCCCCCTCCGGCAGGCCGAGCGCTCTCGCCTCGAGCACGCGGCGCATGATCTTTCCCGACCGGGTCCTGGGGAGCGATTCACGATGTCGATCTTCGAGGGACGCGCGACCGGACCGATCTCCTGGCCGACGCGCTGGATCAGCTCCTACGACAACTCGTGCGACGCGGCGAAGCCGGTCTCGAGCATCATCGATCTCCATCGGCTTCCGGTCGACTCCCGTTCCCCGCCCCCCGGAACCCCGCCCCTACAAATCCCCTCCCGATGTGCGTCATAATGAGCGCTCCCGGAGACCCCATGACTTTTTCGATCCCGCCGATCATCCTGGCGCTGGCGCTCGCGCTGCTGCTGGCGGCCCCGTTCGCCTTCCTCGCGGGGCGCCGCGGCGGCCGCCACCGCGGCATGCCCGGCTGGGTCGGGTTCTGGGCGTTCTTCGCCGGCCTGCTCGTGCTCCTCTCCCGCGCCGATCCGTGGATCTCGTTCCCGGTCCTCGGCGCGCTGATGTTCGCGGCGATCCGGGAGTACTTCTCCCTGACGCCGGTGAGGCCGCAAGATCGGTGGGCGATCCTGGCGAGTTACCTGTCGATCCCGTGCGCGCTGGCCCCCGCGTTCGCCGACAACCTGCCGCTTTTCGTCGCGATCGTCCCCGCGGGAGTGCTGCTCCTCCTGCCGTTCGTCGTCGCGAGCGGCCCGCGACAGGCGGGGCTGCTGGACTCCCTCGGACGGGTGCTGCTCGGAGCGCTGGTGTTCGTGTTCGCCGCGGCGCACCTCGGGCTGATGGCGCACCAACCCCGCGGGCGGCTGGAGCTGTTCGCGATCCTCGTGCTGTTCACCGAGCTTCCGCAGCGCGTCGCGGGACGGCCGCGCCCCGGCGGCGAGCGGCTACGCCCGGCGCTCGGCGTGGCGCTGGCGTTGGCGATGGGCGCGGGGATCGGATGGTGGCTCGGCCCGCTGGCGGACGTGCCGCGGGAGCAGGCGCTCGTCGCCGGGGCGATCGTCGCCCTTGCCGTGACCGCGGGCGCCCTGGTGGCCAACGCGCTGGCGCAGGACCTGGAGCTCGGCACGGCCTCCTCGCGGTTCGGCCGCGGCGCGTTCCTCGACCGCGCGATCCCGGCCCTCTACGCCGCGCCGGTCTGCTACCACTACTTCCGCTATTTCCTCTGATCGCGATGCAACGGTTCTTCCGCACCGCCGCGGTCCTCCTGTTCCAGGTTCTTCTCGTCCGGCCGACAATCCGGTGGTTCGTCGGCGTTCGCTACCGCCGGCGCAGTCTGGTCCCGAAAGGGCCCTGTCTCGTCGTGGCCAATCACAACTCGCACCTGGACGCGGCGGTTCTCCTCACGCTCTTCCCGCTGTCGCGTGTCCCGCACGTCCACCCGGTCGCGGCGGCCGACTACTTCGGCAAGACCTGGTTCCGGCGCGCGATGGCCCTCCTGTTCATGAACGGGCTCTCGATCGAGCGCGTCCCGCGCGCCGGGCTGGACACGCTTCAGCCGATGATCCAGGCGCTCGAGGCCGGGGAGAGCCTCGTCTTCTTCCCCGAGGGGAGCCGTGGCGAGGCGGGGGTCGTGGGGCCGTTCCGGTCCGGCGTCGGGCGTCTCGTGAAGGCGGTGCCGGGCCTGCTGGTCGTCCCGGTGTTCCTCAGCGGACCGGAGAGGATCTGGCCCCGCGGACAGACGATTCCCGTTCCCCTCGGCATCGACGCGAACGTCGGCAAGCCCCGCACCTATCCTCACGACGCCGAGTCCCGCGCCATCGCCGAGATGGTGCGCGCCGACGTGCTTGCGCTCGCGCCGCCTACGCCGCCGGTTCCGCGGGCGCGGCCCGCGCCGCCGATCCGCGCTGCCGTATGCGGCATCGACGCCGCGAGCCGCGGCGCGCTCGCCCTCGAGCTCGTCCGCCGCCTCGGCGCGAGCGGGCGAACCGTGGGCATCGCCGAGCCCGCGGTCGAGACGGGCCCCGGAGAGGAAGTGCGCGAGCTCGCCGGCGGGATCCCCGTGGCTCGCAGCCGCGCCTGGATCGGCTTTCTCGCGCAGCTGTTTCGCATCGGCGGGATCTCCCGAGGTTACCGGTTCGCCGAGATGGTGGAACGGGCGCGCATGGACGAATCCCTGGAGGACGGGCGCATCGCGCGGTTCGTGGTCGGGGACGGCAGCGCTCTCGTGGACCTCATGGCGTGGGCGGAGGCGCATTTCAACCGCGGCAAGCGCGACGAGCGAGGCCTCCACCACGTCATGCTGTACCTGTCCGGCGAGCGGAGAATCCCGCTCGGGCAGTGGTGGGCGTTTGCGCGCAAGGCCCCGGGGGTCTGGCTCATCAACATCCTAGGCCTCGCGCGGCTCGAGGTTCCCCGGATCGTCGTGCTGGTCCGGGCGTCCCCCGCCTCGGTGATGGAACGGCTGCGCTCGGACGGATCTCCGCTCGAGCCGCACGAAAACGAGGCGTTCCTGGGGCAGTTGCAGGAGGCGTACCGGCAGGTGGGGGTGTTGCTCAAGAGGCGCGGCGCCGAGGTGTTCGAACTCGACGAGGCGGCGCTCTCGCCGGCATCGGACGCCGCCGGCGTGGCGGAGGCCTGCTTGCGCCTTTCGGAGAGGACGACCGAAGCGACGGAGCCGCCGCCGGCGAAGTGAGCGGGGCGCCGCGAGGGAGGAACTCATGACGGGTCTCGAAAGGGCGTCGCGAATCGCGATCGCCGACTGCCTCGGCCTGAAACCGGGCGAGTCGCTCCTGGTCGTGACCGACGACGAGCTGGCGATCCTCGGCCGCGCGCTGCTCGAGGCGGCGAGGCGGATCACCGACCGGGCGATGTATCTCGAGTTCCCCGCCGGCGGGGTGCCGGGCAGCGAGCCGCCGCCGGGGGTCGCGGAGATGATGGCCCGCGTGAACGTCGTGGTGGCGCCCACCAGCCGCTCGCTCACGCACACCGAGGCGCGGCGGAGCGCCTGCGCCGCCGGCGCGAGGGTCGCGACGATGCCGGGGATCACCGAGGACACGCTGGTGCGCTGCCTGGACGCCGACGTTCACAGGATCGCCCGGCGCGCCGAGCGCGTCGCGGAGATCCTGACCCGTGGCAAGACGGCCCGGGTCACGAGCCCCGCCGGCACCGACGTGACCCTCCCGATCGACGGGATCCGGGCGATCGCCTCCACCGGTCTGATCCTCGAGCCCGGGCGGTTCGGCAACCTCCCGTCGGGCGAGGCGTATCTGATGCCGGTCGAAGGAGCGGCGGAAGGGATCGTGGTCGTGGACGGCGCCATGGCCGGCCTCGGCGTCATCGAAGACGCGCCGATTCGCATCCGCGTCGTCGGCGGGCGCGCCGTGGAGGTGACGGGCGGCGAAGAGGCTCGGAAGCTCCTGGATCTCATGGAGCGCGCCGGCCCCGAAGCGCGCAACGTCGCCGAGCTGGGCGTCGGCACCAACGACCGCGCGCGGATCACCGGAACGATCCTCGAGGACGAGAAGATCCTCGGCACGGTGCACGTGGCTTTCGGGAACAACGCTTCCATGGGAGGCACGGTCAAGGTGCCGTTCCACCTCGACGGCGTGATCCTCGCGCCCACCCTCGTGGTGGACGGCGAGGTGCTGCTCGAGGAGGGCCGGCCGACGTTCTGACCCGCTCGGCCGGGACGTTTTGCGCGTCTTGTCCTTGCCGTTTCCCCCTTGCACGAGCCGTGCGTATCGATTATTCATGGGGATCGCCCCGGAGACTCGCCCATGCAAACCCCGCGGATGAAGACGGAGTTCCTCGAGAGGGTCGCGAGAGCGTATGACCCGTGCATCTACCGCTCGGTGCACGTGGTTCGCACGGACTCCTGACGCCATGCCCCGGATCCTGGTGGTCGGCCTCGGCAACTCGCTGATGGCCGACGACGGCGTGGGGATCGCCGTCGCGGAGCGCCTCCGTTCCCGCCCCCTTCCCCAGGGTGCCCGGGCCGAGGCGGGGGACACCGACTCGCTTCGCCTCCTGTCGCTCTGGCGCGGCGAGGCCGAGGTCTGGCTGGTGGACGCGATCCTCGCTGGCGCGCCGCCGGGAACGATCCACAGGCTTTCCCACGAGGAGGCGATCTCGATCCCCCAGCGGCACGCCGCGGCGCACTTCATGAGCCTTCCGGAGAGCCTGCGCTGGATCGCCGCGGCGCGACCGGACATGGCCGCCGTCCGTTACCGTCTCTTCGGGATCGAACCGGAGTCGATCGCGTTGTCTCCCGGCCTCACGCCGGCGGTCGCACGGGCCGCCGACGCGCTGGCGGACGAGATCGCCGCGGAGATCGGCGCCCTCGCGGATGCGGAGGTTGACCGCGACGCGCCGAGGGATGAAAGTGTCGCGAGGCCGGCCGAGACGGGGGGATGGAAACGGCGGAACCCCGAACCTTCGAGCGAATGACGCGGGACACGCTCGACGAGCCCTCGGACGTCGCTCCCCTGCGCGAGGACCTCGAGGGGTTTCTCGAGATCGTGCGCGCCCACGAGCACGTCGAAGAAGCGCTCTTCCGCAGGGCGCTGGCGCGGTTGACGGGAGCGCGTCCCGGTGATAAATTCGGCCGTTGCCGTGATGAAAGCGAGTCCGCATCCCAATCGCCCGCCTTTGCCGGGCGGTCTCCGCGCCGCGGAGGACGCATCGGCGAGCGGGTCGCGCGAAGGGGCGCTCGGAGTCCGAGCGCCCTTTGTATTTTCGGCGCCATTCAGCGGGGCGGACGCGCCGTAGGAGAGGCCGCATGCTGGAACCCAAAGAGCAGCTGAAGCGGCTCGTCGCGATCCAGGATCTGATTCTGGAGATCCAGGCCGCCCGGACCGTGGTCGACGGGGCCCCCGCCCGGATCGAGGAGATCGAGGGGCGCTTTCGCGAGCGGAACGCCGAGTACGTCGCCGTGAAAGAGCGTTACGACCTTCTCGAGCAAGATCGGAAGGACCGCACCCTCGAGCTGGAGGTCCTCCTCGACTCGCGCAAGAAGTTCATGGAATCCCTGATGCAGGTGAAGAACCAGCGCGAGTACGCGGCGGTGCTCAAGGAGATCGACGCGGTCAAGGCGCAGATCAGCGTGAACGAGGAGGCGGTCCTCAAGGGGATGGAAGAGACGGAGACGCTCAAGACCGACCTCGACGCGCGCGCAAGCCACATCGAGCAGGAGCGCCTTCGTGTCGGCGAGGAGCACGCCCGTGTCGACGCCGAGGCGGCCGCCGCGGCCGCGCGGATCGAGGCGGCGGAGATCGAGCGCTCGCGGCTCGAGGCGGAGTTGCCGTCCGACCTCGTCGATTCGGTGCGCCGCGTGGAGGAAGGGCGGGGCGGCGTGTTTCTCGCCAAGGCCGAGAAGGAGCTGTGCCAGGCCTGCTTCGTGCGGGTGCGCCCCCAGGTCTTCCAGGAGATTCGCGCGGCGGCCCGGATCCACTACTGCGGACAGTGCAAGCGCTTTCTCTACTACGAGCCCGCGCTCAGGCCCGAGCCCCCGTCGCCTCCCGCGGCCGAGGGCGGCCTGTCGGGGGTCGAGACGGCGAATGGCGGGGCGATTTAGGGCCGCCGTCGACGGCGGGTCTCGCGGAAACCCCGGCCTCGCCGCCTGGGGGGTCGCGGTCCTCGACCGCGACGGACGCTGCGTCGAGGGGCATGCCGGCACGCTCGGCCACGCCACCAACAACGTCGCCGAGTACCAGGGGCTCCTCGAGGCGCTGAAGTGCGCCGAGGCCGCCGGGGCGGACGACGTCGAGATTCGCGCCGACGCCGAGCTGATCGTCCGCCAGATCGAGGGGCGGTACAAGGTTCGGAACCCGGGGCTGATCCCGCTCCACGCCGAGGCGAAGCGGCGGATCGGGAGGTTCCGTTCCTTCCGGATCGTGCACGTCCCGCGCGCGGAAAACCGCGAGGCGGACCGCCTCGTGAACCTCGCCCTCGATCGCGCCGCGGAAGCCGGACCCGGCGAGACCGTGAAGGTACTGGTGATTCCCGAGCTTCCGGCGGGAGAGGCGTGACGTGGAGCAGGAGCTTCGCGAGGTCCGCCACCGGATCGCGGGAGCCTGCGCGCGCGCCGGCAGGGATCCCGAGACGGTCGCCCTCGTGGCGGTCTCCAAGACCTTTCCGGCGCGGCGCGTGCGCGAACTCGTCGAGTGCGGCCACGACCTGTTCGGTGAAAACCGCGTGCAGGAGGCGATCGAGAAGATCCCCCTCGTCGGCCCCGGCGCGAGATGGCACCTGGTCGGCCACCTCCAGCGGAACAAGGCCCGGCACGCGGTGGGCGTCTTCGAGCTGATCCACTCGGTGGACGACCTCGACCTGGCGACGGAACTCGACCGCCGCGCGGCGGCGAGCGGCATCGTCCAGCCGGTGCTGGTGCAGGTCAACCTCTCGCGGGAGGCGACGAAGTCCGGCGCCGGCGAGGACGACGTCCTGCCGCTCCTCGAGGCGGTCCTGGGGCTCGCGCATCTCGATCTGCGCGGCCTCATGAACATTCCTCCCCCCGCGGAAAGCGCCGAGGACTCCCGCGTCTGGTTCGCGCGGCTCCGGGAGCTACGCGATCGCGCCGAGATCCGCCTCGGCAGGAGTCTCCCCGAGCTGTCCATGGGGATGAGCGACGACTTCGAGGTCGCGGTGGAGGAGGGGGCGACGCTGGTCCGCGTCGGCAGGGCGTTGTTCGGGGGGCGGGGCTGAAACGGCTGCGTCGGACGCGTTCACGGCCGCGGAACTGGGCCTGCGCCGGCTGACGGCAGCGACGCGGACGTGAGGACACACGAATCCGGCGGGACATCCCGTGAGCTCAGCCGAGTCGTTTGACCCTACGGGGACAGTGATGCCACAACCGGACCTCTGGGAGAACCATGTTTCTCGGCAACTCGTACGCACGAAGGGACTTAATTCGTCCCCCTTTGCATGTGTATTTACAAGATCGCCCGGTGTCTGACGGACAAGACGATTAAACTGCGTTTTCGGCGCAACGTCCGGTAATGAAACGTTCCATCAACCCGCCTCTCCCCGCCCACGTACCACCACCGAGCTCATTCTCCTCCCGGTGCCCGGCCGGCTACCGGCGTACCGCACGATACGTGATTGACCGGATCGTCCCGGCCAGGTCCGTAAGACTCAGTCCCTCCTTGTGCATCTTCCGCAGAAGGCCGTCGGGGAGCGAGTCCTCGCCGAGCGCGGCGATGTAGTCCACGTCTTTCACGATCTCCGCCGGCTGGAACCCGGCCGCCTCGATCGCGGCGAAGTACGGATTCCTCCGCATTGCCCCCGCGATGCAGCCGACGTACGCCTCGACGTCCTCCCGGACGACCGCGGGAAGATCGCCGTCCAGGATGATGTCGGATACGACCATCCTCCCGCCGCGACGGAGCACGCGAGCGGCCTCGCGGAACACGACCGCCTTGTCCGGCGCGAGGTTGATCACGCAGTTGCTCGTGACGGCATCGACACTCGCCGTCTCAACCGGCAGCGCCTCGAGCCGTCCCTCCCGGAACTCGACGTGGTTAAAACCGGCTTTCGCGGCGTTTGCCCGGGCGCGGTCCAGCATCGCGGGAGTCATGTCCACGCCGATCACCTTTCCCGTCGGGCCGACCTCGCGGGCGGCGAGGAACGCGTCGAACCCGGCCCCGGATCCGAGGTCCACGACCGTCTCCCCTGCCCGCAGGCCGAGGAAGCTCACGGGAGCCCCGCACCCGAGCCCCAGGTTGGCGCCCTCCGGAGCGAGGGTCAGGGAACGGTCGTCGTAGCCGATGCGTTTGGCGACGTCATCAGGGGTCGCTCCCTCGGCGGTCGTTCCGCAGGAGCATCCGCAGCTGCCGAGCTCGGCGACGCGGGCGTAGCGCTCGCGGACCTTTACGACGATTTCTTCTTTGTCGTCCTTCATTCCCATCGAGGTGTCCTTTCGTTCCAAGACCCGTGATCCTGCAAGACGCGCGGTGCTTGGTGCCTCGCCAGAATCTTACTCGTTGGCGGCTGCGGTCGCGAGCCACGAGACCACTTCGGCGTCGCTCGGAACTCGGCCCGCGCACACCGCCTTCCCATCGATCACGAGGTCCGGAGCGGCCAGGATCGTGTCCTTCATGATGTCCTGGAAATCGGTCCCTTTCTCGACCGGACAGCGCCGAAGTCTCTCATGCGGCGAGTTCGTCCAGGTTGAGCGAGTGCGGGGCGATGTGGGGGGCGATGTTGTCGACGATCATTTGTCGCAGCAAGTCGGTGTGGGGTGCACGAAGCAGATATTCCGGGAGGTCGGCGCGCAGCAGGCGCCGCAGGTACAGCTTCGGCCCGTAGATGCGGAACCGGCCGCGGTGGGGCCGAGACGGCTTGGCTCCGGCGGCGCGATTCGCCACGGCGTTGATCCGCACGCGTGACGAGGTGATGGCCACCGGAACAGCCGCATGAGAGAATCCGGCACTGTCCAGCTTAGAGGAAAGGGAGGTATTAGAAGATGAGCAATCAGAATGAAGGACCGGCAACCTATGACGTGACGAATTTTACCATCCGGGAGATAACGGAATGTGGAAGGGTGATGCGGACCATGGGTGATGGGGGCTTCAAGCATGGAGGAGGTGGCGGGCAGGATCGTGAGATACCTGCACGATACCCTGATCGATGGACAGACCGGTGAGCGAGCCTGTTCTCTGATCCGTTTTTTCAAGACCCATGCCTACGAAGGTCTCGATGATGAACTTAAAGCCTTTGCTCTGAACATGCTCGGAGGGAGCACTCCCTTGCCGGAGATGAAATGCCTCACCCTTTTGGGGACTGTTGGAGAAAATCAGGAATGGAACCTGAGAGGAACCTCGAAGGGGCATAAGGCGATTCCTCTGCCCAGCGAGGAGGTAGTGCATCAGATTCCTATGATGCGAAATCTCATCACGCAGTTGGGACTGAGCGTGCGTTCGGTCGTGAAACCGGACCCGGCGCTCCTGCTGGATATGGAGCAGAAGACCTATAATGTGTTTCTTGTTCCGGAAGCGCTCGGCAGCCCTTATATCCCCGCCCAGAAAGAATTTGTCGTTCCCTATGGGATAAAGTCGGTAATGGGATTCGGCGGAATGCTCCCCTCGCTGGATATCTTTGTGATTATCATGTTCCTTAGGGTCTCAATTTCCAGGGAAACGGCCGATCTTTTCAAGAACCTGTCGCTGAACATAAAGCTGGCGGTATTGCCCTTTGAAAAGACGGTGTTCGCTCACCCGGGAAAGGTCGCTGACTAAAGGTCGACGGAAGGAGACTGAGATATGGAGAATGACGGATCTGCAGCCGTTGAGAATCAGCTTCTCAAGTCTCAAATAGCGGCATTGGAACAACTGCTCGAGGTGTACGAGAAGAGCGTACTGGAAAAGACGGACGAGCTTTACGCGGAGATTGCCAAGCGCAAACAGGCGGAGGAAGAGTTGCAGAAGGCAAAGGTGGCGGCCGAAGAGGCCAATCGCCTGAAGAGCGAGTTTCTGGCCAACATGAGCCACGAGATCCGGACACCCATGAACGGGGTCATCGGGATGGCGGAACTGCTCCTGGACACCGAACTTACCAGGGAACAGCGGGAATACGTCCATGCGGTCAAGTCGTCCGCCGAGGCCCTGATGACCATCATCAACGACATCCTCGATTTCTCCAAGATCGAGGCGCAAGAAGCTCGATCTTGAGTCCGTCAACTTCAATCTGCGCGACAGCATAGGCGACATCCTGCAGACCCTCACCCTGCGGGCCGCGGAGAAGGGACTGGAACTTGCCTACCATGTCCCCCCCGATGTCCCGGACGCGGTGGTGGGAGACCCCGGTCGCCTGAGGCAGATCATCGTCAACCTTGTGGGAAACGCCATCAAGTTCACGGACAGGGGCGAAGTGGTCGTCTCCGTCACCTCTGAAGACGGAGGCAGAAGAGGGGGCATTTCTCCATTTCGCCGTCACCGACACCGGGATCGGCATTGCTCCGGAAAAACAGAAGAGGATATTCGAGTCCTTTACCCAGGCGGACGCGTCCACCACCCGCAAGTACGGCGGCACAGGTCTCGGCCTGACCATATCCGCCAGGCTGGTCGAGTTGATGGGAGGCCGCATCTGGGTGGAGAGCGAGGTCGGCAAGGGGAGCACCTTCCACTTCACCGTGCGGCTGGGGCTACAGAAGGGGCCGCCTGTCCGGCAGGTTCCCGAGAAGCTGGCGAATCTGGAGGGTCTGCGCGTGCTGGTGGTGGACGACAATGCCACCAACAGACGCATCCTGGAAGAGATGCTGAAGAACTGGCGCATGCAGCCCGCCATGGCCGACAGCGGCCAAGCGGCGCTGGAAATGATGGCGGAGGCCGGGCAGTCGGGAGAGCCTTTTCGCCTGCTCCTTCTCGATGTCAACATGCCGGTCATGGACGGATTCGAATTGGCCGAGCGGATACGGGAGCATCCGGAATACGACGAGATCGCCATCATGATGCTCACCTCCTCGGGCATGCGGGGTGATGCCGCCCGCTGCCGCGATCTGGGGATAGCCGCATACCTGACCAAACCGGTCAAACAGTCTTCCCTCCTCGACGCCATCATGACCGTTCTCGGCACGACCGAACCGGAGGGCGCCGCAGCACCCCTGGTGACGCAGCATACGCTCCGGGAGGAGCAGCGCCCCCTCCACATCCTCCTTGCCGAGGACAATGCCGTCAACCGGAAGATCGCCGTCGGGCATGCTCGAGAAACGCGGCCATACCGTGGTTGTCGCCGGTGACGGTCAAGGAGGCGCTTGCCGCCCTGGAAGCGCAAGGGGAACAGCCCTTTCGACCTCATCCTCATGGACGT
The DNA here is from genome assembly GCA_963790465.1 of Terriglobia bacterium. Classification (GTDB taxonomy): domain Bacteria; phylum Acidobacteriota; class Polarisedimenticolia; order Polarisedimenticolales; family JAIQFR01; genus JAIQFR01. The sequence continues at coordinate 196,535 of CAWBOP010000021.1, read as the reverse complement.
GCAGATGCCGGAGATGGACGGCCTCGAGGCGACCGCCCTCATCCGCGAGAAGGAGAAGACCACGGGAGAGCACATACCCATCATTGCCCTGACGGCGCACGCCATGAAAGGGGACCGGGAGGTCTGCCTCGAGGCGGGCATGGACGGCTATGTCTCAAAGCCCCTCAAGGCCGATGAACTGCTTTCCGTCATGAGGGAGCTGATTGCGGACCGGATGGAAACCGGACCGATCGCCGCGCAGCCTGACGTCGAAAAAGGGGATGTTTTCAACAGAGAACAGGCATTGGCGAGTGTCGACGGGGATATGGATCTCTTCAGGGAGATTGTCGGTCTGTTTTCGGAAGAATACCCGAAACACCATGGCGGAGATTCTCGGCGCCATCGAGGAGGGGGATGCCCACAGGCTGAACCGTGCCGCCCATGCGCTCAAGGGTTCGGTCGCCAATTTCGGCGCGCGCGCCGCCTTTGAAACTGCGCTCAAACTGGAGATGATGGGGAAAAATGGTGATCTGACGGGGCGGGGAGGTGTTCGCTGTCCTTGCAGAGAGATGGAACGTCTGAAACAGGCGCTTGAAGAGTTTGCCAAGGAGGAGACAACTCATGAGAATCCTGATAGCCGAAGATGATCCTGTTTCGCGGCGCCTCCTTGAGGCCAAGCTGGTCAAGTGGGGGTACGATGTAGTCGTCACCTGCGACGGCAACGAAGCGATGGATAAGACGATTAAACTGCATTTTCGGCCCGACGTCCGGTAATGAAACGTCCCGTCAACCCGCCTCTCCCCGCCCATGTGCCACCACCCAAGCTCATCCTCCTCCCGGTGCCCAGGCTGGTGATGGGGCGCGAGTCTCCGCGGTTTCTCGTCCATCTTGACGTCGGCATCCCGGACAGGAACGACACGGCGGGCCCCAGATCGTGAGCATCGTCATGCTCAACGGGCTCTGCCTCTTCCTCTACTTCGACTCGAGACGGGCGAGGCCGTCGCGATGATCGCCTCTCCCGGCGTCGTCCGACGCGGGGCGAGCGCCGCGTCGGGAGGAAAGGGCCCCCCGGTCCGGCCGCTCGATCTCGCAGCCGCGGCGGCGATCGCCGTGCTTGCCGGGGTGCTGCTCTTCTGGGGCCTGGGCAAGCAGTACCTCTGGCAGGACGAAGCTGCGACCGCGGTCCTCGGCGGGCGGATGCTCCGCTACGGAAAGCCGCTGGGATACGACGGGAAGAACCTCATCACGATGGACTACCTCACCGCCGACGAGACCGAGAAGAAGGAGGTGGACAAGATCACCGGGAGTGCCCGGGCGGCGATCGATTACTACGCCCGGCGCGGCGACTTCAAGCCGGACACGACGTGGATCGGCCACCCCTGGGGACAGTTCCTTCTCGCCGGTCTGTCCCTCCACGTGCTCGGTCACGGGGACCTCGAGGCACGGCTTCCCTTCGCGGCCGCGGGGTGGTTGACGGTGGCCCTGCTCTACATCTTCGTCCGGCGCGAGTTCCGGGATCCGGGGATGGCCGCCACGGCGGCATTGCTTCTTTCGGTCAACTCCTACTGGATCCTCCATATGCGCCAGTGCCGTTACTACGCGCTGAGCTCCCTGTTCATGTTGCTGACCTTCGTCGCCTGGGCACGCTGGCGGCGCGGCGGGAGGTTCGGCGGAGCGATCTTCGTGGCCGCGGCCTGGTGCTGGTTCCAATCGGACTTCGGCTCCTTCTGGCCGGCGCTCGCCGTGCTCCTCGCGCTGACGCTTTGGGAGGGCTGGCCGAGTTGGAAGGCCCCGGCGGTCGTCGCAGTCGCCCTCGGCGCCACGGTCGCGCCCTGGGTCTGGTACTACGAACTGGCCGGCCGATACAAACCCGCTCAACGGGACTGGGCGTGGAGGTTCCTCGGCAACTTCCACCAGATCAACCAGTTCGTTGCGCCCCTGCTCGTCCTCCTGGTCGTCGCGGTCCTGCTCTGGAGAGTGAGGACCTCCCTGGAAGCGGGGCCCAAGAGGATCCTCGTGGGCGGTCTCGCGAACGTGCTGGTCATGATCCCCTGGGTGCCGAGCGTCGCGCCGGAGTTCTTCCTTCGCTACGTGGTACACGTCGTGCCTCTCGCCTGCATCCTCGCGGCCTGGCTCGTCGCAAGACTGGTCGCCCGCGTCGGGCGCGGAAACGAACCAGGCCGGCGGTGGTCGCGGGCCGTCGCGATGGCGGCCGCGATCGCGTTTCTTGCCGTCTCCCCCCTCCCCTCGGCCCCGGTGGCCTGGCTCGTCCCGCGGGAGGGGATCGTCCACCACCCCGTTGGCCTCCTGGTCCGCCCGGGGTTCCGTTATCTCATCTCGTCGGTATTCGGGAGGCGCGAGGACCCCAACCGCGCCTCGATCGAGTGGGTCGCCGCGCGCGCGCGACCCGGTGACGAGGTCCTCGTCAATTACGAGGACATCCCGTTCATGTTCTACACCGATCTTGCGGTGCGGGGCGGCATCCCGTGCTTCCGCGTCGAGGACCGCCGATCCGGACCTCCGCGCTTCACCGTCCTGAGACCCAAGTTCCCGGTGACCTACGGGTCCCCATACGAGCGCGAGGGCAGGCGCGCGCAATGGAAAGTGGAGGAGATTCCGGTGCGCTCGCTCGATTGGGGCAACAACCCCGACCCGGAGCGCCAACCCGGCGTGAAGCCGGGTGACCGCCCACCGATCTGGGCTGCCGAGCGCGCCGACCCTAGATGATCGCCGCTCCGTCGCAGCTCGCTGCGATGTAGAACACCTGTTGAACTCACACCCGGAGCGACGGACGAAACCGCCTCGGCCCAGGAGGACAACCGGATGAAGACGGCGATCTCGATCGCCCGCTTCCGATCTTGCAATCGCCGCGCGACCGGACTATGTTTCCCGGCGATTCCGTGTTGCCGGAGGTCCGATCATGACGAGCCGCCTGACCGCCATGGACGTCGAGAAGCAGGACTTCAAGCGAGGTCTGCGAGGGTACGACCGGGACGAGGTCCGGCTCTTTCTCAGGGCGGTCTCGGAAGAGGTCGAGCGGCTCAATCTGGACAATTCCTCGCTCCGCGAGGAGCTCGGCGGCCTCCGCGGGCGGGTCGACGATTTCCGCGAGCGGGAGCAGATGCTCCAGGAGACCCTGGTCACCGCGCAGCGGATGTCCGAGGAGCTGGCCGCCAAGACGCAGAAAGAGTCCGAGCTGCTGATCAAGGAGGCGCGGATCAAGGCCGAGCGCCTCCTCGAGCAGGCTCAGGACCAGCTCGCGCGGATCGAGGCGGAGATCGGGCGCGTCAAGCTCGAGCGCGACGCGTTCGAGAACCGGCTCCGGAGCGCCATCGAGGAGCACCTGGCGCTCCTCGACCTCCGCAAGCACGAACGGACGGAGCTGGACAACGTCCGGTTCCTGCGCCGCCGCAACACCTCGTCCGAAACGGGATGATCCTCGCCGACCTGGCGGTCGCCGGCATCTCCGAACTGGCCACACCCGAGGGGCGCGCCGCGCGCACCGGGGCCGATCTCGGACGGATCCGCACGATCCGGGACGCGGCGGTGGCCTGCCGCGCCGGGAAGCTCGTCTTCGTCGGGACCGAGCGCGACTTCCGGCAAGCGGTCGAGATGGAGCCGGGAGGGCGGACGCTCGACGCGCGCGGCGGAACGGTCCTCCCCGGTTTCGTCGACGCGCACACGCACCTGCCGTTCGCCGGATGGCGCGAGTCGGAGTTCGACGAGCGGCTCCGCGGCGCGACCTATTCCGACATCGCGGCCCGGGGCGGCGGCATCCTCTCGACCGTCGGCGCGACTCGCGCCGCGACCCCCGAGACGCTGACCGGCCTCGTGCGGTCGCGGCTCGACGCGATGCTCGCCCTCGGGACCACCACCGTCGAGGCGAAGAGCGGCTACGGGCTGTCGCCGGAGGCGGAACTGAAGCAACTCGAGTCGCTGCGGGGGGCGGCGGCCGGCCATCCGGTCGAGGTCGTCCCGACGTTTCTGGGGGCGCACACGGTCCCGGCGGAGTACCGCTCCGACCGCGAGGCGTACGTGCGCCTCCTCGTGGAGGAGATGATCCCCGCCGTCGCGGAGCGCGGCCTCGCCGAGTACGCCGACGCGTTCGTGGACGCCCACGCGTTCTCGCTCGACGAGGCGCGGCGCGTGCTCGCCGCCGCGAGAGAGCGCGGGCTCGGCGTCCGCGTCCACGCGGACCAGCTGGCGGCGGACGGCGCCGCGGAGCTGGCCGCGGAACTCGGCGCCGCCTCGGCGGATCACCTCGAGTACGTCTCGGACGCCGGGATCGAGGCGCTGGCGCGGGCCGGGACCTGCGGCGTGCTCCTCCCCGCGGCCACGTTCTTCCTGATGCAGGAGCGGAGGCCTCCCGGCCGCCGTCTCGCCGACGGCGGCGTCGCGGTCGTCGCCGCGACGGACTTCAACCCGGGTTCCTGCCCCACCGAGTCCATGAGCGCGGTGCTCTGGTTCGCCTGCCTGACGGCGCGCCTGCAGGTGGACGAGGCGATCACCGCGGCGACGCTCAACGCCGCGCAGTCCCTCGGGAGGGCGGATCGCGTGGGGAGCCTCGAGCCGGGGAAGCGGGCCGACCTCGTGGTGCACGCGGTCCCCAACCGCTACCACCTGGTCTACCGCTTCGGCGTGCCGCGCGTCCGCACGGTCGTCGCCGCGGGCCGCGTCGTCGTGGAAGACGGGCAGCTTCTCCACCCGGCCTGAGCCTTTCGGCCCGCACCGCTAGAAGAGCGGGGCCTTCTCTTTCCGGTAGAAGCGGAACTTGTAGACGGTGACCTTGAGATCGATCGGAATCTCGTACGAGGCGGTGATCACCATCTCGTTGGGCGAGCGCTGGACGATGAGGTCGGTCTTCTTGAGCGGGAGATCGAGCGATAGCGCCTTGTCCATGATCCGCTTGAAGACCTCGGCGTCCTGGTTCCGGACGGCGGCGAATCGGCACTCCTGCTCGATGAAGTCGCCGAACTCGTAGGCGTCGATCCGGACCGGAATGATCTTCACTCCGACGAAGATGCCGACCCCCAAGATCACCAGGGCGATCAGCAGTCCGATCCGTCCTTCGCCTCTCTCGCTGCCGCGACTGGTCACGGTCCGCTCTCCGGGGGCGACCTTTCGCCCCACTCCGCGGAGGACCCGCGGACAGGGTCGAATATAGGTTTCGGCCCCCCCCGAGACAACCCGGGGCCGCCGGTCGGGCATAATCGCCCGGGAGGAAGCGCGATGAAATCGGCGACTCGCTATCTCACGTTCGAGGTCCCCGCTCGAATGGATTTCGTGAACGTCACGCGGCAGGTGGAGTCGGTGGTGGAGGAGAGCGGCATCCGGGAGGGGCTCTGCCTCGTCAACGCCATGCACATCACCGCCAGCGTCTTCATCAACGACGACGAGCCGGGGCTGCACCAGGACTACGAGCGAGTGGCTCGAGCGCCTCGCGCCGCACGATCCCTCCCGGTACCGGCACAACCGGACCGGCGAGGACAACGGCGACGCCCACCTCAAGCGGCAGGTCATGGGCCGCGAGGTCGTGGTCGCGATCACCGAAGGCCGCCTCGACTTCGGCCCGTGGGAGCAGATCTTCTACGGCGAGTTCGACGGTCGGCGGCCGAAGCGGGTGCTGGTGAAGGTGATCGGAGAGTGACGGTCGCGCCCGGCTACCGCTTGAACAGATTGTCGAACGCCGACTTCGGGTCGCCGGACTGAGGCGTCCCGGTGCGGCGGCCGGTGGCGTCGAGCACCAGACGCGCCTCGTACGCCGTGCACGAGTTCGCCTTCCCCTTTTCGCCGACCCGTTCCGGCACCGTCGCGCGGCACTCCCAGCGGGCGGCGGTGTCGAAGTGGCGGCACGACCGGCAGGAGTGGAGCGGTGCGTTGCAGTGCGGGCAGTGAGTGTCGAACCCGATCGCGCCGATCGCCGGGACGTTGCGGCCGCAGTCCGGGCAACGCACCACCTCGTTGGCCTCGCGGCTCAAGGCGTGCTTCAGCGAGCGCTGCTGGGCCTTCTCTTCCGGTGTGAGCGGTGTCTGGGGCGGCGCCCTTCGCGGGCCCTTCTCCTGCCAGGCGGTGTCCTTGTAGCCGTGCTGCCGGTACTTTTGCGCCAACGGGAATCCTCCGTGGATCACGCGAGCTCGCGAAACGCCTCCTCGACCCGCTCGCACGCCCAGTCCAGCTCCTCGCGGGTGATCACGAGGGGAGGCGCGAACCGGATCGTGTTCACGTGGGTCTCCTTGCAGAGGAGCCCTTTCTTCATCAGAAGCTCGCAGAAGCGGCGGGCGCCCCCCGCCTCCGGCTTCAACTCGAGGCCGATCCACAGCCCCCGGCCGCGGACTTCCTTCACGCCGGGGCTCTTGATGCCGCGCAGGCGCTGGAGGAAGTAGGCGCCGAGCCGCTCGGAGTTCTCGACGAGCTTCTCGTCCACGATGATCTGCAACGCCTCTCGCGCGAGGGCCGCGCCGAGCGGGTTGCCGCCGAACGTCGAGCCGTGGTCGCCCGGGTGGAACACGCTCATGACCTCGTCGTCCGCCAGGATGGCGGAGACCGGGTAGAAGCCTCCGCCGAGCGCCTTGCCGACGATGACCACGTCGGGGCGAACCCCCTCATGCTCGAACGCGAACAGCTTGCCGGTGCGGCCGAGCCCCGACTGGATCTCGTCCACGACGAGAAGCGCGCGGTGCTTCCGGCACTCCTCCTGGATCCCTCGGAGGTACCCATCGGGGGGCACGACGATCCCGCTCTCTCCCTGGATCGGCTCGACCATCACCGCCACCACGTTGGGGTTCATCGCGCGCCGGACCGCCTCGAGGTCGCCGTACGGCAGGATCGTGAACCCCGGGGTGAACGGACCGAAGCCGTCGCGGTACTGCGGGTCGTCCGAGAAGCCGACGATCGTGGTGGTCCGGCCGTGGAAGTTGCCGGAGAACACGAGGATCTCGGCCTTTCCGTCCGGAACTCCCTTGACCTTGTACCCCCATTTGCGGGCCGCCTTCACCGCGGTCTCGACCGCCTCCGCGCCGGAGTTCATCGGGAGCATCCGGCGGTAGCCGGTCAGCTTCGAGACCTGCTCGTACAGAGGGCCGAGCTGGTCGTTCCGGAACGCGCGGGAGGTCAGGGTCACCTTCGAGGCCTGCTCGTTCATCGTCGCGCGCAGGCGCGGGTGGCAGTGCCCCTGGTTCACCGCGGAGTACGCCGCGAGGAAGTCGAGGTACTTGTTCCCTTCGACGTCCCACACCCAGACCCCCTCCGCCCTCTCGACCACCACGTCCAGCGGGTGGTAGTTGTGCGCGCCGTACGCTTCCTCGAGCCGGATGTAGTCATTCGCGGACTTTTTCACGGTTTCCATGTTCCCAAGGGTCTCCTAGGCGCTCCTCGCGCTCCTGCGGCGTCCAGCGCGGCGGGTTATCGAACGGGGGAGCGATCCGTGGACGCAAGATAGCACACCGGCGCGAGCCGGGCCGCCGGCGCGGCTTGACGCGCTCCGGGTGGAGCGGAATAATCCCGCTCTCCGTCCGGGAATGCAAGACCTTCCCCCGGGAAGCGATCAGGAGCATCCGCGGCATGAGTTTTTCACAGAGCGGCGAGCCGAACGCCGGACGAAAGCGGCGGTGGCTCCTGAGGGTCGAGAGCTTCAGCCGCCGCCGGTGGGGGCTCGTGTTCCTGGTCGTAGCCCTCGCGGTGGCGCTCTCCTCGTGGCTCGGCTCGCGGCTCGAGCTCGAGTCCGACGTCCTTCAGCTCGTCCCGCGCGGCGACCGCAGGATCGACAGCTTCAAGGTCGCGCTCCGCGAGTTCGGTTCCATCGACTACCTGATGGTGCTCCTCGAGGCGGGGGAGGGGGAGGGGCCGGACGAACTCGAGGACTTCGCCGACCTCTTCGCGGAGAAACTCCAGGGGCGGCGCGAACTCGTGCAATCCGCGGAGTACCGGTTCCAGCCGGACGCCGGTTTCCTCAAGCTGTTCTCCGAGAACGCCCTGCTGTTCCTGCCTCCCGAGCAGTTGCCGGAAGTGGCCGCGAAGCTCGCCGATCCGGCGATCCTCGGCCGGTTCAGGGAGAACCGGCTGGCGCAGGCGTCCCCCACCGCGACCCTCGCCGAGGACCTGGTCCTGCACGATCCCCTCGGCCTGATGCCCCTGTTCCTCAACCGGCTCCTCGGGCACCGGGGGGCGCTCAAGATCGATCTGTCCGACGGCTACTACCTGTCGCGCGACGGGAAGTCCCTGATCCTGCTCGTCAAGCCCACCGGCCACTCTCAGGACCTGAATTTCGTCCAGAGGCTCCTCGACGCCGTGCGCGCGGACGAGGCGGCGACGCGCGCCGAGTTGCCGCAGGACACCGGGGGAAAGCCCTCCCTGATTCGCGTCCGGTACAGCGGCAACCACGCCATGGCCCTCGAGGAGGCGGGGCTGGTGCGGCAGGACGTTCGGTTCAACCTCTTCGCTTCGTTCCTCGCGGTCTCCGGGCTCTACTGGCTCTGCTACCGGCGATTCGCCGCGCTGCTCTATTCGAGCGTGCCGCTGATGGTCGGCCAGGCGCTGACCTTCGCGGTGGCGTTCTTCGCGTTCGGCCGCCTGAACTCGGCGTCGGCCGCGTTCACCGCGCTCCTGATGGGGCTCGGCACCGACTTCACGATCGTGATGTACGCGCGTTACGTGGAAGAACGCCAGAAGGGGGCGACGCTCGCCGAGGCGAGCGCGCGGATGGTGGGGGAGACCGGGCTCGGCGTGTTCACCGGCGCGATCACCTCCGCGGGGACGTTCTTCGCGCTGTGCATCAGCAGCTTCGGTGGCCTTTACGACCTCGGGTTCTTGATCGGCACCGGCATCCTGCTGTGCGCCCTGGTGATCCTGTTCATGCTCCCGGCGATGATCGCCTGGAACGAGGGGGTGCGGTCGCGCCGCACGGACGCGGTCCAGAAGCTCCACCTGCAGTCGTTCGGCTTCGAGCGCTTGATGCCGCTCTGCGCGCGGCATCGCGGCGCCACCGTCGCCGTCGTCGCCGGGCTGACCCTCGGCGCCGGGGGACTCGCCCTGGGACTCGACTACGACGACAGCATCAAGGCGCTAAGGAGCAACCGATCCGAGTCCAGCCGGGTGCTGGACCTGATCTCCGAGAAGTTCGGCGCCTCCCTCTCGTACATGATGGCGATCGCCGAGGGGAAAACCCTCGACGAAGCGGTGGCGAGGACGCAGAAGATCGAGGAGCGCCTCGCGCCGTTCCTCCGCGACGGCACCATCGGCTCGGCCGAGTCCATCCTCTCCTACCTGCCCCCGGCGGAGCGGCAGGAGCAGGTGATCGCGGCGCTGCGCGAGGGGGCGGACGGGGCCTTCGATCCGCGCCGCATCGAGGGGACGTTCCTGCGCGCGATCGACGAGAACGGCTTCCGGCGGGAGCCGTTCGCCGACTACCTGGACCGGATGCACCGGTTCTTGACTCCGGCCCGGCCGATCACGATCGAGGACCTCGAGCGCCGGGGACTCGGCCGGATCGTGGATCGCTACATCAGCCGCGGGCCGGACGGCGTGCGCATCGTCACCTACCTCTACCCGACCGATCGGAAGTGGAAGCGGGAGTCGCCGCCCGGCCTCGTGGAGGCGATCGCCGCCGGGGACGACGGGATCGTGGTGACCGGAACGAACGTCGTCGGCCAGGTGCTGCGAGGGTTCTTCGTGCGCGATGCGTGTCGGGCGGTGGCGCTCGGTCTCGTGCTGGTGTTCCTGCTCCTCCTCGTCGATTTCCGGAGCCTCAAGCTCACGCTGGTCGCCATGTTCCAGCTGGTCACCGGCGTCGTGCTGATGCTGGGGCTCATGAGGATCGCCGGACTGAACATCAATTACGTGAACGCCTTCGTGGTCACGATGATCCTCGGAGTCGGGATCGACTACAGCATCCACCTCGTGAACCGGCTGAACCTCAACGGCGGGATCGTGGACGCGGGGGTTCTCGAAACCGGCAAGGCGGTCGTCCTGGCCGCCCTGACCAACGTCGGCGGGTTCGGCACCCTGATGCTGGGGAATTACCCGGCGCTGCGCAGCCTCGGCACGGTCGCGCTCTTCGGTTCGGTGACCTGCCTTTTCACTTCGCTGACCCTGGTACCCGCCCTCATGTCCCGGCGGGAGCCGCGAAGTTCCCCGAAGATCGGCTAGGATGGTCAATCCGAAGTCCGCGTTCGAATCCGACCCCCGCGGCACGCTTCGGCGATGCGCGGCGACAGGTCGCCGCGCCGCCTCGCTCCGCGCGGCGAGCGGCCTTTAGAGGTAGAACCGACCGCTCGCCGCGAGGGCCTCGGGGGGTCGAATTCGAACGCGGACTTCGGACTCACTAGTAGGATAACGACATGCCCGAACAGGACAGCTCCGCGCTGCTCGCGCAGGCGACGGTCGAGGAGACCACTCTCGACTACGGACTGGGCCGGACAGGCCCCGGCGAGGTCACGCGACTGCGCGTTCTCGGAAGCGGCCGCGCCGCCCAGGCGGTCCTCGTGGACCTCAGGACGCCCGAAGGCAGCCGCAAGGTGGTGGAGAAGCACTTCGCCCCCGGCGGCCTGACGCGTGGCGTCTACAAGCTGTTCTTCGGGGCCCCCTTTCCTTACGGCATCGATCAGGACGCGGCGCTGAGCTGCCTCTACCGCCGCCGCGTGGCGAGTACGCTGCTGGCGGTCGACGGAGGCTACAAGGTTGCCGAAGCGCTCTACGTGAGGCGCTGCCGGGGCGGCCACTGGGCCCTGGGGACCGAGTGGATCGAGGGACGGCCGGTCGCCCCACCGAAGCCGCGTGAGGGGCCCGAGGGCGGAGGGGCGCCGGGGGAGATGCGCGGGCTTCTGGGCCAGATGCGGGCGATGGAGAAGTGCCTCATCCGGTCCGGGCTCGTGGGGAGCGGTTGGCAGGTCGCGACCGCGGCGGTGGTGTCCACGGCGAATCTCCTGCGGAACCGGGAAGGCGAATTCGTCTGCGTGGACCTCGAGTCGGGGATCCCCGCGGTGCTGGCGCCGCGCTACGTGTTGATGTCGCTTTCGGGGAAGCCGTTCCCGATGTTCGACGATCTCGACGAGAAGGCGCTCTTGGGCCATCTCGATTCCCGGCGCGAGGAGCTTCGCGGGAAGCTGGGGGCCGCGGCCGTCGCGGATCTCGAGGTCTCCGCCGAACGGCTCGTGCACCACTCCCGCCTCTGGAAACGGCGGGAGATGGCCCCGGGGCGGCACCGCACGCGGCTGCTCTTCGACCGGGATCTCCGGCGAACCGTCCGCTCCGCCCTTGCAACGCGCTGGCGCGAGGAGCGGCGGCTCGACGGCGACGCGGCGGCGCGCCTCGACGGCTCGAGCCTTCTCTTCCTGCATCCGCTGGTGTTTCTCGGGATGTTGCCGACGCCGGTCGGAAAGCTCGTTCACCGGCTCGCCGGCCACCGCGCCTTTCGCGCCCGGTTCCTGAGATCGCTGCTCCACCCCACGGTCCTGAACGCCGAGGTTCGCTCGTACCAGGTTCGCCGGGCCGAGACGTTCCTCCGCGAGCACCGGATCCCAGCCGCGGGGTCGGCCCGACTCACGCGGGGCCTTCGCTCTCTGTTCCCGTTCGCGGTCCAGAACGTTTGCGCCGCGATCCTTCCCCCCAGGATCCACCGCTATCTGACGGATTGGCGGGAGCTGGGCACGGCGGTGAAGGTCGCCGTCCTCGCCCTGTTCTCGGAGCGGATCCAGGAGCACCTCGCCTACACCTTCGTGGAGGGGGCGGCGCGCAAGTGGAAGGGGCTCGGCCGCGTGGACGAGGCGGGACGCGAGGCGCTGGTCGGGGAGATCCGTGGGCGGGAAGCCTCCGAGTACGCGAGGGGGTTCGGAACCCACCTGGCGCTGAAGTTCTTCGAGCCGGTGACCAGCGGGATCAAGGCGATCGGCATCGGATTGCTCCTCGTGTCGCCGTGGAACCCGATCGGGTGGGTTCTCATCGTCAACACGTCGGTCTTCAGAGTCTTGATCACGACCTACCGCTGGCTCCACGGGCGGAGGACGGGGACCTCCTACGCGGTCGCGTTCGTGATCAGCCCGATCCCGATCTTCGGCACGCTGGCGTTCCCGTTCCAGTTCTACCACCGGCGCCCCTGGCTGGGCCGCTTTCTGATCCGGAGCGCCATGTCCCGCCTCGCGAGCGCGATCCCGATCTACGGCGGAACCGCCACGCGGCTCGAGCACGCCCTGGTCCGGTTCGCCACCCCCCTAACGGCGCTGGTGGCCGCCATCGTCTGGCCGCTGTCCTGGCTCGGCAGGCGCCGGCCGGCCGCAGGGCCGCAGGGCGAGCCCGAGAGCGTCCCGTCGGGGCGCGTGGGTTGGCTCGCGCCCCAGGCCGACGCGGCCATCGAGTGGATGTCCCGGACGGAAGACGCGCCCGACCCCTGCTCTTGACTCCGGGTTCCGGCCTGACGTCGCCCCCCGGCGGGCGGGCTTGTGACAATCGGGTGACGGTGGTAAAAAGCCCCCTTCGGCAAGGGAGGCTCCGACACATGCGATGGATCCCCAGAAAGGTCGAGTTCTACACGCTTCTCGAGCAGCAGGCGGAAAACACGCTCAAGGGGGCCCGCCTCCTTCAGAAGTGCTTCGAGGAGTACACGTCCGCGGACACGGTCTACCTCGCCGCCAAGGAGATCCACGACGTCGAGCACGCCGGCGACAACCTGGTCCACAAGATCCTGGACCTCCTCAACAAGACGTTCATCACCCCTCTCGACCGTGAGGACATCTACGCGATGACCGGGAGGCTCGACGACGTGCTGGACTACGTGGACGCCGTGGCCAAGCGCCTCGTCACCTTCCAGATCCCGAAGCCGACGCCACACGCCATCGAGCTGAGCCGGATCATCACCCGCGCCTCCGAAGAGGTCGTCAAGGGGGTGCAGATGCTCCGGAACCTCAAGGACGCCGAGGCGCTCTTGCGCCAGTGCGCCCGGATCAGCCAGCTCGAAGAGGACGCCGACCAGGTGCACCGCGACGCGCTCACCACGCTCTTCATGGACCACGCGCACGATCCGATGGAGGTCATCAAGTGGAAGGACCTCTACGAGCATCTCGAGGTGGCGACGGACAAGGCCGAGGACGTCGCGGACATCCTCGAGACCGTGCTCGTGAAGTACACCTAGATCTCTTCCTCCAGCCGACGCCGCCTCCGAGGCCGGGAGCCGACGAGTGTTTTTCGGATTCCTGAACGACCTGATCGCGATCGGCTCGCACCCGTACATCCTGTTCATCATCCTGGTCGCCCTCGCCTTCGACTTCGTCAACGGATTCCACGACGCCGCCAACTCCATCGCCACCATCGTCGGCACACGGGTGCTCTCCCCGGCCTACGCGGTGATCTGGGCGGCCTGGTGGAACTTCGCGGCGGCATGGTTCTTCGGCGTGTGCGTGGCGAACACGGTGGCGAAATGGGTCTACCCGGAGTTCGTGACGCCGGACGTGATCCTCGCCGGTCTCGTGGGGGCCGTGATCTGGGACCTGATCACCTGGTACTGGGGGCTGCCGACCAGCTCGTCCCACGCGCTCCTCGGCGGTTTCGGAGGGGCCGCGATGGCGTACGCCGGCAAGTCGGCCGGCGTCATGCACGCGGGCAAGGTGCTCGTCACCGTGGAGTTCATCGTCATCGCCCCGCTGATCGGTTTCGCCCTCGCTCTCCTGTTCGTGTCCATCCTGATCCGGGTGCTCTGGAGGGCGACGCAGGCGGGGGTGGACCGGTATTTCCGCGTGATCCAGCTCGGCTCCGCCGCGGCGTACAGCCTCGGGCACGGGGCCAACGATGCCCAGAAGACCATGGGGATCATCGCGGCGCTCCTGTTCGCGAGCGTCTGGAAGGAGCAGCAGGCGACCTTCGAGGCCGGGAAAGTGCAGTTTCCGTTCTGGATCGTGCTGGTGTGCCACCTGGCCATTGCGCTCGGCACCATGGCCGGCGGCTGGCGGATCGTGAAGACCATGGGGATGAAGATCACCAAGCTCCGCCCGTACGGCGGGGCGTGCGCGGAAACCGCCGCGGCGGTCTCGCTCTTCACCTCCACGGCGATGGGGATTCCGGTCAGCACCACGCACACGATCACCGGAGCGATCGTGGGGGTCGGCGCCGTTCAGCGGCTTTCCGCGGTGCGCTGGGGAATCGCCCGGCGCGTGATCTGGGCCTGGGTGCTCACGATCCCAGCCGCGGGGGTGATGGGGGCGCTCGGCTACTGGATCATCGCCGCTGTCCGCGCGCGGTTCTGAACGCGGCGGACGCCGTTCTTCCCGGAGGCGACTCATGAGCGCCGACGCGAAACCCACTCCCGCACAGCTCGGCCTCGGCGACATGGACCCCGAGGAGTTCCGCGCGGCAGCCCACCGGGTGGCCGATCTGGTCGCGGACTACCTCGAGACCGTCGCGTCGAGACCCGTTCTGCCGCCCGTCCGCCCCGGCGAGGTTCGCGCGCGACTACCGGAGGAGCCGCCGAGAGATCCGGAGCCGCTCGACGCGATCCTGGGGGATTACCTTCGTCTGATCGAGCCGAACCTCACGCACTGGCAGCATCCCGGGTTCATGGCCTACTTCGCCAGCGTCGCCTCGGGACCGGGGATTCTCGGGGAGTGGATCGCGGCCGGCCTCAACTCGAACGTGATGTTCTGGCGGGTCGCGCCGGCCTCGACGGAGCTGGAACAGACGGTGGTGGGGTGGCTCCGCCGGATGCTCGGTCTTCCGGATACGTTCGACGGGATGTTCACGGACACGGCGTCCATATCGACGCTGACCTCGGTGCTCGCGGCGCGGCACGTTCTCCCCGGTCTCGACGCGCGGGACGAGGGGCTCGCCGGGAGACCGGGGATCGGCCGGCTCCGGCTCTACTGTTCCACCGAAACGCACTCGTCCATCGAGAAGGCGGCGATCGCCGCCGGCGTGGGGCGCGCCGGCGTACGGAAGGTCGAGGTGGACGGCGAGTACCGGATGCGCGCGGACCGGCTCGAGGCGGCGATCGCGGAGGACCGGTCGGGAGGCTGGTGGCCGTTCTGCGCCGTGGCCACCCTCGGCACCACCTCCTCCACCAGCGTGGACCCGGTGGGCGCCATCGCCGCGATCTGCGAGCGGGAAGGGATCTGGCTCCACGTGGACGCGGCGTACGGCGGCTCCGCGGCGCTGGTCCCGGAGATGCGGCCGGCTTTCGCGGGGTGGGAGCGCGCGGACTCCATCGTGGTCAACCCGCACAAGTGGATGTTCGCGCCGTTCGACGCGTCGCTCCTGCTGTTCCGCCGCCCCGAGGCGTTCCGCGCCGCGTTCAGCATCGTTCCGGAGTACCTCCGCACGCCGGAGGGGGAGACCGCGCGCAACTTCAACGAATACGGGATCCAGCTGGGACGGCGGTTTCGCGCCCTGAAGATGTGGATGCACATCCGCTGGTTCGGCGCCGAGGGAATGGCGCGGCGGATCCGCGAGCACTGCCGCCAGGCTCGGGACCTCGCCGCGCTGGATCGACGCCGACCCGGACTGGGAGCGGCTCGCTCCGGTGCCGTTCTCGACGGTCTGTCTCCGTCACCGGCCGGCCGCCGTGCGGGGGAGCGAGGACGAGCCGGAGGTGGCGAAGCGGCTCGACGCCCTGAACGAGGCGATTCTCGAACGGGTCAACCGCACCGGCCGCGTGTTCCTGTCCCACACGAAGCTCGCGGGGCGCTACACGCTGCGCGTCACGCTCGGCAACCCGCGCGCGAGGGAAGAGCACGTCCGCCTCTGCTGGGACCTGCTCCGGGAGGCCGCGCGGGCCGAGGCGGGGTAGGGGAGCTCCCTATTTCCCCGGCGCGCCGGGGCAGCCGTCGCGGAAGAACGGGGACGGCGAAAGGGTCAAGGCAGGCGGCTCGCGCCGTGGGCTCCCCGGCGCTGCAGCAGTTCGCCGAGCTTGGAGTGGGCCGGGGTCAGGGATGGGTCGATGGCGAGGCCAGGGCACCGGGCGCGCAGACGGCGTATATTGAGTTTGGGTGGTGGACGTGGGCGGGGAGAGGCAGGATGACGGAAGGGTTCATTGCCGGACGTCGTACCGAAAACGCAGTTTGAACGTCTCATCCCCAGGCTATAGGCCTGCGAGTCCTGCCGGGACGCCTCCCGCCGTCACTCGAATGCGAGCGTCCATGGCCCGAGTGCGAAAAGCGTCCCGGCGTGGAACGAGGGATTCGCCGGTGGAATGACGTCCCGGAGGGACCGGCCCCTTGAACCCGACGCAGCGCCGCAGAAAGCGTGCCGCGCTCCTGCTGACGGCGCTCGCCGTCGTCGGGCTCGTGGTGCTCCTGCTCGCGTGGACCGAGATCGAGGATAGTGCGCGCCACCGGGAGATGGAGAGCCTCGTGGCATCCGAGGGAGGGGCTCTCGTCGAGGCACTGGGTCATGCGGTGGAGAACGCCCTGTCGTCGGCGTCGGAGGTCGAGGAGCTGGCCTCGGCCCGCCTGCTCGACATCGCGCACCTCCTCGACCGCCTCGACGCCTCGGGCCGCCTCTCCCCGGAATCGCTCATGGACCTCGCCGTCGAGCTGGGACTGCATCACATCCTCCTGTTGGATCGTGGGCTGCATCGCGAGAGCGAGGCTTGTCCCGACGATCCGAGCGGGGGGCCACATGCGAGCCCCTACGTCTCCGCGTTGCAGCCGCTGATCGAGGGAAAGGCGGACGAACTCGTCCTGGGCGTCCGGCCCTCACCTCTCGGCGAGGGGATGCGGTATGCCGCCGCGGTTCGACGTGCTCGAGGGGGTGCCGTGCTCGTCGTCATGGACGCGCGGCAAATGCTCGCCTTTCAGGAAGAGGTGGGGGCGTCCAACATCATGAACGCCGTCGCCGAGACCGGAGGCATCCTCTACGCGGAACTCGAGGATTCCGAGGGCCGCCGCATCGCCGGCACGGGGCCGCGCGCGAGCGCGCCGGGGACGAGAGCCCTCGAGCTGGAGCGCCCCATCGAGATCCGGCGCGGTCGGACCGAGCGGCTGAGGGTAGGTCTTGCCGCCGATCCCCTGGACGCGGCCGCACGCTCGGGCCGGCGGCGAACCCTGGCGGCCGCCATCGTCGCGTTCGCACTCGCCGTGGCGGTCGCGGGAGTCGTGGCCGCGTGGCGCCGCGCCGCCGCTCTCCGCGGCGAGAACGCCCGCGCCCGCTCGCTCACCGACGCCGTCCTGGAGGGGATCGGCGACGCCGTGGTCGTGGTGGATACGCAGCGCATCCTGCGGCTCGTCAATCCAGCGGCGTGCAGGCTGTTCCGGTGCGAGGCCGCGGACCTCGTCGGCAAGGCCTGCCGGGATACCCCGTGCGCAGGTGTCGAAGACCTGCTGTCGGGTGACGACGCGCACCCGCGAGTTCGCCATCGTGACGGAATGTGGCGGAGCGCCGGTGGACGTCCTCGCGTCGGCGTCTCCCATCCAGGACGACGCCGGGGAGCCGGCCGGCACGGCCCTGGTCCTCCGCGACCTCACGGAAGTGAGGCTCCTCGAGCGGGAAGCCAGGCGCACGGAGAGTCTCGCCGCGTTCGGCCGCCTTGCGGCCACGGTGGCCCACGAGGTGCGGAACCCCCTGAACACCATCTCGGTCGGCGTGCAGCGCATCCAGAAAGAGTTCGTTGCGGGAAAGAGGGACGGACGAGCAACGCAGGCTCGCCGACGTGCTGCGCGCCGAGGTCGAGCGGCTTGACGGGATCGTGCGCGATTTTCTCGAGCTTGCCCGTCCGCCGCGCCTCGATCCGAGGCCGGGCGATCTCGACGCCGCGGTTCGCGAGACCGTCGCGCTTCTCACTCCGGGGCTGCCGAACGGGCCTCGCCTTTCCGTCGAGCTCGGCGTCCCCGCTCCGGCCGTCTTCGACCCGGCCGCGATCCGCCAGATCCTCCACAACCTCGTGCGTAATGCCGCGGAAGCGACCGGGGAGAGCGGCCACGTCCGGATCGTCACGGACACCGCGGGGAGCCGGGTGTTCCTCGCGGTCGAGGACGACGGCCCCGGTATACCGCCCGGAGAACTGGACAAGATCTTCGAGTTCGGCTTCTCCACCAAACCCGGTGGGAACGGCCTGGGGCTACCGATCGTGCACCGCCTGGTTACCGAGATGGGAGGAAGCGTCGCCGTCGCGCCCCGTGGGGAAGGAGGCACGGTGGTACGCATCATGCTCCCGGCCTCGCCGGGGTCCGCACGCTGAGGAGACCGAATGGCCGGGGAACACACGATCCTGATCGCCGACGACGAGGCCAGCCAGCGGGAGATGCTCGGCGGCTTCCTGCGGCATCTGGGCTACGACGTCGCCGAGGCGGCCGACGGGGTGGAGGCGGTCGAGCGGATCAGAAAGGGCGGCATCGACCTCGTCCTGCTCGACCAGCGCATGCCCCGCCTCGGCGGAGCCGACGCGGTGCGCGCGCTGCGGGAAATCGATTCCGAGGTGGACGTCGTCGTGATCACCGCGTTCGGCAGCGTGGAGGAGGCCGTCGAGGCGCTGAAGCTGGGCGCCACGAACTACCTCTCGAAGCCGTTGGATCTCGACCGCCTGCAGCTCGTCATCCAGCAGGTCCTCGAGCGTCGCACCCTGATCCGAGAGAACCGCGAGCTGCGACAGAAGCTCGCCGGCGGCCCCCGCTTCGAGGGAATCGTCGGGGGCTGCGGAGCGATCGAGGAGATGCTCAGCACCGTGGCCCGCGTCGCCCCGACCGACGCGACGGTGCTCATCACCGGTGAGAGCGGCACGGGCAAGGAGCTGATCGCGCGGGCGATCCACGCCGCATCGCGGCGGGCCGGGGCGCCGTTCGTCGCCGTTCACTGCGCCGCCCTGGCGGAGAGCGTCCTCGAGAGCGAACTGTTCGGCCATGAAAAGGGAGCGTTCACGGGCGCCGACCGAGCGCGCACCGGGCGCTTCGAGGCGGCGGACGGAGGAACGCTCTTCCTCGACGAGGTGAGCGAGATTCCGCCGTCCGCCCAGGTCAAGCTGCTGAGGGTTCTCCAGGAACGTCAGATCGAGCGCGTCGGCAGCAACGTTGCGCTGCCGCTCGATGTGCGGCTCGTCGCGGCGACCCAGGCCGACCTGACGGAAGCTAGCCGCGCGGGCAAGTTCCGCGAAGATCTGTACTACCGCCTCGCCGTGGTCAAGATCTGCATCCCTCCGCTGAGACATCGTCGTGGAGACGTTCCGCTGCTCGTCGAGCACTTCATGGACAAGCACGCGGGGGCCGGGACGCACCGCGTGACGGGAGTGAGCCGCGAGGCGATGGACGCGCTCGTTCGCTACGATTTCCCCGGAAACGTGCGCGAGCTCGAGAACATAGTCCAGAGCGCCATCGTGCTCTCGCGGAGGGAGGTCCTCACCACCGACGACCTTCCCCCGGCCGTCAGGAACCGGGCGGAAGAGGAAGGACTCACTTACCGGCGCTTCGAGGGGTCGCTGCCCCAACAGGTGGAGATCCTCGAGCGCGAGATGATCGAGAAGGCCTTGGACGCCGAGGGCGGGGTCCAGTACCGCGCCGCCGAGCGAATCGGCATCAGCGAGAGGACGTTGCGGTATAAGATGGAGAAGTACAAGATGCGATGAGGCGGGACGGCCGGTCCGGCAATTTTCGTCGGCCGGCGCCCGCGAGGCAGACGGAACTTGCCGACCCGGCGGCCGATGGGGTCGGCAAGTCGATGAGACGAAAGGGGCTTCGCGCAAGCCGGTTCATGGCACGCTTGGTGCTAGATACGACCGCGAGACCGACGAATGATGGGGGCATCGGGTCGGTCGGGAGAAATGAACATGAGATTCGAGAGATGGTTCCTCGGTTCGGTTTTGCCGCTTGTCCTCTTCGCCCTACCCACCAGCGCTTCGACGGACACCCAAGAGCGCGGAACGTTGACGGGCGAGGTCGTGCAGGTGCGCCAGTCGGTGCGCACCGAGAACGAGGGCGCGCTCGACGAGATCCGCGTACGTACGCAGCAAGGCGAGGAAAGCTGGGTGAGGCTGGGACTCGCCGATCCGTCCGGCCAGCAGTGGCAGGTCGGCGACAAGGTACGTGCTCGCTTCGTCGGTCTCGCGAAGGACGGACAGGCCGTGAACGCGGTCAAGGTGCACAATTACCGTACCGGGCGGACCGAACGGATCCGGTCCGGCGACGGTACGCAGCTCCGCTTGCAGACCAGGGAACGGCTGCAGGACGGCAGCGGAAACGGCACCCAGACGCGAGAGCGGGCCAACGAGCAGGGAACGGGCTCCAGCGATCGCTCCCGCGGCCGTGGCGGCCGCGGCTGATGGAAGGTTTCGAACTCGACTCGAGGCGCGCGCCCGGCGGGCATACGGCGGCCGGGCGTCGCGCTTCGTTGTAACGCTCTCTCGCAAGCGCAAGGAGGCTCGCGATGGTCGCACCGGGGCGCGAGCGGGGTCTGGCTCACCGAATCCCCCTGCTCGGCTGTCTCGTGGCGTTCGCGGTCACGGGGGCGTCCGGAGCGGAACCCGCGGCCAGGTCGCTGCTCGAGGCGGAGGCGTTCGCCTACCGATCGCAGTCGGTCGGTGAAGAGCGCGCCGATCTTTCCGGGATCGAGTTGCGGTGGACGCGCTCCGGTTCGCGATGGTCGTTCAACGTCGCTGTTCCCGCACTGAGCGTGTCCGGGCCGTCGGGGATGATGATCCTGGGCCCATCGTTTGTGACCGACGCCGGGAACCGGCGCAATGGCGCGTCCGAAACCGCGGGCGGAGTACAGGGCGCCGGTGATTCTGCCCCGGCGGCGATGTCCGGCGCGCCGCATTTCGACGGATCCGGAGAGTCCGGCCTCCTGCTCGCCGACGCTGATACCACGGGGTACGACCGGCGAAGCGGGCTCGGGGATGCGAGGGTCTGCGTCTCGCGATTGCTCGGCCAGGACGCCCCCTTCGGTCGCTTCTCCGTTCGTGCCGGAGTTAAGCTACCCACCGCCGACGAGGGCCTCGGGACCGGCGAGGCGGATCTCTGGGCCGGGGCCGGTTGGCGCCGCGAGGGTTGGGTCGTGAACGTGGAGGCATATCTCGAATGGGTCAAGCTCGGCGACCCTCCCGATCTCGTTCTCGAGGACGGGCCGGCGGCGGAAGTGGTGGTCGATTGGCCGATGGGACGAGGCGGTGTCAAGGGGGCGGTCGAGGCGGTGGATGCGGGCATCGCGGGAGAGTCCGCGCGTGTGCGCGCGATCGCCGAGGGATACGGGCGGATGGGAAAGCTGCTGGGATGGAGCATCGAGGTCTCCAAGGGCCTGACGGATAACGCACCGGATTTCGGGCTCGCCGTGAGCCTTCGGTATTGACGCCATGAGATGGGATAGGATTCTACTGGTGGTGCTTTCGCTCGCCGTCCTGCGGACCGCCGGCGCGCAGACGGAGCGGGATCGCGCCCTCTTGACGCTGAAAGGCACGGTCGCGGCGGTCGAGCAAACCCAGGATCCCTCGGGAACGAAGTGGACCGACGTCGATCTGCTTCCCGCCGGGAACGCAGGGCCGGTCCGGATACGCGTCGCTCCTTCGACCCTCCTGGAGTCGGAGAGCTTCCGGGTCGCCATGGGCGACTCGCTCCAGGTTCGCGTCTTCTCCGACGAAACGCCCTTCGGCGCTCAGCAGGTCACGAACCGCGGGACGGGGCGAACCCTCCGGCTGCGTTGCCTCCACGGCGAGCCGATCTGGAACGCGTCGCAAGCTCGGGGCGAGGCGGGGCGCGATGCGGGTTCCGGAAGACAGCTGGGCGGCCCGCGTCACCGCGGCGGGAAGTAGCTTCTCCTTCGCCGATTCTTCCTGAAACCGACCGGATCGCGCGCTTCCGACGCCTGCTGGCGCGTGATCCGCGAGGCCGTCGCGTTCCTCTCCCAACCCCGAATCGCCGCGCCCGCGGCGTGGTGACGAGATTTGCAAGAACGTTTCGCGATCCGACGAAAATGACCTGCCGCCCGCTCGCGTTTTCGTTTGGGTTCGCCGTTTTCGTGCGGAATTCCAGCGAGTTCGAAGGTCGTGGTTACCGCTCTCGTCCTGGTACCAGGATTGCAATACGGGTCTCCGGCGGCCGTGGTGGCCGCCACGAGGGACGGGTCGATACCACAAGGGAGAATGAGATGAAGATGTCGAAAGTGATCTTGATGGCATTCCTGCTCGCCGTCGGCTTCGGAACGCTGGCGTGGTCGGCGGGTCCGAATCCCGATTGTCCGGACGCCGACGGCGACGGAATCTGCAACGGCGTGGACCCGGACTACGTGCCGGGCTTCTATTGCAATCCCGATTGTCCGGACGGCGACTGCGACGGCGTTTGCGACAACGTCTGCGACAACGAGGATCCCGACTCGGAGTGCGTCCCGATTTGCCTGGACAACAACGAAGACGGCGTCTGCGAGTTCAAGTGGCTCGGCGACCGCCTTATTTGACTCCGATGACGCGGAGGACCGGGGCTTGATATCCGGTGTGATACAGGCCATCGAGCCCCGGCCCGCCGACCTTCAGGTTTTTCTCGCGTAGCGCCTCGACCGACATCCTCGCGACACGTGCCACCGTCCCGCAGGCGACGATCGGCACGTCCAGTTTCCCGTTGGCCCGGGACGTTTCGTGACGAACCTCGCTTGCCATCGACTGATACCCCCGCGCGAGATCCCAGTTGTGCTTTTCGAGATCCTCGGGATTCAGATGGAGCGAGTTTTCCACTCTGTGGCGGTTCAGCCCGATGGCACGATCGTGGTTGGCGGCACGCTTGACAGGCGTAGGGTCGGACGCTCGAGCCCCGGTCAGGCGGCACCGTGGGCCGCAAGGATCCGTCGCGGGCGCCGAGCGAGGCGCACGTGGGGCACGGGAGCGGGTGAACCTCGAGGATGCGCCGCAGCAGTCGCTCGAACCGCCGAGGTGAGCTCCCTCGAGCGGCCGAAGGACCGCGGTCTCCCCGTCATCCGGGGGGCGCGCCCTCTCCCGATTTCTCGCCGTTCTCGCGCTTGAAGTGTCGAGGCAGCCAGAGCAGGCGGATGTTCCCCCGCTTGCTCGACAGGGTCAGCTCCGGTCCTCCCCGACCGACGACCGCGACGGCGTGCTTGCCCGGCTCCTCGAAGCGACGGCGCTCGACCTGCAGCGAGTAATCCGTGCTGATCTCGCCCGAAGTCGCGATCTTGACGGTCGTGTTCGCGTCTTCCCAGAGATGGACCGTGATGTCCCCGGTGTGCGTGGAAAGCTCCTGCGGCTCCGCGCTCACCCCGGTCTCGAGCGTCGCGAAGATCTGTCCCCGCTCGGTTCTGGCGTGGACCCGGCCCTTGACCTTGACGATCCGAATCTCGCCCTTCACCGACTCGGCGGTCACGTCGCTCTCGAGCCCCTTGATTTCGATGCGGTCCGCACCCGTGCGGGCATGGAGCGCCACGCCCCGGGGAACAAAGACCGCAAGGTCCACGCGGTCGCGGGTCGCTTCCGGCCCGGGCGCGGAAGGTGCCCCCACGGGCCCGGCGGGGGCCTCCGGCGCCACGGTCACGTCGAGGCCCTCGTCGCCGTGCCGGAAGGCGACCTTCAGCTCGGGCAGGTGCGTCTCCAGCCTCTGGACCGTGGCCACGACCTCCACCTGGTTCTCGTAGCCCCCGAACCGGAAGTAGATGTCGCCGTATGGGTTCACGACCTGAACCCGCTTCCCTGAAGCGACCGTCTCGGTCCACTGGCGACTGGTATTCTTCCAGGACTCCTCGGCCTGCGGCGATTCCGCGGCGACGACGGTCGCGAGGAAGCCGAGGAGAAGAACGAGAAACGACGACAAGCGCCGGCCGACGAGGGCCGCGGTCCCGATCATGTGTTCCTCCATGTTCTTCTTCCGGTTCCCGCCGTGGCTATTTCTCCATGGCCGGCTTCCACACCTCCCAGACCTTTCCGACCAGCGCCGGGCCGGGCTTGAGCGTCGGCTGTCCGGGCTCCCAGCCGGCGGGAGTCGCCTCCGTCCCCTTCGACTTGCGGACGTGCTGGAAGGCGTGGACCTGGCGCACGGTCTCGGCGAGTTTCCGCCCGACCGGGGGCGTGAGCACTTCCATGGCCTGGATCACGCCGTCCGGGTCGATGAGGAAACGGCCGCGCAGCTCGATTCCCTGGTTCTCGTCCCAGACGCCGTAGGCGCGTCCGACGTTGCCGGCCTGGTCCGAGGCCATGTGGAACGGGATGCCGCCTTCCACCATCCGGACCAGCTCGTGGTCGTTCCACATCTTGTGCACGAAGTGGCTGTCGACACTCACGGAGATCACTTCCACTCCCAGCTTCTGCAGCTCCGAGTACTTGTCGGCGACCGCCGACACTTCCGTCGCTCAGACGAAGGTGAAATCGCCGGGGTAGAAGCACAGGAGGACCCACTTGCCCGCGTGGTCCGAGAGCTTCACGCTGGTGAACCCGCCCCTGTAGTAGGCCGGGGCGGTGAAATCCGGAGCTTTCTGCCCGACACGTGCCGTCATGCCCTTCTCCTTATTCCCCGCGGGCCGATCCGGAGGTTCGTGCCCGGCCGGCTTCTCGCCGGCGACGGTCCCGGTGACACGCGCGCATCCCTGGGGCTGTTCCGCCATCGCGCCTCCTTTCGTCGAGAACGATCGTCACGAAGACAGCATACAGCACGCCGCGCGCCGAGGACGACCCTTCCGCGGGAGGCGGTGCTCGTCGCCCGTGAAGCCTTCGCGGCGATCGAGAGTGACGGCGTCAGGGCTGCCATTCGGAGAGCTGCACGATTCGGCCGATGTGTTGGGCTTTCTTGAAGTATCGGGTGTCCGCTGTGACCAGCGTGCAACCGGGCACGGAGAGCGCGACTGCGTGGTAGAACGTGTCGAACAGATGCTGCGAAAGGCGGAGCGCCAGGCCGACTGCCCGCAGATAGGTCTCGGGCGTGTCCACTGTTTCGACGTCCAGCAGACACAGTTCCGCGACATCGCGTCGAGCGCCGGCGGGGGACAACCGAGTCAAGACGGCCGCCACCTCGGCTCGCCAATGTGGGGGCTGAAAGAGAACGACCTCGTCGGCTGCGTACGCCCCTTGGATCGCTTGGGCCTGGCACAGGTCCGGTTCGCGAAGAGTCGGATAGAACCACTTCACGACGACGCTGGCGTCGAGCGTCAGCGGAGTCAAGGCCGCCCATACTCGCGCGCGCTCCGGAGCGTGCGTTCGCTCACCGCTTCCCTGGCGTGAAGGCGAGCGGCGATGCGTCGAAGCGCCGCGCGCCGCGCCTTGATCTGGTTCTTGCGGGCGACGGCTTCGCGCATCAAGTCAGCGATCACGGCGCTCTTGTTCTGCTGGGCGTAGGCCTTGTTGAACGCTTTTTTTACTTGGTCGGGGACGCTGAAATTTACCGTGGCCATCGCCGCCTCCTGTGTTGACGGTTTCAACAACCATGGGACCCTCAACATGTGACGATCTTCATGCAATTCGGCGTGGTTGTCAAAGATTTCTCATGATCGTCGAGGACCTATCGGTCGTGGCCAGGATGAGGATCGCCTACTCCGCCGGCCTGAACCAGAGCCCGGCGATCTTGCCGGTCCCGTCGTAGACGACGCGGACGACGCGGCGGCCCCGCTCGAACGCGCAGGTCAGGTCCACGCGGGTGTACCCCTCCTCGGTTTCGGTCTTGCGCTCCGTCACCGCGCGAAGCTCGCCGATCTGCTCGATCAGGCCGCCCCAGGCTGCGCCGAGGTCCGCCGCGCTCATCCGGGACGCGACCTCGGGGGCGAACTCCCTCGCGGCGGCGGCGAACTCGCGCTTCTCCACCTTTCTCAGGAAGCCGTCGGCGCGGGCCTCGAGCGACCCTTCCGCGGGAGGCGGGGCAGGCAGGGAGGGCGCGGGAACGCGGGCGGGCGCCGGTGCCGCCTCGACCCGGGGGGCGTTCGCGCCGGCGGCGCCGGGGGGAGGAACGGTGATGTGCTCCTTCTCGCGGATCCAGCCGGAGATCGTCTCGAGGAACCCCGGGACGAACTCTTTCCTGAGGCCGGCGTATTCGGACACGCCGCCGGTCCGGGCCCCCTGATAGAGGTGATTCGCGCCAGGGAACACCTTGAGGATGACGTCGGTGTTCCCGCCCCGCGCGAGCGCCCCGGCGATCGCGGCGCGATTCGACTCGGCCGGGACCTGAAGATCCTTCTCGCCGAACAGCGCGAGCACCGGGCACTTCACCTTCTCGAGAACCTTCGCCGGGTCGTGGTCGAGAAAGAACTTGAACCACGCGCTCCGGACCATCGCGAATTGCCCCTCGATCATCGTGTCCGCGTACTTCTCGGGGTCCGGGATCGTCTCGCGCACGGCCTCGGGCATCGCGGCGATCTGGGCGAGGGCCTCCTTCTTGATCTCCGCGCGCGCCTCGTCCCAGCCCTGTCCCGAGCGTGCCGCGGCGAAGAGCCGCTTCTGGATCTCGGTCTCCTTGCGCACCGCCTCCTCGGAGGACCCTTCCGCGCGTCCGATCAGCGCCGCCTGGTCGATCAGCACTCGCTCGCCTACGACCCCCATGCCGGACATCAGCACGATGAACGCGATCCCTTCCGTCCGGGTCGCGACCATCGGCGCGACGATCCCTCCCTCGCTGTGGCCGAGGACGCCGATCCTTCTCGGGTCGATGTCCGGGCGCGTCCTGAGGAACGCGACGCCGGCCGCGGCGTCCAAGGCGAAGTCCTCGGTGGTCGCCTGAGCGATGTTCCCCGTCGATTCGGCAAACCCCCGATCGTCGTAGCGGAGGACAGCGATCCCGTTGCGCGTCAGGTGGTCGGCGAGGATCCGGAACGGCTTGAAGCCGAAGATCTCCTCGTCCCGGTTCTGCGGGCCGCTCCCGGTGACGAGCACTACGGCGCAGTGCGCTCCGCCGCCCGCCGGGAGGGTGAGCGTGCCGGCGAGGATCGCGGCGTCGCCGTTCCTGAATTTAACGCTCTCCTCCCGGTAGGGCGGGGGTTCGGCCGCCGGGGACGCGGCGACGAGCCACGCCGCAGCCAGCAGGATCGGAGCCGTTCTTCTCATGCTCATCGGGGCACCTCTTCGAAGGTCGGACCGGGCAAGGCTAGTTCGTCACGAGCGCCACCGCCGTCAGGACGACGATCAGGCCGAGGATAGAGGAGCGCGAGTCCGCCCACCAGCAGGTTCGTGACCAGCATCGTCGCCGGGAGCCCCCAGGGTTTCATCGGCGATTCCCTCCGTCGGCGCCGCGGGCAGCGGCGAGACTCGCGATCTCACTCTCCACGAGATTCAGGGTCTCGTCCCGCGTGATTCCCGCCTGCCTCGTTCTCAACAGAAGATCCCGAAGCTCCGCACGCAGACGATCTCGCGCCGCGGCGTCCGGCTTCGACGCGGGGGCGGCCACCGCCGCCCCCGCGCGGTTGCGAATCTTCACGAACCCCTCCTCCTCGAGGAGGCGGTAGGCTCGGGCCACGGTGTTCAGATTCACGCCGAGGTCGGACGCGAGCGAGCGAACGGACGGGAGCGGCGACCCCGGCACCAGGTTGCCCGCCGCGATGTGGGCGCGGACCTGTCGCGCGAGCTGCTCGTAGACCGGTTCGGCGGCCGTCCAGTCGAGGGTCAGCGTCACGTGGTTCATCGCGCCGCATTGTATACCAAATAGTATACACAGAGCCAAGAAGGGGCGCGGCGTCGGCCTCGACGCGGGCCGGCTGACCTCCTGGAAAGGGCTTCTGTAAGAATTCGGGTTCCGATTTCAGAAATGAGTTGCGTAACCGCAACCTTGTTTGTGCTCTTCGATGGTCCCGACAGCCGATAGAGCGTGTATTCATCTCCTTGTGAGCGTCCGGCGGATGGTGGCCCGTGAACGCGCGGCGATGTGAGGAGGCGCGAGGGGTTCGGATGGAATGTTCCGGCACGGCGGGGGAGCTCCCGGTGCCGGGTTTCGAGGGCGGGGGCGAAGTGGAGTCACAAGAACAGGACGGCGGGAACAGGATGTTCGGGGAGTACCTTCGCAGGGTCCGGGAAGGACGCAGGCTTTCGCTCGACATCGTCGAGGAGATGTCGACCGGCTTCCCGGATCGCGTCACGAAGTCGCACCTTTCCCGGATCGAGAACGGGCTCGCGTATCCGACGTTCACGCGGCTGTTCGCGCTGAGCCGGATTTACGGCGTGCCGATCACCTCGATCGCGGAGCGCTTCGATCTGGCGCTTCAGCGCGGGATGGCGCCGCCGCCCAGGGTCGCGACGCCGGAGGAAGCGCTCGAGGAGGGAAGGAAGCTGGTCGTCTCCGGCCGGTACGCCGAGGCGCTGGCTCTCTTCTCGGTCGCGCTCGAGGCGCGACCGGCACACCCGCGGGACGACGACTCGCCCGCGGTGACACTCGATCTCCGCCTCTTCTATGTGGACTGCCTCCTCCACCTCGGCCGTTACGAGTTCGCCAAGACCGAGGTCGAGGAGATTCTCGGCCACCCCGCACTTTCGGACTCGCGGCGGTTGATGGCGCTCCAGATGTTCGTCATCTGCTGCTATCGTCTCGGTCGGTACACGGTGGCGATGATGGCTCTCGAGGAGGCGCAGAAGCGGAAAGGAACCGCCGACGTGCCCGCGAAGATCTGGGCGGACCTCGAGGCGATCCGCGGCAACCTGCTGCTCGACCTCGGCCGGGTCCCGGAGTGCATCGCCGCATACCACGTTGCGCTCGACCTCTATCGGGGGATACCGATCCCGTTCGAGGCGTGCAAGGTGCGAGTCAACCTCGCTGTCGCGTGTCTCGACGCCGGCGAGAAGGAGGTCGCGAGGGGTCACCTCGAAGGAGCGCTCGCGGACGCCGAGGCTGCGGGCTACGACCGGCTGCGCGCCGCCGCGCTGAGCCATCTCGCGGCGATCGCGTTCTCGTCCGGCCAGCACACGGCGGCGGAAGCCCTCGCCCTCCGGTCCAACGGCATCGCACGGCCGAGGGAATACCTGGCCATTGTGTTCCGGAACTGTTTCCACCTCTGGAAAATCGCCCGCGAGAGAAACGACGAGTCTGGCGTCAGGACGAACGAAAGGACGCTGCGCACCTACATGGGGCGCATCGAGGAGCCGATGCCCGAAATCGAAGAGTACCGCTCCTTCTCGACGGGAGGTATGGCATGAACCCGCGCGGATGCTTCCTTCGAAGAGTGATTCCGATCGCCGCCATCCTCCTGGCATGCGTCCTCTCGATGCCGTCGCGAGCCGAGATCGGCTCGACCGGCGAAACCGTGCCGTCCGGCTCGAACCTGCCGTCCGTCCACTTCGCGGCGTCCACCGAGGATCCCGACCCGGTTCCGTGGGGCAGCTTCTCGTCGGTCGGATCCGGCAGGATCGTCCTCCGCCTGCTCAGCGACGCCAATGTCGACGGCCGTTCCGCTGTCGTGCCCGACGTCAACTATTTGCCCCCCCCGTGTTGCCTCACGGGGAAATGCTACCAGTATCCAGGGGTTCCTCCTCGCCTGATTCCGACTCATCAAGCCTGTCGGCGTGAGTAATGTTTGGACCGTGTCGGTGAGGTACCCCCAGGTTTCGTGAACACGGATTTGTACCGGTTCGGAGATGAATCCGCAGGCGCCGGGATTCACCCCCGAGATCGTCGCGATAACGAACAACTCCGACCCGGTCCGGTCCGAGGTCCACGTTTTCAACGGCCGTCTCTGGCTCGACTGGATCGACGCCGCCGGAGAAGTCGCCTGGATCCGGCTCGACACGCCAGGGCACTGGGGGGCCGCGCGGTACGAGACGTTCGCGAACCGCGGGCAAGGGGGTTTCTTCGTCCGCGGCACGATCCGCCGCAAGGCGGCGCTCGAGCCCTGAGCGAACGTCGTCTTTAGGATCGGGTGTGCCCGGGGCTTCCGCTTCGGTCACGCCGCCGTTGCGCCAACCATCGCGCCGGTCTTCCCCGAGGTGTACCGACCGTGTAGGATCCGGCCCGGGCTCCACAAAGCCGGAGGCCAGGTCCGAGACTTGATCTTGCGCGGCACGCTTCGGCGTTGCTCGGCGAAAAGTCGCCGAGCCGCCTCGCTCCGCGCGGCGAGCGGCCTTCTGAGGAAGAACCGGCCGCTCGCCACGAGGGCCGCGCAAGATCAAGTCTCGGACCTGGCCTGCGAACTTTCGACGCGGGGAGGGGGGACACGAGATGGAAGCACCCTGGTTCCGTTTCTACGACAAGGGAGTCCCGAGGACGATCGAGTTCCCGGACTGGACGCTGCCGGATCTGCTGGACCGCTCGGCGGAACGGTTCCCCGACAACGTCGCCCTCCGGTTCTTCGTGGACCCGAAGCTGCCGCCGTCCACCTTGACCTACCGGCAGCTCCAGGAGCAGACCCGCCGTTTCGCGACGGCGCTGTTCCAGCTGGGGGTTCGCAAGGGGGACCGGGTCGCGATCATGCTGCCGAACTGCCCGCAGTTCGTGGTCGCATTCTTCGGGACGCTGCGTCTCGGCGCGATCGCGGTCAATACCAACCCGCTCTACGTCTCGCGAGAGATGCGCGACCAGTTCGACGACTCGGGGTGCGACACGGTCGTCCTGCTCGACCAGTTTTTCCCGAAGCTCCGAGAGATCCAGGCCGCGACGCGGATCCGCAGGGTGATTGTCGTGGACGTGGCGGGGACCCTGTCCTGGCCGGTCCGCACGCTCGTGCACCTCGTGCAGCGCAAGCACGGCGAGTACGTCAAGATCCACCGGCAGTCGGACATCTACGACTACTCGCGCCTGCTGGCGAAGTACCCGGCGAGTCCCCCGGGCGCGTCGCTCCGCCCGTCGGACACCGCGATCTTCCAGTACACCGGCGGGACCACCGGCATGCCGAAGGCGGCGATGCTGACCCACGGCAACCTCGTGGCGAACACGCTCCAGCTCGCCTCGCTCTTCGTCGGGGTCGAGGAGGGGAAGGAGGTGTTGATGGCCGCCATCCCATTCTTCCACGTGTACGGAATGACGACCTGCATGCTTTTCGGCGTCCTCCTCGGCGCGGAGGTCGCCATGGTCCCCAGGCCGCGGCCGGTGGATGTGGTCCTGAAGGTGATCCAGAAGCGGAAGGTGACCGTCTTCCCCGGGGTGCCGACCCTCTACAGCGCGATCAACGTCCACCCGCGCGTGAAAGACTTCGACATCCGCAGCGTGAAATTCTGTGTGAGCGGCGCGGCGCCGCTTCCACGCGAGGTGCAGGAAACCTTCGAGAAGCTCACGGGGGGCAAGGTCATCGAGGGGTACGGGCTCAGCGAGGCGTCCCCGGCAACGCATGCGAATCCTCTGTACGGGATCCGGAAGTCGGGCAGCATCGGTCTTCCGATGCCGAGCGTGGAGGCGAAAATCGTGGACCTCGAGACTCGCGAGCCGTTGCCGCCGGGGAGCGAGGGAGAGCTGGCGATCCGTGGCCCCCAGGTCATGAAGGGGTACTGGAACCGCCCCGAGGAGACTGCGGCGACCCTCGTCGACGGCTGGCTCCTCACGGGCGACGTCGCCCGGATGGACGAGGACGGCTTCTTCTACATCGTGGACCGCAAGAAGGACATGATCAATGCCTCGGGCTTCAAGGTCCTGCCGCGGGAGGTGGAGGAAGTCATGATGATGCACCCGAAGGTGCAGGAAGCGGTCGCGGCGGGGGTTCCCGATCCTCTCCGCGGGGAGACCGTCAAGGCGTGGCTCGTACTCCGGGAAGGGGCGCGGGCGACCCCCGAGGAGATCATCGAGTTCTCGAAGCTGCACCTGGCGCCGTTCAAGGTCCCGCGCTTCGTCGAGTTCCGCACGGAACTCCCGAAGACGATCATCGGCAAGTACCTGCGGCGCGTCCTCGTGGAAGAAGAAAAGGCGAAGCTGGCCATGGCGGCGAAACCGGAGGCGTAGCCCGGAGACGCCGCGAGACCGCGCCGTAGGTCGAGGGGCGGGGCCTCGCGGCCCCGCCCCGCCTCAGAACGCGAAGTCCAGCCGCACGGTGAACGCCTTCTCGGTGGCGTCGGGAACCTGCTCCCCTCGAAACGCCTTCTTGCGGTCCGAGACTTCCGCGTGCAGCGCGATCTGGTCCTCGATGTAGTAGCGGACGCCGGCCGTGAGACGCGTGACCGAACTCTCCGCGGCGGCATCCGGGGCGCTTACCCGGTCGTAGCGGCAGAACGCGGCCAGGTCGGTCCGCGGCTGGAACAGGAATTCCGCGAATCCGCCGGAGTAGGTGGAACTTCCCGAGGGCCCGGCCCAGACCACCGGGTCATCCTTGGCCCGCAGGTACTGGAGGGCGATGTTCACCGGCCCGAAGTTGAGGCTGGCATCGAGGCCGTACCTCGTGAAGCTCTTTCGCACCGACGCGGCCTCGATCGTCGGGTAGCGCGCCTTCCCCTGAAACGCGACGAGCCCGATCCTGTGACCGGCGGTCTGCCCCTCGCCGGCGCCGAGCACGACGTGGAATCGTGCGTAGAAGTCCCCGGGAGCGTCGTCGTCCAGGTTGCTGTCGGCGCCCTCCAGGACGCCGGCGGCGTAGTGCAGCCCCTTCCCGCCCCGGCCGAACACTTCCACCCCCGACTGCGTGTCGGACAGCGCGATGCCGTCCGAAAAGGTGTCGCGGTAGATTTCGTACGGGAAGACCGAGAGCTGCCGCTTCGAACTGAACGCCACGTACGCCGGCTCGAACCGGCCCGCTCGCACGTTGAGCCAGCCGGTACCGCCAAGCCGCGCGAACACGACGTTCGCCATCTCGAGCATACCCGCCTGGTCCACCACCCCTCGCGAGCCGGAGATCTGCGGCAGAAAGACCACGAAGTAGCCGACGTTCGAGCCGAGCAGGCCGCCCGAAAGGAGGTCGAGTCCCTCGAGCCGGAACTGGCTGACGTCCGTGATGACCGCGTCGTCGTACCGGATCGAGTCGTAGCCGGCCGCCGTCCTCGCGGCGAACGGAGGCGGGCTCTCCAGCACGGTGCGCTCCTCGCTTTCCCGGCCGGGGAGCCGATACCCGTTCTCGCGGTACCGGGCTCCGAAATCGTTGAGCCGCGGGAAGCCGGAGTGGCACATGGTGCAGTTGAAGCCGTACTTGCGCGCGAATGTGGGAATCGCCCGCGCGTCGTCCGGCCAGACGGCGGCGAGGACAATCAGGGCCACGAGCGGCACGAAGAGGATTCGGCGCTTCATCGTGCACCTCCTTCGGCGGAGACCGCCGCCGGCAACGCGGGCTTTTTCACGACGGGCAGCGGTCCGGTGAGCGCCTCGAGGAACGCCACGAGTTCCGCCTTCTCCTGTCCCGTCAAATGTAGCGGGAACATGAGCGGGTCGAGGTCCGCGTTCGCCTCCCCCCCGCGGTTGTACAGCTGGACGACATCCATGAGCGTTTTCGCGGAGCCGTCGTGCAGGTAAGGGTGCGTGAGCGCGACGTTCCGGAGCCCCGGCGTCTTGAATTTCCCCCGGTCCTTCCGGTTCTTCGTATGGTTCTCCCGGCCGAGGTCCGGGTCGGACTTCCGCATCCCTACTCCGAGGTTGTGGAACGACTGGTCCGAGAACGCCGGGCCGCCGTGGCAGGGGGTGCAGTGTGCTTTCCCGTTGAAGAGCTTCATCCCGCGCTCGGCCGCCGGGTTCATCGCCTCTTTCTCTCCCGCGAGGTACCGGTCGAAGGGGGACGGGCCCGAAACGATCGTGCGCTCGAAAGCGGCGATCGCCTTGGCGATCCCGTCGGTGGTCGCGTCGGTTCCGAACACCTCCCGGAACTGAGCAAGGTACCCGGGAATCGCGTTGAGCTTGAGGAGAACGTTTTCGAGCGTCTCCCCCATCTCGATCGGGTTGTGGATCGGTCCGAGCGCCTGCTCCTCGAGCGATCCCGCGCGGCCGTCCCAGAACTGGTATTTCATGTACGCCGAGTCGAGGATCGTCCCCGAATTCCTGCCTCCGACCTGGCCGCGGATTCCGGTGTCGGTCGGATCGTGGTTCGCCCACCCGGTCTCCGGGCGGTGGCAGGTCGCGCAGCTGATCGTTCCGTCCGCCGAGAGCCGCCCGTCGAAGTAGAGTTGCGCGCCGAGCCGCACCTTGGTGTCGGTCTGCGGGTTGTCCGGCGGAACCGGAACCGGCGGCAGCGTGCCGTTGGCCAGGAACCCGGCGTCCGCGTGAGCCGCCGGCAATCCGGTGGCGAGCAGGAGCGCGGCGAGCAGAGCCACAGGAGCGATGCGTTGCATGATCACTCTCCCTATCTCGCGACCGGAGCCGGGAGCCTGCCCCGGCATATGGGATCCTGCGGGTCCTCGGCGGCCGGTCGGCGCCGTGCGTGAATGGTGGAGTTTAACAGGGATTGGCTTCCTGGCAAAGCGCCGGACGGTCCGGGCTCGGGCCGGCCTCGCCCGCCGGATTCCTGCGTTCGGGCCAAGCAGCCGGAGGGGCCGGGTGGTGCGGTCGAGACGATCCCGGAATCTGGTACCGGCGGGCCGAGTTGAACGGCCGACCTAGGGATTATGAGACCCTCGCTCTAACCACTGAGCTACGCCGGTACGGATCTCCGCAGGGTCAGCGTAATCTAGCGGGGAGGTGTGGAATCGTCAAGAACGGCTATAATGACACCGCTCTCATTCGCCTCGGGGTTGCGGCGGGAAGAGCCAGGGGAACCATGCCGGACAACGAGTGCGTTCACTGCAAGAAGACGGACGGCCAGGTTTCCCTTCACAAGTGTCCGATCTGCTTCAAGTATTACTGCGACGAGCACGCGTACCAGCTGAGCGGGCGCACCTTCTGCAGCCAGCCCTGCGCCGAGTTCTTCTTTTTTTCCGACGCCGACGACTAGGAGGCCTTCCATGTATCCCGTGGTCCGCCCCAGGCGGCTCCGCAGGACTCCAGCTATCCGGGACATGGTCCGCGAGACCCGCCTCGATGTTTCGGATTTCATCTACCCGCTGTTCGTCTGCCCGGGGAAGGGGATCAAGAACGAGATCTCCGCGATGCCGGGCAACTACCACTTCTCGGTCGACCGGGTCGTCGAGGAGGCCGGGGAGGCCCGCGAGGAAGGGGTCCGCTCGGTGATCCTGTTCGGCATCCCCGAGCGCAAGGATGAGGTGGGTTCCGAGGCGTACGACGACGCCGCGGCGGTGCAGAGCGCCGTGCGCGCGCTCAAGAAGGCCTTCCCGGACCTCGTGGTGGTCACCGACGTCTGCCTGTGCGAGTACACGAGCCACGGGCACTGCGGTGTCGTGAACGGGACCGAAGTGCTGAACGACCCGACGCTCGAGATCCTCGCGAAGGCCGCGGTGTCGCACGCTCGGGCGGGGGCCGACATCGTCGCGCCGTCGGACATGATGGACGGCCGCGTCGGCGCGATCCGCGAAGGGCTGGATGAAGCCGGCTTCCAGGACGTGTCGATCCTGGCCTATTCGGCCAAGTACGCCTCGGCGTTCTACGGCCCGTTCCGCGAGGCGGCCGGCTCCGCCCCGCAGTTCGGCGACCGGCGCGGCTATCAGATGGACCCGGGCAACTCCGACGAAGCGCTCCGCGAGGTCGGCCTCGACCTCGACGAGGGGGCCGACATCGTGATGGTGAAGCCCGCCCTCGCGTACCTCGACGTGATTCGCCGGGTGAAGGACACCTACGGCGTGCCGGTGGCCGCGTACAACGTCAGCGGCGAGTTCTCCATGGTGATGGCGGCCGTTGCGAAGGGATGGCTCGAGCGGGAGCGGACGATTCTCGAGGTGCTCACGTCCATCAAGCGGGCGGGGGCCGACCTGATCCTCACGTACCACGCGCGCGAGGCGGCGCGCCTGCTGAGGTGACGGTGGGTGCGGCGAGGAGAAGGGGAATCGCCGATCCGGCTCCCTCCCTGTTCGGTCGCGTGAACCCGGCGGCGGTGCCGCCCAGGGTGAGGCGTGAGGTGCCGCGGCCCCCCGCTGCGGCCGTGAAGGCCGCCCGCGCGGCGCGCGACACGGAAGGCTGCGCGACGATGGATCGTCTGCGGCGAATGGCCGCGGAGCTCGCCCGGCGGTTCGGCCTTCGGTGCGGCGCGCTCGAGGCGGAGCGGGACGGCGTGAACGAGCACTACGGGATCTGTTACAGCGATGGCCTGATCCGCATCCGGCTGCGGCACGCCACGACCGGGAGGCTCCTGAAAGAGTCGAGCCTCGTCGACACGCTGTGCCACGAGCTCGCGCACCTGAGACATTTCGATCACTCGCCGGCGTTCAAGGAGTTCTACCTCGGAATCCTCGAGGAGGCGCGCAGGCGCGGGGATTACCGGCCGGGGCCGGAGTGGCGGCACGGGCAGGGCTCGTTGTTCGAGGCGTGGACCTGCGGAACCGGAGGAGCGGCGCTTCGAGCCCCGCGGGAGAGGAAAGCATGAGCGGATCGTCGGGCGAGGGCGCGGCGGTGATGGATCGCCTATTCGAAGAGGCGCGGCGGTTCATCCCGGGGGGAGTGAACAGCCCGGTGCGGGCGTTCGGCGGCGTGGGCGGCACGCCGGTCTTCATGGAGAGCGGCGCCGGGTGCCGCGTGCGCGACGCCGCCGGGCGGGAGTACGTGGACTACCTCGGCTCCTGGGGGCCGCTGATCGCCGGGCACTCGCACCCGAGGGTCGTGCAGGCGATCCGCGACCAGGCGGGGAAGGGGACCTCGTTCGGCGCCCCCTGCGAACTCGAGACCGAGCTGGCCCGGCGGGTTTGCGCGAGGGTGCCCGGGTGCGAGAGGGTCCGGTTCGTCTCGTCGGGAACCGAAGCAACCATGTCGGCGATCCGGCTCGCCCGCGCCGCGGCCGGGCGCGAGGGGATCGTGAAGGTGGACGGGTGTTACCACGGGCACGTCGATTCGCTGCTCGTGAAGGCGGGCTCGGGGGTGCTGACCCTCGGCATCCCCGGAAGCCCCGGCGTGCCGGCCGCGCTCGCGGCGCTCACCCACGTCGTGCCGTTCAACGACGTCGAGGCGCTCGACCGTCTCCTCGCGGCGAGGGGGAAGGAGATCGCCTGCGTGATTCTGGAGCCGGTCGCGGGCAACATGGGGGTGGTCGCTCCCGCGCGCGGCTACCTCGAGGCGGTGCGCGACCTGACCCGGCGGCACGGCGTGATCCTGATTCTCGACGAGGTGATGACCGGGTTCAGGGTGCACCGCGGCGGGGCGCAGGAACTCTACGGCATCCTGCCCGACCTCTCCTGCTTCGGGAAGGTGATCGGCGGCGGGCTGCCGGTGGGGGCGTACGGCGGCCGCTCCGACCTCATGGACCGGATCGCTCCCGCGGGGCCGGTGTATCAGGCCGGCACGCTTTCGGGGAACCCGCTGGCGATGCGCGCCGGGATCGAGACGCTCGACCTCCTGGACGAACCGGGGACGTACGACAGGCTCGAACGGGTCTCGGCGCGGCTCGCCGACGGGTTCATGGCGGCGGCGGTCGCGGCCAAGTTGCCGTCCACGGTCAACCGGGTCGGCTCGATGATGACGGCGTTCTTCACGGGAGGGCCGGTCGTCGATTACGCGTCGGCCGCCCTCTCGGACACGAAACGATACGCGGCGTTCTTCCACGGCATGCTTCGCCGCGGCGTGTACCTCGCCCCGTCGCAGTTCGAGGCGGCCTTCGTGTCCACCGCGCACGGTGAGGCGGATCTGGACTTCACGCTCGCGGCGGCACGGGACGCGATGCTGGAAATCGCCGCGGCCGCGTAGCGGTGAACTCGAAAAGAGGGTTCGCAATGCTCGATCTTCGCTACCACGGTCACGATTGCTGGGAGCTCTCGGACGGCACGTACCGCGTGCTGATCGATCCGTTTCTCACCGGGAACCCGCTGGCCGACGTCGCGCCGAACTCCTTCAAGAAGCTCGACGCGATCCTCGTGACCCACGGCCACGGCGACCACGTGGGGGACGCGGCGGCGATCGCGAAACGGACCGGCGCCCTCGTGATCTCGACTTTCGAGATCGTCAACTACCTGACCGCCAAGGGGTGCAAGGGGCACCCGATGCACATCGGCGGCGGCCGCGCGTTCCCGTTCGGCCACGTCAAGCTCACCATCGCCCACCACGGTTCCACCGGGCCCAACGGCGAGGCGCTCGGGAACCCGGTCGGGTTCGTCGTGACGATGGGCGGGAAGAAGGTCTATCACGCGGGGGACACCGGGCTGTTCCTGGACATGAAGCTGATCGGGGAAGCCTGGGGGCCGCTCGACGTGGCGCTCCTGCCGATCGGCGACAACTTCACCATGGGGATCGACGACGCGGTCCGCGCCGCAGAATTCCTGAAGGCCCGCGTGTGCATCCCGATGCACTACAAGACGTTCGACATCATCATGGCGGATCCCGACGAGTTCGTGAGGAAGGTCGAGGCGACCGGACGGAAAGCCGTCGCTGTCGCGCCGGGTTCGAGCTACACGGTCTAGCCCGGATAATTCCTGAAGAACCTACTGCGACCGCGTATCTGCCCGCCCTGCTCGGCGTTCTCGGGCCTCGGACCCTCCACGTACGGTACAGTACGCGTCGGGTCCTCGGTCCTGCGAGCGCCAAGCATGACGGGCATCTCCGCGGTCTCGCTACGGTTCTTCATGAATAATCCGGGCTAGCTGTCGCGGCTGCATCGGGAATCCTCCGACGGCAGCGATGCTCCGCTTCCGGACTCTGCAATAAAAACCTCCCGTAAGCACGGCAGTCCTCTGCCGTGCTTACGGGAGGTTGCCGCGGGCGTTCGCCCGCGGAGTCATCGAATCCGGTAGCCCCCGCGACGAATCACGAGCCCCACCCGACGCGGGTTTCCGGGGGGCACCCCCGGCCCCCCGGCAACCACCGTTCGCAGGGATCGGAGGACCGATCTCTGCGAACGGCGGTTTCTATCGGCAAACCCGACCCGAGCGGGGTTTCGACTCCGGACTCTTGGCCCGGATCCTTCATGAAGAACCGACTGTGACCGACTTCGGCGAGCTCAGTCGAGCCGCGTATCTGCCCGCTTTGCTCGGCGTTCTCGGGTCCTCGGCGCTCTGCCTCCGGACTCCGCAATAAAAACCTCCCGTAAGCACGGCAGTCCGCTGCCGTGCTTACGGGAGGTTGCCGCGGGCGTTCGCCCGCGGAGTCATCGAATCCGGTAGCCCCCGCGACGAATCACAAGCTCCACCCGACGCGGGTTTCCGGGGGGCACCCCCGGCCCCCCGGCAACCACCGTTCGCAGGGATCGGAGGACCGATCTCTGCGAACGGCGGTTTCTATTGGCAAACCCGACCCGAGCGGGGTTTCGACTCCGGACTCTTGGCCCGGATCCTTCATGAAGAACCGACTGTGACCGACTTCGGCGAGCTCAGTCGAGCCGCGTATCTGCCCGCTTTGCTCGGCGTTCTCGGGTCCTCGATGCTCCGCCTCCGGACTCCGCAATAAAAGTTTCCCCGCAGAGCGTGGAGCCACCCGCCGTCGATCACCGCGCCAGCCGCCCCGCTTCCTCCAGAACCCGCGGATCGTCCGGCGCGAGCCGGAGCGCCTCGCGCGCTTCGCGGCGCGCTTCGTCGCTGCGTCCGAGAGCGATCATGGCGGTGGCGAGCGCGGCGTGCGCACGGGCGTGCTGCGGGTCGCGGTGGAGCGCCTCGCGGAGAAGGGGTTCGGCGGCGGAAGGTCTCCCGGCGGCGAGGAGCGCGCGGCCGGCGCCGTAGGGGGCGCGCGGATCGGCGGGGGCGAGACGCGCGGCCGCGTCGAACTCGGCGAGAGCCTCGTCGAGCCGGCGTTTCATTGCGAGGGCGTTGCCGAGGTTGAGGCGCTCCGAGGCGACATGGGGGCCCAGCTCGGCCGCGCGCTGGAAGTGGGGGAGCGCCTCGTCGAGCCTGCCGCGCTCGACGAGCGCCATGCCGAGGTTCCCCTGGCCGATCAGGTCGTCGGGGTTCACCGCGACGGAGCGCTCGAAGAGCGTCACGCTGTCCTTCCAGTACCCTTCCTGCACCCACGCGGCCGCACCGAACGCCGCGACGGCGGCGAGGCCCGCTGCCATCGCCGTTCGAGCCGCGCGCCGGGAGGAGGCGCCACGCCACGGCGGCATCGCGAACGCCACGGCGGCGAGAGGGCCGATGAGCGGCACGTAGGCGTACCGGTCGGCGTGAGCCTGCGTGCCGACCTGGATCAGGCCGAGAATCGGGAGGAGCGTCAACAGGTACGCGGTCCACGCGACGGCGAAAAATCGGCCGGCGCGGAAGGCTGCCACGGTGAGTGCGGCGAGCAGCAGAAGGCTCGCGGCGACTTGCCATGCCGGGATCGAAGCGCCCGGGTGCGGATAGAAGACGGCGAGATCGGAGGGCCAGAGCATCTTGCCGAGATACCAGACGGAGGAGACGGCGGCGTTGGCGAGACGCACGCCGACGGGGAATTTCTCGACCGCCTGCATCGCTCCCTCCGAGGCCTGCGCCTCGAGGGTCGCGATGCCGCACGCGGCGGAGGCGGCGAAGAAGGGGAGCTTCTCGGCGACGAGGCGGAGGGCGAGGCGCGCGCGAGTCTCCCCCTTGCGAGCGCGCTCTTCGATCCTCAGCCAGTCGACGAGGAGAAGCGTCAGCGGAAGCGTCACCGCCATCGGCTTCGAAGCGAGAGCGAGGAGGGTAAACGCGAGGACGCCGAGGTAACGGCCGAGCGCCGGCCGCCGCGTGTAGGCTTCCCATCCGAGGAGCGCCAGGAGCCAGAACAGCGTGCTCAGCACGTTCTTCCGCTCGGCGATCCAGGCGACCGACTGCACGTTCAGCGGGTGAACCGCGAACAGGGCGGCCGCGAGGCCCGCGCGCCGCGCGTCCCCTCCGATTCGCGCGAGAAGGAAAAACAGGAGGAGAGCGTTGGCGGCGTGGAGCGCCAGGCTGGTGAGGTGGTGTCCCGCGGGACGGAGCCCCCAGGCTTCCACGTCGGCCAGGTGCGAGAACATCGTGACCGGGTGCCAGTTTCCGTCGACAGGATTCGTGAAGGCCCACGCGATCGACGCGGGGGCGAGGCCGGCCAGGACGCGCGGGTTGGCGGTGACGTACGCCGGGTCGTCGTAGTTGACGAAGCCGTGGCCGAGGACCCCTGCGTGGACGGCGAACGCAAGTGCAGCGAGCGCGACGGCGATCGCGAGTCGGAGGCGAGGCGTTTCGCGCTCGCGGCTCATCGCGGCGGCCGGGAGGCGGGTGTCACTTCGCGCGTTCGAGGTAGTTGCCGTCGGCCGTGCTGATCCTCACCATCTCCCCTTCCTCGATGAAGGACGGAACCTGAACGATGCGGCCGGTCTCGAGGGTCGCGGGCTTGCGCTGCGCGGAGGCGGTGGCTCCCTTGATGCCGGGCGCCGTCTCGACGATCTTGAGGTCCACCGCGGAGGGAAGGTCGACGCCGACCGGCTTCCCCTCGACCCACTCCATCGTGATCATCGCGTCGGGAACGACGTACGACATCGCATCCCCCAGCTCGTCGTCCGCCAGCGCCACTTGGTCGTACGTCTCCGTGTCCATGAAGTGGTACCCGTGGGCGTCGTGGTAGAGGTACTGCATCTGTTTCGTGTCCATCGAAACCTTCTCCACCTCGTCCTCGGAGCGGAACCGGATCTCGGCGTTCGACCCGCTCCTGAGGTTGCGGAGTTTGGTCTGGACCATGCCGCGCCAGTTTCCCGGCGTGATGTGCTGCATCGTGAGCACGCGGTGGAGGTCGTTGTTGACCTTGAGGACCATCCCCTTGCGGATTTCCGTCGCTTTCATCGGTCGACCTTTCTTCTCAGCGGGAAACGATCTCGAGCGTCGTGTAGGCCGGGAGAATCTTCTTGGAGCCCCGTCCGGTGAACTGAATCGTCAGCTTGAGCGCCTTCCCGTCTCCTTCGCGGTCCACGATCTTGCCTTTCCCGAACGTCGGGTGGGCGACGATCGCGCCGACGCGGAATCCGTCTTCGGGCGGCTGGCCCGAAGAGGGCGCCGCAACGGGCGCCGGAGCGGACGCCCGCCGGCTCGCGACGCGCGCGGCGGAGGAGCCGGAGAACGGGGGGGCGTACGCCCGGTTCGTGTCGGTGCCGTCCGTGATGCGGTCCCACGGTTTCAGGGCGGCCTCGCGGATCAGTTCCGAGGGGATCTCGAAGAGGAAGCGGGAGGGGGAAGCGTGCACCGGCTCCCCCTGGATGCGGCGCACCTCCGCGCGGCTCAGGAACAGCCGCTCCCGGGCGCGGGTCATCGCCACGTAGCAGAGGCGGCGCTCCTCCTCGAGGTCCTCGTCGGACTCGCGCGAACGGACGTGCGGGAAGAGGTTCTCCTCGAGGCCGGCGAGGAACACCACCGGGAACTCGAGCCCCTTCGCGCAGTGGATGGTCATCAACGTGACCCCCGGCCGGGCGCCGACCTCGTCCGAGTCCGACACGAGCGCCGAGCGGTCGAGGAACCCTCGCAGCAGCCCCTCGCCGGTCTCTTCCTCGTACTCCGCCGCGGCGGAGACGAGGGCGCGCACGTTGTCCATCCGATCCGTCCCCTCGCCGGGGTGCGACTTCGCGAGGTGGTCGGCGTAGGCGAGGTCCGCGATCAGCCGCTCGAGCAGCAGCACCGCCGGCTCGCGCGTCGCCCTCTCGGCGAGGTCGTGCATCCGCGCGAGAAATTCCCCGAGCAGCCGCGCCGATCTCGGCGACACGAGCCCTTCCGCGAGGGCGCGGCCGGCGGCGTCGGAGAGCGGGAGGCCGCGGTCGCGCGCGAGCTCCTCGGCGACCTTCAAGGTGGCCTCCCCGATGCCGCGAGGAGGCGTATTGACGACGCGCCGGAACGAGACGTCGTCGGCCGGATCGGCCGCCAGCTTGAGATAGGCGAGGAGGTCCTTCACCTCCTTGCGGTCGTAGAAACGCACGGAGCCGACCACCTGGTGCGGCATCCGGTCGGCGCGGAGCGCCTCCTCGAGGAGCCGCGACTGGGCGTTGGTCCGGTAGAGGATGGCGAACTCCTCGTGGGCGCGCTTCCCGAGCATCTCGCCGATCCGGCGCGAGATCCAGCGCGCCTCGGCCCGGTCGTCCGGGGCGTGGAACAGCTCGATCTCGTCCCCCCTCGGGTTCCGGGTCCAGAGGGTCTTCCCCTTGCGGTTCTTGTTCTTCGCCACCACGGCGCTCGCGGCG
Source organism: Terriglobia bacterium (assembly GCA_963790465.1). Classification (GTDB taxonomy): domain Bacteria; phylum Acidobacteriota; class Polarisedimenticolia; order Polarisedimenticolales; family JAIQFR01; genus JAIQFR01. The sequence continues at coordinate 153,698 of CAWBOP010000021.1, read as the reverse complement.
TCGAGAATGGTCCCGGTGGAGCGGTAGTTCTCTTCCAGCTTGATCACGCGGGCGCCCGGATGGTCTCTCTCGAAGTCGAGGATGTTCCGGATCTCCGCCCCGCGAAACCGGTAGATCGACTGGTCCTCGTCCCCCACGACGCAGACGTTGCCGTGGACCGACGCGAGAGCCCGCACGAGACCGTACTGCGGCCGGTTCGTGTCCTGGTACTCGTCGACCAGAAGGTGCTCGCACCGCTCCGCGTAGCGGGCGCCCGCTTCCCGGTCCTCCAAGAGCAGCCTGAGGGCGCGAAGGAGCAGGTCGTCGAAGTCCACGGCGTGCGAGAGCCGGAGCTTCTCTTCGTAGCGGGCGTAGGCGCGGGCGGCGAGCCGCGCCTCGGGAGAGAAGGCGCGCTCGGACATCTCTTCCGGGGAGACCTGCGCGTTCTTCGCGCGGCTGATCCGGGAGAGAACGGACCGGGCGCCGGCGGGCGCCTCGTCGGTCCCCTCGTCCTTGAGGATTCGTCTCACGACGGCGAGCTGGTCGTCGGTGTCGTAAACGAGGAAGCCGGGGTCGAGGCCGACCCGCGCGCCGTCCCGCCTCAGGATCCTGAGACAGAGCGCGTGGAACGTGCCGATCCACGACGGCAGCGCCGCGGCGCCGAGGAGGCGCTGCACTCGCGACCGCATCTCTCCCGCCGACTTGTTGGTGAAGGTGACGGCGACGATCCGCGACGGATCGACGCCGGCGCCGAGAACGAGGTGGGCGATCCGGTGGGTGATGACCCGCGTCTTGCCGGAGCCGGCGCCCGCGAGGACCAGGAGCGGCCCGCTACCGTGGGTCACCGCCTCGAGCTGGGCGGGGTTGAGGCCGTCGTGGAGAGGGTTCATGCGCCGACACGTCCCGGCGCGGGACGGGGACGATCGGCGAACGGCTCCGGTGGATTCACGTAGGCTCCCAGGCGCGGTGCCCATTCTAGCAACAGCGCCCCGACGTGTCAGGCGCGCGCCTCGGGAGCGGGAGCTACTCGACCGTGACGCTCTTCGCCAGGTTCCTCGGCTGGTCCACGTCGCAGCCCCGGAGCAGCGCGATGTGGTAGGCGAGAAGCTGCAGCGGGAGCACGAGCATCAACGGCGCGAGCAGGTCGTGGGTCGCGGGGACCTCCACCGTGAAGTCGGCCCTGTCCAAAAGGTTCCGGTCCTCGCGGTCGGTCACCGCGATCACGATGCCGGAGCGCGCCTTCACCTCTTCGATGTTCGAGATCATCTTCTCGAACACCGCGTCGTGCGGGGCGAGGGCGACCACCGGCATCGACTCGTCGATGAGGGCGATCGGGCCGTGCTTCATCTCTCCGGCGGGGTATCCCTCCGCGTGAATGTACGAGATCTCCTTCAGCTTGAGCGCGCCTTCGAGGGCGATCGGGTAATTCACGCCTCGTCCGAGGTAGAGAAAATCTCGGTGCTCGTGGAAGGTGCGCGCGATCTTCACCACCGGCTCGTCGGAGGCCAGGAAGCGCTCCATCTGGACCGGCACGTGGTAGAGCTGCCGGATGAACTCCGCCGCCTCCGACTCGTCCAGCGTCCCGCGCGCGCGCCCGATCCGGAGCGCGAGCAGTGCGAGGGCGACGATCTGGCTGGTAAACGCCTTGGTGGACGCGACGCCGATCTCGGGGCCGGCGTGAGTGTAGATCGTTCCCGAGGCCTCCCGGGTGAGCATCGAGCCGCGGACATTGCAGATGGCGAGCGGCAGGGCGCCGCGCCCTTTGGCCTCCCGCTGCGCCGCGAGCGTGTCGGCTGTCTCCCCCGATTGGCTGATGAAGACCGGCAGCACCCGGCGATTCACGATCGGGCTCCGGTACCGGTACTCGGAGGCGTAATCCACGGTCACCGGCAGGCGGGCGAGACGCTCGATGAGGAACTTCCCGACGAGCCCCGCATGCCACGAGGTCCCGCACGCCACGATCGCGGCGCGCTCGAACGAGCGGAAATCCTCGTCGGTGATCCCCAGGTCCTCGAGGTACACATCCGGGGACTCCATCGAGATCCTCCCGAGCAGGGTGTCGCGCACCGCGCGCGCCTGCTCGTGGATCTCCTTCAGCATGAAGTGCTTGTACCCGCCCTTCTCGGCCATGATCGGGTCCCAGGGGATCCGGGTGGGCACCTTCTCGATCGGCGTCCCGTCCGCCCTCGAGAACCGGGGCCCGTCGGGGGTGAGCACGACCATCTCGTGGTCGTCGAGGAAGATGACGTCCTTGGTGTGCGAGAGCACCGCGGGGATGTCCGAGGCCACGAAGAACTCCCCCGAGCCGATCCCGACGACGAGCGGGGGGCCGAGCCGGGCCGCCACCAGCATGCGCGGCGCGTCGGCCGACATGGCGACCAGCGCGTAGATCCCGCGAAGGCGGGGGAGCACCGCGCGGAACGCCGTGGGCAGGTCGGCTCCCGTCGTCTTGATCTCCTGCTCGATGGCGTGCGCGACGACCTCGGTGTCGGTGTCGGTGACGAACTCGTGGCCGAGCGCGGTCAGCTCGTGCTTGAGCTCGACGTAGTTTTCGATGATCCCGTTGTGGATCACGACGAGGCGGCCGGTGCAGTCCCGGTGCGGGTGGGCGTTTTCCTCGGTCGGCCGCCCGTGGGTCGCCCAGCGGGTGTGCCCGATGCCGTAAACGCCGCGGAGCGGCTGCGCGGCGATCGCTCTTTCGAGATCGCGGAGCTTCCCCTGAGCGCGGCGGATCGTGAGGGTGCCGTCGCCGTCCACCACCGCGATGCCAGCCGAGTCGTAGCCTCGGTACTCGAGCCGGCGAAGGCCGTCCACCAGCACTTCGACCGGGTCCTTCGGGCCGATGTAGCCGACGATCCCGCACATGAGTCCACCTCCGATGCGACGACTTCCGGGGAGAATATAGCGCCACGCGCCCTCTGGAACACGCGGCCGGGTACCGAAGGAAGCGTGGGCCGGCGCTACCGGCGGCGGCGAGCCTCGAGGCGCTGCTTTTCCTCGTGACGCTTCACCCAGCCGGCGACGTTCGTTTGCTTCGCCCGGCTGATCGCGAGCGCGCCCGCCGGCACGTCTTCGATCACCGTGGTGCCGGCGGCGACGTAAGCTCCCCTCCCCACCTGCACCGGCGCAACGAGCTGCGTGTCGCTGCCGATGAACACGCCGGGGCCGAGGATCGTCGGGTGCTTCTTGACGCCGTCGTAGTTGCAGGTGATCGTTCCCGCGCCGATGTTGCAGCCGGGGCCGATCAACGCGTCTCCAAGGTAGGTCAGGTGCAGCGCCTTGGTGCCGCGGCCGATCCGCGATTTCTTCACCTCGACGAAGTTCCCCACCTTGGCTCCGGGCTCGAGGAGCGTGCCGGGCCGGAGGTGCGCGAACGGGCCGGCGGACGCCCCGTCCTCGAGCCGGCTCTCCTCGATGACGCTCATGTCCTTGATTTCCACCCCGCGGCCGAGCACCACGTTCTCGAGCCGGCAGCCCGAGCGAACGACGCACTCCGCGCCGATCGTCGACGGGCCTTCGACGAGGACGCCGGGGTACAGCACGGTGTCGCGCCCCACGCGCGCCCTCGGGTCCACCCGGGTCGTGGACGGATCGAGGATCGTGACGCCGGAAGCCTGCAGGTCCGCCGCCTTGCGGGCGTAGAGAGTCGACCCGGCGCGCGAGAGCTCCTCCCGCGTGTTCACTCCCAGCACCTCTTCGGCGTCGCCGTGCGGAACGGCGAACACCTTCTCTCCCCGTTCGAGCAGACGGTGCACGGCGTCGGTGAGGTAGTACTCCCGCTGGGCATTCCGCGGCTCGATCGAGCGGAGCACGGAGAGCAACTTCGTCGTGTCGGCGCAGTAGATCCCGCTGTTGATTTCCCGGATCCCCCGCTCGGCCGCCGTCGCGTCGCGGTGCTCGACAATGCGGAGCACGCGTCCCGACCGGTCGCGCACCACGCGTCCGTACCCTCCCGGGTCGGCGACCTGAGCCGAGATCAGCGTGAGAGCGGCGCCGGAGCGGCGGTGCCGGGCCACGAGCGCGCGGAGCGTCGCCGGGCGGAGCGTGGGCACGTCGCCGCTCAGGATCAGGAGCGTCGTCGACCCTGCCTTCTTGAGGAGCGGAGCGGCCTTAAGCACGGCGTGCCCGGTGCCGCGCTGCTCGGCCTGGAGGACGAAGTCGTCGCCCAGGCCGGCCAGGGCGTCGCGGACCTCGTCCCCCTGGTGCCCGATCACGGTGACGAGCCGCGACGGACGGAGCGCGCGCGCCGCCTCGAGCACGTGCGCCACCATCGGCCGGCCCGCCACGGCGTGCAGCAGCTTGATCCGCCGGGAGCGCATCCGCTTCCCGAGGCCGGCCGCGAGCACCAGCACGGTGAGGAAGGATCCGCGCGCCGGGCGCTTCATCTCTCGCCGGGCGTGGGCTCGATGACGTCGATGAAAACCGCCTCGTCCCGGACCTTGTCGAAGTCGGGGTCGTTAGCGGCCTGGTGACGACAGCGCGGGTCGAGCGCCACCGCCTGGCGCAGATCGGACGAGGCTCCGTCCACCTGGCCGCCGAGGGCCCGCGCGGAGGCGCGCGCGTACAGGATGCTCGCCGAGGACGGATCCAGCTGGACCGCCCGGTCGAGAAACGCGATCGCCGATTCGACACGGCCGTCGTTCGCGTGGACCACGCCTGCGAAATAGAGTTCGTCGGCGGTTTCGGGGCCCCGGTCCGGCAGCGCGACCTTCCGGGCGCAGATCGTCGCGTAGGTTCGCGCCCGCGCCGAGAGCACCGGCTCTTCCGGATTGTTCTTCCCCACCCCATCGAAGATCTCCAGGGCCTTGGCGTGGTTTCCCTGCCTCAGGAGGTCGACGGCGGTGGCGAAGGAGCGCAACGATTCCTCGTACGCTTCGGTGTGCCTCGCCTTCGGATGAGGCTTCTTCTCCTTGGCGGCCGGGTCGGGCTTGCCCTCCCTGGCGGTTGCGGCGATCTTGGATGCCGACGTTTTTTTCTTCGTTGACATGCAACTCTTCTCCGCGCTTCGCGCGCTCGTGGGGCGCCGGATACCGACTCCTGCCCGGGCCACTCCGGTCCGGCAAGGCCTCGACCGCTCCCCGTATGCCGCCGGACGCCCTTCCGTCGTGTGGCATTCGGGGCATCATAGCGGTCGGATTGGCGGGATTCAACTACGCCGCCGCCGGGGGTTCCCCTACAATGCCGTCGTGGAGGCCGACGGTTACATCGGGCTCGGAAGCAATCTCGGCGACCGGGAGGCGAATCTGCGCGCCGGTCTCCTCGGGATGTCCCGCCTCGGACTCCCCCCGATCGCGCTCTCCTCGGTGTGGGCGACGGAGCCGGTCGACAGCCCGGAGCCGCTCTGGTTCCTCAACATGGTGGCGTGCGTGCGCACCCCGCTCTCCCCGGAAGAGGTGCTCGATCGGCTTCTCGAGATCGAGGCCGGCGTGGGGCGCGTGCGGAGCGTGAGGAACGCGCCGCGGGTTCTCGATCTGGATCTCCTCCTTCTCGGCAACGAGCGTCGCGAGGGACCCGGCCTTCTCCTCCCGCACCCGAGAATGTGGGATCGCCGTTTCGTGCTGGCGCCGCTCGGGGAGCTCGCGCCTCGGCTCTCGAACCCGGCGACCGGCCGCACCGTGTGCGAAGAGCTCGGCGCGCTGCGCGGTCCCAACGCGGTGCGATGGGTCGGAGCGCTTGCCTTGCCGGGAGCGCGCCCCTTATAATCGCGCCCTTCTCGACAGGAGCGGTATTGAAGTTCAGGTCGATCGCGGTCGAAGGCCCCATCGGCGTCGGGAAGACCTCGTTCGTGGAGCTTCTCGCCCGGAAGACCGAAGCGCAGAAGGTCCTCGAGAAGATCGACAACCCGTTTCTCAGGGAGTTCTACCAGGACAAGCAGGGGGCGGCGTTCCAGGCGCAGTTATTCTTCGTGCTCTCCCGGTATCGCCAGCTCATGGAGCTCGGGCAGAGGGACCTCTTTCACCAGGTTTCGCTCTGCGATTACATCTTCCCGAAGGACAAGATCTTCGCCTATCTGAACCTCGACGACAGCGAGTTGCTGATCTACGACAAGCTCTACGCGATGCTGGAGCCGCAGGTTCCGAAGCCCGATCTCGTGATCTTCCTCCAGGCGGAGACCGGCCGTCTCGTCGAGCGGATCAAGCGGCGTCGCCGCGACTACGAGGCGGAGATCAGCGAGGCGTACGTCAACGAGGTCAACAAGGCGTACAACTATTTCTTCTTCCATTACACCCAGACGCCGCTCCTGGTCATCGACACGACCGAGATCGACTTCGTCCACCACGAGGAGCACCTGGACGAGTTGATCGAGCAGATCCGGAAGATGGACCGGGGGGTGCAGTACTACCGGCCCCTCGGCTCCGCGTCCTGAGATTCCTTCGACCGCCCGGCGGGGCGGCGGGGAGAACGGGAGGCCGCGTGAGCCCCTCAGAGAGCCGATCCGCCCGCACGACCGTCCCCGCGTTCCGCGCCCGCAAGGGGAAGGGAACCCCCCTCGTGGTGCTGACCGCCTACGATGCCGCGACGACGCTCGTCGCCGAGGAGGCGGGGGTGGACTGCCTGCTCGTCGGCGACTCCCTCGGCATGGTCGTCCTCGGGTACGACACCACGCTCAAGGTGACGATGGACGAGATGCTGCACCACGCCCGCGCCGTCGGGCGCGCGCGGCGGCGCGCGATGCTCGTGGCGGACATGCCCTGGCTGTCGTTCCACCTGGGCGAGGAAGAGGCGGTTCGCAACGCCGCCCGCTTCGTGCGGGAGGCTGGGGCCGACGCGGTGAAGCTCGAGGGGGGCCGGCGCCGGCTCCCCGCCGTCCACGCGATCATGGGCGCCGAGATCCCGGTGATGGGGCACCTCGGCCTCACGCCGCAGTCGGTGCTCCGCTTCGGCGGCTACCGGGTGCAAGGACGCGCCGAGGAAGAAGCGGCGGCGCTCGTCGAGGACGCGAAGGCGCTCGCCGGTGCCGGCGTGTTCTCCATCGTTCTCGAGGGGATCCCGGCCGGCCTCGCGGCGAGGATCACCGCGGAGGTGGACGTTCCGACGATCGGGATCGGCGCCGGACGCGGATGCGACGGACAGGTGCTCGTGATTCACGACCTGCTCGGGATGCTCCCCGGCCCGGTGCCGAAATTCGTCCGCCGGTACGCGAGCGTCCACGAGGTCCAGGTCGAGGCGCTCCGGAAGTGGGCGGCGGACGTGAGGAGCGGCGCGTATCCGTCCGACGCCGAGACCTACGCCTGATCCGCCGTCCCCGGGGGGAGCATGGAGATCGTCCGCCGCGTCCACTCGATGAGGGAGATCGCCCGCCAGACCCGCGCCAAGGGGCGCAGGGTCGGATTCGTCCCGACCATGGGGTCTCTCCACGGCGGGCACATGAGCCTCGTCCGGCGAGTGAAGGAGATGTCGGATCTCGTGGTCGTCTCGATCTTCGTGAACCCGACGCAGTTCGGGCGGGGGGAGGATTACGAGACTTACCCGAGGAACTTGACCGGCGACACCGATTGTTGCGTGGCGGAAGGGGTGGACGTCGTCTTCGTCCCGGAGGCCGAGGAGATGTACGCCGCGGACGCGTGCACCTGGGTCGAGATCGATGGGCTGTCCGCGCGCCTCGAGGGGGCGAGCCGGCCCGGGCACTTCCGCGGCGTCGCGACCGTGGTCCTCAAGCTGCTCAACGTGGTGAAGCCGCACGTCGTGGCGTTCGGCCAGAAGGACGCGCAGCAGGCGGTGATCCTCGAGCGGATGGCCCGCGACCTCCTGCTCGACACCGAAATCCTCGTGCTGCCGATCGTGCGGGACGAGGACGGCGTGGCGCTGTCGAGCCGGAACGTCAGACTGTCCCCCGCGGAGCGGCGCGCCGCGCAGGCGATCCCCCGGGCGCTGGAGGCGGCGGAGGCGGCGATCGAGCAGGGGGAGCGGGACCCGGCGGCGGTCGTCAAGGCGGCTCGGGATCTGCTCGAGGCCGAGCCGATCCTCCGTGTGGACTACGTCGAGCTGGTGGACACGGCGAAGCTCCAGCCGGTCGCCCTCCTTGTCGGAGAGGTGCTCCTCGCGATCGCGGTCTACTCGGGGAAGACCCGCCTCATCGACAACGTGATCGTCAGGCCGTGAGGAGCGTCCCCCACCACGGCCTGCTAGGATGAAAGCGTACCGGGCGTCCAGCCGCGACGGCGGGCGACCCTGGGGGAAGGAAGGGTTCGAGCCATGATCCGAGAGATGCTTCGAGCCAAGGTCCACAGGATCACGGTGACGGAGCGCAACGTCGAGTACGAGGGGAGCCTCACCCTCGATGCCGGGTTGATGGAAGCGGGCGACATGCTTCCTTACGAGCGTATCGAGGTCTACGACGTGGACAACGGCAACCGTTTCGCGACGTACCTCATCGTGGGGGAGCGCGGAAGCGGCGCCTGCTGCGTCAATGGCGCCGCGGCGCGCCTCGTGGAAGAGGGACACAAGCTGATCCTCGCCACGTACTGCTCGGTGGACGAGGCGGCCGCCAGGAGCCATCGTCCCAAGGTGGTCCTCGTGGACTCGCGGAACGGACTCAAGGCCGTGAAGGACCACGAGGGGCCGGGGGTCCGGGTCGGGGTCTGATCGATCCTCACGCCCCCCCGGCCACGCTCAGTTCCCGCAGGAGCACCGACGGGGCCCCGCCCCCTTCCGGGAAGAGCTTGAGATCCGAGCCCGCCGCCTCGATGGACGCGAGCAGGTCGAGCAGGTTCCCCGAGAACGCGAGCCGATCGACGGGGGTGGCGAGACGGCCGTTCTCGATGAGGCGGCCGTTCCCCCCCAGGGAAAAATCTCCCGAGATCGAGTCCACGGTGTGGAGCCCCATCACTTCCGTGATGAGCACTCCGCGTCCGGCGCGCGAGAAGAGCGTTTCCACGGGATCCGGGCCCGGCAGCAGCAGGAGGTTCGCCGGGGCGATCTGCGGCGGGCCGGCGTAGGAGGAACGGACGGCGTTGCCCGCGCGGCCGGCTCCCATTTTTCCGGAAGAGTAGGTGTCGTGCAGGTAGCCGTCGAGGCGGCCTTCCTCGATCAGCACGGTCCGGTGCGTCGGGAGCCCCTCGCCGTCGGCGGGACAGCTGACGAACGCTCCGGGAAGCCGGGGATCGTCCACCAGGGTCACCGCGGCGGAGGCCACCTGCCGGCCGAGCCGCCCCGCGAGAAACGAGGTGCTCTTCAGGATCCGCCGCCCCGAGAACGCGGGGGCCAGCGCATCGAGGAGTCCCGAAACGACCTCGCGATCGAGCACGACCGGGATCCGGCCGGTCCTCCCCGGCGCGCTTCCCAGTTTCGCGACCGCTTTCAGCGCGGCCTCCCGGCCCACCACGGCCGGGTCGATCCCCGCCGACCCGAGCGCGAACTCGGCGTGGTGGCCTACCTGGGACGTCTCCCCCTCCGTCGCAACGGCGTCCACCCATGCGAGCGCCCGGCTGAACCGGTAGCCGGCGTCGACACCGGCGGTGTTCGCGACACGAACCTCGCCGCCGACGTCGACCACCACCGCCTGCCGCGTCCGCTTGACCCTGGGATCGGCGCCGCGCGCCGCTTCCTCGATGGCGCGCGCCATCTCGACGCGGCACGGCATGGAGACACGGGCGGACCCCGCGTCCTCGTTCGGGAACGGGAGCGGCGGGACCGGCTCGGGCCCCGGGAGGCGCCACGCGGGATCGGAGGCGGCGTGGCGCGCGATCTCGCGCGCCAGCTCCGCGGCGCCGCGGACGGCGTCGGGTGACAGGTCGGTGGTGAACGCGAAGCCGACGCGGCCGCCGAGGAACACGCGCACGCCGATCCCGCGGTCGTGCCGTTCCTCGACGCTCTCGATCCGACCGCCGCTCACCGCCGCCTTGGCGCGGAACCCGTTTTCGGAATACACCTCGCCGTCCAGTCCGAGGCGGCGCAGCGCCAGGAGCGCGGGTTCGACCTCGCATCGCTCGTCGGGGCCGCTCACGGCGCCTGTCCTCCCACCACGATCCCCGGGATGCGAATCGTGGGCTGCGCGTCGGCGACCGGGACCCCCTGGCCGTCCTTCCCGCAGGTGCCGACCTGGTAGCCGAGATCGCTTCCGACACGGTCGATGCGGGCGAGCACCTCGGGGCCGTTGCCGGTGAGCATCACGTCGCGGAGCGGCTCGGCGATCTTTCCCTCGCGGATCCGGTACGCCTCCGTGCAGTGAAAGACGAAGTTCCCGGAGACGATGTCCACCTCCCCGCCTCCCATGTCCGTGACGAAGATCCCGTCGGTGACCGAGGCGACGATCGCCTCGGGGTCGTCCCGGCCGGGAGCGATGAGCGTGTTCCGCATTCTCGGGATCGGAAGGTGGCGGTACGACTCGCGCCGGCCGTTCCCCGTCGTGGCCTGGGAGAGCAGCGCGGCGGTGCGGCGGGAGTGGAGGTATCCCTTCAGCACGCCGTTCTCGATCAGCACCGTGCGGCGCGAGGGGTGTCCCTCGTCGTCGATCCCGAACGAGCCCCGCTTCCCCGGAATCGTCCCGTCGTCCACGACCGTCACGAGCTCCGAAGCGACCCTCTCCCCCAGCTTGCCGGCGTAGACCGACAGCCCCTTGAGGGCGAAGTCTCCCTCGAGGCCGTGGCCGCATGCCTCGTGGACCATCGTCCCGCCCGCCTTCGAGGACAGGACGACCGTGAAGATCCCCGCGGGGGCCCGCTCCGCCTCGAGCTGCAGGCAGGCGCCGCGAGCGGTCTCGCGGGCCAGCTCCTCGGGGGGCGGATCGGCCGTCATCTCGAATCCTCGCGAGCCGGAGGCAACCTTGACGGCGGTTCGGACGAGCTCTCCCCGACGGGCCACCGCCGAGACGTAGATCGTCGTGTAGACCGACCGGTCGGCCGTCGAGAGGCCGCCGGAGTTCGCGACCAGGATGCTCCGCTCGCTGTCGCGGTAGCGGACGTTGACCTGCGCGACACGCGGGTCGTAAGCCCGGGCTGCGACGTCGGCCCGCTCGAGCAGCGCGACCTTCGCGTCCATGCTCACCGATGCCGGCTCGATCTCGACACGGGACACCTGCGGCGCCAGGACGGTTTCGAGGGGGGGCACCCGCCGGGGCGGAAGGCCGTCGGGGAGCATCGACGCCAGGCCGGACGCCAGGCACATGAGGCTCCCGGCCGACAGATCGTTGCCGTTCGCGAAGAACGTCACGTCGTCAAGGACGACGCGCAGCCCGGCGCCGCAATCCCGGCCGGCGGACGCCTCGTCGAGCGTCCGGTTCTCGTACGAGAGCGAGACGCCGCTCAGCGATTCGACGAAGACTTCCGCGAAGTCGCCGCCGCGGGACAGCAACGCGGCGAGGACGTTGCGTGCGGTGTCGGGTTTCAGCAAAGGAGTCTCCCTTCGCGAAAGTCGGATTATAGGCGCATCGCGGGGGCCGCCGCAGGGGTTCGTGACGAGCCGTTCGCCCGCCCATCCGGAAAGAACCCTCTCAGGCTCCGGGAAGCCCGTGCCTGGGCATGCCGAAGATCCGCTCGAAGTCCGCGAGGAGCGCGGCGTAGACCTTTCCGGCCTCGCGGCACGTCTCGCGGAGCGTCGTCTCGGTGTCGATCACGTAATCCGCGACCGCGAGCTTCGCCTCGAGCGGCGCCTGGGACTCGATCCGGGCGAGCGCCTCCTCGGGGCCGAGGCCGCCGCGGGCGAGGAGCCGTCGCATCTGCGTCTCCCGGCTGCAGCGAACGACGACGAGCCTGTGGAGCGCGCGGTAAACGCCGGACTCGACGAGGAGCGCGGCGTCGACCACGACCACCGGCGCGCGGCCGACTTCCGCGTAGAGCAGGATGCGGCGGTCGATCTCCTCGGTGACCCTCGGGTGCACCAAGGCGTTCAGCGCCTCGAGAGCGGTCGGGTCGCGGAACACGGTCGCGGCGAGCGCGGCCCGGCGGATCCGCCCCTCGGAGTCGAGGATCTCCGGCCCGAACCGTTCCACCACGGGGCCGAAGGCGGCGCCCCCCGGCTCCATGATCGCGTGAGCGATCCGGTCCGCGTCGATCCGGAACGCACCCGACTCCTCGAGGAAGCCCGCCACGGTGGTCTTGCCCGAGGCGATCCCTCCGGTGAGGCCGGTGCGCAGGACCGGGGGGGAGCCGGCCGCGCTCATTCGTGCTGTCCGCCGGCCGCGAGGCGGGCGGCCTCGAGGGTGTTGCGGAGGAGCAGCGCGATCGTGAGCGGGCCCACCCCTCCAGGGACCGGCGTGAGCCAGGAAGCCCGCGCGGCGGCCTCGACCGGGTGCACGTCCCCCGCGAGCGTCGAACCGCGCTCGCGAACGGCGCGCAGACGCTCCGGGTCGTCGCCGAAGATCCGGCGGCAGGCCGCCTCGTCCGTGATCGAATGGATGCCGACGTCCACGACGACCGCGCCCGGCTTGATGAACTCCCCGGTCACCATGGCCGGCCGGCCGATCGCCGCAACGAGAAGGTCGGCCTCGCGGGCCACTGCGGCGAGGTCGCGCGTCCTGGAGTGGCAGATCGTCACCGTGCAGTTCTCGCGGAGGAGCAGCACCGCGAGCGGCTTGCCGACGATGTTGCTGCGCCCGAGGACCACGGCGCGCCGTCCTTCGAGCTCGATGCCACTCCGTTTGAGAAGCTCCACGATCCCCGCGGGGGTGCACGGGACGAACCCGGGCAGTCCGATCAGAAGGCGTCCCGCGTTCACCGGGTGAAAGCCGTCCACGTCCTTGTCCGGGGCGATCGCGGCGATGACGCGCCGGTCGTCGATCCGATCGGGGAGCGGAAGCTGCACCAGGATCCCGTGGACGATCTCGTCCTCGTTAAGTTGCTCCACGGTGGCGAGCAGGTCGTCCTCGGAGACGGTGGTGGGCAGGCGCAGCACCACCGAGTTCATGCCCGCCTCCTTCGCCGCTTTCTCCTTGCTCCGGACGTAAACCTGGGAGGCCGGGTTCTCGCCCACGAGCACGACCGTCAACCCGGGAACGACACCGCGCGTCTCGAGGAGCCTCGCGCATCCCTCGGCCACTTCGCGGCGAATCTCCGCCGCAACCCCTTTCCCGTCGAGCCGCCGCGCCGTTGTGCCGCTGTCCACCTGCTTCCCCCCGCGCCGTCACTTCCGGACAAGCTTGTAAACAGCGCCGAGGCCGGCGGAGGACCCGTCCGGGAGCGTCAGCGCGATCTCGAGTCGGAAACTCTTCGTCCCCGGCGGCGGCAGGCGGAACACCAGGATCCCCTCCACCTCGCCGCCCGGGCGCACCGCCTTCTGTCCGTCGAGGAGCAAGCTCGCGAGGGCCGCGCGCGCACCGGACGACCGGGGGCTTACCCGCGCAGGATACCACCACCCGCCCTCCCGTCCGGATGGCCGATCGGTCGTACTCCGCAACCTCGATGCCCGCGTTGCCGTGGCGCAAGGCGCGCGCTCGGCGCTGCCTCGAAACGCGCAGGGAACCGTCCGCCGGCGGACAGGGCGCCCGTCCGCCCGCGGAGGCTCTCGCGGTGCGGTTCCAGGCACACCCCGACCTTTGCGATCTCGCGGATCGCCATGTTCAGCTCCCCATCCGGGAATCGCCCCCCTACGGGCAGAGCTCGTGCGTTCTCGCCGCGCCGGACGAATCCGATCCCCATCCGCCGACACCACAGGCGTTCCGCGCTTGCACCAGGTAGTAGAACCCGGCGCCGGGCGAGGGGGCGTCCGCGTCGGCGAAGGACGTGACGGACGTTCCGCCGACCCGGCAGCCGGCGGTCGCGATTGAACCCAGGTCGATCAGATCGGCAAGGGTTCCGCGAACGAGGTCGTACACCGTGCCGGGTCCCGCCTTCGTTGCGAGGGAGTCCCACAGGATCGTCGTCTCGTCGGCGTCGAAGCGGAGCGCGCGCACCTCTTCGGGTAGATCGTAGGCGCCGCCGTCCGCGGCCGCGCAGTCGCATGCGTCCGCGACTCCGTCCGCGTCCCCGTCCGGTCCGAGATGGATCGCTGCCGGCGCGCTCACGAGCCCCCAGCCGAACAGGTCGTTCGGACGCATCGAGGCGGTCGTGCCGCCGCACTCGGACGGCGGGACCGGGGACGTGACGCTCGCGCTCGCCGAACGGCTCAGAACGCAGCGGCTGATTCCGATCATGTTCTTGAGCTGCGGCCTCGCCGACCAGAGCAGGGCAGCGACCCCGGACGTGTGCGGGCTAGCCATGCTCGTGCCGGAGAAGGATGCGTAACCGTTGACGGGCACCGACGAACAGACGCTCACGCCGGGGGCCGCGACATCGGGACGCAGCCGGCCGCTGCCGTCCACGGTGACCGGACCTCTGGAGGAGAAGGAGGCGAGGGCGTTCGAGGAATCGGTGGCGCCGACCACGAACGACTCCTCGTAGATCGCGGGCGGGTCCGTGACCGTCGAGCAGAGCGGCCCGGAATTGCCGGCTGCTGCGACGGCGAGGATCCCGGCCGCACGGAGGGCGGCGAAGCTGTCCTGCAGCGTCGAGGGATCGCATCCCTCCGATGTCGGACAAGCCCAAGAGTTGTTGACGATGTCCGGGGCCTTCGCGGGATCTCCGTCCGTTTCCGGGTCGCCGCCGTGCGGCCATGGCGCGAGGAAGTATTGGTTGCATTCGAGGTAGGTCGACGGCCGCCCGACGCCGAGATCCATGTTGCGGCATCCGATCCATCGTGCCCCGGGGGCGACGCCGATCCATTCCCCGACGCCGCTGTCCTCTCCGACCATCGTCCCGACGGTGTGCGTGCCGTGGCCGTGGTCGTCGAGCGGCACGGGGAGATCGTCGATCGCGTCGTGCCAGCTGTAGTCGTGGCTCGCGGACTCACCGTCCCAGCCCCGGTACGCCGCGATCAGGGCGGGATGATCCCACTGCACGCCGGTGTCGGCGGAGGCGATCACGATCCCTTCGCCTCGCACGTCGTCCTGCGACCAGACCGCGCTCGCCCCCACCGTCGCGACGCCCCACGGCAGGCCGCACACCGTCCGGTTGACTTCCGTGACGCGTTCGATGCCTCGAACGGCGGGGTCGCCGACGATCCTCGCCACCTCGGGGCGGGCCGCGAGCGCGCGTGCGAGACCGAGAGACCCCGACACCTGGAGGCCGTTGACGATGTATAGCGTTCTGTGTGGGATCCCTCGCGCGTCCAGCCAGGCTCTCACGGCGGATTGCGTCGTTCGAGCGCGCTCTCGCAGGACGTCGTAAACGACCCGGCCCGGCCGCTCCGCGCCACGGGTGCCGGCCAGGATCGCTCGGAGGGTCTCCGGGCGGTCGAAAAGCACGAGGAGGGAATCGCCTTCTCCACCGGAGAGACGGTCGAGGAGCCAAGGGGCGATTTTGCTCTCCGGCCCCGCCGGAACGCCGGTCTCGGCTGCCGCCGGGATCAGGAAGAGCGCGGAGGTCAGAGCGGCCCAGATGACGATGCAGGCACGGACCGATCGGGCCACATCCCCCTCCCTCTTGCCGTTTCCGACGGATAAGACGTTCAGTCTGCGTTTTCGGCCCGACGTCCTGTAATGAAGCCTTCCGTCATCCTGTCCATCCCCGCCCACGTTCACTACCCAAACTCAATATACGCCGTGCGCGCGCCCGGTGCCCGGGATCCTGGTGGGCGCGGATCGTCTCTCGCGGATGTCCGCCGAGAGGGCCGGGGCGTTCGATCGCGCGCGCGGAAGCGAAGCGGCTCATCCTCCGTGCTCGCGAGCAGTTCACCGGGTCAGTTCTTCCAGGAGCGATCTCGCCTCGGCGTCGGCGGGCCGCAGGCGCAGGACCTCGCGCAGCTCGTCCCGCGCTTCAGCGCGCATTCCCTTTTCCGAGTACGCGACCGCGAGGTTGAATCTCGTCGTGGCCTCGTCGGCGCCGAGAGAGAGCGACTTCCGTAGCTCCGAGATGGCTTCGTCGAGTCGTCCGAGTCCCAACAGGATGTTCCCAAGGTTGTTGTGCGCCTCGGCGTGGTCCGGCCGGAGTCGCGTGGCGGACCGGAGCATGTTCAACGCCTCCTCGATCCGGCCCAGGTTGAAATAGGCGATACCCAGGTCGCTCAAAGCGTCCCCGTTGCTCGGATCCCGGCGGACCGCGATCTCCAACTCGCGAGCGGCATCCGAGTCGCGGCCGGCGCGGATCAGAGCGTTCCCCATGTTCGCGTGAGCCAGGTTGTAGAATGGCTCGATACGGAGCGCGGTCCGAAACTCCCGAATCGCTTCGTCGATCCGCCCCTCTTCAGCGTAAGCCTGCCCGAGGTTGTTGCGCGGGACAAAGGCCTCCGGGGATTGGCGGACCGTTTCCGTCCAGAGAGTGATACCGTCCCTCCAAGTCCGGTTTCTCGCGAGCGTCCCGATCGAGAACCCTCCCAAAACGATGAGCGCCAACGTCGCCGCGGTCGCGGGATGGAGGAATCCCTTTGGCCGCAAGACCCGCCGGGCTCCCGCCGCGACGGCGAGCGAGAGGCCCACCGAGGGCCAATAGAGGTAACGGTCCGCAAACGGATGGTTTCCGAGGGCGGGTAGGTAGAGCGCGGGCAGGAGGGGTAGCGCGAAGCACGCGAGCGAGGGGAAGAGGAAGCTCCGGCGACGAGCCGCGAGGAAGAGCGCGGCGGCGAACGATCCGACGACGACCATCCCCACGATCGATCTCGCGTCCAGAAGACCGGGCAGGGGGCGGAAGACGTACGCTGCGTTCAGAGGGAAGGGGAACAGGAGCTTGCCGACGTATCGGGCGAAGAGGTACGCGGAACTCGCCAGCCCCGACTCGAACCCGCTCGGCTCCCGGGCGGCGGTGGGAGCGAGCCCTCCCAGCGCATGGAGCCGGAGGGCGAGGTAGACGGCCACGGCCACACCCTGCGCCGCGTACCGACGCGACAGGGCCCGAGGCGATGCGTTCCGGCACAGAGCATGGTCGCAGGCCACGAGGACGAGCGGAAGCACGACGGCGTTCTCCTTGCACAGGGTTGCAAGGAAGTAGCAGACAGCCGGTGCGATCGGGATCGGGCGCGTCGAACGCAGGTGGAAGTGTACGGCGAGGAGACCGAGGAAGGCGGCTGCGACGTCCTGGACACCCGAGATCCAGGCCACCGACTCGGTGTGGATCGGGTGCGTCGCGAAGAGCAGCGCCGCGGCCAGACTGACCCAGCCGGTGAGCCGGGAGGAGCCCTCCGAATCCTGCGCAAGAGAAGACCTCGCGCGGAGCAGCCCGTGCGCGACGCGGAGTACGAGAACGGAGCAGCTCGCGTGGAGGAGGACGTTGGTCAGGTGGAAGCCCCACGGGCGCATCCCGAACAGGTGGTACTGGAGAAGAAACAGCAGGTTGATCAGCGGCCTGTAGAACGCTTCGACTCCATGGAAGCCCCATGCCGGGGAGGAGAAGATCGTCGGCACGTGCGCGAGGTCACGGATCCAGGGGTTCTTCACGACGAAGTCGATGTCGTCGTACACGAACGAGTGGGCGAGGGTGTTCGAATACACACCGACGCTCACCGCGAAGACGACCGCCCCGAGAAGCGGAAGCCGGAGCGGAGCGTCCGCGTCGCTCGGAGAATGGCCGGACTTCCGCTGTCCGGACGGACCGACCCTCTTCGTCTTCTCCACGAGTTCTCCCCAACGACGGATAGGAGGTCCGGGATCCTCGATCCGACGACCCCCGCCACCTCCGGCACGCATTCTCCGCCCGGTGCCCGGGTTGATACAAGACGATCTTCGCACGCGACCCGCCGTATACTCACGCGGCGGCTGCCACTCGAGGGTGCGAGCACGTGTCTCGATCGGTGCGTCCATCGGAACGAGAACAGACGTTCGAGCGGGAGGCCGGCGCGTGGCCGGCTCGGCGGTGGGCTCTGCTGCTCCTCGGCCTCGCCCTGCTCCTGCGCCTCGTCCACCTGGCGACGATTGCGGACTCCCCCTTCCTCGAGCGACTGGGGCTCGATCCGCTCTTCCACGAAGAATGGGGCCGGCGCATCGCCGCCGGCGACTGGATCGGGGAAGGGCTCTTCTACCAGGATCCTCTCTATCCGTATTTCCTCGGCGCCGTCTACGCGATCTTTGGAAATCACCGGATCGTCGCGGTCGCGATCCAGCTCGTCCTCGGGTCGCTCGTCGCCCCGATGCTCTTCGCGGCGACCGACCGCGCGCTCGGGCGCGGAGCCGCGATCGTGGCGGGGCTCCTCGCCGCGGCGTATCTCCCCTCGATCTACTACGAGGGTCTGATCCTCAAGGCGTGGATGGATGTGTTCTTCACCGCGGCGTCGTTCTGGACGCTCTCGCGGGCGATCGCCGAGAGGCGTCTCCGATTCTGGTGCGCGACGGGGGCTCTCCTGGGCCTCGGCTGCCTCGTGCGCGGCAATCTGCTGCTGCCGCTCGCCGCCCTCGCCGTGTGGGTCCTCGTCGACCGTTCGGCGACAGCCCCGAGGGGAAGGTCCCGATTCGCGTGGCGGGAAGGGGCGGCGCTCGTGCTCGGCGCCGCGGTCGTGCTCGGCGTCGTCGCAACGCGGAACCGGGTCGTCGGCGGAGAGTGGATCGTCACGACGGCGCAGGCGGGGCAGAACTTCTATCAGGGGAACAACGCGGGCGCGACGACCGGCCGCTACGCCGCCCTCCCGTTCGTGCGGTCGAATCCGAAGTACGAGGAGCACGACTTCGTCGCGGAGGCGGAGCGCCGGTCGGGCCGCGCGATGACGACGCGCGACGCCTCGCGCTTCTGGTTCGCCGAGGCGCTCGCCTGGATCCGCTCGCATCCCGGCGGCTGGCTCCGGCTCATGGCGAAGAAGGTCGTGGTCCTCTGGGAGGCCTACGAGGTTCCCGACAACCTCGACTACTACGTCTATCGCGAGACCGCTCCCGTCCTCCGGCTTCCGCTCCCGGGTTTCGGCCTCGTCGCTCCGCTCGGGCTCCTCGGCGCCTTCCTTCTCCGGAAGCGGCCGGGCTGGGCCCGCGGAGTCCTCGTCCACTTCACCGTCTACGCCGGCTCGGTGCTCCTCTTCTTCGTGATCGCGCGGTACCGGCTTGCGATGATCCCGGCGCTCTTTCCGATGGCCGGGTACGCGGTCGTCCACGTGGCCTGCGCCGCGCGGGACGCGGTGCGAGGGCGGGGGAGCGGGGCGTGGGTGATCGCGTTTGGCGTCGCGCTCCTCGCTTTCTCGAACCTGCCGGTCCGCGCCCCCGCGAACCACTGGTCGGCGCGCCTCGCCTCGGCCGTTGGTCTTCCCGCGCGCCCCGAGAGCTCGAGCGTCGCGCACTTCAACCTCGGCGTCCTGATCGCGCAGGACGGCAGGCTCCTGGACGCGGAGAAGGAACTGCGCGAGGCGCTCCGGCAGGACCCGTCCCACGAACTGATCTACGTCGAGCTGGGAAAGGTGCTCGCGCGGGAGGGGAGGACGGACGAGGCGATCGAGATGTACGCTCGCGCCGTCGCGATCGAGCCGCGCGACGCGGCGGTGTACCACGTGCTCGGCATCCTTAACCGCAGGCGCGGCGCGGCCGAGGCCGCCAAGGAGGCCTTCCGCAAGGCGCTCGAGATCGACCCGCGGCGCCAGGATAGCGCGCGGGAGCTCGGGAGCCTCGAAGACCGATCCGGGCCGGGTTCCGCTCCGCGGTCGCCCTGATCCGCCCCTCGTCGTTTCTCCCGCAAGCCACCGGGCGGAAGACCTGTGAGGAGGAGAGCGTGCGGCTGGCGCGGCCGTCGATACGCGGAAGAGATACAATGCGCGCCGATGACGAACACGAGACGCGACTCCATCACGGCGCTGCTCCTGCTCCTTCCGCTCCTCTTCGCGAGCGAAGCGGCGGCGGCGCCTTCCCGGAAGGCTCCTCGCGCGAAGCCGGCGCGAGCGCCACTTGCAATGGTGTGGCACGTCGAGACGGCCGGCGGCGACGTCGTCGACTCGCGCGCCGGTGACGAGACGATCAACCCCGCGTCGGTGGTCAAGGTGGCCACCTCGTGGTGGGCGCTCGAGAAGCTCGGTCCGGCGTTCCGCTTCGAGACCCGTTTCAGGATCCGGGGAACTCTGGACGCGGGGAAGGGGATCCTGCGCGGCGATCTCGTCGTCGAGGGGACCGGGGATCCCGACTTCCAGTCGGAGAACGCGTTCCTCGTCGCCGCGGCGCTCAACCGGCTCGGCGTGCGGCAGGTCACCGGATCTCTCGTGGTCAATCACAAATTCTGGATGGGATGGGAGGACGGTTCGGCGGGCAGGGAGCGCGACCCGGACCAGCGCGCGGCTCTCATGGGGACCCGCCTTCGCCTGGCGCTCGACTCGAAGCTGTGGAGCCGGGCGACTCGAGCGGCGTGGCGCGAGTTCGCGACGCGTCGCGGCCTCTATGCCGAGCATCCGCCCCGGGTCGCGATGGCCAAGGGAGTTCGTGTCAGGGACGGCTTGGAGGGGGCCGAGGTCTCGGTCGTGCACCGGTCCAAGCCGCTGGCCGACACGCTACGCCGTTTCAACTGTTTCTCGAACAACGACATCGAGCGGGTCGGCGCCGCACTGGGCTCCGCGGGCGAACTCGCGCAGCGGGTCGGCGAGACGATCGGTGCGCCGCCCGACCTCGTCAAGCTCGAGACGATGTCGGGGCTCGGAGAGAACCGGATCACGCCGCGTCTCGTCGTGCGGATGATGCGCGAGTTCCGGCGGACCGGCGAGAAGGTGGGGCGAAGCGTTGAATCGCTCCTCCCCGTCGCCGGGTGCGATCCCGGGACGGTGACGCGTTTCTTCCCGCTGCTCTCCGAAGGGCCCAACGCCACCGCGCTGGTCGGCAAGACGGGAACCTTGACCGCGACCGACGGAGGGATCTCGGTACTCGCCGGATTCCTGAACACCGCGCAGGGAGAGCTCGTGTTCTGCATCGCGGCGCCGCACGCGGCGGGACGGGTCCGGCGGGCGCGCCACCAGCAGGAGCGATTTCTCCTGGACCTTCTGGCGAGCCGCGGCGGCCCCGCGCCGCGCCCGTGCGCGCCGCCGTTGCCGACGGCCGACGCCGACGCCGACATCGTGATCGCCGCTCAGTTGCCCGAAGGGGCCGCGGCACCCGAGGGCGGAGCCCGGGGGGCGCAGGCTGCGGCGCCGAAGGGGCCGCGAGCGCTGTCCCGGCCGTGACCCGTCTCTCGCGGCGCTACGTCTCGCGCTTGTGCCACCACTCGCGGAACAGACGGCACTTCCCGTCGCCGCCCAAGGTGACCGCCGCCACGCCGTCGAGATGGAGCCGCTTGCCGGACGGCAGCCTCACGAACGACGCCCACCAGTGGACCGTGCCGCCGTCGGAGGCGAGACCGATCACCTTGTAGTGGAAGCGGATGTCGTCCTGCGTTCGCGGGATGTGCTCCCAGTAAGCCCGGATCGTCGCCCGGCCGCGCATCGGCTTTCCGAACGGCTTTTCCTGGTACACCGCCGTCTCGGCGAACAGCGCGGCCGCCGCCTCGGCGTCCCGCGTCTCCCAGGCGCGCTTGTACGCGTCGAACCACGCTCGGAGCTCGTCTTCCCCCATGGGGTCAGCCTAATGCGGGGGAATCGACGGGACAAGGGGGCGCCAGGTCGGGCAACGCCCCGAATCTCGAATCCCGTGGCCCGCGCGGCGCCGCCACGACATTGACAGTCCGACCTCGCGCTCCCTATGCTCCACTCCCGAGGCGTTCTGCGTCGCGTTGGCACACGGGGAGATGTTCTTCGTTCTCGAGAGGGGACCCCAAGAAGATGTCCGTTCCCCGGGAGATCCAGGACCTGACCGAGCGCTTCACGCGCAATCTCGATGACTACCGCTCCGGCCGCTACAAGGAGGCGCAGCTTCGGAAGGAGTTCGTCGACCCCTTCTTCGAAGCCTTGGGTTGGGACGTAGCGAACCGGCAGGGCTACGCCGAGGCGTACAAGGATGTGGTCAATGAGGACGCATTGCGCATGGGGCGTGCGACGAAGGCACCCGACTATTGCTTCCGGGTCGGAGGCATCCGGAAGTTCTTCGTCGAGGCCAAGAAACCGTCGGTCAACGTCAAGGAGGACGTTGACCCCGCCTACCAGCTCCGTCGCTACGCCTGGTCGGCCAAGCTACCGCTCAGCATCCTGACCGACTTCGAGGAGCTCGCAGTCTACGATTGCCGGGTCAAGCCGGCCGTGACGGACAAGGCCTCCGTTGCAAGAATCCTCTTCTGCACCTACGACGAGTACGAGAAACGATGGGAGGAGATCGAGGCGATCTTCTCACGGGAAGCTGTCCTCAAGGGCTCCTTCGACCGATATGCAGATTCGGGGCGGGGGAGGAGGGGGACCGCCGAGGTCGACGCGGCCTTCCTCAAGGACATCGAATCCTGGCGAGACGTACTGGCGCGGAATCTCGCGATCCGAAACCCCAGCCTGACGCAGTCGGAGCTGAACTTCGCGGTCCAAAGCACGATCGATCGGATCGTCTTCCTCCGGATCTGCGAGGACCGCAGCATCGAAGAATACGGACGTCTGCAAGCGCTGCTGAGCGGCACGAACACTTACGCACGCCTGCTGGATCTGTACCGTCGCGCGGACGAGCGGTACAACTCCGGGCTCTTCCATTTCCGCAAAGAGAAGGAACGCCTCGAGCCTCCTGACGATCTGACGCCGCAGCTCGTGATCGACGACAAGCCCCTCAAAGAGATCCTCGGCGGGTTGTATTACCCCGAGAGCCCGTACGAGTTCTCGGTGCTGCCTGCGGACATCCTTGGACAGGTCTACGAGCAGTTCCTCGGGAAGGTCATCCGGCTCACGGCCGGACACCAGGCGAAGGTCGAAGACAAGCCGGAGGTCAAGAAGGCCGGTGGCGTCTATTACACGCCGACGTACATCGTGGACTACATCGTCCGGCACACTCTCGGCAAGCTCCTCGGGAAGAAGACCCCCCGCCAGGCGGCGAAACTCCGGGTTCTCGATCCGGCCTGCGGCTCCGGGTCGTTCCTGATCGGAGCCTATCAGTACCTCCTGGATTGGCACCGCGACCGATACGTCGAGAACGGTCCCGCGAAGCGTCGGAAGGAACTGTACCGCGGGCCGGCCGGCGATTGGAGGCTGACCACCTCGGAACGAAAGCGAATTCTTCTGAACAACATCTACGGCGTGGACATCGATCCCCAGGCGGTCGAAGTCACGAAGCTGTCTCTCTTGCTCAAGGTCCTGGAAGGAGAAACGGGCGAGACGCTCAAGGTGCAGCGTCGTTTGTTCGAGGAGCGCGCGTTGCCGGACTTGGCCGACAACGTGAAATGCGGAAATTCACTGGTCGGGTCGGACTATTCGGTCAAGTCCGGTCGGTTGCCACTGGAAATCCATGAAGGTTGGCGCGTAAACGCATTCGACTGGGATTCGGAGTACGCCCACAAGACGGCAGGTTCCGGGTTTGACGCCGTCGTGGGAAATCCGCCCTATGTTCTTCTCCAGAGTCTCGATCAACCGGACGTCTTCCGATACCTGTCCCGGTCCTTTGCGTCCGCCAAGTACAAGATCGATATGTACCAGGTCTTCTTGGAGCGTGCGCTGACATTGGCGTCGCCAGGCGGGTACGTTGGATTTATAACGCCGAACACATACTTGCGGAACAAGTTCGCTCGCGATCTTCGCGAGTTCATTCTCGAGAACTCTCAAGTTGAGATCCTGCGGCTCTTCTCGTATCCGGTATTCGCCGGTGCCAGCGTGGACAGCGCACTCATCATCTTGCGACGGTGCGCGCGCCCCGACGATGGCCATGCGGTCACCATCGTGCGCTCCGACTCCGTGTTGGGGCGCGACGTGACTACCGTGCAGTTCCAACGGGAGTGGCGTCGCCATCCGGAGCTGGAGTTCGGCTTGGTCGGAGGAACCGAGACCGCGAGTCTCCTGGCGAGAATCCGTGCATGTTCTTTCCCCCTGGGGAAGATCGCGGATGCCTATTTCGGAATTCAGACGCGCGGTCGCGATACTGTCGTACAGAAGCGAAAGCTCGGCCGAAATCCGAAGCCAGTCGTTGATGGCGCCAATATTTCCCGATATCACCTCGAGCCTCCGCGCGAGTACCTGGATTTCCAGAAGGATGTGATAAAAAGTGGAGGGAAGCAGTCTGTCCACGAGTCCGCCAGGCTCGGGGTCCGCCAGATCGGCCGGCATCCGATCGCGACGCTGATACCTGCGGGGACGTACGCTCTAAACACGATCTATAACGTGTACTTCACGCAGCCATCGAACTACGCGTTGTTGTTCGTGCTGGGGGTCATGTGTTCGCGCGTCGCGCGGTGGTATTGGGAGCAGTGCTTCTTCGATCAAAAGAGGACGTTCCCGAAGATCAAGAAGCAGCCCCTGCTGTCGATACCACTGCCAACCGTTGACTTCGATGACCCGCGACAGAGGAAGCGCCATGGCGAGATCGTTCGCCGCGTCGAGGAGATGCTCGCGCTCAAGAACGACGCCGCTGGAATTCGCGTAAGTTCGGCACGCACCTCGGCACAACGCCAGATCGACGCCCTGGATCGCCGCATCGACCAGCTCGTGTACGAGATGTATGGCCTCAGCGACAAGGAGATCCGGATCGTCGAGGAGGCCGTGCCATAGCGACTCATACGGGTCGCGATTCTCTCCGCGCGCGCTGAATGGTATCGCGCACGACGGCGAGCTTCGGCGCGCATTGCTTGCGGTAACCCTTCGCGGATTGCGGGATGCAGCGGTATCTCGCTCGGTCCGCGGCTTCCTTCAAGTCATGCAGCGGCGCGACCCTGGAGGGCATGCAGCGCTTCAGGTTTCGCGACCGCTCGGCGTGGCTCTGCGAGTGAATCCCGCGGGCGGCGAAGTACGCTTCGACGTAATGGACGGCCGCATAGAAGGAAGCGACGACGGCCCAATCCGCATGGCGAGGCGACACTCGCAGCAGCATGGACACGAGCGTCTCGTTGTGGCGCGCTTGGATCAGATGCTCGTCCTGGCTGGGCACTCCGCACGCTCTCGGAGGAGGCGGCGGTGGAAAATCGGGGACGGCGGCCTGTTATCGCCTGCGGCGGCCTTCGACGGCCGTTCGTGACGGCGAGCGCCGTCGTGGAGACGCGGGAGCCTCCTCGCGCCGCGTGACCGGTAGCCGTCGCATCCCCGTGGGCGACCAGGTCGTTAGCAATCCGTTTTCGAGCGCCGGGACCGAGAAGTCGAACAGGTGCCGCGGGAAGCGATCCATGATCTCGGATTCGACTCGATAGATCCGGTGGCGGAGACGCTCGCTGTCGCGGCGGATCACCGTCCAGACGCGGTGCTCTCGCCCGGCTCGGTGGTAGAGAATGGCCTCCACCCCGGACACGCTTCCCAGCAGCTCCGCGAGGCAGGTTTCCACGTCCTTGACGCTGCCGATCGGCTCGCTGCGACTCTCCATGATCCGATCTCCGCTGGGGACCAGGGGAGAGTATAGGAGCCCGGAACTGCGGCGTCGAGTGGCGCTTCTAACGTGTGTTGCGGAACGCGCCACAGGAGGAATCGCGCCGCCGCCTGTATCACTTCGGCGCCGCGTCGGACCTCTCGTCGCGATCCGCTGTGGCGTCTGTGGCGTCGCCGGTCGCGCCCCGCTCCGCGGGGGGACAGCCGGGGGCCATTCAGGTGGAGACGCCGGCCCTCGGCAGGACGAAGCGGTTCAGCACGAACCAGCCCGCGAAGATCGCGATCAGAAGAAGAGCGCTGCCGCCGTCGCTCATCAGTACACCGCCTCCAGGTTCGAGACCAGGATACGCAGACAGGGCTCCACCTCGCAGCGGCCGGCGTGCGCGCGGAGCGCCTCCACGGCGCGCGAGGCCGCCTCCTCGGTGACCGGCGCCACGAACATCTCCGCCTCCCACCGAGGCCACTGGCCGTGCGTCGTCGCGGCGCCCGGCATGACGCCGACGCCGCCCGGGAGGCGGAGAAACCCCTCGACCCCGGCGCGCACCAGGGCGTCCTGCACCGCGCCCGAAAGATCGGAACTGCAAAGGATCGTGAGTTGCTTCACGGCCGGCCCTCCTCGCGCCCGGACGCCGGAGCGAGAGCGCGGCGGCGCATCATCATGAAGTAGAGGAGCGGGATCACGACCAGCGTCAGCACGGTCGAGACGAAGACGCCGGTCATCAGGGCGACCGCGAGCCCCTGGAAAATCGGGTCGAGCACCATGACGATCCCTCCGACGATCACCGCCGCCGCGGTAAGGGCGATCGGGCGGAACCGCACCGCGCCCGCCTCGAGCACCGCCTCGCGAAGCGGCAGGCCGCGCTCCATCGACAGTTCGATGAAATCGACGAGCAGGATCGAGTTGCGCACGATGATCCCCGCGAGCGCGATCATCCCGATCATCGAGGTCGCGGTGAAGAAGATGCCGGTCAGCGCGTGTCCCGGCAGGATGCCGACGAGGGTCAAGGGGATCGGAGCCATGATGAGGAGCGGCACGACGAACGATCGGAACCAGGCGACCACGAGGATGTAGATCAGCACCAGCACCGCTCCGAACGCGATCCCGAGGTCGCGGAACACCTCGTAGGTGATCCGCCACTCGCCGTCCCAGACCACCGCCGCGCGCTCCCCTTTCGACGGGTCGTCCACCATCCGCTCGTCCAGCGAGTAGCCGCCCGGGACGGCGATCGACCGGATCTTCTCGGACATCTTCAGGATCGCGTAGGCGGGCGATTCCTCGGTCCCGGCGACGTCGCCGACGACGTACGTGACCGGGCGGCCGTTCTTCCGGTAGAGGAAGGGGGAGGTGGTGCCGGTTTCGAGCCGGGTGACCTCGGAGAGCGGAACCGAGGCGCCCGAGGCGGACAGGAGCCGCAGGCCGCCCAATTTCTCGAGGCGGGACCGGTCCGCGCGCGGGAGGCGCACGGTGACCGGGACCGGCTCCCGATCGTCCCCGGGGTGGGCGACGGCGGGAGAGAGCCCTTCCACCGCGAGCCTGAGCGTCATCGCCACCTGTCCGGGATCCACCCCCGAGAGCGCGGCCTTGTCGCGGTCCACCACGAAGCGCGCGCGCGGCTGCGGCGCCTCGACGTACCAGTCGGTGTCCACGACGCCGGGGGTGCCGTCGAAGACCGCCAGTACCTTTCCTGCGATCTCGAGGCGCACGGCGGGATCCTCTCCGTACACCTCCGCCACGAGGGTCGAGAGCACGGGCGGGCCGGGAGGGATCTCGGCGACCTTGACCCGCACGCCGTGACGGCGCGCGATCTCCGCGACCAGCGGCCGGAAACGCAGGGCGATCGCGTGGCTCGAGGCCTTGCGATCTCCCTTGGCGACGAGGTTGACCTGGAGGTCGGCCTTGTGGGGCAGGCGCCGCATGAAGTAGTGGCGGACGAGGCCGTTGAAGTTGAACGGCGCCGACGTCCCGGCGTACACCTGGATGTCGCGGACCTCGGGCTCGGGCGCGAGCCGGTCGGCCATCTCGCGCGCGGCCGCGAGTGTCCCCTCGAGCGGGGTCCCTTCCGGCGCGTCCACGATGATCTGCATCTCGCTCTTGTTGTCGAACGGCAACATTTTGACCGTAACGAGTTTGAGCGGGACCAGCGCGACGGACAGGACGAGCAGCGCACCGATCGCGGCGAGCAGCCCCCACCGGTACGCCGGCCGGCGCAGCAGCGGTTCCATCAGCCGCCGGTACAGCCTCGCGCCGGCCCCCTCGTTCGGGCCGGCCTCCGGATCGTGGGCGTGGGCCGTCTCGCCGCGGAGCAGCCGGAACGCCAGCCACGGCGACACGATGAACGCCACCAGCAGAGAGATCAGCATGGCGAACGACGCCCCCACGGGAATCGGCCGCATGTACGGCCCCATCAGACCCGAGACGAACGCCATCGGGAGGATCGCCGCGATCACCGTGAACGTGGCGAGGATCGTGGGGTTCCCCACCTCGTCCACCGCGAACACCGCCGCCTGGAGCGGCGGCAGCTTCCTCAGGATCATGTGCCGATGGATGTTCTCGACGACGACGATCGCGTCGTCCACCAGGATGCCGATCGAGAAGATCAGGGCGAACAACGTCACCCGGTTCAGCGTGTAACCGGACACGTAGTAGATCAGCAGCGTCAACGCCACGGTGACCGGGACCGCCACCGCAACGACCACCGCCTCCCGCCAGCCGAGCGCGATCGCCATGAGGGCGACGACGGAGAGCGTGGCGAGCAGCAGGTGGAAGATCAGCTCGTTCGATTTCTCCTGGGCGGTCTCGCCGTAGTTGCGAGTGACGGTGGTTCGCGCCTCGCCGGGGAGCAGCCGTCCGCGCACCGCCTCGATCCGCCGCAGCACGGCGTCCGCCACCACGGTGGCATTAGCGCCGCGAGTCTTGGCCACCGCGAGCGTGACCGCGGGGACCGTGGGCCTCCCGGGCTCCGCGTGGAACACGTGGCTTCTCGGCTCCTCGGGAACGTCGGCCACCGTGGCCACTTCCCGGAGGCGCACCGGGTGGCCCATGGGCGCGGCGACGATCACCGCTCCGACGTCTTCCGTCCCCTCGAGGAAATCGCCGGTCTCGACGACGGTCTGGCGGCCGTTCGCGCCGAAGCTCCCGGCCGGAAGCGACGCGCCTGCTTTCTCGAGGGCCAGGAACACCGCCGCGGGGGCGAGGCCGCGAGAGGCCAGCCGCTCGGGGTCGAGCTCGACGCGGATCTCGCGCTTTTGCCCCCCGAGGAGTGTCGTCGAGGCGACGTGCGGCACGGCGCGGATCTCTTCCTCGATCTCGGCCGCCATGCGCCGGAGCGCCAGCGGGTCGTGGCGGTCCGACGAGAATGTGATCGCCAGGATCGGCACGTCGTCGATGGATCGGGGAGTGACCGTCGGGGGCATCGCTCCGGCCGGGAAGGACGAAGCCGCGTTCGCCACTTTGTCCCGGACGCCGATCAGCGCCCGCTCCGGATCGGAGTTGACGAAAAAGCGCGCGACGATCATCGCTCCCGACGGTTGCGACGTGGAATACACGTACTCGACCCCGGGTATCTCGCGGATCGCACGCTCGAGAGGGACCGCGATCAGACGCTCCATTTCCGGAGCGTCGGCGCCGGGCCAGGCGGCCAGCACGTCGATCATCGGCACGACGATCTGCGGCTCCTCCTCCCTCGGAGTCGCCACGACGGCCAGCACGCCGAGAACGAGCGCCGCAACGACGAGAAGCGGCGTCAGCTTGTTGTCGATGAAAGCGCGGGCGATCCGGCCCGAGGCTAGGGCGCCGGCCATCACCGCGCCTCGATGCGCCGGCCGTCCTCGAGCCCGGCGGGGGGCGCCACGACGTAACGCTCGCCGGGACGGAGGCCGGTCAGGACCTCCGCGCGTCCGTCCCGCGATTCGCCGGAGGTGATCCACCGGAGCCGCGCGACTCCCTGGCCGTCCACCACGAACACTCCGGTGAGGGGACCGCGCCGGACCAACGCCTCCTCGGGGACCGCCAGGGCTTTTCCCGTTTTCCCCGGAAGCCGGAGCCGCGCGAACATGCCGGAGCGGAGCGCCCCGTCCGGATTTTCGAGCAGCACGCGAATCGTGAACGTGCGGCTCCTCGGATCGGCCGCGGGCAGCAGTTCCGTGAGCGTCCCCTTGCGGGCGCCCCCTCCCGCTGCATCCACGTCGACCTCGACCGGTTCTCCTTCTCTCAGGGTGAGCACCGCGGACTCCGGAACCTGCGCCTCGATCTTCATCCTCGAGGTGTCCTCGACGACGAACAGCGACACGCCGGGAGCGGCCGTATCGCCCGCCTCCACCCGCTTCTCGACGACGACGCCGTCGAACGGCGCGACGACCTGGGCGTAGGACACGACCATCCGCGCGGCGGCGACTCCTTCCTCGGCCGCCTTCAGATTCGCCGCCGCCCCGTCGAAACCGGTGGCGGCGTCGTCGACATTCTTCTGCGTCGCGGCCTGCTTCGCGAGCAAGCGCTCCATTCTCTCCTTCGTCAGCCGCGCGTTGCGCGCCAGCGAGGCCGCCCCGGCCACGTTGGCCTCGGCCTGGGCGAGCCGCGCCGAGACCTCGCGGCTCTCGATCCGGGCGAGCACCTCGCCGCCGCGAACCCGGTCGCCTTCCCGCCGCAGCACCTGCTCCACGCGCCCCATCAGGACGGTCCCAGGCGCCGCTCGCCGGTTCGGGCCGACGCCGGCCGTCACCGTCAGTGAGCGATCCCAGGGGACTTCCTCGATCGCGGCCACCTTCGCGGTCAGGGGTGGGGCGGCCTCCGGGCGAACGGTCTCCCGTCCGCCGCCGCAAGCGGTCGCAAGCAGCGTCAGCAGCGCCAGCAGACCCAGAGCGACCGTTCTCGCCCCCTTCCACTCATCGTGCCGGATTCGCATCGTCGCCTTCCTCTCGTCGATGTTCGGGTTCATCGTTCGCGCCCGCCCATCCGCGCGGCCGCGCCGCGGCCGGTCGCGAGATCGAGTACGGCCGCCGACATCGCCAGCTCCCTGTCCGCGGCGACGCGGCTCGCCTGCGCCGACGTCCTTGCGGTCTCGGCGCCCAGTAACTCGACCATCAGGGCCATTCCCTCGTCGTATCGATCGCGCACGATCCGGAGCGCTTCCTCCGCCTCGGCGAGCGCCGAGACCGACACCCGGAGCCGCTCGCCCGCGGCCACGCGGTCCGCCCAGGCGGAGCGGACCTCGAGCCGGATCCCCTCGCGGGCGGCGTCGCGGAACGCCTCGAGCCGCTCGCGCTCGGCACGGGACCGCGCCGCGCGCGCCGCGGTTTCGAACCCGTCGAAGACCGGCACGCGCACCGAGAGACCGGTGCTCCAGTTGCCGCCGTCGCTCGACAGCGGCGCGCGGCCGTTCCACTCGTACTGGGCTCCCACGCCGACCTCGGGAAGACGGTGGCTGCGGGCGATCCGCTCGCCGATCTCGGCCTGGCGCAGGCGCACTTCGAGCGAGCGGAGATCGGGCCGCGACAAGAGCGCCTCCGCGACTCGCGCCTCGGCGCCGTCGCCGGGCGGCTCCGGCTCGATCTCCGGCGGCATGAGGTCGAACTCCCGGTCTTCGGTCAGGCCGAGCGCCGGCCTGAGCGCGGCCCGGGCGACCGTGGCGCCCTGTTCGGCCCGGAGGCGCATCACGCGGACCTCGGCGAGACGGACCTCGGCGGCCATCCGGTCCGAGGCCACCGCCAGCCCCGCCTCCTCGTGCCGCTTCGCCATGTCCGCGCTCGCCTTCGCCGCCGCCTCGGCCGACCGCGCGACCTCGAGCATCTGGCCGGCCAGCACCGCGTCCCAGAAGGCGCGTGTCGCGCCGAAGGCCACCTCGTCGCGAGTCCTGGCGCGGGAGTCGGTGGACGCCTCGACACCGAGCGCGGCGGCCTTGCCGTAAAGCCGCGTCCGTCCCGCATCCCAGACGTTCTGGCGAAGCACCGCCCGGGTGGCTGCGTTCGTGAACGGATCCGGCCGGTTGAGCGCGCCCAGGTCGAAATCGGTCGCCGCGAACCGTTCCTGGCCGAGCTTCGACGCGAACACGAACACGGGATTCGTGGAACGTATCCAGTCCTCGGTCACGTCGACGCGCGGAAGCCTGCCGCTTCGGGCCAGCTTGCCGTCGGCCTCCGCGGCGTCCACCTCGCGGTCGGCGGCGCGCAGCGCCGGGTGGTTCAGAAGCGCCGTCGCGACGGCCGACTCGGGGGTGAGCGGCTCCGCGGCGCGCGCGTCGACGCCGGTCCGCAGGGCCGCGGCCGACAGCGCAAGAACGAGAATCACCGGACGGAACGTCATCGGTCCTCTCCCTCGGCGGCCGTCCGCCGCCCGTCGTGAGGATGCAGAAGACAACGCCGGGGATACCTCCCGGCGGTGGATTCCTTGGTGTTACGATACCTCACTATCGTGAGTCCGAAGTCCGCGTTCGCATTCGACCCGCGCGGCACGCTTCGGCGATGCGCGGCGAAACGTCGCCGCGCCGCCTCGCTCCGCGCGGCGAGCGGCCTTTCGAGGCAGAACCGGCCGCTCGCCGCGAGGGCCGCGACGGGTCGAATGCGAACGCGGACTTCGGGCTCGCGCTACTGGGACAGGCTAGCGGGAGGTGGACGGGAAGTGACGGTCACCGACGACGCGATCCTCCTCGATCGTATCCGGCGCGACGAGCCCGGCGCGTTCGACGCGTTCGTCGCCGCTTACGGCGACAGGATCTACGGGTTCGGCCGGCGAGTTTGCGGGGCTTCCGAGGACGCGCACGACGTGGTCCAGGACACCATGCTCCAGGCCTACCTCTCTCTCCGGGAACTCGAGCACCCCGAGGCGCTCCGCTCGTGGCTTTACCGCGTGGCGTCGAACGCCTGCCTGATGAAGCGGCGCAAGGGGAAGTACGAGCCGGCGAGGGAGATCTCGCTTGAAGAACTGGCGCCGCGGCCGGGAGAGGGGCCGGGGGTCGAGATCCCGGATCCCGCCTCGCTGCCGGACGAAGATTTCGCGAGGACGCGGATCCGGGAGCAGGTCCAGGCCGCGATCGGCGACCTTCCGCCACACTATCGCATCGTACTGGTCATGAGGGACATGGAGCAGCTCTCGATCGACGAGACCTCCGAGGCGCTCGGCCTGCCGGTGAGCACGATCAAGATGCGGCTCCACCGCGCGCGGCTGAGGGTCCGCCGCACACTCGAGGCGGCTTTCGCCGGCGAGCGGGCCGCGGGGAGGAAGGCATGACCGCCGAGCATGCGCATGGCCGGGAGGCGTGCCTCGACCTGCTGGAGCGGCTCTCGGAGTACCTCGACGGCGAACTCGATCCGTCCGTCCGCGCCGAGATCGAGGGGCATTTCTCGGACTGCGAGCCCTGCGTCGCATTCCTGCGATCGCTCCGGAACACGGTCGCCCATGTCGGCGAACTCCCGCGGCCGCGTCTTCCCGAGGAACTCCGGCGCGCCTGCGTCGAGGCGTACGAGCGGCGCTGCCGGGAAGGGTAGGCCGGCCGGTCTTTCGACGGGCCGGCGGTACCCGGCCCGCGAGGTCCCCGGTATCCTGAAGCTCCTCCGCTGCGTCTTCTTCCCCGTCGGCAGCTCCGGGGAGCATCCCGGGCTTGGAGGCGAACGATGGGGATCGACGCATGGCTTCGAACGATCGCGGGTTGGTTCGTGGTGCTCTCGGTGGCTCTCGGACACTTCGTGAGCCCCTGGATCTACCTCTTCACGGTCTTCGTCGGGCTCAACCTGTTCCAGTCGGGGTTCAGCAGCTGGTGCCCGATGATCTCGATCCTGAAGGCGGTGGGAGTGCGGCAGGATTAGCGAAACGTCGCGCTCGAGGCGGTCAACTCGGCGGCGAGGATCTCGTTGTTCTCGAAGGCGGATCTATCTGCGGTGGCCGACGAGGTCGGCGAGCGCCTTGCCCGCGCGCGAGCTGCGCTTCGGCGCCGAGAGCAGGCTCTCGATCGACGTGCCCCGAAGGACCTCCGCCATCTTGTGCTGGACCTCGAGCCAGACCGCGGTCGCCGGGCAACCGTCCGACCTCGGGCAGCCTCCAGGATCCGGCGTGCAGTTGGTCAAGGAAAGAGGCCCTTCGATCGCCTCGACGACGTCGAGCAGCGTGATCTTCGAGGCGGGCCTCGCAAGGGCGAAACCGCCGTGGACCCCGCGAGACGACCTGAGCAGCCGCGCTCGCACCAGGCTTCGGAGGATTTTCGCCATGAAGCTCGGAGGAATCCCCTGAGCTTCGGCGATGTCGCTCCGCAGCGAGACCGCACCATCGGCCGTCGAAGCGATGTGGATCATCCCCCGGATCGCGTAATCGCCGGCATTCGTGAGTCGCAGTCCGATGGCGGGCCTCCTTTCGAATCGTCCCGGCAGCACGGTTCGCGGAACGCGCGCCGGAGGGTCTGGTGCGGAATAGTACACAAAATCGGTAACTTATACCAGTTCGTTCTGACGTCATGGCGCGACACTGCGCGTGGGGCCGCTTTCTCTTGCGGAACTTCGCGCAATCCCACGTGGTGGATTTGACAGCTCGCGAGCCGGTCACCACAATGGCGCGCGATGTGCAAGAAAACCGGCGCCTGGGGGCGTCGGTGTCCCTGCGGGAATATGTGTACTGCTGCGGAGGAGGTTGCATGATGAGACTCGAGTCGTGCGGGACGGTCGGAATTCTGCTCCGGGGGGCGCTCCTTGTGCTCGCCATCGGGTTTTCGGGCGCGGCGTGGGCCGCGGGCGCCGCCACGCCGACGTCCGGCGAGGATCGCCTCTTCCAGTCGTTCGCGGAAGACGCCACGATCGTCCCGAACCAGTGGTGGGAGGGGAGCCTCGAGTTCACCAGCTACGAACGGCTCGACGTGACGGCGCTGATGGCCACGGCGGCGTTCAAGCCGGTCGAGAGGCTCGAGGTCGGGGGGCGTGTCGGCTTCGGAAACTCGTCCGCCGACGGGGGATCCGACGACGGGTCGGGCGCGACGGATCTCGACGTCTGGGGCAAGTATCACCTGGGTGCGGCCGGAGGGCGCGCCGAGTTTGCCCTGGGCGGACTCGTGACCGTGCCGACCGGGGATGACACGGCGGGTCTTGGCTACAACGCCTTCAACTTCGAAGGATTCGGAGCGGTGCGGTACCGCCTACCGGAAGCGATCCTCACCGGCCACTTCGGGTTCCGAATGAACGGCGACGGACACAGTCAGGCGGACGACCTGGACGGTCGGATTTCCACGCTCTTCGGCGTGGGACTGATCTTCCCGCTGTCCGATCAGGTGAGCCTCGTCGGCGAGGCGAACGTCGAGTCCGAACGCTGGAGAGATAGCGACTCCGACTTCCGGCTCCTGGCGGGCGTGAACTGGCGGCCGCTGAACCGCGGAATCGTCCGCGCCGCCGTCACCGCCGGGCTCACCGACGGGGCGCCCGACGGCAGGCTCACGATCGGCTACGCCTACACGTTCTGAAGCTACACCCGAGTGAAGGTCTCGCGTTCCGCTGCGATCTGTTCGAGCGTCGTCGCGGCGATCCGCTCCAGTTGCTCGGCGTCGAGCTCGAGGAGGAGGGTGGGGCCGAGCGAGAGCAGGTCGAGGTCGGGAAGGCGCTCGGGCCCGATGCCGAGCTTCACGCACAGGCTGTTGGCGAGGCTCACGATCGCGCAGAGGGTCGGCTCGTCCTCCGCCGATTCGGGCTCGTGGTGGTACTTCACGGCGCTCTCGAGCGCCGGCGCGAGGTTCCACCTCCTCAGGATCAGCGCTCCCACCTCCGCGTGATCGTAACCGAGCAGTTCCTTCTCGGCGGCGAGGAACGTCGTCCCGTTGTTGTAAACGCTCTCGATGACCGCTTGGTAGCGCTCCCCCTCGTTGCGATCGAGGACGGTCTTGCCGATGTCATGCAACAGTCCGGCCAGGAACGCCTCCTCGGCGCCGACGAACCGGCACTCGCGGGCGAGAACGCGGGCGGCGATCGCGACGGCGAGAGAGTGCTCCCAGAGCAGCTGTTCCTTGAAGTGCGACCCCTTCGTCCTGTAGAGCGATTCGGTGGACGCCGCGACGACGATGGTCCGGAGCGTGTTGAAGCCGAGAACCAGGAGCGCGCGGCTCAACGTGGAGATCGACCCGCTGAAGCCGAACAGCGCCGAGTTGGCGATCCTGAGGACCTTGACGGAGATCGCCGCGTCGCGAGCGATGAGCCGCTCGAGATCCACGCTGCTCGAATTCGAGTCGCGCACCAGCACGAGGAC
Source organism: Terriglobia bacterium (assembly GCA_963790465.1). Classification (GTDB taxonomy): domain Bacteria; phylum Acidobacteriota; class Polarisedimenticolia; order Polarisedimenticolales; family JAIQFR01; genus JAIQFR01. The sequence continues at coordinate 118,255 of CAWBOP010000021.1, read as the reverse complement.
CTTCGCGGCGACCTCGGGCAATACGGGCAGGTCGCCCGCGCGCGACGCGACGATTTCGGCTCGTTCCACGACGGCTCTCCTCGTTCACCGACCCCCGGAACGCGACGAACGCGATGGTACCAAGTTAGAGCCGCCGTCGCGGGGAAGTCAAGGCGCTGGAGTCGCGGCCGCGAGCCACTCGGGGAAATCGTCGAGGCGCTCCAATCGGGGAGCGTCCACGGCGGGATACAGTCCGTGCCGGTCGAGAAGCACGGGCGCGATCCCGGCGGCGCGTGCGCCGACGATGTCGATGGCCGGCACGTCCCCGAGGAATACGGAGGTTTCCGCCCGGGCCTTGAGCCGCTCGAGCGCGATCTCGAAGATGCGCGGGTCGGGCTTCTCGACCCCCACGAGGTGCGAGTCCACGACCGTGTCGAGAAGGCCTCCGAACCCCGCGGACTTGAGGTCTCGCTCGACCCGTCCCTCCGCGTTGCTCACGACCCCGAGACGGTACCCCGCCTCGCGGAGCCTCGTCACCACCGACACCGCGCCGTGCACCGGAACGGTCCAGAGGCCGACCCGCTCGTGGGCTTCCCACAACGCGTCGATCATCTCCTCGTGAATCGCGGGGGGCGCCCCCACGCGGCCGAACAGGATCCGGAAGTAGTCCCGCCACGCTTCTCCGGATCTCCCGCCGTCGCGCACCTGGCGGTCGACCTCGGTCCGGGCGATCGCCTCCGCCCGGGACATCTCATCTTCCGCGACGAAGCAGCGGCGCGCGTCGAGAAGGCGTTTCAGGTAAGCGTAGTCGAGGTCGAGGAGCACACCGCCGGCGTCGAGGAGCACCGTCTCGAACCGGCGCGGCGGCGAGGCAGGATCCGCCCCGGCCCTCACTCCTCGAACCGCTCGCCGCAGCGCGGACAGGCGATCGCCTCGGCGGCCACCTTCATTCCGCAGGCCGAACAGGCGAGCGGCTCGTCCCCCTCGAGTTCCTCGTCTAGGGACTCGTCGTACCCGAGGATCCGTGTCACCGCGTCGGCGGCCTTCCGAGGGACCCTGAGCCAGTACTCCTCGCGAGGGAGCTCCCCGAGATCGGAGCCCGGCGCCTCCTGGATCACGATGTCCGACCGGATCCCTTCACGACGGAGGAGGTCCCGCGCGTGCCGGGCTTCGTCGAGTCCGAGAAAACCGCAGTAGGTGCCGAGAGGCTCCGTGTCGCCCACCGAGCCGCGCGGGGACGGTGCGGCGGCGTGGGCGCGGAAGGACGCATCGGCGCGCTCGACGAGAGGCACGCCGCACGTCGCGCAGGTGCCGATCCCGGGCCGGTATTCGCTCTCGCAGTCGGGGCAGAACATCGAGGGGGTCCGTCCTCCGGCCGTTCGCTCACGGCCTGTCGTGTCGCCGGGGCGCGCGACCGAGCAATTCCGGGCGGGCGTGGTCGAGACACGGCAGCCCGGCGCGGATCTTCACCAGCCTGTCGAGATCGATCTCCGCGGAAACCACGCCTTCTCCGCTCTCGAGCAGCGCGACCACGTCCCCCCAAGGATCGATCACCGCCGTGTGGCCGTGCGACGCGCGACGAGGATTATGGCGCCCGGCCTGGGCCGGCGCCACCACCCAGCACTGGTTCTCGATGGCGCGCGCCCGGAGCAGCGGCATCCAGTGGTGCCGTCCCGTGTAGTCGGTGAACGCCGCAGGGACGAGCAGCACGTCGGCGCCGTCGAGCGCCAGGTGGCGGTACAGCTCCGGGAACCTCAGGTCGTAGCAGACCGAGAGCCCGAGTCGCCCGAGCGGGGTGTCCGCGGTCACCGGCCGGTCGCCACGAAGGGTCGAGCGCGATTCCATGAGTCCTTCGAGGCCGCCGGGCCGGGCGTCGAAAAGGTGCATCTTCCGGTACGTCGCGGCGACCTCGCCGGTCGGTCCCACGAGGACCGACGTGTTGAACGCGCGGCGTTGCCTGCCGATCTTCTCGATGAAAGATCCGGCGAGGAGATAGCAGCCCAACTCGGTGGCGAGGTTGCGCAACCAGTGCGCCAGCGGTCCCTCGGCGGTCTCGGCGTGGCGCAAGGACGGCCCGTCATCGGGCATGAACGAGAAATGTTCGGGAAACGCGACGAGGCTCGCTCCCGCGTCGGCCGCCCTCCGGGCCAGGTACTCCGCGACGCCGAGATTGCGCTCGCGGTCGTTCGTGGACGTCATCTGAACGGCGGCAACGCGCCAGGTCTGCGGCTTCCGGCTCAAGGCTAACCCTCCAGCAGGTAGCGAGCATAATCCCCGACGGCCGCTTTTTGAAGCGGGAAACCCGAGTGCGCCAAATGGCCCCTTCGCTCGAGGAGCGGAAGGAGGACATCTTCCGCCTCGTCGCAACGTGATCGAGCGGGCGATGACCCTCGAGACCAGGCCGCAGGTCGACGTCCAGGACCTGCCCCGGGAAATCGTGACCCACGCACCGGGGGACCTTGGCGCGCGGCCGCGCGCCTGCCGAACATCAGCCGGGACGCGCTTCGGTACGAGATGAAGAAGTTCGGCCTGCTGTGATCCGCGCGGGTCAGCCGTTCTTGACGTGGCCGAGACGCGCGACGGCGGTCTCGATCTTCCGCCGGTAGGTCTTGAGGTCGCCCTCCCGGAGCGCGGCCCGCGCTTCGTCGACGATCCCCGCGATCTCCGCGTGGCCGAGGCCGTCGCACTCGGAACGGGCCTGATCGAGCTTCGACGCCAGCGCGGCGACGTCGCCGAACGTCATGGAGTTGAGAAAGGCGATGATCTGCTGGGCGGTCACCCTGGGGTTCTCCCGGACAACGCGCGCAGCATAGCCAAGCGACGCGCCAGGGGCAAGGAGCGGGCTCGCCGCGGCGCGTGCGAAGTTTGACAACCGCGCGCGCCAATCTTATCGTCGCGAACCCGGCCCGTGTGGGGAGAGGCGATGGCGGCCAAGAAGGACTACTACGAAATTCTCGGCGTCGCGAGGACCGCTTCGGACAAGGAACTCAAGGCGGCGTACCGGAAACTCGCCCGGAAGCACCACCCCGACGTGAACCCGGGCGACAAGGCCGCCGAGGAGAGGTTCAAGTCGGTCGCCGAGGCGTTCGCGGTGCTGTCCGACCCCGAGAAACGGGCCAAGTACGATCGCGGCGGCCACGAGGCGTTCGGTCCCGGATTCGACCCGTTCGCGGGGACCGGGTTCGATTCCCGCAACTTCGGCTTCAACGACATTTCCGACCTTTTCGAGCTGTTCGGCGCTGGCGCCCGGAGGTCGCGGTCCCACCGCGCGGCGAGAGGGCAGGACATCGAGAGGGAGATCCGGATCCCGTTCCTCGAAGCGATCCGCGGGACGACCGTCGAGGTGGTCCTGCCGCGGCAGTCCGCGTGCCCGGCGTGCGGCGGCGCCAGGCGCGGCGGCGAAGGGGGGTGTCGGAAGTGCGGCGGCGCGGGCCGGGTCGCCACCGAGGATCGCGTCAAAATCCGGGTTCCGGCCGGGATCGAAGACGGCGGTCGGGTGCGCCTCCCCGCAAAAGGGGACGCCGGGGTCGCAGGCGGGCCGACCGGGGATGCTTTTTTGAGGATCCGCGTCGAGGAGGACGGCGCGTTTCGACGCGAAGGAAACGACCTGCTCGTGGACCTGCCCGTGGGGTTGGCGCGAGCGGCCCTCGGCGGCAAGGTCTCGATCCCGACTCTCGACGGCAGGACGACGATCACACTGCCGGGGGGGACGCGGAGCGGACAGAAACTACGGCTGCGGGGGAAGGGAGTCCCCGCGGCGGGATCGCGTCTCCCGGGCGACCTGTACGCCGTGGTCCAGATCGTCCCTCCCGCCAAGCTCGACGCACGGTCCCGGGAGCTCCTGGAGGAATTCGCCCGCCTTAACCCGGATAATTCTTCATGAATTATCCGGGTTAACCCGGATCCGTCCTGAACCTCATGCTCTACCGCGGCGTCGGCGTCAGGCCTTCTTGAAGATCGCCCTGAATCCGTAACCGGCGATCTGCGGGTTCTCCCTGAGGCGGCGCACCGAGTAGGCGTACCAATCACGGCCGTAAGGGACGTAGACTCGCAGCCGGTGGCCTTCCTGGAGAATGATGTTGCGGAGTTGCTCGTCCACGCCGAGGAGCATCTGGAACTCGTACCGGTCCCGGCCGAGTCCGTGCTTCCGGATCAGCCGCATCGCTTCCCAGACGAGAATCTCGTCGTGCGTGGCGATGCCGACGTAAGCGCCCCGCTCGAACATCCGGTCGAGCACCAGCGTGAAATTGCGGCGGATCAGCTCGGCGTCCGTGAACGCGATCGGGCGCGGCTCGAGGTAGATTCCCTTGCACAGCCTGAAACTCGCCGGCTCGGTCGTGAGGTCGTCGACGTCGGCGAGCGTCCGGCGCAGCCGGGACTGCACCACGATCCCCGCGTGCCGCCCCGTGAACTCGCGGCGGACGCTCTTGTAGATCTCGAGGGTCCGGTCGGTACAGGCCGAGTCTTCCATGTCGATCCTGAGGAACCCGGCCGTGTCGCGCGTGACCCCCATCAGCCGCCGCACGTTGTCGAGGCAGAGCTGCCGGTCGAGAAGGAGCCCGAGGGCGGTGAGCTTCACCGACACGTTACGCGATTCGAAGCCGCCGGCCGCGATCTTCCGCACGAGGTCGACGTAGGCGTCGGTATTCGCCCGGGACTCCTCCGGCGTCGTGATGAACTCGCCGAGGATGTCGAACGTCGCGCACGCTCCAAGCCGCTCGAGCTCCCGGCCTGCCCGGAATGCGTCTTCCATGTCGGGACCGGCGATGTACCGCTTGGAGAAGTAGCCGACGATCGGCTTCGGAACGGCGGGAAGCGTGAAGGCGATGGCACGATCGAGAAGGCTCATGTCGGACCCCCTGCGTCCCACCCGCGCGCCTCGGCGACCGCGCGCACGGCCGGTGCGCCAACATCGGAAACTCCCTGGACGGGAAGCTGCTCAGCCCTCGTGGGAGCGGAGGATTTCGAGGACTTCTCCGTCGTTCGGGAACCTTCCCAGGGATTTCTTGGAGAAGACCAGCCGGTCGTCAACGGTGACCTCGAACACGCCCCCGTGGGACGCCCGCAGTTCGCTCTCCACCCCCAGCGATTTCTCGAGCTCGGCCGCCAGACCGGCGGCCCGGGGCTCGTAGTTTCACTCCATGCAGTATTCGATTTGCAATCGCATCGCAGGCCTTGCTTCCACGTGCCGCGCGGAGGCTCGTGACGGGCCTCCGGACCGGATTCGCGATACCAGTGTAGCGCTTCGGAAATCGCTTGGCATTCGGCCGCCGCTGCATCCCGGCCTGCTGTGTCGCTCCTCGCAGGCCGGGCGCATCGGCACCCTCGGTGCGTCAAGCTATTTCCGAAACGCTACACTAGCAAATACGCGTCGATGACGCAGACTCCGAAGCTCGATGCAACGGGAATCGCACCGGCATCGGTGTGGTACGATCCCCCCCGTTCCCGCGGCGCCGGCGCATCGGCCGCCGCGCGGGACGTCCGGGAAGGACACCGCATGGGAACTCTCTCCTACCTGGGCGGCACCGGTACCGTCACCGGCTCCAAGTTCCTGATCGAGCACGACGGGTTCCGGATGCTGGTCGACTGCGGGCTCTTCCAGGGGCTCAAGGAATTGCGTCTTCGGAACTGGCAGGCCCCGCCCATGGATCCGGCGGGGGTCGATCTCGTGGTGCTCACCCACGCCCACCTCGATCACACGGGCTACCTGCCGGTCCTGGCTCGGCGCGGTTTCAAGGGGAGGGTGCTCGCCACGTCGGCGACCTGCGACCTCTGCGGCATCTTGCTGCCGGATTCGGGGCACCTGCAAGAGGAAGACGCGAGGATCGCCAACTGGAGGGGGTACTCGAAACACACCCCCGCTCTTCCTCTGTACACCGAGGCGGAAGCGCGCCGGACTCTTGCGCTCCTTCATCCGCTGCCGTTCGATCGGACGCTCGAGGTTCACGGCGGGTTGTCGGTCCGCCTTTACCCTGCGGGGCACATCCTGGGAGCCGCGCTCGTCGAGGTGCGCATCCGGCCCCCGGGCGGGAAGGGGCGCGACAGGGTGCTGCTGTTCTCCGGCGATCTCGGTCGTCCGGGGCAGCCGATTCTCCCCGACCCGGCGCCGCTCCCCGCTTGCGACCACCTGATTCTGGAGAGCACCTACGGCGACCGCGATCACCCGCGCGACGATCCGAAGGAGTTTCTGGAGAAGCTGATCCGGGACACGGTCCGGCGCGGTGGCACCCTGCTCATCCCCTCGTTCGCGGTCGGGCGGACGCAGGCGCTGCTCTATCTGCTGCGTGAGATGCGCAAGGAAGACCGTCTCCCCGTGGACATCCCGATCCACCTGGATAGCCCCATGGCGATCGAGGCGACGCGGATCGTGGCGAACCACCCCGAGGCCCAGGACCTCGAGATGCGCGCCCTCGAGGCGAACGGGGAAGATCCGCTCGGACTCGAGGGGATCCACATGGCGAGCAGCGTCGAGGAGTCCAAGGCGCTGAACAACCTGGCGTACCCCGCCATCATCATCTCCGCCTCCGGCATGGCCGAGGGGGGGAGGATCCTGCACCACCTCGAGTTCAAGCTGTCCGATCACCGGACGACGGTGCTGTTCGTCGGGTTTCAGGCTGCCGGAACGCGAGGCCGCGCCCTTCAGGAAGGGGCGCGCAGCATCAAGATCCACGGGAAGGAGATTGCCGTCCGCGCTCGGGTCGAGACGCTGGACGGCCTGTCCGCCCATGCCGACCGCGGGGAGATCCTGACGTGGCTCCGCTCGTCGACTCACCGTCCCGGGACCGTTCACCTGGTTCACGGCGAGCCGGCCGGACTCGAGGGGCTCGCCGGCCGGATTCGCGGGGAGATGTCCCTTCCGGTCGAGATCCCGGCGTACCTGGACACGACCCGGATCTGATTTCCGGGGAGCGAGGCGATCGTGGGACTCTGGGTCCGCACGCTGCTCGTGACGGTTCCGGCGGGTGAGCTCGAGCCGGCGCGCGCGGGCCATCTCCAGCACCTCCGGCGTCTTCAGGCCGAGGGGCGTCTTCGGGTCGCGGGGATGCTCGGTGACGACGGGTTTCTGGAGATTTTCGAGGCGAAGGATCGTCTGGAAGCGGAGGAGATCGCGCATTCGAGTCCACTCGTGCAGGAGGGGCTAGGTGCCTGGATGCTCCGGGAATGGGTGGAGGTTGGACTCTGAGGGGAAGGCAACCCGCGCATCCGTCGGACGACAAGTGGCCTTCGGAAGTGCAGGAGTTCCGCGGCAGATCCCCCGCAGATTCCAGGGCCTTCGAATTGACAACCCCCCCCCGCCGCTGGTACACAATGCCTCCTCAAACCGTGGAGGAGTGTGGGATGAGAATCAGGACCCTGATAGGGGCCGCCTTGCTGTTCCTGCTGCTGCCGGCCTCCGTCGCCGGAGCGCGGGCGCGCGACCTGACCTTCGAGGAGCGCGTCCAGGCTCAGGAGGCGATCGAGCGCGTCTATTACTCCCACATTCTCGGGACGACGCGGTCGTTCGAGGAAGCGGTTCCGCGCGGGATCCTGGAGGAGAAGGTTCGCACCTACCTCGAGCGGTCCGCCGCGCTGGAGAAGCTCTGGCGCATGCCGGTCACGGCCGACATGCTGGAGCGCGAGGCGGGTCGCATGGTGGCCGGCTCGCGCATGTCGGAGCGCCTGACCGAATTGTTCGGGGCGCTCGGCAACGACTCCTTCCTCATCCAGGAATGCCTCGCCCGTCCGGTTCTGGTCGCGAGACTCCTCGATAATTTCTACGCGGGCGACAGGGTGCTGCACGCCTCCGAGCGGGCGGCCGCGGACACCCTCCGGGCGGCCCTCGCCGGGCGCGTGCAGGATCCGCGCGCCGCGTCCCCCGGCCGGTCGGTCATCGAGATCGTACGCACCGACAGCCGGTCGGCGAGGACGCCGCTCGGGTCGGCCATCGAAGTGCGCTCCGCGGAGTTCGCGAGACTTCGCGCGGAGCTGCCGAAGAAGGTCGGGGAAATCGGCCGGACCGAGGAGCGGCAGGGCTCTTTCGCGGTGCGCGTGATTCTCAGCGAGAGTCCGGACAAGCTGCGCGTGGCCATCTACTCCGTTCCGAAGATGGGCCGGGATGCTTGGTGGCGACAAGTCGAGGGAAGCCTGGACGCTGCCTCCGTACGCGCGGTGGCACGGCCCGGGTTCGTGCTCCCCGCGCCACGGACCGTGGCGAAGGCGATCTCGAGTGCTGCGCCGGCGGCGATGACCTCCTTGGCGCCGGCGGCGATGACCCCCTTGGCGCCGGCGGCCAGCCTGTGCGGAGATGACACCTGGGACAACGGGTCGCTCGACTTGTCGGCCCCGGGGCCGCGCTTCGGCCACACCGCGGTCTGGACCGGGACCGAGATGATCGTGTGGGGCGGAAGCCACGCGACCTATCCCGTCGCCGGCGGCGGCCGGTACGACCCCGCGACCGATGTCTGGTCTCCCGTTTCCACGACCGACGCGCCCGAGGGGCGCGAGGGCCACACGGCCGTGTGGACCGGTACGGAGATGATTCTCTGGGGCGGTAGGGTTTACGACGGCAACCAGGGATATGCCGTATCGAGCAACTCGGGGGCACGATACAGCCCTTCCTCGGACACCTGGATAGCGGTCTCCACGAGCGGCGCGCCCTCGGCGCGGTACGCCCACGCGGCGGTCCTGGTCGGCGGCACCATGGTGGTCTGGGGGGGGAACGACGACACATCCGACCTGAGCTCCGGGGGGCGTTATGACGTCGCCCTCGACACCTGGACCCCAACAACCGCGGGCGGGGCTCCCGCGCCCCGTCGCGGCCATTCGGCGGTCGTCCTGAGCGGCAAGATGATCGTTTGGGGGGGGAACGGCGCCTCGGCCGTCCTGGCGACGGGCGGCAGCTACGACCCCGTGTCGGACGCCTGGGTCGCCACGACGGGTACCGGCGCACCCGCTGCTCGCTCGAGGCATACCGCCGTGGCGACGAGCGACAAGATGATCGTGTGGGGCGGCAGCGGCGACGCCGGGTTCCTGAACTCGGGCGGCGTGTACGATCCCGCCTTGAACAGTTGGACTTCCACCTCGACGACGAGCGCGCCCTCCGCCCGCGGCGATCATTCCGCCGTGTGGACGGGTGGCGGCATGATCGTTTGGGGAGGGAGCGGCGACGTTGGATTCCTGAATTCGGGCGGCGTATACGACCCTGATCTCGCGACCTGGACCTCCACTTCGGCGACGGGCGCTCCCTCGGCCCGGGGCCTTCATTCCGCCGTGTGGACGAGCAGCGTCATGGTCGTGTGGGGCGGCACCGCCGATCCCGCCGGCAGCTACACTCTGGACTCGGGCGGCCGGTACGACCCCGCTGCCGGCGCCTGGACCCCGACGGCGATCCCCCAGGGCTCGAGGTCTCTCCACGCTTCGGTGTGGACGGGATGGGATCTGTTCGTCTTTGGCGGCAGCGATGGCTTGTTGAACATCGACAGCGGCGTGCGATACGACCCCGTGCTCGACGCCTGGTTGCCGATCGCCACCGAGGGCGCTCCCAGCCGTCGCGTCCAGCACACGGCCGTGTGGACGGGCGAGTTCGTGGTCGTCTGGGGCGGGTTCGGGTTCGACAGCCTCGCCAATCAGGACTATCCGCTGCGCGATGGCGCGCGCTACGACCTCTTCCGGGACCTCTGGCTCCCGGTCTTCAAGGACGCGGCCCAGGGGAGCCTGGATGTTTCCGCTCCCGCGGCGCGGTGGGGGCATGCCGCGGTGTGGGTCACCTGGGAAGAGATCGTCAATGAACAGACGATCACGAAGGGCCGGATGACGGTGTGGGGCGGGCTGGGTTATGACTTCAGCGCTCAGACCCTTCCGCTGGGCGACGGTGCACGGTACGACCCGCTGCTCGACAAGTGGGAGCGGGTCTACAGCGGCCTCTGCGAAGTGAACACCACCAGTTTGTGCGACACGAGCGCGGATTGTCCCGTGAAATTCGATGGAACGAACCAGGCGTGCGTCCGAAGCAACGTTCCGTCTCCTCGCTTCGAGCACACCGCGGTCTCGACCGGTCCGGGGATGATCGTCTGGGGAGGGGACAACGGATCGGGCGTCAAGCTGAACTCGGGCAGTTTCTACGATGCCGCCAGCGGCGTGTGGAAGGCGACGGCAACGGCCGGCGCCCCCGCGGCGCGATCGCAGCAGACGGCCTTGTGGACCGGCACGGAGATGATCGTCTGGGGCGGCGTCGATGCGTTCTCCACGCCGCTCGGGACCGGTTCACGCTACGACCCGGCCGGCGATACGGGAAACGGCTCGTGGATCGAAGTGCCCTCCGCGGGAGCGCCCTCGGCCCGGACCTGGCACACGGCGGTATGGACCGGCAGCCAGATGATCGTCTGGGGAGGATGGGACGGCGCGGCGGAGCTCGGCACGGGTGCCCGATTCGATCCGGCGGCGGTGCCGCCGGCCTGGAGCGCCATGTCGGCGGAAGGCGCCCCAGCGGCCCGGAAGCAGCACACCGCGGCGTGGACCGGCGGGATGATGATCGTCTTCGGCGGTGTCGGCGGCGGAGTCGCGCTGGACACCGGAGGGCGGTATCTGATCGAGGGGGACGTGGACCACGACGGTGACGGCGTCACGCCGTGCGAGGGGGACTGCAACGACGGGAATTCCGGCGTCTATCCCGGCGCCCCGGAACTCTGCAATGACCGCGACGACGACTGCAACGGCGTGATCGACGATGGGGTCGTCCTCCCGACGTGGTACCTGGACGCCGACGGCGATGGATACGGAAACCCGGCCGTGAGCGTTCAAATCTGCTTGGCGGCCTCCGGATATGTGAGCAATTCAGGCGACTGCGACGACAACAATGCAGCGATCCACCCCGGCGCGACCGAGGTCTGCGACGGGATCGACGACAATTGCGACGAACAGATCGATGAGGGGTTGCCGACCGGCACGTTCTACCTGGACGTCGACGGCGACGGTTACGGCGACAGCACGAAGCCCATGGATGGCTGCCGGTTCCCGGGGTACATCGCGACGGGCGGCGACTGCGACGACAACAATGCAGCGGTCCGCCCCGGCGCGACCGAGGTCTGCGACACGATCGACAACAATTGCGATGGGGCGATCGACGAAGGGTTCGATCGACTGCCCCTCTACGTCGACGCCGATCTGGACGGCTACGGGGTTGAGAGCACCGAGCCGGTTGAGGGGTGCGTGCGCGCCGGCTATTCACCCTACCCGTGCGATTGCAACGACAGCAACCCGCTCGTTCACTACGGTGCGACGGAGATCTGCAACGACGTCGACGACAACTGCGACGGCGAGGTGGATGATGGTTTCCCGCTGGGGACGTGGTACCTGGATGCCGACGGCGACGGGTACGGCAACGCCGGCAGTTCGGTCAGCGGCGTGTGCCAGCACTCGGGCTACGTCGCGGACGCCACCGACTGCGACGACACCAGGGCGCTGGTCAACCCCGGCGTCCGGGACGTCATCTGCGACAACCTCGACAACGACTGCAACGGCCTGATCGACGACGGATTCAAGCAATGCGGCGTTGGGGTGTGCCTGACCGCGACGGTCAGGGCCTGCGTGGCCCCCGGGTTCGCCGGGACGTGCAGCTTGACGACATCCATACTGTGCAATACGAGCGCAGGGTGCCCCGGCGCGGAGGTGTGTGTCATCGTTCCCTGCGTGCCGGCTTACCCGGCCGGGTTGTACGAAGCGGGGACGGAAACCCGTTGCGACGGGCTCGACAACAATTGCAACGGGGGGGTGGACGAGAGTCTGATGAGTTGTGTGTTCCCCGACTCCGACGGGGACGGGTTGGGGGTACTCGAGGACCGCTGCGATCCGCTCGCTCCGAAGTCGTCGAATTGCGGCTGCAGCCTCGCCCCGGGCGAGGGTGAAAGCTCGATCGCGCTCGACAACTGCCCCTGCGTCGTGAACCCCGACCAGGCCGACCGGGACCACGATGGTGTCGGCGACATCTGCGACAATTGCCCCGACGTGCTGAACCAGCTCCAGGATGACTACGACGGGGACGGGATAGGAAGTTCGTGCGAGATCGGCGCCCTGCTCGTGGACGTCGATCTTTCTGGCCGGATCGACGGCCTGGACCTCGCGCGCCTGGGGCGGAGCTGGGCGCGCTTGAGCCTCATCTCGACCGTGGTCGGCGAGTGCGAGCCGCCGGCTCTCACGGAGAATCCCGAATTCGACAGGACCGTGGATTTCAACCATGACGGGCGAATCGACGGGGACGATCTTGCAACGATGGCAACGTTCTTCGGCAAGTCGGTGTCGAGATGACGTCGCGAAACGAACCGACAAGGGTCATTGCCATGAGAAAGCACATGAATTGTGTCCGGGCCGGCGTCTTCAGCGGGGAGCGATCGTCCTTGCTGATCGCGGTTCTCGTCAGCATGTCGTTCCTCGTGCATTGCGGCAGCAGCGGTGGCGGAGGCGTCATCGAGACGACGAAACCCCCGACGTTCACAGGGAGCGGGACCGCTCCCGGACCGAATCTCGTCACGATGGCGGATGGGGGGACCGCTGCCGGAAGTCTCATCCAGGTGGACGTCAAGATCGGAGGGCCCACGACGTCGTCGGATCTGTTCTCCTTCGCGTTCGACGTCGTGCTCTCAAATCCGTCGGTCATCAAGAGCGTCTATCCGGTGGCCGGGGACGCGCTGAGCGGCGAGACGTTGATCGAGTGCTCCCTGTCCCCGGAGGGCGATCGGGTTGTGTGCGGGGTCACCAAGACGACCGCGATCGGGAATGACGTCGTATCGGATGCGACCATCGTGGGACTCGTCTTCAAGATGAGCCCGAATACCCCGGGATCGACCACGCTGAGTTTTGCCCTCGCGACAGCTCTGGACTCCCACGGCGACCCGATCCCGTCCGTCAACTTCGACAGCGCTACGGCCCAGATCGAGCAGCTCCAGTAACGGGATTCCCGGCCCCGCAAGGGGCGGCTTTGCCTCGTGGCGTGAATGCCGCCGGCGGAATGTGGGGTCGAGCGACTAGTCGGCGACTGGAGCGTCCGGTGGCTCGACCCACCGGCCGCTCTTCCGGATCCACTCGACGAGCCTATCCGCGGCCTCTTCCGTCGGGACGTCTTTCTCCACCAGTCGCTTCCCGACGAACAGCGCGATCCGGTCGTCCCCCCAGCCGACGTAGCCGAAATCCGCGTCGGCCATCTCGCCGGGCCCGTTCACCACGCACCCCATGATGGCGATCTTGACCCCCTTGAGGTGCGCCGTGCGCGCCTTGATCCCGGCCGTCGTGGACTCGAGATCGAACAGCGTCCTCCCGCAGGACGGACAGGAGATGAACTCGGTCCGCGTGATCCGGACCCGCGCCGCCTGGAGGATGCCGAACGCGAGCCGCCTGGAGGCGACGGCGGAATCCGCCTGAACGTGCACCGCGTCGCCGATCCCTTCGCAGAGAAGCCCGCCAAGCGAAGCGGCCGGACCGAGCAGGGGATCGGCCCCGCGTGCGCCGGGGCGGTCGACGAGGACGATGGGCGCGTCGAGCCGCTCGGCGTCGAGCCGTGCGGCGAGCCTGCGGATCGCGATCAACGGCGGCCCGAGGGCCGGGTCGAGCGCCACCAGAACCTTCGCGCCGGCCAGGGCTCCCCGCGCGGCCGCCGCGGCCGCGAGCTCCACGGCGTCCAGGGCGCCGCCGGTGGACGAGCCGGCTTCGAGGAGAAACGCGACTCGCGAGGCTGCGGCTCGCCCGATCCACGCATCGAGGGGCGCCAACCCGCCGGCGACCGCGGCGGCGTCGAGCGTCACGTGGAGCCGATCCGCCCACGGAAGGACCGCCTCGGCGATCTCCGCCGCCTCGGCGGGGGAGAGCCGCGGGTCGAGCCGCGCGGAGAGCGCGGTCCCGGGGGTCACGAGGCACATCGATCGAGAGAAGCGCGCGAACGGGTCCGCATCGTCGCGGGAGGCGAGAGTGACCGAGAGGATCTCCGCACGGGTTTCCTCGGGAATTCGCACGCCAGCCTCTCCGTCCGCCTCGCGCCTGATCCCCGCCTCGTCGCCGACCGGCGTGAGGAGAGGCACTTCGACGAGCACGGCCCGCGCTCCCCCGGCGGCGCGCGGTCCGATCGCGATCTCTCGGGAGGGACGGCGGCCGGCGTGGCGCCGAGGGACCTCCGATACGGTAGCGACCGGATCCGGGACGCCGGGCGCCGCGCCGGCGCGCGCGTTGAACGGTGCGACCAGCGCGAGGGCGACGGGAATCTCCGCGACCGGGTCCTCGGTCAGGGAGACGCGCACCGTGTCGCCGAGCCCTTCCTCGAGGAGCGCGCCGATCCCGATGGCCGACTTGATCCGGCCATCCTCCCCGTCCCCTGCCTCCGTCACGCCCAGGTGGAGCGGGTAGTCCATGCCCTCGCGTTCCATCCGGGCTGCCAGAAGGCGGTAGGCGTCGAGCACCACCACCGGGTTCGACGCCTTCATGGAAAGCACCAGATCTCGATACCCCTCGTCCTCGGCGATCCGGACGAACTCGAGCGCCGACTCGATCATCCCCTCCGCGGTGTCGCCGAAGCGGTTCAGAATCCTGTCGGAGAGCGAGCCGTGATTGGTCCCGATGCGCATGGCGACGCCGAGATCCCTGCAGCGCCGTACCAGGGGCACGAACGCCCGTCGTATCCGCTCGATCTCCTCTGCGTACTCCGCCTCGGTGTACTCACGCACCGCGAATCGCTTCTTGTCGGCGAAGTTGCCCGGGTTGATCCGGATCTTCTCGACGTGCTCCACCGCCTTCATGGCGGCGGCGGGGGTGAAGTGAATGTCCGCGACCAGCGGAACGCGCGCCCCTCGGGCCGCCATCTCGCGACGGATGCGAGGGAGATTGTCCGCATCCGCCGATGTCGGGACCGTGACGCGAACGATTTCGCACCCCGCGTCCGCCAGCCGGACGATCTGCGCCACCGTAGCCTCCGTGTCGGTGGTCGCGGAGGTCGTCATGGACTGAACGCGAATCGGGTGGTCCCCCCCGAGGGGAACGTCGCCGACACGGACGACCCGGGTGGGTCGGCGCCGGTAAGGGAGCGAGCCGCGTCCTGCCAGCACCGGGACGGTTCCTCCTGCGTTACGTTTCTCGCCTGTCCATCTTACCGTGGGCCCGCGATCCGCACTGCAATTTGCCCCCTGTCGAAAAATGACAGTGGCGGCGAGTCTCCCCTCGGCGAATACTCAAGTCGAGTCGAGGCTCGGACGCCCAGGAGGGAACCATGACCCGTCGTCATCGCAGAATGGCCGTGATCCTCGCGATCCCTGGGATCGCGGCGTGCCTCTTCGCGATCGTGACGTTCTTGCGCGACTTCCTGTACAACAGGATCCCGTGGCGCCCCCTCCTTTCCCACCGGGACGTTTACATGGCCATGGGAGGAGCGTTCAGCCGGGGGTTCGTCGCCGGTTTCTTCTTGTGCTTCTTCCTGACGATGGCCGCCCTCGCCGTCGGGACCTGGTTCGAGCAGCGCAGGGGACAGCGGAGGGTCGCAGTCCTCCCGCGCTGACCGGCTTTCCGATTTCCTCCCCCGTCCGCCAGGCTGACGTCGCTCTGATAACATGGCGTTGCCCCTCGGTACGTCGCACCCTTTCCGAGACGCTACACCGGGGGCAGCCCGATCCGGGGCGAATGAGGCGAAATCGCCGAGGAGACCCGCATGCGAGGACGTTTCTGGATCTGCGGCTGCCTGCTCGTCGTGGCGATCGGAGTGGTGCTCGGCAAGGGGCTGTGGAGCGAACCGCGCGGCGCGGCGGCCGCCAGAACGGTTTCCGAGGAGCCGCTTCCTGCCGCGAACGAGGCCGCGAGCGGCCCGGTGGCCGTGTTGGCGCCGCTGACGCCGATTCCCGAGGGGCTCGGGCTCGAGGAGCGCCGCGACATCGAGGTGTTCCGCCGAGCGTCGGCTTCGGTCGTGTTCATCACCAGCATCGCCCTTCGCCGCGATTTCTGGTCGTTCGACGTGATGCAGATTCCGCAGGGGACCGGCAGCGGTTTCGTGTGGGACAAGCGGGGGGACATCGTCACGAACTTCCACGTGATCGAGTCGGGGGACAAGTTCTCGGTGACGCTGGCCGACCAGTCGGAATGGGACGCGGAAGTCGTGGGGGCCGCTCCCGACAAGGATCTCGCGGTCCTGAAGGTATCGGCTCCCGCGGAACGGCTCGTCCCGCTCACGCTGGGGCGTTCGCACGATCTGCTCGTCGGCCAGAAGGTTCTGGCCCTCGGCAATCCGTTCGGCCTCGACCACTCCATGACGTCGGGGATCGTCAGCGCGCTCGGACGGGAGCTCAAGTCGCCCAGCAACCGGATCATCCGCGACGTGATCCAGATCGACGCGGCGATCAACCCCGGCAACTCGGGAGGGCCGCTGCTCGACTCGAGCGGGCGTCTCATCGGCGTCAACGCCGCGATCTTCAGCCCGAGCGGAGCCTCGGCAGGGATCGGCTTCGCCGTTCCGGTGGACACGGTCAAGCGCCTCGTGCCCCAGTTGATCGAAAAGGGGCGCGCGGTGAACCCAGGCGTCGGGGTCGCGCTCGTGTCCGACGCGCAGGCGACCCGGTTCGGGCTCGAGGGGGCGGTGGTCCTCAACGTCGTCGCCGGCAGTCCCGCCGATCGGGCGGGGATCGAAGGGATCGGCCGGAGTCGTCGCGGCTACGTCATGGGCGACGTCGTCACCGCGGTCGACGGAAAGCCGGTCAAGAACTCCGAGGACCTCGCCTACGCGTTCGAGACCGCAGGGGTCGGGCGCACCGTTACGCTCACGGTCGAGCGCCAGGGGCGCAAGCGTGCGGTGAAGGTCGTCCTCGAGGACATCCGCTGACACGTCGCGCCACCGTCCCGCTTTCGGGCCCGGGGAAGCGGAGCCGCGCGTGGGACCAGGAGCACGGGCCCCGCGGCGCTCGCGACCGGAGTCACTCTCGCCGGTGGATTCGCGCCGGTCAGGCCGGCTCGTCGGCCGCGGGCGTTCCCGGCGCGCCGACGAGGCGCGAAGCGCGCAGGGCGAAGACGACGGCCGCAGCGAAACAGACCGCGCCTCCGATCCGGACGGTGGAGGGGGTTCCGAGCAGCGTCGCAACGTACCCGGAAAGGATCGCGCCGAAAGGAGCCACGCCGAGGAACATCAACGTGTAGAGGCTGACCACGCGTCCGCGGAGAGCGGGTGGGGCCACGATCTGCAGGAAGGTGTTGCTCGTGGACATCTGGACGATCATCGCGCCTCCGACCAGGTGCAGGATCGCCGCCGACAGCCAGAAACTTCGCGAAAGAGAGAGTGCGACGAGGCTCGCGCCGAACAGCGCCATGGCCGCGGTCACGATCGTCCCGGAACGGCGGGTGGAGCGTCGCCTGGCGATCGAGAGGGCGCCCAGAACCGCCCCCGCCCCCGCCGCCCCCAACAAGAAACCGAGCGTACGCTGATCGCCTCCCAGCACGTCGCGGGCGATCGCCGGCATCAGGATCGAGTAGGACATCCCGAAGACGCTCGAGATCGCGACCATCACGAGGATCGTCCGGACGCGAGGCGTCCTGACGGCATACGCAACCCCCTCGCGGATCCCTCCGATCCACGATCCCTCGCTCGTATCCCGGGCCTGTGCGCCGATGCGGATCAGCGCGAGGCCGAGGAGCACCGCGAGGTACGACACCGCGTTCAGCAGGAAGCACGCCGTCTCGCCGAACGACGCGAGGACGAGGCCGGCGACCGCCGGACCGACGAGACGGGCGCCATTGAACGCCATCGAATTCATCGCGATGGCGTTCGGGAGGTCCTCGCGGCCGACGAGATCGAACAGGAAGGCCTGGCGGATCGGAATGTCGAAGGCGTTCACGGTTCCGAGCAGGAACGCGAGGATCGCGACGTGTCCCACCGTCACGGTCCCGGTCGCCGAGAGCGCGGTGAGCACGGCCGCCAACGTCATCGAGAGCGTCTGGGTCCAGAGCAGGGCCGCCTTCCGGGAAACGCGGTCCGCGACGACGCCGCCCACGAGGGTGAACAGCAAGACCGGAGAAAATGCGCAGAACCCCACCAGCCCGAGTTGGAGCGCCGAGTTCGAGAGGCGCAGCACCAGCCACCCCTGGGCGACCGACTGCATCCAGGTTCCGGTGAGCGACACCAGTTGCCCGGTCCAGTAGAGAGAGAAATTTCGGTGCCGAAGAGCGCGAAACGTCCCCGGTGTCGGGGGGAGGATGCGCCCAGGAAGCGGAATCGTCATGGCGGACGATTCTAGCTTGCGGCGCCCGCTGCCGCCCGGGGACGGGACACTGGCCGGCGGCCGGAGCGTGGGCTACATTCTCCGGGCGAAACGGAGGACACCCACGTGGCCACGAGGCCGTCGAATCGTCTTGCGACCTTCCCGAACCCGGAACCGGGGCGCGACTACGACATCGAGTTCACCTGTCCGGAGTTCACCTGCCTCTGTCCGCGCACCGGGCAGCCGGATTTCGCGACGATGGTGATCTCCTACGTGCCGGATCGCATCTGCGTCGAGCTCAAGTCGTTGAAGCTCTACCTCGGGTCCTTCCGGCAGGAAGGGCACTTCCACGAGGCGGTCACCAACCGGATCCTCGACGACCTGGTTGCCGCCGTCCGACCTCGCCGGATGCGCGTCGTCGGGGACTTCCGCGTCCGCGGCGGGATCCACACCGTGGTCACCGCGGAGCACGAGAGCCCACCGGGCCGCTTGGCGGTTCCGCGGCGTAGGACCTCGTCCAAGGCGTCCCGGTAGCTCTCCCTCTCCAGACCCCGCCCGACATGGTGCCCGGCCCTCCCACGGGGCGGTTGCCTTCCCCCAGCACCCTGTTATTGCGGCACCACGGTTTTCGGCGATCTTGGCCTTCCGCCGACACGCGCTTGGCCCAATCGGGGGGGCAATGGTATATTTCGACTTGACCCGGGCGCCGAGGGGCGCCCCCTTGTGAAAGGAGGAGGTGTCGAATCGACGAGAAGGTCCGTGTCAACAACCAGATTCGCCTGAGTCCCGTCCGTCTCATCGACGCTGAAGGTCAGCAGGTCGGCGTCATTCCCCTCGAAGAAGCCCGCAGGATGGCCGAGGAAGCCGGTCTCGACTTGGTGGAGGTCGCGCCGGAAGCGCGCCCGATCGTCGTCCGGATCATGGACTGGGGCAAGCACCGGTTCGAGACCGCGAAGAAGGTCCGCGAGGCTCGCAAGAAAGAGAGCCGGATCACCGTCAAGCAGATCAAGCTGCGCCCGAATATCGGCGACCACGACCTCGAGACCAAGCTCACCCACGCCCGGCGTTTCCTGGTGGACGGCGACAAGGTCAAGGTGACGATCATGTTCCGCGGGCGCGACCTGCGCCGGCCGGAAAACGGCCGGAAGGTGCTGGACAAGGTCATCCAGATACTCAACGACGCGGCGCTCGTGGAGTCGTTCCCGGGCGACATCATCAACCGCGACATGAGCATGATTCTCGGGCCGCGCAAGCACTGACGCTCGGGCTCGGGCCGCGCTCGCGAACGGCCGCGACGCTCGCTGTCGTGTGCCCCTCCCGTGGCAGGGGCCGGCCCGTGGTCCGCGCGCTCGGAGCACTGGAGGCGCCATCGTGACCGTCCGCAGTCCGCTCGTCCGGCTGGCGTTCTACGCCGCCGGCGAGGCGAGGCGCGGCCTACCCCTTGTAGATCTCCATCAGCGAGCGGAGCAGCTTGACCGCTTCCGCCTTCGGGCGCTGGAAGGAATTGCGTCCCATGATCGACCCGAACCCGCCCCCGTCCCGGATCGCCTTCACCTGTTCGAGAAGCTCCGCGTCTCCGGTCTTGGCGCCGCCCGAGAAGATCACGATCCGCCTCCCGCCGAACGACGCCTCGACGACGTGGCGGACCCGCTCGGCGAGCGTGCCGATCGGGATCTTCTCCTTCTCGTACACCTTGCGCGCCGCGTCCTGCTCGATGTGCGCCGCCGGGAGCTTGACCTTGATGACGTGCGCGCCGAGCTGCGCCGCGATCTGTGCGGCGTACGCCGCCACGTCCATCGCGGTCTCGCCGTCCTTCGAGAGGCTCGTGCCGCGCGGGTACGACCAGACCACGACGGCGAGCCCCGCCGCCTTGGCTTCCTCGGCCAGATCGCGGACCTGCTCGTACATCGCGCCGG
The DNA here is from genome assembly GCA_963790465.1 of Terriglobia bacterium. Taxonomy (GTDB): domain Bacteria; phylum Acidobacteriota; class Polarisedimenticolia; order Polarisedimenticolales; family JAIQFR01; genus JAIQFR01. The sequence continues at coordinate 98,172 of CAWBOP010000021.1, read as the reverse complement.
CGAGGGTCGAGCCGGGGTAGATCGTGTAGCCGATCGCGCAGCAGCCGAGCCGCAGCGCGTCGCCGACGCTGCCGGTCTGCACCGAGATCGGGTCCTTGTCGGAGAGCAGCGACTCGTGGCTGTTGAGCTTCAGGATCAGCGGGATCTCGCCCGCGTACGTGGACGCCCCGGCCTCGATGAACCCGAGCGGCGCGGCGTAAGCGTTGCACCCTGCGTCGATCGCCAGCTGGAAGTGGTAGTGAGGGTTGTACCCAGGAGGGTTCGGGGCGAACGACCGCGCCGGGCCGTGCTCGAAACCCTGGTCCACCGGCAGGATCAGCATGCGCCCGGTCCCCGCGAGGGTTCCGTGGTTCAGCATGCGCGCGAGGTTGGCCTTCACGCCCGGGTTGTCGCTCTCGTACCAGGACAGGATCTCTCGAATGCGAGGAGTCATGGCATGTACCCTCGGTGAGGAAGAAGTGCATCCGCCCGGTATGCTGCCCGAAGCCGTGCGGAGATTCAAGCGTACGGGAAACTCTCCGGACCGGACACCGCATTGACCAGGTCGAAGGAGGAAACGGCGCGTCGCATCGTCCTCACGGTTTCACGGAGGGTCTCGGGCGTCTCGCCGGGGGCGCCCCCCTTCGCGAGAGCATCGGAATCGCGCAGACGGCGGCAAGCGCCGCGTAAACGACGTACCCCGCCGACCCGACGAGGCTCTGCGATGCCTTACCCCCAACGAGAGTCCGGCTTGCCGTCCCGAGAGGCAGCCGCGGCTCGACGAGGAACAGCCGTGCCGCCGACTCGGCTCTCTCCGGCGTGCGATAGAATGGGCCCGTTCCGGGGGGCGGCTCATCCGTCGCCCGCCGCACGAAAGGAGTCATCTCGATGCGCACCAGGTTCGGACGGACGACGATTCGTTGGGGGGCCGCGGCGGTGGTCTTCGCCCTTCTCTCCGCCCTTCCCGTGGCGGCACAGTCCGGCAAGATCCGGATCGCCGTCGTGGACTTCAGCACCGACGCGCTCGAGGGGGGGTGGCACTACTCGTGGTCGAGCGACAACCTCGCTCGGGCGGCTTCGGACAACCTCACCATGGAGCTGGTGAAGTCCGGTAAATTCCGGGTGATAGAGCGGCAGCAGCTCGATCGTGTGCTCCAGGAACAGAACCTGGGGGAGTCGGGGCGCCTCGACGCGTCCACGGCGGCTCGCCTCGGGAAGGTTCTCGGCGTGCAGCTGATCGTGATCGGATCGGTGATCGAGTTCGGCTTCAGCGAGAAGGAGGCCGGGGCGAAGTGGCTGGGTAGCATCAAGGGTTTCAAGGGAACCTCGGTGAAGGCCACGACGGGGAAAGGGAAGCTCACCGCCCGGCTCGTGGACACCACCACCGCCGAGATACTCGGGGCCTACGAGGGAGCGTCATCCCACACGTTCGCCAAAGCGGAGTTCGCTGGAGCGAACCTCGGGACGGAGTGGAACAGCGGCATGGCCTCCAAGATCCTCTCCTCCGCGGTGCAAAAGCTCGCGAAGGACATCGCCGCCGGCGCGGCCAACGTGACGCCCTCCGCCGCGTTGGCGGACGAGCCGGCGCCGTAGAACCCGGCGAGCCGACGGCGCTCAGATCAACTCAGGTGGAGGATTTTGGGGTGGCCACAGGTGGGGGATCTTGGGTGGCCGCCGGGGGACCCAGCTCTTTCTGTGGTGCGCGTTGCCCAACCGTCGAAAGCCGATGTGGGGCCTTCGCGAAACCGCGTCAGCGGCGCGCCGCCTCGAGCGCCTTCTTCAGGTGGGGATAAACGTTGCCGGCCAGGATCTTCTGTCCCTCGGCCGTGGGATGCAGCCCGTCCGGCTGGTTGAGCGCGGGGTGGCCCCCGACCCCGTCCAGCAGGAACGGCACGAGGCCGGTCCCGAGCCTGTTCGCGACGCGCGGGTAGATCGCCGCCAGCCCCTCCGCGTAATCGGATCCGTAGTTCGTCGGGATGCGCATGCCGAGAAGGAGCACCCGAGCCCCCGCGGCGCTGCCGCGTTCGACGATTGAGCGTAGATTGTCCTCGAGGGTCTCGAGCGGTTGGCCGCGAAGCGCGTCGTTCGCTCCGAGGCCGACGACCAGCACGTCCGGCCGTTGTTTGAGGAGCCACGGAAGCCGGGCCAGCCCGCCGGCCGTGGTGTCCCCGCTGACCCCAGCGTTCACGATGCGGATCGGCACTCCTTCCGTCCGGAGCCGATGATCGAGGAGCGCCGGGAACGCCTGTTCCTCCGCGAGGCCGAGCCCCGCCGTGAGGCTGTCGCCCAGGAAGACGACGAGCGGCTCCGAGCAGGTTCCGGGCGCCGTGGCGTCCGGAACCCGACCGTTGCCGACCCGGGACGCCGCACGCCCCTCGGGGGGGGCGCCGGTCCCGCTCCCGCCGCCGCACCCCGCCGGCGGGAGCGACAGGAACGATGTGGCAAGTATCGCCAGGATGGGATAAACAGATCTCGTGCCAATACCACATCGCATCGAGCTTCTCGGCCTCACCAAGCGGCTTCCCTCCGGCAGCCGGATGCTCACGATCTTGGACCGGATCGACCTCGCCGTCGAGCCGGGAGAGTTCGTCGCGATCCTGGGCCCATCCGGAAGCGGGAAGTCCACGCTGCTTGGCCTGATGGCCGGGCTCGACCGCCCGACCGAGGGGAAGGTACTCGTCGACGGCGAGCCGATCCAGGATCTTTCGGAGGACGCGCTTGCGCTCCTGAGGCGCCGCGCCATCGGCTTCGTATTCCAGTCGTTCCAGCTTCTCGACAATCTCACCGCCCGGGAGAACATCCTCCTCCCCCTCGAGCTGCGTGACGATCCCGGCGCCGAGGCGAGGGCCGACGAGCTGCTCCGGGAGGTCGGGCTCGCGGATCGCGGGCACCACTATCCGGCGCAGCTCTCGGGGGGCGAGCAGCAGCGGGTCGCCCTCGCGCGCGCCTTCGCGCCGCGCCCGCGGATTCTCCTCGCGGACGAGCCGACGGGGAATCTCGACACCGCGACCGGCGCCCTCGTGCTCGACCTCCTCGCGCGGCTGCGGCGCGAGAGCGGTACGACGCTGGTCATGGTGACCCACGATCCTTCGGTCGCCGCGCTGGCGGACCGCAGCGTGCACCTTCGCGACGGGCGCGTGGATCGCGAGGAGGCGCGGGCGGAGGCGCCGCCGCGGTGAGGGTGTCGCGGTATCTCCTCATGCTCCGGCGCGAGTCGCGGGGCTCGCGGGGGAGGCTCGTCTTCTTCGCCGCCTGCCTCGCCGTCGGCGTCGCCGCCGTCGTCGCGGTCGCCGGTCTGTCTGCGGGGCTCGACCGCGGGATCCGCAGGGAGGCGCGGCAACTGCTGGCCGCCGATCTGCGGATCGAGGGGCACCCGCCCCTGCCGAAGGGGATCGACGCGCTGCTCGCAACGGTGCGCGGCGTCGAACGGACCGACGTCGCGGAGATGGCGAGCGTCGTCGCCGCGGCCGGCACCGGCGCCGCGCCGGGCCGGAGCCAGCTGGTGCAGGTGAAGGTGGTGGGCGGCCGCTATCCCTACTTCGGGACGCTGCGCCTCGACCCCGCGAGGCCGCTTCAGGAGTTGCTCGACCCGGAGGGGGCGGTGGTCGGCCCGGAACTTCTGGCCAGGCTCGACGTGAAACCGGGCGACACGCTGCGGATCGGCACGGCGGCGTTCCGGATCCGCGGGACCGTGCTCGCCGAGCCGGACCGGCTCGACGTTGCGTTCACCCTCGGTCCCAGGGTGTTCATCTCGCCCCAAGGGCTCGAGCGCTCCGGGCTCGACGCTTTTGGCAGCCGGATCGAGCGCCGCGTACTCATCAAGATGCCGGACGGCACGCCGCCCGCCGAGACCGATGCGCTCGCGTTTCGCCTTCGCGCCGCCCTGGTGGGGGATGGCCATTTCCACGTCGAGACCTATTCGGACGCCCAGCCGCAGCTGCGCGAGGGACTCCGGCGCGCGGCGAGTTTCCTCGGGCTGGTCGCGCTGCTGTCGCTCCTCGTGGGGGGGATCGGCGTGGCGCAGACCGTGCGTGCCTGGATCGCCGGGAGGCTCGACGCCATCGCGATTCTCAAGTGTCTCGGCATGCGCCCGCGCGAGATCCTGGCGCTCTACCTCGGGCAGACCGCCCTGCTCGGTTTCGCAGGCAGCATGTGCGGCGCCGTCGCCGGCTCCGTCATCGGACTCGCCCTGCCGCGCGCGCTGCGCTCCGTTCTGCCGAACGTCGAGATCTCGACCTGGGAGCCGTTGTCGGCGTGGCGCGGGATCGCTCTCGGCGTCGGGGTGGCCGTGGTCTTCAGTCTCCCGCCTCTCATCGGGCTCCGTCGCATCCCGCCATCGCGGGTGCTGCGCCGCGACGCCGAGGTCCTCGCGGGGAGCCGGTGGGCCGGCGCGCTCGTGGCTTCGGCGGTTTTCTCGGGGATCTTCGCGACGGCGTGGATCCAGTCCGGCAAGGCGCTGCTCGGAGCGGGTTTCGCCGGGGGGATCGCCGCCGCCGCCGGCCTTCTCTCTCTCGCCGCGTTCGGGCTGGCGCGCGCCGCCGGGCGCGTGCCGCGGAGGTTCGCGAGAGTCTCCATCCGGCACGGTTTGACCGCGGTGGCGCGCCCGGGGGCGGGGACGATCGGCGCGATCGTCGCTCTTGGGTTAGGCGTTCTCGTGGTGCTCTCTCTGTGGCTCGTGCAGCACGGGTTGAGCGACCGGCTCCGGGCGGACCTTCCCACGGGCGCTCCCTCGGCCTTCCTCATCGACATTCAGCCCGGTCAGTGGCCGGCCGTGCGGCGGGTCCTCGAGGAGCAAGGGGCGACCGAGATCCGATCGGTGCCCGTCGTGACCGCGCGGATCGTGAGCATCGACGACCGGCCCGTGCCCAAGGTGGCCGTTCCGGCGCCAGGCGAGCGGCACGAGAGATGGGCGCTCACCCGCGAGCAGCGGCTGACCTACCTCGAGAAGCTCCCGCCCGACAACGTGGTCGTCGAGGGGAAGCTGTGGAGCGATCCGTCGCGCCCCGAGGTCAGCATCGAGCGCGAGTTCTCCAAGGAGCTCGGCGTGGGTATCGGGTCCACCTTGACCTTCGACATCCAGGGGGTACCGGCACGGCTTGCCGTGACGAGTCTGCGGAGCGTCGAGTGGAAGAGCTTCGGCATCAATTTCTTTCTGATCGTCGAGCCGGGTGTTCTCGAAGACGCGCCGCAGACGCGCGTGGCCTCGGCGCTCCTTCCGGCCGGCGGCGAGCAGGCGGTGCAGGACCGGCTCGCCGCCGCCTGCCCGAACGTGGTGATGCTGCGGATTCGCGAGATCCTCGAGAAGGTCGTCGCGATCCTGGACCGCGTCGGGATCGGAGTGCGCCTCCTCGGCGGTTTCTCGGTCGTCGCCGGCATCGCGATTCTCGCGGGGGCGGTGAGCGCCGGGTCGGCGCGCCGCGGGCGCGAGGTGGCGCTCCTCAAGACGCTCGGGATGACCCGGCGCGGCGTCGTCGGCGTCTTCTCCGTCGAGTACGCGCTGATCGGCCTCGTCGCCGGATCGATCGGCTCCGTCGCGGCCGGCGTCCTGGCCTGGGCGGTCCTCACGCAGGGGATGGACATCCCGTGGCGCTTCCGCCTTGCGCCGTACGCGGTCGCCCTCGCGGCGACCGTCGTCCTCTCCGTCCTGGCCGGCATCGCGGCCAGCGTGGGGGCGCTGTCCCGCAGGCCGATCGACGTCCTTCGCGCGGATTGACCGGCGGCGCGGGCTCGGTGACGCTCTCCTGGACCGTGTATGCCAGGATCGTAAAACCGGCCGGGAACACGATCGAAAGGGGTTGACAGCGGGGTCGGCGGCCGGTACTACACACTACGTGGCCGATGGATAATCGTGTCCGCGGAGGTGGTGCGTCATGTCTCTTTTCGGCACGTTGCCCGAGATCCCGCTGTCCGACCTGCTCCAGCTTCTCGCCGCATCGCACAAGACCGGTCGCCTCCAGGTGGTTCAGAACAAACGGGCGACGAACGTTTACTTCCGCGAGGGGCGGGTGGTGGCCTGTTCCGCCGACGACCCCGCCAAGCTCCTCGGCCAGTTTCTCCTCTACCTGGGCGTGATCACCGAGGACGTGCTCCGGACCGCCATGAACGTGCAGTCGACGACCGGCGAAAGCCTCCGGACGATCCTCGTCTCGATGCAGCGGGTGACCGAAGAGGAGCTGGGCCGGATCGTGCAGGCGAAGGCGGAGGAGACGCTCCACGGCCTTTTCGATCTGGCGGAAGCGACATTCTCCTTCTCGGACCATCTGGTTCCCGGGGCGACGGACACCGAAGTGGCCGTCGATGTCGCGGACATCGCCGTTCAGGGGATCCAGCGCGCCGCGGACCGCAGCCGCATCCGTCAGGCGCTCGGCGACCCCGGGACGGTGCTGCGTCACACCGATCGGCCGATTCCGAGTCGTGCGTTGGACGACTGGCCGACGCGACAGATCTACAAGGCGATCGACGGCGCGCGGACCGTCGGGGAGATCGTGCTCCACGTGCACGGCACTGAGTTCCTCGTCATGTGGTGCCTCTGCTGGCTGCACCAGGAAGGGTTCGCGGAGGTCGTGGGGACGAGGGGCGCCGCGGCCGCCGCGCCGTCGCGGCAGGCTCCGGGGGAACGGTGGAGGGTTCTCGAGCCGGCCGCCGCGCACCGGCGGCTCCAATCGGGAGAAGGGGACAACGACGTCGATCGAGCGCGCGCCTTGGTGGCTGACGGCGATCCCGAGGCCGCCCTCGAGCTCCTGGGGGAGGCGCACCGCGCCGATCCGAGCGACGGCGCGATTCGCAAACTCGCGGTCCAGGCCGAGCGGCTCCTTCTCGAGCAGCTCATGCAGGGCGGGCTGTCGCCGGGACGGGTGCCCGTGCTCGCGGTTCCGAGGTCGGAGCTTCAGAAGCATTCCTTCTCGCCCGCGGAGGAGTTCATCCTGAATCTCAGCGACGGCTCGTGGGACCTCCGCGCGCTGACGTGGGTCTCTCCGATGCGCGCCGTGGAGGTGGCCTCCATTCTGCGAGGCCTCATCGACCGAGGCTTCGTCCGTCTGAGGGGCTGACCGGGGCGCGCCGCGAGGGGCGCTGCGGGTCGAATTCGAACGCGGACCCAGGGAGCGAGACTAGCGTTTCGCGAAGCGGAGGAACACGCGCCAGGCGCCCTGGTCGACGCCTTCGGGAAGCTGGCTCGCGTCGGGAATCAGGAGAATGAGGACGCGACCCGCCGCCGGGTCGGCCGCGTTTCCGGATTCACGGCGCTCATGGCCGTCGCGGGGAGCGTTGCCGCCACGCCGCCTCGGCGCGCGAACCGCGAGGACCCGGGCCTCGACGGCGGCGCCTGGTAACGCCACCTTCTCCCCCGACGCTCCGACCGGCGAGATGCCGCCGACCCGGATGTCCATGCTCGCCTCCCATCGCCTCTAAGATCGGCGGTGCCGGACGTTTCTTGAGCCGCCCGCTCGCGTCCACCTCAATTTCCGCCGGCCGTTGCCGATAGGTGGAAAGGCGAGGAGTGTGTGCAAGAACGACGCTTGACGGACGGCGCGACGGTCTTCGGGATCGTGATCGGCTCGGCCCTGGTGGTCGGAACGATCATGCTGGGGCACTCCCCCAGGATCTTCCTGAATCTCCCGTCGTTCCTGCTGGTCGCGGGCGGAACGCTTGCGGCGACATTCATCCGCAACCCGATGTCCGCGGTGAGCGGGACGATGGCCGTGGTCCGCAAGGCGTTCACCACCCGGCTCGCGTCCCCGTCGATGCTGATCGGCGAAGTGGTCTATCTCTCGCGAACCGCGCGCAAGGAGAGCCTCCTCGCAATGGCGAAGGCGGATATCGACGACCCGTTCCTAGCGCGCGGAATCTCCCTGTGCGCCGACGGGCTCGAGCCCGAGCAGATCCGTAGCATCCTCGAGACCGAGATCTCCTTCACCGCTCTCCGCCACAAGCGGGGACAGGAGATCCTCGAGGGAATGGGCGCCTCGGCGCCGGCTTTCGGGATGATCGGAACCCTCCTCGGCCTCGTCCAGATGTTGACCTCGCTCAGCGATCCCAAGGCGCTCGGTCCGGCGATGGCCGTCGCCATTCTCACGACGCTGTATGGCGCGGTGATCGCGTACCTGTTCGCGCTCCCGCTGGCGGACAAGCTCAAGGTGAGGAGCCGGGAGGAACTACTCAACATGCGGGTTTGCCTCGAGGGGGTCATCGCCATCGCCCAAGGGGACCACCCGGCGTCGGTGGACGAGAAGCTCCGGGCGTTCCTCGGCCCGAAAGGGCGCGAGGCGGCGGCATGATCGCGCGCGACCCGCTCCCGGCTGACGAGAACCTTCGAGGGGCGGTCCCGGTCTGGGCGATCACGTTCGCCGACCTGATGACGCTACTGATGAGCTTCTTCGTGTTGCTGTTCTCCTTCTCGAGCCTCGAGGCGGAGAAATTCAAGGAGGTGGCCGGCTCCATGCGCGCCGCGTTCGGGGTAGCGGGGCTCGCCCCGGCGCCCAAACCCGCTCCCGGAACCGGGGCGGTCATGCCGGGCGCGGATGCGTCGGTCGAGGAGCTCGACCTCGTGGAACGGCTCCGCCGGGCTGTGGAGCAGGCGGGGCTCGGCAACCAGGGAACCGCGAAAGTGACCGGTCGCGGAGTCGCGCTCCGGCTCGACGGGGAGGCCGCGTTCGACTCGGGGAACGCCGCCCTCAAGCCCGAGGTGCTGCCGTTGCTCGACCGGATCGCGCGTCTCGCAGCCGCGACTCCCGGGGAAATCGAGGTCGAAGGGCACACCGACGACGTCCCGATCGCGACCGAGCGCTATCCGAGCAACTGGGAACTGTCGGGAGCGCGCGCCGGGAGCGCCGTGCGCTACCTCGCGTGGCGCGGCCTCCCGGTTTCCCGAATCAAGGCGATCGGCTACGCGGACAGCCGGCCGATCGCGTCGAACACATCCGACGAGAGCCGCGCCAGGAACCGGCGCGTGGAATTTCTATTCGTCAATGCGACGGGGCCCCGTTCCGCCGCGGGGAGATGAGCCATGGCCGACGAGACCGCACCGATGCCCGCCACCCCTCCGGTGGTGATCCCGAAGAAACAGGCGCCCCAGCCGAAGGGAAAAAAGTTCCCGATGAAGCTCGTGATCGGCGTCCTCGCCGTCGTCCTCGTGGGTGGCGGGGTGGGAGGATTCTTTCTGCTGAGACCCAAGAGCGGGCCGCCCAAGGAAGGCGCAGGCGCCGCGACGGAGAAAGAGCCGGCCGCGCTCCTGAATCTCGAGGCCTTCACGGTCAACCTCAACGACCCGAGCGGGGAGCGTTACATCAAGGTCACCCTGCGCCTGACCGTGTCTCCCACCGAGCTGGCGGAGAAGGCGGACAAGGACTCTCTTTTGATGGCACGCGTTCGCGACCGGATCCTGACGCTCCTGACCTCCAAGACCGTGCAGGAAGTCGGGTCGCCGCTCGGAAAGGAAAGCCTCAGGCGGGAAATCCAGGCTCGCTTGAACCCGCTCTTCGAGGGAGGCAAGATCGAGGACGTCCTCTTCTCCGACTTCGTCGTGCAGTAGAGGCGGCGGACTTTTTGCCAGGGGCCCGGGGGTGAAACCCCCGGAAACCCGCGTCGGGTGGGATTGGGATCGGTCGATTCGAGGGACTTGACTCGACGCCGTCGTGTACAATCCGGATTTTATTACTCCGCGGGCGAACGCCCGCGCAACCTCCATTACGAACGGCAGAGGACTGCCGTCCGTAATGGAGGTTTCCACTTTAAGAGTCCGGAGTCGAACCCGCGCTCGGGTCGGGTTTGCGAGTAGAAACCACTTTTCCCGCGGATCGGTCCTCCGATCCGCGGGAAAGGTGGTTGCCAGGGGCCCGGGGGTGAAACCCCCGGAAACCCGCGTCGGGTGGGATTGGGATTGGGATCATTCGCGTGGACTGATTCCTTGCGAGCTTGCCCGTCGTGTACGAATCCGGATTTTATTACTCCGCGGGCGAACGCCCGCGCAACCTCCATTACGAACGGCAGAGGACTGCCGTCCGTAATGGAGGTTTCCACTTCAGAGTCCGGAGTCGAAACCCCGCTCGGGTGGGGATCCCGATTCAGCAGCAAAAGCAGAGTGCCCCGCTACTTCTCGAGCGCCGCCTTGTTCGCCTCGGCAATCTCCTTGTAGATCTCGTCGCGATAGATGGAGACGTCCGACGGAGCCTCGAAGCCGAGGCGGACCATCCCGTGCGACAGCTCGATGACCGAGATGCGGATCGTGTTGCCGACGATCACGCTCTCGCCGGCCTTGCGGGTGAGGATCAGCATGGGGACCTCCTGTCCCCGGGAGCGCCGTCCATCCGGCGACCCCCGATCGCCCGCCGCTCCGCGGCGGGAAGGGTAATTCAGGTCCTCGTTTTCAGCGGTGCACGCAACGGATACGACCGGTCCTCGAGGATCACCTGGGCGGCCAGCCGCCGCCGCACGTTGATCACGAGAGGGGCCCGCAGATTGGCCTTGGGACCGTCGGGCTCGATGGTGGCCACGGCCAGCAACAGGATGGGGTCCCCCTCCTGCAGGTCGACCGCGTCGGCGATCCTCGCCCCGATCTCCGGCCGGTACTGCGGGTCGGCCGCGAGCGGATCGACGGTCGGGATCGCGAACCCCTCGATGTCCAGGCACCGGAGGACGCGAACCGGCGATCCCGACCGCTCCAGGAGCTGGAAGCGCCGGGCTCGGGGGACGCCGATGATCCCTTCCTCGAACAGGATCTCGCTGGTGTCTTCGCACTGAATTGCGGGTTCACTCATGATTTCATCCCAGGTAGTCGAAGAGAGAGCGCCCCAGCACTTGTGCGGCCGTGGCGGAAAGAGCGGAGCGCGATGTCTGCGCGGCCTGAAGGTTCACCACGGCGCTTTCGAGGTTCACGTCCTCGATCTGGCCGATCCGCTCTGCGATGCGGGTGGTTTCGTCCTGGTGGCGAGAGAGGAGATCGTCGATGCGGCTCATCCGGTTCCCCACGTTCGCGCGCGCCGCCGAGATCTGGTCGATCGCCGTCTTGAGGCTCGGGACCATGGCCGCCACGTCGGTCTGACGGTTGTCCCGGAGCGCCTGCGAAAGATCCGACAAGAGCTGGAAGACGTCCTGGGGCTGCTTGAACACCTCGTCCCCGGCTAGCGTCGCCCCGACCGTCTCCTGGGGGTCCACCGGCGCCTGAACCTCGGCGTCGTTTCCCGAATACGTTCCGTCCTCGGCGAAGGGGATCGTCTGGGTGGCCGTTCCCGCGAACAGGTGCCGGCCGTTCTGTTCCGTGTTGGCCAGGTTCAGCAGTTCCGCCCGCAGGCTGTCGATCTTGTCCGCCCGGGACTGGTTGGTGTCGCCGAGCACGCCGGAGGCGCCGGCCATCGCCTCGGTGCGGGACGTGCTGAGAACGGTCCCGACCTCGCCGAGTACCGAGTCCATCGTGGACAGGTCCGTCCGCGCCGCCTGCGCGGACTTGTCGTACCCCTCGATCTGGACCAGGCGCCCTCGCAAGGCCAGGGAAGCGTGCGCCCCGGCGGGGTCGTCGGAGGCGGTTCGCACCTTTTTCCCGTCGGTGAGCTGGTCCACCGCGCGGGAGATCTCCCCGCGGCGGTCGTCGAGTCCCGCGAGAAATCGGTAGTACAAGCTCGCATCCGAGATCCTCATGGCTGCCTCCTACGCGGTCCGCAACAGGTCGATGGCGGTCTGTGTGAGCTGGTTGATCACCGTCAGGAAGTGAGCGGCCGCCTGGAACGACTGCTGATTCTTGAGGAGATCCGCGGCCTCCTCGTCGAGCGACACGCCGGACACTTGCTCGCGGCGGTTGATGAGGCCGTCCACGAGGTCGCTCGACACGGTGTTCGACACGTCCGCCCTCGCGATGTCGTTGCCGAGAGAGGAGAGCCTGTCGGCGAGGAACACCGCCGGCGTCTTCCCGCCGAGCGCCGCCGAGACGCCGTCCTTCCAGGCCGCGATGCTCTCGGCCACGGTGCCGTCCCCGGTCGCTCCCGTGGACGACACGGCGAGAAGCAACGGGTCGGACAGGAGGGCGGCGGACACGGAGATGGTCGCCGCCGTGATCGGCTGGGCCGGGTTCGTCGAGACGAACACAGGCCCGCCCGGGTTCCCACGGAGATCGTAGGGACCGGTCGGATTGCCGGAGCCGTCGACGCCGCTGGTCGTCAGCGCGTTGACCCGCGCGGCGAGGTCGGAGGCCAGGGCGTCGAGTTCGGAGAGCTGGGTCTGGACGGCCTCGTCGCGAAGGTACAGCATCGCGCCGAGGCGGCCTCCCCTGAGACTCGCCGTGACGTCCGTCAACCGCCCTCCGGCCTGGATCTGGAGCAGTCCCTGCGCGTTCCGGACCCCCACGAGTTCGATCGGGTTGGACGACGCGGTGTCGGCGGTCACCAGGGTCGGTCCGCCGGGCAGCGAGAATCCCACCTTGCCGTTCGGCGAGTTCACGACGGTGCCCCCGGTCAGCTCCACGAGCTGCTCGAGGACCTGCGATCGCCGGTCGCGGAGCGGCGCGGCGATGGTGCCGTCGATCTCGGTGGCGTGGATCTGCTCGTTCAGCGACGCGAGCTGCGATGCGAGGTTGTTGACCTTCTCCACGGTCACCGAGATCGCCTGGTCCTCGCCGCTCTGCTGCTGCCGCACCCGCTGGTAGGTGTCGCGCAGCATCCGGGCCAGATCGTCCGCCGCGGACACGGCGGCGCGGCGCTGCGCGGTCCCCTCGGGCTGGCCGGCGAGCTGGGTGAACGCCGACGAGAACGCCGACAGGGAGCCGGCGAGTCCGGACCCGTCGAGGTTGCCGTAGATCGCCTCGAGGTCCATGAGGCCCCTCAGACGCTCGCCGCTTTCGCCGAGCGATCCTTGTTCCCGCTCCAGATTCGCCTGGAGGAACCGGTCCTCCATGCGCGAGATGCGCGCGACCTCCACGCCGCTGTCGAGCTGCCCGCCCTGCACCTGGATCGGGAAGCCGGGCTGTAGCTCGAGACGGCGCCTCACATACCCCGGCGTGTTCGCGTTGGAGATGTTGTCCCCGGCGACCTGCATGCCGAGCCGCGCGGCGTTCATGGCGCGCAGACCGAGGTCGAAATATCCGAAGAAGATGTTCATGCCTGCTCCCTGAGACGAATCCCCTCGACGGCGAGTTCCTGGGCCCGCCCGGTCGGCAGGTAGGTGCCTTCCCTGGCCGTGGACAGCACGGAGAGGAGTCCGCGGCTCAACTGGACCATCCGGGCGAGAAGACCGCCGGCCACCGCCGACGAGCGCGCGAGACGCAGCGTGGTCTCGCGGAGCGCGGCGCGCGACGCCGCCACCCGGAAATCATCGGAGACCTCGGCGCCCGCCCGCGTGAGGCGGCCGAATTCCTCGGCGAGGAGCTTGAACTCCTGGGCGAGCGTCTCGACGCGGGCGGTGGCGGCCTCGATGGCCGCGGTGTCGGTACGCGCCAGGGCGCGCCTCACGTCGCCGCTCAGCACCTCGATCGACTCGAGACGCTGCCTCAGCCCGTCGATCACCCCGGCCTGGGCCTCTGCCCACGCCCGGGGGTCATCTGGGAATGTCATCCTCGAACTCCAGGATCGCGCGTGCGACCGCCCTCGGATCGACGTTGTACGTCCCTTGCTGGAGGGCCTCACGAACCCTCTCCACCTTGTCGGTACGGACGTCGGGCAGCCGCTTCGCAGCTTCGACCAGCGCCGACACCTGGCGAGCTTCGGGGGACAGCTCGACGGTGTCTTTCGGGGCGACCTGGGGAGACTCCGCCTTCCGCGGAGTGCGGGTCCGGTTCGGCTGTTGGGGCCTTGCCGGTCCGCCAGGTCCATCCACCCTGTGAAGCGCCATGGTCGTGAGCTCCTGGAGATCTTGGGGCTGCGAGGATCGCAGCCGTGAATCTCCTTAATTCTAATCGGCTACCGCGTCCAAAACTTGAATCGACAATAGTTCCAGAATCACCTCGCACGGATGGGCCGGGTCTCGGCTCCGGGGCCTGCCGGCACTTGATTCTTGGGGGACGGTCCGGCAAGGGGCGCTCCGGCCGCCATTCCGGCCGCCGCCGCCGCGTCGTACCCGCGGCGTCCTCGCTCCGCCTCGACCGCCTCGAGCGCTTCGCGGGCGAGCCGGTCGCCGTCCATCCTCGAGGTCCACTGTTCCTCGAGCATCGTGGCGATTCCGAGCGGCGACTTCTCCGACATCTGCTCCGACATGCGTTCGTCGAACAGTCCCTCGTAGACCGACGCACCCGGTCCCTCTCCGAACAATCCGTCCTGAAGCTGCGCCTGCCGCATCGACTTCAGCATCGTCTGCATCAGGAGCGCCTCGAAAGCCCTGGCCGCCAGCTTGAGGCGCTCCTTTTCCCCGGACGGCGCCGCCGTCGCGGGCGGAGCGACCTCACGCGCGCCGATGGGACCCGTCGCGGTCACAGCAACACCAGCTCGGCGTGGAGCGCCCCGGCCGCCCGCATCGCCTGGAAGATGGCGATCATGTCGCGCGAGGAGACCCCCAGCGCGTTCAAAGCGTTCACGACGTCCCCCACGCTCACCCCGTCCTCGAGGGTGAGCACGCGGTTGGGACCCTCCTCCGCGGTGACTTCCGTGCGCGGGATGACGACCGTCTCGCCCTTTTCCGACAGCGGCGCCGGCTGGCTGGCCTCGAGTTGTGTGCGTACTTCCACCGTGAGGTTGCCGTGTGCGAGGGCGACCTTCGAGACCCGGACGTCCGAGCCCATCACGACGGTCCCGGTCTTCTCGTTGATCACGACCCGCGCAACCCCGTCGGGACGCACCAGAACCGCCTCGACCCGCGCGAGGAGACCGACGGGATCGCCGACGAACTCCTGGGGCGGGGTCAGGACCACTCCCACCGGATCCTCGGCACGCGCGACCTTCTTGCCGAACTCGCTGTTGATCGCGGCGGCAATCCGGGCGGACGTGACAAAATCGGGCTCGTTGAGCAGAAGCCGGAAGGAGGAGACTCCCGCGAGGGTAACCGGGACCTCGCGCTCCACGACCGCTCCCCCCGTGATGCGCCCCGCGGTGGGGTGACCCTTCGCGACCGCATTCCCGCCCCCGCCTCCGAGGAACGACCCGCCGAGCGAGACCGATCCCTGGGCGACCGCATAGATGTTGCCGTCGGGTCCCTGGAGGGGAGTCATCAGCAGCATGCCTCCCTGAAGGCTCTTGGCGTCCCCGAGGGACGACACCTGCACGTCCAGGTTCTGGCCGGGCCGGACGAACGGCGGCAGGTCCGCCGTGACCGTCACCGCGGCGACGTTGCGGACGCGCACGGAGGATGCGGGGACGGCGATGCCGCTACGGCGGAGGATATTCGCGAGGCTCTGGATCGTGAAGGCCGCCTGCGTGCCGTCGCCGGTCCCCTGAAGTCCGACGACGAGGCCGTACCCGATCAGCGGGTTGGTGCGCACCCCCTCCACCTTCGCAAGGTCCTTGACCCGAACCTCCGGAGCCGCAAGCGCCACGCCGACCGCCAGCGCCATCGGGACGAGCAGGGAACATGCTGCTTTTTCTTTCAAGAACGATAGCGTCGCGAGGATCGTCCTCTTGACCCCGATTCCGGCGCTATCCCGATGGGTTCGCATCCTCTTGCTCCCTTGGTGGACCGAAAGAAAAAGCAGAATGACTCCCGTCAAAACGGCCAGATCTTGTGAACGACGCGCATCAGCCAGCCTTGACGAATGGTGCCGTCCACTTCACCGCGGCCCCAAAGCCGAACCGTCAGGTCGCCGACGGCCGAGGAAACCACTTCGTTCGAGGAACTGATATCCACAGGGCGAACCGAGCCGACGAGAGTGAGAACCTGTCGTTCGCGGTTGACTCCCACCGTCTTCTGGCCGGCGATGACCAGGTCGCCGTTGGGCAGGACCCGCACGACCCGCGTGGTCACGTAACCGGACAGCGTCGTGCTCCGGCTGGTCTTGCCGTCCCCCGCGTGCGCCGAGGAGGAAGAAGCGCTGAGAACCTTCCCGAGATTGAATTTCCCGGCCGCGGCGTTCGGATCCTCGAGACCGGCCGCGACCGCGGCGCCCATGTCCGCCGAGGAAGACCGCGCGAGGTTCGTCGAGGATTGGTTGCTTCCGAGCGACGACTCCGCAAGGCGAATGCGCAGGAGATCGTTGACCCTGTACGCCCGCGTGTCGCGCAGGAGCGCCGCGCCCGGCCCCGAGTCGGACCAGAGGGAACCGGTCGTCGGCAGCGGTATCGGGAACGGCGGCATCAGGTCGAGATCGGCCTCGATCATTTGTCGGTCTTTCTCGAGGCTGGGCGGACCCGCCGCGTGGAGGGAAGCGCACCCGGTCGTCGCCGCGATCAGGACCAGTGAAACCGCCGCGAGGTATTTCTTCATGGCACGAGCCTCCTTGTGCTGTCGGCGCGGCCGATGACCTCGATCGACCCGTCGGGCTGGACGCGCCCGAGGACGATCACGCGAGTGGCCGGGTTCTCGGCGGTCACCGTGTCGCCCGTGGCGCCGTCGCGCTTCGCGGTTCCCCGCGCCGTCACGACGAGCGGGCCCCGCCTCACCTTGAGCTCCACAACCTGGCCTCGCCGGACCACCACTGCCCCTGCGAAGAGGTCGGGGGTCAGCACGCGCCCCACGGAGAGCGCGCGGACCGGCACGCGGCCGGCCAGGGCGGCGCGATCCCTCAAGGGGGTTCCGTTGACGCGCGTGAGATCGGCGTCCACGATCTCGACGGCGTCTTCCGGGACGGCGCTTCCGCGCGGAAGCGCGCGCCGCGCGACGAGCGCCGGGCCCATGATCAGGCCGCGCACCGCCGCGTTCGCCTCGCCGCAAGGCACGCCGTCCGAGAGAAGCCGGAGCTTTACCCGGAACATGCCCGCCTCGGTCGGACCTTCCACCTCGAGAGGCTCCGCCTCGACCGCGCCGGCCGGCAGCGGATCTCCTCCCGTGAAGCGGGACGACAGCACTTCGAGCCGGTCGGGCGCGGCGACGTGCCCGCTCGCCGCCCGCGCCGCGGCGGCCTCGACGTTGCCGGCGAGGTCCGGCTCGGTTGCGGCGGCCGCCGCGAGGAGCGGCGCGCCCACGAAGAGAGCGGCGACGATCGGGATGAGGAACCGCACGGCCGTCCTTCCTACCGCACCAGGCCGTTGGCCTGCTGCATCATTTCGTTCGATGCGCTGATCGCCTTTGAGTTCAACTCGTACGCGCGCTGCGCCGCGATCATGTCCACCAGCTCGTTGACGATGCTCACGTTCGAAACCTCGAGAAACCCCTGCTGCAAGGTTCCGACGCCATCCGCCCCCGGCGTTCCGTCCACCGCGTCCCCCGATGCCGAGGTCGGCTGGAAAACGTTGCCGCCCAGCGCCAGCAGCCCCGTAGGATTGACGAAGTTCGCCAGCTCGATCTGGCCGATCTCGGCGGGTGCCGTCTGGCCGGGCTGCGTGACGCTCACGGTGCCGTCGGAGCCGATGTTCACGGTCAGCGCGTCCGTCGGCAGCGTGACCGGCGGATCGAGCGCGTACCCTTCCGCGTTCACGAGCTGGCCGTCCCGGTTCGCGGTGAACGCGCCGTCGCGGCTGTACGCCGTGGTCCCGTTCGGCAGGAGGAGCTTGAAAAACCCCTGCCCCTGGATCACGAGGTCCAGCGGGTTGTCGGTCTTCTTGAAGTCTCCCTGGCTGAAGATCTTCTTGACCGAGGAGGGCTTCGTACCCAGGCCGAGCTGCACGCCGGCAGGGTTCTTCGTCGTGGAGGAAGAAGGGGCCCCCGGCGCGGTGACCGTCTGGTAGAGGAGATCCTGGAACTCCGCCCGGCTCCGCTTGAAACCGTTCGTGTTCACGTTGGCCAGGTTGTTCGCGATCGTGTCGATCTGGAGCTGTTGCGCCATCATCCCGGATGCCGCGCTCCACAGGGCTCTTTGCATTTTCCGCTCCTCGGTCCGGCGGCACTCAGCCGGCGATTTCGCTCACGGCCTTCTTGTTCACTTCATTCATGGTGGTCGAAACCAGCTTCTGGTAAGTCTCGAAAGCCCGCTGGGCCTCGATGAGCTGGACGAGCTCGCCGACGCTGTCGGTTCCGGAGCCCTCGAGCCAGCCGGAACGTACCGACGGCTCCGCCACGGTCTCGAGGGCGGCGTCGTCCCCGTCGGCGGTCAGCAGATTGTTTCCCTCGCGCTGCAACATCCGCTTGGTGTCTCGCACGACGAGCAGCCGTCCCACCTCGTTCTCGCCCGCCGTGACCCGCCCGTCCGGCGTCACCGCCGTGTTGGGGCCGAGCCCGCCGATCGGCTTCCCGTCCTGGCCGAGGATCGGCCGCCCGCTCGAGTCCCCTAGCTGCCCATCGGGCGTTACCTGCAAAGCGCCGGCGCGCGTGTACCGGCGCCCGGCAGGAGTGTCCACGGCGAGCAGCGCGTCGTTCTCGAGGAAGAGATCGAGGCCGCGCCCGGTCGCCTTCACGGGGCCCGGCCCGGGGACTTCGTACGTTCCCGCGAGCGCCACGCCGGCGTTGGCGGCGCGGACCGCCTCGGACGCCTCGCTTCCGAATCTCTGGAAGGCCGAGGCGAAGGCGCGTTGCGCGCGGTAGCCCGGAGTCGAGGCGTTTGCGAGATTGTTCGCGATCAGCTCGAGACGCCGCTCCTCGACCAGGAGCCCCGATGCCGCGGTGTAAAATTCGCTGTTCATGAGGTGCCTTCCCCTTCCCGGCCGGCGACAACGCCGCCGCTGCCTCTTTCCCTGCACGTATCGATCCATCCGTGAGTTTCGGCGAAACGCGCGTCGGTGGTCATTTCCATCCTCCCCCGGCGGCCCGGCGGCCGGAAGACGGCAAACGTCCGCCGCCCACGGCAAAACTCGGCCTCTCCGCCCGGTCGCCGCGGTCGGCCTCGGCCAGCAGCGTTTCGAGGGACTCCGGCAACCCCGCATCGCGATCCTGGCCATCCGCCGAGCAGACATCGAACCTGAGCCCCACCTCCCGCGCGAGCTTGCCGGCACCCCGACGCCAGGGTCGTGCCAGGACGGCAAGGGCGGCGAGGGCGAGCAGGTTGAGCGTCGCCCAGGCGCCGAGGACGAGGGGAAGGCTCTCGGTCACGACACGGTCTCCTGGCGCGCCGGAGTGGAATCGTCCGCGCTTTCCGAACGCAATACGATGTGGAGCGCCTCGCCCAGCAGGCGGAGCTTCTCCTCGGCCGACACCGCGCGCGCCGGCAACGCGGCGCCCGCCTTCCGGCAGGACTCCAGGAACGCCATCAGCGCCTGGCGCGATTTCCCGATTTCGTCCGTTCCGATGGCGTCGAGGAGGGATTGCGGCGCCCACGGCGACAGCTCACGAAGAACCTCATTCTGGATTTCGTCGCGGACCACCACGATGCTCGGCGGGGGTATTTTTTTCGCCGCGGCGCCGGGGCGAACCCGGCCGGATCGCGGCACCGACTTTCGTGTCGCCCCGCCTGTGGTCCGCTTCGGTTCTTTCTTACCTGTCGTCTCGGCCTTCTTCTCCTTCTTCTCGGCGGCAGGAGTGGCTGCGACCGTCTCTGCGGCCGCCGGGGCACGCTTCGCCCGCACACGCGGACGCTTGGTGGCGGGGACGGGCGCGGCCGCCGGTTCGGTCCCGGCGGACGGGGCGGGCAGCATCCTGCGGCTTTTCCAGCGCGCGAGGTCCTCGGCCAACCGAGCCTCTCCTCGCGGGTGGAGCGCGATCACCGGCGCGGGGGCCGACGCGAGGGCCTCGAGGAACTCGAGACCGGCCGAGGGGCGCGCGACGGGCTCCGGCGGCGTCGCGGCGGGAGTCTCCGCCGGCGTCTCGGCCGCGGCGCCAGCGCGGCGCGAGGATGAACGGAACGACAGGACCAGCAGGCCGAGCCCCACCGCGTTGAGCAGCGCGAGTCCGATCAGGATGACGACGTTGAGGGAGCTCACGAGAGGTTCTCCGGACCGCTGGCGGGGGTGAGGTTGGCGAGTTTCTGCATGAGCGTGGTGGTGACGCGGAAGCCGAACCGCCCGTCCACCACCACCAACTCTCCGGACGCGACCACGGCGCCGTTGACCACGAGGTCCACGGGGCCGTCGGGATCGCGCGCGAGCGGGAGCACCCCGCCCGGCTCGAGCAGGAACAGCTTCTCGAGCGGGACCTCCTCGGACGCCAGCCAGACCTCCACCGGGAACTCGAGCTCCAAGAAGCCGCTTCCGGGCGTTCCGTCGTTGCTCATCGCTTCCTCCCGGCCGCGCCGGCGCTTCTGGCGCGCCGCCACGTCGCCGCGAACGCGGGCCCGTCCGTTCCCCTGGTCACGTGTCCGCGAAAAATCGTCTGGCCCGCCACCCTGAGATCGAGAGGCGCACCCGCCGGAGCGTCTAGCCGGAGCACCGTTCCGGATGCGAGATCGCTCAGCTCGCCGAGGTTCGCGAGTCCCGCGGGCAGGACCGGGCGGATCGTGAGCCGAACCCGTCCGAGCCTGGCCGCGAGCGGGCCGACCTTCGATGTCGCGTCCACGGCCGCCGTCTCCGCCGGGGGGAGAGAATCGGCGCGGTCGCCAGCAGGAGCGCCGCGCGCTCCCCCTGCGGAAGCCGGATCCGGAGCAGTCCCACCCCCAACGTCTCCCCGTCCGAAGCGAGCCCGGCCGGGAGGGCTCCCACGACCAGGCCGGTCGGCATGAGCGCGCTCTCCGCCGCCGTGCGGATGCCGGCCGCGGCGGCCGAGCCCAGCCGTTCCATCACGCGGGACTCGAGCGGCGTTGGTGCCCGTCCCGTGTCGACCGGCTTGCCGGCACCGCCGAGCGCCGCCTCGACGAGAGCCAGGCCGATGCCGGGGTCGAGCACGATCGCGACCCCGCCCCCGGCGGGGTCGAGAAAACCGAAGGTCCAGGCGGGCGATGGGACCACCGACAGCGCGACCCCTGCCCGCTGCTGCTGAAATCCCTCGACCTCGATGGAGACCTCCGTGGCGAGTTCGCGCCGCCAACACGTCTCGATGGCGGCGGCCATCGCCTCGACCTTCTTCCGCGCGTACGGCTCGGCCTCCTGCGGGAGCGCGACCGGTTCGCGGAGCGAATACGGGATCGGCATGCACGGTCCGTCGCCGGACAGGTCCGGCGTCGCGTCCCCGTCGAGTCCGGCCAGCACGCCCGCCACTTCCTCGGGGCGGAGAAGGGGTTCCTCGCTCATCCTCGCCTCCTGGCTCCCGCGGCGGCGGCCTGGGGGGGCGCGGCCGGCCGCGTCGACGCGTGCAGCCGTTTCCTGAGCCCGACACGGAGCCGCGACGCGGCCTGCGAGTGGAGCTGGCAGACGCGGGACTCCGTGACGCTCATCGCCAGACCGACCTCCTTCATGTTCATCCCCTCGTGGTAGTACAGCTCGACGACCCTCCGCTCGCGCTCGGGGAGGGCGCGGATCTCCGCCGCGATCGCCTCGGTCAGTTCGCGGCGCTCGAGGCGCCCGTGGGGAAGGTCGCATTCGGGCGCGACGGCGACTTCCGCTCCGGACGGCATCTCGTCGAGGGACAGGAGCGAGCCCGAGCTGAGATCGCGCAGAAGATTGCGGAAGTCCTCGAGGTCGAGGTTCATCGCGTCCGCGATCTCTTCCTCGGTGGCCGGGCGGCCGTGAACCGTCTGCAGTGTGCCCACGATCTCGTCCATCTCGCGCTGCCCGCGGCGGACGGAGCGGGGACACCAGTCCTTGTGCCTGAGGCCGTCGATGATCGCCCCCCGCACCCGCGCCTCCGCGTAGGTACGAAACCGGACCCCGCGGCGCGCGTCGAACTTCTCGACCGCGTCCAGCAGTCCGACGATCCCGTCGTGAACCAGGTCGTCCAGCTCGACGCTGGCCGGGAGGCGCGCGGCGATCCTGAGCGCCAGGTAGCGCACGACGTCGATGTGGGACTCGACGAAGCGCTGCCGGACCACGGTGCCGCTCGAGCGCACCGACTCGGACCAGGACATGGGGGACGCGGGAGTCTTCATTGCGTCCATTCCATGGAGGTGGTGCCCAGCAGGCGCTGCCAGTACTCGACGGCCGGATCCGAGAAGCGCTCCGATGACGCCAACGCGAGGGCGATCCGCTCGTAGCAGCGCGCCGCCCGGCTGGTGGGATAGAGTTCCAGAAGAGCCCGCTGACGGCGAACCGCCGCGCCCACCCGGGGGTCGTGGTAGACCGGTCCGAGCCACCCCGGTTCGCGGCCGAGGAAGTGTCGGGCCGCGCGGGAGATCTGTTCGTAGGCGCGCTGCGCCTCCGCGTCGTCCTCGACGTTGTTGACCACGAGGTCGATGGACTTCTCCGGGTCGGCGCTCCAGAGCACCTTGAGGCTTGCGTACGCGTCCACCAGGGACGTGGGTTCGGGGGTCGTGACCACCACCACGCGGGAGGCGGCGAGCTGGAGAGAGAGCGTGGCCTCGCCGAGCCCGGCACCGGTATCCACGAGCACGTCGTCCACGTTGGCCGAGGCGTCGGCGAGAGCGGAAAGCAGCCGCTTGCGGCTCTTCCCGGAGAGACGGCTCAGTTCCGGAACGCCGGAGGCGGCAGGCAGCACGCGGATTCCCGCGGGCCCCTCGAGGAGCAGCTCCTCGAGGCCGGCCTCTCCCCGCACCAGATGTTCCACCGTGCGCTGCGGCACGAGCCCGAGGAGCACGTCCAGGTTCGCGAGCCCGAGGTCGCCGTCCACGACGAGGACCCGCCTTCCGCACCGCGCCAGCGAGACCGCCACGTTGATGACCAGATTGCTCTTCCCGACCCCCCCCTTGCTGCCGGTGACGACCAGGGCGCGGGTTCCCGTGAGGGTCGCGGTTGCGGGGGCCGTTGCGGTCATCGCGGGATCTCCAGGGGGTGCGCCGTCTGATGGCCGACGCGCAGGAGCAGCGCGGCGAGGCCGCGCGGTGTCGCACTTTCGAGGTCCTCGGGAACCTGGTGGCCGGTCGTGATGAAGGAGAGAGGGAGCTTCGCCTCGGCCAGCGCGGTCACCAGCTCGCCCGGGCGGTCGCCGTCGTCCACGCGGGCGAAGGCGACGCAGGTCGGGCGGAGCGGAGCAAATCGTTCGAGAATCCGCTTGGCCTCGTCCCGGTGCAGGCCCGAGGGGACGAGGACGGCGAGGTCCGCGGCGGGAGCGGCCTCGCGCAAGCCCGTGAGGAACGCCATCCGCTCGCTGTCGCGAGCCCCGACGCCTGGGGTGTCCACGAGCACGGTGCCGCCTAATCCCGCCGACCGGAGCGCGCGTTTCAGATCGGCGGGTCCGTCGAGCCTGACCGGCTTCGCGCCGATGTGGCGGCAGAAGATCTCGGCCTGTTCCATCGAGCCGATCCGGTCTCCGTCCGCCTCGGCGAAAACCACGCGCCGCCCGCTGGCGAGGACGATGCGCGCGGCGAGCTTGGCCACGGTCGTGGTCTTTCCCGCGCCGGGAGGGCCGACGATGAACAGGCAGCGGGAACGGAGCGGAAGGGGCGAGAAGGAGAGAAGGCCGGCGATTCCGCGTTCCGCCGCCTCGGCAACGTGCCGGGCGGTCGCGCGCCGGGGAAGGCCGCACGATCCGATCTTCGCGAAGCGCGCGGCCAGATCCCGGGAGACGCCCGCCGCGACCAGCGCCGCGACGGCCGAGGAGAGCGGGCCCTCGGCCGGGGCCGGCTTCGCCGGCCGCGGGGCTGCCGCGGCGGCACGCGGGACGGCGGGCGGCGCGGGCCGCGATCCGCCGATCCGGGTTACCAGGCCGCGCAGCCGGTCGCGCGCATCGTTGTCGGGGGTGGTCTCGGGACGCGAGGCGCCCACGGTCACCTCCACCGAGCCGAGGCCAAGGCGGCCGGGGATCTCGCGGGTCGCGAGGACCAGCGCGTCCGGCCCCATCTCGGCGCGGGCCTCCGCGAGCGCGGTCGCGAGGTCCGGAGCGGTGAAGGTCTTCAGCAGCATCGCGTTCTCGTCAACTCACCAGCCCGATGGACTGCACGCGCACGCCATCGGGGATTTCCATGACCGAAAGGAACGGGACGGTGGGGAGCGCCGACTCGGTAAGCCGGCGCAGCACCGTACGGATCTCGGAGGTGCTGCACAGCACCGCCGGGGACGTCCCGGCGGGAATGTCGCGGACGGCGCCGGCCACCCGGTGGACGAGCGCCTGGGTGACCCGCGGGTCCGGCGGAACGAGCTTGCCGTCGGCCCCGGGTCCCAGCAGGCTCTGCACGTCCCGCTCGAGGTCGGGCGAGAGCGTGAGGACTCGCAGGGCGCCGCGGTCCAGCAGAGGGCGCACCAGCGTCCGCGCGAGCCCTTGCCGAACGCGGGCCACGATCTCCTGGACGTCGAGCCCCTGGCCGGCGGTGTCGGCCATCGCCTCGCAGATGGTCTGCAGATCCCGGATCGTGACGCGTTCGCGGAGCAGCAGCTGGAGGACCTTCTGGATCTGGCCGAGGGTGAACCGTTCCGGCATCAGTTCTTCCACCAGTTTGGGAGAACTCTTGGCCAGCGAGTCCAGAAGGCGCTGGGTGTCCTGGCGGCCGAGGAGGTCGGGGGCGTGCCGCCGGACCAGCTCGGACAGGTGCGTCGCGAGCACCGAGGTCCGGTCCACCACGGTGTAGCCGGAGGTCCTTGCGCGCTCGTCGAAAGTGTCGCGGATCCAGAGCGCCTCGATCCCGAACGCGGGATCGATGGTCTTTTCCCCTTCGACCTGCTCGAGCACTTCGCCCGGGTCGATGGCCAGGACGCGTCCGCGCGGCAGGCGGCCGCGGCCGATCTCGGCCCCCCGGAGCAGAATCTGATACTCGTCTGGGCCCAGACGCAGATTGTCGCGCACCCGGACCGGCGGCACGACGATTCCGAGGTCGAGCGCCAGCTGGCGCCGGATCCCGCGGATCCGGTCGAGAAGGCCGCCCTGGTTTTCGGCTCCCGCGAGATCCACCAGGTCGTAGCCGACTTCGATCGTGAGCGGATCCACGGCGAGCAGCGGCTCGATCGGCTCCTCGGGGGCGGGCCGGTGGGAAGCGGCTCCTTCTCGGCGATCGCCACCCGCGTCTCGCGGCGCTTCATCGTCGCGGCCAGGGCCCCGGTCCCCGCCGCCAGGGTCAGGAAGGCGAGGGTGGGAAGGCCGGGGATGAGCGCCATGAAGGCCAGCGCGCCCGCCGCGACTCCCAGCGGCTTCGGGTTCGCGAAAATCTGGCCGCCCACCTCCGCGCCCAGCTCCTTCCCCGAGTCGGTGCGGGTCGCGATGAGGCCGCCGGACGATCGAGACGAGCAGGCGGGGATGGCGGTCACGAGGCCGTCGCCCACGGTCAGCAGGGTGAAGGTCTTGCAGCGCGTCGCGCTGCGGACATGCCGTGCCTGGACGATGCCGATGATGACGCCGGCGACGATGTTGACGGCGAGGATGATCAGGGCGGCGATGGCGTCCCGCTGGTGAACTTCACGGCGCCGTCCATGGCGCCGTAGAAGTTGGCCTCCTCGTCAGATCTCCTGGCGGCGCTTCCGGGCCTCGGTCTCGTCGATGTAGCCGGCGTTCAGGTCGGCGTCGATGGCCATCTGCTTGCCGGGCATGGCGTCCAGGGTGAACCGGGCGGTCACTTCGGCGATGCGCCCGGCGCCGTGGTTGATGACGATGAACTGGATGGCCAGCAGGATGCAGGAAGACCACCAGGCCGATGACGTAGCTGCCGCCCACCACGAACTGGCCGAAGGCCTCGATCATGTGGCCGGCCGCCGCGGTCCCTTCCGCGCCGTACAGCAGGATCCGGCGGGTGGTGGCCACGTTGAGGCCCAGCCGGAACAGCGTCAGCAGGAGCAGCACCGACGGGAACGACGAGAATTGCACCGGCTTGGTGACGTACACGGTCGTCAGGAGCGTGATCATGCTCAGCGCGATGTCGCAACTGATCAGAAGGTCGAGGACCACCGTCGGGACCGGAATCACCAGGAGCCCGACGATCCCCACCACCGCCAGCGGCAGCGCCAGTTGCGTGATGCGGGCCATCATCGGGTCTCGCCCGGGCAAGGCGCTCATCGGACGGCCTCCTCAGCCGGGGGCCGCGACGCCGCGCGCTTCGATCGCCGCGAAAGGACGAGGGCGAGCACCTCGGCCACCGCTCGGAACAGCGTTTGCGGGATCTCGGCGCCGACCGGGACCGACTTGTAGAGGGCGCGGGCGAGCGGAGGGTCCGAAACGATGGGGATCCGGTTCTCTTCGGCAATCTCGCGGATTCGCTGCGCGATCTTCTCGCGCCCCTTGGCGAGCACCTTCGGCACCTCGGTGTCGCCCGGGACGTAGCGGAGCGCCACGGCGAAACGGGTCGGGTTCGTCACGACCACCGTGGCCTTCGGGACCTCGGCCATCATCCGGCTCCGGGCCATCGCCGCCTGCTTGGAACGGATGCGGGCTCGGATGAGCGGATCGCCGTCCATTTCCTTCATCTCGTCCTTGATCTCTTTCTTGCTCATCATCAGGCCGCGTCGGTACCGGTAGCGCTGCAGGAGGTAGTCGAGGACGGAAAGGCCGGCGGCCAGGAGGGTCACGCGGAAGAACACCGTCCAGCCCAGCGAGAGGAGCATGAGGAGCGTCCCCTCGGCGCCCGGCGCGCCGGCCGGGTTCGAGAGGATGGCGTCGCGGGCCGCGGTGTACGCCACCGCCCCGTACACCGCCATCTTGAGAAGCGCCTTGAGCACCTCGGCGAACGATCCGATGGAGACGAGCCGGCCGAGGTTGGTGGCCGGGTTGAGCCTGGAGAAGTCCGGGGCCATCTTGTTGAAGGCCAGCGGCGCCCGCCCCTGCAGGCCGCTTCCCGCGAGTCCCGCGGCCGCCAGCATTCCGAGCGGACCCGCGAGGAGGAGCCCGGCGTAGCCCGTCGTTGAATAGAGGAGCGCCTGGACCTTCGTGAAGTCGAGCTCGTGCGCGCTGAGCCCGCCGAGGGAGACGACCATCATCTCCCGGATCCGGTTCGAGCCAGCCGGCGCCGAAGATCCGGCAGAACAGCAGGAACCCGATCAGCACCACGACCCCCGACACTTCGGTACTCCGGAAGACGTTCCCCTTCTCCGCGCCTTCTCGATCCGCCTCCCTGTCGGTTGCTCGGTGCGTTCGGAGCGGTTCGAGGCCATGCCCGCTCCCTATCTCGCGGCCAGCGCGGAGAGGATCCGCGCCCCGTCGGAGGTGAAGGTCTTGCCGATCCAGCCGATGGCGGTCCCCGTGGACGCCGCGAGGATCGATATGGCGACGATCCCCATGGCCATCTTCGCGGGGTAGCCGACCGTCAGGATCTGGAGTTGCGGCGCCGCGCGACCCACCAGCGCCATCACCAGGTCGACCGCGAGAGTGACCACGAGCGCCGGGGCCGCCAGCTCCACGGCGATGGTGAACACCCGCTGCCCGAGCACCGCCACAATTTCCGCCAGGCCCGAGGTGGCGGGAAGCGCCACCGCGGGGGGCAGCACGGAATACGAATGTTTGAGCCCGAGGATGAACAGGTGGTGCAGGTCCGCGGCGAGGAACAGGGTCGTGCTGAGCAGATTCAGGAACAAGGTGGTCGCGAGCCCCTGCTCGCCGGAGAGCGGGTCCACCATGGAGGCGAAGGCGAAGCCGGCTTGGCCCGCCACGAGCCCGGCCGCCCCCTCGATCCCCGAGAACACGATCCGCGCCGCCATCCCCAGGGCGAGGCCCACGGACAGCTCCCGGAGCGCCACCACCGTCCATCCCACCGTGTCGGACGGAGAGACGACGAGAGAGGGAGAGAAGGGAAGCATGGTCACCGCGAGTGCGACGGCGATGCCGGTTCTCACCTTGACCGGCAGCACCTCGGAGCCGAGGATCGGACAGAACACGACGAGCCCGCCGGCGCGCAGGAGGACGAGGGCGAGGCGCGACGCCTCACCGAGGAAGTCCGCTCGGGCGAGCGCCTCGATCATCAGAACACCCCGGGAAGCCGCGTCAGGAGATCGTGGGTGAAATCCACGAGGGTGCGCAGCATCCACGTTCCCGTGAGGAGGAGCATCAGCCCCACCCCGAGGATCTTCGGGACGAAGGTGAGCGTCGCGTCCTGGAGCGACGTGGCTACCTGCACGATGCTCACCAGAATTCCGACCACCATGCTCGCGAGCAGGAGCGGGGCCGACACGATGAGCGCCACGCGGAGCGCTTGCTGCCCGACTTCGAGGACCTGAGCTTCGTTCATGGGCGCCTTTACCGGAAGCTCTTCACGAGCGAGCCGACGAGGAGACCCCAGCCGTCCACCATCACGAACAGCAGGATCTTGAACGGGAACGAGATCATCACGGGTGGGAGCATCATCATGCCCATGGAGAGCGTCACCGACGCCACCACCAGGTCGATCACCAGGAACGGGAGGAACAGCAGGAAGCCGATCTGGAACGAGGTCTTCAGCTCCGAGATCAGGAACGCGGGCATGGCGATCCGGAGCGGCACGTCGGCGCGGGTCGCGGGTCGAGGGATCTTCGCGAGCCCGGCGAACAGCAGGAGATCGCTCTCGCGGGTGTTGCGGAGCATCCAGTCCTTCACCGGGGCGATCCCTTCCTTGATCGCTTCGTCGCCGGTCATCCGGCCGCTCTGGTACGGCAACACCGCGCGGTCGTACACCTGCTGGCCGACCGGCGCCATCACGAAGAAGGTCAGGATCAGAGCGAGCCCGGCGAGGACCTGGTTCGGCGGGATGTTCTGCGTTCCGAGCGCCTGCCGGACGAAGTGGAAGACGATGAACATCCGGATGAACGACGTGAACATCGTCAGCACGGACGGCAGGACGGTGAGCGCCGTCATGATCAGGACGATCTTCACGAGGGTGGACATGCCCGACGGCGTGCCCATTTCGCCCAGGTTGAGCGACAGCGTCGGGGCCGCCGCCGGGACCGCGAGGAAGGATCCGATCATGGCCGGTTCTCCCCGGCCGTCTCGGCCATCACCGCGCTGAACGCGGGAAGGGGCGACGCCTCGGCCCCGTCGAGATCACTCAGCAGCCGGACCCCCTCCGCGGAAACCCCGACGAGGAGCCGCTTCTTGCCGACGCGCAGGAGGGCTGCGGAGGCGCCGCGCGTGAGGAACACCCGGTCGAGCACTTCCATCTCTCGCGTCGGCGCCTGGGTCTTCTTGCGCCAGCGGAGCAGCACCCAGGCCGCCACGAGCAGGAGCGCCATGGCAAGCCCCATCCGGAGCGACGCCCCGAAGAGCGAGGGGACGGCGTCCGACACGAGGGGGCTAACCGCCGGATTCATCGTCGTTCTCCACCGCCGAGACGAGTTTCACCGCGACACCCGACGCACCGGCCACCGGTTTGACCCGGCCCAGGACCACGCCGTCGGCTTCGAGCTCGAACGGTTCGGTCACCGCTCGATCCAGCTGGATCACGTCCCCCTCCACGAGCGAGGCGAGCCGGCCGACGGTGCAGGTCGTGCCGCCGACGCGGATGGTGATCTTCACCGGCAGGTTCTCGAGTCCAGCAAACCGGTGCCGTGGGTTGGTCGGATCGATGGCGTTCACGTCAGTTCTCCAAGCCGGGGAAGAGCAACGGCTGTACCATTTCCAGAGCACGCGTTAGTTGTTGATAAATCGCGACTTGCAAATGTGACCTTCGGTCGGGCGACGATTCGCCGACACCCGGGAGGTGGCTGCGGGTCGGGAGTCCGACAATCCCGGGGCGGGGGAGGTGATCACTGAAAATGGGACGGCGTCCGCCGCGACTGACGCCGCCATGGACGCCGGGGCGGACGACTTTCCACGCCGCGCCCGCCACGGTGCACGTGAAACGAAAGTCGACCCTCAAAAAGTTAAAGTTTTCGGGGAAGACCGAGGATTCGGCCCCTCTCTCAGCCGAACGACGCACCCGATCCTGGCCATCGGCGCTTCGACCGGCGGGACGGTCGCGCTCGAGGCGATTCTGACGGCGTTGCCGGTCACCGCGCCCGGCATCGTGATCACGCAGCACATGCCCGAGAAGTTCACGAAGTTCTTCGCGGACCGCCTCGACACCCTCTGCACCATCGAGGTCAGGGAGGCGAAGGAGGGGGACTCCGTTGTCCCGGGGGTCGCGCTGATCGCGCCGGGGAACAAACACATGCTCCTCAAGCACTCCGGCGCCCGCTACTTCGTCTCGGTCAAGGACGGCCCGTTCGTCAACCACCATCGCCCCTCGGTGGACGTCATGTTTCAGTCGGTCGCCCGCACCGCGGGGAAGAACGCGATCGGCGTGATCCTGACCGGTATGGGCGGGGACGGAGCGAAGGGGCTCCTCGAGATGCGGCAGGCGGGAGCGCCGACCATCGCGCGGGACGAGGCGAGTTGCGTCGTGTTCGGCATGCCCAAGGTCGCCATCGAAATGGGGGCCGCCGAGCTCGTGCTGGACATCGATCGAATCGCGCAAGCCATCCTCGACGCCCCGGACCGGGTCCGCGCGTAGCGTCTCGGGCCGCGGCCGTTCCCGTTTTCCTTCCCTCGAAAAACAGAACGGCCCGGGACCCCTTGGGGGGCGCCCGGGCCGCGGGGAAGCTTGCGCTCCGGCCTATCGCTTCAGGCTCAGGGCTTCCTGGAGGATCTGGTCGGTCGTCGTGATGATGCGGCTGCTCGCCTGGTAGCCGCGCTCGGAGACGATCATCTCGGTGAACTCCTGCGTGACGTCCACGTTGGACAGCTCCAGGCTGTTCGAGATGATCCCGCCGCGGCCGGCCGTGTTCGCGCCGCCGATGGTGGCCGGCCCGGAGGAGTTGGTTTCGATCAGAGAGTTGGCGCCGTTGCGAATCAGCCCGTTCGGGTTCCGGAAGACCGCCATGGCGATCTTGGCGAGCTCGAGCGTCGAGCCGTTGGTGAAGTTGCCGGAGACCAGCCCGTCCTGGTCGATGGCCAGCGTGCGGAGCGTGCCGACGCCGAACCCGTTCTGGGATGTGGACGACGTGGCCGAGGCTCCCGAGTAGCCGGTGAGCAGGCCGGAGCTCGCGTCGTCGAAGAGCAGCCAGTCGATCGACTGCGCCGCGGCGCCGTTGGTCCAGGCCGGAACAGCCAGCGTCACGTTGGCCGCCGGCGTCACGAGCAGTCCGTTGGAGTCGAACTCGACCGTTCCGGTTGCGATCTCGAACGGAGTCCCGGCCGTGCCGCCGGTCACGTCCTCGCCGGGAACGGTGACCGAGTACGTCCAGTGATCGAGGCGGCCGGTCGGGGTCGTGGCGTTGTCCATCGGAGTGTACGAGAACGTGACGTTGTGGCGCGCCCCGAGCGAGTCGTAGACCGTCGTCGTGACCTGGAACTCCTGCGCCTCGTCGATTCCCACGGTGAGTGGGTCGTCAACTCGCGCGTCCGCGCTCAGGTTCGTCATGTTCGAAAGAGTCGTGGTCGCCTGCGGGGGGGCCACGAGTCCCACCGGGACCTGGACGTTCGCCAGCTGGCCCGAACTCGGGATGTTCCCGTTGGCGTCGCGGTCGGTCCAGCCCTGGACGTAACCGCCGGCCGGCGTCACGAGGTTCCCGTCCTTGTCGAACGTGAAGTTCCCGGCGCGGCCGAACGACTGCGTCCCCGCGGCGTCGGCGAGGACGAAGAACCCCTGCCCCTGGATGGACAGGTCGGTGATCAGACCGGTGCTCTGAAGCGAGCCCTGGGAGAACAGCTGGTCGATGGAGCCGGTCTGCACGCCCCGTCCCACCTGCATCGGGTTGCCGGCGCCGTTGAACCCGGTGCCGCCGGCGCCGCTGAAGATGTCCGAGAACGTCACGCGGCTCGACTTGAACCCGATGGTGTTGAGGTTCGCGAGGTTGTTGCCGATCACGCCCAGGCGGTTCGAGTTGGCCTGGAGGCCGGCGAGTCCCGAATAGAACAAGCTAAATGACATCGATGTCCTCCCTCGGCGAGGCCTACGAAAGGCCCGCGCGAATTTCCAGGATCATGTCGAACGGGACCGTCTGGTCGCCGGAGACCAGCGACACGGTCCCACCTTGGAAGCTCACTCCGTCGATGGTCAGCGTCTGGTAGAGCGACGCCTCGAGCGCCTTGCCCTCGGTGCCGGTCACCTTCGCATCGATCTGGTACTCGCCGTTCGGGAGCGGATTCCCGTTCTCGTCGTTGCCGTCCCAGACGAGGTTCGTGCAGGTCCGCGCCGACGGGTCGAGCTGCAGCACCCGGACCGTCGTCCCCTCGGCGTCGGACACCGTGAGGGTCGCCTGGGTGGTTCCCTCGGGGAGCGAGTAGGAGATGCTCTCGGGGCTGCCGGCGGAGATCCGCAACGTGCCGTCCCCCGCGACGAGCGCCTTTTTTCCGATCAGGTTGAGCGCCTGCGAGTTCACCAGGTTGGTCTGACCGGCTTCGAGCGATGCCAATCCGGAGTTGACGCCGATGAGCTGCTCCAGGCTCGAGAACGTGGCGAGCTGCGCCACGAACTCGGTGTTCGGGACAGGCTCGAGAGGATCCTGGTTCGCGAGCTGCGCGATGAGGAGCTTCAGGAACTGGTCCTTCCCCATCGTTTGGTTGGTCCCCGTCGTGGCCCCGGTGGATCCCGCGATTACCGCCTGGGATCCGTTGATCGCCGTCATGTCCATCCTCGACCTCCTCGCGGCGAGTCGTTTGCCGCGAACTGTCGATAAAGCAGGGGGCGTGCCACGCGACCTGCCCTGTCTTCCCGCACCTTTTTCGGGCGGCGCCTCGCGAGCGCGGCAGCTTCGTGCCGGGTCGCGGCAAGGGGCGGCAAGGGGTGGGGAAGCACGGGGAAGGGGCGGGGGAAGGACGAGGAGGGGAGGCAGCCAAGGGAAACCGCCCGGGCTCGCGGACCGGACGGTCCGCGAGTTCCGGGGCCTCAGAAGGTTCGGTCGAAGAAGTAACGGGGCCGCGCGGCCGGCGCCGAGGAAGCGCCGCGTTCCGCGGCGACGGTGTCGCCCGGCGCCGGCGTCCCGAAAGCGGTGCCACGGTCCGGCCGCTCCCCTCGGTTTCCAGTGCTACCGGCGCCGCCGGAGGTCCCGAGATCGAGATGGATCTCGGCATCGCGGTACCCGGCCTCTTGCAGGTGCGCCGCGAGACGGGAAATTCCGGGCGACAAGGTCTCGATCGCCGCGCGCGACGTGGCCTGGATCTCGATGCGCACGTGCTCGCCACGAGACTCGATCCTGACGCGTACCGTGCCGAGCCCCTCGGGCTCGAGCGCGAAGCGCACCTCGACCGCGCCGGTCTCTGGGAGCGCGCGTGCCCTGGCGAGGATGCTCTCGGCCAGCGCGGCATGGTGGACCGGCACCGCGGCCGGCAGGAGCGGCGCGGGCGTGGCGTCGGCCAGCCTCGCCACGGCGGACTGGAGAGCCGCGTGGATGGCGGACGGGAGGGGAGTCGAGGCCGCGGTGTAAAGATCCTTGACGATCTCGGTGCTTCGCGGCGAGCCGTCCGCGGGAGAAGCCTGCGGGCCGGCCGGGCTCGACCCCGTCCGGTCCTCCCGCGGCGTCGCGGCGCGGGGCGCGCCGGCGTTCTTGGGTTGCGGTGCGGGCGCGGGGGGGTCTTCACCGGCCTGACGCGCCGGCAATTCCGGCGAGACCTGCGTGGCGGGATTCACGACGCTCGCGGGAGCACGCGCACCATCGAGGGCACTCGCGAGCACGGCGGGAGCCGGTGCCATCTCGCGCGCCGACGCCGCGGAGGGGGCGCCGCCGCGGGCAGCGTCCTGTCGGGTCGCTCGCCCTCGCGCCGGGATCTCGTCTTTCGCCGGCCGCTCGACCGCGAGCGGGCCGACGGCCGCCTCGAGAGGCTCCGCGAGGCCCGCGGGGCGGGCAGCGACATCAGGCGGCGCCGCTTCGGCCGCCCGTGACGGACGTGCGCTCGTCGTCGCGACCGGGAGGCGTGTCTCACCGTGCGGCACCGGCCCTGCTTGCCGCTCGGCCGCAAGGCGTGGGGCATCGTGCGGCACCGGCCCTGCTTGCCGCTCGGCCGCAGGGCGTGGGGCATCGTGCGGCACCGGCCCTGCTTGCCGCTCGGCCGCAGGGCGTGGGGCATCGTGCGGCACCGGCCCTGCTTGCCGCTCGGCCGCCATGGGGCGGACGGCCGCCGCGAAAGGCTCCGCGACGCCCGCGGGACTGGCCGGGACGTCCCGCGGCGCTTCTTTGACGGCGTTCCCCAGACGTGTACCGGTCGTGGGGGCTTCGAGGTGTGTCGCCTCGTGTGGAACCCGCCCGGCCTGCGGCTCGGCTGCTTTGGGGCGGACGGCCGCATCGAGAAGCTCCGCGACGCCCGCGGGGCGGACCGCGACGTCAGGCGGCGCCGCTTCGGCCGCCCGTGACGGACGCGCGCTCGTCGTCGCGGTTGCGAGGCGCGTCGCGTCGTGCGGAACCCGCACGGCCGATCGCTCGGCTGCGACGGAACCGGCGGCCACATCGAGAGGTTCCGCGAGACCCGCGACGCGGGGAGAGACATCCTGCGGCGCCGCTTTGACGGCGTTCTCCGGACGTGTGCTCTTCGTGGCGGCTGCGAGGCGCATCGCATGGTGTGGAACTCGCCCCGCCGCCGTCTCGACGACTTGCGACGGATCGACGGGAGGCTTCGCCGGCGCGGCCGCGGGCTCGGCGGTTCGCGCGGCGCCCTTGATCGCACCTTTTCCGGCACGCGCCGGAACGGCGAGAACCGGTTTTCCGCCGCCGAACGAGGGGGCCGGCAGTAGCGCCGTCGCCGAGCCCGAGGACGGGCGGTGATTCGGCGCGACCGTACACTTCGAGCCCGCCGCCGGGGCCGCCTCGGGCAACCAGGGCGCGTCGGCGCTGCCGTCCATCGAAACCCCGTTGCCGAGGAAGGCCGCGGCGAGAGACGGGGTAGCGGGGGAGGGTAGGGGTGCCGGAACCGGCGAATGAATCGCGGTGCCGAGCTCTTCGGTGAATGTCGAGGTGCCGGGCGGGCGCGGTGCCCCTTTGCGGGCAGGCTTCACCTTGGCAGCGTCCGTTCCGTTCTTCGGGACAACGGGAAGCGCGGGTGTCGTCGCCATCTCTGCGATCCTCCGCGCCGGAGGAAGGCAGGAGGCGTGCCAGCGTGGAAGAGGCGGAAACACGCCCCCACGAGGGGGCGCGCCGGCCGTCAGCGGTCGGAATCCGCCGCCTCCGCCCCGGCGTTGCCGCCTTGCCGCCAGATCTCGTAAGAGAGATCCGCGGCGAGCCCGGGCTTGATCTGGGTGAGCGCATCGAGGATCGCGCCGGAGGTCCGCGGCTTCCAGCCGACGATCATTTTTACGACGGCCTGCTTGTCGAGGTCCGCGAGCTGGATCAGCGCCTTGGCCGCCGAATCGGGCTCCATGTTCTCGTACGCGCGCTGGAGCTGCGTGAAGGGATCGGCGGGGGCCTTTTCCTTCTTGGATCCCGTCTTCTTCGCCGCCTTCACTTCGGCCGGCTTGTCGGACGGCGTCGCCTCGGGGGCGAGTCCCGCCCGCTTGAGCACCTCGGACCCTCGGATCGCCTCGTCCACTTCCGCCTGCTTGCGGTCCAGCTCCGCGGAGCGCAGCGCGAGTTGCTCTCCCAGCTTCTTGAGAGTCTCCGGCGACGGCGGGGCCGGCGCGGCGTCGGCGGCGGCCGGCTTGTCCACCGGCTTGTCCGCCGCGATTCCGCGAGACGAGAGGCCGCCGAGCATCAGCGTCAGCGCGATGGCGGCATCCGTCACGAGCACCAGGGCCAGGAACCAGCGCAACCCCCTTCGCATGGTCACTCCTTCCCGCCCGATCGCGCACGCCGCCCGGAGACGAGGCGCAACAGGTGGATCTCGTCCAGGAATTTCCGTTCCCCGCGCAGCGTCTCGAGAGTCCAGCGCTCGCGCTTGCGCTCGTGGAGCCGTTCGAGCACCCGGTGCGCGCGGGAGGCGGTGGTGTAAGCCCGCTCAGCGACCTCGGCGACCCCGAACGCCGCCACTTCCGCCTCGGCGGCCGTCCGCGCGGAATCGCGCAGCCCTTCCCGCCACGCCACCAGATCCCGCAGCGTCCCGGCCTCGCAGCCTGTCTCCGTCGTGGGCAGCCCATCCGCGCAAACCGCGCCGTACTGTTCCTCGAACGCCTCGCGTTGCGCCTGGCGGTCGAGCGCTTCGAACACCGCGGTGGCCAGCACGGCGCGCGCCTCGCGTTTCTCGCCGGCGCGGAGCCGCTCGACCCTCGCGAGACGGAACCGGAAGCGCTTCACGGCGCGACCTCGGCGGTCGCGGCCCCAGCCGCCACGGTCCCCTGCAACGCCGCCTCCGTGGAGGCGAGATCGGATCCCACTTCCTTGCGCTGGACCAGTAGGGCGCGCAGCGCGTCCCGCGACAGGAGAGCCGCGTCCACTTCCTTGTTCGCCCCGCGCCGGTAGGCGCCGAGCATCACCAGATCCTCCGCGTCCTTGAGCGCGGCCATCCGTCCCCTCAGCGTCTGTGCCGCTTCGAGGTGCGCGGGCCGGGCCACCTGGGTCATGAGCCGGCTGATGCTCTGGAGGACGTCGACCGAGGGGTAGTGCCCGCGCTCGGCCAGCTCGCGGGACAGCACCAGGTGCCCGTCGAGCAGGCTCCGAGCGGCGTCGGCGATCGGGTCGTTCAGATCGTCCCCCTCGACGTAGACCGTGTAGAGAGCGGTGATGCTTCCACCGTCGCGGAGTGCCCCAGGGCGCTCGAGGAGGCGGGGCAGGAGAGAGAAGACCGAGGGGGGATATCCCTTGGTGGAAGGGGGCTCGCCCATGGAAAGCCCGACCTCCCGCTGCGCCATGGCGATCCGCGTGACGGAATCCATCAGGAGAACGACGTGGCGTCCCCGGTCCCGGAAATACTCCGCGGCCGCGGTGGCCGCCAGCGCGGCGCGGATCCGGCGCATCGGCGGCTCGTCGGAGGTAGCCACATACACCACCGAGTGCTGGAGCCCCATCGGCCCCAGATCTTCCTCGATGAAGTCGCGCACCTCGCGGCCGCGCTCTCCCACGAGGGCGATCACGGCGACGTCGGCCTTGGCGTGGCGCGAGATCATCCCCATGAGGACGCTCTTCCCCACGCCGCTCCCCGAGAAGATGCCGAGCCGCTGTCCTCGTCCGAGGGTGGTGAATCCGTCGATGGAGCGCACCCCGGTGACGAACGGCTCCGTGATCCGCTCCCGCTCCATCGCGGGCGGCGCGGATCGCTCCAGCGGATAGCGCGTCTCGGGCTCGGCGATCGGCCGGCCGTCCAGCGGGTTTCCGTCGGCATCCAGCACGCGCCCGAGCAACTGGTCCCCCACTCCGAGGGTCGGGCGGCGCCCCAGGGCGACCACTCGAGCGCCCGGGGCGAGGCCGTGCAGGCGGTCCACGGGCATCGAGAACACGCGGTCGTCGGCGAAGCCGACCACCTGGGCGCGCGAAAGCACCTTCCCGTCCGCCGCCAGCAGCAGGCACTCCTCCCCCAGCGCGCTCGCTGGCCCTCGCGATTCCACGGCGAGGCCCACGACGCGCAGCACGATCCCCTCGCAGCGGTATACCTGTGCGCGCGCGAGCCGGGTGGGGGCGCCCGGGAGGTCCACCGCCACGGCGTTCACGGCGCCCCCGCTCCGCCGAGGACCGCGACGCGGACCGCATCGCGAGCGGCCTCGAGCGTCGCGTCCACCGTACCCACGGCGCTCTCGAGCACGCAGCCGCCGCGCGCGATCCCCTGGTCGGGGGACAGATTCACCCGTCCGCGTTCGACCTCGGCGGCGAGGTCCGCCGAGAGCGCCTCGACGTCCGCGGGGCTCACCCGGACCTCGAGCCGTGCGGACGGCGGGAGCGACGTCATCGCCTCCCGGACCGCGCGCACCGCCACCGGGTCGCCCGCCTCGATCCGCTCGCGGACGATCCGCGAGGCCGCCTCGAGTGCGATCTCGGCCAGGAGCGCCTCGTGCCGACAGGTCAAGGATGCCTCGAGGGACGCGATGCCCGACAGAGCCCGGGACAGTTCCCGCCGCATCGCCTCGGTTTCGGCCGAAAGGGCCGCCTCGGTCTCGCGCCGCCCCTCTTCACGCCCCTCCGCGCGGCCTCGCTCCGCCGCCTCGGCGAGCGGGTCGAACGGCGCGCCGTGCGAGCCGGCGCCGAAGTACGGCCTCACCTCGGTGTCGCCGCCGACGACGATTCGCGGCTGCCGGGCGCGATCAGACATCCTCGCCCTCGCCGGCTCCCTCGACCTCGGCGAACGTGAGCCGCCCGTCCGCCTCCAGCTTCAGGGCGAGCTCCACCAGTTCCCTGCGGGCCTCGAGCTGCTCCTCGGGCCGCAACTGGCCGAGGAACTCCATCTCGTCTTTCAACATGGTCGCGGCGCGCTCCGAGAGATTCGAGAAGAACTTGTTCGCGATCGTCTCGGGAGCCCCCTTGAGCGCCAGCGCCACCCGCTTCGCCTCGACCTCGCGGAGCATCTCCTGGACGCCGCGGTCGTCGGCGTTCAATAGCGACTCGAAGGTGAACAGGCGGCTCTGCAGCGCCAGTCCCTGCTCGGGTTGCTCGCGCTTCACCTCCTCGATGAGTTGCCGCGCGTCCCCCCGGCTCAGGTTCGCGAGCACCGAGGCGGTCCGCTCCACCGCGTCCTGGAGCGCTCCTTCCGCCTCCGCCGGAGCGCGGCCGCGGAGCCCCTCCTGGAGCGACGTGGCGACGTCGCCCAGCACCTCGCCGCGCACCTGCCGCAGCCCCGCCATCCGGAGCACCGTCTCCGCGCGGACGGCGTCCGGCAGCGCCCGCAGAACGCGCGACGCGCGCTGCGGCGGCATGTTCACCAGCACCACGGCGACGGTCTGCGGGTGCTCCTCGGCGAGAACGGCGGAGAGCACCTCGACCGGGGCGTCGAGCAGCGGCGCGAGTATCTTCGCCGCGGGATTGGCGGCGCGTCCCAAGAGCCGGTCCTGCTGGTCTTCGGGGATCGCGGCGCGCGAGAGCAACCGGCGCGCGACCTCGAGCCCGCCGCTCTCCTCCGTCGGGCGGATCGCTTCGACGAAGTACTCGCGGAGCACCTGGCTCGCGACCGCGGGATCGATCGGTCCGAGGTCGACGACCTCGCGGGCGATGCGGGACATCTGCCCGCGAGGGAGGTGCTGCAAGAGCTTCCCGGCGGTGTCTTCTCCGAGGAGGACCATCAGGATCGCGGCCTTGCGCGCTCCCGGGATCGCAGCGGTGGGTGCGGCTTCAGGCATGGCTCACTCCCCCCGCCGTCCGGCCATCCAGCCGCGCACCACCAGGGCGGCGGCCTCGGGGTCGGTGCTCGCGGCCTCGATCAGCTTCCGGCGCAGCCCACCGGAGCCGCTGGGCAGCCCCCCGGTGGCGATGCTGGCCTCGAGCTGGGCGATGGTGGGCGGCATGCCGCCCGGTCCGGCCGCGGTCTGCTGCGCCGACTTCAGCGCCGCGATCCCCGGCCGGATCAGGAACAGGATCACGATCAGCACCGCGATCGGAAGCGCCGCGTAACGGGCCAGCATGAGCCAGAGCCGCCAGCGGTCCCCCTTCTGCGCGTCGAGGTCCGCGGCGCTCGCCGCACCGTCGAACGGTACGTTCTGGACGATCAGGAGATCGCCGCGCTCCTCGTTGACCCCGGTGGCGGCTCGGGCCAGCTCGCTGATCTTCTTCATCTCCTCGTCGGTCCGCGGAACCGCCTTACGTTCGACCTTGCCGTCCGCCCCCTTGACTTCGGTCATGGCGTAGTCCACCACGACCGCCACGGACTGGCGGGCGAGGGTGCCGACCGGCTCCAGGATCGTGGCGACGGTCTTGTTGATCTCGAAGTTGGTGGTGCTGGACTGGGAGTCGTCGCTCCCGCCGCCGCCCGAAGCCGCGGCAGGAGAGCCTCCGGGGAGGTTCGAGGCGGTGCCCGGCACGCCTCCTCCTGCCGCCCCGCTGTGCTTCGTCTTGGTCTTCTGCTCGCTGCGGACCACCGCGACGTCCGGATCGTAGGTCTCCTCGACCTTGCTGACCCGGGTCATGTTCATCTCGACGGTGGCCCGGGCCCGCACGCGGCCGGCCCCGACCACCGGCTCGAGGAGCGACACCAGGGTGGACTCGATCCCCGTCTCGATGCTTCGCTTCGCGTCGAGCTGGGCGGCCGAGAGTCCCTCGGAACCGTCGGCTCCGCCGCTCGACAGCATCCGGCCGTTCCCGTCGATGATGCTCACCCGGGCCGCGTCGAGCCCCTCGA
This sequence comes from Terriglobia bacterium, assembly GCA_963790465.1. Taxonomy (GTDB): domain Bacteria; phylum Acidobacteriota; class Polarisedimenticolia; order Polarisedimenticolales; family JAIQFR01; genus JAIQFR01. The sequence continues at coordinate 58,233 of CAWBOP010000021.1, read as the reverse complement.
CGCCGCTGGCGACGAGGTGCGAGATCGCCCCCACCTGGTTCGAGGACAACGACCGCCCCGCCTTGATGCGCACCACGACGGACGCGCTCGACTCCTTGTGCTCGTCGGCGAACACCGACTCCTTGGGAAGCGCCAGATGCACGCGGGCGGACTCCACCGAGTCGAGCCCCTGGATCGTCCGCGCCAGCTCGCGCTCGAGGGCGCGTCGGTAGTTGACGTTCTGGACGAAGTCGGAAAGGCCGAACGACGGTTTGTCGAAAATTTCGAATCCGACCCCGCCGCCGCGCGGAATCCCGTCGCCCGCCAGTTCCATGCGGATCTCGTCCACCTTTTCGATCGGCACCTCGACCACGGCGCCGCCGCCGGAGAGGCGGTAGGGGATCCGCTTCGACTTCAAGGCGACGATCACCGGCCCCGAGTCCTCCGCGCGGAGGTTGGAGTAGAGCACCCCGTAGCGCACCTGCGTCGCGTAGAGGCTCAGCCCCCAGACCACGGCGACGGTCGCCACGGCGGCGACGGCGATCTGCATCTTCTGCCGTGGGGTCAGCCGCCCGAGGACTCCGCGCAGATTCTCGAAGATGTCGGCCATGACGATGCTCCGGTTCTAGTGTGCCGAGGATCAGCCCATCCGCATGATTTCGCGGTACGCCTCGACCAGTTTGTTGCGCACTTCCATCATGGATTTGAAGGCGATGTCCGCCTCCTGGATCTTGATGAGCACGTCGTGCAGGTCCACGTCCTCCCCGCGGGCGAAGGAGGCCTGTGCCGTCTCGCTCTCCTTCTGGAGGTGGTCGACGGACTCGATGGCGTCCTCGAGCGCACGGCCGAACTCCGCGCCGGAGCCCCCCTGCGCGCGCGCCGCGCCCGGAGCCTCGATGCCGCCGGGCCCCGTGATGTTGCCGATTTTCGGAATGGACTCGATGCCCATGGCGCTATTACCTCAGGATGCCGAGCGCGGAACGCCCCATTTCGCGGACGTCGCGGACGAGAGTCACGTTGGCCTCGTACGACCGGGTCGCGGAGAGCATGTCCACCATCTCCTGGACCGGGTCCACGTTGGGATAGGCGACCATCCCGCTGGCGTCGGCATCGGGGTGGCCGGGTTCGTACTTCATCAAGGACGGGCTGGGATCCTCGGCGATACGCTCGACGCGGACCGCGCGGAGCGCGGCGCCGAGCGTGTCTCCGAACGACGCCGCCAGCGGCTCGGCGGTGAACACCGGCTGCTTGCGGCGGTAGGGCCCGCCCTCCGCGGTGCGCGTCGTCCTGGCGTTGGCCAGGTTCGACGCGATCGTCTCCATGCGCGTGCGCTGGGCCGTGAGTCCCGAAGCGCTGATTGCGAAAGCGCGAAGCAGGCTCATCCTCCACTCCTTCCGTCGGTTCCCGCGTACATCAGCAACCCGAATCGCTTGCGCACCAGTTCGGCGGCGCTCTGGTAGCGCCCCTGAACTCCCGCGAGCAGGGTCATCTCCTTGTCGATGTCCACCGTGTTCCCGTCGTTCCGGATCCGGGTCGCGGGAGCTTCCACGAGTGTTCCCAGGGCGCGAGCGTCCGGCCCGGATCCGAGATGGCGGGCCTGGGTCCGGGCCGGTTCGACGTGGCCCGTCTCCTCGAGCGACTCCTCGAAGCGGACGGCCATCGCCTTGTACCCGGGGGTATCCACGTTCGCCATGTTCGACGCGATCACGGTCGCGCGCCGGGAGCTCTGCGAGAGGACCGCCTGCAGCGCGGCCACGGTGGCATCTTCAATGGGTCGGGGCATGGCAGGCCTCCTTCATCCGCGGTCCCACAAGGAAAAGCGCAAGATGCGTGCCTTCCGGCCTGGCCTTCGAGGCGTCCTGCGCCGCCCCGCCGGTGGCCGGAATCCGCCGTCGGCCGGCAGGATCTTGCCGGGGGCTCATCGCGCCGGCTCCGCGAGGGGGACACCCCCGTCGCGATACTGCTTCAGCTTGTGCCGGAGCGTCCTCGGCGAGATGCCGAGGGCCGCGGCGGCCTCCGTCCGGTTGCCGCGGGTTTTTTCGAGGATCCGGCGGATCGTGTCGCGCTCGGCTCCATCGAGAGAAAGCGACGCCGCAATCGCGCCGTCCATCGGTCGCAGCGACGGTTCCAGGTCGAGGTGCTGCACGTCGACCGGCCCGTCGCCCGCGAGGATCGTCGCCCGCTGGATCGCGTTCTGGAGCTCGCGGACGTTCCCCGGCCAGGTGTGACCGAGAAGCTGCCGGAGCGCCGCCGGGGTCATGCGCGCCTCGGGGCCGCCGTACAGTCGGGCGAACCGCGTCGCCAGCGGCTCCACGTCGGCAGGGCGCTCGCGCAGCGGCGGAATCCGGATCGGCAGCACGCGCAGGCGATAGTAGAGATCCTCGCGGAATCGCCCGGCCGCGACCTCCTCGCGTAGATTGCGGTTTGTCGCGGCGATGAGGCGGACGTTGACCCGCGTGATCGTCTCCGAGCCGACCGGCTGCACCATCTGGTCCTGCACGACGCGGAGAATCCGCGATTGCAGGTCCGGGCTCATCTCGCCGATCTCGTCGAGCAACAGCGTGCCGCCGTCGGCCGCCTCGAAATGTCCCTTGCGGTCGCGCAGCGCGCCGGTGAACGCTCCCTTGACGTGGCCGAACAGTTCGGCCTCCAGCAGCTCGCGCGGGAGGGCGGCGCAGTTGACCGCAACGAACGGCCCCTCGCGCCTCGGGCTCTCCCGGTGGATCAGACGCGCGAAGACCTCCTTGCCCGCCCCCGACTCCGCCTCGAGCAGCACCGTGACGTCCGCGCGCGCCGCGCGCAGCGCCAGTTCCATCGCGGCCTGCGTCGCGGGGTCCTCGGCGACGATGTCCGGATCCTCGGGCCTCGGCGCCGGGGCGCCGCGGCGGGTGGCCTGGGCGACCGCCTGCTCGAGCGCCTCGGGGGAGAACGGCTTCATCAGGTAGTCGACGGCGCCGTCGCGCACGCAGGAAACCGCGGACTCGACGGTGCCGTACGCGGTGACCACGATCACCCGGGTGCCGGGGCACAGCGCGTGGATCCGCTTGACCAGCTCGTGGCCGCCGATGCCGGGCATCCTGAGGTCGGTGACCACGACGTCGTAGCTCCGCCGGGACAGGGCGGAGAGCGCCTCCTGGCCGCCGGGAGCGGTATCCACTTCCTTTCCGCTCCGGCGAAGGACGCGCTCCATCGCAAGGGCCATCTGCGGCTCGTCGTCCACCACGAGAATCCGGTCAGGCATGGGGTTCCTCCGGAGCGGCGCCGTCGCATCCCTCCCGCGGGATCTCGACGCGAACGCATGTGCCCGCTCCCAGACGGCTGTCCATGGCGATCCTCCCGCCGTGCCGCTCGACGATCCGGTGCACGATGGAGAGGCCGAGGCCGGTGCCGCCCTCGGTTCGGCTGAAGAACGGGTCGAATACTCTCGGCAGGTCCTCGAGCGCGATCCCGCGTCCGGTGTCCTTCACCTCGAGGAGGGCGAGACCCGGCTCGAGACGCGCGCCGACGAGGATGCGCCCTCCCTCGCCGGTCGCGGCCAGGGCGTTGCCGAGCAGGTTGAGCAGCAACTGCCGCATCCCCTCGGGGTCCGCCGTCACGGAACAGGCGGCGGTGCGCTCCGGGCCCTCGAGGGTCACCCCCCGCAGCGCGCACGATGGAGCGAACAGGCTCGAGACATCCGAAGCGAGAGCCGCGAGATCCATCGGTCGCTTGCCGCTCCGCGACGGCGATGCGAACGCGAGGAGGTTCGACACCGTCGCCTCGAGTCCTGCGGTCGCAGCGAGAATCTGGTCCGCCATTTCCCGTGCGGAGTCCCGGCCCGCGAGGTCGTCGCGGAGCATGCCGGCGAACAGCCGGATGCTGCCCAGCGGGTTCCGGACCTCGTGGGCGATCTCCGCGGCCATCGTTCCGAGAGCCTCGAGGCGTTGCCTCCGGCCCCCTTCTTCCTCCTCGCGGCGGATCTCCGTGACGTCCTGCACGGTGAGGACGCGGGTGCCGTCCGCGTCTCCGACCGGCACCAGCGTCACGGCCAGGTCGCGAACTCCCCCGTCGATTTCTTGCCGGATGCGCGCGGTACCCCCGTGGTCCGGGGCGCCGGCGGCGAACGCGGCGAGCACCGGCTTCTTGAGCTCGCCGTCGCCGTCGATCCATCCCAGCCGGGCGAGAGCGCGGTTCGTTCGCACGACCGTTCCGTCCGAGGACAGCACGGCGATCCCGCCATCGAGGGCGTCGAGCACCGCCTCGAGCCGGCGGTGGGCGTCGAGGAGCTGGCGCTCGAGCTGGTCGGCCTTCGCTCGCAACGCGCGGTGCCGCTCTTCGAGACTGGTGGCGGCCCGCTCGAACCGGCGAAACGCGCGGGCGAGCAGGGCGTCGCTTCCGGCCTGGGCGCTCATCGGGTCTCTCCGGCGGTCGCGGCGGTGCCGCACCGTTCCATCTGCGCGTCCACCCACGCCGAGCGCGACACGGACATCGCCGAGAAGTACAGGGCGCACGCGTCTTCTTCTTTTCCGGTCGCGAACAGGATGTCGGCCTCGAGCACCCGGAGAGGGCGCTGGTCCGCGGGAGTGTTCGCGAGCGTGAGCGCCTCACCGACTCGCGCCAGCGCGTCCGCGTCGCTCCCCTCGCGCCACAGCGCTTCCGCCAGCAACCCGAGCGCCCGCGCGCGTGACGGGGCAGGGGCGTCCGGCGAGACCGCGAGCGCCTCCTCGAGGCGCGCTCGGACCTCCGCCCAGCGGCCGGACTTCGCCGCGGGTCTCGATTCGTCGATCCGAAGGTCCAGCGAACTCAGCCCGGCGACGCCAAGACCCAGGCGGGAACGCGCGTTGCTCACGGCGCTCAACTGGCGGGCCGGGATCGCGATCCCCGCCGCCTCGGCCTCGAGGCTCGCCGCGGCCAGGCTCAGGTCGTCGCCGCGCGAGGCGAGCAGCTCGAGGGCGGGCGCGATTCCCGTCGAGAGGCTCTCCCGGGCGGCCATGGGGGCGATTCCGTCCTGCTCCGAAGCGAGCCGCGCCAGCGCGGTGACCGCCTCGAGCGGATGGCCTTCCCCGATGAGCCTCGCGAGCAGACGGTCGCAGGCATCCTTCGAGGAGGCCGCGTCCGAGCCGCGGGCGGCAGCACGCGCGGCGTCCAGATAGGCGTTCGCGCTACCCGACCCGGACTCGGTATCGAGCCGCTCGAGCCGGGCGAGATTCGCCGCGGTGGAAGACGGGTGGTCCTTGAGCAGCCAGTCGAAGGTGAGGCGGGCCGCTTTGGGCTTCCCCAGCCGCGCCTCGAGACGGCCGAGCGCGAGCAGCGCCGCAGGGCGATCGGTATGTTTCGTGTGGATGTTGGCGAACGCTTCGTACCGGGAGACCGCGGGCCGCAGGCGGCCGAGCGCTTCCTCCGCGCGCGCCGCCGCCAGCAGCGCCGCCGGATTCGCTCTCAGGCCCTCGGGGGAGATTCGTTCGAGTTCTGCCGCCGTGGAAGCGGCCGCGTCGGTCTTGCCGAGGGCGCTCGCCGCCTCGAGACGCGCCAGGAGCAAGGGCTCGTTCTCCGGGGTTCCCAGCGACGCGAGCGGCACGCGCGAGGACCACTCGAAGGCCGCGGGCATGTCGCCGACCTCGACCGCATTGACGATCGCGCGGGAAAGCAGCGGGAACTCCACCGGCCCCCCGGCCCCGAGCAGCTTCGCAAACGACAGGTGCGCGGCGAAGGGGTCGCCCGCTTCCATCTGGGCGACGCCAAGCCGGCGCAGCAGCGCGGGGACTCGCGGGTCGTCGGGGTAGAGCGCGGCGGCGGACCCCATCGTCTGGATCGCCGTCGCGTCCGGCTTGGCCTGGTTTCGGCCGAAGTGTTCGGCCAGGACGAACGTGGCCTCGCGGGTTTCCCGGGCCCCTTGCTCTCCCGCGGCGAGGGCGCGCAGCGCGCTGAGGGCCCGCTGCCGCTCCGCCTCAGGAGCGCTTCGCGAGTCGAGTACCGTGGCGAGGGACCGGGCATCGCCGGATACGCCTGCGGAAACGGCGCCGATACCGGCGGCCAGCCCGAGCAGGATGAGCAGCATGAGGGCACGCATCACGCTCCGCTTGAAAGCAAGGGACGTTCCCGGAAGCGCTAGAACGGCAAGTCGTTGTTTTGCAACTAGTTGAAGTGATACCTTCCGGCGAGATCGATCCGGAGCGTCGGGAGACCGACGGTATCGACCGGCTTCGGGACGGGTTCATGGCGGACGGTTTTCGGAATCCTCGACGAAAATTATGAAAACTCTAAGTATCTGAGAAACATCGAGATCGCAGTATTCGATATGCGATTTCGAAAATGTCAGTTGACGATATTTCGACTTGCAATATATTTCGCAATCGTTGGCTGTCCCGGAAGTAACTGGCTTTTGAGAAGCTGTCGGCACCAGGGGAGAGAAGAATGCGACCCGAGCTCGGCGTCAGGCGGGAAAGCCGGATGATCGCCACGAGCGCGGGGATGGTCAAGGTCCTCGTCAAGCTCGGCAAGGTCGCTCCGCTGGACACGACGGTTCTCCTCCAGGGCGAGAGTGGCACGGGCAAGGAACTGGCCGCGCTCTTCCTCCACGAGAATCATCCCAGGCGCCGGTCCGGGCCGCTGGTCTCGGTCCACTGCGGGGCGATTCCCGACAGCCTGCTCGAGAGCGAATTGTTCGGCCACGTGAAGGGATCGTTCACCGGGGCCGAGCGGGACCGGATCGGCAAGTTCGAGCAGGCCGACGGTGGCACGCTGTTCCTCGACGAGATCTCGACCATGAAGCCGGAGTCGCAGGTGCGGCTGCTGCGCGTCCTCCAGGACCGCACGATCACCCGCGTCGGGTCGTCCGAGCCCCGCCCGGTGGACGTGCGCGTGGTCGTCGCCTCGAATCAGGACCTGAAGGCGCTCGTCGATGCCGGGAGCTTCCGCCTCGATCTGTACTACCGCGTGAACACGTTCCCGGTCCTGATCCCTCCGCTCAGGGAGAGGATCGGCGAGGTGCCGGCGCTGGTGGAGGCGCTGGCGGTTCGCCTGGCGTCGCGATTCGGCCTCGGCGCTCCCAAGAGATTCCCACCCGACGTGCTGCGAGCCATGGCCGCGCACTCGTGGCCCGGCAACGTGCGGGAACTCGAGAACGCGGTGGAATACGCGTGCATCGTCGCGGGAGAGCGGGAGGGGATTCTCCTCGAGGACCTGCCGGAGGAGATGGGATCAGCCGCGGCGTCGACCGTGCCGGGCGGGGGCGGGGTCATGGTCACCGAGGAAGGGATCTCGTTCCGCACGGCGGTCTCGCAACTCGAGCGCGAACTGATCCTGCAATCTCTGAGGATCGCGGAAGGGAACAAGGCGAGGGCGGCCGAACTGCTCGATCTCAAGCGCACCACGTTCCTCGAGAAGCTGCACCGCCTCGAGGAAGAGGGGCTCTGCCCCTCCGTTCAGCGCGATCTCTCGAAGAGCGGCTCCGAGGGGGCCGCCGCGTAGCTCCGGATGGCGTCGGCGGACCTGTCGGCGGTTCGCAGGGACTCCCGAGAGTTCTCGAGCGCTTCCGCGAGGACGTTTTCCGCTTCCTCCGCCTGGCGGGTGAGTGCTTCCGCCGCCTCCTGGAGCTCGCGCTCCCCGGCGCCGTCGAGGCGCGGGCGAACCTCCCGCAGGAGCGTCTCGAGGCGCTGCACCGAGCGTCCGCGACGTTCCGTGGCTTCGCGCAGAGCATCGGGGTCGCCGCCCCTCGCGGCGCAGACCATGTCGCCGGTCGCCGTGCGGATCTCCTCGAACAACTCGAGGAGGGAGACGGGGAGAGTGAGGCGGGTCACCGCGCGGCCGCCGCGACGGTCGCGATCTCGCGTCCTGGCTCGATCTTTCGCGACGAGACCTCGCGCCAGGCTCCGGCGAGCTCCATCAGATGGCGTGCCACCTCCTGGAACGCTCCGTCGTCGTTCCGCAGATGCCCATCCGTCAGCCGGCGCAGCAGGTAGGCGTACAGGCGATCCATGTTCCGCGCGACGTCCCCCCCCTTCTCCATGTCGAGATTGCACTGGAGCAGGGAGACGCACCTCGAAGCGTCGTGGACCTCACGCCCCTTGGCGACGAGATCGCGAATCGCCAGAGCCGCCCGGGCCCGGTTGACGTGCTGCACAGCGAGCTCGAGGATGCGCGCCACCAGAGCGAGGGGATTCGAGGTCCGGATGTCCTGCTCGAGGTAGGTCGCCGCCGCGAGGTCGGCACGATTCTGAAGTGTCACGTTGGTTCTCCCTAGCCGAGCGCGCTGTTGAGCTGGGCCTGCTGCGACTGGAGCAACGAGATCGCCTTTTCCGCCGCGGCGAACTGCTTGATCAAGCGGGTCTGCCGCGCCGAGAGCCGGGTCTCCATCGACGCGATGTTGTCGGCGAAGCTCTTGAGCGTCTCGGTCATGGTTTCGCGTGCGAGGGCGATGGGGCCTGCAGCCGAACTGGTGAGGTTGCTGAGCGCTCCGCTCAGCGACCGCACGAGGCCGGCGCTGTATGCCATCGTGCCGAAATCGGTCGAACTGGCGACCTGGGCCGGCGTGGCGGTGACTCGAAGGGCCAGCCCGTAGTAGCCGCCGCCTTCCGCGCCGGTCAGGATCTGGCCGTTGCCGACGGCCGACCCGGCAACCCCGTTGAATGTCCCCTCGACGTCGACACCCGCGTCGGTGCTCGCGGTGGTCCCGAAGCCGGTTCCCGCGCCGGCATCCGCCTGGTCCGAGCTGACCGAAAGGTTCGTCCCCGAGCCGAACTCGCGGGTCGCGATGCGGAGCCGTCCCTCCGAGTCCAGCGACGCCGCGGCACTCACGCTCGAGCCGCGCAGCGCCGTGTTGATCGCGTCCACGACCTGGTCCTGCGTCATCGCCGACGTCAACGCCACGTTGACCGAGGACGCGCCGACCGAGACGGTCAGGTTCTCGTCGCGGTCGAGCGTCGAGCCGAGAGACTGGGCGCCGGTGACGGTCGCCTGCTCGGCGGCCTGCGTGACCTGGATGGAGTACGTTCCGGCGGTGGTGGACAAGGAGGCGGTGAAGTACCGGATGCTCGTGCTCGTCGCGGTCCCCGACGCGATGAACATGCGGCCCACCTCGTCGAAGCGGGTCTCCATCAGACTCTCGAGAGTGTTCGTGTCCAGGGTCGCCTTCCCGGTCTTGCCGTCGAACGAGACGCCCACGGTGGAAAGCGAGCGGATCTGCCCGTCGGCGATCCCCTCGACCCCGGACGTCATCAGGCTCATGACCTGGGCCTGGACGCTCCGGGCGGTGGAATCCCCCGACAGCACGCCGGGAGAGTCCCGGCTGAACTGCGTGTTGAAGAAGTCCATGATCTGGTTGTACGACGAGACCAGGCTCTGGACCCCCGCGACGACCCCGCTGTGATCCTCGACGACATCCACGGTCACCGGGGTGGTGGTCTCCTTGCGGAGGTTCAGCGTGACCCCCTCGATCACGCCGGTGATCTGGTTGGTCTGGGAGGTGATGTCCAGGCCGTCGATGAGCAGGTGGGCGTTCTTCGCGGCGGTGACCACGTTCGCCGGCGCGGACACGCCGAGCCCGGTGGTCCCGTCGTCGAGGACCATCGCGTGCGTGGTGCCGGATTCCTCCGATGTGAGCACCAGGCGGTACCCGCTGCCGTCGTTGAGCACCGCCGCGCGAACCCCCTTGTCGGCGGCATTGATCGCGTCACGAATCGCGTCGAGCGAATTGTTCCCGGCGGCGGCGGAGACCTCCACCGTGATCGGGTCCTCGGTCCCCGCCGTGATGGTGAGTGTGCCGTCCGCCACCAGCCCCTGGTCGGGGGCGGCGTACGAGCCGCTCTTCACCTTGTGGGCGGCGGCGAGCTCGAGCACTTCGATGCTGTAGAGTCCCGTGGCCGCCCCGGCGCCGACGGTCGCACCCAGCGTCAGGGTGTCGCTGACCGTCGCGGTGCGCGCGCGGAACGTCGTCTCGGCCGAGAGCCCGGACAGCGCCGTCTGGAAGCTCGCGAGCTTCGACTGCATGTCGTCGAGGGCGGTGCGCTTCTGCGTGAGCTGCGACTGCCGGGTCTGTAGCCGCTGCAGCGGCAGGCTCTCGGCCTTCATGATCGCGGCGATCATGGTCTTGGTGTCGAGGCCGCTGGCCAGGCCGCTGAAGTTGATCGGGCCGACGTCCATCGGGACCTCCGGATTAGCCCACCTGGCGCTCCGCTGTCAGAACGGGTCGTCTTTTAGAACTGGTCGTCCAGAAGGACGCCGGCCATCTCGCGGAGACGGGCGGCGAACCTGAGGTACTCGTCGGGAGGAATCTGGCGGATCACGTCCCCGGTATCCGCCGAACACACCGTCACGATCACCCGGTGGGCGACACTGTCATACGAGAACTGGACAGAGCGGCCCCCGACGACGAGCTGGTCCCCGGTGCTGGCGATGGCCTTTCGGACCTCTTCCTCGTCGACGACCGGCGCGGCGGCTTTGGGTTCGTCCGGAACCGGAGCGTCCTTCGCGTGCAGAACTTTCTCTCGCGCGGCGGCGGCGGCGACATCGGAAGAAGCTGCGGGTGCGATGTTCGGAATCATGATGGCCTCCCTGCGGACGGCGACGGAGGGGCCCCGTTTCCGGAGCCCCCCCTCACGCCGTGGTCTTTACGACCTCTTACCGCAGCAGGGCGAGGACGCTCTGCGCGGACTGGTTGGCCTGCGACAGCGCCGACAGGCCGGTCTGGTTCAACACCTGGAATTTGGTGAGCATGACGACCTCCTGAGCGATGTCCGCGTCGCGGATCTGGCTCTCGGCGGCCGTCAGGTTCTGTGCCTGGACCGACACGACGCTGATCGTGTTGTCGAGGCGGTTGCGGACCGCGCCGATGGTGCCGCGGCGGCTGGCGACATCGCTGATCGCCAGTTTGATGAGCCCGAGCTCGATCTGGGCACCTGCCTTGGTCGTCAGGACGTCGGTGGTCACCGCGATGCCGCTCCCCGTCGCCGCCGTGGCGAGACCGAGGCCGCCGTTCGTGCTGCCGGTGGCGGTCAGCGCGGTCGTGGCGATGCTGATCACGTTGTTGGCCTGCGTCGCGGCGGCGCCGACCTGCACGTCGAACGTGGAGCCCGACGTACCGAAGAGCACCTTTCCGTTGAAATCGACGGTCAGGCTGAGCCGGTTGACCTCGCGGAGGACTTCCTGGTACTCGGCGTTGATCGCCGTCTTGGCGTTGCCGGCATCCGCGCCCGACGTGTCCGACGCTGCCTGCTCGGCAAGGGCGACCGCGCGCTGCAGAAGCGAGGAGATCTCGGAGAGGGCGCCGTCGGCCACCTGGACGATGCTGATGCCGTCGTTGGCGTTGCGGACCGCCTGATTGAGAGCGGCCACGTCGGCCCGCAGCCCTTCGGCGATCGCGAGGCCGGAAGCGTCGTCGGCGGCGCTGTTGATGCGCAGCCCGGACGACAGCCGCTCGAGGGTCTTGCTCATGCCCACACCGGCCTTGGTCAAGCGGTTGAGGGCGTTGAGGGCGCCGATGTTGTTGACGATCGAGAAAGTAGCCATCGCTAACCTCCGTGGTTCACATCCGCGACGTCCTTGCCGCGGAGGCCGCCTGGGGGGCGGCCATCCCGTTCTGCATCCCGAAGCCACACCGGCTCTCGGGCCGCAGTTCACCTATCGGCAAGGAGGTCATGAACTTTAGAGGTATGACTATATGAATGTTGTAATTCACATAGTCATCGCCTGTCATGTCGTGTTTGACGCTGACCGGAGCGTCTATAAATTCAGGTGGTACAGTAACTTGACATGAACTGGACATGGCCGTTACCCGAGGCGCCGGGCCCGGGGAGGTTCGCCCCCCGGGCCCGCCCCAGGACTATCTCAGGAGCGTCAGGACGCTCTGCGCGGACTGATTGGCTTGCGACAGGGCCGACAGACCGGTCTGGTTCAAGACCTGATACTTGGTCAAGTTGACGACCTCCGCGGCGATGTCGGCGTCGCGGATCTGGCTCTCTGCACCGGTCAGGTTCTGCGCCTGGACCGTCACGACGCTGATGGTGTTCTCGAGACGGTTGCGTACCGCGCCGATCGCCCCCCGGGTCGTCGCGATCGTGGTGATGGCGGTCCGGATCAGTCCGAGCTCCGTCTGGGCGCCGGCCTTGGTTTGCAGGGCGACGGTGGTCACGCTGATGCCGGACGTCCCGGCCTCCCCGGTGAGGCCGAGGCTGCCGGTGGCGCTTCCGGTCGCCTGCAGCGCCAGGGTGGTGATGCTGATCTGGTTGTTCGCCTGGTTCGCCGAGGCACCCACCTGCACGTCGAAGGTGGCGCCGGCGGTCCCGAACAGCGTCGTTCCGTTGAAGTCCACCGTCAAGCTGAGACGGTTGACCTCCCGCAGGATCTCCTGGTACTCGGAGTTGATGGCTGTCTTGGCGCCCAGGTTGTCGCCGCCCGACGTGTCCGACGCCGCCTGCTCCGCCAGTGCGGTGGCGCGCTGCAGGAGGTTCGAGATCTCGGCCAGCGCTCCGTCCGCGACCTGGACGACGCTGATGCCGTCGTTCGCGTTACGGACCGCCTGGTTGAGGGCGGCCACGTCGGCGCGAAGTCCCTCCGCGATGGCGAGACCGGACGCGTCGTCCGACGCCGAGTTGATGCGCAGCCCGGAGGACAGCCGCTCCAGGGTCTTGGTCATGCCCGCCCCCGCCTTTTGCAGCCGGTTGAGAGCGTTGAGCGCGCCGAGATTGTTGACGATCGTAAAATTCGTGGGCATCTTCCGGCTCCTTGCTTCGCGGCTTCCGTGCCGCTTCGTCGCCGACCTCCCGGCGATTCTTGTTTTGAGCTCGCGGGCTTCCTCGCGCTCTCGATTCCGTGGACGACGTGAACCGCGCCCGTCAGGGCGGGCTGCGGTCCACGAGATGGGCGGTGCGGAGCGCCCGTCGCTGGACCTGATAGATAAAGCGGATCAGACGGTCCCGATCCGCGGAATGGATGGCGTCGAAATGAAAACCGTAGCGCCCCGGAGCAGGCCCCCCCTCGTGAACCACCGAAGCGAGCGCTCGCACCGGCGGGGCATCGGCGTCGTCGTCCTCGAACCGCAGCTCGAGCCGGTCGCCCCGGCGCAGCAGGAGGGGGGTGGCGAGCTTGCCTCCGCCCCCGGACAGTTCTCCCACCTCCGCGGTCTCCATCGGTCCCGAGGAATCGCCGAGCCTCGCCTGAAGGCGCACGACCTGCCGGGAGATCTCGAGGAGTGCCTGGGCCAGAAGCGGCGAAGGGCCGGCGGCGGCGCTCCCGGCCAGCTCGCGCAAGCCCGCCTCGCCGCTCGGCCCCCAGACCGACGGGCTGGCGAGAACCTCTCGCTCGAGCCGCGCCGTCTCCTGCTCGTCGATCACCTTGAAGCGTGCGTGCACCTTGACCGGGACGCGCGCCCATTCCCTCTCGTTTTTTGCGGCGGTCATGGCGGCGAGCCTCCTCCGCTCTGTCGGGCGGCTCCGACCGTCACGGCGGCGGCGGACTGCTCGAGCGCGGCGCGCGGGAAGGCCGGCGTATGCGCGCGGCGCCGCTTCTGGAGGAGCATCCTGCCGTCGGCGCGCTCGAGGAGTCGCTCCACCGGCTCTTCTTCGCCGAGGCTCCCCGCTCCGACGGACAGCGTTTGCGTGACCGGACCCGCCGAGGTGAGGACCGTCGTCGTGGCCGCCACGCGGGCGAGCCGCCGGGCGATCCGGCGCGCCGCGGAGAGGTCGGCGTCGGGAAGCACCGCCAGGAACTCGTCTCCTCCGAACCGCCCCACCGAGTCCGAGGAGCGGAGCAGGCGCGTCAGCAGCCCCGCGGCGGCGACGAGCACCTCGTCTCCCGCGGCGTGTCCGAGCCGGTCGTTGATACTCTTGAAACGATCGAGATCGATGAAGAGGACGGACAGCGGGCGCCCGTGTCGGCGCGCCCGCGCCTTCTCCTTTTCCAGCACGTCGAAGATGCCGCGGCGGTTCAGGATCCCCGTGAGAGGGTCTCGCGAGCTGCGCTCGAGCAGCGACTCCAGCAGGCGTGCCGAGCGGATCGCTCCGGCGACGACCCGCGCCGCGTACCGGAGCGTGTCGGGGGCCGGGGGTGCGGCGCCGCGCCTAGGCCACGCCGCGAGCACGAGGTCCGGCACCCGCGTGGTGCCCGCTTCCTCCGGAATGACGTGCCACACCGGTTCGACTCGAATATCGCGCGAGCGCATGAGATCGCCCGAGCCGATGCGGGCACCGGGGCCGCAAACGCGAGCGAGGAGCGTCTCGATCTCCAGGACGCCGATTCCCTGCGAGGCGGCGACGCCGTAAAGCAGAGGCGCCTCGCGGTCCAGGACCGCCCAGCGCACTCGCGGGGCCGAGTGTCTCAGCACGCGCAGCGCGACGTGGAGCGCCTCGGAGACGCTCCGTGTACCGAGGAGGGCGATGGCGAGACGCACCAGATCGGGCGACGCCGTCTTCGTTCGATCTCCGGGAATATTTCGCGCCGATGTTCTCATTCCGTGTTCGTCCCCAGCAGGCCGCCGAGCAAAGTAGGTGCCATCGCCGGCTGCGCGGAGCACGAGGGGCGGTCGCATCGCCTCGCAACGAAGGAAAAACGCTGCGTTTCCGCTCCGAAAGCTGCGCACGTTCGACTCGGGCGTTTTCTCCGCCGCCGCCTCGGGGGACCCGAACTCGCGGCAAGCTTAGACCGGGCTGTCGGTCAAGCCTTGCCGCAGGCCGGGCGGCTGTCGGGAATCCGACGCTTTCTCGAAAAAAGCCCACGACGGCGATCTTTCGCCGCTGGCACTCCGGTTGCTGTTTGCGGCACCGGAGGACCACGAAGCGTGAGCCGAGAAAGTGCCCAGCACGTCGTCGAGGCTTCGGGGATCCGCCCCGGTCGAGCCGGTCCTTCGCCGAGGCCCGCGGGAAGCGCGTGCCGCCGCGTGCTCGGCGTGATCGGCGACCAGACGAACGGCGTCACATACGTTCGGTTCGCCCAGCCGTTCCGGTATCTCGCGCCGTCCGGGTTCTCGCTGTCGACTCTGGGAGAATCGCTCAGCCTCGTGCGTACGCCGTCAGGGTACGCCCCCGATTCCTCCATTCTCGACGGCATCTCCCTCGTTCTCTTTCCGCAATTCATGGCGTCGCCGGCGCTGCCCGACGGAAGCCGCCTCCATCTGGTGGAGCCGCTCTGTGGGATGGCGCGGGAGCGTGGGATCCCGGTGGCGTACTCGGTGGACGACCACATCGCGGAACTGGGCGTCCACAACCCCATCTACGAGATGGTGACGGAGAACGGCGAGCGGAACCTCCGCGGGCTGCTCGACCGGGTGGACGCCTACGTTGTCACGACGCCGGTCCTGGCGGACACGCTGGCGGCGCGCGGGCGCCCCGTGCACCTTCTTCCGAACTGCATCGAGCCGGTCCGCTGGAGGCGGCGGCCGCGGTCGTCCGCGTCCTTCCGCATCGGATGGGCCGGATCCGCGAGCCACATCGACGATCTGCGGATGGTTCTCCCGGCGGTGCGCGCGCTCCAGCGACGCATCGACTTCGAGTTCCTGCTGTTAGGTCCGACCTCGAATCCGATCGAGGAGGAGGTCCGATCGATCCGGCGCCACCGCAGGGAGTTCTCGCCGAGCCGGAAGGCGAGGGCGGATGCGTTCCTCGAGCTGGCGGGGCAGGTCCGAGCGATCCGGCACCGGTACATCCCCTTCGTCCGGTTCGATTCGTACTTCGACCTGCTGTCCACCCTCGACCTCGACGTGGGGCTGTGCCCTCTCCTCGACACACCGTTCAACCGTCACAAGTCGGCGCTGAAGTTCTACGAGTACGCCGCGGTGGGCACGACCACGCTGGCGAGCGACGTGACCCCGTACCGCGAGGAGGTCTCCGCGCTCGTCGAGAACGATCCCGCCGCGTGGGAGTCCGCGCTGGAGCGGCTCCTGAGGGATCCCGCGGCGCGCGATGCCGAGCTGAAGAGGCAATCCGAGTTCGTGATGGCGCACCGGAATATCGAAACCATGGCGGCCAGGTGGGCGGAGGCGCTGGAAGCGCTCTCCCAGCCCGGAGGAGATTCGTACGATGCGCACCGTTGAAGACCACTCCGCACACGATCCCGCGCGGAGCCGGCAACTCCTCGAGGAAACCGAGGCCGACCTCCGGGCCAAGGACGTTCCGGCCGCCCTCGCGCGTCTCGAGAAGGCCGCCAAGGCGAATCCCCGGGACGGCGAGATCCCGCTGGTGGCGGCGATGCTCTACTTCCGCCAGGGGTTCTTCGACCGCGCGGCGCGCCTCGTCCTCTCCTCTCTCGAGATCCGGCCGTTCAATCCGACCGCGATGAACTTCCTCGGTGTCATCTGTCTGGAAGCGGGGTCCACCCGGCTGGCCGAGCGCACGCTCCTGCGGGCGGCGCGAATGGCCCCCGGGCTCCCGATCGCGCTGCGGAATCTCGAGGACGCGCGCCGGGCGGCCCGCGATGAAAAGCGAAACCGGAGGCGGGACGCCGCGGATGAGACCCCGGAGGGATTCCCCGTCGCGGAGATCCGCTCACTCCTGGAGCGGGGCGGGAACTCGGTCACCGCGTGCATTCTCGCCCGCGGCGACGTCGAAAGTTTGCCCGAGTGCCTCGACGCCCTGGAGGGGGTCGCCGACGAGATCGTGGTGATCGACGCGAGCCCCGGCGGGATGGCCCCGTTCTACGCCGGGACGCGGGACGTCCGGTGCGTTCGCTTCGACTGGCAGGACGACGCGGCGGCGGCGCGCAACGAAGCGATCCGGCTGGCGTCGGGGGATTGGATCCTGTCGCTGGACGCGCGGGAGCGGCTCGACCCCGGGCAGACGGACGGGGTGGCGGCGGCGCTGGCGCGCGAGGGGGCGCTCGACCACGCGCTCCTGATCCACGATCCGGGAACGCCGTATCCCCTCCTCTCCATCCGCCTCTTCCGCAACGCGCCCGAGGTGCGGTTCTCGGGGCGCAACCGGGATCGGTTACTCCCGTCTCTCGCGCCGCTGCGGAAGATCTGGGGACTGGCGGGAGAAGCGACGCGGCTGCGGCTCGCGCGCCTCGCCTCCCCGGACCCGTACGGAGTGCTCTCCGGCGACGCCGCAAAGGAGAAGATCCGAATCGAGCGAGATCTCGAGGCGGCGCCCGGCGATGCCGGCGCTCTCCTGAGGCTCGCCGAGTTGCACCTTGAAACGGGTGATCCCGTGGCGGCGCTCTCCGCCGTCCGCAGGGCGGCGCGATTCGCCGCGGACGAGGGGGCGGAAGGATCGGGCGCGGCGGTCGAGGAGATCGTCACCCTGGAAGGGCGCTGCTTGATGCGCCTCGGGTGTTTCGAGGAACTGGGCGATCTTCTCCGGCGCCACCACGAGGCGGCGCGGCCGACCCACAACACGCTGTTCCTCGAGGGGATGGCCCGTCTCGCCGTGGGAGGAAAGGAAGAGGCCGCGGCGCTCTTCCAGCGGGCGCTCTCGTGCGCGGAAACTTCCCCCTCGTACGTGCCGCCGCTGCCCGAAGCCGAGGGCGCCGGCCTGCCGATCATGCTCGGCGCGGCGCTTCTCGAGTTGAAGAGGTTCCCGGAGGCACACGACGCGTTCCAGGCGGCGCTCTTGTGCGAGCCCGAAAGTCTCCAGGCCAACCTGGGGCTGCTGGCGGTGCTCGCCGGAGAGGACCGCCCGCGCGAGCTGCTGGAAGGACTCGACCGGCTCGCGAACGACCGCGGCTACGAGCCGAGAACGTGGCTCTACGGCGAGGCGCTGCTCTCGTGCGTCCCGGGGCTGAGCGGCGTGGCGGCGGACTGGATGGAAGAGGCCGCGAAGCGCCTGCCCGCGGACGAGCAGGTGGCGCGCCGCCTGGGGGATGCGTTGCTGCGCACCGGCCGCGGAGAAGAGGCGCTGCTCGCTTGGGAGCGGCTCGAGGACCGTGCGCCGTCGGACGTGGCGGGCCGGGTCGCCGCATCGCTTCTCGCGGGGCGCGCGCTGCCCGCGGTGCCCGCCGATCGTCGCGACGAGGTCGCGGGGGCGATTCTCGGCACGTTCGAGTCGTGGAGGAGTCGCCAGGCCCTGGCGCCGCTCGACCGGGCTTTGATGGACATCCTGCGGGCGGACGCCGCGGTACCCGGCCTGGCTTCGAAGACGGCGAACTGGCTCGAGCGGGTCGGGCAGCGCGAGGCGTCCGAGCGGGTGCGTCGCGCGGTCGGAAATTGATGGCAGGCGAACGAAACGAGGGATGGATATCCGGGGGCGATCCGAATCGGGCCCGCCCGGGAGAGGAGACGGCGATGAAGAAACAAGTAGAGAGAGAGATGAAGAAACAGGTGGCGAGAGAGTCGGAGCAGGAAATCCCGCGCGAGCTGGAGGAGGCGGGGGTGTTCTACGAAAACAAGGTCTTCGACGTGGCGCTCGAGCTCATCGGAGCGGTGCTTCCCGGCTCGGCGGGCGAGACGGCCGTCAGGGCCGAGACGCTTCAAGGCGACATCCTGACGAGCCTGGGCCGGACCGACGACGCGCTGGACGCGTATGCCGGCGCGCTGAGCCGCCGTCCGCTGCACGTGCCGGCTCTGCTCGGCGCGGGTGCCGCTCGCCTGCTCCTGAAGCAGTGGGACGCCGCGGAGCGGCAGTTCGAGCAGGTGTTGAGCCTCGAGCCGGCGAACGCGAAGGCGCTGCTCGGGTGCGGCCTCGTCGCGCGCGGACGGGAACGCTTCGAGGAGGCCCAGGGCTGGTTCCTGCGGGCGTACCGGGAGGGAGGGGAGTCCGCGACGGCGCTGCGCGAGATTCTCGATGTCGCGTCCGCTCTCGAGAACTTCGATCTTCTCCTCGACGTGCTGCGGAGCCGGTTCGAGACCCACCCCGAGGAACTGCACGTCGGTTTCGCGCTGGCCGCGGTGCTGCACCGCACCGACCGTCACGAGCAGGCCGCCACGGAGTGCCGGCGGATCCTCGCGAGGCATCCGGACTTCCGCGACGTGAGAGATCTGCTGAAGAGCAGTATCGACGCGGCCCGGCGTGTCCAGGACGAGGCGCTGGCCACAAGCGTGGCGTGCTGACGCGGCTCCTCGGATTCGACGCCCGGCGGGGCGGAAAGGAACCGATGCGATGAGTACAGGTACTCGACCTGTCGTCGACGGTAGCCGGCTCAAGGCGCTCCTTCTGGAAGCGCAAGGGGCGCTCTACCGGGGGGACCGCAAGGCTGCCATCGATGCGCTCGAGGCGGCGACCCGCGCCGCCCCCGAAGAAGCAGCGGTCCACCTGCAGGCGGCCCGGCTCTGCCGCCAGGCGAACCGCCCCGGGAGGGCGGCGAAGCTCGCCGTCGAGACGCTCGGGATCCGCCGCGGCGACCCCAGCGCGGCCACGCTCCTGGCGGCCGCGGCGCGGGAGGCCGGACGGCCCGACCTGGCCAGGCGCGTGCTGCGCGCCGTCCTCCGCGGCGCGCCCGGCTACGCTCCCGCCGCCCAGGCGCTCCAGGCGCTCGAATTCGGGGACGTCCCTTCGCCTTCGCTGTGCACGTCCGGGGGTGGGGGGGCAGGGTCCGAGGACGAGCCGCTTCCGGTCGACCGGATCGAGGCCTGGCTCCGGCGAGGACTCGGCCATGCTCGGGCCCGGGGAGGCCGGACAGGGGCCGCCGCGCGGTGGGTCCTCTCGCCCCTCCGGCACGCGGCCACGCGCGCCGGCGGCGGAGGCGGCGAGTGGATCGCGTCGGGCCGGCGGGCCCGGTTCGCGTTCGAGGGGCCGTGCCCGCGCGGGTGGATCGCCGTTCGATTCGCGGGGCGCGTGCAAAATGTCCGCCGGGTCGAACTCCTTCTCGACTACGGCGACGAGTTCGAGGAACGCGTCGCGGTCGACGTGACGCCGCCGGGGGAGTCGCTCGTCTTCGTGGACGGCTTCGTCGCGAAGCTCGCCCTCGACGTCGAGCCGGCCGCCCTGGGGGCGTTCGACCTCGGCGGACTCGAGGCGCGTCGGAGCGGCGCGCTGGAACGACGGGTCGCCGGCGGGCGCACGCGAAGCGACTGCGGCACGATGGCGGCGCGGGCCGGCCGTCTCCTCCGGGAGCGGCTGGGGCTCGCGTGGAAGGTTCTCGATCTGTGGCCGTTGGCCAACGTCGTCTCGCGCGCCGGAGAAGGCGGGCGCTGGACGGCGCAAGGTCCCGATCCTCGGTTCGCGCTGGCCGGGGCGCTTCCCGCCGGCTGGTCGAAGATTCGCCTCGGCCGCACCGGACACGGCGGCGGCAATGTCGCGCTCGTTCCCGACTATGGGGACGGCCCCTGCGAGGCGGGCGCCGTGAGGCTGCGGCGCGAGAGCGCGGCCTACGTCCGGTTGGGCCTCGCGCTGCGGGGCGCAAGCGTGGTCGTCCGGAGCGGAGCGGGGGAGTTCGACCTCGAGGGGCTCGAAGTTCGGTGCGCCACCGGCGCGGAAGTTCTCGCAGCCTCCTTGTGGCGTCTCGTCCGCCGCGAGACGCGTGCCCTCGGGGTTCCGGGCGGTTTGCGGCGTTGCCTCTCCCTGTTCCTCGGCCGGGGTGTCGAGGCGCGGTGGGAAGCGGTCCGGGCGCTCGCAATCGCGCGCCGCGGAGAGCCTTCCGATGACGAAATTCACGCGCGTTTCGTCGAGAGCCGCGACCTGGCTGCCGCCGGGCGAAGCGCCTCCGCGCCGCGGACGGGGGCGCAGGCCGCCGTGCGCTTCTCCGTGATCGTCCCGGTTGCGGAGGGCGAGGAGAAGATGGCCGAGGCCACGATCCGCACGGTGATCGGCCAGACCCACGACGCGCTGGAGGTGTGGCTGCTCGCCGCCGGCGCGCGCGTGGGACGCCTGAGGCGCCTCGCCGAGCGAGACCGGAGAGTTCGTGTGATCGAGTCCGCGACCGGACGAGCGCCCTTCTCGATCCCCGAGAAGGCCGCGGGCGAGTTCGTGTCGTTCCTCGATCCTGGCGACGAGATCGAGCCCGACGCGCTGGAGGCGTTTGCCCGTCCCCTCGCGGCGAAGGACTCGGTCGACATGGCGTACAGTGACGAAGATCGGATCGACGAACGAGGGAAGCGCCGCGCGCCGTTCTTCAAGCCGGCATGGTCTCCCGAGTACTTCGAATCCTATCCGTACATCGGGCGAATGGCCTGCTACAGAATGAAGATTGCTCGCGAGTGCGCCTCCGAGGCGACGAGCGAGAGCGATCTCGCCCGGCGCATCGCCTCGCGGGCCCGGGCCGTCGCGCACGTCAGCGAGGTGCTCTGTCACCGGCGCGCGCCCAGTGCCACTCAGGCCAGCGCGGATCTTCGCCAGGACGAGGCCCGCGAGAACCGCGTGGTGCGGCTCGTTTCCGTCGTGATCGCCAGCGCCGGCCGATCGGCGGCGGCGGCACGCGGCGCGCGCGACGACCTGCTCTCCAGCTGCGTCGAGTCCGTCGTCTCCTGTTCGTACCCGCGCCGAGAGATCATCGTCGTGGACGGCGACGATCTCCCGCCCGCGACCCGGACCCGGATCGCGCCGCACGTCAGGTCGTTCGAACATCAGCGCGGGCCGACGAGTCTCGCGGCGAAGCTCAATCTAGGGGCGCTGGCCGCCCGAGGCGAATTGCTGCTCTTTCTCGCCCACGACGTCGAGGCAGGCGATCCCGGCTGGATGGAAGAGATGGCCGAGCTCGCGGGACGCGAGGGGGTCGGCGCCGTGGATGCCCGGATCCTCTCGCAGGACGGGACCGTCCTTTACGGGGGGACGGCGTTCGATCCCTCAGGACTTCCCCGGGCCGCCTTCCAGGGCTGCCCGGCCGGTCACCCGGGGTATTTCTCGAACAACCGCGGCCGCAGGAACACGCTCGCGGCGGGAGGCGCCTGCCTCATGACGCGCGCCGAGACCTTCCGGCGCGCCGGGGGCTTCGACGAGCGGTTCCCGACCGGCCTCTTCGCGGAGGACTACACGCTGCGACTCGCGGAGGCGGGCTACCGGATCGTTCACACCGCGAAGGCCGCGCTCACCCGCATCGACGGCGACCTGACGGAGGACCGCCACGACCCGGCGGATCTCCGGCTTTTCAGGGATCGATGGCTCGGAACCGTGCTGGCCGATCCGTTCTTCCCCGACCGGCTCGACCGGACCACGCGCGACTTCCGGCTGGAGGAATGCCCATGAAGGCAGTCATCCTGGCAGGCGGGCTCGGCACACGGCTGAGCGAGGAGACCGTTCTGAAACCCAAGCCCCTGGTCGAAATCGGGGGGCGGCCGATCCTCTGGCACATCATGAAGATCTACTCCGCGTGCGGCGTGACGGACTTCGTGGTCTGCCTCGGGCACAAGGGGTACATGATCAAGGAGTTCTTCTCGAACTACTTCCTTCACATGTCCGACGTGACCCTCGACCTCAAGAACAACTCGATGCAGGTCCACCAGAACGGCGTCGAGCCGTGGAAGGTGACGCTGGTCGAGACCGGGGAGAAGACCCAGACGGGCGGCCGGCTCAAGCGGGTGAGGCCGTACCTCGGCGTCGAGGACTTCTGCATGACGTACGGCGACGGTGTCGCGGACGTCTCGATCGCCGAGCTCGTTCGGTTCCACCGGTCGCACGGAAAGCTCGCGACGCTGACCGCGACGCAGCCCCCCGGTCGGTTCGGCGCCCTCGAACTCGAGGGGAACGGGATCCAGGGGTTCCTGGAGAAGCCGCAGGGGGACGGCGGCTGGATCAACGGCGGCTTCTTCGTGCTCTCGCCGAGGGTCATCGACTACATCGACGGCGACGAGACCCTCTGGGAGCGCGAGCCGCTAGAGCGCCTTGCGACCGAGGGGGAGCTGGTCGCGTTCAAGCACAAGGGGTTCTGGCAGCCGATGGATACGGTCCGCGAGCGCGTCCAGCTCGAGGAGCTGTGGGCCTCCGGCAAGGCGCCCTGGAAGATATGGACGTGACTCCCGGCTTCTGGAAGGACCGGACGGTTCTCGTCACCGGCCACACCGGCTTCAAGGGAGCCTGGCTCTGCCTGTGGCTCGAGAGCCTTGGCGCGCGGGTGACCGGCTTTGCGCTGCCGCCGCCGACGGAGCCGAGCCTCTGCGATCTCGCACGCCTCCGGGAGTCGATCGTGTCCGTCGAGGGGGACGTTCGAGACTTCGACGCCGTCCTCGCCGCCGTGAGCGACAGCGCTCCGGAGATCGTGTTCCACCTGGCGGCACAGGCTCTTGTCCGGCCGTCGTACCGAGATCCGCTGACGACGTTCTCGACGAATGTGATGGGGACGGCGAACGTCCTGGAGGCGGTGCGGCGCGACGGCCGCGTGCGCGCGGTGGTCAATGTGACCAGCGACAAGTGCTACGAGAACCGCGAGTGGGAGTGGGGCTACCGAGAGACCGACCCGATGGGCGGTCACGACCCGTACAGCAGCAGCAAAGGGTGCGCGGAGCTGATCGCGAGCGCCTTCCGTCGCTCGTTCTTCTCCGGCAACGGCACGAACGGAAACCGGCCGGTGTTTCTCGCGACGGTCCGGGCCGGGAACGTCATCGGAGGCGGCGATTGGGCCGAGGACCGGCTCGTGCCGGACGCCATGCGCGCGCTGCTCGACGGGAAGCCCGTCATCGTCCGGAACCCCGGCGCGGTGCGCCCCTGGCAGCACGTGCTCGAGCCGCTGGGCGGGTACCTGCTCGTCGCGGAGAGGCTGCTTGCGGGGGGGCGCACCTACGCCGAGGCGTGGAATTTCGGGCCGAGATCCGACGATGCCCGCCCGGTCCGCTGGATCATGGACCGGCTGACGGAGGCGTGGGGGCCCGGAGCCTCGTGGAAAACCGAGAACCGCGCCGACGGCGCCCGCGCCCCCCACGAAGCGAACTATCTCAAGCTCGACTGCTCCAAGGCGTCGGCCCGGCTCGGCTGGACCCCCGCACTTTCGCTCGAGGTCGCGCTAGACTGGGTGCTGGACTGGTACCGGCGGTACGCGGCGGGGGAGGATCCTCGGGCCGTGACGCTCGAGCAGATCGCCGCCTACATGGGACGGGCCTCTCGCGAGAGTTGACGCCGCGGAAGGGGGCGGAGACTTCATGGCGAAACGCACCTGCAGGTCCTGCGGCGCCGGTCTCGAGGAGACGTTCGTCGATCTCGGCATGTCGCCGGTCTCGAACGCCTTCCTGACGTCGGACGGGCTCCAGTCGATGGAGCCGTTCTACCCGCTTCACGCGTACGTCTGCGGCGGCTGCTTCCTGGTGCAGCTCGAGGAGTTCGAGAGCCGGGAGAACATCTTTAACGACCACTACGCCTATCTTTCGTCGTACACCTCCGGCTGGCTCCGGCACTGCGAAGCGTACGCCCGCCTCATGATCGAGAGGTTCCGGCTCGGGCCGGCGTCGCACGTCGTCGAGGTCGCGAGCAACGACGGCTATCTGCTCCAGTACTTCAGTTCCGCGGGGATCCCGGTCCTCGGAATCGAGCCGACCGCCAACACCGCGCGGATCGCCGAGAGCAAGGGGATCCCGACGGTCGTGAAGTTCCTCGGCGCCGCCACCGCGCGCCAGATCCGCGGCCCGGGGCGCGGGGCCGACCTGCTGGTCGGCAACAACGTCCTGGCCCACGTTCCGGACCTGAACGACTTCGTCGAGGGACTCGGCATCCTCCTCGCGCCGGGGGGGGTGATCACGATGGAATTCCCGCACCTCCTGCGTCTGATCCGGCTCAACCAGTTCGACACGATCTACCACGAGCACTTCTCGTATTTCTCGCTGCTCGCCGCGCGGAGCGCGTTCGCCCGGCACGGCCTCGCGGTGTTCGACGTCGAGGAGCTCGAGACGCACGGCGGATCGCTGCGGCTGTACGTGCGGCGGGCCGGCTCCGGCGGGGAACCTGTTTCGTCCGCCGTCGAGACGCTCGCCGCCGAAGAGCACGAGGCGGGGCTCGATCGGATCGAGACCTACCGGGAATTCCAGGCGACGGCGGAGGCGACCAAGCGGGACCTGCTCGAATTCTTGATCCGGGAGAAGAGGAACGGGCGGACGATCGTCGGTTACGGCGCGCCCGCGAAGGGGAACACGCTCCTCAACTATTGCGGGATCCGCGCCGACTTTCTCCCGTTCACCGTGGACCTCAGTCCCGAGAAGCAGGGGAAGTTCCTGCCGGGCACGCACATCCCGGTCCTCGCGCCGGAGGCGATCCGGGAGGCCCGGCCCGATTTCGTGCTCATCCTTCCCTGGAACATCAAGGAAGAGATCATGGAGCAGATGAGCCACATTCGCGAGTGGGGCGGCCGGTTCGTGGTGCCGATCCCGCAGGTCGCCGTGCTTCCATGAAATTCCGGGCCGCGCCGCTCGACGGGGCGTTCCGCATCGAGCTCGCCCGGATCGAGGACCCTCGCGGTTTCTTCGCGCGCAGCTTCTGCAAGCGCGAGCTTCTCGAGGCCGGAGTCCACTTCGAGTGCGTCCAGTGCAACATTAGCGGGAACCGCCGGAAAGGCACCGTGCGCGGCATGCACTTCCAGATCGCGCCCCGCTCCGAGGCGAAGATTGTCCGGTGCACTCGCGGGGCGGCGTACGACGTGATCGTCGACCTGCGTCCCGGCTCGCCGACGCACCTGATGTGGTACGGGGAAAAGCTGACCGCGGACAACCACGTCGCGCTCTACGTCCCCGAGGGGTTCGCCCACGGGTTCGAGACGCTCGAGGACGACACCGAGATCCTGTACATGATGTCGGAGTCGTACTCGCCCGAGTATGCGCGCGGCGTACGGTGGAACGATCCCCGGTTCGCCATCCGTTTCCCGCTCCCGGTCGCGGAGATCTCCGAACGCGACGCGGGTTACCCCGACTACACGCCGTGAGCGCGCTGGTTCTCGTTACCGGCGCGACCGGATTCATCGGGCGGCACGCGGTGTCCGCGCTCCTCGAACGAGGCTTCGACGTGGCGGCGGCGACGGCGGACGGCGACGATCCCGGCGTGCTCGGATCGCGCGTCGAGTGCCGGTTCTGCGATCTGCACGACGACGGCCGGCGCAGGAGGCTCGTCGAGGACGTCCGTGCGTCGCATCTGCTCCACCTGGCCTGGAACGTCGCGCACGGAACCTTCTGGTCGTCCCCCGACAACCTGAGGTGGGCCGCCACCAGCGCGAACCTTTTCCGCGAGTTCACGGGGGCGGGCGGTACGCGGATCGTCGGTGCCGGGACCTGCGCCGAGTACGACTGGACGGACGGGCACTGCAAGGAAGACGTCACCCCGTCCCGTCCCTCGTCTCTCTACGGAGCGTGCAAGGACGCGACCTTCCGGCTCCTGGCGGCCTGGGCGCGCGAGACCGGGACGAGCGCCGCCTGGGGGCGGGTGTTTCATCTCTACGGCCCGAACGAACACCCGAGACGCTTCGTGCCTTCCATGATTCTCGATCTTCTGGCGAACCGGCCCGCGTCCTGCGCTCACCCGGCTCACGTCCGCGACCTCATGCACGTCGCCGACGTCGGCGGGGCGTTCGCCGCGATCCTCGCGTCCGGGGTCGACGGCGCGGTGAACGTCGCGACCGGGGAGCCGCACGCTTTCGGAGAGATCGCCGAGATCCTTGCCGGGAAGATCGGGGGGACGTTGTCGCCGCCGGCGACCGGTCCCGCTTCCGCATCTTCCCCGGCCGACCCTCCGCGGATCACCGCGGAGACGCGCCGTCTGCGCGAGGTCGTGGGGTTCGCGCCCCATTTCTCCCTGGACGCGGGTCTCGACGACGCCGTCGCCTGGTGGCGTGGGCGGGCCGGCGAAGCTTGATCTGCTGATTCGCGTCGGCGCCGGGGCTGCGCGGGGGAATCTTGATGCGCGGGCTAACGCCCTCGGCAACATCGCCTCCGGACGGCGGAGGGCTGCCGTCCGGAGGCGATGCTTCCATTACGGAGTCCGGAGTTCGAGCGGAGCGAGTCGCGTTCCGGATGCCGCCGGAACGTCTTGACGCGTTTCCACCATCTTGCGGAGCGCCTCGGCGATCTCGGCGGACCGCCCCGGCGGCCGCAGGTCCGGCTCCCAGCCCTGGCCGGGCGCGCGGCTGAGGATTGCCGAATACCAGCGGGGGTGTGCCAGCACGGCGAGGTACTTCTCCGTGAAGGCCTCGCCTTCGCCGGGTCCCGGCGTCATGCTCGGATCGAACCCCACGGCGGCACGAGCCGCCATGAGCGGCGAGTAGCCGACCCGCAGGCCGCGCTCCGCCGCCCAGGCGCCGAGCCAGGCGCCGAGGAAACCGGGTGTCGCGGCGGCGGGAAGCGAAGCGAGCGCTTCGCGCAGCCGGGAAGCGCGCGCCACGAAGAACGCGCCGTTCGGGGCGTCCACCGAACGCGCCTTCAGCAGGATGCAGTAATAGCCGGGCTCGGCGGCCACGCGGCCGCGATCCGGGCATCCGACGAGCCCGCCGAACCCGAACGCCTCCGGTCCTCCCGCCACCACGCCGTCGGCGCTCAGGATGCGTCCCGCGACGAAAGCCGCGTCGGGCACGAGCGCGCCGATCACGAGAGCTTCCCACGGCCAGCCGTCCTGCAAGGGCTGGATCCCTTCCGCGAACACGGCGACCAGGTCGTCCCCGAGAGAGTCGACCGCTTCGGCGAGACCGCGGAGGCCTGTCGCCGCGATCGAGCCGACGGGGTTTCCGCCGGACGCCGCGGAGACGGCGCTCTTCTGCGCGCCGCGCAGGAGAGCCTGGATTTCGTCCCGGGCGTTCCTCGGAATTTCGGGTACGCCCACCGCTTGGAGGCTGGCGAAGGGGTAGCGCGCGTCGTGCGCGACCGACTTCAGGGCGACGGCCGCCTTTTCCGTGGAGCGCGCCATCAGGATCGCGTGGAGCGGCTCGGGCGCGGTGCGCTTGCGCTCGATCCACCACTCCGGCGCGCCGCGGAAGATCGGGAACGGCTTGATGGCGAACAGCTCGGGCCGCTCGAGCGTCGCGACGAGGAGCTCCTGCACGTGTCGCTGGGATTCGAGAGATCTCTTGAGAGAGGCCTTGTCCACTCCCTCCTGGTTCGTGTGCGACGCCTCGTGCCGCCTCCAGTGGTAGAGCACTTCGGGGACATGAACGGGGGTCAGACCCGCCCGCGCGAAGCGGGACAGCGTGTCCCAGTCGTGGCAGAAGTGGCTTCCCGGGTCCTGGTAGACGCCCAGCTCGAGAGCCCGGTCGCGGCGGAAAGCGCAGAGGTGCCACACATACGAGGTGGCCACGTTCAGGAGGGGATCCCAGTCCGGCCGGAGATACGGCGCGGTCGGCCGCCCGTCGATCAGGAAGTCCTCGTCGGAGTAGAGCAACGGCGGAGCACCGTGATCCTCGATCGCCTGCGCCAGAACCTCGAGCGCGTCCTGCGTGATGAGGTCGTCCGCGTCGAGCGGGGCGACGTACTCGCCCGTGGCTTGGTCCAGGCACACCTTCATCCCACCCTGGATCCCGAGGTTTTCAGGCAGCCGGACCACGCGGACTCGCGGATCGGCCGCGATCTCGTCGACGACGCAGTCGAGTTCCGGTGTCGTCGGGCCGTGCGCGAGCACGACCCACTCGAAATCGCGGGAGGTCTGGGCGAGCACCGATTCGGCGGCCTCGCGGAAAAACCCGGGAGGGGTCTTCTCGTAAATACAGGTCAACAGGGAGAACAGACCGGGGCGTCCCGGGGCGCGCAGCGCCCTGCCGCGCTCCGCGATGCGCCGATCGAGCCAGGCCGGGTAACTGTCCGCGCGATCCTCGACTCTCGGGCGCGTCGCACGAACGAACTCCGGGCCGAGGAACTCGAGGACCGGTCCGATCACCGATTCGAGCGACTCCGCCCATGTGGCCGGCATCGCGATCTCGCCGGACGCGCGCCCCTTTCGGGACACCGCCCGGCGCACCGCCCGCTCGAGACCGCGGACGATGTCGCTGACGCTCGGTTCGACCGGAATGATGTTGGAGGAGATCGCGCGGAGCCGCTCCGCCGTCTTGCAGCCGTACGCCGTGGTCACGACGTCGAGCCCCGAGGCGGCCATCTCGAGCGGCGGATAACTGGTGTGTGGCGAGAGCATCAGGGAGAGCCCGACCGAGGCTCCCCGCACCTTCTCGCAGTAGCTCTCGAAGTCCATCCAGCGAAGCGACATGCCGAGCATCCCGCGCCCGAGGTCCACCGGGGGGAGGTGGTCCCCCATGAGCTGGACCTCCCAGGTCTCGGGATCGATCACGCCGCGCCGCACCAGGTCCTGGAGCGCTTCCACCCCCATCTCGAAGAGGTTCCGCGGAGCCGACGGACGCGAGTAGAAGAGGATGCGGCGTTTCGCGCCGGAGGCGGGACCGTTCTTCGTCGGGTGGAAGCAGGCGCGCTCCACCGCGGGCTCGAACACCAGCGCCTTCCGGCAGAACTCCGGGTCCGCGAAGCGGCCGGGTCCGAACCGGCAGAAGAACTCGGCGAGCAGCCGCTCGTTGATCACGGGGAGGAAGTCGTGGGAGTAGGTGCCGAGGGCGAGGGCCTGGTGGTGCCCCCACGCGTAGAAGAGCGGCTCGAAGTCCTGGATCAGATAGACGAAGTTCTTGCGCTTCATCCGCGGGAGAAGCTCGGCGGCGCGATGCGCGCTCCACCAGCAGGTCGCGAGGAACACGTCGCGGCGTCCGATCCGGACCGGCTTCCCCTTGACGCCGCTCGAGACCCGGAAACGCTCCGCGGCCTCCTCGTCGCCGATCAGCTTCGCGACGTGCTTTCGCAGGACCTCCACCGGATCGGCGGGGAAGTCGATCGAGATCGCATGGATCGGCACGCCGCGCTTGGCGAGTTCGCCGCAGAGGACGAACGCGGTGTTGGGGCCCCCGGAGAAGCTCGAGGCCTGCAGCTTCGGGAGCAGCAGGCACACTTCCGGCGGGTCGTCTCTCTCCACGATCTCGACGTCGGGCAGGCTGAGCAACTCCAGCGCGCGCTCCTGCTCGATCGGCAGGATCGAGAACCCTTCGCGCGGGACGTAGTAGCCGGAGTCCGCGCCGGCGTTCGGCTTGCGCCCTTCGGCCGCTCCCTTCTCGAGATAGTGCGCAAGAGGGTTCCAGCCCGATGCCGCCACGTCCGGGTTCTGCGAGAGGTACCAGGCGGTGTCGAAGAGCGGGATCGGCTTCCGGCCCTCGGAGGCCCCCTCGGCCAGGTAGTGGACTAGAGGGTTCACTCCCGCCCCGGCGACGTCCGGGTTTTCCTGCAAGTAGTAGGACGGATCGAACAGCGGGTTCGGCTTGAAGCCGCGCCGGGCGCCGGTCTCGAGGAAGTGGACCAGAGGGTTGCCCCCCCGGTCCGGCTCGCCCTCGCACTGGCTCAGGTAATACTCCGGGTGGAACAGCGGGTTCGGCCTGTGTCCGCCCGTGGCGCCGACCTCGAGGAAATGCGCGAGAGGGTTCCATCCTCTCGTCATCGCCCCGGAATAGCACGCGAGGTAGAAGGCGGTGTCGAACAACGGGTTGGGCCGGCGTCCCTGCGCGGCGCCGCGTTCGAGGAAGTGGGCCAGCGGGTTCCGGCCGGATCGCGCCACATCGGGGTATTTCTCGAGGTAGTAGGCCGGGTCGAACAGGGGGTTCGGTTTGCGCCCCTCCCACGCCCCTTTTTCCGCGAAGTGTACGAGAGGGTTGGCGCCCGACGCCTCGACCTCCGGGTTGTTGTCGAGGTAGTACTCCGGGTCGAAGAGCGGATTGGGCTTCCGCCCCTCCCGGGCGCCGGCGGCGAGGAAGTGCTCGAGGGGATCCTTGCCGGAGAGCGCCACGTCGGCGTTCGAGGCGGCGTAGTAGTCCGGATCGAAGAGCCCTTCGAGGCGCCCTCGGGTTCCCTCGGTCCTGGAGGTGGGAAGCGGGATCGGCGGGTCCTCGACGGCCCGCTGCGAAAGAACTCGGCTGGCGCCCGGCGACTCGTCGAGGTAGCGAGGCTCGCGGGGTCTCGGCCGGGCCGGCACGTACTCCCGCCCGGGCGCGAGGCTCAGGAACCTCGAATAGAACCGCGAGTCGGGGATCATGTCCGCGTGGGCGGCGAGGAACGCCTGCACCTCGCGCGGCGTGACCCGCTCCTCCCAGTCGCCGTCCGAGCGTGCGGGGATCTCCGGAGTGTAGACGACGCGTTGCCCCTTGCGCCTCGCGTGCGCCCCAGCCCACGCTCCGAGCCACTCGAGGGAAGCGTCCGGCGGGCAGCCGTGCCGGAAGAAATCTTCGAGAAACGCGGCGTCGGCGACGAGGAATCGCGACGAAACGGCACTGACGGAGTGACGCTTATAGGCACGCGCGTGCGAGAACGGCGGTGTGGCATCGAGCCCCCGCTCCGGGCACCCACACGCCCCGCCGCAGCCGAAGTAGCGGCCCGCCTCGACGAATTCCTTGCGGGAGTTCAGGATCATGCCGCCGACCACGGCCGTGTCGGGATGGGCCTCCATCACCCCCAGCGCCTCCCAGGGCCACTGCGGGTCGTCGATCTTCACCGACTCGTGGACGAGGGCGACCATCGACGCGCCGGGGTGGCGGCGGATCACCGAGGCGATCTCTCCGGGGGTCGACCGCCGGGGGACCGCCACGATCCGGTTCTGCGGATAGTCGGTCGCGTGCCGTATCCGATCCGGCCCGTCTCCCGTCTCCCGCTCCGTCAGCACCAGCGTGAGAAGCGGCACGGGGTCCACCGGCTTCCGGCGGAACCACCAGTCGTACGCCGACATGAAAAGGCGGCTGTAATGGAGTTCGAAGTGGTCCGGCCGGGCCAGCCGCGAGAGGTAGCGAGAGAGGACCGCCGCGTGGGAGCGGGTGATGAAGTCCTTCGAGAGGATGTTCAGTGCGCAGGAGGCGTCGTGCATGCGCCAGCCGTAAACGATCTCGTCCACGTGGACCGGTCGATGGCCCGCGAGCATGAAACGGATGAACGTCTCCCAGTCGTGGCACCCTTCCGCGCTCGGGTCGGAGTAGACCCCGAGTTCCTTCGCCAGCAGGCGGTCGAACGCGCCGAGGTGGGCGATGTAGCAGGAGTTCAAGAAGAGGACCGGATCCCAGTCGGGCTTGAAAGATGGCTCGAGGAAACGGTCCTCGTGGATCTTGTCCTCGTCGGAGTAGAGGATCGGCGGGTATCCGTGGCCGTGGATGAAGTGCGCCAGGATCGACAGTGTGTCGGGATACAGGTAGTCGTCGGAGTCCAGCGGCAGCACGTAGCGGCCCGTCGCGCGGTCGAGGACGTAGCGCATCCCGCCGATGATCCCCAGATTGTCATGGATCCGGTGGTATCGCACGAACGGATGGCGGGCGACGAGCTCGGTGAGGCAGGCCCTCGTCTCCTCGTCGCTCGACCCGTTGTCGAGGACGACCCACTCGAACGCATGGCGGCCGGCTTGCTCGAAGAGGCTGTCGGCCAGGATGCGCAGGTACTTGGCCGGCGTGTTCCACACCGTGGTGAGGAACGAGAGCAAGCCGGGCTCGCAGACATCCGTGTAGAGCGGGGCGCGCGCCGCAAGGCGCCGGAGACGCCACGACTCGTAATCTCTCTCCGCCCGGCTGACCGTCGGGCGCCTGCGCTTTCCCCTCGAAGGGCTCGGATCCTCGGCCACACGCACCTCCCGCGATAAATCCGCCCCCATTGTCGTGCAACGGTTGTACCACCGGCCGACCCGGAAAACACGTTGTCGTTTCAACGAGTTACCGGCGCATGGTCGCTGAGCTTGTCGGCGATCCGCCGTCCCCACGCGAGCCTGCGCTGGAAGGTGCCGGGATCCCGACGCGCGGTCGGTCGCGTCAGTCCCGGCCGGGCGCGAGAACGGCGACGTCTTGGCCGTCGTCGGGATCGGGGTAGTAACCCGACCAGCCCCCCTTGAGCAGCGGGCGCGCCAGGCGCAGGTCCGCCTCCACCAGCATCTCGTCGAGCGCTTCGGCGGTGTAGGCGACCGCCCCCGTCGGATAGGCCGGGTCGTTGATGCGGCAGCCGGGGTCGAGCTCGTGCTGGAAGGTCAGGTTGAACGGGGTCAGGTTCGTCGCGCGCGCCTTGGCCAGGATCGCGTCGTTGACGATGAACATCGTCGCGTACACGCGGCCGGCGGGCTTGAGCAATCTGCGGAACTCCGCGAGGTAGTGCCGGATCGCGGGGCGCAGGAGGTGCGTGAACACCGACTGGAGGATGATCAGGTCGACCGTACCCGACTCCATCGGGACGCGCACGTCGAGCGCGTTCATCGTGCCCCCCGGATTGTGCAGCGGGTCCTTGACGTCGAAGAACACGAACCTGAAGTTCGGGTGTCTCGCGGTGATGTTCCTCCGACACCAGTCGATGGAGGAACCGATGATGTCGAGCCCCAGGTACGACCCCGCCGCGGAAAGGCGCCGGGTCAGGGGGATCGCGTCCCGGCCGATCCCGCACCCGATCTCGAGCACCGAGAGGTCGGGCCCGAGGCCGACGAAGCGATCGAGGTTGGCGATGTGCGCGGCGGCGATCGAGTCGAACGTGTCGGGCCCGCCCCCGGTCAGGAGCATCTGCGGGATCGGGATGGCGAACCCCTCGTAGACGTGGACCGGCACGTCGGGCGGGGAGGTCGGAAGGTTCGGGTCTTCCATGGGTCGCTCCTCCGGTTCGTTCTCTGCGAGCGGCGAAGTCTACACCGGCTCGGTTCCGCGGCGCAGGGAACGTGCGGGAGAAGGGGGCCGGAGCGACGAATGTCGCTTGGCCGGAGGGAGGCGGGAAGAGTGTCCAGTGTCCAGTTCAAATGGGTCCGCGGCACCGTTACGGGAACAGTTCACGAGCGATCTCCGCGGCGGCGATCGGACCGACGGTGCCGTTGCGGTTGAAGTCGTCGTAGATCGCGCGGCGCTTCTCGACGTCGGCCGCCAGGGCGCGCTCGCAGGCGTCGATCGCGCCCCGCGCGTCTCCCCAGGAGTAGCGGTAAAGAAGACCTTCGCGCACGAGCGCCTCGAGTCGCCCTCCCGTGCGCGAGTCCTCGATCACCGGCACCTGACCCATGCAGCCGGCCCAGAACGGACGGTCGGTGTGGCTCGCGCTCATCCCCGGAGTGTCGAACTTCCGCCCCTCGGGACAGAAGTGGACTTTGATCCCGGCGAAGCGGCCGCGCTCCGCGACCGGCACCGAGTGATCGGCGATCCAGAAGAACCGGTCGCCGAAGTGCCGCTCGAGCGCGCGGATCTGCTCCGCGCGGTGGGGGGTGAGCCCGAGCTTCGAGCCGAGGAACACGATCCGGTTGTCCACGTCCTCCCGGAACTCGTATCCGTACGGCACGACGTTCGCCACCCAGCTCGAATGGAGCGTGCGGCACCCCGGCCGGAGCGCCCCGGCGACCGCGGGCTCGAGAGGCGACTCGTCGTGGATCAGCACGTCGAGATGGGGCGCCACCCCGGCCGCGAAACAATCCATGTTCCGGCTCGCCTCGTCGTACGCCCAGTACAGGACCCGTCCGCCGCGCGCGCGGAACATCGACAGGAGGCGCCCGATCACGGGCGCGAACGCGGCGGGCTTCTGGTCGATCAGGAGGAGCCACGGGACCGACCCCTCGAACGAGTCCGCCGCCGCCGTGAACTCGAGAAGCCCGCGCGCTCCGACGATCCGGGCCGGGAGGAACCGGAGCGCAGGATGCTCCATCGACGCGAACGAGCGCAGGCACTCGCCGTCCCAGTCGCGGTCGAGACGGGCCATCCGCAGGATGCCGGCGTCGCCCGGATCGCTCACCCTCGAGGCGAGGTCGCGCTCCGGAAGAGTCCTCAGGTAGTCGCCGGCGTCCTCTCCGCCGTCGAGCCAGGTGGAGAAGAAGAGGATGCGGATTGTCGCGCTTCGCGTCACGGCACTCCGGGGCCCCGGCACTCGAGATCCGCCGCGGACGGCGGAGTGGGCGGGCCGATTCTCCCACAACAGGCCCCGAGCCGGAACCCGGCTCGACACGGTTGCGGGTACTTCCGAGCGCGAGCGGCGTCTGCATGACGAACCCGATCGACCACGACGCGATCGAGTGCCCCCGGGTCTGGCCGCGCCGATTCACGTCCCCTCGACGAGGAGCATCTTCGATCGCGCCGTCGCGTGCCGGAGCGCTTTCGCGTGGCGGTACGCTTCGGATCCCCACCACTCCCGCGCGCGCTCGGCGGTCGGGAACTCGAGGATGACGAAGCGGCCCGTCGGCCAATCCCCTTCCAGCACCTCGACCCGGCCGCCCCGAGCGACGTACTTGCCGCCGAAGGGCGCGACCGTCGCCGCCGCCTGCTTCTTGTACTCCTCGTAGCGAACCGGATCCGTGACCTCGACGTCCACGACGACAAATGCCGCCATCGATCCTCCCTTCTCGCCCATCCGTGACGGCCGCCCGGCGTCCCGCATCCGAGCGTTCGTCAGCGCCGCGAAATTCGAGGTGCGCGCCCGGCCTTCCGTACCGCGGCGGTCCGCGAGTGTTCTCTCGATCCGACGATCGCGTTCGTCGTCGTCACGTGGGCGAATCCGAACGCGAGGTTCAGGAGGCTCGCGACGTGCATCTCCTCGTTGATCGTCCCGGTCGCGTCCGCCGGGAGGAACACCCGGTAGTCCCGGTAGTACGCGTCGCGCGCCGTGGACTCGCAGCACATGTTCGTCATGATCCCCGCGATCACGAGGTCCTCGATCTTGAGGCAGCGCAGGACGGTCTCGAGGTCGGTGTTGTAGAACGCGGAGTACCGGTGCTTCAGAATCACCTTCTCGTTCGGCCGCGGCGCGAGATCCGGGTGGACCTCGCTCTCCTCGCTCCCCTCGACGCACTTCCCCTTCCACCACCAGCCCATGATGCCCACGTCGAGATCGTCGGGATGGTGGACGTGTCGGGTGAAGAGGACCGGGCGGCCCGCCCCACGGAACGCGTCGAGAAGCCGCTTCACGTTCGGGAGGATCGCCGGGCCGCCGCACGTGAAAGTCGGCGACGCTGGGTCGAGGAAGAACCGCTGCATGTCGACCACGAGCAGCGCGCCGGCCCGATCGCTCAAGGTCATCTCGTGCTGGTTGAAGGGCCGGATCCTGTCGAGCCACTCGGCGGACTTCGCGCCGATCGTCCTGGCGGTCACATAGGGCTTCACCGGAACTCCTGCTGTAGCGCTCGGCGCGACTTGCGCTCGGTGGCGGCGCCGGGGCCGACTCATTTCTCTCCTGATCCGTTGCATCCGCCGCCAGTCTAACCCGGACCGTCCCGGACGGACCGGCCCCGACCCTGCGTTGTCCCTCCGGCTCGGGCGGGTCGTCGGGACGGCGACCCCGGGTGCGCGCGCTTGACAGTCCGGGGCTCGCTGGGCCAGCCTCGGTTGCGGGCCGGCCCGGCCGGCCCTCGAGGAGGCCACGCCATGCGCTCGGAGAACGCCGCCCGCGTGCTGTTCGCGGGACTGCTCGTGCTCGCCCTCTATCTCATGTACCTGATCTTCAAGCCGCTGCTGCCGGGCCTCGCCTGGGCCGTGGTGCTGGCGGTGGCGTTCCAGCCGCTCTACAGCCGCCTTGCCCGGTGGTTGAGAGGCTGGGAGTGGACCGCCGCCGTCGTCCTGTCCGGCCTCGTGGCGGCGCTCATCGTCGTCCCCGCCACGCTGGCGGTGATCCGGGTGGGGCAGGGGGTAGTCGAGACTTACACGTGGCTCGAGGGGCGGGTGGCCGGGGGTTCGTCGGGAACGCTGGGGCTCGGCGGGATCCCGTGGGTCCGCGACGCCGCGGATTGGCTGGGACGGTACGTGGACCTGTCGAAGGTCGACCTCCAGGCGATGGCGCTGTCGGTCCTGAAGACGCTCGGCAACGCCCTCGCCTCGCGGACCTCCGGCTTCGTGGCGGACGCCCTGGCCACGCTGATGACGGTCGTCGTCATGCTGGTGACCATGGCGGTGCTGTTCCACGACGGGCCGCGTTTCCTCGCTCTCGTGCGGCAGTTCGTCCCGCTGTCCGAGGACGACAAGGAAGAGGCGTTCCGGCAGCTCCGCGACGTGACGCGGTCGGTGTTCTTCGGCGTGCTGTTCACCGCACTGGCCCAGGCGATCCTCGGCGCGGTCGGGATCGCCATCGCCGGCCTCCCCGCGGCGATCACGTTCGGCGCGGCGATGTTCTTCGCCGCGTTGCTCCCGGCGGGAACCGCCATCGTGTGGGGGCCGGCTGCGATCTGGCTTCTCGCGAGCGGTCACCCCTGGAAGGCCCTGTTCCTGGCGATCTGGGGGGTCGTCGTGGTAGCGTCGGCCGACAATTTCCTCCGCCCGCTCTTCATCGGCCGGGGCGTGCAGCTTCACACGCTGCTCGTGGCGTTCGGCATCTTCGGCGGGATGCTAGCGTTCGGCCTCGTGGGGCTGTTCCTCGGCCCCCTGGTCATCACGCTCTTCCTGTTCCTCCTCGAGATCGCGAAACGGGACTTCTTCCACGCATGAAGGTCCCCCTTCAGTCGCAACGGTGGTCGCGCTCCAGTTCGAGGAGGTAGTCCCGGACTCGCTGGGCGTCGTCGGCGCGCGGGTCGATCTCGAGGTACTGCCGGAACGCGACGCACGCGGTGGCGAAATCCCCGTCGCCATAAGCGAGCAGGCCCACTTCGCGGTGTGACGGCGGCCGGTTCGGATCGAGGCGAATCGCCTCGCGGAAAGAGGCCATGGCTTCCGCGCGAAGCCGCCGCCTGCCGTCCGGCTCTTTCTCCGCCTCCGAACGTTCGAGCTTCAGACGGCCTTTGAGGTAGTGCGTCTCCGGGTCGGAGGGCATCATCTTCGTGACGCGGTCGAGCTCGTCCTGCGCCAGGCCCAGGCGCCCCATCTCGATGTTGAGCCGCGCGTCGTCGCGGATGACCGGCCGGATACGGCGCGCGAATTCGTCGCGGTCACCTGCCCGGGCCGACGGCGGCACGGAAGGCTCCTTCGCGGCCTCCGCCTTGGCGGCCTCGATCCGCTCGGCGAGCCGCGGGTGGCTTCCGAAGAAGAACGCCTCCGCTCGGCCGGTGTCGCCGTGGTCCTCGAGGAGCGTCTCGTAGACGATCGGCGACTCGCGGACGTCGTACCCCGCGGCCCGCATCTTCCGGAATCCCCCGTCGTCCGCTTCGCGCTCGAGATCGCGCCCGTAGCCGTTGACGGCGGCGATGATCGCCAGCTGGAGTCCGAGCCCGACGAGAAGGTCCGAGAGCACGCGGATCTGGGCGGCCTTGGCGTAGTCCCCCCGCTCCACGGCGTGCCCTTCGGCCCCGGCAACGATGACGGCGCCCGCCACGGCGGCCACGGCGAAACCGATCTGCCGGTTTTGCACGCTCCGCTGGTAGCGGAGCATGTGGCGCTCCTCCACGTGGGTCATCTCATGGCCCAGCACGGTGGCCAGCTCGTCCTCGCTCTCCATCCGCGCGAGGAGACCGGTGTGCACGTAGATCGCCCCGTTCGGGTACGCAAACGCGTTCAGGGTCGGATCCTCGAGCACGGTCACCCGGTACGAGACCGCCGGGTTGGCGGCCATCCCGGGCGGATTGAGCCGCGCGACCACCCCATCGAGGTAGTTCACGAGCAACGGATCCTGGTAGATTCTCGCCTTCTCGCGAAGCTTCGTCTCCTCTCCACGCGAGTCTTCCCAGAGCCGGGCTTCGTCCCGGTCCGGTCTGAACGCGGCGCCCGTGCTCGAGATCGGGGGGAT
Source organism: Terriglobia bacterium (assembly GCA_963790465.1). GTDB lineage: Bacteria > Acidobacteriota > Polarisedimenticolia > Polarisedimenticolales > JAIQFR01 > JAIQFR01. Next base: position 19,865 of record CAWBOP010000021.1, on the reverse strand, counting down.
GTGTGTCCGAGCGCAGAAAAGCGAGAAGGACACCAGCGTGGCGAGAGCGAGCGCGCGGTGAGCCTTGCCGTTCCTCATCGGGAACCTCCTCGGAATCGCTTCCGTGTGGCTCCAGTGTAGCCGGGTCGCCGGCTGGGGGGAAACCGGGACCGTCCACGTGCTCCGCTGCTAGACTTCTCCCGTGCGAAACGTCTTCCTGAGCTCGCTCCTGAACGGTCTCTCCGGGGATCCGGGGCTCTGGGTCGACCTGGTCGACGAGGGGCGGTCGCTGCTGCTGGACCTGGGGGAGTTGAGCCACGTCTCGTCGCGGAAGCTGCTCAGGGTCGAGCGGGCCGTCGTCACGCACACGCACATGGACCACTTCGTCGGATTCGACCACCTGTTGCGCCTGACCCTGGGGCGTGAAAAGGAGTTGACGGTCACCGGGCCGCCGGGATTCCTGAAGAGCGTCCAGGGGAGGATCGAGGCGTACGCCTGGAACCTGATCGAGGAATATCCCATCAGGCTGGTCGCCGAGGAGGTGGACGGGGACACGGTTCGCGCCGTCCGGTATACGGGACCCGGGCGGATGCGTCCCGAGCCGCTTCCCGACCGCCGGTTCGCGGGCACGCTCCACGCGGAGAGGCTGTACACGATGCACGTCGCGACGGTGGATCACGGGATCCCGGTGCTCGCCGTGGCACTTCGAGAGACCGAGCACCTCTCGGTGAACCGCGATCGGCTGGAAAAGATGGGGCTCGTCCCGGGGGCGTGGCTCCGCGACCTGAAGCAGGCGGTGCGGCGCCGCGAGCCGCCGGATGCCGAGATCCGCGCCGATGCGCCGGACGGCCAGGGGAGGACCTTCAAGACAGGGGAACTGGCCGGCGAGATCCTGCTGCGAGGCCCGGGGCAGCGGCTGGCCTACGTCACCGACCTGGGCTTCACGCCGGAGAACGTCGCGGTCGTGACGGACCTGGCCCGCGACGCGGACCTGCTGGTGTGCGAGGCGGCGTTTCTCCACGAGGACGAGGTCCTGGCCCGCGAGAGAAAGCACTTGACCGCGCGGCAAGCGGGGGAGCTGGCCCGGGCCGTCGGCGCCAAGCGGCTGGCGCCGTTCCACCTGTCGCCGCGCTATCAAGGGCGTGAGCAGGAAGTACTCGACGAGGTGGCGGACGCCTTCGGCGGGTCGGTGCTCGCGCTGGTGTCCGAGGCGTCGAGGGAGAGGCATTCGCCGGAGTCGTGAGCGCGCGAGGTCGCGGCCCCGTGCGCGCGGCCGTTTCGTGCCGGGCGCGCGCGTAATTGATATCGGAATAGGGACAGTCCCCTTTTTTGTCTGCTAGAGTCGTCCGCGGGCGTGCCGCCGCGGGAAGTTCTCCGGTGGCCCGTCTCCTCGGGAGAGCGTCCATGCGCCGAAATGAGTCCGGCCGGATCCTGGTCTTTGCCCTGCTCTTGATCGTGCTCGTCGCCCTGCTGGGCTTCGCGGGCCTCGCCGCGTTCCGGGCGGGGCCGGCACCGGAGGTGGCGGTCAAGAAGGCCGGCGGCTCGATCGGGCGAAAGACCCCCGTCGCCGTGACGGTGTCGGAGCCGGTCCGCGGCCTCTCGCGCGTCCGCGCCGAATTGCTCCAGGGGGCGCGCGTCGAAAAGCTGTCCGAGAAGACCTACGCCTCCCGGGCGGCCTGGTCGTTCTGGGGGGCGAAGACCGATCGAGACGTGCTGGCGCTCGAGCTCGGACGCGACACGATCAAGGGGCTCAAGGCCGGCCTGGCGACTCTTCGGGTGACCGCGGAGCGTGCGCCGGCGTGGTTCCGTCATCCCGCCCCGATCGTGGTCGAGCTTCCCTTCCAGGTCCGCCTCACGCCGCCGAGCCTCGGCGTGACCTCCACTTTTCACTACGCGAAGCAGGGAGGGTGCGAGGCGGTGACATACCGGGTCGGCGAATCCAGCGTGAAGGACGGCGTCCGGGCGGGAAGAGAGTGGTTCCCCGGATACCCGCTCCCGGGTGGCGGCCAGCAGGACCGGTTCGCTCTGTTCGCCGTTCCCCACGACCTCGCCGATTCGACGAAGGTGAAGCTCGCGGCATCCGACGACGCGGGGAACGAGTCCGAGATGACGTTCATCGACCAGTTCACTCCCAGGAAACCCCTTGCGGCCACCATGAATCTCCCGGATGCGTTCCTCAACAAGGTCGTCCCGGCGATCTTGTCCCAGACTCCGGACATGGCGGACAGGGGAGGGCTCCTCGAGAATTTCCTGGCGATCAACGGCGAGCTTCGGAAGGTGGACGGCGCGATTCTCGCCGAGCTGTCGTCGAAATCAAAGCCGGAGTTCCTCTGGACCCACGCGTTTGCGCCGATGATCAACGCGAAGGTCACCGCGCCGTTCGCCGAGGACCGGACCTACGTGTACCAGGGGCGCACGGTGGACCACCAGACCCACCTCGGCTTCGACCTCGCGGCCACCAAGGCCGTCGCGGTCCCGGCCTCGAACGACGGCGTGGTCGTCCTGGCTCGCTTCTTCGGGATCTACGGGAACGCGGTGGCGGTGGACCACGGCTACGGCCTGCAGAGCCTGTACGGGCACCTTTCCTCCATCGACGTCAAGGAAGGGCAGGTGGTGAAACGGGGTGAGACCCTCGGCCGGACCGGGGACACCGGCCTGGCCGGCGGCGACCACCTCCACTTCTCGATCCTGCTCGACGGCGTGCCGGTCGACCCACAGGAATGGTGGGACCCGCACTGGATCCGCGACCGGATCGCCCGCAAGGTCGGCGGGGGGATGCACTACCAGGACTGAGCCTGTCCGGAGCCCGGGGTCCGAATCCAACCGGGGCTCGCCCTGTCCGCGATGACCGCATCGTCGCTCCTCCAGTCCCACGCGGCGGGGCCGATACAGATCGGGACGGCGGCCGCAAGCCGCGAGAACCCCCCAATCGAGTGGAGAAGGCGGACACATGGAAACCGTGAAGGCGATGGTCGTCGATGACTCCAGGGTCATGCGGATGATGGTCATGAAGTCCCTCAGGGAGACCCAGCTCGCGGAGTTCGTTTTCAGCGAGGCGGAGGACGGCGAGGACGCGCTGGGCAAGTTCGGGGACGCTCAGCCGGACATCATGTTCGTGGACTGGAACATGCCGAAGATGTGCGGGATCGACTTCGTCCGCGCCATCCGGAGCGTCGAGGAGAACGCGTCGATTCCCATCGTGATGGTCACGAGCGAAAGGACCATGGGAAAGATCGGGGAAGCGCTGGACTCCGCGGGAGCCAGCGAATACATCTGCAAGCTGTTCACCGTCGAGCAGCTCACATCGGAACTCGGCGTGTTCATCGAGGCGATCGAAGCTTCCCGGCAGGAAACTTCCGGCGGGTTCTTCGGACGGTTCAAGGGAAGGAAGTAGGGCCATGGCGAACGCGACAAGCGGGACCTTGCCGGCCGATTTCGTCGGTACCGTGGGCGACTGCACCCGGGACGCCGTGCTGGGGACCTTCGCGTCGATTTGTGGGGCGCCGCTCAGTCTCGAAGCGAATTCCGCTCCCGAGAACGAGGGATGCGACGGGATGGTCGCGGTGATCTCGCTGACCGGGCCCCGCGCTCTCTCGCGGATGGTCGGGCTCCCGCGGCCGACCGCCACGGCGCTGTCCGAGAAGTTCGCCGGCTTCGCCATCGACTACGAGAGCGCCGATATGGGCGACGTGGTGGGGAAACTGGCCCATGTGGTCGGCGGCGACCTCGTGGCGAAACTCGACCGCGCCGGCGTGAAGACGGAGATGGGACTTCCCACCGTCGTCCGGGGCCTCAACGTCGAGATGCCCTCCCAGGAAGGGGTCGAATCGACGCTGCTGCGCTTGGGTGCTCCTCAGGGAGGCTTCTGGGTCGGGCTCGCCGTCTCGGGCACAAAGAAGTAGCGGAGGGGCCGACACCGGCGAAAGCCGGCGCTACGGCTCAGTGCAGCGAGAAGGTCACCACCGCGGGATAGTACGCGTCGACCGGTGCGCCTTCCTTCCGAGCCGGGGTGAACTTCCAGCGCCGGACGCAATCGACCGCGGCCTGTTCGATGCCGTATTGCCGGAGCTGTTCGAGCACGCCCGAAGGAACCGTGCAGGTATCCCCCGGAGTCCCGTCCGCCTTCACGACGACCATCAGCATGACCTGGGTCTCGATCCGGTCCTTCCGGGCTTCCGGCGGGTAGCGCGGCGAGTATGGCCGGTCCAGCTCCGGCATCGATCCCTTCGGCATCAGCTTCGGCGCCTTCTCCTCGGCCCACGTTCCGCCGAACGACATCTTGAGGACCTCGCCGAGCGATGAGGACTCCTCCTGGGGCGGGTTCTGGCTCATGAACTTGCACAACGCCTGCGCCGATTCCTGGAGTCTGCCGAGCCTCGCGTAGGTCGCCGACAACAACCCGTCGGCCGGTCGGGACTCGAGGGACAGCTCCCGCATCTTCACGATGAAGGTCCGCGTCTCGGCGTATTTCTCCTTGGAAAAGAGGGTCCTGGCGATGGCGAAGGCGCCTTCCGTCGCCGCTTTCGCGTTGTCCTTGGGCATGCGGTCGAGGATCGCCAGTGCGTCGTCGGCGCGTCCCAGCTCGGCGTTGAGGCTGCCGAGGGCCAGATAGGGGCGGATGCTCTTGGGCGCCACGGCGATCCAGGCCTCGTACGCCTTCACCGCTTCGTCGTACTGGCCCGCGCGGGCCAGCGCCAGGGCCAGGCTCTGAATCGGCTGGATCTGGGTCGGATCGCGCGCGATCTCGGCCTCGAACTTCTTCGCGGCCTCGGCGTACATCCCCTTGGCCTCGTCGCCGTGTCCCTCCTTGGACAGTTCCTCCGCCTTCGCGAAGGCAAGATGTCCAAGGTGAAAGAAGATGTTGGGCATCCTGGGCTCGACTTCGAGCAGCTTGTTGAGAAACGTATCCGCTCCGTCGAGCTGGCCGAGGCGCAGAGAGGAGACTCCCGCGACGTAGAGCCCTTCGATGTCTTCGGGTCTCCTCGCCAGCACCTTCTTCGAGAGATCGAGGGAGGAGGAGTACTCCCCCTTCCTGAACGCGTCTTTCGCCCCCTCGAGTTCGGGATCCAGCGCCTGCGGCACGGCCGGCGGCGCCACCTCGTCCGGCTGCGCGGGTTGGCCCTCCGGCGCCGACTGCGTGGGGGCCGGTTGCTCGGGAGCCGATTGTGCCGGCTGGTCGGGCGCCGGCTGGTCGGGCGCCGGCTGCGTCGGGGCCGGCTGCGTCGGGGCCGGCTGCGTCGGGGCCGGCTGCGTCGGGGCCGGCTGCGTCGGGGCCGGCTGTTCAGGTGGAGGAGGCTGCTCGGGCGGATTCGCGGGTGTCTGCGCGAGCGCGCCCGCGGTCGACAGGACGAGCGCCATCATGAAGTTGATCGCCTTGGTTTTCACGCCTTCAAACTCCACGGGGCAACGTTTTTCGCCGCACCGAACGCCCCTCTCTTCTTAGAGTAGGACATCCTGGGACAACCGGCTAGCGAGCGCCGGGAAACCATCCGAGGCTCTACTCTTTTAGGACTTCAACGGGGGTCGCGAGGGAAACGAAGAGAAGGCACCCCTTCGGTGACACGAGCCGGTGCGCCGTTCCTCCCGGGTGGTGGGCATAGGTCCCCGCCTCCCGGACGGCGCCGCCGTCCTGCACCGAGCCGTCGACGACGAGATAGTCTTCCCACTCGGGGTGCCGGTGCAGTGGGTACGAGGCGCCGGGCTCGAAATGAAGCAGGAAAACCGAGCGGCCACTGACCGGGTCGTGGTGGAGGATCTTCCAGCGGACGCCGTGCGACGCCGTCTCCGTCCAGGCCAGCGACGCGGGCTCGACGAAGAAGCTGTTCTCGTTCATGGCCGAAGTATACCCCGCCCGGCCGCTGGCGGGTCCGGCTCAGCGCTCCTCCTCCAGGAGGTGGAGCAGGTACTGTCCGTAGGTATTCCCGCGCAGGACGGCGGCGGCCGCGCGTACCCGGTCGGCGTCGATGAACCCCTCCGTGAAGGCGATCTCCTCGAGGCAGGCGACCATCAGGCCCTGCCGCTCCTGGATGGTCTGGATGAAGTTCGACGCGTGGAGCAGCGATTCCGGGGTTCCCGTGTCGAGCCAGGCGTACCCGCGTCCGAGTTTCTCGACGGCGAGCGTGCCGGCCTCGAGATAGGCCCGGTTGACGTCGGTGATCTCGAGCTCGCCGCGCGGGGACGGCTCGAGCGCGGCGGCCACGTCGAGCACCCGGTTGTCGTAAAAATAGAGGCCGGTCACCGCCCATGTGGAACGTGGCTTTTTCGGTTTTTCCTCGAGACTCACCGCACGGCCCGAGGCGTCGAATTCAACCACCCCGTAGCGCTCGGGGTCGCGGACCTGGTAGCCGAACACGGTCGCGCCGGTCTCTCGCTGGGCGGCGTGGCGCAGCAGCTCCGGCAGGCCGTGGCCGAAGAAAACGTTGTCGCCGAGCGCCAGGGCGACCCGGTCCTCTCCGACGAAATCGCGGCCGATGAGAAAGGCCTGGGCGAGCCCCTCGGGGCGAGGCTGCGCGGCATAGACGATCCGCATGCCGAGCACCGATCCGTCTCCCAGAAGGCGCTGGAACGCGCTCTGGTCCTGCGGCGTCGTGATCACCAGGACCTCGCGGATCCCGGCGAGCATCAGCGTCGACAACGGGTAGTAGACCATCGGCTTGTCATACACCGGGACCAACTGCTTGCTGACCGCTCGGGTGAGCGGGTGCAACCGGGTCCCGGAGCCGCCCGCGAGAATGATCCCTTTCATCCCTGCTTCTCCTGTGGGTGGCCGGGAGCCGCCGAAAGCCCCAGCCGCTCTCGCGCGTACCCGCCGGCCTGGACGTTCCGGCACCAATCGCGGTGCGACAGATACCACCGGACCGTCTCCACGATCCCCGCCTCGAAATCGTGTGCCGGTTGCCAGCCCAGTTCCTCCCGGATCCGCGTCGCGTCGATGGCGTAACGCCGGTCGTGGCCGGGCCGGTCCGGCACGAACGTCTTGAGCGCCGCGTGCGCGGTCAGGCCGCGCGACGAGAGCGCGGGGTTCGACGCCGGCGGGACCTCGCGATCGAGCACCTCGCAGATCCGGTCCACGATCTCCACGTTTCGCCGCTCGTTGTTCCCTCCGATGTTGTACTTTCCCCCCGGTTGGCCACGTTGCAGCGCCAGCAGGATCCCCTCGCAGTGGTCGAGCACGTACAGCCAGTCGCGCACGTTGCCGCCGTCGCCGTAGATCGGGAGCGGCTTGCCTTCGAGCGCGTTGAGGATCATGAGGGGGATCAGCTTCTCGGGGAACTGGTAGGGGCCGTAGTTGTTCGAACAATTGGTGACGATCGTCGCGAGGCGGTACGTCTCGTGGAACGCGCGGACGAGGTGGTCCGCGGAGGCCTTGGATGCGGCGTAGGGGGAGTTCGGAGCGTAGGGGGTCTCCTCGGTGAAGAGTCCATCCGGTCCGAGGCTCCCGTACACTTCGTCGGTGGACACGTGGAGGAACCGGAAGCGGTCCCTCTCGGCCGCGTCGAGAGAGGTGGCGTGCCGTCGCGAGGCCTCCAGCAACTCGAACGTCCCCACGATGTTCGTCTCGATGAAAGGACGCGGGCTGTCGATCGACCTGTCGACGTGGCTCTCCGCCGCGAAGTTGATCACCGCGGAGGGGCGGTGCTCCCGGAACGCGGCCGCCACGCACTCCCGGTCCGCGATGTCTCCCAGCACGAAGGCGTAGCGAGGATCCCCCTCGACGTCCGCGAGGCTCTTCAAGCTTCCCGCGTACGTGAGCTTGTCCAGGACGACGACACGGTCGCCGGTGTGCCGGAGCGCGTGGCGGACGAAGTTCGATCCGATGAACCCGGCGCCTCCCGTGACGAGCATGGCTCCCATGGCGACTTCACCTCCTTCGCAGGACCGCCGCCGCCCGGCGGCTTCCTCGAGGGCGCGGGGATCATGTCAGATTCGGATGGAGCCTCGCAACGGTAACGTGGCGATCGATGGCCACAAAACGCCCTGGGGCGTCCTCCCGATCGACGGCGTTTGCGGCGACGTGGGTCGCCCCTGTCTGGTCAACCCGGTGTCAAACGGGCTACGATGGCCTTCCGGCCGGCTGGCGAGGCCAGCGAAGGCCAGGGTTGGAGGTCGGTATGGAGCAACAGTTCGATCTCGAGCGTTTCCTCGCGGATGTGTTCGAGCCGGTGGCCGGTGAGCGCGCGGCGGTGATCGTCGATCTCCCGACGTCGGCCTGTCCCGACCATCCTGCCTGGGTGGACCGGCGGCGCATGGCGGAGGAGTGGCGCGCCGGCCTCGAGAGACTCGGGAGGACGATCGGCTTCGAGGTGCTTCCCCTCGCGGCCTACGCGGCGACCGGATCGAACGGCGCCAGCCTTCCCGCGGACGCCGAGGCGGGCGGGAAGAAAATCCCGTTGGCCTCGATTCTCGACGAGTGCAGCCTCGTTCTGGCGATGACGGAGTATTCCGCGACCGCGCCGCTCCTCGACGTGTGCCGCCGGCGTCCCGGCGCCGACGTGTTTCGCGCCGCGAGCATGCCGGGGATCATGAAACGGATGGAGCAGACGTCGCTGGCCGCCGACTACGGAGAGGTCGCGAGGCGTTGCCGGCTCCTGAAGGAAGTGTTTCTGACGGCCGATCGGGCGGAGGTCCAGTTCTCGACCGGCCACCGGTGCCTCTTCGACCTGCGGTTCCGCGTGTGCGAGGCCGATGACGGCTACCTCCACCGCGACAAGTCGGACGATTTGCCGGTCATCAATCTTCCGTCGGGCGAAACCTTCCAGGTTCCATACGAGGGGGAGAAGCCCGAGATCCCTTCACGGACCGAGGGGGAGCTTCCGGTGGGCGAGGGGGGGGAGACTGTCGTGTTCCGTGTCGAGGGGAACCGGATCGTCGAGGTGATCGGCGGGGGGCCGGCCGCGGAGCGCCACCGCCGCTACTTCGCCGAGGACCCGGTGCGCGGGAACATCGCCGAGCTGGCGTTCGGCTGCAACGAGAGGGCGGTGGTCACCGGGAACGTCCTCGAGGACGAGAAGGCGGGCTTCCACTGGGCGTTCGGGCGGAGCGACCACCTCGGGGGGGTGGTCGGCGTCGATGCGTTCAAGAGCCCGGCCACCGTGGTTCACCAGGACATTGTCTACGCACAGGGGAACCCGATCGAAATTGCCCGCGCCGACCTGGTCGCGGCCGACGGCAAGCGAACGACCGTGATCCGCGACGGCGCTTACGTTCTCTGGTAGCTTGGCGGGCCTCGGACTCGCGCCCCCGCGAATCGTCTCGAGGCGCCTCGCCGCGGAAGGAATCGCTTGCTGAACTGGGTGGAGATCGACGCGGCGGCGCTCCGGGGGAACGTGTCGGAGTTCCGGCGCCGCCTCGGGCCGGGGCCGCTCCTGGGCGCCGTGGTCAAGTCCAACGCCTACGGCCACGGCATGCTCGAGACCGCGGCGATCGCGCGGGCAGCGGGAGTGGATTGGCTGTGCGTGAACAACATCGAGGAAGGGGTGCTCCTGCGCGAAGCGGGGCACGACGCGCCGATTCTCGTGATGGGGTACGTTCCGCTGGCGGATCTCGGCGAGGTGGTGGCGCGAGACCTCCGGCCGGTCGTGTATAACCTCGCCACGGTCGAGGAACTCGACCGGCAGGCCGAGCGGCTCGGTCGCCGGGTGCACGTCCACCTCAAGGCGGAAACCGGCACGAACCGGCAGGGGGTGCTCGAAGCGGACGTCCCGGCCGTCGTCCGGAGAATCCGCTCGTCGCCCCGGCTCGATCTCGAGGGGCTGACCACCCATTTCGCCAACATCGAGGACACGACCGACCACGGGTTCGCCGAGACTCAGATCGCGGCGTTCACGCGGGTCGCCGAGTCGGTGCGCGAATCGGGGGGGGCCGTGCCGATCCGCCACTCGGCCTGCTCCGCCGCCACGCTTCTTTTCAACCGGACCCACCTCGACCTGGCCCGGGTCGGCATCTCGCTCTACGGTCTGTGGCCGTCGAGGGAGACCTACGTCTCCTGCCTCGAGCGCGGGAAGCCCTCGCTGGACCTTCGTCCGGTTCTTTCCTGGAGGACCCGCGTCGCGCAGGTGAAGGACGTGCCGGAGGGAGGGTACGTCGGTTACGGTTGCGTCTGGCGGGCGACCCGTCCGACCCGGATCTCGGTGCTTCCCGTCGGATACCACGAGGGGTACGACCGGAGATTATCGGGGGTGGCCCACGTTCTGCTCCGCGGCAAGAGGGCGCCGGTGCGAGGGCGGGTCTGCATGAACATGTGCATGGTGGACGTCACCGACATTCCCGGCGCCGCCGTCGAGGACGAAGTGGTTCTTCTCGGCACCCAGGGGGACGAGAAGATCACGGCCGAGCAGATGGCCTCGTGGTGTGGGACGATCTCGTACGAGGTCGTTTCCCGGATCCACCCCGCGCTGCGCAGGATCGTGCGGGAAAAAAGCCGTCTTGAAAGCTCGCTTTCGACGGACGACCCCCACACGACCGCTTGATTTGCGTACTCATGCGGTTTATATAGGTTCCGTGTTCCCCCTGACGACGGAGGGCGAGGCGCCCTCGAAGGAGACGGCATCGCCCGGCCCGCGCGGCCGGGAAACCCCCCCATGAGACGGAAGCCGATCAAGATCGATTGGAACGAGATCGAAACCGCGTTCGACAACAAGCGCGAAGATCTCGTCTACTACCTAGACCTCGTGACCGGCCAGGTGATCCTGGAAGGCGAGGGGGAAGAGGCAGACTTCGAGGACGGCGACGAACCCTTGGACGAGAACGGCAAGGAAGACGCGCCGGCCCGGGGAGAAACCACCCGCCTCTACATCGAGCCGCCGGGCGCGGAGGAAGAGATCGGCTGGATGGAGTACTTCGTCGAGGAAGAAGAGGGGCTCGATCCTGCGGTCCTCGAGAAGCTCCGCGTGGCGCTCGACGCGGCGGCGCCGATCGACGCGTTCCGGGATGCGATCCGGAGCGACACGGCCGTGCGCGACCGCTGGCTCCTGTGCCGGACCGAGCGCCTTCACGACACCGTGGACGCCTGGCTCGACGCCAACCACGTCCAAACGTCCGAGCCCCCTCCCTGGCGTAGCTGACGTTCCTCGTTCCAAGGACGGGGTCGCGACGGACGTGCTCTCGGGAGGCACGCGGTGAGGATCACCCCTCGGTGGGGGTGCTGAATCCGCACCCCTCGGTGTCGCAGACTAGGCGACGACCGTCGCGCTTGCTCGCTTTCTCGACGAGGTAGGGGTGGTTGCACTGCGGGCAGGCCTTGGCGACCGGACGGTTCCAGAGCACGAAGCCGCAATCCGGGTACCGGTCGCACCCGAAGAACACCTTGCCGCGCTTGCTTCGCCGCTCGACGATTCGCCCCTTGCCGCACTCCGCGCAGCCGACCCCCGTTTCCTTCATCTTGATGTAGCGGCACTTCGGATAGCTCGAGCAGGCGACGAACTCGCCGAAGCGGCCTTGCTTCTTCGCGAGCTTCGATTCGCACCGCGGGCAACTCTCGTCGAGCAGGACGTCGGCCTGCGCCTCGGCCTTCCCCTCCCGGTTGACCCGGATCCGCCGGGTGTTCTTGCATTCCGGGTAGGCCGAGCAGGCCAGAAACGGACCGAACCGGCCGCGCTTCAAGACCATCGGGCCGCCGCACTTCTCGCACGGCTCCGCCTCGGCCTCCACCGGATCCTGCGGCGCGGCAGCGACGGCGCGCGCCGCCTTGGCCGCTGCCGGCACGTCGGCGCGGTCGTCGTCGTCGGCCGGCTTCATTCCGTGGGTCTCGCGGGTGTTCTTGCACTCGGGGTAGCCGGAGCATGACAGGAACTGCCCGAACCTCCCCCACTTGAGCACCATCGGCTTCCCGCACTTCTCGCACACGACGTCGGTCGGGATCGCCTCGCGCTTCACGTCGCGCATTTCGATCCGGGCGCGGGCGAGGTCCTTCTCGAATTTTTCGCTGAACTCGCGCAGGGCGTCGGTCCACGGGAGGCGGCCCTCCTCGATCTCGTCCAACTCCTGTTCCATGCGCGCGGTGTAGCCGACGTCGACGATGTCGCCGAAGGAGGCCACCATCAGGTCGTTCACCAGGAACCCCAGCTCGGTCGGATTGAACCGTCCCCGCTCTTTCTCGACGTAGTCCCGGTCCATGATCGTCGAGAGAATCGTGGCGTAGGTCGAGGGACGGCCGATCCCGTTCTCTTCCAGTTCCCTCACGAGGGTGGCCTCGGTGAAACGTGGCGGCGCCTGGGTGAAGTGCTGGCGGGGCAGGAGCGACCGGAGGTCGAGTGGCTGCCCTTCGCGGAGCGGCGGGAGGCGGCGGTCCTCCGCCTCTTCCGAATCTTCCTCTTCTCGTTCCTTTCCGGCAGTGTCCTCGTCGGCCGCCTCGTGGTAGACGGCGAGCCATCCGGGCGACCTGAGCACCGACCCCGTCGCCCTGAAACCGCAGGCCCCGGCCTCGATGTCCGCGCGGGTCGTATCGAACACCGCGGATTCCATCTGCGAGGCGACGAACCGATTCCAGATCAGCCCGTAGAGCTTGAACTCGTCCCGGCCGAGGAACGGCTGGACGAAGTCCGGCGGGCACTCGAGCGACGTCGGGCGGATCGCCTCGTGGGCTTCTTGCGCCTGCTTCGCGGCCCGGTACCGGCGTGGTTTGTCCGGCAACGCCGCGGGACCGTACGTCGAGGAGATGTAGGCGCGGGCCGCCTCGATCGCTTCCTCGGAAACCCGGGTCGAGTCGGTCCTCATGTAGGTGATCAGGCCGACCGTCCCGGCGTCGCCGAGCTCGCGCCCTTCGTAAAGCCCCTGGGCGAGCCGCATGGTCTTCGCGACCGGGAAGCCGAACTGCCGGGCGGCGTCCTGCTGCAACTTCGAGGTGATGAACGGAGGAGGCGGGTTTTTCCGCTTCTCCTGGGACTGTACCTTGGCGACGCGGAACGGAACGGCCCCCTCGGCGGAAGGGACCGCCTCGAGAACGACGACTCCCGCGGCGGCTCCCTCCGATGGGGGGGCCTCGCGGACCGTCCAGCCGAGCGCGGTCAACGCCTCGACGACCTCGGCCTTCGACGCCAGCTCGGCTTTTTCGCCGTTTCGAGCGACGAGTCGGGCCGCGAAAACCGGTAGCTCGCTCGCCTCGAGCTGGGCCACCACGGACCAGTACTCCCTCGGGACGAACCCGCGGATCTCGCGCTCCCGCTCGCAGATGATCCGGACGGCGACGCTCTGCACGCGGCCGGCGCTCAGGCCGCGCCGGACCTTGTCCCAGAGGAGCGGGCTGATCTTGTAGCCGACCAGGCGGTCGAGAATCCGCCGCGCCTGCTGGGCGTCCACTTTGTTGGCGTCGATCTCGCGAGGGTGGTCGAACGCGCCGAGCACCGCGCGCTTCGTGATCTCGTTGAACATGACCCGGTAAAACGGCGCGTCGGTCTCTTTCCGGAGCTCCTCGCGGAGGTGCCAGGAGATCGCCTCCCCCTCGCGGTCGGGGTCGGGCGCCAGGAAGATCGCGCTGGCGGTCTGCGCCGCCTTTTTGAGCTCGGCCAGGGTCTTCTTTTTTTCGGGGAGGACCGTGTAGGTCGGGGTGAAGTCCCCTTCGTCCACCCCCAGGCTGCGCTTGGGGAGGTCGCGAACATGCCCCATGGACGCCTTGACGACGTACTCCTTCCCGAGGAACTTGTTGATCGTCTTCGCCTTCGCCGGCGACTCGACGATGACCAGCGCGCGTGCCATGACCCTCCCGTTCTTCCGGAGCCGAAGGGACGGGCACCCCGTTCCCAGGGTGCGCCGTGCCGACGGACTTACCCCCGGCCGGAAACCAGGGGACCGGCCCCCCTCATTTCCGGAACCGGGCAAGATAGTACTGCCCAGGCAATTGTTCAACCGCACCCCTGAGCTCGAGCCCGAAGATGGCCGCCTGAAGTCTGGCGATCCCGAACGTTGCCCGGTCGGCGAGAACATTGAGGTGCACGGGCTCCGGATCGTCGAGAAGCGCCAGCACGGCCGCCTCGTCGGAGTCCATCGCGACGGGATTCCGGTCCGCCGCGTCGACGAGCGGCGGGCCTGCGGGACGGAGGGCGGCTGCGTACATCGGGGACAGCTCGTCGAGTACGTCTTCGACCTTCTGCACCAGCTTCGCTCCCTGCTGGATGAGGCGATGGCAACCCACCGACTGGTCCGACGAGACGGGTCCCGGGACCGCCATCACCTCACGCCCCTGTTCCAGCGCGTGCGCGGCGGTGCTCAGGGAGCCGGATCGCTCGGCCGCCTCGACCACCACCACGGCGGCGGCGAGGCCCGCGATCAACCGGTTCCTTCGAGGGAAGTTTTCGCCCTTGGGCTCCATGTCAAGACGAAATTCGGTCATCACCGCACCGTTTTCAGCGATCTTGTCGAATAGAGATGCGTTCTCGGCCGGATAGATCGACTTGAAACCCGATCCCATCACCGCGATCGTCCTTCCGCCCCCATCCAGAGCACCGAGATGCGCGCAAGTGTCGATGCCGCGCGCGCCACCTGATACGATTTCCACGCCTCGGAGTGACAGGCCCGACGCCAGGCCGGTCGCGACGCGGCGGCCGTAAGCGGTGGCCCGGCGAGAACCGACGACCGCGATGCGGACGACACCAGGATCAAGCAACCCCTTCACGTACAGCAGGATAGGGCTGTCAGGCAACTGCTCGAACGCCGAGGGATAGCTGGGGTCGGGCGGCGCGAGAAGCCGGATCCCGAGACGCTCCGCCTCGAGGATCTCCCTCTCCGCGAACTGCTCCAGGCGCCGCCTTCCCGACGTGATGATGTCCGCCCGGCCCTGGCCGAGACCCAGAGCCTCGGCCAGGCGAACGGGCGGTATCCGGAACGCGATGTCCCGTGCGCTTCCGAACTCCCGCAGGGCGCGCCGGACCTGAAGCGGGCCGAGTCCGTGCAGGAGGCTGAGGGCGACCCAGGCAACCGGATCCTCGAGCACCATGTCGCGGCACTCCGAGGAGGCGAAAGAGAGTATCGTGGCTGCGCGTGCCGGGATCAAGCGAGCGTGTTGCCGTCGTGGGAGTTGCCTCTGCAATTGCACTCTTGTGTTTGTGAAGTATATTTAAGATGTACGAAACAAACGGAATGAATATGTTGATTGTGCCAGTGTGTATATTCGACGATTGGGTGGGATGCCGCTTTCGACTTTTCTGTCCGACACCGCCGCACTGGAGGCCGGAATGAGGCCGGCGCGCATCCTCGTCGCGGACGACGATCCGGTGGCGGCCCGGTTCGTGATCTCGCTCCTCGAGGAGAGCGGCTACGAAGTTCTCGTGGCGTCGGACGGCGAACACGCGTATGAAATCGCCGTGCGACTGAAGCCGGACCTGATCGTGAGCGATCTCGTGATGCCGTACCGGGACGGCTTCGATGTCGTCCGGGCGGTCCGGGAGCACGAAGCTCTCGCCGACGTGCCGATCGTGATCGTATCCATGAAGGACCGGGAGGAGGACATCGTCCGTGGTCTCGAAATGGGAGCGGACGATTACGTCGTGAAGCCGTTCAACGCCCGGGAGCTCGTCGCGCGAGTTCGAAAACTCCTCTCCAAGGGTGGAGGCCGCAGCTGATGGTCGCGGTCCTGACCTCGGCGATCCTGAGCATCGGAGGAGTCTTCCTCCTGCTCACGTTCGTCATCGTCGCGAACAAGGCCTGGCGAGAGGCGATTGAGGGTTGGCGCCGGGCGCGCCGGCGAGTGCTCGAGCCGGTGATCCTGTCTCACGCTCACCGCGAGGACCGCTCGATCCGTCCCGCGCTGGCCGGAAAGTTCCACCGCCGCGACCGGCGGGTGATCGAGGAGATCCTGCTCGACCACGCGCAGCGCGTGCGAGGGGTCGAGCGGGAACGCCTCGGCCTCGTCTTCGATGAGCTCGGATACGTGGACCGTTACCTCCGCGCCCTGGGGAGCCGCCGCTGGTGGCGCCGCGCCGACGTGGCCGAGCGGCTCGGGATCGCCGGCGCCGCGCGGGCCACCGATCGCCTCGTTCGCGTGCTCTCCGACCCCGAGCCCGAAGTGCGAATCCGGGCGGCGAAGGCGCTGGGGCTCGTGGGCGGGACCGCGGCGATCGGCCCGCTCGTGCAGGCCCTGCGCGAGCCGAACCGCTGGTCGACCATCAGGATCGCCGACATCCTGGCCGGAATGAAGGCAGGAGTGGTGGACGATTTGATGGACGAGTTCGGCGGGATGAACCTCAACGCGAAGCTGGCGGCGATCGACATCCTGGGCCGCATCAGGAGCCTCTCCGCGGTCGGCTGGTTGCGCGAACGCCTCTCCGATCCGGAGTCCGACGTGAGGGCGCGTTCCTGCCACGCTCTGGGGGCGATCGGCGACCCGGAGAGCGGCGGCGATCTCGTCAAGTCGCTCTCGGATCCGGAGTGGCCGGTCCGCGCCATGGCCGCCAAGGCGATCGGCAAGATCCGGCACGCCGCCGCCCTCCCGGCTCTCTCCGCGGCGCTCCGCGACAAGGAGTGGTGGGTGCGGGCCAACGCGGCGGAGGCGATGCGTCTCATGGGCCCGAAGGGAACCGAGGCTCTCGACAGGATGCTCGACGACCGGGACGTATACGCCCGGCACCAGGCGGTCCTGATGCTCGAGGAGTCGGGCGCGCTCGACCGCCAGGTGGACCTTCTGTCGAGGCCCGAAGGGATCGAGAGGCAGGCTGCGGAGGCGCTCGTCCGGAGGTTCGTCCGCGTCGGGCAGATGGGGCGGATCCGGGAACTGCTCCTGACCCACCCCGACGCGCGGGTGCGCGAGTCGCTCGCCGGCATCCTGGGCGTCGCCGCGAAACCGGCGGAGGGGGCGCGATGAGCTGGATGGCCTGGCTGACCTCGGGCATCGTCGCCTTCAACTACTTCGTGCTCGTGTATTTCCTCATCCTGAACAGCATTTACCTCGGCCTGTTCCTGGTGTCGCTGGTGGAGGTGCTGCGGTTCGTTCGCCGGACGTTCTTCTCGGACTACCGTCAGATCATGCAGTCCGAGATGACCTGGCCGATCTCGGTCCTCGTGGCGGCGCACAACGAGGAGAAGACCATCGTCGAGACGGTCCGCTCCCTCATGATGGCCAACTACGGCGAGTTCGAGATCATCGTCGTCAACGACGGGTCCACCGACGCCACGCTGGGGCGCCTCACCGAGGCTTTCGAGTTGCGGCGAATGGACCGGGTCTACCGGCGTTCGATCCCGACCGAGCCGGTGCGCGGCGTGTTCGGATCGCTGGCCCACGTGAACCTCGCGGTCATCGACAAGGAGAAGGGGGGGAAGTCGGACGCGCTGAACGCGGGGATCAACCTGAGCCGGTACCCGCTGTTCTGCTCGATCGACGGCGACTCGATCATCGAGGACAACGCCCTCCTCCGGGTCGTGAAGCCGTTCATGGAGCGGCCGGCCGAGACGGTGGCGGCGGGCGGGATCGTCCGGATCGTCAACGGCTGCGAGATCCGCGACGGGCGCGTCGTCCGGATCGAGCTGCCGGACCGGCCTCTCCCGATCCTCCAGGTGGTGGAGTACCTGCGGGCGTTCCTCACGGGGCGCGTGGGCTGGAGCGTCATGAGGTCCCTGCTGATCATCTCCGGCGCCTTCGGGCTCTACCGGAAGGCCGAGGTCGTGGAGATCGGCGGCTACTCGCGGGATACCGACACCGAGGACCTCGAGCTGGTGGTTCGCCTTCACGAGCACCTGCGGCGCAAGAAGCGCAAATACCGGATCGTTTTCGTGCCGGACCCGGTCTGCTGGACCGAGGCTCCCGAGACGCTGCGCGTCCTGAACCGGCAGCGGAACCGGTGGCACCGCGGACTGGTGCGCACGCTCTGGTCCCACAAGCGGATGCTGTTCAACCCGCGCTACGGCGGCGTCGGGATGTTCGCGTTCCCGTACTTCTTCTTCTTCGAGATGCTCGGCCCGTTCGTCGAGATCTTCGGGTACGGCGCCGTGTTGCTGTCGTACCTGCTCGGCATCCTGAACTTCGAGTTCTTCCTGCTGTTCCTCGGCGTGTCGGTCCTCTACGGCGTGTTCCTCTCCATCGCGGCGATCCTGCTCGAGGAGTTGTCGTTCCGCCGGTACCCGGGCTGGCTCGACCTGACGAAGCTCGTCGTGTTCGGCATCCTCGAGAACTTCGGCTATCGCCAGCTCAACGCCCTGTTCAAGGTCAAGGCGTTCTGGGACGTCGTCCGCGGCCGCCGCGCCTGGGGGCGCATGGACCGTTCGGGTTTCCGGACGATGCAGGCCGAGGCCGGAACGCGGCCCGCCAAAACATCGTGAAGGGGCCGGGGGGAGCACGAGAGATGCGCCTGTCGAAGAGGAACCTGGGGGCGGCGGTTCTCCTCGCCGCGATGCTCGCGCCGGCGATCGCTCTCGCGGCGACGACGGCCGCGGCGGATCGCGACCCCGAGACGAAGCTCGACTCCGAGGTGCCCCGCTGGCGGACCGGGGTCTATTACAATTACGACCACTTCACCCCCGACGACATCGATTGGCACGAGGAGCAGTTCTACCTCGAGCGGCGAACGTCGATCGGCTCCGTGATCGGGCGGTTCTCTCGCGCGTGGCGCTACGGGATGACCGACGACCTGATCGAGGTGGAGGCATACCCCAAGATCCGTCCGGGGACCTACGCCTGGGTGAGCCTCGGATACTCTCCCGGCGCGGACCTCTACCCGAGGTATCGCTTCGGCGGCGACCTCTACCAGAGTCTCCCCGCCGCTTTCGAGGCGTCGCTCGGTTACCGGCGGCTCGGCTTCACGAGACCGGTGAACCTTTATGTCGGATCGCTCGGCAAGTACCTCGGCTCGTGGCTGGTCACCGGGCGCGTCTTCGTGACTCCCGGTGAGGGGCCGTCGAACAGCTACTCGATCGGGGCGCGGCGTTACTTCGGCCCGCTGGGGTACTGGGGGTTCCGGTACGGCTGGGGGCGCTCGCCGGAGGAGATCCGCACGCTGGACCAGCTCGAGATCCTCCGGTCGAGGACCGTCGCGGGCGAGCTCGTCCTGCCTCTTCCCCGGCGCTGGGAGATCGACATCCGCGCGAGCTTGAGCCGAGAGGATCGGATCGACCGCGCCGACCTCGACCAGCAGTCGATCAGCGTGGGCCTATTCCGCTCGTTCTGAGCCGATGCTCGACACCCCGCCGCTCCGGATCGCGCTGTCGTCGGCGGTGCTCGGGGTCTTCTGGTGGGCGCTCTTCACCGGGAGCGCCTCCCCGCCGCCTCGAACACCTGCGCCGCGACCTCGCCCTGCTCGTCTTGCCCGAACGGCGCGCACGCTGTTACCCCAGAGCCGTCAAGATCAAGATGAGCAACTACCCGAGGAAACGGTGAATCCCCGTGGCCTCCCACGCTAACTTACCGGCATTGGGGTTAGCCGCCGAGCGGGCGGAGTATCGCGCCCTCGTCCGCGAGGGGCTCGCACCGATCGACGCGTTCTACAGGGCTCCCCGGGCGGGCGCCGCAGACAGGTGATCGAAGCGGCGACCTTCTCGCCGCCGTCTTGACGACCCTCGGGCCCGGGGGGGAGACTGGCGGCCTTACGGGGAGGAGAGGGATTGAGCGCGAAGGTCAGCCGCAGGGAATTCGTCAAGGCGGGCGCGGTCGCCGCCGCGGCGCCCCTTCTCGAGAAGGGTCCCACGGTGCTCGTGCCGAGGCCGGCCAAGCCCGGGGTCATCGCGTCGGCGAACGGGAACAAGTTCCGGAATGGAGGGCCGCGTACCTGCGTCGAGGAGGCGTTCGCGCGCCTCGTCCGCGGCGACGACGTCCTCGATGCGGTGCTCGCCGGCGTGAACGTCGTCGAACTGGATCCGGAGGACAACTCGGTCGGCTACGGCGGTCTGCCCAACGCGGACGGCGTCGTGCAACTCGACGCCTCGTGCATGCACGGGGCGAGAAAGCGGGCCGGCGCGGTGGCGTCGCT
>CAWBOP010000020.1:0-18023 GCA_963790465.1 Terriglobia bacterium | reverse complement strand
CATGGCGGCGATTCTCGGGCTCGAGGCCGCCGTCGTGGACCGGATCTGCAGGGAGGTGGCCGGCTGTGAGGTGGTGGCACCTGCGAATTTCAACGGGGGCGGGCAGGTTGTGATCTCAGGAGACGTTGCGGCGGTTCGCCGGGCGAGCGAGCGCGCGATCGAGGCGGGCGCCAAGAGGGCGGTCCCGCTGCCGGTGAGCGCCCCGTTCCACTGCGCGTTGATGGAGCCGGCGGCGGCCCGGCTCGGCCCGGTGCTCCGGGATACGGCCTTTCACGATCCGGCCCTCCCGGTGTTCACGAACGTCGACGCGCAGCCGGTGCGAACGGGAACCGAGGCGCGGGACGCGCTGCTTCGCCAGGTCGCTTCTCCGGTGCGTTGGGAGGAGCTGGTTCGCGGTATGGTGGACTCCGGCATCGACACGTTCGTCGAGGTCGGTCCGGGGCGGGTCCTCGCGGGGCTGGTTCGAAGGATCCGGAAGGAAGCGCGGGTGCTCCCCGCGGCGGACCCCGCGGAGATCGAAGCGACGGCGCGGGAACTGGGAGGCGGCGCATGAGCCGGTCGTTCGATGGAAAAGTGGCGCTGGTGACCGGGGGGGCGAGAGGGATCGGCCGCGAGATCGCCGTTCGGCTCGCCGCCCTCGGGGCGGAGGTCGTGGCGGCCGACCTTCGGTTCGACCCGTCCCCGGAGGATCCGGGGAAGGCCGGCGCGGGGATTCGCCGGCTGGTGATGGACGTTTCCGACGACGCCTCCGTCGAGAAGGGGATCACGGACCTTCTGAAGGAACATGGTACAATTTCTTTTCTCGTGAACAACGCGGGGGTGACCCGCGACAACCTGCTCCTCCGGATGAAGAAGGAAGAGTGGGATCTGGTGCTCGGCACCCATC
Source organism: Terriglobia bacterium (assembly GCA_963790465.1). Classification (GTDB taxonomy): domain Bacteria; phylum Acidobacteriota; class Polarisedimenticolia; order Polarisedimenticolales; family JAIQFR01; genus JAIQFR01. The sequence continues at coordinate 17,137 of CAWBOP010000020.1, read as the reverse complement.
TCACCGGAACCTATCGTCTTTGCCGGGCCCTCCTTCCCGCCATGGTTCGCGCAAGGTACGGCCGGATCGTCAACATTTCGTCGGTGGTGGCGCGAATGGGGAATGCGGGGCAGGCCAACTACGCGGCGGCAAAGGCGGGTATCGAGGGGCTTTCGCGAACTCTCGCGCGGGAGTTCGCGTCGAGGAACATCACGGTGAATTGCGTGGCCCCGGGCTTCATCGACACCGCAATGACGCAGTCGCTGAGCGAGGACGCACGAGCGCGGCTGCTCGATCTCGTTCCCATGAAACGGCTCGGCACGCCGGCGGACGTGGCGGCCGCCGTACTTTTCCTGATCGGCGATTCGGCGTCTTACGTCACGGGAACCACGCTCAACGTCAACGGCGGCATGTACATGTAGGCGGACCGGGCCGCCGCGCGGCTCGCGCCGAGCCGCGGCCCCAAGCATCCCACGGAGGTTGCGAAGAGATGGCTTCGGTCGAGGAAAAAGTCAAACAGATCGTCGTGGATCGGCTCGGAGTCGATGTGGACGAGGTGAAGCCCGAGGCGTCGTTCGTGGACGATCTCGGCGCGGACTCCCTGGACGTGGTCGAACTCGTCATGGCCCTCGAGGAGGAGTTCGGCCTCGAGATCAAGGACGAGGACGCCGAGAAGATCGGGACCGTCAAGCAGGCGATCGACTACATCCAGAGCCACGCCAAGCCCTGAACCCGAGGGATCGGCCCGCGGCGCGCCCCGTCGACGAACGGGGGCCGGCGGCTCATACACGGAGGCGGTCGCGGTACGGTGGGATCTCCTCGGAGTTTCGGGGCGGTCTTGTGTTAGGCGGGGGTCTTGCCATGCGGCGAAGGGTCGTCATCACCGGCATCGGTCTCGTCTCGCCACTCGGCCTCGACACGGCGTCCACCTGGGAAGGACTGCTCGCGGGCAGGAGCGGGATCGGACCGATCACGCGCTTCGACGCCTCCCCTTACGCCAGCCGGATCGCCGGCGAGGTCCGGGGGTTCGACCCGGAGAACTACGTTGACCGGCGGGAAGTCCGGCGGATGGATTCCTTCATCCACTACGCCATCGCCGCATCGAGGGAGGCGCTCGCCGATTCGAGCCTCGTCATCGGGCCGGGGAACGCCGATGCCGTCGGCGTCTACATCGGTTCGGGAATCGGCGGCATGAGCATGATCGAGGCCACGCACGCGGAGGTGCTGGCTCGTGGGCCTCGCAGGATCTCGCCGTTCTTCATCCCGGGCACCGTGTTGAATCTCGCCTCGGGACAGGTCTCGATACTCTTCGGGGCCAAGGGGCCGAACCTCTCGGTCGCCACGGCGTGCGCCACGGGTACCCACGCCGTCGGCGAGTCGTTCCGGATGATCCGCGAGGGGTACGCCGACGCGATGATCACGGGAGGGACCGAAGCGGCGATCTGCAAGGTGGCCGTCGGAGGATTCTGCGCGATGAAGGCGCTCTCCACGCGGAACGACGAGCCGGAGAAGGCGAGCCGTCCCTTCGACGCCGAACGGGATGGGTTCGTGCTCGCCGAGGGAGCCGGCATGCTCGTGCTCGAGGAGGCCGAGTCCGCCCGGGCGCGTGGAGCGCGAATCTACGCGGAGGTCGCTGGATACGGCATGAGCGGCGATGCCTACCACATCTCCGCCCCGTCGGAAGACGGCGACGGTCCGGCGCGCAGCATGCGAATGAGCCTCAAGGACGCCGGGCTCGCTCCGGACGGGGTGGATTACCTGAATGCCCACGGCACGTCGACCCAGGCCGGTGATCGGATCGAGGTGCTGGCCGTCAAGACGGTGTTCGGCGAGCACGCGCGGCGCCTCGCGATCTCTTCCACGAAATCCATGGTCGGCCACCTCCTGGGTGCCGCCGGGAGCCTCGAGGCCGCGGTCGCGGCGCTCTCGGTGCTGTACGATCGCGTTCCGCCAACGATCAACCAGACCACCCCCGATCCGGAGTGCGATCTGGATTTCGTCCCGAACGTGGCGCGTGCCGTTCCGGTGCGCGCCGCGATGAGCAACTCGTTCGGATTCGGCGGGACCAACGCGACTCTTCTTCTGCGCAAGTACGAGCCGTAGCGGCCGCGCCCCGCTTCCGGAGACTTCCATGAAGATCCTGGTCGGCATCAAGCACGTCCCGGACACCGAGGCCAAGATCAAGGTCGCCGGCGACGGGGTCTCGCTGGACGGAACCGGCGTGAAGAGAGTCCCGTCTCCGTTCGACGAGTACGCCCTCGAGGAGGCGTTGCGCATCCGAGACGCGCGAGGCGGCGAGGTGGTCGTCGTCGCCGCGGGAGAGGAAGGGGCGCAGGCGTCGCTCCGGCAGGCGCTCGCCATGGGTGCCGATCGCGCGATCCTGGTCCAGGACGATCGCTTCGATCGCGCCGACGGCCTCGCGCGCGCCCGCGCCCTCGCAGGCGTCGCGCGGGCGGAATCACCGGATCTGATCCTCCTCGGCAAGTACGGCGTCGGGACCGACGAGGGACAGACCGGGCCGATGCTCGCGGAGTTGCTCGGGCTCGGCAACGTTTCCGGGGTCACCGCCCTCACGCTCGGCGAGGGGCGTTTCGAGGCGAGGCGCGAGATCGAAGGCGCGGTCGAGGTCGCCGAGGGATCCCTTCCCGCGGTGATCACTTGCGACAAGGGGCTCAACGACCCGCGCTATCCCTCGCTGAAGGGGATCATGGCCGCCAAGAAGAAACCGTTCGAGGTCAAACGGCCCGCGGACGTCGGCCTCGACCCCGAAGACCTCGCTCACGGACGGCGCGTCGTCTGGGAGTCGCTCGTGCTCCCGCCGTCGCGCCCGGCCGGACGGATTCTCGAGGGGGACGCGGCGGAGACCGCGCGGGAGCTGGCACGGCTGCTCCGCCAAGAAGCGAAGGTGATCTGATGGCATGCAACGTCCTCGTGTTCGCGGAGCGGCGGGGTGGCGAGCTGAAGCGCCCGACCCTCGAGATTCTCGGTGTGGCCCGGCGCCTCGTGGAGGCGTCCGGCGGACGGGTCGACGTTCTCGCGCTCGGTCCGGGCGCCGGCGCGAGCGCGGCGGTCCTGGCTCGGCACGGAGCCGATCGCCTGTTCGTGTGCGAGGCGGACTTTCTCGAATTGTTCGCTCCCGAGGCGTATGCGGCGGCTCTCGCCGACGCGGTCCGGAAGGCGGACACGGACGTCGTGCTCGTGGCTGCGACGCTGATGGGGCGCGATGTCGCTCCGCGCGCCGCCGCGAGACTCGGTGTCGGTTGCCTGAGCGACCTGGTGGAGGTGGAGGCGCCCGCCGGGGGAGGGTTGCGCGGCCGCCGTCCGGTGTATTCCGGGAAGGCGTACGCGGTGGTCCGCGTTCCGGCCGCCGTCCGCCCCGCGGTGGCGACCTTACGCCCCAACGTGTTCCCCGTGCAGCCACCCGTCGAAGGACGCTCGGCCGAGGTGGTCGTGCTCGAACCGCCGATGCAGGCGGCGGATCTGAAAGTTCGCACGGCGAGGCTCGAAAAGCCCGCGCAGCAGGAGGTCGACGTCGCCGAAGCGTCGATCGTCGTGTCCGGCGGACGCGGCCTCAAGGCGCCCGAAAACTTCTCGCTGGTCCGGGACTTGGCCCGCGCCCTCGGGGGGGCGGTCGGCGCGTCGCGCGCGGTGGTCGACGCCGGGTGGATCCCGCACTCCCACCAGGTTGGACAGACGGGGAAAGTGGTGTCCGCGAACCTATACGTCGCCTGCGGGATCTCCGGCGCGATCCAGCACCTCGCCGGAATGTCGTCGTCGAAGGTGATCGTCGCCGTCAACAAGGACCGGGAGGCGCCGATCTTCAAGGTGGCGAACTACGGCATCGTCGGCGATCTCTTCGAGGTTCTTCCAAAACTCACCGAAGAGATCCTGAAGATCAAGAGCAGCTAGCCGCGTTCCGGCGATCTTCCCGTACGGTTTCGCCTCGCCGTCAAACCTCGCTGTAGAAGAACGGCTTCAGGCACTGGATCCTCTTCTCGTAGTCCTCAGGGTAGAGGTACCAGGTGGCCGCGGCCACCGAGGAGAGGAGCGAGTTGCCGTCCTGCGGCGTGAAGCAGTAGCCGACGATCTCGGTCTCGTTCCGGACGGCAAGGGTCGGCAGGGAGATCACCGTCACGTTCAGGATCCGGCCGTAGTGGCCGTGATCGCGGCCGAACGAGAACACCGCGTTCGCCGAGTCCTTGTAGGTGACCGCCATCCGGTCGTTGGCCGCGATGAACTCCTTGATCCGCTTCAACGTGGTCGGTTTCTTGACCTTGACGTCGAAGAAGATCGTGTGCATGTACTGCGTGTTGAGTTTGAGAGCGGACGAGAAAAGATTCAGGTCGTACCCCATCGTGTGGAACAGGTGCCAGGCGTCCCGCGCGTGATGGGTGCCGAAGCGCGCGTCCTTGTGCTTGCCGACGACGGGAGAGGGGACGAAGCTTCCGTCCTGGGAGATGTCGTTGGAGCGCCGCATGCAGACGAATCGCCCCTCGACCAGGTTGTCCGGCCCCCCGTCCTCGAGCGCCAGCGTCTCGATCAGGATGGACAGGTTGTGGGTGTTGCAGGAGACCACCTGGATGAACGAATCCTCTCCCTGCACCAACGACCGGTCGTTGATCCCGCGGGCGTAAGGCTTGCCGAAGCCGAACTCGCTCCCCTGGGCGATGAAGCCCAGGGTACTCCCGGTGTATTTCTCGTAGAACTCCGTCTTGTTCTGCGTGCCGACCCCCGACGGCGTGCAGTCGATCACGACCGACGCCCGCTCGAGCGCCTCGCGGGTTTCGAACGACGGCTCCATCCCGAGTTCGCGGAACCCCTGCGCCGCCTCCTCGTCCACGCACAGCTTGGCGCCGCGTCGTATGAGGCTCTGGACCTTCGAACGGTCCGTGAGGAGCGGGGTCCGTTTGTGGAAAGTGACCTCGTCGATGCCGAGCGGTTTCCTGAAGTCCGAGAGGAGGCCGATGAGCGGTTCCCCGATGGTTCCCGTGCCGATGACGTGGACGACGGCATGACGCGCCATGTTCTAGTCTCCTGGTGGCCGACTCCCGGCCCTGGGCGGTTTTCCTCGGATTCGAGACTATCGCACGCTCGAAGCGCGCCTGTCAATCCGCTCTCCCGCCTCCCGATCGCCGCCTTGACACCCTGCCTCTCCCGCCTGTAGTATCCCGGATCGTCAATCCGATCAATCACTTGGGGCGGTTCCGTGAGCGGCCACGAAAGCTGCGCGATCCCCGCGATGGCGGTGCGGGAGTTCCTCACCGACGAGGCGGCCGAGGATTTGAGCCTCGCGCTGCTCTCGGGGGCGGACGGGCTCGACAACGTCGTCAACCGGCCGCGCATCCAGAAGCCCGGCCTCGCCCTCGCGGGATTCCTGGAGTACATCCATCCCGGCCGCATCCAGATCCTCGGGAAATCGGAGATCAACTTTCTCCTGGAACGGCAGCCCTTGGAGCGAGCGCGGATCATGTCCCAGCTCTGCCGGCAGGGGGTGAGCTGCTTCGTGCTCACCACCGGTCTCGTGCCGCCCCCTGAGTTGATCGAGGAAACCGAGCGGAATCGCGTCCCGCTCCTCCGGACCCACCTGACCTCGTCCACGGTGATCGACCGGATCACGAGATACCTCGAGGACCGGCTGGCGCCGCGCGCGGTGATTCACGGGGTTCTGCTGGACATTTACGGGCTCGGCGTGCTGTTGCTCGGGGACAGCGGCGTCGGCAAGAGCGAGAGCGCCCTCGACCTCGTCGTGCGCGGGCCACCGGCTGGTCTCCGACGACGTGGTGGAGATTCGGCGACGAAGCGAGGTCCTCGTCGGCACGGGTCCCGAGTTGACCCGCTACCACATGGAGCTTCGAGGCGTCGGGATCGTCAACGTCAAGGACCTGTTCGGCGTCGCCTCGGTGAGGCTGTCGAAATTCGTCGAGCTGGTGATCCGCCTGGACGTCTGGAAGCCCGGCAAGAAGTACGACCGCCTCGGCCTGGACGAGAAGCGCTACGAGATCCTGGGGCTCACGCTCCCCTTCGTCGAGATGCCGGTGGGGCCGGGGCGCAATCTGTCGGTCCTCATCGAGGTTGCGGCGCGCAACCATCTGCTCAAACTCAAGGGGTACCATCCCGCCCGCCAGCTCGCGCGGCGCCTCGGGGAGCGGCTTCAGGCCGGGGCCGACGGGGTGGAGACGGAAGAAGATCGCGGTTCGGAGTCGGGGCTCGAGCCCGGCGACGGAGAAGCCTGAGCATGGATCGGTTCGTCGCCATCACCGGCCTGTCGGGATCGGGAAAATCGCTCGCCGTGCGGTGCCTCGAGGACCTCGACTTCTACTGCGTCGACAACCTCCCGGTCGCGCTGATCCCTCCGTTCTACGACCTGATCCAGCGCAGCGGCGGATCGATCCGTCGCGCCGCCATCGTCATCGACGTCCGGGAGCGGGCGTTCCTCGACCAGTTTCCCGAGATGCTGCAACAGCTCCGGGCCGACGGCGCCCCGGTCACGCTGCTCTTCCTCGAATGCTCGGACGACGTGCTCAAGCGCCGTTTCAGCGAGAGCCGGCGCCCGCACCCGATGATGGGAACCACCTCCACGCTGGAGGAGGCGATTCGACGGGAGCGGGTCGCGCTCCAGCGGCTGCGGGACGTGGCGGACCGGATCCTCGACACGTCGCAGTTCACCGCACACGAAATCCGCACGTTTCTCAGGAACGCCTTTCGCGTCGACGCGACCGGGAGCGGTCCGAACGTCCAGCTGGTCTCGTTCGGCTTCAAGTACGGCGTTCCGGCGGCTTCGGATCTGGTGTTCGACGTGCGGTTCCTGCCGAACCCTTTTTTCGTCGAGGCGCTGAGGCACTTGAACGGGACCTCGCGCGAGGTCCGGGCCTTTCTGGACGCCCAAGAAGAGACCCGGGAGTTCATGGACCGGCTCGAGCAGTTCATGGAATTCCTGCTGCCGCTGTACGCGGCCGAGGGGAAGAGCTATCTCACCGTGAGCGTCGGCTGCACGGGGGGAAAACACCGTTCCGTCGCGCTGGCGGAGGAGCTGGGGGAGCACCTCGGGGGAAAGGGCGTTCCGGTCTCGGTGTCGCACCGGGACCTCGGGCGCGAGTAACGTCGTAAGATAGCACCCGACATGGCGCAGGGGCGGACGAACGCCGGGAGCGCTCGTCCGCGAATGACGAGGGACTTCGAACTCGCGCCGGAACGGCGGGGGAGGAAGATAAGGCATGCCGGGACTTCTGGTGGTCACCCACGGCCGGGTCGCGGAGGAGCTGGTCAAGGCCGCGAAAATCATCGTCGGCCCGCTGGACGCCCTCGAGGCGGTCTCCATCGGATGGGACGACGACGTCGCGTCGGCCCGCGCGAGGATCCAGGAGGCGATCCAGCGTGTCGGCCGCGGCACGGGGGCGCTGATCCTGACCGACATGTTCGGCGGGACGCCGACGAACATCGCGCTTTCGCTCCTGGAACCTGGAAAGGTGGAGGTGATCACCGGGGTTAACCTCCCGATGCTGATCAAGTTCACCAATCTCCGCGACGAGATCGCGTTTGCCGAGATCGCGCGTCGGATCGCGGAGCAGGGCCGGCGCGCGATCCACGTCGCGTCCGAACTGCTGGAGGGGCAAACCGAGCGCGCCCCGGGAGATGACGTGTGATCGAGAGCGAAGTTCAGATTTCCAACCGGCTGGGGCTCCACGCGAGGGCGGCGGCGCGGTTCGTCCATCTGGCTAATCAGTTCGCTTCCCGGATCACCGTGGTCAAGGACGGGACGCGAGTGGACGGCAAGAGCATCCTGGGTCTGCTGACCCTCGCCGCCGCGCGCGGCATGAAAATCCGAGTGTCCGCGGACGGGGACGACGAGAAGGAGGCGGTGGCCACGCTCGCCGACCTTGTCCGGACCCGTTTCGGCGAGGAAGACTGAATGGGCAAGTGCTTCACCGGGATCGGCGCCTCCTCGGGGACGGCGATCGGACGGGCGTTCGTCATCGCCCCGGAGACGTCCCCGCTGGTTCCGGTCGTGGTGGCTGCGGAGAGGGTGGACGAAGAGGTCGCCCGGTTTCACCACGCCCGCGAGCGCTCGCGCCGGGAGCTCGAGGACCTCAAGGTCCGGATGCTGAGGGTGCTCGGCGAGGCGTACGCGGGCATCCTCGAGGCGCAGCTTCTCATCCTGGACGACCCGAACCTCGTGGGAGAGACCGTGGAGAAGATCCGCGGCGGGCGGGTGACGGCCCCCTGGGCGCTCAAGGAAGTCGTGCAGTCGTTCATGCGCCGGTTCGACTCGATCGACGACGGCTATCTCCGGGAGCGCGGCGGCGACCTGGCGGACGTGCACCGGCGGCTGCAGCGACTCCTGCGCGGCGAGAGCGGCGGCGCGGCCGCGGTGCCCGACGGGCCTCTCATCGTGGTGGCCCACAATCTGGGGCCGTCGGACACGATGGTGCTGGCGAGGGAAGGGGTCGTGGGCCTCGCCACCGACATGGGGGGACGGACGTCGCACACGGCGATCCTGGCGCAGGCGCTGTCGCTCCCCGCGGTCGTGGGGCTTCACGACCTGAGCCTCAGCGCCCGTCCGGGGGACCTCGTGGCGCTCGACGGCGACGCCGGCACGGTGGACCTTTCCCCGGATAACGAGGCGCTCGGCCGCGCCGAGGCGCGGCGCAGGGCCTGGACCACCCGCGAGGCCGCCATGGCGGCGGCGAGCGAGTTGCCGGCCGTCACGAGAGACGGCGTTGAGGTCACCCTCCGCGCGAACATCAAGCTTCCCCAGGAGATCGGCGCGGCGATCCGGTACGGGGCCCGGGGGATCGGGCTGTATCGCTCCGAGTTTCTCTTCCTGAGCCGGGCGCCCGAATTTCCCAGCGAAGACGAGCATTACCGGACCTATCGCGATCTCGCCGAGAAGGTCGCGCCCCACCCCGCCGTCATCAGGACCCTCGACCTGGGCGGGGAGAAATACTTCCACGAGGTGCTCGACCGCGCGGAGACGAACCCGGTGCTCGGATTGCGCGCCGTGAGATTCTGCCTCACGCGGCCCGACATCTTCCGCCCGCAACTGCGCGGGCTCCTTCGCGCCGCCGCCCACGCCGACGTCCGCATCATGATCCCGCTGATCACCGTGGCCGCGGAGATCCGCCAGGTCAAGAAGATCCTAGCCGAGGAAGCCGCTCGGCTGCGGGCCGAGGGGGTGGGCTGCCGGGAGGACGTTCCCGTCGGGATCATGATCGAGGTCCCGGCGGCGGCCGCGACCGCCGATCTCCTGGCGGAAGAAGCGGCCTTTTTCAGCCTCGGAACGAACGACCTCATTCAGTATGCGCTGGCGGTGGACCGGAGTAACGAATCGGTGGCCTACCTCTACCAGCCTCTTCACCCCGCGGTTCTGCGGATGATCCGGTTCGTCATCACGGCAGGATCCGCACGGGGGATCGACGTTTCGATTTGCGGAGAGATGGCCGGCGACCCGTCGTTCGCCGAGCTTCTGGTCGGCCTGGGAATGCGCGAGATGTCGCTGCAGCCGCGCGCGATCGCCGCGGTTCGCGAGACGATCCGGAATCTCGACGCCGCGGTTGCGGCCCGTCTCGCGGAGGACGCGCTGTCGCGCCACGCGGAAGAAGTCGGCGAGAGGGGACCGGGCACCGGTTTCCCGGCCTGAACCGAGAGGCCGCGGCCTCATCGGGAGGACAAGATGGCACCCGAGCGGGTCGACAAGCCGTGGGGTTACGAGCTTCGCTTCGCGCGAACCGACCGGTACGCGGGGAAGGTGCTGTTCATCCGGGCGGGGAGCCAGTTGAGCCTCCAGCTCCACCGGCGGAAGGACGAGGCATTCTTCGTTCAGGAGGGGACACTCGATCTCGTGCTGGGACGGGCGGGGGAGCAGCGCGTGGTCCGGCTGGGGCCGGGAGAGGCCTCGCACCTCGTCCCCGGCACCGTGCACCGGTTCCGCGCCGTGACCGACTGTCTTCTCTTCGAGGTCTCGACCCCCGAGCTCGAAGACGTGGTCCGGTTCGAGGACGACTTCGGCCGTGCCGGGACCGACGACGGCCCCGCGATGCAAGATTGAGGGAGGGCGCCGTGGCGGAGATTCCGGACAAGCCGTTCTACAAGATCGGCGACGTCTGTCAGTACACGGACACCCAGCCGTACGTCCTCCGGTTCTGGGAGAGCGAGTTTCCCAGTCTGGCGCCCGAGAAGAGCCGCGCCGGGCAGCGGATGTACACCCGCCGCGACATCGACATGGTGCTCCGCATCAAGAAGCTTCTCTACGAGGAAGAGTTCACCATCGCCGGAGCGCGCAAGAAGCTCGAGCAGGAGGAGGCCGGAGTGAGCGTCGACACCGCGGCGCCCGAAACGCCTCGGGCGGTGCAGGCCGAACCCGCGCCGGTGATCGAGGAGGACGTGCCGGCCCCCGAGCCGGAGCCTCCGAGGCTGTTCGCCCCCGAACCGGCAGCCGCCGCCGATCCCGAACCGAAGCACGTTTCTGCGGCCCCGGCCTCGGCGGCCCGGTCCTCGGACGCCCCGTCTTCAACAGCCCCGTCGCCGGCGGAGCGGGCGCGCGCCGTCGTGGCCGAGACCGAGATGGGAGTGCTCCGGAAACGGATCGCGGAGCTCGAAGGGCGCCAGGCCTCGATGACGGCGGCCCTCCAGGCCGGAGAAGAGGCACTGCGGCGCGAACGCGAGCGCCGGGAGCGGGTCGCGGCACGCCTCGAATCGCTGCTCGCGTCGCTCGACCGAGCGAGCGGCGAGACCGAAGCTCCCGAACTTGACGGAGGGCCGCGCATCTCCTAGCATCTCGGCCGGGTCGGGGCGTGGCGCAGCCTGGTAGCGCACTTGCTTGGGGTGCAAGTGGTCGCTGGTTCAAATCCAGTCGCCCCGACCAACTGTCTCCTTGCGGCGGGAGCCGCGCAGGAAGCCCGCCTTCAGTTCACCCAGTCGGCCTCCTGAATCGCTTTCACCACGAACTTCTCACCGCACATGAACGCGGAGTACGTCGAGGTGTCCGGCAGGAGCCGGTTCTTCACCAGTGCTCCTCGTCGATGCCCCGCTGTTCGGCCAGGGCCGCCTCGAACACGGACGCCTCACGTACGCTCCACTTGCCTGCGAGTCCGTCGAGATCGTGGTAGACCCGCTTCTTGCCGGGGCGCAGGCCCGGGCCGGCCGCTTCCTCCAGAAGGCTGATCACCGCCTTGTTGAGGCTCATGCTCCGCTCCCGAGCACGCTGCTCGATCCGTCGGGCCAACTCCGGCGGCAGATTTCTCAATGTCACGGCGGGCTTCATCGCCTTCTTCATGGTGAGAATCTCCGTAAGGCGTCATCAGAAACTCTGCCCGATCGTGAAAACGTACTCCCCGGCCGACTCGTTCGCATGAGGGTCGAGCTTCCAGCCGTACTCGACGCGGATCGGGCCGATCGGCGTGTCGAACCTCAGGCCGGTGCCGGCCGAGTTCCGGAACCTGTCGAGGCGAATGTCGCCTGGGGTCGGGAACACGCTCCCCGCGTCCCAGAACAGGATCGCCGAGACGCCTCCGTAGAGGCTCCGCCGGATCTCGCTGTTCAGGATGACGACGGACTCGCCTCCGAGCGGCCGCAGCGTCCCGTGCTGCAAGGTTCCGGTGTCGACGAGCAGGGGATTCCCCTCGCCGTCCACCGTCTCCTGGACCTCGACGTAGCCGAGACGGTCCTGCGAGAACCCCCGGAAGGTCGAGGCGCCGCCGGCGAAATAGCGCTCCTGCAGCGGCAACGGGAGAACGGTGCCCAGACGCGAGGCGAAGCCGACCTTGGCGCCCGTGATGCCGATCCAGCCCCACGGTAGCCGGCCGACCGCGCTCCCCTGGAGGAACAGCTTCGAGAACTGCTGCTGCGAGCCGAAGATCTCCGAGAACGCCCTGAGGTCGGCGCTGACGTAGGTGCCGCGTGTCGTGTTCAGCGGACTGTCGCGGCGATCCCGGGCGATCGCGTAGCCGACGCTTCCCAGGCGGACCTGTCCGAGGTCGAGCCGCGGCTCGGTGGCGTGGATCGCATCCTCGGAAATCTTGAGGTCGTGGACGTTCGACGAGCTGGCGGCGTAGCGGACAATGTGGGTCAGGCCGGTCGCGGTCTTCCGCTCGAGGGCGGCCGAGAGCGCGGTCCCGGTCTGGGTGAACGCGTCGCGGACCTCGTCGTAGTGGGTCGCGCCGAGGATCGGCATCCAGCCGCGCAAGGCGCGCGGAGCGCGGAACGTGAGCTGCTGGCGCTGTACCTTGCTGCCGTAGAGGAGCGACAACCCCGAGTACCATCCGCTTCCCTCGAGGTTCGTTTCGGCCGCGTCGAGCTGGACGCGGGGGCCGTTGTAGGTGTCGTACCCCGCGCCGGCGCCTAGAATCAGGTCGTTCGCCTCGCTCACGGCGATCTTGAGCGTCTGTCCGGCGTCCGGTTCCCCGGCGTCTTCCCAGGAAACGCGCACGTCGCTGAACAGCCCGCTCCGCGAGAGGTCGGTGCGAATTTTCTGGATCGCGTCCTGGCTGATCGGGTCCCCCTCCTTGAGCGGCACGAGACGGCGGATCACGCTGTCGTGGGTGAACCGGTTCCCTTCGATCTCCACGTTGTGAAGCGTCTTCTTCCGCCCCTCGGCGATTACGAACGTGAGGTCCACGTTCTCGCCGTCCGAGCGGAGGTCTTCCTCGATACGGGCGTCGAGATACCCTGCCGCGTCGTAGAGCGAGCGGAGGCGGAGAAGGTCCTCGTAGACTTTGCCGGCGTCCAGGAACTCTCCCTCGCGGCTCTTGACGAGAGGGCGCAGCCGCTCTTCCGGTACGGCCTCGTTCCCCCGGATCGCCACGGTCCGCAGCGTCGCCCTCGGCCCCTCGTCCACCTGGATCTCGACGTCGGCCTCCTTGCCGCCCGGCATCAAGGAGATCTTCCATGCCGCCCGCGCGGCGAGGTAGCCCCGGCTCCGGTAAAGGTTCTCGACGGTCGCGACGTCTTCTTCCAGGAGCTCCGGCTTCAGTAGATCGTGCCGGAAGCGGGTCTCCCGGCCGCTCAGAACGCGCCCCTTCACCTCGCTCGCCGGGATGCCCGAGGCGCCCACGATCGTGAGGCCCGCGACACGAACCTTCTCCCGGCGATCCACCCGGAACGTGAGCTTCCTCGCGCCGGCGGTGGTTTCCGCCAGCAGTTGAACGTCGCAGTCGAAGAAACCCTCGGCCTTCAGCGCGCGACGGATGCGGTACGCCGCCTCCTCCTCGAGATCGCTCCCGTAGGAGGAAGGCTCGAGCCACAGAGCCTCGAGCAGGGCACGGACGAGCTTCTCGGAATCGCCGGCGCCCGCGATGGTCAGCTCCACCTTCGGTCCTCGCTCGATCCGATACTCGACGGCGAACCGGCCGGCCCCCGCGTCGCGGCTCGAGGCGATGATGGACGCCTCGAGGTAACCGTCCTTGACGAAATGCTTCTTCAACTTGCCGACCCCCATCGCGAGGTGCTTCCGGTCGAACCGGTCTCCCTCGCGGTGGGGGACGAGCCGCGCCAGCGCTGCGCTGTCGCCGCCGAAATCCCCGGCGAAGCTCACTTCGGAGACGGTCTTCTCCCCGAGCGGCATGCCCGCGGACGACTCGCGGCGGCGAGCTCTCGCGTGTGGCGACCAGGTGCGGGTCGAGTACCGGGCACCGCCGCCTAGGGCGTCACGATCGGTGCGAAAGGCCGAGACCTCGGTCTTCCGGTTCACCTGGTACTTCACCTCGTAGGTGGTGGTCTCGGTCGAATTCAGCGGGATCGAGGTGCGGACGAACACGCGGGGGAAGAGCCGCTTGCCCAGCGTGACCCGCGTCGTCGGGTCGCCGGTCGTCGTGTACTGGTAGGGATCGATGCGGACTTCCTCGAACCCGAGCCAGCGTTCGAGATGGCTCCCCACGAGCGTGCCGAGCTGGCCGCCGACGAGGCTCGCCGCGCTCCCCTCGAGGGTGCCCGCCTTCGCGCCGCCGCCTGCCTCGTCGGTGGTGGAGCCGGTGAGCAGCAGGGAGAAGATGTCCCTTTCGGCCAGTGCCGGGTTCGACGTCAACTCGGAATCGACCCGGCTCGCGTTGCCCCACAGGTGCATCCGGATGTCGTACTCGCGCACCCGGGTGGAGGCGACGATGTCGAACTCGGGATCGATCCGAGCCGCGGCCGGGATGTCGACGCGGGCCTGCTCGAGTTGATAGCGGACCTTGCCGAATCGGAGCTCGCCCCCCTCGAGCGTCTCGCAGTGGCCCGCGACCTGCGGATGCCCCACGGTCCCCTTGACCTCGATCCGGCCCCAGGCCTCGGCATCGGCGAGATCGTTGCGAAGCCAGAGGTTGTCGTTCGCCTCGATCTTCACGTCGAGCGTCGTCCGGTCCATCCCCTCGTCAGGCCTGGGCACCTCGACGACCGGGACGCGCGTCCGAGCCAGAAGGTTGACCCTGTCGAGCTCGAAGTTCCTTCGCCAGACCCCTCGTACGAGATCGAGCCGGCCGGTGAGCGAAGGGGCCTTTCCCGCCGCGGCTTCGAAGCGCAGCTCTCCCGAGTACAGGCCACGGAAACCCGCGGGAATTTCGATCGTCGCGCCGCCGACGTTCCCCTCGAGGATCAAGGCCGTCGGCTCGAGCCCGGCGAGCGTCACGGTGCCCTTGCCGCTCAGGGAGCCGCCGGCCAGGGTGCCGGAGATCGTTTCGATGCGGATGGCGCCGCGCGCGATGCGCGCCTCCGCCTGCAAGCGATCCGCCGCCAGCATGGAGCCTCCCGCCATCCGGACGCGCCCCCCCTCGAGACGGGCCTTTCCGGCGAGATCGGGAGCGGACGGGCTGCCGGTTGCCCGGACGCCGAGGGTGAGCGTTCCCGCCGACGTCAGGCCCCGGAAGAACGCGGTCAGCGCGCTGAGATCCGCCGAAGCGTTCACCGAGAGATCGAGGTCGGTTCGAGCGGGATCGAGAGGGTAAGCACCCGCGATCTCGAGACGGCTCGCCCCGGAAACCAAGGAGACGTCGTCGAAGGAAACGCGGCCGCCGGTGAGCGAGATCCGTATCGGCGCCGGATCGGTGAAGGTCTCGGACCCCAAGGCGATGCGAAGCGGATGGAATTCGGCCGTCGCCCGCAGCGCGGCCGGATCGTCGAGAGGACCGGACCAGGTAACGCTCCCCGTGATTTCCCCTCCGACGGAATTCCCCGTGCCGGGGCGTACGAACTCGGCGACCGACGACACCTGAACCGCATCGAGGTCGAGCCTCCCCGTGCACTCGTGAGATCCGGCGAGCGCGACCTCGCTCTCGATCCGGGTGCCCGCGCCGATTCGCGCCCGGACCCTCGCGCGGACGGCGTCCCCCTCGGCGGTGAGGGAGAGCCCTTCGACCGGATGCCCCGCGAGGGAAACTTCCGGATCGGGGGCGAGAGAGCCGCTCCACTTCGTCGTAGCGGCAGCCGACTCTCCGTCCAGCGAGATCGAAACCTGTCCGGCCAGCGGAATCCCCCGAAGCCATGGGCTCGCCAGCGAGGCATCCACGCGGGAAGCCCGGAGCGAGCCCGAGAGACTCGACGCGCCGATGTCGTAGGTGCCGGAGGCCGAGACGCTCCCCCCGCTCCCCAGAAGGTCGAGCCGGTCGACCCGCACGACCGAGTCGAGCATCGTGCCCTCGAAGCGGCCCGACTCGAACACGAAAGGCCCGGCCTTCCCCTCGGTGATGGAGAGATCGGCGCTTCCCGTCCATCCTCGGCCGCCGGCACCGAGCTCCGCGCGGCCGTCGATCCGGGCGGTGGGGGAGCCGGGGAGGCCGGCCCTCGACAACAGGTCACCCGCGGGCCAGTGCTCGAAGCGGCCCGAGACGTGCCACGGCGCGCCGGATCCGAGCGGGACAACCGCCTCTGCGACGGCGAAGCTCCCTCCTCCCTTGCGCGCGACCGTGCCGTCGAAGGAGAGCTCGCCTTCCCGCGCCAGCAACGTCCCCGAGAGAGCCCCCGCCTCGATCCCCTCGAAGGCGACGTCGTCGAGGTCGAAATCCAGCCGGACGGCCGAGGGCTTTTCCTCGCCGAGCACGATCTCGCCCGAGGCGCTGCCGGTTCCTGAGAGGCGGCTGGGATCGATCGGGAAGGGGCCCCTGTCTCGAGCGTGGAAGAATAGTGCCTCGACGAGTCGGGCCGAGTCGCCCAGGGACCCGCTCGCGACGTCGAGAACCAGCCGCAGCCCCGGCGTGCCGACCGACTTCTCGGCCACGATCGTTCCCGAGGTCGAGCCGACGCGGGCGGAAGAAGCGGTCGCGGTGACGGCGCGCCCGTCGACGCGGATCTCCCCCTCGGCCTCCGCGTCGAGGCGGCCTCGACCTGCGGCGGAACCGGTCGGCGCGATCCGGAAGGTCCCGGCGCCGCCCACCGATCGTGAATCCCCGAGCCGCGCCGACAGCGT
The DNA here is from genome assembly GCA_963790465.1 of Terriglobia bacterium. Lineage (GTDB taxonomy): Bacteria > Acidobacteriota > Polarisedimenticolia > Polarisedimenticolales > JAIQFR01 > JAIQFR01. The sequence continues at coordinate 786 of CAWBOP010000020.1, read as the reverse complement.
TCCGTCGAACGACGCGAGGCCGTCGAGCGCCGCGTCGATCCCCGCGAAACTCAGCATCGAGTCGAGCGAAAGATCGTCGGCGCGGAGAGCGGCATGGAGCTCTCCGCCTGTCCAAGGCTCGAATCTCCCGTCCGCTCGAATCGAGCCACCGAGCGTACGGGCGACGAGCCCGCGGATCGTCACGGCCTTCTCCGTTGCGGCGAGCTCGGCGTCGAGCGCCTCGACCTCGAGCCCCTCGTAACGGAGCCGTTCTCCGTGCAGGCGGCCTTCGCCCGACCAGCCCGCCGGAGCGAATCGCAAGGTCCCCTTCCCGGCGAGACGTCCCGAAGGGGAGGAGGCGAGCCCGAGCAGCGCCGGCCACCCACGAATCTCGGCGGCATCGGCGACGTCGAACTCGACTCGGATCTCCCCCGAGACCGCGCCGAGATCACGAGACGGGACGTCCGCGCTGGCATCGAGCCGCAAGGTGCTGCCGCCCGACGAGAGCGAACCGGTCGCTCGCGCCTGGGTCCCTTCGAGCGCCCCCTCGAGATGAGCCCGGCCAAGAAGCGGCGTCGCCGAATCTTCACCGACCGCGAGCCGTCCGGCGTCGAGGGTTCCCCGGCCACCGCTCCCGCCGGATGTCCAGTCGAGGCGGATGTCGTCGGCCCGGCATCGCAAAGGCAGTGTCCGGTCTTCGAAGGAGACCGCGCCGTCCGCGACCTCGACGCGGTCGAGGACGATCTCGAGCCGCGAGGGCTCGGTGGCCACCGGGAAGGGCCCCTCCCACCGTCCGTTTTCGCGCCA
>CAWBOP010000019.1:65000-182532 GCA_963790465.1 Terriglobia bacterium | reverse complement strand
CCACTGCTGTCCAAATTGGGCGGGGTTCGGGTTAGGACCATCTCGATTTCCTCGGTGATTGGACGGGTTCATGCTCCTCTCCGAAACCAGGCCCCCCGGCGTGCTGTCCAACTTAGCGGAGTACCAGCGCGAGTTGCTGCGGCGGCGTCACGGTCGGCGGCGACGCCTCAAACGGACGATCGATCCATTCCCACAGGTCCCGATGCGTGAACAGATTCATGCGGAGCAGAGCGACAAGGTTCGACAGGGACCACCCGAATCGTGCCTTCAGTTGCAGGTACTTCAGGATCAGCATCGAGATCAAGGCGGTCCAAACCTGTGTCTTCAGGGCGTTCGCTGTCGTGCCTACGAAGGTCTTGATCTTCAGGTTCTGCTTGAGCGCCTTGAAGAACAACTCGATCTGCCAGCGGTCCTTGTAGATCTTCGCGATCGTCGTCGCCGCGAAGTCGAGGTGGTTGGTCAGGAACACGAACGTCTCGGCGGTCTCCTCGGTGACGTACTCGATGCGGCGGAGCAGGTGGGAACAGTCCTTCTGGGCGCGCGGTCCGGTCAGGCGGACGACGTCGTCTCGGACCACGTAGCCCTTGTCCGAAACGTGCCGCTTCTCGACAACCTCGTACCTCGTACCGTCCTTCATGCGGGTGACGAAGAACACCCCCTGCGCTGTCAACCGACCAAACCATGCGAAGTCCACGTAGCCACGATCCATCACGATGATCGTCCCTGCATTGAACTTCAACTCCCGCGCGACCCGCACGTCGTGGCACCGACCGTCGGTGATCACGATGACGCTCGGGAGATAGCCATCGTGGTCGAGCAGCAGGTGAAGCTTCACGGCGCCCTTGGTTCGTTGGAACTTTGCCCAGTCGAACAGCTTCGCGCACAGGTCGATCACGCTCGAGTCCAGGCTCACGAGCTTGTTCTTGAAACGGAACTTGCGCCGGCCCACGGCCAGCGGCTGGCAACGTTGCAAGAGCTGGTCGAACACGCCTTGATAAAGCTGCCACGGCCGATGCGCGTTGGCGTAAGCGAGGGTCGACCGAGACGGCGCGTGGGCCATCGCCAGGTGGCTGAGCTTTCCCTCGCAGCTTGCCAATCCGTCGCAGATCTCCCGGAGCGAGTGCGCTCGGCCGAGTTGGCAGAAGATCATGGCCACGAACTGATCCCACGAGCTGAAACCTCGAGCGTGGCGCTCGGCGCGGGCGTTCTTGACGAGGCACTCGAACTCGAGTCGCGGAAACAGCTTGAGAAGTTGACTGAACATGGAGCAGAATCGACTCACGGCTGGGCCTCCTTTGGTCGTGCTGCTGAAGTCGGCAAACCTCAACATCACGTTACCTCAGGAGGCTCATCCGGCTATCCCCCCACGGGGCCATTCGGAACGAATCCTAATTTGGACAAGAGTGTGTTGACCTAATCGATCCATGCGCCTGCGCCGAACCGTTCCGAAGTCGCCAGGTAGCAGGAGCAATGAAGTCGGAGATTCTCGATGATGTCCCTGATTCTCTGCAAAAGGCCTGCTTGCAAATCCGCATCGAGCCAAGTCACTCGGACGACGAGCCACCTCGGTCGGCGGACTCTTAATCTTGCTCGCCCGTTCGTGCGCGGAAACGAAGAAGAACCGCCGAACGCGAACTTTACTGTTAGCGAAGAACCATCCATGATTTCAGGAGTACGCCACCAAGCGGAAAAACGCGCAGATGGAGACGCAAAACATATCCGGCGCCGGGGTCGTCCCCTTCGTCCACACGTGCATCGTCTTCAGACAGTACGGGCAACGAGTCGTGAAGATCTCTTGCGCGGTTTCTTCCGACACTTTCGGCAAAGCCTTGAACTGCTCACTTTGGCCTCTTCGATGTACGCGGAGTAACATCGAAACTGCACTCGGAGCACCGCTCTCCCACCGGTTCAGAAACTCTTGAATCGCTGGATTCACTGAACCGTAGGGCAGCTTCTGGCCGGACACTGACCGTACGGTCACCGTCGGCAACCGCTGGCAAGCCAGTACGCAGTGATCAGGCGTGTTACAGCAGTTCGCCTGTGTACGTCCCGGCTCGGAATCGAATGACCTGAACTCCACCCAGAGTAGGTCCCCTCGCCGTACTTCGGGAAGCAACAGCATCGCCTGGAAATGGTCAGGATCGAACTCGTACTTCGCATGATCTAGCCGAGGGTCCACGTCGCCAAGGCTTGTCCTCAGGTGCGAAGTACACGAACCAATCTGGCGAAGGTGGCAACCGATAGGCTTCGAGTTCGAGTCCGTCAAGGCTCGGATCGGCTGCTCGTAGTTGATGAGGCGCAGCGTAAAGAAGGGAGCCTTCACGAGTGCTTCGATTTCAAACTCGCGCGGCGGATCGGATACGATTCCACCTTTGGCGGAAGGCCCGACCTCCTCGTCAATGTAGGAGAACGCCAAGAAGGGGGCGTTCTTGACACGGGTTAGAATCCACCGCCGGATCGGAATCTGCGCGTCCAAGCGATTCACCCATTTTGCGTTGGCGGCAAGCGAGCAGCGCGAATGCAAGGATAACGAGAGCACGAACGCGCTGGCAAGAGGCTACACCGCTCACTAAATGGCCAACTCCCCGCTGTCCGCTGCTACAGCCAATAGAATTGCCCAAATTAAGCCCAACGCGTTTTTTAAGTGCTGCAACTACGCCACTTAGACCCCGTCCACCGGCCCCTTCGTAATCAGCAGGTCCCCAGTTCGAATCTGGGTGTCGGCTCCAAGAAATTGACGCGTAAAGCGGCACGCGACACGGTGCGCGTCGGATGCGGGGCCCACGGGGGTTCCCAGGGAACTGAGCTAGCGGTACACCTCGCGGCGATGCGCGACCCGCAGGACCATGACCAGGAGCACCGCGTCGTGAATCTCGAAGAGGATCCGAAACTCGCCGACGCGGATACGCCATGCGTTGTCGTCGCCTTGGAGCTTCTTCACGTCCTCGGGCCGCGGGTTGTTTGCGAGCGCGTCCACGCGCGGCCGGATTCGGTCCTGAGCTTGTCGGGACAGCTTGCGAAAGGCCCGCGCGGCGGACGGCTTCCATTCGACGCGGTACGGCACCGGATCAGCGTCCGAGGTCCGCCTTGATCGTCTCCCACGGAACCGAGCCGGGCTCTTTGCGGGCCTCTCGGACGGCCTCGAGGTCGCGCCTGTCCTCGTCCTCCTCGCGGAGACGTTCAAAGAGCGCGAAGTCCTCAGCCGAAACGAGGACCGCCACCGTACGGCCGTTGCTATCGATCGCGACAGGCTCGCCGGTTGTCTCGACGCTCTCGAGGTTTTCGGGGAGCTTCGCTCCAACCTCCGCGGCGGTCTTGTGCGTCATCTTGGATCTCCCCTGCAGGACATCCGCACTCTCGGATGCGCGGCTCTCCACCCAGAAGTATCCGGCGGTCCACGGTGACGGTCAAGGCGAGGCGCCCTGGAATCGTCGAGTTCGGGCCAGTTGCGTTGCGAACCGACAACCAGCGATCCCGAATGTTTCCCCCGCCGAGCGGCCAGAGGATGGCCTTGCTTGTGCCCGATTCGAAACGGATCTAACACGCCATCAACGAGTTACGCCACCCGTCCGGAGGCCGTCGAGGGGAGCGATGTCGATCTCCTGGTCGAGTTTTCGGAGCCCGTCGGCCTGTTCCATTTCGTGCGGCTCAAACGTTTCCTCGAGGGACTTCTCGGCGCCCGTGTCGACCTCGTGACACCGGGGCCTTGAAGGCGCAACTTCGGGAGCGGAACCTGAGCGAAACGATCCTGGCCGAAAGCGACGGAACTCCGCCATCGCCGACACAGAGGTCCCGCTCCTCATCAGCAGGCCCCCGGTTCACGTCAGGAGATCGTCTCTACTTCTCCGCCAGCGCGCGACGGATCATGCGGTCCACCTCGGTTGTCAGGTTGACGGGAGTGAGGTGCGACCCGGAATGCGCGCGGGCGAAAACTCGGAAGATCTCGTCGGCGAACGCCGGTCCGATCGTCTCGACTCCCTTGAAATCGAGGACGATCTCTCGGAACCGCTCGAGTCGTGCAAGCAGGCGCTTGGCCTGAGAGCGCGAGACGAGGTTTTCGCCCTCCGACCGCGCGAGATCCACGACCAGGTGAGTCCTGCTGAATGCGCAGTCGTCCTGCTCCGACGCGTAGCGGTCGAAGACGTCCTTGGTCGTGTGCACCGAATCCGGTCGAATCGCCATGTTGACCGCCGTCCCGACGATCCGGGCACGGCTCTCGATGAGCCAATCGTGCTGGTCCCGTTTGTGCCGGAGGAAGAGTTCCCCGGAGAGAATGCTGAACTCATCGAACATCCGCGAGGTGAAGAAGATCCCCTCGCCCGTGTGCCGCTCGGGATCGGTGGTGAGTTTTCCCTTCACGAGTTCGAGGATCGCGTGACGATCGTCCTCGAGGGAATAGCCTTCGCGGATCTTCCTGAAGATCCCGATCCCCTCGTCCACTACGCTCAGCTCGATCCGCGCAGCGGTTCGGCGGGACCCCACGATCATTCGCGATGACCCGGCGTGGTCGAGCACGTTGTTGACCATCTCGGTGACGGCATAGTGACAAATGTCGCGCACGTTCGTTCGGACGTCGCCCAGCGCCGGCGCGATCTGCCGATCCCAGACCTGATCCTCGGTCAGCCCGGGACGAACATCGTACGAGCGCGACTCCTCGGATAGCAGGGGCAGGCGGTAGATCCGGTTTCTCGTCTCGCCCTCGGAAACCAGCGTCCCGGACGCCACCATGCGGCGGAGATGAAGCCCGGCGGCTTGACGCGTGATTCCGAATCGTTCCGCGATCGCGCGCGCGACGTCCCGCGGCCGCTCGGCGACGAGGTCCACGATGAAAGTCTCGATCTCGTCTCGACGCAGGGTTCGTACCATTCGTGCCATTCGCGTATTGTAAAGGCGCGGCTAGTAGATTGACAAGCATCTTGTGCCGGCTCCAAGGCGCCCCCAAAAAAAGGGGCTTCCTTCCTGAACTTTTCGCCTATTTTCGCCTGTCTCGCGCTGAAGAGGCGTCACCCGCTACCTCGGGGCTTCCCCCCTGGACGGCGTTTTTCTAGGCATTCCGTTAGTAACGGAAGCAACGCTGAAGCGGAACTGTGTGGGCTCTACCGCCGTTGTGAGCCGGGGTAGATCCGCGTCACGACGTCGCGCAGGAGACTCATGTCACCGCTGCCCGCATGACGCCCGACCGCAGCCGACCGGCCTGGCCGGCCAGCTCCAAACGGCGCCTCGCCTCCTCACGGTCGACTCGGTGAGCGGCGGCGTACGCGTCGATGGCGGCATCGCCCAGGGCGAGCGCCTCGGCGACGCGCTCCGCGGGCGTCATCCCGCGCAGGCGTGCTCGATCTTCTTGGGCAAGCCGTCCGGCCACGCTCGTCATACTGAAAGTATAGACGTTTTCGCGCGCTCGCACGGCTGGACCGCCCCGGCTTCTCCGGCGACACCGTTTCTCGAGAGGATGCGGGCACGGAAATAACAAGCAGATTCCGAAACGCGACCCCCGTCGGCTACCCTTTATCAGGCGCCCACGCCGACGCGGAGAGATAGCGCCACGGCCGCCAGGCGCTTGTCGAGCGTCCAGAGAACGGTTCCCGCCAATCTTGCGGACGCCAGCAGATGCACGTCGATCCAACCCAGGCCGCGCCCCATCAACCGATCGGCCTCGACGAACTCGAGAACCTCGTCGTGCGTCGCGATCGGCACGTGAGGCAAGGCTCTCAAGAGCGCGAGAATCTCGCGACGCCGATTGAGGTTGCCACAGGCGAGTTCCCCGACGACGAAGGGGTGACAGAGAACCTCCCCGCCCAGCAGACGCGACGCGAGATCCGAGTTCCCTCCCCGAAGATGATCGACCCAGACCGAGGTGTCGACGAGCACTACGCGGTCTCTCTCGACCGGCGACGCGGAACTCGACGGAGCCGCTTCTGACTTCCACCGAGCGCGGCCAGTCGCCTGGCGCTTTCACGGGCGATGAGGGCCTCGAGACCGGCCTCGAGGATCAACGTCTTGCCCTTGAGCCCGCTGAGGCGCTGGGCCTCCTTCAGGAGCGTTTCATCGAGATCGACCGTGGTTCTCATATGCATCATTATGCACGTTTCAGGCATCTCCGTCAACTCGGACCCGGCGACTCGGCGCGGCCCGGACCTCGAACCGACGGACGACGCGCTTCAGGGCAAGCGCGCGATGACGACGAAGTCGTCCTCGTAAGCCTTCTCGAAGTGGCCGTCCGCCACCATGAGGTCGAACAACGGGCGGTTGCGCGGCCCCTTCGCGATGTACACCCACCGCGCGCCGAAGTCGTCCTTGAGGACCCGGTACAGGTCCTTCAGCTCGCCTCGGTACGCTTCGAGGCTCTTTCGGAACCGCACCGGATCGCCGCGGTAGAAGAACACCGGATCGAGGGCGACGACGTAGCGCCCTTCTGGCCGGAAATGGTAGAGCGCGGAGAAGTCCCACCAGAAGTTGTGGTACACGAGGTCGCCCGGCGCCGCCGTCTTCTTCAGGAACTCGATGGCGGGCCGCTGGACCTCCGCGGTCGCCATCGACACGACCTCGCCGTGGAGCTTGAATACCGTCCCGTGCGCGAGCCCGCCGGCGAGCGAGACGAGCACCAGCCCCGCCGCGAGCCGGAACGTCCGCGGATCGCGCCGCCGCGCTTCGCGGAGTGTTCCGCCGCCGAGGAGCTCGCTCCAGAGCCGGGCCCCGAGAAGGACGGTCGCCGGGAAGAAGAACTGAAGAAATCGCGCCGACAGGAACGACGGGACGAGCAGGAAACCGCAAACCATGAGGAGGGAGAGCCCCTCGGTGGACACGCGCCGCCGCGGGTCCGCCAGGAACACCACCATCGCGCCCACCGCGGGGAGGAAGGCCGCAAAGCTCGAGAGCAGGTTGCTCGTCAGCGCGCCGGTCAGCTCGGAGCCGAAAAGCTCGACCGGGACCGCCGCGTGCTGCCACCAGACGCCGAGAGCGACCTCCACCAGCTGGTCCCACGCCACCCGCAGATTGTTGGGAAAGTAGGGGTTGAGGATCGACGCGGCGACGGGCCCGGCGAGCGCCGCGCCGAGCAGCCGCACCGGAAACTTCTCGCGCCTCAGCCAGTGGGCGGCGGCCACCGCCAGCGCCAGCCCGGGAAGCAGGGCGAACGAGGAATGCGCGTAGGTGTGCAGCGCTCCGGCGATCGCGAGGCGCCCCGGCTCCTTCCGCAGGAGGAACACGATCTCGACGAGAACGAAGGCGGCGCCCAGGATCCCCGGCCGGACGGCGAGGAATCCCCGGAGAACCGCCAGGTCCATGAAGAACAGAAGGAGCACCCAGAGCCACGGCAGCATCGCGCCCGTCGACCGGAGCGCGAAGGCGAGCGCGGCGAGGAACAGCAGTGCCAGGGCGACGATCGCGACCTTTCCCGGGGTGACGAGGTCCTCGGCGCCGGCGGCACTCGCGGAACCGGGAACGGCGAGCTGGAACGGGATCAGGAGCGCGTGGAACAGCAGGTCCTTGTCCGCGTACCGGTCGGTCCAGGTGCTGAACGCGGTCTGCGGGAAGTGTCGCTGAAAACCGTGCCGCGCCAGCTCGCGGGCCGCCCGCGTGTGGAAGTAGCTGTCGCCGTCGGGCATGCCGCGGAAGGAAAACTGGAGCCAGGCGAGCAGCGCGACGCACACGAGCACGGCCGCCGGCGTGAGAAATCGGGAGAGCCGGCGCGCCGGAGGCTCGACTCCGCCCGATTCATTGCGGGTGTCCGGCACGGCCATCTCAGGGCTTGCCGGCCGGGGGCCCTCCCGCCTCGCTCGGACCCGCGAACGACTGGAGCGCGAGGTAGTTCTCGCCGAACTGCTTGAGGTGCTCGAGCTGCTTGTCGTACTGGTCGAAGTGCCGCTCCTCGTCCCCGACCAGCCGCTCGAAGAGCTGCTTCGACGCCGAGTCGTGGAGCGCGCCGCACTCGGAGGCGGCCTTGTTGTAGAACGCCGCGCTCCCCTGCTCCATCTCCGCCGCCTTGATCAGCATCTTCTGGGGGTCGCCGATCTTCTCGACCCCGGCCGCCGCCACGAGCTCCACGTCTCCCTTGAGGAACAGGATCCTCTCGGCGAGCAACTCGATGTGAATCATCTCCTCGATGGCGGTCCGCTTGAAGAGCGCGGAGAGGGGGCCGTACCCCTTGTCGGCGAGGTGAAAGTGGAAGTACATGTACTGATGCACCGCGTGAAGCTCGTCGGAGGCCGCCTGGTTCAGCAGGTCGATGCTCTTCTTCCGATCCATGATCGTTCTCCTTCGTGGGACGCCGGCGCCCCGATCGGAGCGCTCGAGTCGGGCTATTATGCAACGTGAAGCGGCGTGGAGCACCTGCCACCGGGAGTTTTCGGTCACGGACAGGCAGCGGCGCCGATGGGACGATTTCGCTGGAGTTTGGAGGGATCATGACCTCGATCAAATCCTGGCTCGGCGTCGCCCGGGCGCCGTTCCTGCTGCTTCCGTTCACCCTGGTGGCGTCGGGAGCGGCGGCGGCGGGGTACGCCTATTCGGTGGACTGGCAGCGCACCCTGCTGGCGCTCGTCGGCCTCGTGGCGCTCCACGCCTCGGTCAACTCTCTGAACGAGGCGAGCGATCTCCGCAGCGGGATCGACTACAAGACGCGCCGGACGCCGTTCTCCGGAGGCAGCGGCACGCTGCCGGCAGGATTGCTTTCGGCGCGCGCCACCTTTCTGTTCGGACTCGGAATGGCGGGGGTGGGGCTGGCGGTCGGCGTCGTGCTGCTGTTCGAGGTGGGGATGATCCTGCTCCCCGTGCTGGTCGTGGGAGCGATCGCCGTGCTCGCCTACACGGAATTCCTCGCGCGGCGCGGCGTGGGCGAGATCGCGGCCGGTCTCGGCCTCGGCGCGCTGCCGGTGATGGGAACGGCGCTCGTTCAGAACGGCGTGCTGCCGGTCGAGGGGATGGCCGCGGCGGTCCCGGCCTTTTTCATGACCTTCAATCTGCTCCTGCTCAACGAATTCCCGGACGAGGAGGCGGACCGCGAGGGAGGCCGGAAGAACCTCGTGCTCCTGCTCGGACGGCGCGTGGCCGCCCTCGTGTACGCGGCGGCGGCGCTGCTCACGCCGGTCTCCATCGCCGTCGCGGTGAATGCGGGGGCGCCTACCGAAGATCTGCCTCTTCGCGCTCGCGCCGTCGCTCCTCCTCGTACTGCCGCTCCGCTGGGCCTTCACCGATCCGAAGCGCCCCGTGCCGGTGCCCGCGCTCGGCGCCAATGTCGCCTGGAACCTCCTGACCAACGTGGCCCTGGCGATCTCCCTGGCGTTCGCCTCGGCGGCGTAACGTCCCGGCCTACATCGGGCTGAAGCCGAGATCGGCGAAGTACTCGTCCTTCATCCGCTCCTCGAGCCGGGACAGGCTCTCGAGGTGTTCTCCCTCCCACTCGGCCAGGAAGCGGAACACTTTCGCCGACTCCTCGTCCGGGCATTCCTCGGCGGCCTTCTTGTAGAACAGGACCGCCGCCAGCTCGAGCTGGCACCCTGCAGCCACGACCCCGATCTCGAAGTCCCCTCCCTTCACCCGGAGGAGGAACTCCGGGGTGAGGATCTCCGAGTGGTCAAGCGCCGAGAGATTCTGCGGCGTCGCGGGAACCGACCACTCGCCCCTCTCGAGGAGACTCCGGAAGTTCTTCTCCAGAAACTCCTTGTGGTGGCGCTCGTCGTCCGCAAGCGACTGGAACATCTGCTTCGCCGCCGGATCGGTCGCGCGATCCGCACCGGCCTTGTAGATCTCGAGCCCCCTGAGCTCCGTGATGATGGCGTTCTTCACCGCTTCGAGGACGATCTTCCGGGTGACTTGGTCCATGACGTCTCCTCGGCCGTCGGCGCCGGCCGGCAGGTTTTCGATAGGGGGGGTATTTTAGCAAATCCGCGAGGACGGTACTCTTTTGCAGCCGGCTTCCGCGTCATCCGTGGAAATATTCCTTTCAACGTTCCGTATCGAACCCCGCTTGAATCGAGGTCCTCACTCGAGAGTCCGGTGTCGAACCCCCGCGCGCGTCGGGTTTGCAAGTAGAAACCACCTTTCGCAGGGACCGGTCCGACGGTCCATGCGAAAGGTGGTTGCCGGGGGTCCGGGGGTGAAACCCCCGGAAACCCGCGTCGGGTTGGGATCGGTGGTTTGTCGGGTCCGGATCGGGATCCGTCATGCGGGGATTCCGACTCCACGGCGGCGCTACCGGATTTTTCTCCTCCGCGGGCGAACGCCCGCGCAACATCGATTACGAACGACGGCGGACCGTCGTCCGTAATCGATGTTCCCATTCCAGAGTCCGGAGTCGAACCCCGCTTGAATCGAGGTCCTCACTCGAGAGTCCGATGTCGAACCCCCGCTCGCGTCGGGTTTGCAAGTAGAAACCGCCTTTCGCAGGGACCGGTCCGCCGGTCCATGCGAAAGGTGGTTGCCGGGGGTCCGGGGGTGAAACCCCCGGAAACCCGCGTCGGGTTGGGATCGGTGGTTTGTCGGTTGAGGATCGGTGGTTTGTCGGTTGAGGATCGGTGGTTTGTCGGGTCCGGATCGGGATCCGTCATGCGGGGATTCCGACTCCACGGCGGCGCTACCGGATTTTTCTCCTCCGCGGGCGAACGCCCGCGCAACATCGATTACGAACGACGGCGGACCGTCGTCCGTAATCGATGTTCCCATTCCAGAGTCCGGAGTCGAACCCCCGTATAATGCCCGCGGAGGGACGTCGTGCCGACACTTTCCATCGTCATTCCGGTGTACAACGAAGAGGCCACCGTTTGCGATCTGCTCGACGCGGTGCTCGCGGCGCCGCTCCCCCCCGGGGTCGAGCGCGAGCTGGTCGTCGTGGACGACGCGAGCGCCGACGCCACCCCGGCGCGGCTTGCGCCTTACGCGTCCAACCCGCGAGTGCGCATCTTTCGGCAGGAATCGAACCGCGGCAAGGGGGCGGCTCTCCGGCGCGGCTTTCAAGAGGCCCACGGCGATTTCGTGGTGGTGCAGGACGCGGACCTCGAATACGACCCGCGCGAGTACCGGAAGCTGCTCGCACCGATGCTCGAGGGAAAGGCGGACGTCGTGTACGGATCCAGATTCATGGGAAGCGACGCGCACCGTGTCCTCTTCTTCTGGCACTCGGTCGGCAACCGGCTGCTCACGCTCTTCTCGAACGCGCTGACGAACCTGAACCTGACCGACATGGAGACCTGCTACAAGCTGTTCCGCGTCGACGTTCTGCGCCGGATCGAGATCGAGGAAGACCGGTTCGGGTTCGAGCCGGAGATCACCGCGAAGATCGCGAGGCTCAGGGTCCGGATCTACGAGGTCGGGATCGGCTACGCGGGACGAACCTACGAGGAAGGGAAGAAGATCGGCTGGAAGGACGGCGTGCGCGCGCTCTGGTGCATCCTCAAGTACGGCTGGTTCCGCAAGTAGAGACCGACCGCGCGGAGCCGCTATCTGGTCCGCCGCCGGGCCTCGCGATACGCCGCCGAGACGACGGCGCCGACGAGCAACGCCACCACCAGCGCCGCCAGGAGGCCAAGAGAGATCGCGGGATTCTCGAGCCCCACCGGCCGCCCCACTATCGCGAGCGTGGCGGCGAGGCCACCGAGACCCACAATGAAACCGCAGAACGACGCCAGGCAGAAGTACAGGAGCCGGATCCGACAGTGGCCGGGTGCAACACTTTTGGGGCTGTTCATGTGTCGATCCCGGGTGTCAGGCAGGCTATACTCGCATAGCCTGGACGTGAGGCATTTTCAGGCTCGGACTCGGCAACCAGCATGGGCGCCTCGAGAGGTTTCAGGGTCCGTCAAGTCAATTTCTTCTCACTGTTCCTATCGATTTTGTAAATACCGGTGCGAGGAGGAGATGTCAAGTGGTATTGAGCATATTGAAGTGGAAATGTTGGATCGCCGTGGCGATCGGTATCACCCTGGTTGCGCCGGGCCTGATTCTCGCGGCAGGGACGGGCGCTGCTGTCGGAGCGGAGGCCGCTGCGGGAAGAGGGAAAGTCAAGGCAAAGATCCTCGCGGTGGACGGCAAGACGCCGATCGTGGGGGCGACGGTCCGGGCTTTCCATCTGGACAGCGGAAAGGTTTTCGCGTCGCTACCCACAGGCAAGGATGGCGAGTGCGAGATTTCGGGGGTGCCTTACGGCTACCTGGATCTGTCCATCGAGACCCCGGAAGGCACGTTCGTCGGGAATCAGGTGATCAACGTCCCCCCCTCGGGGACCGTCACCGTGTTCGCGACGGTCACGAAATTCGGCGAGCGCACTCCCGCATGGTGGAGCGGAAAGAACGCGAGGGATGTCCCTGGAACGCGGACCGCTTCCCAGGGGGTCGCGGAGGTCCGGTTGAAGGCGGCGGGGCGGGAGTTCTGGAAGAGTCCCAAGGGGATCGCGATCATCGTCGGCGGGTCGGCGGCGGTGCTCCTGGCGATGTCGGGAAGTGGGGGATCCACCAGCCCCTCCGCGCCCTGAGCGATTCTCGTCGACGGGAGCCTTGACGAAGCGGCCTCCCCGAAGGAGAATGCGATTCCTTTTCCGTTCGCGCGGGGATCGTGCAGCGGGAAACGAAACCGGGGAAGAACGGGGCTGGACGTGCGGCCGGACCCGAGGTAGAAGTAGTTGGGATAGCGCCTTGAAGTGCGCGGTACGTTCCTGGTTGCGGTGAGGGGATCACCTGGGGATGGAGGATCGGTGATGTCATTCAGCTTCATCCGGCGTCTCGTGGCTGGCGCCGTCGTTCTCGTTCTGGCCCTTCCGTTGGCGAATGTTTCCGCGTTCGCCGGCACGAACGCCCTGTTCCTCGGGAGGGTTCTCGACGCGAACGGTGTGAGTCCACGGCCCGGCGTCGTCGTGACGCTCGTGGACGAGACCCATCGGAAGACGTTCGACTCGGCGCCGGCGGACGCGCGAGGATACTTCAGGATCGACACGGCCCCGGCCGGCACGTACGCGGTCGTGGCCCGTGCCTCGGAGGGAGCGTTTCTCGCCTCCGAAGGGGTGACGCTCGTCCCCGGGCCGAACAAGCCCCGTGCGCTGGCGCTCAAGTCGGGTGCCGCTGGAGGCAGCGGCGGCGGTGCCGCCAACACCGCGAAGATCGCCAGCTGGATGAAGTGGACGATCGTCGGTGGGATCGCCGTCGGCGCTCTCGTCGTGGCCGATGCGATTTTCAGCGAAGAACCGATCGCTAGCCCGCTCTGACCGTTTCGGAATTCCCGCGAGCTTCCGCGAAGCGCACGTGCCGACCTGGGGTGGGTGTGTGAGCGGCGGGAGCGATCTTTCAGACCTTCTTGGCAAGCGCGCCCGGCCACTGCCGCGGCGCCGAGCGGCGCCCCCTGACGGGGCGGTTCTTCTCCAGTTTCCAGGTTAGGTCCCACTCGGCGACCTCTCGCTCGAGACAGTGCGGACACGCGAGGAACAGCTGCCCCGCCTGCATCTCGCAGGAAGACGCCTCGTCGCGAAGCGAGCAGACGAAGCAGTAGTACGCCCCCGCCTCCTGTGCCTTCTCGCCCGGCTTCCGCAGCGCACCGATGCTCGGCATCGAGTCCTCCCAACGCTTCCGTTTTCGACGGCCGACTATAGCGTAAATGGGGACATTCCGCTTTTTTCCACGATACCGGCCGCCCCTTCTCCCTCCCTCGGATGAGTGGGAACCTTTCGTCTTTTCTCATGCTTCCTGTCGTCCCCGCGAGGTTCCTGGAACGCTCCGGAAAGAATCATGCGAAAAAGCGGAATGTCCCCGTTAAAATCGGGGGATGGGATTGTTCGACGAAGGTGAGGGACGGGGGGGCGCCGGGGGGCCGCTGGCCGACCGGATGCGGCCGGCGGATCTCGGCGAGCTCGTGGGACAGGACCGGGTCGTGGGACCCGGGACGGCGCTGCGCGCGGCGATCGAGCGCGACGACCTTCGATCGATCATCCTGTGGGGGCCGCCCGGCTCCGGAAAGACCACGCTCGCGCGGATCATAGCGAGCCGGACCCGGAGCGCGTTCGTTCCATTCTCCGCGGTGCTCGCGGGCATCAAGGAAGTGCGGGAGGTGATGCAGAAGGCGGCCGCGCTGCACCGGGCGACGGGACGCCGGACGCTCCTCTTCATCGACGAGATCCACCGATTCAACAAGTCCCAGCAGGACGCCTTTCTCCCGTACGTCGAGGAAGGAACGATCGTCCTGATCGGCGCCACCACGGAGAACCCGTCATTCGAGGTCAACGCGGCGCTCCTCTCCCGGTCGCGCGTCTACCGGCTCGAGACGCTCGAGCGGGAGCACCTCGAGATCCTCGTCCGGCGCGCGCTTGCCGACCCGGAGCGCGGCCTCGGGAGAATGCGCGTCGAGTTTCCCGACGACCTGATCGGCATCCTGGCCGCGCAGAGCCAGGGGGACGCGCGCTCCGCCCTCAACGTGCTCGACTTCGCGGTCGCCTCGGCCGCCGAGGGACCCGACGGGGCGCTCCGGGTGGACGAAGCGCTGCTGCGGGATGCGCTCCAGAAAGGAGCGCTCTACTACGACAAGGACGGCGAGGCGCACTACGACCTGATCAGCGCGCTCCACAAGTCGATGCGGAATTCCGATCCGGACGCTTCGATCTACTGGCTCGCCCGGATGCTGGAATCCGGCGAGGATCCCCTTTACCTCGCGAGGCGAATCGTCCGGTTCGCGAGCGAGGACGTCGGGCTCGCCGATCCGCGGGCCCTCACCCTCGCGCTCGCGGCGAAGGAAGCGGTCCATTTCGTCGGGCGCCCCGAGGCGGATCTCGCACTCGCCGAGGCGGCGGTCTACTGCGCGCTGGCCCCGAAGTCGAACGCGCTTTACGCCGCCTGGGCCGAGGTGCGGGAGGCGATTCGAGCTGGGGCGTCGGACCCCGTCCCTCTCCGGCTGAGAAACGCGCCGACCGGTCTCATGAAGGCCGAGGGGTACGGCCGCGGCTACGAGTACGCCCACGATGCCGAGGACGCGGTGACGGGGATGCACTGCCTCCCCGACCGCCTGAGGGGGCGCCGGTTCTACCGTCCAACCACCCGTGGGCTGGAGCAGGCGCTCTCCGAACGGCTCGAAATCTGGCGCAAGGCGCGGAACGGCAAGACGGCGCGCGAAGACACGGAGACTCCCCCCGGGCGGCGGTGAGCGCGCCGCCGGATCTCACCCGAAATTTCCGCGGAAAACGATCAGGCGCCCTCGACCGGAGGGGCCTCGGCCGCCGGCGGCTCCACCGGGGCTGCGACGGATCCCTTCGCGCCGGTCCCCTTCTTGGCCGGAGGCTTCGCGACCGCCGCGCGCGCCGCGGACCTCGCTGCCTTCGCCTTCGCGGCCACCGTCAGCTTCGCCCGCTGCTTCACGGATTCCTTGCGGCGCTTGCGCTTACGCTTGAGTTCCTTGACGCGCTGGGTCGACATCGATCCTCCGTGCACCTTCACATTCGACTGAACGGCGATTATAGAGCAAAAAGGAACAGGCCGCTTCATTCCCGCAGTTTCTCGATCAGCGCCTCCGCCTGGGACGGCTCCGCCACGCGCCACACCCCCAGTTTCCGTTTCCTCTCGATCGCGTCCCGGCTGTAACGCACGCTCGAGACGAGCCGCCCGTCAGCCGTGAAAAAGTGCGTGCGCCCGCGGTCGCCGGGAACAACGAGGGTGCCGTTGCGCTCGTCCACGAGAACCGCGTCCGCCCGAACGCCGCGAAGGTCGTCGAGCGCCTTTCGCGTCGGCCGCTCGCCGGAACGATGGCGCTCCTCCGCGTGCAGCGTCCGGCGAGACCGGCCGCGCCGATCCCGATCGAGACGGCGCGCGAGGCCGCGGAGAATCCCGTGCACGCGATCCTCGAGCTCCGCTCCCCCGCCTCGGGAGTCGCCTATCTCGTGCCGCCTCTGGCGCACCACCGTCGCCAGCGAGCCCTGCGCCCACCTCGCGGCCGCGGTCCAGGGGATGTTCTCGTGCCGGTCCCAGAGCATCTCGAGAGGCTCGCCGGTCGCGGTGCGACCGAGGATGTTAAGGCCGAGGCGGAGCCGTCCGGACCCGGGCCTCGACGCGGCGGCCTGGAACGTCACGGCCAGAACCCCGCGCCCTTCCTCCTCTCGCGTGCGAACCGGGAAGAATCCCGCCACCACCTGGCCCAGGAGATCGTACGCGGGCGCCGCGAAGGCCTCGAGCAAATTGCCGCGCAGCGTGGCGGCATCCTGCACGAGCGTCAGGAACGCCGGCGGGTCCTCGTAGAGCCGATCCACCTCGGGATGCCGCAGTTCGAGGCAGACCTGGGCGAAGTCCACCCATCGCGGCGTTCCGGTGGGGGCGTACCCGACGAACACGTGCCGCCCCGAGGGAGGGAACGAGTGTTCGCACGACGCGTTGCCGCACCGGTGACAGAACGCGTGCCCCGGGCGGAACACGGCCGCCTGCTGGATCTCGTCGTCGAGGTACCGGTCGATGCTCTCGGCGAGGCGGGAGGAAAAAACAGCCGGGTCGGCGTCCGCGCCGCGAAGCGCCAGCGGCAGATCGAGATCGATCCGGGAGAGCGAGGCCTCCACGAGGTGACCGCCCGGCTTGCGCGCGAGAATCTCCCGCACCATGCGCCGAAGCGCGTCCCAGGCGATCTCGCCGAGCGCCCCGATCCTGTCTTCCATCGCCTTGCCGCCGGAACCGCCGACGCCGCGCGCCTACTCGTGCTCGAGACGAAGTTCGACCACGGTCTCCTTCCCCGCGACGAGGAGGACGACGCTTCCGCTCTTGTCTCGGTAGCCGGGCGCCTTGGCGGATGGAACCACTTCACCGGGGGAAAGCGCGTTCACGTGGACTCCCGCCGCGTTGGCCGGGAAAGGACCCTTCTGCGCCCCCGACGCGTAAGAGATCCGGACCTCGGCCTTCGGGATCACGCGGCCGGTCGCGGCGTCGAGAACGCGCGCGCGCAGCGATGCCGCCGGATCGAGCGCGATCGGCGCCTCCTGATCGACGGCCGCCACGATTCGCGGCAGGAACCCGGCGGCGACGATTCTCATGTCGGTGACGCGAGTGTTGGGCAGGCTGAAAAAACCTTTCTCATCGGTCCGAACGCACAGCCCTTCGGCACCCGCGACCATGAGGCAAACCCGGGCGTCGACGACCGGCTCCCCTGCGTTGTCAACCACGTGCCCGCTGGCCGCCCGGGCCGGCAGCGACGCCAGACTCAGCGTGGCCAGAAACGCCGCTGCGACGCGGATACTCGTTGTTTTCACGATCGTCCTCCGTGCGGTCTCTCTCGACGTTCATTATGCCCGAAAGCGCTCATGTCCCGCCCCTCCCCACCCGGTCGTGCTAGACTCCCGGCACGAAGGGGGGCGAGAACCCTTCAGGAGCCCCAAGCGTGCGGCCCTTCACTTTTTTCTTGGAAGTAGTAGTATGAGCTTCGGCCTGGACGGAGTTGCAAGCTCCGTGAGGGTGGCCGACAGGTTAACCGCCCTTCAACGTGGAGGGTGCGCGTAAAGGAGAATGAAAAGTATGCGTAAGATGATGGTGGTGCTGCCTCTCGTGCTCGTGCTCGTGATGCTGGTCGGCTGCCAGAAACCGCCGCAGGCCGACATCGATACCGCGAAGGCGGCTCTGGATGGCGCGCGCGCCGCCGAGGCGACCGACTACGCCCCGGATTCGCTCAAGGCCGCCGAGGACTCCTCGGCCCAGCTCGACGCCGAGCTGAAGGCGCAGGAGCAGAAGTTCGCGCTGTTCCGCTCCTACAAAAAGGCCACCGAGATCGCCCAGGCCACGAAGGCCGCCGGTGAGAAGGCAGCCGAAGACGCCAAGGCGAAGAAGGAGCAGGTGAAGGGCGAGGCGCAGATTCTCGTCACCGAAGCCAAGACCGCCCTCGACGAAGCGAAAGCGTTGCTCGAGAAGGCCCCGAAGGGTAAGGGAACTCAGGCCGACATCGAGGCGATGAAGGCCGACCTGATGGGAGTCGAGTCCGCCATCAACGAGGCTCAGAACTCGTTCAACGCGGAAAAGTACCTGGACGCGAAGTCCAAGGCCGAGGCCGCGAAGACCCAGGCCGGCACCGTGAAGACCTCCATCGAGCAGGCGATCGAGGCCAAGAAGGCTGCCAAGGGCAGGAAGTAGCCTTCGCCGTCGCGTCTCTCGCAGCGATCGACGGGGGCACGGCCGATTGTACCCGGCCGTGCCCCCATGAATTTCCTTCCGTTTCGGCCGTTCTCCAGGAGGCGCGCTGTCGCGCTGGCCAGGAGAATCAAACCCTTATAAATTGGACCCTGAGATGAGAGCCCGTGCCGGCGACGGAAGCACTCTGGGGCGGCCCGCGCGGAGACGGTGGATCCTCGCCGCCGTGGCGATGGTGTCCCTGGGCCTCTGCGCCGCGGCTTCCTACCCCGTCCTGAGCGGCAGGACCGAGCCGCCCCGGTTCACGCTGAGTTCCGCCCGGAAGGCTCTGGGCGAGGCACGCCATGCGCAAGGGGACCGGTGGGCCCCCGAGGGGCTGCTGGCCGCCGAATCGGCCATGCGCGCCGCTCTGCAGGAGCAGCGAAGCCAGGAAGTGCGTTTCTTTCTGCTTCGCGATTTCTCGACGGCGAGAGCGAGCCTCGAGCTCGCCGAGACGAAGGCCAGGAAGGCGTTCGCCGACGCGGTCCGCAAGCGCAACGAAGCCCGCGCGGCGGCGGACACGGCCATGTCGCAGGCGGAGGAGGAGATCGGCGGCGCCGACGAGTTCGCAGACGCGATGCACGTCGGGGCTTACGGCCGCGTATTGCTGCAGAAGGCGAAGATCTCGTTCACCGAATCGAAGATCCTTTTTGCGAAGGGGGAATACCTCGCCGCGGCGGACCGGGCCTCGACCGCGCGGACGCACGCGCGACTGGTCGGCGAGAAGGCCGCGAACGATGCGGCCCGGTTCACCGATGCCAGGATGGTGCAGGCCTGGAAGCACATGGCCGACGACACTGTCGCGTGGTCGCACGAAACCGGGGCCATCGCCGTCGTCGTCTACAAGGAGAACCACCGGTTGACGGTGTTCTTGGGGGGACGTCCCATCCGATCCTACCGCGTCGAGATGGGCTACAATTCGACCCGTGACAAGGCGCATTCGGGAGACGCGGCGACCCCCGAGGGACGGTACCGGATCACGGCGAAAAAAGGGCCGGGGAACTCGACGTACTACAAGGCGCTCCTCCTCAACTATCCGAACGACGAAGACCGCGCGCAATTCGACAAGGCCCGCCGGGCCGGCCGGATTCCTCGCTGGGCCCGGATGGGGGGACTGATCGAGATCCACGGGGACGGCGGGCGCGGGAAGGACTGGACGAAAGGGTGCGTGGCGCTCAGGAACGACGATATCGACGACCTCTTCAGGCGGGTCGGCGTCGGCACCCCGGTGACCATCGTCGGTGGCGACGGTAGCGGCGGCGCGTTCACCGAACTGGTGCGGCGTTACCGCGCTCCGTCGAACGGGACGCTGAGCCAATGAGCTTCGATGAGTCGAACGTCCCGGACGAGACGCTCCCCCGGCCTACGGTGGGCGCTGCGTTGGTGGTGCGGACCACCTCGAAGTGGCTTGCGATCGCCGGGCTGCTCGTGCTGCTGGCGCTCACCGTGGGGATCGGAGCCGCCGCGCGCGGCACGGGGTACATCTACGGCGCCGTGCCCCCCGGCACGATGGCGGTGGCCGTGGACGAGGCCGTCCCGTTCAGCGTGAAGGCGCAGAAACGTTACGTCGCGAAGCTGCAGTCGCAGCACAAACAACTGCAGGCCGCGCTGCAGAGCCTGGCCCCCAAGGGAATCTACGTCGTCGTCGACCAGACGCAGAACCGCATCTACCTCAAGAAGGACGAGGAGACGGTCCTGAACGCGGCCTGCTCGGCGGGCTCGGGGATGATCCTCAAGGAAGGGGACTGGGGCAAGGGGCGGAAGTGGGTGTTCGACACGCCGCGCGGCTGCTTCAAGGTCAAGTCCCGCCAGGAGAACCCGGTCTGGAAGAAACCCGACTGGGCGTTCGTCGAGGAAGGCAAACCGATTCCGAAGAGGAACGAGGACCGGATGGACTACGGCACCCTCGGCGAGTACTCGTTCCAGCTCGGCGACGGCTACATGATTCACGGAACCCTGTACGAGCGGCTCCTGGGCCGGAGCGTCACCCACGGCTGCATTCGCGTCGGGCGCGACGATCTGAGGAAGATCTGGCAGGCCGTCCCGGTCGGCACCCCGGTCTACATTTACTGATGCGACGTCGCCTCCCGCTGGTCGTTGCCGCCGCCCTCGCGATGGCGATCCCCGCCAGCGCCGCCGGAAGCGACAGCGAGATCGTGCGGCTCCGGAAGGAGAACGCCCTGCTCGAGCGGCGGGTCGAGCTGGCGAAAGGCGATCCGTTCTACCTGGTTCTCAATCCCCGCACCTCGAGCCTGAGGCTCATGCTCAAAGGGGCGGTGCTCCAGGACTACGCGGTCCAGACCCTCGAGATCGGCGCACCGCGTGTCGCGTTCGCCGTCCGGCCGCCACCCGACGATTGGCGCGGAACGATCTGGCAGGGCGGGAATCTGGTGCCCCCCCGCGACCTCGACCGGCTCGAGGTCGTCGCGCCGCCCCCGAGCAACAACCCGGAGGAGGACAACGCCACGGCGGTTCCGATTCCGCAGACGCCGGAAGAGAAGTACCCCGTCCCCTCCCGTTATCACGTCCGCTTCGAGGGAGGCCTTTCCCTCGAGATCCGCCGCCTCGGCGAGAGGGAAGGGAACGCCGGCTTCTGGACGGGGCTCAAGAAATCGATGGAGCACTGGTGGGCCGACGCGAAGGCGGTCCTGAGCGAATCGTCGCCGGACGCCGACGACATTCGCCTCCGCCTCGCGCTGCGCTCCGCCGACGCCGACTCCTTCTACCGCGCGCTGCCGCCGAACACGCGGCTCTTCGTCCTGCCCGATCCCGAGCCGTAGGGACGAACCTTTTTTTCGAGGAGCCGCGGGAGGGTTCGTTTCTCTCTACCGGGCCATGGCGATCTCGTCGCCGGGAACGTGAGAGCGCGACGAGGGGCCCTTGTTGTCGTCGGCCCACTTGAGGATGTCGTCCTGCCGGACGCCGCCGACCTCGAAGAGCTGCTCCTTGTCGAAGATCATCAGGTCGCGGGAGTGCCCCACGACCACGTACGTCTTCGACATGAAGATCGCCTCCTCGGGGCAGACCTCCTCGCACAGGCCGCAGTAGATGCATCGGAGCATGTTGATCTCGAACTTCGCGGGGAATTTCTCGATGGTGTGGAGCGGGTGCCCCTTCGGGTACTCGGCAGCCTCGATCGCGATCGCGAGCGGCGGGCAGACCGTCTGGCACAGGTAGCAGGCGACGCACTTCTCCCGGCCTTCCTGGTCCTTGACGAGCGCCGGGACACCCCGGTACCGATCGCCGAAAACGTGCTTCTGCTCCGGATACTCGATCGTGTCCTTCTTCCGGAAGATGTGCCGGAACGTCACCCCGAGCCCCGAGACGATGCTCGGAAGGACCAGGCGGTCCGAGATCGTGAGCTTCCGAGGACGCTTCACTTTCATGCTTCGTCTCCCCTCGCCTCGCCGGCTCGCACGCGCAGCCGGAGAGCGTCGCGATCTTACCCCGTCCGCTTCCGCCCGTGTAGCGTCGTCGAGCGGGTAGCCGCTACCCGTCCTTCCGGGAAGGGTCCACGAGCCGCGCCCGCAGGATCTGGGCGATGTCGAGCACCTCGACCCGCTCTTCGTGGCCGGTCTCGGCGACACCGTCCGCCATCATCGTCATGCAGAACGGGCAGGCGACCGCCACCACCCCCGCGCCGGTCCGAGACGCCTCCTCGACCCGGTCGAGGTTCACCTTGGTGCCGAGCCGCTCCTCCATCCACATCCTGGCCCCGCCCGCGCCGCAGCAAAACCCCTGCTCCCGGTTCCGCGGCATCTCGACGAGGTCGAGGCCGGCCGCCAGGAGCGTGCGGCGCGGCGCGTCGTACACCTCGTTGTGCCGGCCGAGATAGCAGGAGTCGTGGAACGTCGCCCGCGTGGCGACCCCCTCGACCGCCTCGAGCGGGAGCCTCCCCTCTTCCACGAGCCGCGCGAGGAGCTCCGCGTGGTGGAACACCTCGAACTGCCCGCCGAGTTGCGGGTACTCGTTGCGGAGCGTGTTGAAGCAGTGAGGGCAGGCGGTGACGATCTTCCGTATCCCGTAGCCGTTCAGGATCTCGACGTTCTGCGAGGCGAGCATCCGGTACAGGTACTCGTTCCCGGCGCGACGTGCGGGGTCGCCGTTGCAGGACTCCTCCGTCCCGAGGATCGCGAAGCGGACCCCAGCCGCCTCGAGCAGCTCCGCCGTGGCGCGGACGACCTTCTTGTTCCTCTCGTCGAACGCACCGGCACACCCCACCCAGAACAGGAACTCGACGTCCTTGGGGCCGTCCGCCATCACCGGAATGTCGAGACCTTCGGCCCAGTCCGCGCGCCCTGAAGGATCGATCCCCCACGGGTTGCCCGACCTCTCGAGGTTCTTGAACGCGACGGTCAACTCCTGCGGGAACACCCCATCCTCCAGCACGAGCTTGCGCCGCATCCCCACGATCCGGTCGATGAACTCGATGAACAGCGGGCAGGCCTGCTCGCACGCACGGCAGGTGGTGCAGGACCAGAGAACGTCCTCGTGGATCGTGGCGCCGGGGAGCACCGGAGGCTCCCAGCCCGGGGGCGCCTCACACCGGCCCAGGAGCAGCGGCAGCGACGGGAACAGCGCGTGCCGCATGTCCTCGTTGATCTTCTTCGGGTTGAGCGGCTTGCCGGTGGCGTGCGCGGGGCAGGCTTCCTGGCAGCGGCCGCACTCGGTGCACGAGTAAACGTCCAGGAGGTCCTTCCACGCGAGGTCGGTGAACGACGAGATCCCGAACCTCTCGGAGTTCTCGAGGTCCATCGTCGGGAGCGATCCGCCGTCGAGCCTCCGGAAGAGCACCGCGGGCAGCGACGTCACCACGTGGAAATGCTTCGACACCGGCAGGTAAACAAGGAAAAACAGCAAAGATACGAGGTGGATCCACCAGCCTCCCGCGTAGAGCCCCGCCAGTGTCGAGGGGGCGGCACCGCCGAAGAGAGGCCCGAGAACGAATCCCGCAGGACATCGGTAACCGTCCGCCGTCCCCGCCGCCGCGGTGCCGATCCCCGCCATGACGAGGTCGGTCGCCATGAGGGTCGCGATCAGCCCCAGGATCGCCCCAGCCTCCAGCGACGGGGTGAGCCGCGGCGGCCGGACGACCAGCCGGCGCCACGCCGCCGCGGCCACCGCTCCGATGACGGCGACCTCGAAAAGATCCCGGAACGCGACGTAGGCTGTCCCCAGCCACTGCCCGGGCCCGAACCCCGGCACGTGGAACCCTTCCGCGAACCCCCGCCCGACGAAGTGGATCGAGTTGAGAACGACGGCCAGGAACCCCCAGAAGATCAGGGCATGCATGATCCCGGCGCCCCGGTGCGGGCGCGCGAGGATCCTCTTCTGCCCGACAAAAAAGGCCAGGAGCCCCCGGATCCTCTCGCCCCACCGGTCGAACCGGTACGAGGGACGCGCCGCAGCGAGGATCGCGATCCGCGTCTCCAGCAGGTAGCCGAAGGAGCCCACGGCGACGAGAAGCATCGCGACGAAGATCGCGAATCCGAGGGGTGATGCCGTCGGCCTCAATCGTCCTCCCGCCGAGACCGCGCGAGGCCGAAGCCGGAAGGACAGAATGGCCGGCGCCTCGGAAAGTTGCTCGATCCGGCCCCGCCGCCGCGAGGGCCGGATCGTAGCACAGGGGCCGCAGCCACACCAAAGCCAAGGACGGCGCGAGGGGCGAAAATCGGGGCCCGCGGCCGCTCACCCCCGCCGGAGCACCAGCAGATCCGCCCGTGGGTTCACTCGCTCGACGCGCAGGACAAGGCGCTCGCCCAGCTCGACCCCGGCGAGGCCGGACTGGGGCACCTCGAGAAGCGTCTCGAGAAGCAACACGACCGGGCGCGGCACGACCTCGACGACGATCGCCTCCACCGGCTCGCCCCCCTGTTGCCCGAGATAGCGGAGGAGCCAGTACCTGTCCGACGCGCGCTCGGCGCGCCGGCCGTCGCCGTCGGCGGCCTCGGTGGTGGCCGCGATCCTCTGGAGCGACTCGGCGTCGTACTCGGGCGGCTCCCCCTGAAGGGCGCGGGCGAGCTGGCGGTGGACGGCAAGGTCCTGGTAGCGCCTGAGGGGGGAAGTGACCTGCGCGTAGGCGGGGAGGCCCAGCGCGGCGTGAGGGCCGGGCTCGAGCGAGACTTCCCCTTTTCGCATCGACCGGCGAAGGGCCCGCGCGGCGACGTAGTCCACCTCTCCGCGCGCCGACGACGGGAGCGCGCGCTCGGGGGCCGCCTGCCGCCGGTAGATCGCCGGGAGGCCGCGCTCGATGCAGAACCGAGCCCCCAGCGCGCCGGCGAGCACCATCGCCTCCGAGACGACGCGATGCCCGGGAGAGAACGGGTCGGAGCGCTCCAGCACGATCCGGCCGTCGGTGGCGACACGCGCCTCCACCTCCGGCATCTCGATCCGCACCGCGCCCGCGTCCATGCGGCGATCCTCGCGGAGCACCGCCACGCGGGAGAGTTCCTGCAGGAGACCCGCGAACTTCCCCTCGCCGCTCGCGATGGCGCGGTCCGCTTCGTCGTAGTTGAGCCGCGCGCGGGAACGGACGAGCGAGCGGACGACCTCGAACGCCGCGATCTCCCCCGCCGCGTCCACGTCTACGAGGAAGCTCATCGCCGGCCGCTCCGCTCCCTCGATCAGACTCGCCGCCTCCTCCGAGATCGCCTCCGGAAGCATCGGCAGCCGCATGTCCGGCAGGTAGTGTGTGACCGCGCGAGCGAACGCCTCGTCGTCCACGGGATCGCCCGGAGGCACGAACGCCGAGGGATCGGCGATGTGGATCCCGACCCGCCAGCCGCCGCTCGAAAGCGGCTCCACCGAAAGGGCGTCGTCGATCTCGAGAGTCGAAGGTCCGTCCACCGTGACGACGTCGAGCCCCGTGAGGTCGGCGCGCCCTTCCCGCGATGGCACGCGCCGCGCCGCCTCGCGGGCCGCGGCCTGGACCTCCTCGGAAAACGACGTGCGCAGGCCGTACCGGCGAAGCTGCAGGTTCTCGTCGTCCGAGGCGAATCGGCCCACGCGGCGAAGCAGCTTGAAGGCCCCCTCGTGGGGACGGTCGTAGCGAACCCCCGCCCCCTCGAGCGCCTCGATCGCCAGAGACCTCGTGCCTTCGGCCGCGTCGAGATCGTCGATCGCGAGAACCTCGAGAGCGTCGAGGTAGCGCTTCTCCTCGGAACTTCCCGACGGCGTCCAGGTTTCCCCCGCCGCGGCGCGCCTGAGCGCGTCGATCGCCGCGTGGCGTCCTGCCTCGCGCCGTCCCGCGCGCTCGCGCTGGACCCGGATCTCCTCGACCGCCGCGGGGGAGCGAGGTTCCCACTCGGCCCCCTTTCGCACGAAATGAAGGGCGTCATCGAGGAGGGCGCGAACGAGTGCGGCGCGGTGCGCTCCGGTCGCCGAGCCGAGGGCGAGGTCCGCGAGGTTTCCGTCCTCGAGCGTCCCGCCCGCCTCCGCCGCGAGCTCCCACAACGAGGCGACGTCCACCCCCGCGGCCAGGCCCAGGATCCTCGATGCCGCTTCCTCCACCCGGTGGCCGGCGGCACGGCGGGCCTCGTGAGTCGATCCGGGCGGCGGCCCCGGCTCGATCTCGAACGCGATGCGTCCCGGCGGGACACGCTCCTCGCGCCCCCCCACGAGGACCAGCCGGACCCGCTGCTTCTCCTCGCCCGCGACGATTCCGAGCGCGAGGTCCGCACCGTCCCAGAAGGCGACCACCCATCCCGCGGCAGGCACGGCTCACAGCCTCCGGATCAGCTCGGTCACGCCGCGCGCGAGCCCGGCGAGATCCCGGGCCTCGACCACCGCGTCGGCGTGCGGCAGGTAATCGGCCAGCGCCGAGTCCGCGGTCCCCCACCGGCTGCGCGGCTCGGGAACGAGCCACAGCACCCCCCTCGCCCGCCGCGAGAGCTCTTCCATCGCCCACGCAAGCGGATCGAACCGGTTCGTGCGGGCGTCCCCCAGCACGACCAGGATCGTGTCGCGTCCCGACGGGAGGAGGTGCGACTGAAGAAGCGAGTGCAGGGCGCGCCCGTAGTCGCTCGGCGCGTCGAGATTGAGCCCCGGAAGCGACTCCAGGAGGTCCGCGAACGAATGCCCCCGGAATTCGATCCCTTCGGCGCGCCGTCCTCCCCTGGACGCGGCACGCGGTCCCAGCGCGGCGGGGCGCCCCGGTCCGGGCGCCCCGAAAGCGCGCCGTCCTCGCGCCCACGCGGTCACGGCGCGGGTCGCGTCCACCGGCCGGTCGACGAACGCCAGGACGCGTGTCCGGCGGCCCGTCTTCAAGAATTCCATCGCCATCGCGAGGAAGTACCCCGCGGCGCGCGCGGTGGAGTACGACACGTCCACGAGGAGGACGACCCGGGTCCTGCGCGGCCGCGTCCTCCGATACGGGAGCACGAACGGCACGCCGCCGCGCGACAGGTTCTCCCGGAAGAGGCGGCGGATCCAGAGACGCCCGCGCCTCGCCCTCGCGAGGCGGCGTCCTGCCCGAAGACGGATCTCCTCGATCAGCCTCGGCACCTCGCGAGCCAGCCGGCGCTCCTCCTCGGTGGTCATCGGCCGCGAAAGATCCCGCTTCACGGGGTCCCGCTCCGCCGCTCCCTCTCTCGCCGCCTTCTCGCTCCTTTCCACACGCACCCGCCGGAGGCGCCCCTCTCTCCGGGAGTCCCCCTGTCGCAGCCGCTCCACGGCCCGGTGAAGACGCTCGCGCCGGTCGTCCCCTCGCGGCGCCTTCCCCTTCCGCGACGACTCGCCGGAGCGTGGCGAACCGGGTCGAGGCTCCTGTTTCGGGCGGGGGCGGAGCGATCGCCCCGACCCGGCGCCGCTCGGAGTACCCGCCATGGCGCCCCCTCCCCCCTTCTCGCCGCCCCCCTTGCCGGCGCGCGAGGGCGCGGCAAAGAAGCGATCGAAGAGGGGGTCGAAACGCTCGCGGTGTCCTCGCCCTTTCGCCAGCGTCGCCCGGAGCGCCGCGCGAAACCTCGGACGGTCCTCGAGGCCGACGAGATCGACGGCGCGCGCAGCGTCCAGAACCTCGGAGGGGGACACCGCCACCCCCTCTTCGCGGAGCGCGTCGACGAAGCGCGCGAGGGCGGGGATCATGAGCGGAAGCGCGAGGGCTCGGCGAGCACCCTCTCCACGTCCTCGCGGTTCTTGAGAAGAACCCCCAGGGTATGCCGCAGGACGTTCGCGGACAGGCTCTCCGCGCCGACCGCCACGAGGGCGAGGGCCCAGTCCACCACTTCGGCGATCGCGGGCGCCTTCTTGAGATCCGCCTTGCGGAGCGAATGGACGAAGCGGACGAGGCGCTCCGTGAGCGCGACGGAGAGCCCGGGCACCCGACTCTCCACGATCCGGATCTCGTCCTCGATCGACGGATAGTCGACGTAGAGGTAAAGGCACCGGCGCCTCAGGGCGTCCGAGAGGTCGCGGGAGTCGTTGCTGGTCAGCACGACCCGGGGGCGATGGCGCGCTTTCACGGTTCCCAGTTCGGGAATGGACACCTGGTAGTCGGAGAGCACCTCGAGGAGGAACGCCTCGAACTCCTCGTCCGAGCGATCCACCTCGTCGATGAGAAGGACCGTGGGCTGCTCCGAAGTGATCGCGGTCAGGAGCGGCCGCGGCAGGAGGAAATCCCTCGAGAAGAACTCGTCCGCCTCGCCGCGGAGCAGCGCCATCGCCGAGCGGAGGTCCGCGGCGCGCGACAGGATCTCGCCGGTCTTGTCCCGGAGAAGTTGTGCGTAGAGCATCTGCTTCCCGTACGACCACTCGTACAGCGCCTTCGCCTCGTCGAGCCCCTCGTAGCACTGGAGGCGGACCAACTCGCTGCCGTGAAATCGCGCCCAGAGCTTCGCGATCTCGGTCTTGCCGACTCCCGGCGGCCCCTCGAGGAGGAGCGGCTTGCCGAGCGTCTCGGCGAGGAACAACGTGATCGACACCTCGCCGGTGCAGACGAACCCTTCCTCCCGGAAGGCGGTCTCGATCGCTTCGGGGGTGGTTTTTCGGGGCTTGGCCACGAAGGCAGTATAGCGCGGCCTTCGGGCCGCTCGAGACGCGATCTCAGGGAGTCGCGGCGACCCGGGTGAGCGGGACGCCACGGCGCCTGAGCGCCGTCGCGAGTTCGCGCATCTGCGAGCTGGGCGCGGCGGAGAAGGTCATCGCGATCCTCAACTGGTTCGCCGACTCTTCGTACCGCCCGAGCTGGAACAGCACCGCGGCCAGGTTGTTGCGCGCCGGGGCGAGACAGGGTTGGCGCTCCACGGCGAACTCGAGATGCGCGGCGGCGTCCTCCAACCTGCCGGCGACGAGGTACGTGGTTCCGAGGGCCATCGCGTAGCTGGCGCGATCCGGCAGGATCCTCCGAGCGGTCTCGAGTTCCCGTATCGCCTCGTCGATCCGCCCGCCGCTCCTCAGAATCGCTCCCAGGTCGAGGTGGCTGTCGCCGTGGTCCGGAGCCTCTTTGAGCGCGCTCCTGAACGCCGCGATCGCCTCGTCGTCCCGGTTGAGACGCATGAGGCACCCCGCCTCCCGGTGGAGCGCGTACGCGGAGAACGGGCTCCCGGCCATCCGCTGGCGGTAGCGGCGGTAGCACAGGAGCCCCTCCGCGTATCTCGCGTTGTACCAGTACCGGTCCCCCCGGAAGAGCTCGTCGTGCGCGAGGACCGGATCGAGGGAGACCGCCCGGCGCTTCGCTTCCTCCGCCTCCGCTTCGCGCCCCCCTTGGCCGAGCGCGTCCGCGAGGGAATACCAGAGCGTGGGATCTTCGGCGTCCTTCACGGCCAGCGTGCGGAAAGACGCGGCGGCCCGCTCTCCACGCCCGGCGGCCAGATCGTCCTCCGCCGCGCTTCGCTCCCGCTCCGCGACCGTCGCGGCCTCGCCCGGCGCGCGCAGTTTTCGCTGCATGGCGGCGCCGAGCCAGCGGCCTTCCGGCGGAAGGTAACCGCCGATGGTGGACAGCGAGAGAGTCGCCACGTCGGCGCGAAGCCCGCGCGACGCGAGGGCGGCTACCACGGCGTCCGGCCCGATCCAGGGCCTCTCGGCGACCTCCCGTGTCAGCGCGGAGCGGGTCACGAAGTAGTCGAGGTCCACGTCGAGCAGTACGGGCTCTCGAAACTCCGGAAGGTCCCGCAGCTCGCAGACGGTCACCGGCAGCCCGAGCAGCGTGCCCTGCAACAGCCGTCCGTGCAGGCTCAACGATCGCGCTTCGTCGAGGCTGACCATCTGAATCTTCGACAGGAACAGTTCCCGCACCAGATCGACCGTCGTGGCGCGATCGCCCAGGGTGCCGTCCGGCACCACCCAGACGATCTGCCGGATCATGCCGAGGCGGGCGGCGGGGTAGATCCAGTTCCGGTTGCCGAACCGGCTGAGCGCGTTGCCGTCCATGGCATACGGGTGCAACTCGAGTCCCGGCAACTCGTCCGGGCTCGCGGCGGCGATGCGCGCGATCGTGTCGTCCGGAAGCCAGTCGAAATCCATGTGGCCGTCGAGGTGCACGAGGATCCGGTCCCGCACCTCGGCCCGACGCCAGGCCACCAGCGCGGAAGAGTGATTCTCGAGGAGATGGATCTGGGGGACCGGCTCGACCCCCACCTTCCCGGCGCGGAACGCCGCGACCGCCCCCCCGGGACGCGCGCCGGACGAGCACGCCAGACCGAACGCGGGGGCGGCGATGAGCCCTGAGACGGCGAGCGCGCGCCGCCACCGTACTCCCGGCGCTCCCGTCCGCCGGACACCCGCCGGGTTCCCGGTTCCGTAGGCTATCTCTCGGATCAGCATCGCATCGACTCGGGTCGAATATACCGACTGGGCGCGGTGCGCGCCACGCGGGTCGAGCCATCAACCGCGGCGGAACGGGTCCTCGAGTCCGGCGAGCGCCGGAGGGGGATCGATCCCTTTGGAGAGAATCAGCACCTTGAACACGCGCCCCATCCCGTCCGGGTGGATGAGCTGCATCGCGCGAAGTCTCGCCCGGGCCCGCGCGACGTTCCCCCGATCCTCCCCGGCGTCCTCGAAGTGACGCAGGATCCCGTTCGCGATCAGGAAGCGGTCCTGCGTCGTGAAGCCGAGGGGCGCGAGCCCGAGCCCGAGCCCGCGCTCCTCGATCTGCGTGAAGTTCACGTGCGCGGTCAGGTCCTGCTCACCGACGCGGAGCAGGAAATCCTCGTTGGTGGCGTGGCGGTGGTACGCGAGCAGCGTTCCCCGCGGCCGCGACGGGCCGTAGAGGCGCGCCGCCCTATCGCCGTAGTCGACCACCAGCACGAACCCGCGATCGATCGAGCCCGCTGCCAACTCGAGCTGGGCGTCGGCGGCCGGGCACACCTCGGCCTCTTCCCCCTCCCCCGCGGCGGCGCCGTAGCGGGTGGCGAGAGCGGCGGACTCGGGCGAGGGATCCCCTTCCGTCTCCTCGAAGCACCCGTGGCCGTCCATGCCGACGAGAACCTCGCGGAGGCGCCCGTCCCGCCGACGCAGCCGGTGAACGGGAAGCGCGTCGAACAGCTCCACGGCGAGAACGCACCCCGCCTCGGCGCGCGGCAGCCGCTCCGGAGGCAGCGCCGGCCCCTCTCTCACCCGCCCGGCGGCGGCCTCGCGCATGCCGGCGCTCCGGTCCACCATGACGTAGTCGAGACGCGACGCGAATTGCGAGTCGATGCCGCGCGCGGCGTCCAGGACGTCGCGGGCCAGAAGTCCCCGTCCCGCCCCGATCTCGATCGCGGAAAACCGGGCCGGCCGCCCGAGCGCGCGGTCCATCTCGACGAGCTGCCGCGCGACGCACTCGCCGAAAAACGTCCCCACGTCGCTCGCGGTGAAAAAATCCCCTCCCCGGCCGAGGCGGGCGGCGCCGCAAGCGTAGTAGCCGTGGACGGGATCGTGGAGGGCGATCTCCATGAAGAGGGCGAACGGTATGGACCCGCGAACGCGAATCTCTTCGCGGATACGATCGAGGATCTCGGGAACACCGTGGGAAGGGTCGGGGTCCACGCGTCAGGCGGCCGTGGCCGCCAGCTCCGAGGCGCTCTTCTCGCCTCGCGAGATCTTCCGCTGAATCTCCATCACCGCCTCGATGAGCGCTTCGGGGCGGGGAGGGCAGCCGCTGAGGTAGAGGTCCACCGGGAGGATCTCGTCCACCCCCTGGACGACGGCATAGGACCGGTACATGCCGCCGGTCGAGGCGCAGGCCCCCATGGCGATCACCCACCGCGGCGCCGGCATCTGATCGTAGATCTTTTTGACCGCGGGGGCCATCTTCTTGGTCACGGTGCCGGACACCACCATCAGATCGGCCTGGCGCGGCGAGAATCGCAGCGCCTCCGCGCCGAACCGGGCGAGGTCGTAGCGCGGACCGACCGTCGCCATCAACTCGATGGCACAGCACGCGAGCCCCATCGGCATCGGCCAGAGGGAGTTCTTCCGCCCCCAGGCCACGAAGTCCTCGAGCCGCGTGGTGTAGACCGCCAGCTCGGCGCTCTCCTCCGGCCGGCGGTGAATGACGAGCGGCAAGTCCTTCTTCTGCATGGCGCCCTCCGGCTCCGGCCGCGGCCTCCCGAACCGCGCGCCTCGACCGCGATGTTAACACAGCGGGCGCGCTCATTCCGGACCGGCGCACGGCGGAGGCGGCTCCTCCCACGGGCCATCGTCGTCCACGCGACGCCGCTCGGAGAACCCCTCCTCGGAGTCGTGCCAGAACGCCACGGTGGGCTCTCCAAGCCACCAGCAGAGAAATACCGGCTTGCCCGCCCGGATCGCCGGGAAGTCGATGAGGCCCGTGCGCGGGTCCGCGACGGACGCCCCCGACGCCTCGATCCGGTCGCGGGCCGCCAGGAATCCTTGGACCCTCGAGAAGTACGAACGTGCGACCGGCTCGTCCGGTCCCCCCGCGCCCGCCCGCGCGACGTCCATCTCCCGGAGCAGGCGGCACATGATCCGCGCGACGGGGCGGAGCGCCGCCGCGCATTCGCGGGCGGTCCGCGGCGTGAAGATCCGCTTGTCCACGAAACCTCGCTTCGGGAGGCGCGACACCGCGGGACGCAAGTGCCAGGAGCCGAGGTCCGGGTTCGAATCCGACCCGGCGCGGCCCTCGGGACCACGACGCTATTCGGAAGCGCGTTGGGCGTCAACGCGCGCGGCGCTCTCGGTTGCGCGGGTGGGAGACTCGCGATCGCTTGACGGCCCGATGGGGCTCCGGTACATTTTGCGCTCTCGGGAAATCGTTCTCAGCAGAGGACTTCGAGTCGGGCCCCCCTTGCGCCGCGAACACGCGCGG
The DNA here is from genome assembly GCA_963790465.1 of Terriglobia bacterium. Taxonomy (GTDB): domain Bacteria; phylum Acidobacteriota; class Polarisedimenticolia; order Polarisedimenticolales; family JAIQFR01; genus JAIQFR01. The sequence goes on along the minus strand of CAWBOP010000019.1, from coordinate 150,192 downwards.
CCCGGGCGGACGCCGGGAGCGTGGCCTTAGCCTCGGGGCCGAGGAACGGAAGATGGCTAGCGAACCCGGATACGATCTCATCGTCATCGGCAGCGGCCCCGGCGGGTACGTCGCGGCGATTCGCGCCGCGCAACTCGGACTCAGGACCGCGGTCGTCGAGAAGGCCGCTCTGCCGGGCGGAACCTGTCTGCACTGGGGATGCATCCCGACGAAGGCGCTCCTGAAGACCGCCGAGACCCTCGAGGCGGCCCGGCACGCCTCCACGTTCGGCGTCAAGGTGTCCGGCGTGGAACTCGACCTCGCGGCGGCGCAGCGCTTCAAGGACAAGACCGTCACCGTGAACGCGAAGGGGGTCGAATACCTGTTCAAGAAGAACGGCGTGACGTTGCTTCGCGGCCACGGCCGCCTCGCGGGGAAAAGACGCGTCGAGATCCGGCCGGCCGACGGCGCTCCCCTGACGATCGACACCCGCTTCGTGGTGCTGGCGAGCGGCTCCGCGATCCGCGGCCTGCCGGGGATCGAGTTCGACGGTGAGCGCATCCTCAACTCCGACCACGCGCTCACGCTGTCCCGCGTCCCCGACTCGCTCGCGGTACTCGGCGCCGGCGCGGTCGGCGTCGAGTTCGCGTCCATCTACGCCAGCTTCGGCGCCAAGGTGACCGTCGTCGAGATCCTCCCCCGCCTCGTGCCGATCGAGGACGCCTCACTCGGCGAGGAACTGGGGAAAGCGTTCGGGAAACGCGGCATCGTCGTTCACGTCGGGACCCTTGTCGAGCAGGTCGAGCGCACGGACGGCGGCGTGCGCCTCCGCGCCTCGAAGGAGGGCTCGCCGGTCGAGATCGAGGCCGAGGCGCTGCTGGTCGCCGTCGGGCGGCGCCCGGTCACCGAGGCGCTAGGGCTCGAGGGGACCGGCGTCCGCCTCGACCGCGGCTACGTCGAGGTGGATCCGATGATGCGGACCGGAGAGCCTGGGGTGTATGCCATCGGAGACATCGTCAAGACGCAGGCGCTGGCGCACGTCGCATCGCACGAGGGAATCGTTGCGGTCGAGCATGCCGCCGGTCGGAACCCGCATCCGCTGGACTACGACCGGATCCCGTCCTGCACCTACTGCCAGCCCGAGGTCGCCTCCGTCGGTCTGTCCGAGGAGGAGGCGCGCAAGCGGGGCCACGACGTGGCGGTCGGCACCTTCCCCTTCTCGGCGATCGGCAAGGCGAAGATCCTGGGCGACACCCGCGGGTTCGTCAAGATCGTCGCCGAGAAGAAATACGACGAGGTGCTGGGGATCCACATCATCGGTCCCCACGCCACGGAGCTGATCTCGGAGGCCTCGACGGCGCTGAGCCTCGAGGCCACCTCGGAGTCGCTCTTCCACGCCGTGCACCCCCACCCGACGCTGTCCGAGGCGATGGGGGAGGCCGCGATGGCGGTGCACGGCCGGGCCATCCACATCTGATCGCCGGACCGCGAGGAGGCCACGAGATGCGCGTCGACGTCGTCATGCCCCAGAGGGTGAGTCGATCGCCGGCCTCGCGGGGTTTGGGGTGACCTTTCTCGCCGAGACGACCGGACGGCGCCCGCCTCTCCGGGAGGTCGCGGCGAGAACCGCGGCACGGACCGCGGAGGTGCTCGGGTTAGCGGCCATCCCGTCGGAGACCCCATCCGAGGGGTTGGCGCTCCCCGGGATCGACGGGCTATCCTCCCGATCCGGACCGCATCGCGGCCGCGCTGAGACGTGAGGTCGACATGGACTTCTCGAAGGCGGGGACCCGCCCCGGCTGGCTGAAGATCCGGCTCCGGACGGACGAGGAGTTCCGGCGCGTCCGATCCATGGTTTCCGAGCTTGGGTTGCACACCGTGTGCACGGAAGCACGTTGCCCGAACATCTACGAGTGCTGGAATGCCGGCACGGCGACCTTCATGATCCTCGGCGACACCTGCACGCGATCCTGCGGTTTCTGCAACGTCAAGAGCGGCCCCCCCGCGCCGGGGGTGGATCCCGGGGAGCCGGATCACGTCGCCGAGGCGGTGGGGCGTCTCGACCTGCGCCACGCGGTCATCACGAGTGTGGACCGGGACGATCTCGAGGACGGCGGCGCAGCACAATTTCGCGACGTGATCCTCGCGATCCGCGCCCGGGTGCCGGCCTGTGCCGTCGAGGTGCTCACCCCCGACTTCAAGAACAAGACGGGCTCGCTCGACACGGTCCTCGCCGCCCGGCCCGAGGTGTTCGCCCACAACGTCGAGACCGTCCCGAGGCTTTACCGCACGGCGCGACGCGGGTCGAGCTACGAGGGGTCGCTCGCTCTCCTTTCCGGGGCCGCCGCGCGCGGGAGCGCCGACCTTCCGTCCCTGCGGGTCAAGTCCAGCCTGATGCTGGGACTCGGCGAGAGGGACGACGAGGTGATGGCAACGCTCGACGACCTCAGACAAGCGGGGGTCGACGTCGTGACTCTCGGCCAGTACTTGCAGCCGAGCCGGAAACACCTGCCGGTCGAGCGGATCGTCTCACCCGACGAATTCGACACGTTCCGCCGCGTCGGCGAGGCTCTGGGATTCCTGCACGTCGAGTCGGGGCCGCTCGTACGCTCCTCGTACCACGCGGAGCGCCACCGCCCCGCGCTTTCGGACGGACCGGCCGAGGGATCTTCGGGACGGCCGCAGGCGGGCTGACCCGGGACCCGTTCAGGGCTTTCCGGCGGGTACCGGCGCGGCGGCCGGATCCGGCTGCACGCCCAGGGGACGGCCATCGAGAATCGCGCCGACGTCCTTGACCATCGCCTCGAGCTGGGCCGGAGCGGCCCCGACGTACTTCCGGAGGATCTTCCCGTCCCGGTCCACGAAAAACGTGGTAGGCAGGATGGCGACGCCTCCCCAGGCAACTACGGTGTCTTCCTGCTCGCGAACCACGGGGTACTTGATCCCCAGGTCCGAGAGAAACCGGCGTCCGTCCTGCTCCTTGCCCGCGCCCATCTCGACGCCGACGATCTCGAGCCCGTCCTGGCCGCGCCGGTCGTGGAGGCCCTGCAGCACCGGCATTTCCGCCTTGCACGGCACGCACCAGGAAGCCCAGAAATTCACGAGGGTCAGGGCGTGGTCCTCCCAGCGCACGACGACCGGCTCCCCGGCCGGAGAGGTTCCGCGGACCGACGGCGCCGGGTCGCCGGGCGCGAGAGCGATGCCGTACGAGCGCGTGGCCCGTCGTTGCGTGATGGAGGGGGCGAGTGCGAGGACCGCGAGAACCAGTCCCAGCACGATCGGAAAACGCTTCATGGTCGGCTCCCGTGTCGGCGGCACGAAGATACCATCGCTCCGCGCGGGTTCGAGCTCCCCCGCGCACGGTTGGAATCGGACCGGAGGATGGAGCGGGAAACGGGACTCGAACCCGCGACCCCGACCTTGGCAAGGTCGTGCTCTACCAACTGAGCTATTCCCGCAAGTCGCACGTCGGAAACTCGCATTCCGCCCCGTGTGTCGCATCAACACGCCAAAACCGAGCCCCGACAAGCATTTCAACTTATCGCAACCAGGGCGGCGCGTCAACTTCGGGGCGTCCCGTGCCTCTTTTGGCCGAGCCCGCCGGCCCACAGTCCGAGCCGGAAGGCATCACGAAGGTGACGGACGGACAGACTCCCACCCTCCCCAGGGAGGACCTCCATGACGTCGAACCGGCAAGGAGGCGGCGTCCCGCCGGAAGCCGAGAGGAAGGTTCTCGCGGCGCGGACCATGTGGTCTCGCTTCCTGGACGTGACCGAGTCGGCCGGCCGGGCCCAGGCGTCGTCCCGACGGGTCTTCACCTCGACAAAGACGACCACCTTGCCGTCCAGGGCGACGAGGTCGATCTCTCCGGCCCTGCAGCGGAATCGGCGAGCGAGGATCTTCATCCCCTCCCGCTCGAGCGATTGCTCCGCGGCCGCCTCCCCCGCGGCGCCCAGGCGCTGGCGAGGGTCCTTCGACGGTTCCTTGTCCCTGGTGGGGCGCACGGCCGTTCTCCTCCCGATCCGTTCCCCGTGGGAAGACGGTCGCCCATGAAGGAGGAGGCGTCGTGAATCAGCGGGACGGGACCGGTGTTCTGGAACGCTTCCAGTGTACCCCTTGCGGCGTGTCCTCGAGGAGGATGCCGCGATCGGCCAGCTCCTTGCGGATCCGGTCGGCCAGGGCGAAATTCCTGGCCTTTCGCGCCTCGGTGCGGCGCGCGATCAGCGACTCCACCTCGGCGTCGAGAATCGCCCGCTCGCCACGATCGAGGATCCCGAGCACCTCGTCCCATTTCCGGAAAACGGCTCGGAGCGCTTCCCGAGACCCGGCCGGCAGCCCGCCCCGGTCCATCGCCGAGTGCCCTTCTCGCACGGCGCGGAAGAGCGCCGCGACGGCGCCGCTCACGTTGAGGTCCGAGGCGAGCGCGTTGCTGAATTCCGAATCGGCCGCGGCGAGCCGCTCCTCGAACACGGGATCGTTCCCGGGCGCGGCCGTCTCCCGCTCGAGTCGCGCCTCGAAGTCGTCGAGGCGCTCGAGATCGCCCGCCGCCTGGGCGAGCCCCTCGAAGGTGAAGTTCAGGGGGCTGCGGTAGTGGGCGGAGAGGAGGAGGAAGCGGATCGCGCGGGGATCGAAGCCGCGGGAGAGGAGGTCGCGGAGCGTGTAAAAGTTCCCCTTGGACTTCGCCATCTTCTCGCCGTCCACCATCAGGTGGGCGGCGTGCATCCAGTGTTTCACGAACGGCTTGCCGGTGGCGCACTCACTCTGGGCGATCTCATTCTCGTGGTGCGGGAAGATGTTGTCCACGCCGCCCGTGTGGAGGTCGAAGCTCTCACCAAGGTATTTCATGCTCATCGCGGAGCACTCGAGGTGCCACCCAGGGCGCCCGCGCCCGAACGGCGAATCCCAGGCCGGCTCGCCGGGCCGCTCCCCTTTCCACAGGACGAAGTCGCGCGCGTCTTCTTTGTCGTACTCGTCGCTGTCCACGCGCGCGCCGACCCGGATCTCGCGCCGATCGAGGTGGGACAGCCGCCCGTACCCCTCGAACGAGGCGATCCGGAAGTAGAGCGACCCCTGGCTCTCGTAGGTGTGCCCGTTCTCCCGGAGCCGTCTCGCGATCTCGATCATCTCCGGAACGTGCCCGGTCGCGCGGGGGTAGTGCTCCGCCCGCTCGATCCTGAGCACGTCGAGGTCCTCGAAGAACGCCGTGATGAACGGTTCGGTCACCGCCTCCAGCGTGGCGCCGCTGGCCATCGCCTTCGCGATGATCTTGTCCTCGACGTCGGTGATGTTCATCACCTGCGTGATGCGATAACCGAGGTGGCGGATCGTCCGGCGGAGAAGGTCTTCCCAGACGTACGTCCGGAAGTTGCCGATGTGGGCGAAGTCGTACACCGTCGGGCCGCAGGTGTAGACCCCGACGTGCCCCGCCTCGAGGGGCTCGAGGGTTTCGAGGCGGCGAGTCAGGGTGTCGTGAAGCTGCATCGAGATCCCCCACGAAGCCCGCTTGCGCGGGTCTCCGGGCTTGGGCGGGCCATTCCAGTGTAGCGGGACGTCGCCGCGGCTTCAATCGGCGATTCGAAAACGCCCCACGGTCGAGGTCTGCGCGCCGGACACCCGGTCGACCAGATCGACTTCCACGCGGTAGTCCCCCGGCGGCCAGTCTTGCCTGGGGAGGATCAGCCCCATCGACTCCCCGGCCGCGCCGCGCACCGACGTCGGCTCGCCGTGCCGCCTGAAGCGGCGACTCCCCGCCTTCTCGAAAATGAAGTCGACGTCCAGCCTCTTCCGCAGGCTCGACGGATCGCGCGTCGCGCCGTACACCTGGAAGTAGAGCCGAAGCGCCTCGCCGCGGCGGAAGCTGCCCCCCGGCTTCGGAGCGACCTCCTCGGATCCCACGGCGAACGGGGAACGCGCGCCCTGGGGCACCGGCCCGAACCGCTCGGCCGGGACCACGGTGCTCGCCGCCAGTTCGCCCAGGACGAAGTCGGGGACCGTCAGGGCGACGTTGCGGACCGCGACCGACTTGAGCACTCGGTCCTCGATCACGTATCTCGCCTCGTAGGTCCCGGGCTCGAGATAGGCACGCCCCGTGAAGAACAGCGTGCCTTCCCGCTCCAGTTCCCGGCGCCGATCGAGCCTGACGGCGACCTCCGCCGCCAGACGTCCCTGTATCCGCTCGGCCCCTTCGAAAACCCAGGCAACAGCGGAGAAACCGGCCTCGCCGACGGGGAGAGGCTCGTCGGCCGGCGGGATCCGGTCGGGCCGGTACTCGACCGCCAGCATCGCGACGACCGCCCCGTCCGCGGCCTGGAAGAAATACGCCGCGTCGGAAACGAAGGGGGACGCCGGCGACTCGGCGGCGCCGCCGCGCACAACACTCCTCGGACGAGGCGTGGAATCGAGGGGCCCCTCGCGGCGAAAAAACGGGAGGAGGGCAGCCGATCGCTCGAAGGGATAGAGCGTCGCCGACAGCGATATGAGGTCCCCATGCATGGCGACGCTGGGAGAAAGCTGCAACTGGTATCGGATGCGCTGGTACTCCCGCAGGACATCCACGGGATCCCGGAATCCGTCGGTTTCCGCTCCGGCCTGTGGCTCCAGCCGAAACTGTCCGAAGCGGTCGCCATAGAACACGATCTCGGGCGGTGTCCACCGGCCGCCCGGACGGCGGCCGTACGTCCAGATCTCTCGCACCGTCGAAAGCGGATCGCCGGCGACGCGGCGTACCGCATCCGGCTCGCCGAGGAGAATCAGGACCCGGCCTCGGTCCGTGCGCCAGCCGGAGAAACCCGAAACGCCGAATCGCTGGTCGGCGAGTTCACACAGTTGGAGGAATCGGGCTTTGAAATCGTTTTCCTCCGAGTCGGGATCGTTGTCGAAACGCCGCCAGAAACGGGCCACGAACGCCTTTCGCGCGTCTGCTGCCCGCAGCCTCCCGTAGCGCTCGAATTCGTCGTGGCTGAGCAGGTAGCGGACCGGCCCATCACGCCAGCCCTTGCCGGGTTCCGCTCCCGCCTCCACGGCGAGAACGCCGCGAAACGGAACGAGGCAAAGGCAAACAGCGAGCAGCGCACGCAACGTCGCGCACACAAACCCCTCGGCTGCCCCCAAGGCGACCCCCGCTTGGATCCTCCCGCTTTCCGGCCGGACTAGAACGACAGTTTCATACTCAGCTGGTAGGTTCGGCCGTTACCTATTGTCCCGGCATTGACCCCGTTCAACTGGTAACCCATTTTGAAGAACGTGTCGTAAACCACGTACTTGCGGTCGTTCATCAGGTTGAAGATGTCCACGGCCATCTGCAGATTAATTCCTTTGCCGAGATTCATTTCCTTGTCGAGCTTCACGTCGAAATTCCAGCAGGCGGGGTTCCGCCGGTCGTTCCGTTGCCCGGTGGGGTAGCGCAGACGAGCACGCGGTTCGGGGGGCTGGAGATCGATCAGGCCGGGAGGAGCGCTGTCCTGAGCCAGTTTCTGCTCGAGAATCGAATACGGTAGGCCCGACTCCCACGAAACCGCTGTTCCCAGTCGAAAGCCCCACGGCGTGATGGTCGTCGCGTTGACCTTCAGGGAATGCCGAACGTCGTAGGACATGTAACCCCGTTCGTTGTCCCGCGTCGTCCGGTCGTCGCCCAGGAACGAATTCCAGTCCTCCGCGTCGCCGATCGCTCGGGAGTACGTATAGGAGGCGTTCATCTGCCAGTTCCGGTACTGCCGCCGGGTCACCTCGAGGACCCATCCTCCATAGCTCCCGGTGTTGTCGCTGGTGACCATGTAGATCGAACCCCACCCGATGTTGTGGGTGTAGGTGTCGAGATAGCCGTCGGGCCGGTGCATGGCCCCCCCGAAATCGAACTTGGTCGGCTTCGATCCCGTGTCCTCGGCAAACGGCCATACGAGCCGGCCGTCGCAGTCGTCCGGCTTCCCGTCGCCGATCGGCCGGCCGCTGTCGTCGTAGTCCATTGTGATCCACCCCGGGAAGGGGGCTTTTGCATCGACCTGCAGCTTGCACGCCCCGTAGTCCGCCGAGTCGTGATTCGTGTCGGAGTCCTGGGGCCAGTCGACGAACTTGCGACGGATATAGGTCAGTTTCATGGCCGTTTCGGCCCACAGCTCCCGCTCGAAGGAGAAGGTCATCTCGTCGCTGTAAGGAGTCCTCAGGTTTCGGTCCACGACCTGGACCGAAATGGCGGGGTTGAGCCCCGAGCCGACGGAGGTTTCCGGAAGAGCCTGCCCCGGCGTGAAAACGGCGGAGAACCTGAGGGCGACGACGGCCGGCTCCTGTTCCGTCATGAGGATGTTGAGCGGCGTGGCCCCGTAGTAGCGACGCGCCGAAAACGCGAGCTTCGTCTTCCCGTTGCTCCATGGGTCCCACGACACCGCCAGAGCGGGCGAGAAGTTCGTGTTCACCAGGTTGATGCTCTCCCGGCGACGCTTCTGGATGAAGCTCGCGCTCTGCTTGACGTTGGAGCCGTACAGGCTATCCACGTTGACTCCCGATCCCACCTGGCTCTGGAGCTGATCGGTGAAACCGCCGAAATCCTCGTACGCCGTGAAAGCCTCGTTGGCCGCGGCGGTGAAAAGCGAGGGATCCTGATACGCGGCCTGAACCACCGTGTGATACGTGAGGGTGGGATACTGCCGGAGCATGTCCTCGGCGTACTGCCGGGCGATCTGCTCGCGGAGGGCCATGAACCGATCCTCCTCGGCCGCCGGGTCGATAGACTGGAAGCCGTCGGCGTTCGCGGCGTCGCGATCGACCCTTACGCCCAGCGTGATGCTCAGGTTCTGCCTCGGCTTGACCATGTCCTCGAAGAAGAGCGAAAAGACATTCCCGGTGGCGCGCGCGATCTGCTGGTACGGCACCGCGAAGCGCCCGTAGATCATGACGATCTTCTGCAGTGTCCCCTGGGTGTTCTGGTTGGCAGGAGGCTTGTAGGTGAGGTACAGCATGTCGGGCTTGCGTTCCTGCCGGCGGTAGTACCGCTCGTTGTCGAGCTCGAACCCGACCTTGAACTGGTGGTCCATCCCCCACAGGCGGCCGCCAAAGATGTCCGCCGTGCTCCTCGTGGTGAGCCGCTGGCGCCGGTCCCTGAACGTCAAGTAGGCCGAACCCGTCGTGACCGCCGTCTCGAGGTCCAGGCATTGCCAGGACTCGGCGTTCTGCAGGCTACCCGATTCGACCACACAGTTATTGTTGACACCTTTCGTCATCGGCAGAATGTTCGAATATCCGTTCTGAAAAGCCACGAAGCTGTTCACCAGAATTTTCGCGGAGAAGGGGGCGGTCCAGCCGAGACGATACGTCGGCCCGCCAATCTCCCGGCGCGAGGACGAGTCGACGCTCGTGACCCGGCTCACCCCCCAGTTCGTCATCGTGAGGGGGTCCGCCGAATACGTGAACTGAAGTTTGTTCCGCGGAGAAACCTGCCAGGTGAACGCGTCCGAATTGATCTGGCGGGTCGTCGTCACCACCTCGATCCCCGTGCCTGTGTTCACCGGGTCTTCCCGCTTGATGTACTCGTGGGAAAGGCGATACCAGATCTTGTCCTTGAGGATCGGGCCGGAAAGCTGGATCGCCGGCTCGATGTGCTGGTATTTCGGGATCGGGACCCCCGGATAACTCGAGGCGCTTCCGTCCATGAGGCTCGACTTCAACAGGAAGTTGAAGGTCCCTTCGAAATCGTTCGAGCCCTGCTTCTGGATGATGTTCGCGAAACCGCCCTGCGCGCGGCCGAACTCCACCCCGGCGCCGGCGGTGATGACCTCGATCTCCTCGATGGAATCGGGGTTGATCTCGCTCAGGCGCATCCCGGTCAGAGGATCCTGGTTGCTCACGCCGTCCACCTCGGCCTTGAAGTCGGTGTCTCGGGCGCCGTGAACGTTCGGATTGCCGTCGCCGTCGGAGTCCTGCACGCCGGCGGCCATCGTGAGCACGTTCTGGTAGAACCGGCCCTGGACCGGCAGATCCTGGATGAAGTCCTCTCCGAACTTCGTCGACGTCGAAGTCTTCTCGAGGTCCACGTTCTCCCGCTTCCCCTCCACCACGATCTTCTCGACGGTCTCCGGAGCGAGGATGAACGAGACGGCCTGGACCTCGCCGATCTTCACGCGGATGTTCGCCAACTGCTGCTTGGCGTAGCTCGGGAAGAACACCTCGAGCGAGTAACCCGGTCCCGGGCGGAGCACCGGGAAGTCCGCCACGCCGTTCTTGCTGGTGATCACCGTCTGCGTGGACACCAGTTGCATCGAGTTACGGAGAACCACGCTGGCGCCGGGGAGAGGCGTCTTGTCCGCCGCGTCGTATACCGTGACACGGATCGCACCCGTCTGGGCGACGACCGTACTCACCGCAAAGACGACGAACCATGCCGCCAGGACCGTTCGTAGAACTTTCATGGGCCTCCTCCCAAGAGGCGCACCCCTCTGTGAACCCCCCCGTCCCGCCGCCGGGCGAACTCCTCATGCGCCTGCCCCAGGAGTTCGCGGGGAATCCTCACGGGAGTACTCGCCGCCGCGCGCTTATTTACCACCGGCCTCCGATTCCGTCAACCTGGGCAACGCGCTGAACCCAGGTGCGATGAAATTATGACGGAACGGCCCGCGCGACATCCACCCGCAGGCATCCGGTGCTGTACACGTGCAGCGGGGGGGCCGCGTCGAAACGGGGCCCTGTCGTCCCGAACGGGGAAAGAGTCAGACCGTGATCCCCAGGCGTTTGATCTTCTCGTTGAGGGTGGTCGGTTTCAACTTGAGAGCTTCCGCCGCCTGCTTCTGGACCCCGCGGGTCCGGCGCAGGGCCGCCACGATCAGCTGGCGCTCGTACCGCGCCACCGCGTCGTAGAACCCGACTCCGTCGGGAAGCGAGATCAGGTCCGGCAGGACGATCTTCGCCTCCATGTCCCTCGGAAGCAGATCGAGACCGATCGCCACGTCGCGGGCCAGGACCACCCCCCGTTCGATGACGTTTTCCAGTTCTCTGACGTTCCCCGGCCAGGGGTACGCCATGAACCGCTCCATCACCTCGGGCGCGACCTGCTGGACCCCCTTGCCGTTCTCCGCGTTGAAACGCTCGAGAAAGTGCTGGACCAGAAGCGGGATGTCCTCCATGCGCTTCCTCAGCGGCGGGAGGGTCACGCTGATGACGTTCAGGCGGTAGTAAAGGTCTTCCCGGAACCGCCCCTCGTCCACGAGGGTCTTGAGGTCCTCGTTGGTCGCGGCCAGGATCCGCACGTCCACGACCCGGCTCTCGACGGCACCGAGAGGAAGGAACTCCTTTTCCTGCATCACCCGGAGGAGCTTGACCTGCACCTCGGGCGAAATCGTGCTGATCTCGTCGAAAAGGACGGTCCCGCCGTCGGCCACGTCGAGGAGGCCGGGCTTGGACCCGGACGCACCCGTGAAGGCGCCGCGCACGTGGCCGAAGAGATTGTCCTCGAGCAGTTCCGTCGGAAAGCTGTGGCTGCTCACCACGACAAACGGCTTCCCGGCGCGCGAACTCCGGCGATGAATCGCCTGGGCCACCAGTTCCTTGCCGGTCCCGCTCTCCCCGTGGATGAGGACGGTGGTCCGACTCGGCGCCACCTGCTCGACGAACCGGTAGATCTCCTGCATCGGCCGAGACTTCCCGATGATCTTTTCGAAACGGTAGCGCTGCTCCAAGGCCCGCTTGAGGTCCTTGTTCTCCATGCGGAGTTGCGTGGTCTGCGCCGCCTTGTCGACCAGCAGCCGGACCTCGTCGTTCTTGAACGGCTTGGTGAGGTAGTGAAACGCCCCGAATTTCATGGCAGCCACGGCGTTCTCGACGGAGCCGAAGGCGGTGATCATCACGACCGCGAGGTCCGGCACCTTCTCGCGCACCCAGCGGAGAACATCCAGGCCGTCCGCATCGGGGAGCATGACGTCGAGCAGCAGGGCATCCCACGGGCCGCCGTTCTCGAGAACGTCCCGCGCCGTGGCGGCGTCCGGAGCGGACTCGACGAGATGCCCTTCCGCCGTCAACAACGTTCGCAAGACATCGACGATGACCGGCTCGTCGTCCACGACGAGAACCCGGCTCCGAAGGGTGTCTGCACTCGCTCGCGACATCGTCGCGGGATTGTAGCAGCTTTCAGGCGAGAGCCTTGGCGGAGTGGACCGCGGGGAACTCCACGCGGAACCGGGTCCACTCGCCGGGCGAGCTCTCGACCGACATCTCACCCTCATGCTCGCGGATGATGCCGTAGCTTATGGAAAGCCCCAGGCCCGTTCCCTTCCCCCGCCCCTTCGTGGTGAAGAACGGATCGAAGACCCGGGGGAGATCCTCCTCCGCGACCCCCACGCCGTCGTCGAGCACTTCCAGAACGACCGCGCCGCGGCGGATCTCGGTCGAGATGTCGACGCGGCCGCCGTCCTCTTTAACGAAGGGGGACGCCGGCGACGCGGCGTACCGCATCCGGCTCGCCGAGGAGAATCAGAACCCGGCCGCCCCCAAGGCGACCCCCGCTTGGATCCTCCCGCTTTCCGGCCGGACTAGCCCGCATTATTCATGAAGAACCTACTGCGACCGCGTATCTGCGCGCCCTGCTCGGCGTTCTCGGGCCTCGGACCCTCCACGTACGGTACAGTACGCGTCGGGTCCTCGGTCCTGCGAGCGCCAAGCATGACGGGCATCTCCGCGGTCTCGCTACGGTTCTTCATGAATAATGCGGACTAGAACGACAGTTTCATACTCAGCTGGTAGGTTCGGCCGTTACCTATCGTCCCGGCATTGACCCCGTTCAACTGGTAACCCGTTTTGTAGAACGTGTCGTAAATCACGTACTTGCGGTCGTTCATCAGGTTGAAGATGTCCACGGCCATCTGCAGATTAATTCCTTTGTCGAGATTCATTTCCTTGTCGAGCTTCACGTCGAAATTCCAGCAGGGGGAGTTCCGCCGGTCGTTCCGTTGCCCGGTGGGGTAGCGCAGACGAGCACGCGGTTCGGGGGGCTGGAGATTGATCAGGCCGGGAGGAGCGCTGTCCTGAGCCAGTTTCTGCTCGAGAATCGAATACGGTAGGCCCGACTCCCACGAAACCGCTGTTCCCAGTCGAAAGCCCCACGGCGTGATGGTCGTCGCGTTGACCTTCAGGGAATGCCGAACGTCGTAGGACATGTAACCCCGTTCGTTGTCCCGCGTCGTCCGGTCGTCGCCCAGGAACGAATTCCAGTCCTCCGCGTCGCCGATCGCTCGGGAGAACGTATAGGAGGCGTTCATCTGCCAGTTCCGGTACTGCCGCCGGGTCACCTCGAGGACCCATCCTCCATAGCTCCCGGTGTTGTCGCTGGTGACCATGTAGATCGAACTCCACCCGATGTTGTGGGTGTAGGTGTCGAGGTAGCCGTCGGGCCAGTGCAAGGCCCCCCCGAAATCGAACGGGGTCGGCTCCGATCCCGTTTTCGGGACGAACGGCCATACGAGCCGGCCGTCGCAGTCGTCCGGCTTCCCGTCGCCGATCGGCCGGCCGCTGTCGTCGTAGTCCATTGTGATCCACCCCGGGAAGGGGGCTTTTGCATCGACCTGCAGCTTGCACGCCCCGTAGTCCGCCGAGTCGTGATTCGTGTCGACGTCCTGGGGCCAGTCGACGAACTTGCGACGGATATAGGTCAGCTTCATGGCCGTTTCGGCCCACAGCTCCCGCTCGAAGGAGAAGGTCATCTCGTCGCTGTAAGGAGTCCTCAGGTTTCTGTCCACGACCTGGACCGAAATGGCGGGGTTGAGCCCCGAGTCGACGGAGGTTTCCGGAAGAGCCTGCCCCCGCGTGAAAACGGCGTAGAACCTGAGGGCGACGACAGCCGGCTCCTGTTCCGTCATGAGGATGTTGAGCGGCGTGGCCCCGTAGTAGCGACGCGCCGAAAACGCGAGCTTCGTCTTCCCGTTGCTCCATGGGTCCCACGACACCGCCAGAGCGGGCGAGAAGTTCGTGTTCACCAGGTTGATGCTCTCCCGGCGACGCTTCTGGATGAAGCTCGCGCTCTGCTTGATGTTGGAGCCGTACAGGCTATCCACGTTGACTCCCGATCCCACCTGGCTCTGGAGCTGATCGGTGAAACCGCCGAAATCCTCGTACGCCGTGAAAGCCTCGTTGGCCGCGGCGGTGAAAAGCGAGGGATCCTGATACGCGGCCTGAACCACCGTGTGATACGTGAGGGTGGGATACTGCCGGAGCATGTCCTCGGCGTACTGCCGGGCGATCTGCTCGCGGAGGGCCATGAACCGATCCTCCTCGGCCGCCGGGTCGATAGACTGGAAGCCGTCGGCGTTCGCGGCGTCGCGATCGACCCTTACGCCCAGCGTGATGCTCAGGTTCTGCCCCGGCTTGACCATGTCCTCGAAGAAGAGCGAAAAGACATTCCCGGTGGCGCGCGCGATCTGCTGGTACGGCACCGCGAAGCGCCCGTAGATCATGACGATCTTCTGCAGTGTCCTCTGGGTGTTCTGGTCGCGGGGAAACCTGAAGGTGAAATACAGAATGTCGGGCTTGCGTTCCTGCCGGCGGTAGTACCGCTCGTTGTCGAGCTCGAACCCGACCTTGAACTGGTGGTCCATCCCCCACAGGCGGCCGACAAAGATGTCCGCCGTGCTCCTCGTGGTGAGCCGCTGGCGCCGGTCCCTGAACGTCAAGTAGGCCGAACCCGTCGTGACCGCCGTCTCGAGGTCCAGGCATTGCCAGGACTCGGCGTTCTGCAGGCTACCCGATTCGACCACACAGTTATTGTTGACACCTTTCGTCATCGGCAGAATGTTCGAATATCCGTTCTGAAAAGCCACGAAGCTGTTCACCAGAATTTTCGCGGAGAAGGGGGCGGTCCAGCCGAGACGATACGTCGGCCCGCCAATCTCCCGGCGCATGGACGAGTCGACGCTCGTGACCCGGCTCACCCCCCAGTTCGTCATCGTGAGGGGGTCCGCCGAATACGTGAACTGAAGTTTGTTCCGCGGAGAAACCTGCCAGGTGAACGCGTCCGAATTGATCTGGCGGGTCGTCGTCACCACCTCGATCCCCATGCCTGTGTTCACCGGGTCTTCCCGCTTGATGTACTCGTGGGAAAGGCGATACCAGATCTTGTCCTTGAGGATCGGGCCGGAAAGCTGGATCGCCGGCTCGATGTGCTGGTATTTCGGGATCGGGACCCCCGGATAACTCGAGGCGCTTCCGTCCATGAGGCTCGACTTCAACAGGAAGTTGAAGGTCCCTTCGAAATCGTTCGAGCCCTGCTTCTGGATGATGTTCGCGAAACCGCCCTGCGCGCGGCCGAACTCCACCCCGGCGCCGGCGGTGATGACCTCGATCTCCTCGATGGAATCGGGGTTGATCTCGCTCAGGCGCATCCCGGTCAGAGGATCCTGGTTGCTCACGCCGTCCACCTCGGCCTTGAAGTCGGTGTCTCGGGCGCCGTGAACGTTCGGATTGCCGTCGCCGTCGGAGTCCTGCACGCCGGCGGCCATCGTGAGCACGTTCTGGTAGAACCGGCCCTGGACCGGCAGATCCTGGATGAAGTCCTCTCCGAACTTCGTCGACGTCTTCTCGATGTCCACGTTCTCCCGCTTCCCCTCCACCACGATCTTCTCGACGGTCTCCGGAGCGAGGATGAACGAGAAGGCCTGGACCTCGCCGATCTTCACCCGGACGTTCGCCAACTGCTGCTTGGCGTAGCTCGGGAAGAACACCTCGAGCGAGTAACCCGGGCCCGGGCGGAGCACCGGGAAGTTCGCCACACCGTTCTTGCTGGTGATCACCGTCTGCGTGGACACCAGTTGCATCGAGTTACGGAGAACCACGCTGGCGCCGGGGAGAGGCGTCTTGTCCGCCGCGGCGTATACCGTGACACGGATCGCACCCGCCTGGGCGACGACCGTACTCACCGCAAAGACGACGAACCAAGCCGCCAGGACCGTTCGCAGAACTTTCATGGGCCTCCTCCCAAGAGGCGCGCCCCTCTGTGAACCCCCCCGTCCCGCCGCCGCGCGATTATTTTCCCCGGCCTCCGATTCCGTCAACCTGGGCAACGCGCTGAACCCAGGTACGGTGAAGTAATGCCGGAACGGCCCACGCGACATCCACCCGCGGGCATCCGGTGCTGTACACGTGCAGCGGGGGGGGCCGCGTCGAAACGGGGCCATGTCGTCCCGAACGGGGAAAGAGTCAGACCGTGATCCCCAGGCGTTTGATCTTCTCGTTGAGGGTGGTCGGTTTCAACTTGAGAGCTTCCGCCGCCTGCTTCTGGACCCCGCGGGTCCGGCGCAGGGCCGCCACGATCAGCTCGCGCTCGTCGTCCACGACGAGAACCCGGCTCCGAAGGGTGTCTGCACTCGCTCGCGACATCGTCGCGGGATTGTAGCAGCTTTCAGGCGAGAGCCTTGGCGGAGTGGACCGCGGGGAACTCCACGCGGAACCGGGTCCACTCGCCGGGCGAGCTCTCGACCGACATCTCACCCTCGTGCTCGCGGATGATGCCGTAGCTTATGGAAAGCCCCAGGCCCGTTCCCTTCCCCCGCCCCTTCGTGGTGAAGAACGGATCGAAGACCCGGGGGAGATCCTCCTCCGCGATCCCCACGCCGTCGTCGAGCACTTCCAGAACGACCGCGCCGCGGCGGATCTCGGTCGAGATGTCGACGCGGCCGCCGTCCTCCACCGCGTCCCGGGCGTTGAGAAGGAGGTTCAGGAGCACCTGCTGGAGCTTCCCCTTGTGCCCATGGATCCGAGGGAGATCCTCCGCCAGCGTCGCCTCCAGCCGGATCCCGCGATCGCGCAATTGCGGCTCGAACAGGCGGATGACCTCGCGCACCGCGTCGTTCAGGAGAAGGTCCTCGAAAACAGCCCTCTCCGGCCGCGCGAAGTCGAGCAGGGAATTGGCGATGCTCGACGCCCGCCGGCTCTGGGCCTCGATCTTCTCGAGAACGGCCCGCCGCGGATCCTCGGGAGGCATCTCTTCGAGCAGCATCTGCGTGTAGCTCGAGATTCCCGTGAGCGGGGTATTCACCTCGTGGGCGACCCCCGCCGCGAGCAGCCCCAACGACGCGAGCCGTTCCTGCCGGAGCATCTGCTCCTCGATCTTCACCTGGTCGGTGACGTCGTCGAAGGTCACCACGCGGCCCACGGACCCGTCCTCGCCCCCTTCGCTGGGGGAGAGGGTCAGATTGACGACGATCCTTCGTCCGGCGCGGTTCACGAGGTTGTACCGGTAGATCCGGCTTTCCTCCGTCTCCGGAAGACGCGAGAGCTCGCGCTGCACCCGCCGCACGGCGTGGAGCGGGAACACTTCGTCGATCCGGCGGCCGATCGTCTCGTCGCGCGGGAGCGCGAAAATCTCTTCCAGCGTGCGGTTCCAGGCAAGAATCGTCCCCTCGGCGTCCATCAGGAGGAGACCGACACCGCTGCTCTCGAGGATCCGTTCCTGGCTCGCCTTGAGACGCTCGACCTGTTCGGCGCGGGAGCGGACCTCCCGCACGAGGCGGGCCGCCTCGATGGCGGTCGCGGCGTGCGCCGCGAGGGTCGCGAGCAGCGATCTGTCCTCGCTGGAAAACGGCTCCAGCGGGTCCGGCCGGTCGGCGATGGCGAACGCCGCCCGAAGGCGTCCCTTGACCATCAGGGGAACCAGATGTCGCGCCCAGGGAAGACCCGGAATCTCCCCGTCGTCGAGGGTCACGTGACCGCCCCGCTCGAGCGCTTTGAGACGGTCGGGCGCCAGAGCAAGCGCCGACGGTGCGGGGCCCGGGCCTTCGACCTCGAACGTGTCAGCCTCCGCCTGCCGCACGAGCACGCGAACATCGGGAACCCCCAGCGTCTCGCGCAACCGGTCCCTGAGCCGAGAAAGAAGTGTCTCGAGGTGCGTTTCGGCGTTCAGCTCGCGTGCCCAGTCGAGCAGCGTCGCCCGGTAGCTGTACCGGCTCCGGTAGAACGCCCTGTCGACGCCCGATCGGACCCAGGTCCGGATCGTCGGATAGCTCACTGCGGCGACGAGGATCGCAACGTAGCGGAAGCCGCCCGTCGACAGCGGGAGTAGATCGCCGGCCGCCCTGCGGAGCAACTCGGCGGCGGCGGCGTAGGCCGCCAGCGTCAGGAACGCGGAAGCGACCTCCGAGAGCACCCGGCGTAGAAGGGTGTCCAGATCGTTGAGCCGGTAGCGGGCGAACGCCACGGTGAATGCCGCCGGCACCACCAGAATCGGAAAGGCGGACAGTTCGGTCCACTCGGGCACATCGGCTCCGGCGGCCCAGGGAATCGCGTAGACCGCCGCAAACGGCAGCAGCCCGACGGCAATTCCCCACAGGATCCAGCGGAGTTGACCTCGGTGCGGCAGCGACGCCGTGCGGCGATACGAGCGCAGAAGGAGCCAGACTGAAAAAACGATCGATCCGCCGAGGAAACAGAGTTCGGCCCGGTCGATGGCCGCAACCGCGCGGACCGGATCGGCAAGGCGGAGCGCCCCTCCGAGGCCGACGAGCCAGAACGACGCGGCGACGATCGCGACCGAGACGGAGTACGCGGCCACAAGCGCCGCGTTTTGGCCCTGCAGCGTGCGGCGCGAGAGTGCGTACACGAGGTGGAGGAGAACGGCGGGGACCAGCGCTCCCGTCGTGATATCCGCTCCGTACACCACCCAGTCGAAGGCGTCGGCGCGGCCGGTGTGGCTGAGCACGAGATGGAGGAACAGGAGGCCGGAGAGGGCGGCATAGGCGGCGCCTCCCCTCACCGTCGGCCAGCGGACCGTCACGAAGGTTCCGGAAGCCAGGAACGCAACCGCCAGGAGCCCCAGAAAACCGTAGAGCGCGGGGACGGCAACCCGCGCGGCGGGGCGAATCTCGAGCGTCATCCCGCCGCCGTGGCGGTCGACATCGAGGAGGACGGTCCCCGAAGTCCGGACGTGCCATCCGATGGACGCCGCGTCGAGCACGCTTCGCGCGGCCGCCCCGTTGATTCGCTCGAGCCGGTCGCCCGCAAGGAGGCCGGCCGCCTGAGCAGGACTGCCCGGTTCGACGCGGGCGATCACGGGCCCGCGCGGCCCTTGCTCCCAATCGGCTCCGATGGCGGGCGAACAGGTCGAGATGCGGCGGGCGAACGCGGCGGTTCCGAACACCACGAGCAGGCAGACCACGCCTCCGAGGATCCACGTCCTGGATGCGTGTGCTCGTCTCGTCATACCGCGGCTACTCCTGCTCGTGGAAGCGGGAACTGAAGCGCGCACCGAGCAAACCGCGGGCCATGGGCCACCCGGAGCGCGCGGACTTCAAGACGTCACAAAACAATGATGTTTAGGCCTTGTATACGCCGCGAGTCGCTTGCGGCGATGGCGGAGCCGTTCAAATCTTTGAATTTGTTCGGGCAGGTTCGATCTTTTGGATTCCATCGCGACCCGCCGGGACGAGCGCGCGCCGCGGACTCGGCGAGATATCGGCCGGCCGCCTGTGTCGATCCGGTCAGAACGCCACGGAAATGCCGGCGCTCACCCGCCGGCTGAGGGCAGCGAGCGTCCTCGAGCCGGCGGCGGCCGAGGAATCCGCATCGGCGCTCTCCCGTCGAGGCGACGCCCGGGCCGCGAGGAGGAAACGCCAGGAGATCCCGCGCGATCCGTGTCGCAACAAAGCCTGGGCGAGCTGCAACTCGATGAATTCCTGGGCCGTGCCGTCGACGGCGAATTCCCCGTCCGGAACGTCTTCGACCTTGCGATATTCCGCCGAGGCGTCGGTCCCGGAACTCGAGAACTGCAGCCCGACGCGCCCCCCGTGATAGCGCAGCCGGCGGTCGGCGAGAAGCTGCAGCGGGACCTCGAACGGGAACGCCTGCGAAAGCCAGCCGGACACTTCTCCACGCTGGACCTGCAGGTAGGTTCGAACCCCTCCCGCCTCCCACGACAGCACGACACTCGAACGCTCGGCGCTCGTGCTTCCGCCCGTCACGTAGAGCGGGACGAAAGCGGGGTCGATCCGGTCCCACAGCGCCCCGGCGGCGTCGTACGAGGCGGGCTCGTAGCTCTGCGTGCCCGTGAGGCGCAGTC
The DNA here is from genome assembly GCA_963790465.1 of Terriglobia bacterium. Taxonomy (GTDB): domain Bacteria; phylum Acidobacteriota; class Polarisedimenticolia; order Polarisedimenticolales; family JAIQFR01; genus JAIQFR01. Next base: position 130,196 of record CAWBOP010000019.1, on the reverse strand, counting down.
CCACCACGAGCGGCACCGCGAACTCCACCTCGTAACCAAACCCCTGCGACCGGCGCGCGACGTTCGCCGAGGCAAGGTCGCTCCCCGAGGCGCCGCCGCTCACGGCGGGCAGAGCGTAGAACACGGTCAGGCCGGTACGGCAGGTGCCGTCGGTCCATTCGGCCCCGAACCGCGGCTCGATCACCGACGACTCGCGACCGCCGGAGCCGTGCGCGAACCCGAAGCCGTAAACGAGAGTCAACGGGGTCGAGATCGACCACCTGTCCTCGGCCCGCGACCGGACGTTCCACTGCGCCGCTTCCGCGGCGGCCGCGATGCTGTCGTCCGCTCCGTACCGGGCAAGCGGAAGGGGCAGATCCCGAAAGGCCGCATCGAGGTCGACGCGAATCTCGTGGCGATCCCCCTCGAGGCTCCGGTACGAGCCGCCCACCGCTGCTTCCCGGTGCGAGAAGCCGCGCTCCACGCCGGCTTCTCCGATCAAACTCCCCGCGACACCGTCAGGCAGGACCGCGAGAACGTCGAGGAGGCCGACTCGGAGCGCGAGACGCGAGGAGGTGTCGGTTTGCAGCGACCAGGTCGCGTCGTATCCAAGAACGCGGCGCGTGTGACGAAGGCTTCCTTCCGGCAAGGACGCCACTCCGTACACGTCGATGCGCCTCGCATCGTAGCTCGCCTTCATCACGAAATCCGAATCGTGCCCCGTGGCCCAGGAGGCATCGACAAGAACCGACGACGCCTCCCGGTTGGCGGTCTCGGGCCCTCCTTGCGTTGCCGTCACTCGATCGAAACTCTCTCTCTGGCCCCGGACGGTGACCGACCCTCTCTGTCCGACGGAGCCGGACAGACGCATCCGGGTTTCCGCACCTCCGGAGTCCTCGGTCCCCGACGAGCCATCGGACAGACGAACGCCCATATCGACGAGATGGTCGAGTTGCCCCCCGATCGTCTCTCCGAACGTCGTGCCGGCGAGGCGCGATCCGCCGATCCCCTCGCGCTTCAAAAGATCCGAAGCATCGGTCTCCCGCAACAGGCTGCGCGCGGGAAGTCGGAGCGCCCACGCGGCATCCGCGGGAGCCGCGATCCCCCCCCCGCCGGGAAAGGGCCGCAGCACGAGATCGTAAGAACTGCGGAGCAGCGTATCGAAGCGGCCCAGAAACGCGAGATACCCCTCCTTGACCGCCGCAACGCGGTAGATTCCCGGCGCGAGATCGGGAACCAGGAATCGCCCCTCCGGGTCGGTGCGAGCGACGGCGAGAGGAGGGTCGCCCGCCGCCGCGCCGAGCACCAGCACCTCGACCTCGTCGAGCGCACGCCCCAGCGTGTCCTTGACGAACCCGTGCAACGACGGAGAGGCCGTGCTTCGGGCCTGAGCGGCCGAGCCCGCCACCATGGACACGACGGACAAGAGAAGAAAGAAAATCGAGAACGCCGCACCGGTCCTGCGAACCTTGGGCATTCCTCCTCCCCGCGGGTCATTTCCCCGCCACAGCCGAACAATCCAAAGGTTATGCGGGGCGCCGGGCCTTGTCAACAGGCTTCAGAACCATAAGATATGAAGAAGAGAGGAACCCCATGTTCGCTAGCCGCGCTTCAACCCGGTGCTTTCGCCGGCGAGGGTACTCCGCGCTCGCCGCGGTGCTGGTCGTGGCTTCCGCGGCGGCCGCGCCCTCCGTACTCGAGGCGCCGGTCCTCAGGATCGAAGTGACGCCACTGCTCGTCGAGGCCGGAACGACGCGCGCCTTCGAGCCGTTCACGATCGAGGCCACCCGCGAGGAGGCGGCCTCCGGCAAGACGTCCGTCCCGTGGTCCCCCGGGGGCTCCTCGGCGAAAATGAATCTCGAAGTGACGGTGGGAAGCGAAAGCGGCGGGGAGGAGCGCGTGCTTCGTCTCGACGCCGCCGTTGCCGTCGGCTCCTCGCCACCCGTGCGATCCCGCCGCGATCTGACGCTGACCGAAGGGAGCACCGGACTGTTCGACGTGCTGCAGGAAGACGGCCGCCACCTCGTGCTGTCGATCCGGGCCGAGGAGGTGCTCCGGCCGGTCTCGAGTATGCGGCGAAAGGTGGGGTCGCCGGTGCTGTTTCTTCTGGCCATCGAGCGCCGGGACGGCGAGCGCTCCGTGCCCCTCGAGACCAACCGGCTCGTGACGTTTCTCGGCGAGGGGGTCGAGTATGCGTTCGCCCGCGGCGAGGCGGACCGGAGGGAGTCCTTGCGTCTCGTGCTGAAACCGGTCCGCATCGAGGGGGACGTCGCCGAAGTGGAGGTCGACGTGACCGGCTCGCTCCCGGGCGCGAACGGGCCGATCCTGCTCTCGCGACGCGAGCGGATCTTCACGAGCCGTCGCGCCACCTCGAGCATCGTGGTGACCGCGGGGGATCCTCCCGCCGGCTACCGGTTCCTCGTGACGCCGGATTTTTGAGCCGGATCCGGACCGTCCGCTATCATCTAGGATCGTGAGTCCGAGGTCCGCGTCCGAATTCGACCCCCACGGCACGCTACGGCGATGCGCGGCGACATGTCGCCGCACCGCCTCGCTCCGCGCGGCGAGCGGCCTTTCGAGGAAGAACCGGCCGCTCGCCGCGAGGGCCGCGGGGGTCGAATTCGGACGCGGACCTCGGACTCGCAACACAAGGTGTGACAACGTGGAGATCGCCGCCAACAGGGCTCTGGTGAAACGGGTGGCCGCGTGTCTCGCGGCCTCGTTTCTCGTGCTCCACGCTCCGGCCGGAACTCCGAGGCCTTCCGAGGCATCGCCGAATCTCGACACACTTCCACTCGCGCGAGGTCTGGCGATCCGTGCCGGCCTGGGCCGGCAGGTCGAGCTTCTCGTCCGTCCTGTCGCGGGCGAGACCTGGGCGGGGATCGCCCGCGCCTACGCCTCGGGGCGTGGCGCCTCGGGGACGATCGCGCATCTCAATGGCACAGAGGCGCCGCCACCGGACCGTGACGCGAGGATTCCTCTCTCGCTGCTCAACGACGACTATCGCACGCTCGTCCTCCTCAACCTCTTCCCCGACGATCGCATCGAGCTCGGCGAGTGGGTCCACGTCGCGCGTTCCGGCCGCCTTCCCACTCCGGACGAGGGGCTCTGGCAGGTGGCGGAGTGGTTCGCGGGCGACGGGCGGAAGTTCCGGGAGATCGCGCGCTGGAACGGGTTGGGTTCGCCGGAGCTCTCGGTGGGGCAGACGGTGCGCGTTCCTGCGGGTCTTCTCCACCACGCTTTCCTGCCGGGCCAGGCCTCCGACGACGGGGCGCTCGCGTTCAGCGAGGACGGGCAGGGGCCGTTCGGCGGCTATCGCCTGAAGCCGGGAGAGGCGCTCTATTCAGCGGTCGTCATGCGGTTCACCGGCCGGACCGATCCGGACGACGTGAACGCGGTCGCCCAGGAACTCGCGGCGCGATCCGGTATCGTCGACGTCACGGACATCCCGGTCGGGTTCCGCGTCAGGATCCCTTTCGATCTGCTCGAGCCGGAGTTTCTCCCGGCCGGCCATCCGCGGCGCCGCGAGGCCGAGGCGGCCAGAAAGGAGATGGCCGAGGAACTGCACCGCGAGCCGGTCCGGCCGGCCGGGCGCGGGCTCGAGGGGGTGCTGGTCATCCTCGATCCCGGCCACGGGGGGAGGGACGCCGGCACGACGAACCACGGAATCCGGGAGCACGACCATGTCTACGACGTCGCCTGCCGGCTCAAGGCCGTGCTGGAGAGCGAGACGGCCGCCCGGGTCGTGATGACGCTCGAGGAGCCCGGCGTCGGTTTCCGCCCGTCCGCCGGCGACCACGTCGAGGCAAGCCGGGAGGGAACGCTTCTGACCGATCCGCCGTTTCGTGCGCGCGAAGAGGGGGAGTCCTCGATCGGAGTCAACCTCCGCTGGTATCTCGCGAACTCGATCCTGCGAAAGGCGGGCCGGGCCGGCACGCCACAGGACCGGGTCGTCTTCCTTTCCCTGCACGCCGACTCGCGCCACCCGTCGCTGCGGGGCCTGATGGTGTATGTGCCCGGACAGCGCTTCCGTCGCGGCACGCAAGGACAATCCGGCGAGGGATACGAGAGGTTCAGGGAAGTTCGTGAGGCGCCGACCGTCCACTTTGCCCGCCGGGACCTCGTCAGGTCCGAAGCGGTCTCGAGGCGGCTTGCGACGGCGATCGTGGAGGCGTTTCACAAGGACGAACTGCCCGTGCAGCCGTTCCACCCGGTCCGAGACCGGGTGATCCGTGGCCGGCGGACCTGGCTCCCCGCCGTCCTTCGCGGCAACGCGGTGCCTGCCAAGGCGCTCGTCGAGATGGTGAACCTGAGCAACACACAGGACGCCGCGCTTCTGGGGTCGTCGCGCGAACGCTCGCGCCTCGCCCGTGCCCTCGCGCGGGCGCTCGAGTCCTACTTCGACGGATCCCTGCCGGGAAGCGCGAGGTCCGCCGTCTCGCCGCCCTGAGCGGCCGCCACGCGAGCGTCCCACACGCGCTTCCTTGACAGCAGCTTCTCCCGATCTTATTGTGTTCCTCGTGAGTTACGGAGGTTTCACGGATGCCGCTCTATGAGTACCGTTGCAGATCCTGCGGTGAGTCGTTCGAAGTCATCCAGAAATTCAGCGACCGCCCCCTCAAGAAATGCCGAGCGTGTTCCGGCCCGCTAGAGAAGTTGATCTCTCGCAGCTCCTTCCAACTCCGGGGAGGCGGCTGGTGCGTCAATAACTACTCCGCCTCCAAGCCGGCCGCGCCCGCGATCGAGAGCGAGTCGAAGCCGGCGACCGTGACGGCCGCCCCCAAGACCTGCTGCGGCTCCGGAAGCTGCTCGAACTGACATCCCGCAACACGATCCGCCGGCGGATCTCGCCGGGGGGGTGGGTGTGTGTTCGCGCGCGCCGCGGTCGTTGACCCTCCCGGGGGGCGCGTGAAATAATCGCGTTTTCCCCGCGCGGGGTGCCTCGTCATGAAAGTCCTGATGATCGGAAGCGGCGGGCGGGAGGATGCGCTCGCCTGGGGGCTGCGGAGAAGCCCGCACGTTCGCCTGCTCCGTTGCGCGCCGGGCAACGCGGGCATCGCGAGGCACGCCGAGCGGGTTCCGATCGCCGCGGAGGACGTGGGCGGACTGGCCGGACACGCGCTGGAAGAACGCTACGATCTCGTCGTGATCGGGCCGGAGGCGCCTCTCGTGGCCGGCCTCGCGGACCGGCTCCGGCAGGCAGGCCTCGCCGTGTTCGGCCCGGGCGCCGGCGCGGCCGAGATCGAGGGCAGCAAGGTCTTCGCCAAGCGATTCATGGAACGTCGCGGGATCCCCACGGGCAAGTTCGCCGTCTTCGAGGACTCCGGCGACGCCGCGCGATATCTCCGCTCGTCGGAAGTTTCGTACCCTCTCGTCGTCAAGGCGGACGGGCTCGCCGCCGGCAAGGGGGTCGTGATCGCCCCGGACTTCGACACGGCGGCCGCCGCCGCGTCGGACATGCTCGACGAACGCCGTTTCGGCGACGCGGGCGAGCGCGTCCTCGTCGAGGAAATGCTCTTCGGCCGGGAGGCGTCCTTCTTCGTCCTGTCGGATGGGGAGCGCTTCGTCGAGCTCGAAACCTGTCAGGATTACAAACGCGCCGGGGACGGCGACCGAGGACCGAACACCGGAGGGATGGGAACGTACTCGCCGTCCGCGTTCCTCTCGTCCTCAGCGAGGGAGCATTTGCGCGACGCGATCGTCGCTCCGACGATCGCGGGTCTCGCCTCGGAAGGGCGCCCGTTCCGCGGCGTGCTCTACGTGGGGGTCATGCTCACGAACGATGGCCCCAAGGTTCTCGAGTACAACGCACGCTTCGGCGACCCCGAGACCCAGGTGCTGGTTCCCCGTCTCGACGGGGACTGGCTCGCGCCGCTCGCGGCGTGCGCCGCGGGGAACCTCGGCGGAGTCGAACTCCGCTGGAAGGCGGACGCCGCGGTCTGCGTCGTCATGGCGTCCGGCGGTTATCCCGGAACGTATGCCAAGGGGAAAAAGATCGAAGGGGTCGCCGAGGCCGAAGCGGTCCCGGGAGTGGTCGTCTTCCACGCGGGGACGGGGAACGGCGACGAGGGGGGCTACGTCACCGCCGGAGGGCGCGTGCTGGGCGTGACCGCGCTCGCTCCGACGCTGACCGAAGCGCGGGAGCGCGCCTACCGCGGGGTCCGCGCCATTCGCTGGGACGGCAGCTACTACCGGAGCGACATCGCCCTCGACGGCGTGGAAACGCTCGAACGGAGGGGAACGGCATGAGCACGAATCCGCGGCCGAAGGTCTCGATCCTGATGGGCAGCGACTCGGACCTGGCCGTGATGGCGGAAGCCGCGCGGACGCTCGAGTCGCTCGGGGTTCCCTACGAACTCGAGATCACGTCGGCGCACCGCTCGCCCGAGCGCACGGCGGCCATCGTTCGTTCGGCCAGAGCGCGCGGGGTGCGCGTCTTCGTCGTCGGCGCGGGGAACGCGGCCCACCTCGCCGGAGCGGTCGCAGCCCTCACGACCCTCCCGGTCCTGGGGGTGCCGCTCGCGTCGTCGGAACTCAACGGGCTCGACGCGCTTCTCTCCACCGTGCAGATGCCTGCGGGCATTCCGGTCGGCACGCTCGCCATCGGCAAGGCAGGGGCCGCGAACGCCGCGATCCTCGCCGCCGAGATCCTCGCGCTCGAGGACGAAGGGCTTGCCGGCCGGCTCGAGGCGGCCCGGAAGGAGATGGCCGCCAGGGTCGAGGCGCGCTCCCGGGAAGCCGGGGCGAAGCTCGCCTCGATTCTCGGCCGGACGACGTGAGCCGGCCCGGCTTTCACACGCTCACCCTCGGTTGCAAGCTGAACCGGTTCGACAGCGCGAACATCGAGGCGGAACTGGAACGGCGCGGCTACGAGCGGGAACGCGTTCTCTCCGCCGCCGTCGTCGTCGTGGTCAACACCTGCGCGGTCACCGGCAAGGCGGACGCCGAAGCCCGCCGTCTCGTGAGGCAGGTGCGACGCGTGAATCCGGGTTGCCGGCTTCTCGTGACCGGCTGCTACGCGGAGCTCGACCCCGAAGCGCTCGGCGCCCTCGACCGCGTGGATCGCGTCTTCGGCAACCGCGACAAACCTCGCGTCGGGGAGATCCTCGACGACCTGGGGATCGTCGCGCCGGGAGGGGGCGCGGCGGCGGCCGATCGCGGCTGCGAGGCGGTCCCGGCGCTTCGTTTCGGCAAGCGGGGACGCGCCTACCTCAAGATCCAGGAAGGGTGCGACCTCGCCTGCTCCTACTGCGTGATCCCGCGTGTGAGGGGACGGAGCCGCTCGGTCAGCGGGGAACGGGCGGAGGCGGACCTCCTCGCTCTTGCCGCCGGCGGCTACCGGGAGATCGTTCTCACCGGCGTGAACACCGGCGATTGGGGACGCGACCTCGAACCCCGGCGCACGCTCCTGGACCTCTTGAGAGGGCTGCTCGCCGTCGTGGGTCCGAGCCGGCTCCGGCTCAACTCGCTCGAGCCTCTCACGGTCACGGACGGCATCGTCCGCCTGATGGCCGAGGACCCTCGCCTCGCACCGCACCTCCAGATGCCTCTCCAGTCCGGCTCCGAGGCGGTCCTGCGCGCGATGCGCCGGAACTACAGGCCCGCTCAGTATCTCGAGCGCGCGGAGGCGTTACGGCGCGGTGTCCCGCACGCGGCGATCGGCGCGGACGTGATCGTCGGGTTTCCGGGAGAGACCGACGAGCGGTTCGAGGAAACGTTCCGCTTCGTGGAGAACTCCCCCCTCGACTACCTCCACGTGTTCCCGTGGTCTCCCCGCCCCGGCGTCCTGGCGGCGTCGCTCCCCGACCGGCCGCACGGGTCGGCCGTCGCGGAGCGCTCGGCACGCCTGCGCGCTCTGGGCGAACGGCGTTTCCTGGAGTTCCGCAGGAGATTCGTGGGGCGCACACTCGACGCGGTCGTTCTCGGCGAGCCCGGCGAGGACGGGTCTTCGCGGGCGCTCACCGGCAACTACATCGAGACCCGTATCGACGGCGGCGGCCTCGAGCCTAGACGGCCGGTCCGCGTCCTCATCCTGCGCGTGGAGAACGGAGAGACGTTCGCCGCGGCCGACGGGATTCCCGAGTGGGCCGTCGCCGGAGCGAGGGACTGAGTCAGGGCTTGGACTCCTCGGACGATACCGGCACGACGATGCCGTCCTCGGGAGGGTCTCCCTCCGCCACCAGCCGGGCGAGGATGTCCTTGTGGGTCTCGTTCCCGGTAGATGTGATCTCCCGGTAGTTCGAGAACCTGGCGGGCAGTCCCCTGACGCCGCTGCCCGCCGGGTCGGGCACATCCATCACCTGGAGGTGAAGGTGCGGCTGCACCGTGTTCCCGCTGTTGCCGCAACGGGCGATCGGGTCGCCCGCGACGACGCGGTCGCCGGTTTTCACGGTGACGGAGCCCTGCTGCAGGTGCGCCATGAGCACGAAGGCGCCTTCGCCGATATCCACCACCACGAAATTCCCGAAGATCCACTGCGGCCGTTCGAGGTCTTCGAGCAGGGTCCGCCGGGGATACTCCTTCAGTCCCTCGTTGTCCGGAACGTCGCCGACGACGCGAATCACCGTGCCGTCCGCGGGGGCGAGGACAGGGAGCCCGAAGCTGTAACTGTCCGCGTTGCGACGACTCGTCTCGTAGCCGTCCTTGACGGTACGGCCGGCCGGGCTGAAGCGGACGAAATCCCATGCGTAGTCCCCGCCGAACCCCCCCAGCCGGTGGTTGGTGCGACAGCCGTGTCCCTGGGTGACGAGCCAGTACCCCTCGAACGGAAGGCGAAGGGCGCGGGGAGGCGGCGCGGGGCGGAACCGTATCTCGGCCGACTCCATCACTCGGGAGCGGGCGAGCCCTGCCCGCACCGACAGATCCAATTCCAGGCGGACGCGCTCCGCTCCGGGGGGGATCCCGTCGAGGCAAACCCCGAGCCACTCGACCGAAGTTCCCCCGCGGATCTTGCGCGCGCGCGACGCCGCTCCCCGCCCGAAGAACGACTCTCCCGGACGGTCGGTGCGAAGGACCCGGTCCGCGGCAAGGTAAACGACGGACACCGTCTCCACGCGGAGCGGTCTCGCGCCCGGGTTGCGCAGATCGAGATCGACGGCGGCGTCGGATCGATCGCGACATGCGTGCACCCACGCCGGATCCGCGCGAGCGACGATCTCGAGCCGGGCTTCGTCTCCGACGGGGGCCTTCCCCGCCGGAGACGAGCCGGTGCCCGACGCGAGGGCGATGACGCCGGCCATCAGGCCGATCCCCCACCCGTGTACCGAAGCGCGGCGGCGTTTTGCGCGAAATTGAAGGATGGGGGACCTCCCGCGGGGCTACTTCTTCTTGATGAGGTCCTTGAGGGACTTGGTCACCGTGAACTTCACGACGGTCTTGGCCGGGATCTTGATCGCCTCGCCGGTGGCCGGGTTCCGACCCATGCGGGCCTTGCGCTTGACCACCCGGAACTTGCCGAGGCCCTTCAGCGGGACCTCCCCCCCCTTCTTGATGTTCTTCTCGACGACGGCGGTGAGCGCTTCCAAGAACGCCTTCGCCTGCTTCTTCTCGAGCGTCGCTGCCTCTGCGAGGGCCTGGATCAATTCGGTCTTGGTCATCGAGTTTCCTCCATGGGCTCTAGACGGAAGAGAACTATTACCACCTGCGGCCGCCTGAAATCAACCGAAAAATGGAAATCTCTCACGATTCGGACGATCTCGATCCCGGAAATCCCGTGGGGTCGAGGACTCCCTGAAGCCTCGCGCGCGTCGGCCAGACCCCGCCCGCGACGATCAGGTGAGTCGCGACTCCGACGAGAGCGTACGGCTCGCGTGAGAAGTGGAAGGCGAGGACGCCGAACAGCGCGACGGCCTCGGTGATGGCGAGAGCCGCGATCGTCGCGCGCCGCAGCGCCGACAGCCGCTGCCGGGGCGCGGCGGAGGCTCTCGTCCGACCCAGGATCGCCCGGTACGCCCTGTGGCCCACGGCGAGCGCGACGATTCCGAAAAGCGCGGCGGGCGCGACCAGGCCGCGCCACGGGGACGGTGGCGGCAGGGTGAGCACGAGGCCGACCGCGAGAAGCGGGCTCGCCGCGAGCGCGATCGCCACCCCTCTCAGCGCGCCGAGAACTTCGTCGGGATCCGGCGCCGGGCCGGCGCTCCCTCGTTCGCTCACGAAGCACCCCCTCCGTGCCGCTTGTAGCCACGCTCCCCGGCCTCGACCCGGAGAGACAGGCGGTTCTCCGCGGGTGTAACGGGACACGCGAACCGCTCCGGCGCGCCGTAGGCGCACAGCGGATTGTAGGCGCGGTTGAAGTCCAGAACGTACGGTCCTCCCTCGGGACCGGACAGATCCACGTAGCGCCCGGCGGGATACGTCTCGCGGCCGGTGGTCCCGTCGGTGAACGGCAGGAAGAGCCCCTCGACTCCGGAGACGTTCCCGATGTCGAGAAGCCGGTAGATCCTCAGCCTGCACCGCTTCCCGCGCAGGTCGAACGCCACCGAGCCGTACTTCTCGCACGGTCGCGGCTTCCCCGTGGTCGAAAGGATCGTGAACCGCTCGGGCTTCTCGTCGCGGCGGATGGCGCCGGCCAACCGGTACGAGGGGTCGGCAGTCCAGTAGTCGAGCCCGCGAAAACCGCGCATGTCCGCCCGCAGGAGCGGCGTCTCCATCGACGTTCGGAATTCCTCGTTCTTCGCCGCTCTCTCCGCCGCGATCGCGTCGGCCCAGCCGGGCGGAGGCGGCGCCACGGCCATGACACCCCCCCCGTCCCGGCCGCAATTCATCGAAGCGATCAGCGCCAGTACCGCCAGGACCGCGGCACCTCTCACAATTCGCATCGTTCCCTCTCCCCTGTCGAGCCCGAAGTCTGCGCTCGGATTCGCCCCGCCGCGGCCCTCGCGGCGAGCGGCCGGTTCTGCCTCGAAAGGCCGCTCGCCGCGCGGAACCGAGGCTGTCAATCGATGTCGCTTCCTTTCAGCCGAGGTCTACGGTCCTCGACCCCCGGTCGAGGACCGTTACAAGGCGGCGCGGCGACCTGTCGCAGCGCATCGCCGAAGCGTGCCGCGGGGGGCGAATTCGAGCGCAGACTTCGGCCTCACGACACTGGCCTACCAGCCCACCGGGACGCGCACGGTCCGCCCGGCGTGATCGCGGTAGAGAAGGTAGCCGCGATTGCGCCCGAGCTCGTACAGCCGTTTCGTCACTTCCACGTCCTTCCGGCAGTACGCCTCGATCAGATCGACGCGCCCCTCTTTCCACCACGCGAGACTCTGCAGCCCGTCCGCCGACTTCGACTCGCCGAGATTCGTCTCCGCGAGATGGCCGAGCGCGAGCCGGAATCCGAGCCGGCGATGGATCTCCGAGAGGAGGTCCAGCGTCCGGATCCGCCCGAGGTCCCACTCGGTGTACCCCGACAGCACGACGAGGTCGAACCGGTCGATGTTGAAGCCTACCACGCAGTCGGCCATGACGAGGTCGAGGAGAAGCCGGTCCACGTCCGCCTCGTGATAGGTCCGGTACGCGTCCTTCTCGGCGTCGTACACCACCGCGAGGGCGAGCCCCATTCGCGACGCGTTCTTCCACCCGCCGACCTCTTCCGCGCTGCGTTGCGTCTCGAGGTCCATGACCAGCAACCGCCCTGCCGTCGCCTTCGCTTCCACCGGCTCGGCGGCCGCACCTTCGAGATTTCCCGCGCGAGTGATCCCATGGCGCCGGCGGGGACGGACGGGTGGAGCCGTTTCGGTCGCGCACTCGGGAGCCGGCGACTCCACCGCCGCGGCAACGTCGAGGGCCAAATCGTCCTTCCCCAGCGCGACCTCGAGTACGAGACGCGCCGCCGCCTTGTCCAGCGGCTTGTTCCCGTTCCCGCACCGCGGCGACTGGATGCACGACGGACAACCGGACTCGCAGCGGCAACCCACGACGAGTTCGAGCGTTTTCGCCAGCAGCCGCTCGGGGGCGCGAAACACCTGCTCCGCGAGCCCCGCGCCTCCCGGAATGCCGTCGTACAGGAAGATCGCCGGTCCTCCCGTCTGCGGGTGGCCGGTGTACGAGATGCCGCCGACGTCCCCCCGGTCGGCGATCGCCAGGAGCGGGAAAAGCCCGATCATCGCGTGCTCCGCCGCGTGGAGCCCCCCCATGAAATGCAGCCCGCGCGCGGCGAACGCCGCGGCGGCCGAGGACGGGATCTCGAGCCAGAACCCCGTGGTCTCGTAGACGAGCGGCGGCACGGAGAGCGCGTGCGTCGAGATCGGCTCGCCGCCGAAGAGCCGTTTCTTCTGGTATTCCCGGATGCGGACCGTGACCTCGAGGCGGCCGTAGCCGATCGGGAGCCGGCCGAGCCGTCCCGACTCGAGCCGCTCGAGGATCTTCGTCTCCTTCTCGCCGAGGACCACGGTGAAGTAGTCGACGCGCGCCGGTTCGGCGTCGACGCGGCGCGCCTCGGTGTCCACCTTCAGGATGCGGAAAGACTGACCGGCGTGCAGGTAGATCGCCCCCGGGTGGCACTCGTGGAACACGCGCATTCCGTCCACGGTCCCGAGCATGCGCCCCGTGCGGGCGTCCGCGATCGTGTAGGGGGGCCCCGCCGAGCGGGGGCTCACGTCGCGCTGCGGCCGCTTGCGGAAGGAGAACCAGCGATTTCCTCCCCGCTTCGCGGACGAGCCGTCCTTCCGCCTCGAGCCGCGACACGAGAGCCACCGCCCGCGGCCCCATCGCCTCGACCTCGTCGAGTTCGAGCGGCTTCTCGGCGGCGGCGCACACCAGGTGGTGGCCGGCGACGATGACGTTCCACGGATCGAGCACGGCGCGCTCGAACTCCTTGCCGAAGAACATCTCCGGGTGCGCGATCACGTACTGGTCGAGCGCGTCGGGGAACGCGATCATCACGACCAGGGCGTCGCGGCCTTTCCTCCCGACGCGGCCGATCCGCTGCCAGGACGAGGTCATCGACCCCGGGATAGCCGACCAGCACGCACACGTCGAGGCCGCCCACGTCGATCCCCAGCTCGAGGGCGCTGGTGGCGAGAACGGCGAGAAGGTCTCCCTTGAAAAGGCGCGACTCGATCTGCCGCCGCTCCTCCGGGAAGATACCCCGCACGGTATGGGGCGAGACGCCGCTTGAGCTCCGGCGCTTCCTTCACGATCCAGGCGTGGAGCAGCTCGGTGATCCTGCGCGCCTTGGTGAAGGCGATGGTCCGAAGCTCCCTGCCCCGCCGCCTCGGCCACGACCCGGACGGCGACCGTGTACGGCGACACCGCCACGGGGTTCAAGAACACCACCTCGCGCGCGGTCCGCGGAGCGCCGGAGCGATTCACGACGTGGAACGGCTCGCCGACGAGCATCGCCGGCGAACTCGCCGGGGTTTCCCGACGGTGGCGGAGGCGGCCAGGAATCGCGGCCTCGATCCCGCCGCCTCGCACAGGCGCAGGAGGCGCCGCAGGATGTGGTGGACGTGCGCCCCGAAGATCCCCCGGTAGACGTGCAACTCGTCCAGCACGACCCAGCGTAGCCGCTCGAGGAACGGCCGCCACTCGGCGTGGTGGGCGAGGATGCCGGCGTGGAGCATGTCGGGGTTCGTGACGAGCACGTCGGGAGGATCCGCCTTGATCCTGCGCCGCTCCGCGTCCGGCGTGTCGCCGTCGTAGATCGCGATGCGGGGTGGCCGCAGGCGGCCGGTGGCCGCCGCCAGTTCGCGGAGACCGCCGACCTGGTCCTGGGCCAGCGCCTTGGTCGGGTAGAGGAAGAGCGCCTTCGCCCCGGCTCCTCGAGCACGGACTCGAACACGGGCAGCGCGAAGACCAGCGTCTTCCCCGACGCCGTCGGCGTGACGGTGAGAACGTTGTGCCCCGCGCGCGCGGCGTCGAGCGCCTCGGCCTGGTGCGAGTAGAGCCGTTCGATCCCGGCGGCGCTCAGCGCTTCCACCAGCTCGCGGGGCAGCGGTCGCTCGGGCTCGGCGAACCGGGCGGACGTCCGCTCCACCCGCCGGTGGTGTGCCACCCTCGGGCCGATCCCCGGGTGCGGCGAGAAGGTGCTCGACGAAGTCACGCATCGGGATTCCGCAGCATCTCGCGCATCGCGAGAGCGAACAGCAGGAGCGCGCCGGCGTTCGAGGTGACCGCGACGACCGCGGGATGTCCTTGCCCGATCGCCGCTTCGAGCGGACGATTCGCCAGGAGCAGGAGAGCGACGCCAGCGGCCAGGCGGCGGCGCGGCGCGAACCGGTCGCGCCGCCCGCCGGCAGGCCGGAGAAGAAAAAGCGCGAGCGGGACGACGAGCACGAAGTAGTGCACCCACACGAGCGGAGCCGAGAGCAGGTACGCCATGCACCCGGTCCCGACGAGCAGGACGTCCCGGCCGGCGCTCCGCGGCTCGATCTCGTTCCCGGTCGAAGCCGCGCCACGCCGCCGGGATGCCCAGGCGATCACCAGCATCGCGCCGACGGCGGCCGCCGCCAGCAGCGGCGCGGCGCGCACGCCGAGAGGTCGCCGAGAAGCCGCGCGAGAGCGAAGTTCCCGATCTTCACGCCGACGATCGCGTCGGGTATCGAGCGGACCGCGGCGAACCAGCTCGACCAGGCCCGGAACGTCCCGAAGTAAAGGCTCGAGGCGGCGATCGCGGCGGCGGCGGCCGCCGCCCCCCCGCGCCCACGCGGGCCAGCGTCGCCAAACGCCTGTCGAGCGCCCAGCCATGGCGAGCATCAGCGCCACGCAACCGAGGTTCGGCTTGAACATGACCGCGAGGCCGAGAATGGCTCCCGCCGCCGGATCGGCGAGCGCCGGGCGCGGGAGGTTTCGCACCCCGAGGAACGCGGCCAGCAGCCCGAGCTGGATCGCGTTGACGTTTCCGACGCGAAGATCCGAGAGGAACGGCGCGAACGCGAGGCCGAGGAGCGCGATGGCGGCGGCGCACGACAACGGCTCGAATCGGAGAAGCCGGCAGATCGCGAGCGCGCCGAACAGCCCGCAGCCGAGGCTCAGCAGGACGAACCCCGCGTGGTCCCGGTCGTACCGGCCGGAAGCGAAGACACCGGCCACGGTGTACAGGAACGGGGTCGAGTAGGTCTCGAGCACCTCGCGCCGGGCGACCGCCGATCGAGGCGCTCGGAAACGTCCTCCGCCGGGAGCCTCGCAAGCACCTCCGGTCCGATCCGGCGCCGTCCGTCCTCGGTGTAGACGTCCACCACGAGGTGGCGCGACACCGCCTGCCCGACGACCCAGAACTGGTAGTAGTCGAGGCCGCGATAGCTTCGCGCGTAGGTCCATCCCCGGAGGGCCGCGACCACCACCGCCAGGGCCAGCAACCCTCGCGCCGCGAGGGAAAACCTCCGAGGATCCGATTCCACGATCGCCACGGCGTCGAATTATAGGGGGTCGGAGCCGGGAAGAAGCGGGTCGCCGGCGAGCGCGCTATGCGTGGCGAAGCTGGAGGAGAATGAGCTTGGTGGTGGCTTGAATGCCCCATCCGTCTTCAATAATGCGGACTGCGGTCCGACGACGCTCCTCCGAAATAATCGAAGGAGCGTCGTCCCACTACACATGCAATTGCAAGTTTCTATAACTTGCCGCATAAGACGCCGCAGTCGGTGGCGGTCAGAAATTCCCCGATCTGACTAATCCCCTCAAACTGTCCGACGATGCCCACGTTGATCCTTCGGATCTCGGCATAATCCGGCTTTCGCGTAAGACGGCCCGGGTCGTTCTTGTCCATCATGGCGATTGCCAGCGCCTTTTTATACGCATTGTAATCTCCCTTGATCATGCCCGCGGTCGTCAGCTTGGTTTCAAATCCGCTTCCTCCCGCCTTTTCCGCTCGAAGCAGCGGAATCATTTTCTTGGCAATTTTCGGAGTCAACTGCACCGGCCCTGTTTCGTTTTCCGCTGCAGATGCGATTCCCGCCGTCAGCAGCGCTGCCAGCAACACCATCACCGCAGACACTGCCGTTCGACGAGGAGCAATTGCATTGATTCTCATACCCTTTTCCTTTCCGGCGAATATTGTTGAATGCGTTCAAAGCGCTGCCGTGCCAGACATGAAGATCAACCCGGCCTCTTCGTTTCGATAACCCGCGGCATCCCCCGACTCCGCGCATCATAATCCAAAGCCGCGGCTCCGGAAGAAAAAGTGGGTGTGGATGTCCTAACCGGGACGCCACCGAGAACCCCAGCCGGTTGAACGGCTGGGGTTTTCACTATCCGCCCTCGGTGGGACACGATACTCCGGCGCGCGCCGCGCCGGCGCGCCTTCGGCGCGGATGATGATTCTGCCTCTCCCTGTCGGCGTGAGTTCAGAAAAGTCCGGTTCTTGGTGAGCGCCTACACCCCACTTGACCTCGTGGACGAAATCTTCCCGGAGGAGCCCGTCCGCCAGTGGCTGCTGACGGTGCCGGTCGCGTTGCGGTACCGGATGGCGTTCGACGCCGGGTTGACCGCGGAAGTGCTCCGAGCATTCGTTCGCGCGCTCGACCGCGGGTTCCTGGCCTCGCGGTGGTTCGGTGGCGAACAGCTTGAATTCACCCGGGCACCGGGAGGAGAATGAGCTTGGTGGTGGTACGTGGGCGGGGACAGGAACGCAGCTTGAATGCCCTATCCGTTCCGTCCGCGTCGCCGCGTTCGTGATGCGCCCCGCGTTGGTCGGCTTCGAAATCCGCTCTCATCCGCGCATCGAGAAGGGAAGCCTCGGCAAGCCGTTATTCCGGGAATTCCGGCGTCCCAGGGCAGGGATCCGGGAAACCCGGCTTTTGAAGGAGAGGAGTATGAAGGCCACCGCACGGATTCCGATCACTCTGGGGCTCGTTTCCCTGCTGGCGCTGGCGGCGATGATGGCCTTCGCCGCCGGACCGGGAGGGGAGGGAACCCTGCCGCCGCGCGCGGAGATCCCGGCCGCGCTCGTCCACCCGGGCGGCGTCCACAAGCTGCTCCTCGGCACCGGCGACGCTCCGGCGCTCGATCGCCTGATGAGCCTCGGCGTCATCCAGCTCCGGCTGGATTACGGCGCCTTCCAGCTTCTCGTGGTGAGCGACCGGGCGATCCCGGCGCTCACGGAGAAGGTTCTTTCCGGCGTGACGGTGAGGGACGACTTCGACCTGGTTGCCGCCAACCGCTGGCTCATCGACACCCGATACGGCGAACCGAAGGATCTGCCGTTGGACCGCCTGGACACACCCGGGCGCCTCGACCGGCAACTCTACCTCGTCCAGTTCGTGGGCCCGCCGAAGGACGAGTGGCTCGCGGACCTCAAGCGGGACGGGGACGCGGACATCGTCGCCTACCTCCCCAGCAACGCCTACGCGGTCTTCGCGTCGCCGGCCGCCTGGCAGCGGATGAGCGGGGAGGTCTTCCGGCCCGGAAGCGTGGTCCAGTGGGTGGGCGCGTACCACCCGGCGTACCGGATCTCCGCCTTCCTCGAGGATGCCATCGCGCGGAACGACGAGGCGACGGACGTGGTCGTGCAGTTCGTGGAGCACGCCGGCGCCGATCTGTCCGTGGCCGACCTGAAGGCGCAGGCCTTCGCAGAGCTGATGGAGGACGTCTCCCTCGGCGGGATGCGGGACGTGCGGGTCCGGATCCCCGCCGCCCTGATTCCGCGCCTGGCCGCCCAGCCCGACGTATTCTGGATCGAGCCGTGCCTGCCCAAGGAGATGCTCGACGAGCGCCAGGACCAGATCATGGCCGGCAACCTCGACGCCACCGGAGTCCAGCCCTCCGCGCCGGGCTTCCTCGCCTGGCTGAACGGCAAGGGATTCGCCTCCAACTTCTCCTTCACCGTGGACGTGGCCGATGACGGGCTCGACAAGGGATCCACAACGGACGTCCACCAGGACTTCACGGACGCCAGCGCCGTCTCCCGCGTGACTTACGTCCTCAACTACTCCACCGATGCCTCCGGCGACAGCGGAGGCGGCCACGGGAACCTCAACGCGGCCATCGTGGGCGGCTACAACAACACGCAGGGGAGCTCGTCCTACGAGGACACGGGGGGGTACCAGTACGGGCTCGGGGTTGCGCCCTACACGCGCCTCGGGGCCTCGAAGATCTTCAGCAACGCAGGCTACTTCACCTCCACCGCTTACTCGACCCTGATCGCCAACGCCTACAACAACGGCGCCCGGATCAGCACCAACTCCTGGGGCCTCACCGGCACCGGGTCGAACCTGTACACCACCGACTCGCGCTCCTACGACATCCTGGTGCGCGACGCCGCCTCGGGGACCACCGGCAACCAGGAGATGTCCATCGTGTTCGCCGCCGGAAACGCCGGCCCCTCCACGTACACCGTCTCCGCGCCCGGGACCGGCAAGAACGTCCTCACCGTCGGCGCTTCCGAGAATTTCCGGCAGACCGGAACCGACGGCTGCGGGATCGACAACACCGGCGCCGACAACGCCAAGGACATCATCAGCTTCAGCAGCCGCGGCCCCACCTCGGACGGGCGCAAGAAACCCGACATCATGGCGCCCGGCACCCACATCCAGGGAGCGGCCTCCCGCAGCGTCAACTACGACGGCTCCGGAGTCTGCGACAAGTACTGGCCCACGGGGCAGACCCTCTACGCCTGGTCCTCCGGGACCTCCCATTCGACACCGGGAGTCGCGGGCGCAGCCGCCCTGGCGCGGCAGTGGTTCGCGAACCAGGGGTGGGGAACGCCCACATCGGCCATGGTCAAGGCTTTCCTGATGGCCACCCCGGCCTACATGACCGGCGTCGGCGCCAACGACACCCTCCCCTCCAACAACCAGGGGTACGGGCGGCTCGACCTCGGCCGCGCCCTGGACGGCGCGTCGAGCATTCGGGTGGACGAGACCCAGGTCTTCGGCGCCGCCGGCCAGACTTACACCGTCAGCGGCACCATCGCGAGCTCGTCGAGTCCCTTCCGGGTGATGCTGGCCTGGTCCGACGCGCCCGGCGCCACCAGCGGCAACGCCTGGGTCAACGACCTCAACCTCGAGGTGACCGTCAACGGCACGCTATACCTGGGGAACGTCTTCTCCGGAGCAAGCTCCATCACCGGGGGGACCGCCGACACCCGCAACAACACCGAGGCGGTGTTCCTCCCCGCCGGCACCACCGGGAGCTTCACCATCACCGTGCGGGCCCTCGGCATCAACGGCGACGGCGTCCCGGGCAACGCCGACACGACCGACCAGGACTTCGCCCTGTTCGTCTACAACGGCACCCAGGGCGTTCCCACCCCCGACTTCACGATTTCAGCCTCCCCGGCCTCCCAGTCCGTCATCCAGGGCGGCTCCACGAGCTACACGGCCACGGTCACCAGCGTGAACAGCTTCAGTTCGGCCACCACCCTGTCGGTCAGCGGCCTGCCCACGGGAGCGGCCGGCTCGTTCTCGCCCAACCCGGTGACGCCTCCCGCGAACGGCTCTTCGACCTCCACGCTCACGGTGACGACCTCCACCACCACTCCGGCCGGGACCTACACGCTCACCATCACCGGCACCAGCGGGGCGCTGTCCCACGCCACCACCGTGACGCTTTCGGTCAGCACCGCTGGCGGCGGAAGCCAGGTGCTGACCTACGCCGCCGCGCCGAGCCTGGCGATTCCGGACAACAACACCACCGGCATCACGAGCTCGATCTCGGTCCCGGCCTCGATGACCATCACCAGCGTGAGCGTCTACGTGAACATCACGCACACCTACAAGGGGGACCTGGAGGTGTCGCTCATCGGGCCCGACAACACGACGGTCCTGCTCCATAACCGGACCGGCTCGAGCACCGACAACATCATCACGACCTACAACATCACCACGCGCTCCTACCAGACCTTGACCGCCTACAACGGCAAGAACACCCTGGGGACGTGGAAGCTGAAGGTGCGGGATCTCGCGGCGGCGGACACCGGGAAGCTCAACTCCTGGAAGGTGGTTTTCAACGGCTACTACACGGCCGCGCCCGCCCTCGCGATCCCCGACAACAACACCACCGGCATCACGAGCACCATCAACGTGGCGGCCACGGGGACGGTGGCCGACCTGCGCGTTCTCGTGAACATCACCCACACCTACAAGGGGGACCTGGAGGTGTCGCTCATCGGCCCGGACGGGACGACGGTCCTGCTCCACAACCGGACCGGCTCGAGCACCGACAACATCATCACCGTCTATCCCGACCTGACCGCGCCCGCACAGTCGCTTTCCGCGTTCACCGGGAAGGCGATCGCCGGCGCCTGGAAGCTGAAGGTCCGTGACCTTGCGGCGGCGGACACCGGGAAGCTCAACTCGTGGGAGATCGACTTCCGGACCCCCTGACGGACAGTCGATCGCCGTGTGTCACCCGAGAGGCCGGACCCCCGATCCGGGGCCCGGCCTCTCGCTATTGACAGCCGGGCCCGCACGCACGGATCCGTAGGGTGCAACGCCGAGGTTGAGGGCTCCCTGGTAATCAGGCTCGATGGTGGACTGGAAGATGGCGCCGAGAGGTCCGTTGGCGAGCACTTGCATGGCGCCGGTCAGAAAGCTCGCCGCCAGCAGCAGCCAGAACAAATTCGCCGGAGCGAGGCCGGTCAGGATGACGCCGACTCCAAGACCGACGATTCCCAGGCAGGAGGATATGATGCGGCGCTTGAACCCGCCCCAGACGCTGAGCGCCAGTCCGCCCACGATGACGCCGACCCCGAAGACTGATTCAACCCAGGCCAGTTCGGCCGCCCCGCCCTTGAATTCTTGCAGTACCAGCAGGGGCAGCAGGGAACCGCTCGGGCTGAGCAGGAAGTTGAGCAGCATGGCCAGAATGATCAACCCCAGCAGGCCGGGCCAGTTGACCACGTAGCGGAACCCGTCCGCCAGGTCGTGCCAGTAGGATGTCTTTTGAACGGTTCCGTTTCCCTGCGCCACCTTCCGCGGCGGCTGCGGGATGGCAACGAACAGGAGCGGCAGCACTGCCAGCGCGGCGGTTCCGATATCGATGGCGAGCACTCCCTGGGTCGGCAGGATGCTGATGAGCAGCGCGCCCAGCGGGGGAGCGAAGATGCTTAGGAAGCCTTGCAGCAACTGGTTCAGGCCTGAGATGCGCGTCAGGTGTTTGTGCGGCACCATCAGCGATGTGGAAGCGGTCATGGCCGGGTGATGGAATGCCCCGCCCAGCGAGCGGACGAACAGGATGACGTAGATGTGCCAAACTTGTATCTGATGCCCGCGGCGAACAGGAAGATCAGCACGCCGGTCGCCGCGGCGATCGCCGTGTCGGCGACGATCATGATCGAGCCGCCGGTTCCAGCGATCCACCAGCGCGCCCACGAAGGGGCCGAGGAAGATCTGCGGCAGCAGGGCCACCAGGCTGGCGGTCGCCAGGATGGTGGCCGAGCCGGTCTGCCGGGTCAGCCACCAGACCAGCGCAAACTGAACCAGCGCCGAACCGACCAGCGAAAAAACCTGCCCGGTCCGCTTCTCGGCGGGCGTCATCCAGCCGAGGGCCTGATGAGGCCGCCGGTGATTGTAAAGGTCCAGCCACGAGGCAATCGCCAGCCGCAACTCGTCCGCGCTCTCCCAGCCCTGTGTCCAGATCAGCTCCACCTTCAGCGGTACAGGATCGCCATTGCCCGACATCACCGCACTTGAAGCGCTCGGCTGTTCCCCGCGCTGGCAGGCGCTCTTCGAGCCGCATCTGGCGCGGAGCCTGACGCTGGCTCGCGTCATCCGCAGCGACCGCGGCAGCGCGCTGATCGCCACGCCGGCGGGTGTGGTTCGCGCGAAGCTCTCCGCCCGGCTCCTGAAGTCCGCCACAGGTTCGGCGGACCTGCCGGCGGTCGGCGACTGGGTCGCCGTGCTTGCTCCCGAAGGCATCGATGCCCCGCTCATCGAAGTCGTGCTCGAACGCGCGAGCGCCATTACGCGTGGAGAGCCGGGCAAGACCTCCGATGTCCAGGTGCTGGCCGCCAACATCGATACGGTGTTCGTCGTCCACCCGATCGCGGGGCCGCCCAATCTGCGCCGCATCGAGCGCGAGCTCTCCGTGGCGTGGGAATCGGGGACCGTCCCGGTGGTGGTGCTGACGAAGGCGGACCTGTCCGCCGACCCGGAGGGCGCGCGCAAGGCCGTCGAGTCCGTCGCGCCCGGGGCAGACGTGCTGGCGATGAATGCGCTCACCGGAGAGGGCGTTGCGCCGCTCCTCGCGTACGTCTCGGGTCATCGCACCGCCGTTCTGATCGGGCCTTCGGGTGCGGGGAAGTCCACGCTGGTCAACGCGCTGATCGGCGAGCAGCGGCAGGAGACGCGAGAGGTGCGCGTGATCGACGGCCGAGGACGCCACACGACCGTGGCACGCGAGCTGATCCAGATGCCGGGGGGTGGCGTGCTCATCGACACGCCGGGACTTCGAGAGCTCGGCCTGACGGGTTCGGAGGAGGGCATCACCGCGGCCTTCCCGGACATCGAGTCGGCCTCCCGGTCGTGCCGTTTCCGCGACTGCGCGCACACGGACGAACCGGGCTGTGCGGTCCGGGCCGCCGTCGAGTCGGGAACGCTGCCGCCCGAGCGACTGGCCAGCTTCCACAAGCTCGTGTGCGAGGCCCACGTCGCGGCGAGGAAGACGGATGTGCGTGTGCGTGCGGAAGAGAACCGGAAGTGGAAGATCATCAGCAAGGCCGCGAAGGACTTCAACAAGAAGCGGCCCGGCCGAAGCTGAGTGTCCCCAGGACCATCCCCGCAGCGCGTTGTCGTCCGCGGCGTCGTCGTGGCAAGGTGGAGCGGACCAGAGCTACGGCTTCCACCTGACAGCGCCTGGCACGGCAGGCGAAGCCGGATACGTCGGGCGCCCTGGTGACGCTTCGTGGAATCCCCAGGGATCCCGTTGGGATCCGCAGACCGCGGCTGACGCCGTGGATCGACCGACCGCTGCCGCCCAGGAAGGGATGCCATGGCCAGCAAGAAGATCCCCATGGGGTACGACAAGAGCAGGACCAGACCGGTCAGGACCGCAAGACTGCATGCATCTATAAAGGAAAGAGGATCCTTCGGGAATTCACAATGGGGCCGGGCGAGAACGTAATACAAGGCAAAAAATATCGGGACGAAGATGATAGGGTCGAAGTGACTGACGGGAAACGCCAGACAGTACAAATATTGCTGTATGATTTATCTTGCAGAAAAACAAAGAAGCATAGATAAAGAATCTATCGGCCAACGGAGAACCGTAATGATGAAACGTTCACCAGTCATTGTGTTGTCATTCTTGCTCGCCTGGTCGCTCTTAGCGCCAGCCCGCGGTCTGTCGCAAGATCTGCCGGTGATGGATTGCGCGATCTCACCGGCGTCGCTGCCGCTCGCCACCGAGGGAGTAGCGTACAACGCCTCGATCCTCACCAGCACCTCACCGGCCCTGGGCGGGATGGAAGCGAGCAATCTACCACCGGGACTTGCGCTGGTGGACCGATACGTGCGCGGCACTCCCACAGCCCCGGGCACCTTCAGCATCAGGCTGAAGAAGTATTACCGCAACGGCTGCGGCAAGCCGTTGCCCTCGAAGCCAAGTCCCGAATCACCGGGCACCAACATGTCGATCGAGACGGTGACGCTGAAGGTGCGCGACTCCCACCCGCCCACCATCGGCGGCTTCACGGTCACCCCTGAAACGCTGGGTTACGCCGGAGGCAACGTCACGCTAACGGTCCAGGCCGCCGACAACTCCGGCGTAGGGCGGATGATGATGACGACCCGCCACCCCGACGGGCACTCGGGCTCGGCGCTGGTGCCCATGACCGGCGGAACGGCAGCCAACGGCACCTGGAGCATCACCTTCGCCCTGGGAGGAAACACCGCTGCCGCTCCCGTCAGCTATACCTTCACCGTCGCCGCCAGCGACGCCGACGGAAACACGGCCAACGCCGGGCCGAAGGCAATAGTCGTTGCGGTCCGCGGGGCGCAGCCGATCAAGCCGCCGCTGCAACGACCGTAATTGCGGCGGATCGCCGGTACAAGGGGCATTGCTGCCGGAGGAATTCGGGATCGCCGATGTGTACCGCGTGTAGCCAGCACCCTGCACAGCTTCCTGCGGTCATCTCGTTGACCGCAAGACAGATTGCGCTTTCCCTCTTCAGGAACTTCGGGCTAATCGATATCCACGCCTTCGCAGGTAAGCACCAGGGATTCGATCGAGATTTCGTCCGTTCCTTTGGCCGTCAGGCCCGGGCCGGTGTATTTGTTGACGCGGGTGCGCGTCAGCCTCCAGGTCCTCAGCACCCTTGTACGGTCGGGGCTCATCACGCGGACTACGACCGTGCGCAACGCCCCGGGATTCCCAACCCGGATCTCCGCCAGCCACTCGTCCAGGACCGATTTCCGGATCACGCCCTGCTTGAGGGTTATCGTGGTCGGGACGAGGATGCCAGGCCGGGGCGTGACGGATCCACCGCCCAGCCCGGCACACTGCTGAAATCCTGCATCGAGTTGTAATCCACTTCCGGATCCCAAGTCAATTTGGAAGCCGTACTGCCTGGAAAGCTGCATGGGTATCACTGGATCGTATGAAGGAAGAATCCCGGGCGTCGGTCCATGCGCGGCTACGAGCCCGATATCGCAAAGCGAGGGTCCGAGGAACGAAAGGAATGCGAACAAAAGAAGTAGCGCCATGGTTCTCCCCGCGAAAAAATATTATCTGTTTTCCAGATCAGGCGGATTATATGGGGTCGGAGCCGAGCGCGTCCTCGAAGTCCGCCGGGAGCGGCGCCTCGACGACGCGCTCCCCTCCTCGAGGAAGCGGGAACAGGAGCCGCGCGGCGTGCAGCAGCTGGCGGCGCGGTCCTCCTTCCTCGCCTCGCGCGTCCCGCACCCCCCTCGCCATGTCGAGGTAGTCCTGGTCCGGGCGGCCGTACAGGATGTCCCCCAGGATCGGATGCCCGATCGCCGCGAGGTGGACGCGGATCTGGTGCCGGCGGCCCGTCGCCGGGAATAGACGCACGAAGGTGCGGCCACGAAGACGCCGCTCGACCCTCCAGGCCGTCTCCGCCGGCTGTCCGTCCTCGCCGGTCTCCCGGCGAACGTGAACGCGCGACCCGCGCGCGTCGCAGATCGGCAAGTCGATGGTTCCTTCGTCTTCCCCCATGACTCCCCGGACGACGGCGAGGTACTCCTTCGCGACCCGCTTCCGCTCGAAGGCGGTGGAGAGAAAGCTCGCGGAGGGGGAATCCTCCGCGACGAGAAGCACGCCGCTCGTCTCCCGGTCGAGCCGGTGGACGAGGCGGAGCGTGGGGCACCCCTCCTGCCGCCGCAGCATCCGGATCAGGCTGTTCTCCCGGACGGCGTGCACGGGATGCACCGGGATCCCGGCGGGCTTGTCGACGGCGAGCCAGCCCTCGCCGCGATCGAGGACCGGCAACACCGCATCGAAGAGCGTCTCGACGATCGGGGTCAAGCCGATGACGACGCGGCCACCGGGGCGCACCGGCGTCGCCGGCCTCGCGGGGATCCCCCACGAGAGCGTGACGCGAGAGTGAATCGCGCGCTGCACGTGACCACGCGACACCTGCGGGATCTTCTCGTTCAGGAAACGGTCGAGCCGTTTCCCCCGGTCCCTCTCGCCGACCTCGAAGACCGTCCTGGGCTCGCTCACGGCAGGCGCCACCTCAGCGCGCGAGGAACCGGCCCGCCCACCTCGGGCATCGCGCCGTGCGGCGGCGCCGGGAGCAACCGCTCCGCTCTACTCGCCTCGCCGGAAGACGCACGACACGACGGTCCGGTCGTCCCCTCCCATGCTGACCATCAAGCCATACGGGCGCCCCGCCGAGACGGAGACCTGGTGGTCCCCCGCGGTGCCCGTCAACTGGCGGAGAAGGTCCACGCCCATGCGCACCCCGGACGCCCCCGTCGGGTGCCCGTAGCCGACGAGCCCGCCCGACGCGTTCATCGGAGTCTTCCCTTCGCGGCGCGTGTTCCCCGCGGCGACGAACTCCGCCCCCTCGCCGTACTTCGCGAGCCCGAGGGCCTCGCACGCGAGGATCGCCGTGACGGTGAAGCAATCGTGCACTTCGAACGCGCCGATCTGGCTCACCCCGATGCCGGCCATCTCCATCGCCCGGGACGCGGCGATCCGCGTCGTCTCGAGCTTCGTCAGGTCGTCGGGCCGGGCGGTCAGGTCGGCCACCGCGTGGCCGAGCCCCACGAGCCGCACCGCCTCGGACTTCTTCTTCCCGGTCTTCGCGAGCCCTTCTTCCGACACGGCGAGCAGGGCCGCCGCGCCGTCCGACACCTTCGAGCAGTCGAGGACGTTGATGTGGTCGCAGAACCCCCGCGGGTTCGGCGCCATCGCCTGGTGCGCGGCGAACGGGTCCGGCATCGCGTTGTGGTATTCCTGCGCCTTCGGATTCTTCCGCGAATTCAGGATCGCCTGCTCGTACCACCGCCCCATAGCGGTCCAGGTCTTCTCCGCGCCGAATTTCTTCTTGTACTCCCCCGCCCGGTCGGCGAATTTCGACGGGAAGAAGTACGCGTGGCCGTTCTTCCTCTCGGCCGCGTAGTGCCCGGCGCCGGCGAGGATGTCGGCGCCGTAGATCGCCTTGACCGTGTTCTGCACCTCGACGCCGATGGCGAGTACGACGTCCGCCTGTCCCGAGAGGACGCTCTTGACCGCGGTCACGACCGCGAGCCCTCCCGACGCGCACGCCCCCTCGACCCGGAGCGACGGCTTCAAGACGAGCGACGGGTGAACGAGCGACAGCATCGCCCCCAAATGCCCCTGGTGGTTGAAGCGCGCCGCCATGAAGTTGCCGACGACCCCTTCGTCCACGGCGGCCGGATCGGCCATCTGCGAGAGGGCGCCCCGGCCCGCCTCCGCGATGTAGTGCTCGAGCCCCGGCCGCGGCTTCTTCGGGTGGAACTCCTTTCTCCCGGTGCCGAGGAACACCGTGGAGTCGCCGCAGACCAGGTAGACCGGCTTCGCGAACGCTTTCATCGGCTCTCCCTCCCGCCGAAAGGAATCACGCGCAGAAATCGTTGATCGGACCGTACAGGTGATAGAAGCCGCTCGTGAGAACGCCGTTGACGTCCTCGGGTTTCGCCGCCACCCCGGAACTCACCAGCCCCCGCGCGATCTCGCGCGAGCGCTTGACGTAAGCCCGCGCGATCTCCGCGCCGGGCGTGCTCGTCCTGTCGAGCGCCGCGAAGTGTGCCTTCAAGGCGGCGTCGCGATCCGGCGCGCCGGAGAGCGCCTTCCACGGACGGAACCCCTCGGGGAGCGGGCCGAGGAACGCATCCGCCTCCCCCGTCCACCCCTTGGGATCGACCGGCACGTAGGCGCCGGCGTCGAGGTCGTACACGGACACGATCCGCCCCTTCTCGTAGGTGAAGAACCCGGGCTTCTGCGAGCCGTCCGGGTTCTGGCCGCCGAGCACCTTCCGGGCGATCATCGCGTCGATCGTCGCGTCCTGGAGCTTCTCGTCGAGGAACGTGTCCATCACGTCCTGGATGAACTTGAAGACGTCGATTCCGACGTAGTCGATCAGCTGGAAGATCCCCATCGGCCGGATCAACCACTCCTGGCTGACCCGGTTGACCATGTGCGCCGCCTTGACCCCTCCGTGCGTCTTCGCGAGCCGCGCCGCCTCGGCGAGACCGTGCATCCCGTCCCGGATGAAGTGCCCGTTCCCGATGAACCCGGCGACGTCCTTCGAAGGGATCAGCGTCTTGTGCAGCCGCTTGCCCAGTTCCGCGGCCATCTCCGCCACGTCGTCCCGCGTGGACGGGCCACGGATGACCTCCACCAGCTTCTGGACCGGCGGCGGGTTGTAGAAGTGATACCCGAGGATCCTCCCCTCGAGCCCGGCGTCCTTGTCCACGAGCCCGATCGGCACCGACGACGTGTTGGTCAAGAAGAACGCATCGGGAGCGCAGATCCCCTTGAGTTCCTTGAAGACGGCGATCTTCACCGGGATCTTCTCGACGATCGCCTCGAACACGAGGCGCGAGCCCTTCGCCGCCGCGAGGTCCGTGCTCGGCCACACGACCGCGTCCATCCGGTGGACGAAGTCCTCGATGATCTCGCCGTTCTCGACGAGATCCGGCCGGTCGGCATAGAGCGCCCTCAGGCCGATCGACGCCCTTTCTCCGCCACCTTGAGCGCTTGCACGTGCACGTACTCGCGGAGCCCCGCGAGCCCGTCCGGACTCAGGTCCACGGCGTTGAGGCGGAACGTCTTCCCCTTGTTCTCCGGGAGGAGCGACAGGCGCGCCAGCTCCTGGGCGAGCAGGAGCGTGATGCCGCTGCCCATCTTGCCCGCGGCCCCGATCACGGAAACCAGAGACAGTCTTTCGTCGAGGTGGGTCGTCATGAAGGCCCCTCCGGAAGTCGGTGCGCCGCCCGTGCCGAACGGTCGCGATTCGAACTGAATTGTTGCACGCGCCCGCCGCCGACGGCAAGACGGGAACGGCGGACCGTTCCCCTATTCGCGGGTCAGCCGGGCGGCCACGTCATCCCGCGGCCGCCGAGCAGGTGGAAGTGGAGGTGGAGCACGGTCTGCCCCGCCCCCGGACCGCGGTTCGTGACGAGGCGCCAACCCGAGGCATCGATCCCCTCGCGCACGGCAAGGTCTCGCGCCACGAGCAGTATCCGGCCGAGCAGCCCCCCGTCCGCGTCCGCGGCCTCCGCGAGCGAGGCGACGTGCCTGCGCGGCACGATCAGCAGGTGCACCGGGGCCTGCGGGTGAACGTCCCGGAAGGCGACCACCTCGTCGTCCTCGTGGACGATCGACGCCGGGATTTCCCTCGCGGCGATCCTGCAGAAGATGCAGTCGCTCATCGGATCCTCTCCACCGAGGCGCCGAGCGCCTGGAGCTTGGCCTCCATCGGCTCGTAGCCGCGGTCGAGGTGATAGACACGGTCGATGACGGTCACGCCCTCGGCCGCGAGCCCGGCGAGCACCAGACAAGCCGAGGCCCTCAGATCGGTGGCCATCACCTGCGCGCCGGTGAGCCGGCTCGAACCGACGACGACGGCGGTCCGTCCGTCGATCCGGATGTCGGCCCCCATCCGGAGCAGCTCGCCGACGTGCATGAACCGGCGCTCGAAGATCGTCTCCGCGATCACCGACGTTCCGCGGGCCCGGGTCATGAGCGCCATGTACTGCGCCTGCATGTCGGTCGGGAACCCGGGGTAGGGCGCGGTCCGCAGGTCCCGCGCCTCGGGCGCCACGGGCGTGGAGACCATGACGGCGTCTCCGTGCACCTCGAGCGGCACGCCGACCGACTCGAGCTGCCGCAGCACCGCCTCCAGGTGATCGGGCCGGCAGCACGCCACCTCGACCCGGTCGCCGACGAGCGCACCGGCGAGGAGGTACGTCCCCGCCTCGATCCGGTCCGGAATCACCCGATGGCAGGCGCCGTGAAGCGCCGGCCTCCCCTCGATCACGATCTCGTCGGTCCCGGCGCCGTGAATCGACGCGCCCATCTCGATGAGCAGCTCGGCGAGGTCCACCACCTCCGGCTCCTGCGCCGCGTTCCCGAGCACCGTGGTCCCCTCGGCGAGCGTCGCGGCCATCATGAGGTTCTCGGTGCCGGTGACGGTCTTGTCCGGAAACGCGATGGACGCCCCGCGCAGCCGGCTCGCCCGCGCCTCCACGTAGCCGTGGCCGACGCTGACCTCCGCCCCCATCCTGACGAGCCCGTCGATGTGCAGGTTGATCGGGCGATCGCCGATGGCACAGCCGCCGGGAAGCGACACCCTCGCGCGGCCGTTCCTCGCGACGAGCGGCCCGAGCACGAGCACCGACGCCCGCATGGTCTTGACGAGATCGTACGGCGCCTCGTACGAGGCGAACCCCTCGACGCGAACCGCCGCCCGCGCGCCGGCGGCGTCGACCGAGGCTCCCAGTTGCTCGAGCACGCGCAGCATCGTCCGCACGTCGCGGACGCGGGGCAGGTTCTCGACCTCGACCCGGTCCCCGGTGAGGAGGCACGCCGCCAATGCCGGGAGCGCCGCGTTCTTCGCCCCGCCGATCTCGACGCGGCCACTGAGCCCGAGGCCTCCCGTGATGCGAAGCTTGTCCATGCGAAGGTCCCCGTGAGACGCGGCGAGAGGACGTCGCGGCGTCGTCCGCATCATAGCACCCTGACGCGACGGACCGCGCCGGTCTACAATGCGCGTTCGGGCGCGGGAGTCGCGCCGGATTCGAGGTGCCGCATGCTCGATCTCCACTTCGTGAGGGGCCACGCCGACCGGGTCGCCGACGCCCTCCGCAAGCGCGGCTCGACGCTGTCGCTCACCCCTTTTCGGGAGATGGACGAGCGGCGGAGCAAGGCACTGGTCGAGGTCGAGGGGCTCAGGAAGCTGCGGAACGAGAGCTCGAAGAAGATCGGCCAGCTCGTGAAGTCCGGCGGAGAGGCCGTCCCTCTCAGGGAAGAGATGCGGCAGGTCGGCGAGCGGATCGCGGCTCTCGAGAAGGAGGTCGAGTCGGCCGAGGAAGCGCTCCGGGCGTTCCTGATCGAGGTCCCGAACCTCCCGCATCCGGGAGCGCCGGAGGGGAAATCTTCGGAGGACAACCCGGTCCTGCGCGCCTGGGGCCAACCGCCGCGCTTCGGCTTCGAGCCGAAGGCGCACTGGGATCTCGGCGAGTCCCTGGGAATCCTCGACTTCGAGCGCGCCGCCAAGATCACGGGGAGCCGGTTCGCGCTGTACTTCGGGGACGGGGCGAAGCTCGAGCGCGCGCTGATCCAGTTCATGCTCGACCTGCACACCCGCGAGCACGGCTACCTCGAGGTGCTCCCGCCGTTCATGGTGAACGCGGCGGCGCTCTTCGGGACCGGCCAGCTTCCCAAGTTCGAGGCGGACCTGTTCAAGGTGGAGCCGGGCGGGTACTACCTGGTCCCGACCGCCGAGGTCCCGGTGACCAACATCCACGCCGGGGAGATCCTCGACGGGGAGCGCCTCCCGATCGCCTACTGCGCCTACACCCCCTGCTTCCGCAGCGAGGCCGGCTCCTACGGAAAGGACGTCCGCGGACTGATCCGCCAGCACCAGTTCAACAAGGTCGAGATGGTGCGATTCACCCGGCCGGAGGACTCCTACCGTCAGCTCGACCTCCTGACCGGCCACGCCGAGGAGGTCCTGAAGCGGCTCGAGCTGCCGTACCGGGTCGTCGAGCTCTGCGCCGGCGACCTCGGCTTCTCGGCGGCGAAGACCTACGATCTCGAGGTCTGGCTGCCGGGGCAGCAGCTCTACCGGGAGATCTCCTCCTGTTCGAATTTCGAGGACTTCCAGGCGAGGCGCGCGGGGATCAAGTTCCGGCCGGCCCACGGGGCGAAGGCGGAGCTGGTCCACACGCTGAACGGCTCGGGGCTCGCGGTCGGCCGCACGCTCGTCGCGATCCTCGAGAACCACCAGCGCTCCGACGGCACCGTGACGGTTCCCGTCGCGCTGCGGCCGTACATGGGCGGCCAGGAACGGATCGAGCCGCGGGGATGACCCCGCCTCAGGAGAGGTGGGGCGAGCTTCGCTGTGCGGCCCCGCCGGGGACGATCCGCCGGCGTATCTCAGGCTCGACCGCGGTCAGGTCGAGCGAATCCGCCGCGAGGCGCTGGAGCAGCCCAACCGCCACGCGGCGCTTTGGGCGCGGGGCCAGGGTTGCCGGACCGCAACCCGCGCCTACGCCCGAACTGTTGACCGGCGTTCGAACGCAGCGTACGATCCGTCGAACTCACGATCGGGGAGGAATGATGGATCGTCGTCAAATCGCAGCCGTCCTGACGCTACGGCGGCTTGGGCTCGCATCCGCACTCGAGACCTTCACCGACCGGTTGATTGCCCAGAAGGCGGTCTATTTGGCCCAGGCGAGCGGAGTCGATCTTGGTTACTTCTACCGCTGGTATCTCCGCGGACCCTACTGTTCGGCGCTGACGGACGACTTGTTCGGCGCAGTCGCGAGTCGTGTCACGCCCGAAATCGAGCGTTCACGTTGGGCCCTCGACGAGCCGACCACGCAGCGACTCGATCGCCTTCGTGCCGTCGTGGGGCAGCAGGGAAGCGACAGAACAGGACTCGCGCGTCGACTCGAGCTCCTCGCCTCCGTTCATTTCTTGATCCATCGCAAGCAGGTCAGCCATGGCGACGCAGAAACGATCGCGCAAAAGCTCCGCGCATACGGAAAAAGGTTCGACAGAGCGGATGTCGACGAAGCCCTCACTGCCCTCCACGGCATCGAGGAGAATCTCGCCGCGTAAGATTGTCGTCGATTCCATTCACGGTTCGATAGACCTCTCGGACTCCGAGCGCAAGGTCATCGATACGGCCAGTTTTCAGCGGCTTCGCTACCTGAAACAGCTCGGCCTCGGTCACGTCACCTACCCGAATGCGTCGCATACCCGCTTTGCGCACAGCTTGGGCGTCCTCGCGATCATGTCGAAAGTCATCGGGGCTGCAAGGGAGCAGCTGACGCTCGATGAGCAAACTTGCGACGACCTCCGCCTCTGTGCGCTCCTGCACGACGTGGGCCACTACCCGTACTCGCACCTGATGGAACGGCTCGATCGCGTCACACTGACCGAGGAGTTGACGGGAACTCGCACACCCAGACCGCTCGCGCTCGGCCGGCCCGTCTATCCTAACCACGAAGACCTCGGAAGCATCATCGTCACGGAACAAGAGGATCTGCGTTCCGCACTCGGGGGGTTGGACCGAGCGAATCGCATCGCCAGCCTGTTCACGAGGAGCGAGGCCGCCGACGTCCAGATCAGCAAGCTCATTCACAGTTCCCTCGACATGGATCGTCTCGATTTTCTCCTGCGCGACGCACGCGCGGTCGGCGTCCCCTACGGGGAAATCGATATCGACTACCTCCTGAACAATCTCAGGGCAAGCCCGACAGGCATGATCGGCATTGCCCTGAAGGCGCTTCCGGCGGCGGAGCAGTTTCTCATCGCTCGGTACTTCATGTACCGGACCGTCTACTATCACAAGACGACGTATGGGATGGAGGAGGCCCTCCGCCAGCTCCTGCGGCGATGTCGTGACGAGAACATCGGCGAAGTCCCCAAGGATGGAGACGCAGTACGACGGATCGCGCGGGACCCCTCGCTTCTCCTTGACTTCACAGACAACTACGTTGATCGGGTTGTACACGCCGCCTTGGGAAACCCGGACGGCGTCATCAAGAGACTTGCGCGTTGCATCGCATTTCGCAAGCCCCCAAGCTCCTGCGGGAGGAGATCGCGGTCACCAGTTTCGCCGAAGAGAAGGGGGAACGACACGACGCGACCGCCAGTTTTCTCCGTCGGTGCGAGGACCGCTTGGCCGCACTCGCAAGAAAGCATCTTATCGAACTCGGCCGGTTCCTCGTGGCGGAAGTGCCTCCGATCAAGCTGGAGAAACGCGGGATCCTGCTGACGCAGGACCAAGCGAAAGAGCAACCATCGGAAATCGAGGACGAGTTGATCAAGGTCTTCGTGCCCGGGGAAGTCGAGCCGAAGTCCCTCATGGATATACCGCAGAGCTTGGTCAGGCACTGCGCGAGCTACGTTACCCGTATTGTGCGGCTGTACGTCGTCGAAGACGACGCGGGCAAGGTCGATGAGCTCCGAGACGAGGTGAAATCGTGGTAGGGCAAGATTCAACCAGTCGAACCGGCGGCGCGGAACAGGACGCTCCGGGCGACGCCGTGACTCGCGAGCTGCGGCGCCTCACGCATTGCGGTATGAACTCGACATGCGCGCGCATAACCCCGGCCCGCTTGGGCCGGTGCCGACATCGGGTATCGGTGGCTGGCCGGGTTGGGCTCGAAAAGGGCGCAAACGGCTCAGTCACCCCCGAAGTCGCCCCGAAGTTCGCCTGGTCCAGATCCTGGCCGGGGAGATAACGATCAGTAATGCTGCTGCCGGTCGCCTGCGGTGCCCGCAGCGGCATATCGGCTACCCGTGAGGTGGACCTGGCAGTGAGCAAGAAGCTTCGATGCCGGGCTCGTGGACGCCGGCTAGCACGACGTGGCATCGGCTGAGGTTGCCGCGCGTACACTGGGGTACGATCGAGAGGTCGACTCAGCGGTGCGGTACGGGGTGAATAATTGATTCTACGGGCTCGGAGGGGTGGCCGAGCGGTTGAAGGCGCCGGTCTTGAAAACCGGAAGGTGCAAGCCTCGCGGGTTCGAATCCCGCCCCCTCCGCCACGACGGACGCATGAGCGACGACGAGACCGGGTCGACGGACGGGAGCGTTCCGAGGCCGCGATCGCCGCTTCTCGGGGCGGGCGCCGGCCATCGACATTGACGCCGTGCCCCCGTGCATTACAATCCCCGTTTCCGGCCGTGCGCCGGTGAGGTCCCACGCGTTCACGGAGAGGTGCCGGAGTGGCCGAACGGGACGGTTTGCTAAACCGTTGAAGGGTTTTAAACCCCTTCCGAGGGTTCGAATCCCTCCCTCTCCGCCAGGATCGACCCGCCCGATAGCGAGGCTCGAGCCATGACGACCCCGAGCGATCCTCCCGGCCTCCCGCCGAAAGGCGACCCCTCCGCCCCGGGCGGCGACTCCACCGGGAAGCCGTCCCCCGCGCACGACTTCATCCGCGCGATCGTCGACGAGGACCACCGGACCGGCAAGCACGGCGGCCGCGTCGTGACGCGCTTCCCGCCGGAGCCGAACGGCTACCTGCACATCGGCCACGCGAAGTCGATCTGCCTCAACTTCGGGATCGCGGCGCAGTACGGCGGCAACTGCAACCTGCGCTTCGACGACACGAACCCGACGAAGGAAGACGTCGAGTACGTCGAGTCGATCAAGGAGGACATCCGCTGGCTCGGCTTCGACTGGGCGGACCGGCTCTACTACGCCTCCGACTACTTCGAGCAGCTGTACGACTTCGCCGAGCAGCTCATCCGGGAGGGCAAGGCGTACGTCTGCGACCTCACCGCGGACGAGATGCGCGGACACCGCGGCACGCTGACCGAGCCCGGGAAGGAAAGCCCGTACCGCGACCGGCCGGTCGAGGAGAACCTCGACCTGTTCCGGCGGATGCGCGCCGGGGAGTTCCCCGACGGCTCGCGCACGCTCCGCGCGAAGATCGACATGGCCTCGCCGAACCTCAACATGCGCGATCCGGTGATCTACCGGATCCTCCACGCGAAGCACCACCGGACCGGCGACGCGTGGTGCATCTACCCGATGTACGACTTCGCCCACCCGCTCTCGGACATGCTCGAGGGGATCACCCACTCGATCTGCACGCTCGAGTTCGAGGACCACCGGCCGCTCTACGACTGGTTCGCTCGACACGCTCGCACCCCCTGTCGCCCCCGGCAGATCGAATTCGCGCGCCTCAACCTCAACTACACGGTGATGAGCAAGCGCAAGCTGCTCGAGCTGGTGCGGAGCGGCTTCGTCGCGGCGTGGGACGATCCGCGGATGCCGACGATCTGCGGCCTGCGGCGGCGCGGCTACACGCCGGAGGCGATCCGCGACTTCTGCGACCGGATCGGGGTGGCGAAGCGGGACAGCGTCGTCGACATCGCCCTGCTCGAGCACTGCGTCCGCGAGGACCTGAACCGGCGCGCCCAGCGGGGCATGGCCGTGCTCCGCCCGCTCAAGGTCGTCATCGAGAACTACGCGGAGGGGCTCGTCGAGGAGATGGACGCCCCGAACAATCCGGAGGACCCGTCGGCCGGAACGCGGAAGGTGCCGTTCTCGCGAACGCTCTGCATCGAGCAGGACGATTTCCGCGAGACGCCGCCGCCGAAGTACTGGCGGCTCTTCCCGGGGAACGAGGTGCGGCTGCGGTCGGCCTATCTCGTGAGGTGCACCGAGGTCGTGAAGAACCCCGCGACCGGCGAGGTCGTGGAGGTCCGCTGCACCTACGATCCCGCGACCCGCGGCGGCAACGCCCCCGACGGGCGGCGCGTCAAGAGCACGATCCACTGGGTGTCGGCCGCCCACGCCGCCGAGGCCGAGGTGCGGCTCTACGACCACCTGTTCACGCTGGAGGATCCCGGCGCGGTCCCCGAGGGGGCCGACTGGAAGTCGTCGCTCAACCCGAAATCGCTCGAAACGTTGATCGGATGCAAGATCGAGCCGATGCTCGCCTCCGCCCGCCCGGGCGACCGCTTCCAGTTCGAGCGGCTCGGTTACTTCTGCGCCGACAGCGGCGACTCTCGGCCGGGAGCGCCGGTGTTCAACCGGTCGGTGACCCTCAAGGACGCCTGGGCCAAGATCGAGAAGAAGCAGAAGGCTCTGAGCCGGACCGGTTCGGCGAGTCCCGGCGCCTATTTCACCGTTTCGATCGCCCGCCGGATCCGTCTCACGCACGCGTCCTTCCCGAGCACCTCCATCAGCGCGTAAAGGCCGGGCCCCGCGCCCACGCCGGTGCAAGCCAGCCTCAGCGGGTGGACGCACTCGGAAACCTTGATCGCCTCGCGCCGCGCGGCCGCCTTGATCTCTTCCTCGAGCGCCGCGGCCTCGAACGGGTCCTGTCGCTCGAGCCCGGGGAGCAGACGTTCCAGCAGTCCCCGGCTCTCAGGCTTCCACCGCTTCTTCACCGTCTCCGCCTCGTACGCCGACGGGTCGGCGAAGAACCAGCCGGCGTTCGCGAGGATCTCGCGGACGAACGTGATCCGCTCGCGCATCAGGTCCACGACGCGGAGCAGGAAACCGTCCTCGAACCCGGCAATTCCCCCCTCGGCGAGGAGAGGCTTCAGCTCGCCGAGCAGCTCGGCGGGGGACCGGCGCCGCAGGTACTCCCCGTTGAGCCAGCGGAGTTTCTCGAGGTCGAAGATCGCACCGGACTTCCCGACGCGCTCGAGAGAGAACTCCTGGACCAGGTCGTCCACGGAGAAGAAATCCCGGTCGTACCCGGGGTTCCAGCCGAGGAGCGCCACGAAGTTGACCAGAGCCTCGGGGTAGTACCCCGAGGCGATGTAGTCGGCCACCGCCACGTCCGCCTGCCGCTTGCTGAGCTTCGAGCGGTCGGTCCCGAGAAGGAGCGGAAGGTGCGCGAACCGCGGCGGGTCCCAGCCGAGGTCGCGATACAGCAGCACGTGCTTCGGGGTGCTCGGCAGCCACTCCTCGCCGCGGATCACGTGGGTGATCTCCATGAGGTGGTCGTCCACCACGTTGGCGAGGTGGTAAGTCGGGAAGCCGTCGGACTTGAGGAGGATCTGGTCGTCGAGGACGTCGCTCCCGAACTCGACCCGGCCGCGGACGATGTCGCACACGACGACCGACGGCTGGTCGGGAATCCGCATCCGGATCACGAACGGCTCGCCTGCCGCCTGCTTCGCCGCGACCTCGTGCGGCGAGAGCCGGAGGCAGGACCGGTCGTACTTCGTGGACTGCTGCTCCTTCTGCCGGTCTTTTCGCGAGGCGTCGAGCCGCTCGGCGGTGCAGAAGCAGGGATACGCTCGCCCGGACGCGACGAGGCGGTCGGCCGCCTCCCGGTAGTGCGCGACCCGCTCCGACTGGAAGTACGGAGCGTGCGGGCCACCCACCTCCGGCCCCTCGTCGTAACGAAGCCCCGCCCACCGTAACGCGTCCACGATCGCCTCGACGGCGCCGGGCACGTACCGGTTCCGGTCCGTGTCCTCGATCCTCAGAAGGAACGCCCCCCCCTGCCGCCGCGCGAACAGGTAGTTGTAAAGAGCGGTCCGGAGCCCGCCGACGTGAAGCTGGCCGGTCGGGCTCGGCGCGAATCGGACCCGGACGGGACTCATGACGTCCTCGCTTCGAAAAGATCGACGTGCACCAGGACGCGCCACGATACCAACGAGGACCAAGGCGGGCAACACGCCGGAACTCGTCACGCCGGCAGCGGCAGCCGCCGAGCCGCGACGGCGTTTCCTTGACCGACCCTACGGCGCTGCCTATAATCCTGCCGCTTCCGGAGCTTGCTGGGGAGTCGTCCAATGGTAGGACATGCGGCTCTGGACCGTAGTATCGGGGTTCGAATCCCTGCTCCCCAGCCACCTTCGCCCCGCTGAGCGCTCGGCCGGTCGTCGGCACTCCGGATTTCCCGGCCGGGGAGCGAAGCTGTATCGTGGTGGGCCGTCGCGCCGCTCGGCGCGGAGGTTCGCGAGGAAGCCGGATGGACAGTGCGCTCGCCGTACACCGCCTCCACTTCGCCTTCACGGCGACGTTCCACTATCTGTTCCCGCAGCTCACCATGGGGCTCGCGCTTCTCCTGGTCGTCCTCAAGCTGATGGCGCTCCGCACCGGCAAGGAGGGGTACAACCGGGCCGCGAGGTTCTGGGCCAGGGTGTTCGCCGTGAACTTCGTGATGGGGGTCGTGACGGGCATTCCCCTGGAGTTCGAGTTCGGCACGAACTGGTCGGAGTTCTCCCGGGCGGCGGGCGGCGTGATCGGGCAGACGCTCGCAATGGAAGGGACGTTCGCGTTCTTCCTCGAATCGACCTTCCTCGGCCTGTTCCTCTTCGGCGAGAAGAAGCTCGGCCCGAAGCTCCACGCGTTGACCGCGTTCCCGGTGTTCGCCGGTGCCTGGATTTCGGGGTATTTCATCGTCGCCACGAACGCCTTCATGCAGCACCCGGCCGGTCACGCCCTGGACGCCTCGGGAAAGATCGTCCTCGACGACATCTTCGGACTCCTCTTCAATCCGTGGGCGCTCCGGCAGTACGCCCACACGATGGCGGGATCGACGGCAACCGCGGCGTTCGTGATGGCCGCCGTGGGGGCGTTCTACCTCCTCCAGGACAGACATGTCGCTTACGGCAAGCTGTTCGTCCGGCTCGGGGTCGTCGCGGGCACGGCCGCATCGCTTCTTCTCGTGTTCCCGACGGGCGACGGCCAGGCGCAGCTGGTGGCGGCTCACCAGCCCCCGACGTTCGCGGCAATGGAAGGGTTGTTCCGGACGGAGGCAGGCGCGCCGCTCGTAATCCTCGGGCAGCCGGACGTGGAAAAGCAGCGGCTCGACAACCCGCTCACCGTTCCGAAGGTACTCAGCTTCCTGACCTACCAGCGGTGGAACGCGGAGGTCAAGGGACTCGACGCGTTTGCGCGGGAGGACTGGCCCGACAACATCCCGCTGCTCTACTACGCCTACCACATCATGGTCGGGCTGGGCACGATCTTCGTCGCGATCATGCTCGTGGCCGCGTGGAAACTCTTTCGCGGGAGCCTCTACGGCTCGCGCCCGATGCTCTGGGTGCTGATGCTCGCGTTCCCCTTCCCGTACATCGCCAACACCGCGGGCTGGCTCACCGCGGAGATCGGCCGCCAGCCGTGGGTGATCTACGGGCTGATGCGGACCGCGCACGGCTATTCCACCACGGTCTCCTCCGGCAACGGAATGTTCACCCTCATCGGGTTCGCGGGAATCTACACGGTGCTCGGGATCCTCGCGATGTTCCTCGTCGGACGCGAGATCGCCCACGGACCGCAATCCGCCGCCCCCCCCAACGGGCCGCACGCCGCCTGAGAGGCGCCATGGAAACGCTCTGGTTCTGCCTCGTCGCCGCCATGCTGTCGATGTACGTCGTCTTCGACGGGTTCGACCTCGGCGCCGGGATCCTCCACCTCGCCCTGGCGCGGACCGACGCGGAGCGCCGCGCCGTCCTGCGAACGATCGGCCCGGTGTGGGACGGCAACGAGGTCTGGCTCGTGGCCGGCGGCGGCGCGCTGTACTTCGCGTTTCCGCCGCTTTACGCCAGCTCGTTCAGCGGACTCTACCTCCCCCTGATGATGGTGCTCTGGCTGCTGATCCTGCGGGGGATCGCGGTGGAATTCCGGAATCACATCGAAGGGCGCCTTTGGAGCCCGATCTGGGACGTGACGTTCTCGCTGTCGAGCCTGTTGCTGGCACTGTTCTTCGGCGTCGCCCTCGGGAACGTCGTCCGCGGCGTTCCCCTGGATCCGCAGGGACGGTTCTTCGTCCCGCTCTGGACCGACTTCCGCCCCGGCGCGAACCCCGGCGTGCTGGATGCCTACACGATCGTCGTCGGCCTCACCGCCGTCGCGGCGCTCACTCTCCACGGCGCCCTCTGGATCGCGCTCAAGACCACCGGTGGCCTTCAGTTTCGTGCCCGGCGGACCATCGATTTCGTCTGGTGGGCCGTCGCGGCGCTCACGGTGGTACTGACGCTCTTCACCATGAAGGTGCAGCCCCAGGTCGCCGAAAGCCTGACGTCGCGGCCGTGGGGATATCTGATTCCGATGGCGGCTCTCGCCGGGCTCGTGGGGGTGCTCTGGTTCGCCTCGCGCGAGCAGGACACCCCGGCGTTCCTCGCTTCCGCCGTCTACCTCGCCTCGATGCTCGCCACCGCCGCCTTCGGCATCTATCCGTACGTGCTCCCCGCGACGACCGACCGCTCCTTGGGGCTCACGATTCACAACGCGGCCGCTCCGGTCGAGGGACTGCGAATCGGCCTCGCCTGGTGGATTCCCGGCATGGCGCTGGTGGTCGGGTACTTTGTCTTCGTGTATCACCGGTTCGCCGGCAAGGTCCCGCTCGACGACGACGGATACTGAGAGACCGATGCGGGCGATGGTGCTGAATGCCAACGCGCCGATCGCGGACGCCCCCCTCCGGTGGACCGAAGTGGCCGACCCCGAGCCCTCGGCGGGCGAGATCCGGGTGCGCGTTCGCGCCTGCGCGATCTGCCGGACCGACCTTCACGTCGTCGAGGGCGACCTCCCGTCGCGGAGGCTCCCCCTGATCCCGGGCCACCAGGCGGTCGGGATCGTGGACCGGCTCGGCCCCGGCTGCTCGCGGCGCGCGGTCGGCGAGCGCGTCGGGATCGCGTGGCTGCGCGACACTTGCGGCACCTGCCCGTTTTGCGCCTCGGGATCCGAGAACCTGTGCGGCGTCTCGAGGTACACCGGGTACCACGCCGACGGGGGATACGCGGAGCTCGCCGTCGTCCCCGAGGCGTTCGCCTACGCGATACCGGAGACGTTTTCGGACCTCGAGGCCGCTCCCCTGCTGTGCGCGGGGATCATCGGCTATCGCGCGCTCCGCCGCGCCGAGGTTCCCGCCGGCGGGAGGCTCGGCCTCTATGGATTCGGCTCCTCCGCGCACGTCGTGCTCCAGATCGCGAGGCACCGCGGCTGCGAGGTGTACGTCGCGACGCGCGGGGAGAGCCACCGGGCGCTCGCGCGCCATATGGGAGCGGTCTGGGTCGGGGGAACGTTCGACGCTGCCGCCGGTTCCCCTCGACGCCGCGATTGTGTTCGCGCCGGTCGGCGAGATCGTCCCGGCGGCGCTCCGCTCCGTCCGGAGCGGAGGGACGGTGGCGCTCGCCGGGATCTACATGTCCCCCGTCCCATCGATGGACTACGGCGAGTGCCTGTTCCACGAGAAGAACCTGAGGAGCGTCGAGGCGAACACGCGAGCCGACGGCGAGGAGCTCCTCCGCGAGGCCGCGGCGATCCCGATCCGCCCTGACGTGACCGCATTCCCGCTCGAGCAGGCCAACGACGCGCTGCTGCGATTGTCTCAGGACCGGATCGACGGAACCGGCGTGCTCGTCGTCGGCGGCTCCCGCCCGTGACGCACCGAGTCGCCCCAGGAGGTCCGATGCGCGTTCTCGCCGTGACCGCGATTCTCGTGGCCCTCGCCTCGCCCCGCGCGGCGGCGCAGGCCGTCTCCGCGTCCCCCCAGGCGTCACCGCCCACGCTGGACGAAGTCCGGAAGACCATGGGAATCCCCTCGGCGGGGCGACGTGCGCGGCCAGCAGGACGCCGTCGGCTTCGCGTCGACCGCCGAGCAGATGGCGAAGGTCTGGGAGCTCTCCGCGTCGCCGCCCGCGCCCGAGCGCGCTCGGCGCGCGCCCCGGCGCCCGGGCGTCGCCGCGGTCATCTGCCCGCACGACGACTACCTCTACGCCGGGCGCGTCTACCGCGAGCGTGCTGCCGCTCGTCACCGCGCGCACCGTGATTCTCGTGGGCGTCTTCCACAAGTACCGGCGGTTCGGCGCGCACGACCGGCTGGTCTTCGACACGTACCGCGCGTGGCGCACGCCCGACGGCGCGGTGCCGGTGTCGCCGCTGCGCGAGGAGATCCTCGCCGCTCTTCCCGACGGACGACGTGCTGCAGGACGCCGCGATGCACGACAGCGAGCACTCGCTCGAGGCGCTCGTGTACTGGCTGAGGCACGCCCGCCCCGACGTCGAGATCGTGCCCATCCTCGTGCCCGGCGTCGAACTTCGACCGGCTGTCCGAGCTCGCCGAGCCGTCTCGGGGCGGCGCTCGGCGACCTCGATGAAGAAGCGCGGCTGGCGGCTCGGGCGCGACGTGGCCATCGCCATCTCGACCGACGGCGTGCACTACGGTCCGACTTCAAGCACGTGCCCTTCGGCGACGGCGGCGTCGAGGCCTACGTCCGGGCGGCGGACCGCGACCGCGCGCTCCTGCGAGGCCCGCTTTCGGGTCCGCTGACGTCCGAGAAGATCCGCGACCTCTTCGCGACCTTCGTCGATCCCGCGCACCCGAACGAC
Organism: Terriglobia bacterium; assembly: GCA_963790465.1. Taxonomy (GTDB): domain Bacteria; phylum Acidobacteriota; class Polarisedimenticolia; order Polarisedimenticolales; family JAIQFR01; genus JAIQFR01. The sequence continues at coordinate 87,881 of CAWBOP010000019.1, read as the reverse complement.
TACCGGATGACCTGGTGCGGCCGCTTCTCGGTTCCGCTCGGGCTCCTGCTCCTCGACGACCTCTCGCGCGACCTCGGCGAAGGCACGCCGACGGGCGGCCCGATCGCCTACGCCACCTCCGTCGGCTCCCCTGAACTGCCCGTGCGCGACATCGGCCTCGGCCCGACCGCCCCGGCGAACCTCTACCACTTCGTCGGGTACCCTGCGGCGGCGTTCGCGCTCTCGAGCGACGGAACGCCGCGCCGCTAGCCGCACGTCGCTTCCGGTCGTCCCGGCGCGGGCCGGGTACAATGGCGGTTTTCGAGGAGCGCTAAATGCCCGAATTCATCTTCACCATGAAGGACCTCCGCCGGGTGGTCCCCCCGAACCGCGAGATCCTGAAGGGGATCTGGCTCTCCTTCTTCTTCGGCGCCAAGATCGGCGTGCTCGGAGCCAACGGCGCCGGGAAGAGCAGCCTGCTGCGCATCATGGCGGGCGAGGACGCGGAGTTCATGGGCGAGGCGTTCCCGGCCAAGGGGATCCGGGTCGGCTTCTTGCAGCAGGAGCCGAAACTCGACGCGTCGAAGTCGGTGCTCGGCAACATCGAGGAAGGGGTGTCCGAGGTACGGGCGCTCCTCGACCGCTACAACGCGGTCAGCGAGCGGTTCTCGGAGCCGATGGAACCCGACGAGATGGACAAGCTCCTGGACGAGCAGTCGCGCCTCCAGGACAAGATCGAGGCGGCCGGGGCGTGGGATCTCGACAGCACGCTCGAGATCGCCATGGACGCGCTCCGCTGCCCTCCCCCGAGACCGACGTCGCGACGCTGTCGGGGGGGAGCGGCGCCGCGTCGCGCTCTGCAGGCTACTGCTCCAGAAGCCGGACCTGCTCCTCCTCGACGAGCCGACGAACCACCTCGACGCCGAGTCGGTCGCGTGGCTCGAGCGGTTCCTGCGCGACTATGCGGGAACGGTGGTCGCCGTGACGCACGATCGCTACTTCCTCGACAACGTCGCGGGATGGATCCTCGAACTCGATCGCGGCCAGGGGATCCCCTGGGAAGGGAACTACTCCTCCTGGCTCGACCAGAAGCAGCGGCGGCTCGGGCAGGAGGAGAAGGCCGCCTCGACCCGACAGCGCACGCTCCAGCGCGAGCTCGAGTGGGTGCGGATGGCCCCGCGTGCACGGCAGGCCAAGGGGAAGGCGCGCCTCTCCGCGTACGAGAACCTCGTGGCCGAGGAGACGGAGCGGATCCCGGAGTCGGTCGAGATCTTCATCGCCCCCGGCCCGCGCCTCGGCGACGTGGTGATCGAGGCGGAAGATCTCGTCAAAGGATACGGCGACCGGTTGCTGATCGACGGCCTCTCGTTCCGTTTGCCCAAGGGGGGGATCGTCGGCGTGATCGGACCGAACGGCGCCGGCAAGACGACGCTGTTCCGGATGATCGTCGGGACCGAGTCCCCCGACACCGGCGCCCTCAGGGTCGGCGAGACCGTGAAGCTCGCGCACGTGGACCAGTCGCGGGACCTGCTCCGCGACGACGACACCGTGTACGAGGCGATCTCCGAGGGGAACGAGACCCTGACCCTCGGGAAGCGCCAGATGAACGCCCGAGGCTACGTCTCGTCGTTCAACTTCAAGGGGGCCGACCAGCAGAAGCTCGTGCGCAACCTGTCGGGCGGCGAGCGCAACCGCCTCCATCTCGCGCGGATACTCAAAGAAGGGGCGAACGTCCTCCTCCTCGACGAGCCGACCAACGATCTCGATGTGGACACGCTGCGGGCGCTCGAGGAAGCACTCTTGGGCTTCTCCGGCTGCGTGGTCGTGATCAGCCACGACCGCTGGTTCCTCGACCGGATCGCGACGCACATCCTGGCGTTCGAGGGATTGAGCCGGGTCGTCTGGTTCGAGGGGAACTACCAGGACTACGAGGCGGACCGCAAGCGCCGACTCGGTGTCGATGCCGACCGACCCCACCGGATCAAGTACCGGAAGCTGACGCGGGATTGAGATGCCCCCGAGGCAACGACGCCGCCGAGCCGAGCGCCGCGAGGCGCCGCTTGTGAACCTACGTCAGCCCCCAGAACGGGCCGGCCGTGAGCGCCCCTAACCCTCCCACCCCTGCAGGATCCGCGTGTAGTTCGCCCGCTCGAACGCCTTCGGGTCGGGGCAGCGGACGAGATTCATGCTCCCCTGCATCTGCCGGAGCGACTCGTACTCGTGCTCCTCGAGCCAGGCGGCCATCTGGTCCCTGAGGGTACCAAGGTGCGCGACGCCGTGCTCGAGCAGGGAGGAGACGAGTTGCACCGCGTGGGCCCCGGTCATGACCGCCTTGATCGCGTCGAGCGCGGTGTGCACCCCTCCCGTCACGGCGAGCGAGCCGTCGATCCGCCCTGAGAGGACGGCAAGCCAGCGGAGCCGCAAAAGGAGCTCGGACGAGTCGGAGAGCTCGAGCGTCCTGAGCACCTCGAGCCGGTCGACGTCGATGTCCGGCTGGTAGAAACGGTTGAACAGCACCAGGCCGTCGGCCCCCGCCTGGTCGAGTCGCCTTCCGAAATGCGCGAGCGACGAGTAGAACGGAGACAGCTTGACCGACACCGGGATGCGGACCCCGGACTTGACGGTCTTGAGCATGTCCACCGCCCGCTGCTCCAGCACGTCGCCGTTTTCGTCGGGGTCGGTGGCGAGGTAGTACACGTTGAGCTCGAGGGCGTCGGCCCCCGCTTCCTGCATCAGGCGGGCGTACTGGAGCCAGCCTCCCTCGGTCGCGCCGTTGAGCGAGGCGATCACCGGGATCTTGACCGCCGCCTTGATGTGGCGGATCTGCTCGAGGTACTCGTCCGGCCCGAGCGCGAAGACGTCGGAGTCGGGGAAGTAGCTCTGCGCCTCGGCGGACGAGTCCGCGTGGGTGTCCACGTAGCGGGCGGCGGCGAGCTGCTCGCCGACCACCTGCTCCTCGAAGAGCGAATGCATCACGATGGCGGAGGCGCCCACGTCCTCCAGCCGGCGCACCGTGTCGAGGTCGTCCACGAGGGGAGAGGCGCCCGGCATCAGCGGGTGCGGGAGCTTCAGGCCGAGGTAGTTCGTGCCGAGATCCATGGGACTCCTCCTACTTGTCCGCGACCGGATCGGTCGCGGCGACGGAGCGCGGAACCGTCAGTCCGGCGAGCTGCTGGTACACGGCGATACGCTGCGTCGCGAAGTGTTGCGCCTCGTCGAGAAGGCGCTTGAAGCGCGCCGGGTCCATCTTCTCCACCATCCGGAACCGGGTCTCGCTGCGCATGTAGTCCGCGACGCCGGTCTTCGGCGGCCCGGAGTCCAGGACGAGCGGCGGCTCTCCCTGCGCGATCCGCCTCGGATCGAATCGGTAGAGCGGCCAGATCCCGCTGTCCACCACCGCCTTCTGGTGCTCCACCCCCTGCGCCAGGTCGTAACCGTGGGCGATGCAGTGGCTGTACGCGATGATCATCGCGGGGCCCCGGTACGAGTCCGCTTCCTGGAACGCCTTCACCGTCTGCGTGTCCTTGGCTCCGAAGGCCACCCGGGCGACATAGACGTGGCCGTACCCCATCGCCATCATGCCGAGGTCCTTCTTGCCGATCTCGCGCCCGGCCATGGCGAACTTGGCGGCCGCTCCGAGCGGCGTCGCCTTGGACTGCTGCCCGCCGGTGTTGGAGTACACCTCGGTGTCGAGCACCAGGACGTTGACGTCCCGCTTCATCGCCAGGACGTGGTCGAGGCCGCCGTAGCCGATGTCGTACGCCCAGCCGTCCCCCCGACGAGCCAGACGCTCTTCTTGACCAGGTAGTCGGCGAGCGTCTCGAGGCGGCGCGCCTCGGCCCCCTCGATTCTCTTCAGCACCACGCGCAGCGCTTCGACCCGCTTCCGCTGCGCGGCGATCCCCGTCTCGCTCTCCTGCTCGGCCCCCATCAGCTCCCCGATCAGCACCTCCCCGATGTTCGCGGAAAGGCGCTTCAGCAGGTCGTTCGCATGCAGGATGTGCGCGTCGATCGCCAGTCGGTAGCCGAAACCGAACTCCGCGTTGTCCTCGAACAGCGAGTTGGACCAGGCGGGGCCGCGGCCATCGCGGTTGACGGTGTACGGCGTCGTCGGCAGGTTCCCGCCGTAGATCGACGAACAGCCGGTAGCGTTCGCGATCAGGGCGCGGTCGCCGAACATCTGCGTCAGCAGCTTGACGTACGGGGTCTCGCCGCACCCGCCGCACGCCCCGGAGTACTCGAAGAGCGGCTGGAAGAACTGGGTCCCCTTGTTGTCGATCTTGACCTGGGTCCGGTCCGGATCGGGCAGGTCGAGGAAGAATCGGTAGTTCTCCCGCTCCGGCTCGCGCAGCGACGTCTGCGCCGCCATGTCGATCGCCTTGTGCTTCGGATTCGACTTGTCCTTGGCCGGGCAGACCTCGACGCACAGGTTGCAACCGGTGCAATCCTCGGGAGCCACCTGCAGGAGGTACTTCATTCCCTTGTAGTCCGACGCCCGGTAGTCGGCGGACTTGAGCGTCGGCGGGGCGCCTTTGAGCGCCGCCGGCTCGACCACCTTGGCGCGGATCGCGGCGTGAGGGCAGACCAGCGCGCACTTGTTGCACTGGATGCAGATCGCGGGATCCCACACCGGGATCTCGAGGGCGATGTTCCGCTTCTCCCACTGGCTGGTCGCCGTCGGCCAGGTGCCGTCCACGGGGAACGCGCTCACGGGAAGGAGGTCCCCCTGGTTCGCGATCATGACCGCCGACACCCGCTTCACGAAGTCCGGCGCCTCGTCGGAGACGATGGGCGGACGGCAACGCCGCGACGTCGCCTCTCGCGGGACCGTCGCCTCGTAGAGGTGCGCGAGCGTGTGGTCCACGGCCTCGAAGTTGCGGCGGACCACTTCCTTCCCTTTCTTGCCGTAGGTCTTCTCGATGGTCCCCTTGATCTTGGCGATCGCCTCGTCCCGCGCGAGCACTCCTGAGATCGCGAAGAAGCAGGTCTGCATGATCGTGTTGATCCGGCCCCCCATGCCGGTGTCCTTCGCCACCTTGTAGGCATCGATGACGTAGAACTTCAGTTCCTTCCCGATGATCTGCTCCTGGACCTCTCGGGGGAGCTCGTCCCAGATCGCCTCGGGCCCGAACGGCGAGTTGAGCAGGAAGGTCGCCCCGGGCGCCGCCAGCGCGAGCATGTCGTACTTGTCCAGGAACACGAACTGGTGGCAAGCCACGAAGCTCGCCCGCCGGATCAGGTAGCTCGACCGGATCGGACGCGGACCGAACCTCAAGTGCGAGATCGTGATCGCCCCCGCCTTCTTCGAGTCGTAGACGAAGTACCCCTGGGCGAAGTTGGGGGTTTCCTCCCCGATGATCTTGATCGAGTTCTTGTTCGCCCCGACGGTGCCGTCGGCGCCGAGGCCGAAGAACACCGCGCGGACCACGTCGTCGGGCTCGATGTCCGCCTCGGTGTCATACGGGAGCGAGGCGTGGGTCACGTCGTCCACGATTCCGACGGTGAAGTGGCTCCGGGACTTCTCCTTGCCGATCTCGGCAAAGACCGCGGAGACCATCGCGGGGGTGAACTCCTTCGAGGAGAGCCCGTAGCGCCCCGCGACGATCCGAGGCTCCCGGTCGAACGTGGCGAAAGAGCCGTCCCGCGCCTCCCTCAGGGACGTGACGACGTCGAGATAGAGCGGATCGCCCACCGCCCCCGGCTCCTTCGTCCGGTCGAGGACCGCGATGGAGCGGACCGTCGGCGGGAGCGACGCCACGAAGTCGCGAACGGAGAAGGGCCGGTAGAGGCGCACCTTCACGATGCCGACCTTCTCCCCGCGCGCGATCATATACTCCACGGTCTCGTGCGCGGCCTCGGCGCCGGAGCCCATGATCACGATCACGCGCTCCGCCTCCGGGTGGCCGACGTACTCGAACAGCCGGTAGGCGCGCCCCGTGAGCTCGGCGAAGCGGCCCATCGTCGCCTGCACGATCCCCACGCAGTCGACGTAGAACGAGTTGCACGCCTCTCGCGCCTGGAAGAACGTATCGGGATTCTGCGCGGTCCCGCGGAGAACCGGGTGGTCCGGGCTGAGCGCGCGGGCCCGGTGGGCGCGGATCAGGCCGTCGTCGAGCATCGCGCGGAGATCGTCGTCCGAGAGCTCCTCGATCTTGTCGACCTCGTGAGAGGTTCTGAACCCGTCGAAGAAGTGGAGGAACGGCACGCGGCACTTGAGCGTCGCCGCCTGGCTGATGCAGGCGAAGTCGTGCGCCTCCTGGACCGAACCGGACGCGATCAGGGCAAAACCGGTCTGGCGGCAGGCCATCACGTCGGAGTGGTCGCCGAAGATCGACAGCGCATGGGTCGCCACCGTGCGCGCGGACACGTGCATCGAGAAGGCGTTGAGCTCCCCGGCGATCTTGTACATGTTCGGGATCATCAGCAGGAGCCCTTGAGAGGCGGTGAAGGTGGTCGTCAGCGCCCCGGCCTGGAGCGCTCCGTGAACGGCCCCCGAGGCGCCCCCCTCCGACTGCAGCTCGATCACGTCCGGCACCGTCCCCCAGATGTTGCGTTGCCCCTGGGCGGACCACTCGTCCGAGAACTCGCCCATGTTGGACGAGGGGGTGATCGGATAGATCGCGATCACCTCGTTGGTTCGGTGGGCGACCGAGGCGGTCGCTTCGTTGCCGTCCACCGTGATCATGCGTCGTGCCGCCATTCCGTGCCTCCTTGGTTTCCCCGAAAGAAACTCGCCAAGACGAGCAAACACCCTTCCCCGGCCTCTCCGGCTTGCGCTCTCCTAGCCGACGTTCGGGGCCGGCATCGTGCAGGAACCTTCCGCGAGAAGGGCAGCTTGGGGGATAACGTAGCATGGATTCCCCCTGCCCGAAAAGCGACTTTTGCGCTCCTCTGAGGGGGCTACGAGTCCGCCCTGGTCGGCTTGCAGGTTGCTGCTATCCTGTCCCCCACCCGACGGCGGAGGAACGGATGAGCCAACCGGTTGCGCTGGTTACCGGAGCGAGCGGCGAGATGGGGCACCTGCTCCTGCCCGCCCTCGAGCACCGTGGTTACGACATCGTCGCCCTCGATCTCGCCCCGCTCGAGCCGGCGCAGTCCGCGCAGTGCGTCGAGACGGTCGCGGCGAGCATCCTGGATGCCGGCGTCCTCGGAGAGCTGTTCCGCCGGCATCGTCCGGAGATCGTCTTCCACCTCGCGGCGGTGCTGTCCACCAAGGCCGAGAAGGACCCCGACCTCGCTTTCGACGTGAACACCCTCGGGACCGTCGCGCTGTTCCGGCTGTGCCGCGAGGAGGCGCTAGCTCGCGGCTCGAGCGTGCGTTTTTTCTTCCCGAGCAGCATCGCGGTGTACGGCCTGCCCGACGCTCGGGCCAAGGAGGCCGCGGGCGCGCTCGGAGAGAGCGACTGGAACTGTCCGGCCGGGATGTACGGAATCAACAAGCTCTACTGCGAGATGCTCGGGAGCTACTTCACCCAGCGCGCCATCAAGCGGCAGGAGCCCGGCATCGACTTCCGCGCGATCCGGTTCCCCGGGCTCGTCTCGGCCGAGACGCTACCGAGCGGCGGCACCAGCGATTACGCTCCCGAGATGATCCACGCCGCGGCGCAAGGAAAGTCGTACGCCTGTTTCGTTCGCGCCGACACGCGCCTTCCGTTCATGACGATGCCGGACGCGGTGGACGCGCTGCTCCTGTTGACGTTCGCCGACGCGGCGGCCCTGACGACGCGCACATACAACATCGGCGCGTTCAGCCCGTCCGCGGCGGAGATCCGCGCGGCGGTGCTCGAGCCGTTTCCCCGCGCCGAGATCGGATTCGAACCGGTCGCCTCCCGCCAGGCCATCGTGGACACCTGGCCCGCGGACGTCGACGACCGGCGCGCCCGCGTGGACTGGGGCCACTCGCCGCGACATGGCCTTCGCGAAGCGGTGCGCGACTACCTGGTGCCGGCGCTTCTCGATCGGTACGGCGATCGCGCCACCTCTCGGTAGCGCTCCGGCGGGGCACGTCCGCAACGTCCACAACCCGTACTCGCGCGTCGAGATACCATGGTAAGTACCTGTAAATATTGTACTTGCTAGTGTTTCCCACAAGGGGATGAAAAAACGTCCACAGCTTTTCGACCACGTCGTCGGTTCGAAAATCTCCTTTCCCTTCAAAGGCTTGGGGGTATAATCGCGCCACGACGGGCATGATGCCCGACGCGGTGGAAGGAGGTTCCCGAGATGGCGAAAGCAGTGAAAAAGAAGGCCTCGCCGAAGAAAAAAGCGGCGACGAAGAAACCCGCCGCCAGGAAGACCTTGAAGAAAGCCGTCAAGAAGACCGCCAAGAAAAAGATCGCAAAGAAAACGCCGGCGAAGAAAATCGTGAAGAAAGCCGCCAAGAAGGTGACACCGAAAAAGGTCGCGGCGACGAAGAAGAAGGCCGCTCCGAAGCCCGCGGTGATGCCGCCGAAGGTGCGCATGGCGCCGATGCCGAGACCGCCCATGAAACCTCCTGTTCCGGTGGACACCCAGAGCCCGATCCGGCAGGACGAGATGCGTCCCGCGTCGATCGTGGACAAATCGGTTCCGCCCACGACGACGGAGTTCTGACTCGTCGGACGGGGCGCCGCCGTCCCGTCCGACTCCGTTCCTTCGACGCGAGCCTCTCGGGTTCCGGCTGCTCGTCGAGAGAGCGGGTTTGTCGCCGATTCATGCCCAGCCCAGCCCATCGGTACGCGCTCCGTCTCTCGCGTCTCGTGTTTCACCCGCTCGTGAAGGTCCTCTTCGACTACGCGGCCGAAGGGCTCCTCAACCTGCCGGCACGCTCCGGAGCGCTGCTGTGCGCCAATCACTCTTCCTTCCTCGATCCCGTCATGTTGCAGGCCCCGTTCAAACGACCGATCCTCTTTCTGATGAATGCGGAGTTCTACGCCGTCCCCCGCATGCGGTGGTTCTACCGTCTGTTCGAGGCGATACCGGTCGAGGGATCCTCGGGCAACATCGGGGCGCTCAGGCGCGCGGGGGACGCGATCGAGGCCGGGGACGTCGTGGGGATCTTCCCCGAAGGCGGCATCTCCAGGGACGGGAGGCTCCAGCCGTTTCGCGCGGGCGCGGCAGTACTCGCGATGCGCCACGGAATACCGTTGGTACCGGCCTGGATCGAGGGGACGTTCGAGGCGCTTCCCCGCCACGCCCGGCGAATCCGAAGGGCCAGGATCTCGCTCCGTGTGGGAGAACCGATACCGGTCGCGCGTCAGGAATCGACCGCTCCGGACGCCGACGCCGCCGCGCGGCTCACCGAGCAGCTCCACGCCGCGGTCGGCGCGCTAGCCCCATCACGAGACCGGGCGCGGGAATAGTGTAGCGTCTCGTCTCGAGCCTCCCGCGACGAGCGGGCCGTCACGCGACGGTCGAGATCGCCTGGGAAAGAACCCGGCGCACGCTTTCGACATCGAGCGGCTTCACGAGCACCCGATTCGGCAGCCCTTCGAGGAACCGCAGCGTTTCCTGCCGGACGAGATCTCCGGTCGCGAACACGAACCGGCGGATCAGCTCCGGGCGCTCCGAGGCCACGCGATCGTACAGCCCCTTGCCGTCCAGGTGCGGCATTCGCATGTCGGTGACGATGAGATCGAAGTCCGCCTCGGCGATCCGCTCCCAGGCCTCTTCCCCGTCGCGCGCCACCGTGACCAGTGCTCCGTCCTGCACGAGGACCCGCGACACGAGATCGGACACCGTCGGCTCGTCCTCGGCCACCAGGATCCGGCACCCCTCGAGCAGGTTGACGAGGCGGCCGCCTTCGCGCCCCGCCGCCGCGCCCTCGGCCTTCCGCGGGTCCTCCGCGACGATCGGCAGCAGTAAAGCGAAGCAGGCGCCGCTCCCGCCAGCGGGCACCGCGAACTCCAGCCGCCCGCCGTGCTCTCTCGCGATGCCGTAGGAGACCGAGAGGCCGAGTCCCGTCCCCTGCCCCAGTTCCTTGGTCGTGAAGAACGGGTCGAAGATCCTGTCCTGGATCGAGAGCGGGACGCCGGGGCCGTCGTCCTCGACCTCGACCGCAATGAACGCCTCGCGATGGCGGGTCCTGATCGTCATCCGGCCCGGCCGCCCCAGCGCCGTGATCGCCTGTTCCGCGTTGTTCACGAGGTTCAGGATGACCTGCTCCACTTGGTGGAAGTCGAAGGATGTCTGTGGAAGCGACGGATCGAGGTCCAGGACCACGTCGATCCGCGAGGAGCGGATCTGGTACGCCTTGAGATCAAGGACCTTCTCCACGCACGCGTTCACGTTCTGGAACCGTTTTTCCGCCACGTGCTTCCTGGAGAACGACAGGAGATTCAGCACGATCTTCTGACAGCGTCTCGCCGACTCGACAATTCGATCGAGGTCCTTCATCTGCTGGACGTCGCCGGCTTGCGCTTGCAGGAGCTGGGCGTACCCCAGCACGCCGGACAGCGGGTTGTTCAACTCGTGGGCGACCCCCGCCACGACCTCGCCGATGCTCGAGAGCCGCTCCGCCTGCGCGAGGCTCTTCTCGACGCGCCGCAGATCGGTGACGTCCCGGCCGATCCAGACACGGCCGGCGTCCTCGCCCGACGGGCCCACGAGCGGCGCGTCCACGAGGCTCACCGCGACCTCCGCGCCGTCGGGGCGCGAGAGGACGACGTCCCGCGGTGCCGGGTCGGCGGCGTCGCCGCGCCGGGGACCGCGGAGGACGACGTCCGGCCCCAGGACCTCGACGATCGGACGGCCGAGGGCGTGATCCGGCGTGACTCCGGAGATCCGCGCGCCGCCCCGGTTGAACTCGGTGATGCGCCCGTCGGTGTCGGTGCCGACGATCATGTCGGGGGTGCAGTCGAGCACGCTCCGGAGCTTCTCTCCGGTGCTGCGGTGCCGCGCCGCCTCCATGGCGACATCGCGGAAGAGGAGCGCGTTCTTGAGAGCGTTCGCGGAAGCTCCGGCCGCGACGCGGCAGAAACGGATCTCGATGGGATTGAACGGTGTCTCGCGGCTTGCGCGCAGGAACAGCGTGCCCAGCACTTCCTTGCCGAAGACCAGCGGGAGTACGAGGAGCGACCGGTACCCCATCTTCAGGAGCTGCTCCCGCACCGGCGCCACCAGCGGGTCGTTCTCCACGTCGTAAACGATGACGGGCTCCCGCGTGTCGATCGCCCTCTGGACCTCGGGGTACTTCGTGAGATCGACCTCGAGCATGTCCACGCTCGGGTTGTCGTTGGCCGCCACGACGAAGCAGTTGCGGAGCTGTTCGTCCACCAGGAGGATCGAGCAGCGCTGGGCGCGCACCAGATCCCCCACCCGCTGCACGATCAGTCTCATCACCTGGCGAAGGTCCAGCGTGCCGGTCACCGCATCGGTGATCTCGAGCAGGGCCCGAAGCTCCTCGCTCTCGCGCCGGGCGTCGTCGAGCGTGCCCAGGGTACAGGAGAGCGCCCTCACGAGCGGCCCGAGATAGGCGACGGCGGAGAGCAGGAACGCGATCCGGGACAGCGACGCCGCGGCGAGGAAAGCCGGGCCGACCGGCGCGGTGGCCTCGAGCACCACGTAGACGACGAACACCCCGTATCCCGCCAGCGCGCACCGGATCCGGTCGCGCGTCAAGGCCATCGCGGCCGCGGCCAGGAAGAACGCAACGAGCAACGACCGGTCCACCGCCGGAGCGGCCGCCAGGGCCACGACCGGGAGCACGGTGTCCGCGAGCAGCAAGACCGACGGCGACCGCAAGAGCGCGGACGGGGACAGGTGGGATGCAAGGCCGCTCAGCAAGAGCGCCAGGACGAGGGATGCGCCGACCGTCGCGGTCACGCCATTGCACAACGCCGCCACCGCCGTGGCCGTGATGAACGACCAGCGGAATAGTGTCATCCCGAGACGATCCTGGCGATCGCGGCAGCCCGGCATCGCGCGCCCCCCTCTCAAAAGGCAAACGTGTAACGTGCGCATTCAACATATATGCGCATCGTCGAATATATATTCGTAATCTTGAAAAACAACCTTGGGCTGCGGCGGGGTCGGAGGGCCGTGTTGACAGCCCTCCGAGGCCGCTTATAATGGCGCCGGCGCTATCGTCTAGGGGTTAGGACGGGTGGTTCTCAGCCACCAAACCGGGGTTCGAATCCCCGTAGCGCTACCAAATCCAATCCTGTTCCGATGGCCGGACGGGCTGGGGCTTACTCGGTCTGGGCGGTCTCCGCGGGAAGCTCGACGGCGAGGATCTCGAGCTGGGCCGGAAACCGGGTGTCCGGGCACACACGCTGCAGGATGCTCAGGACGTTCCGGCGGACGTCGTCGACCCGATCGGTCGTCATCCGCTCCGTCACCAGCTTTCCGACGTACTCGTCCTCTCCTAGGCGGCAGAGCATCAGAAACGTCGAGTCGTCGGCGGACACGTACTTGCGATCCGGACCGACGAGCGACGCGATGCGGCGCTTCAGTTGGCTGTCCAGCTTCATGCCGACGAAAATCGGTCTTCCGTCGCAGAGATTCACCGGTTCCGAGACCTCCGAGCGGACGATTCATGGCGTCCGCCTTGCATAGAAGAGACTCGCAGGAGCCTCGCCGATTGTCAAGAGATCCGGAGGCCGGCGCCGGAATCAGGCTTCCCGATCGAGGACCTCGAGGACCTCGAGGGTCTTCTCCTGCATCAGCGCCGCGTCGCCGCGCGACTCGACGTTGAGCCGGATGAGCGGCTCGGTGTTGGACGCGCGGAGGTTGAAGCGCCAGCGCTCGAACTCGATGCCGACACCGTCGGTCTCGTCCACGCCGAGCGCGCGGGACTCGTAGACGGCGCGGACCCGCCGGATCGCGGCGAGCGGGGTCGACGACCGGCCGGTTGATCTCGCCGCTCGCCGGGAACCGCCGCATCCGCTCCGCGACCAGATCGCTGAGCGGCTTCCCGGTCTCGCTCATGATCGAGAGGACCAGGAGCCAGGGGATCATCCCGCTGTCGCAGTACGAGAACTCGCGGAAGAAGTGGTGCGCCGACATCTCGCCGCCGTAGACCGCGTCCTCGCGCCGCATGACCTCCTTCATGAACGCGTGGCCGGACTTGCTCTGCACCGGGACGCCGCCCCCCTCCCGGACCACCTCGACGGTGTTCCAGGTCAACCGCGGGTCGTGAACGATCCTGGCGCCGGGGTGGCTCTTCAGGACCTGGGAGGCCAGGAGGCCGACGATGTAGTACCCCTCGATGAACTCCCCCTTCTCGTCGAACAGGAAGCACCGATCGAAATCGCCGTCCCAGGCGATCCCCACGTCCGCCTTTTCCCGCGAGCACGGCGTCCGCGGTCACCTTTCGATTCTCGGGAAGGAGCGGATTGGGCACGCCGCTGGGGAAGCGGCCGTCGGGCGTGTGGTTGAGCTTCGACGAGACGGAACGGGAGGCGCTTCTCGAGCAGGTCCATGACCGGACCGGCACCGCCGTTCCCGGCGTTGACGACGAGCTCGTAGGGGCGAAGCGCGGCGACGTCCACGTACGAGAGCAGGTGGTCCACGTAGTCCGGGAACATGTTCCACGTCTCGACCTTGCCGCCGCCGGGGGTGGCGCCGAGGTCGTTCGCGAGCACCCGCCGCTCGATCTCCGCGAGACCGGTGTCGGCGCTGATCGGCCTCCCCTGCTCCCGCACCAGCTTGAGACCGTTGAAGTCCACCGGGTTGTGGCTCGCCGTGATCATGACGCCGCCGTCGAGACCGAGGTGGAACGTGGCGAAGTACACCCCCTCGGTGCCGCACTCGCCGAGGTCCACGACGTCCACCCCCGACGCGACCAGGGCGTCGCGCATCACCCCCGCGAACTCGGGGCTCGTGAGCCGGATGTCGTATCCCACCGCCACGCGGCGCGGCCGGACGAAGGCGGCGTACGCGCGGCCGATCTTGAACACGAGGTCGCGGTTCAGCTCGTCCGGAATCCGCCCGCGGATGTCGTAGGCCTTGAAGCAGGCGCAGGTGGCTCTTTTCCGTTCCCATCGCTTGTCCTCCTCGGCACTCGAGCGGCTGCGAGGATACCAGAATCGGCGCGGCCCGCGGACCGGCCGGGATCTTGGGGGAGCCGCCGTCCCCGCTCTCGGCTATGCTCTTCGGCGCCATGGGAACCCGCGCCGGGAAGGGAGGAACGGCGGCACGCCGCGGGAGCCGGGCGATCCCGCCCGTGCTCTGGTGGCTCTCGCTGGCCGTGCTCGCCGCGCTCCCGTACGCGAACTCGCTCGGCAACCCGTTGATCCACGACGATCGGACGTTTCTCGACAACGCCTGGCTCCGGAACGAGGCCGGCGCGGCGTCGGTGCTCGCGCACGACTTCTGGTTCGGCACGCGGCACGCGGGGTCGGACCTCTACCGCCCGCTGACCGTCCTCTCTCTCGCGTGGAATCTCCGCTGGGCGCCCGGACGAGGGGACGTTCCACGCGGTGAATCTCCTGTTGCACGCAGGATCGGTGCTCCTCGCGGCCGCGGCGCTCCGCGCGATTCACCGCGTCCTGGCACGCCCGCGCGGAACCCCCTGCCGCCTCGGGCGATCCCGGCGCGCTTCCGGTCGCCGCGTGGGCCGGGGCGGCGCTCTGGGCGGTGCATCCGCTGGCGAGCGAGGCGGTGCTGCTGGCCGTCGGCCGCGCGGAGATCCTCGCCGCGGGGCTCGGCCTCGCCGCGTTCCTCTTGCTCCTTCGCGCCGAGGAGCGCGAGGGAACGGGCGGCTGGCCGCTCGCCGCTTCGGCCGGCCTGTTCTTCCTCGCCCTCCTGGCCAAGGAGAGCGCGGCGGCGTGGCCGGTTCTCCTGGTGGCCTGGTGGGTGGCGCGCCGGGCGGCGGGAGCGCCGCCGCGAGGCTCCACGCTTTCACGGGCGGCCGCGTTCGGGGGCGCCCTGACGCTGTACCTCGTCCTCCGCGCTTCCGCGGTCGGTTTCGCGCCGCACGTCCCTCCTGCGATCGACAACCCGCTCGCCGCGGCGGACTTCGCGACACGGGTCACGAACGCCACGCTGCTGCTGGGCCGGTATGCGTTAAAAATGCTGCTGCCCTTCCGCCTGACGACGGAGTACGGCTTCGACCAGACGCGCGTCGTGCCGCTGCTCCCCTGGGGAGCGGCGGCGGCGGTCGGCCTCGCGGCGGCGTGGGTAGCGATCTTGACGCTACTCCTGCGCCGGGCTTCCGCGGCGGCGGCGTTTCTGTGGGCCTGGATACCCGCGGCTTTCGCGGTGACCGGCAATCTAATATTTCCAATCGGAACGATCTTCGGCGAGCGCCTCGCCTATCTGCCGCTCGCCGGAGCGTGCGGTCTCGCGGGAGCCTCGGTCGCCGCGATTCCGGGCCCGGCATGGCGCCGCGGCGCGGCGATCGGCTCGATCCTGGTTCTCGCATTCTGCAGAACCGCGGTGCGCGCGGGGGACTTCCGGAGCCTGGCCGCGTTTCACGAAGCGACGGCGAGCGCCTCGCCCCGATCGGCGAAAGCGCTTCTCAACCTCGGCCGCACGCGTCTCGAGATCGACCACCGTCCCGCGGAGGCGGCCGAGATCCTGGCGCGCGCCGCCGAGCTGATGCCGGAGGACGCCCGGACGCTCCGCCTCCTTTCGAGAGCGTACGATGCAACGAACCAGCCCGACCAGGCTGCGGAAATCCTCCGGCGGGCGGAGGCGGCGGAGCGGCGCGCCTTCACCGGCGGCGGGGAGCGGCCGCGAGGAGGTCCTTGACGTGACCGAACCCGGCAAGCGGATCGAGCGGGATTCGATGGGCGAGATGGAGGTGCCGGCCGAGGCGTACTACGGTGCCTCGACACGGCGCGCGATGCTCAACTTCCCGATCAGCGGGTCGAGGATGCCGCGTCGGTTCGTGCGGGCTCTCGGGCTGATCAAGTGGGCGGCCGCGAAGGCGAACCGCGACCTCGGTCTGCTCGATCCCCGGATCGCCGAGGCGATCGGCGAGGCCGCCGAGGAAGTCGCGAACGGACGGCACGACGGCGAGTTCGTCGTGGATGTCTTTCAGACCGGCTCGGGCACCTCGACCAACATGAACGCCAACGAGGTGATCGCGAACCGGGCGGCGGAGATCCTGGCGGCGCCGCGAGGCTCGCGCGAAACGGTGCACCCCAACGATCACGTCAACCTCGGGCCAGTCGAGCAACGACGTGATCCCGACCGCGATGCACGTGTCGGCGCTCCTGGCGCTCGACGAGGTGCTCGAGCCCGCGGTGCGCTCGCTGCGCGACGAACTGATCGCGAAATCCCGCGACACCTGGAACGTGATCAAGATCGGCCGGACCCACCTCCAGGACGCGACCCCGATCCGGTTGGGGCAGGTGTTCCTCGGGTACGCCGACCAGATGGAAGCCGGGCTGAGGCGCCTCGCGTACGCTCGCGAGGAACTGACGCCGGTCGCCCTCGGCGGGACGGCGGTCGGCACCGGCATCAACACCCACCCGGAGTTCGCGGGGCGCGTCACGGCCCAGGTGTCCGCCTGGACTGGCGGTCACGATCCGCGAGACCGCGCACCACTTCGAGGCCCAGTCCACCCTCGACGCCGTGCTGGCGGCGTCGGGCGCGGTACGGACCATCGCCGTCAGCCTCCTCAAGATCGCCAACGACATCCGCTGGCTGGCGTCGGGACCGCGCTGCGGGATCGGCGAGCTTTCGATCCCCGAAGTGCAGCCCGGCAGTTCGATCATGCCCGGCAAGGTCAACCCGGTCATCGCGGAGGCGCTGATCCAGGCCTCGGCGCACGTCATCGCGGCGGATCAGGCGGTCCTGCAGGCGGCGGAGTGGGGGTTCTTCGAGCTGAACACGATGATGCCGCTCGCCGCGCACCACCTCCTGTCCGGCATCGAAGTGCTCGGCGCCGCGACGGCGAACTTCTCGGAGCGGTGCGTCCGCGGCCTCGCCGCCACGAGCCGCGGCCCCGAGATGGTGGAGAGGGGGCTCGCGATCGTGACGGGGCTCGCCCCCCTGATCGGCTACGACCAGGCCACCGCCATCGCCCACGAGGCGGCGCGCACCGGGAGCACGATCCGCGAGGTCGCCGAGAGAACCACTTCCCTCACCCGGGAGCAACTCGACGCCGCGCTCGACCCTCTCGGGATGACCGAGTAGGTGGAGACGTCGCGTCCCTCTCTTCCGACAAAGGATTCTTCCCGAACCTCCGGTCTCTCGACACGGGCCTCTTCTCGCGCCTCCCGTCCGCCGGGGCCACGCGCGTGAAGCAGCGGCGAGCTAGCCCGCATCATTCATGAAGAACCTACTGCGACCGCGTATCTGCCCGCCCTGCTCGGCGTTCTCGGGCCTCGGACCCTCCACGTACGGTACAGTACGCGTCGGGTCCTCGGTCCTGCGAGCGCCAAGCATGACGGGCATCTCCGCGGTCTCGCTACGGTTCTTCATGAATAATCCGAGCTAGAAGAGCGCGGAAGGATCCTTCGCGCGCAGATGCTCTCTGGCTCTGCGCGTGGCCCGCCGGCCTCTCGGTGTCCGGTCGAGAAACCCGATCTGGAGCAGATAAGGTTCGTAGATCTCCTCGAGGGTGCCGGGGTCTTCACCGGTCGCCGCGGCCAAGGTAGCGAGTCCGACGGGACCGCCGTCGAACTTGTCCAGAATCGCGAGCAGGAGACGCCGGTCGACCTCGTCCAGGCCGTACCGGTCCACCTGGAGCCGCTCGAGCGCCTCCGAGGCCGCCTGCTCGGTGACGGAGGTCTCCCCCGCGACCTGGGCGAAGTCGCGGACCCGGCGGAGAAGGCGGTTGGCGATCCTCGGGGTTCCTCTCGACCGCCGAGCGATCTCGTCGGCGCCGCCCGGAGCGAGGGGGATCCCGAGGATCCCGGCGGAGCGCCGGGCGATCGTCGCGAGGTCGGCGGCGTCGTAGTAGTCCAGGTGGTGGACGATCCCGAACCGGTCGCGCAGCGGCCCCGACAGGAGCCCGCTCCTCGTGGTCGCTCCGACCAGCGTGAAATGCGGGATCTCGAGCCGCACCGTGCGCGCGTTCGGCCCGGTGCCGATCACCAGATCGATGGCAAAATCCTCCATCGCCGGGTAAAGAACCTCCTCGAGAACGTGGCCGAGGCGGTGGATCTCGTCGATGAACAGCACGTCGCCCGGCAGCAGGTTGGTCAGAATCGCCGCCAGATCCCCGGGGCGCTCGATGGAGGGACCGGACGTGACCCGGATCTGACCGCCCATCTCCCACGCGATCACGTGCGCCAGAGTCGTCTTGCCCAGGCCGGGAGGGCCGTACAGCAGGACGTGATCGAGCGGCTCTCCTCGCTGCCGGGCGGCCTCGAGGAAAACGGAGAGGTTGGCCTTGAGGGGCGCCTGCCCCACGTACTCGGCAAGCGTGCGAGGCCTCAGGGTGGGCTCGAACGAGGCGTCGTCCCCGTCGGCGTCCCCCCGGACCAGATGGTCGTCGGTCACGACACCTCCGGCTACCGGACGAGGCCGCGGAGAGCGGCCTTCAGAATCGCCTCGATCGCCGCCGCCTCGCCGAGGTCCGCGAGCGCCGAATCGACAGCTCGCGCCGCGGCGTCACGGAGGTATCCCAGGTGCTCGAGGGCCGAAATGGCGTCGGACCGCGTGCCGGCGATCGCCGGAATCCGGTGCGGCGCGAGGTCCGCGGCGGCGCCGCGCCGTCCGCGACGAGGGCCGTCTCCCCGGTCGAAGCGGTCTTTGAGCTCGAGAATCATCCTCTCCGCGGTCTTCCGGCCGATGCCCGGAATCCGCTCGAGCTGCGCGCGGTCTCCTTCCCGAACCGCCCTCTCGAGGTCGCCGACCCCGATGCCGGACAACACGGCCAGGGCGGTGCGCGGCCCGATCCCCGTCGTCCCGACGAGGTCCTCGAACGCCCGCCGCTCGTCCCGGCTGGTAAAACCGAAGAGAAGCAGGGCGTCCTCGCGAACGTGGGTGTGAACGTAAAGGGTGACCGAGCCGGCGGCGGCCTCTCGCAAAGCGTAGAACGTGCCGAGGGGAATCTGCAGCGAGTACCCGACACCCCCGACATCGAGGAGGACCGAGCCCGGCGAGCACTCCGCAACCGTTCCGGTCAGTCTTCCGATCATATCCGCGTGCGCCCCCGAAGCCGGAGAGACGCCGATCATATCACGCACGCTACGAGGTCGAAGTCACCGCCGGCGCGCGTCCGGCGCGTGGGCGATCGCGGCGCGGTGGCGAAGCGACGCAAGATGGCACAGGGCCACGGCCAGGGCGTCGCTCTCGTCGGTCGAGCCGCTGTTCGTCCAGCTGCCACCCAGGAGGCGCCCCACCATCGCCCCGACTTGCCCCTTGTCGGCCCGTCCCGCGCCCGTGACGGCCATCTTCACCGTCGCCGGAGCGTACTCCGTCACCGGCACTCCCGCGGCTCCCAATACCGCCAGGACGACGCCACGAGCGTGCGCGAGCTGGAGGGCGGCCCGTGCGTTGATTCCGTGGAACGGAGCCTCGACGGCGGCGACGGTCGGCGCGAGCCGCCCCACGAGGTCGGTGAACTCCGCCAGCAGTCGATGCAATCGCTCGGGAAACGTCGCTCGCTTGGGGAGCCGGATCACGCCGCACTCGATCAGCGCGGGCTCGAAGGCGGTCCCTCCCACGAGTCCCCAGCCGGTGCAGATGGAGCCGGGGTCCACTCCCAGAACTCGAGCAGGTTCTTTCATGGCCGGTTCCGGGGGGCAGGCCGGGATCAGGAGGCCTCGGCCTCGAGGTCGGCCTCGTCGAACTCGAGGTTCGCGTAGACATGCTGCACGTCTTCATGCTCCTCGAGCGCCTCGAGAAGCTTGACGCACTGCTGCACGCGCTTGCCGTTCACGTGAACGACGTTCTGGGGGGCCATGGCGACGGCCGCGGCGAGCGTCGGAATGCCCGCCTTCTCGAGCGCCTCCCGGACGGCGTTGAACGCGGCGGGCGAAGACGAGACCTCGAACGTGTCGTCCTCGCGAGAAAGATCGTCGGCCCCCGCCTCGAGCACGATCTCCATCAATCGGTCCTCGTCGATCGACGAGGCGGCGATCGTGAATTGTCCTTTCTTCTCGAACATCCACGAAACGCTGTTCGGCTGGCCCAGGTCGCCGCCGTACTTGGTGAAGATGTGCCGGATCTCCGGGGTCGTCCGCATCTTGTTGTCGGTCAGGATCTCGACGAGAACGGCGACGCCGCCGACGCCGTACCCCTCGTAGACGAACTCCTCGTAAGTAACCCCGGGGAGTTCCCCCGTCCCTTTCTGGATGGCGCGTTTGATGTTGTCCGCGGGCATGTTCGAGGCCTTGGCATCGGCGACCGCCGTCCTGAACCGCGGATTCCCGGCCGGGTCGCCGCCGCCGATCCTCGCCGCGATCGTCAACTCTTTGATGACCCGCGTGAAGACCTTACCCCGCTTGGCGTCGAGGGCAGCCTTCTTGTGCTTGATCGTACTCCACTTGGAATGACCGGACATGCCTCACCTCTCACCGTGCAATGGGTCCATTGTAGCACAGGGGACAAACGCCTTCCCGGGCCGGGGCCGGTGGAAAAGGCCGGAGATTGGGGTCCGGGGGCTTCGCACCTCGGGCCGGAACGCCCCCCCGACATTTTCGCGGAGCACCGAAAATCAGGGAGAGGCGAAGGGGGAGAACGGATACCGAAAGCGAGATCGACCCGGACGCGGCCCGGTCAGCGCGGCTCGCACGACAATGAACCACTTCCCGTCGCCGAACATCCCAAATCGAGCCAGGGCCAGGGGTCAGAACGTGTACCGGATTCCCACCTGCAAGGAGGTGCCGCTGTAGCGGATGGAGCCGCCCTTGACGTAGTAATACCCCGGATCGAGTTCCCCGTCGGGGGTGACCGGAACGAACCCCTCCACGTCCTTGTTCTTCTCGTTGTAAGCGGCCATCTCCCCATTGAGGAGGAACACGCACTGTGAACGCTGGGGATCGCCGATCAGGCAGACACCGGGACTCGACGCGGCGTTCTGGAAGACGTCCGGATGCACGAGCAGGCCACCGTCCACCAGACCGCCTTGCTCGATGTACATCGGCCCGTACGTCTGGGTCTCGTAGATGGATCCCAGTTTCGCCAGACGGTTCGGGACCGAGATGCCGAGGCTGTCGGAGCCGTTGAACCCGACGAAAAACGAGCGGGTCGCGGTCGCGTAACGAAGATCCACGTAGACGGACCACTTCTTCTCGAAGCTGTACTCCATACCGCCGACGACGTGCCACTCGAGGGTGTTATCCGCCGTCACCCTGGCCCCGGTCAACGGCTTGAAATCCGCGTTCGAAGGCAACGAGAGGCCGCCCCTGGGCTGAAGGGTCGCCTGGCCACCCTCCAAGGCATCCATCTTCGTGGAGAGATCCGAAAGCGCGGCACTCGGCTCGAAGCCGACCAGCGTGTACCCGGCACCAATTCCGAGGTACGGGTTCAGCCTCGCCTTGGGCCGAAGGCGCGCGATCGCAGTGAGCTGGAACGGAACCTGGGTCATCGTACCGACCGGAATGGAATACGCCGCGTATTTGTTGGTCGCGACCTGCGTGTCCTCGATGACGGTGCCTATGAACTCCCCTTGCATCTCGACGTCGCCCACGTCCCCCTTCTGGTAACCGACAGCGCCTTCCACGACGAAGAACCGGTTGATCGCGTACTGGCCCGTCACCATCGCCCGATTCCCGGGCTGGATCTTCAGGCTTCCGAGGGCGGCGTTGTCGTTGCGGGGATCTTCCAGCACCCATTCCCAAAGGTCGTTTTCATCCACCATGTACAGCTGGTTGGCGGCGTCGCTCGGGAGTGTGGCGCGGGTGTTGAATTGCCCCAGCGAGAAGCTCACCCGGAATTTCTTCTCCACCTCTTCCGCGCCGGCCGGCAAGAAGAGAGTCAATCCAACGGCACACGACACGACCCACCAGCCCATCAAACTCCGTTTCGTCACGACGCTCGTCTCCGCGCATCGGCGGAACCGGTGTCCCGCGAGGGCCACCTCCGACCTCCGTCGACGGTGGATGTTTATACTGTGGCCTCGGCGTCGGGGTCAAGATCCCGCGCCGAGGTCTGCTGCTAATATTCCGCGCCGCGAAACGACGGTCGCGCCGGCGCCGGCTCGAATCTTTGTACCGAATGGCGTGTCCGGAGCGGACCGGCGCTACGATCGGACGCCTCGGAGGCACCTCACGCGGGCGCCCAGCGTTCGCCGTCTTCGCCCGATCCCTCCCGGTGTCGCGGACACGACTGCGGACGTAGAGGCCGGGAGTTGTGCCCTGGCCGCCGAGCCGATAGAAAAACGAAAGGCCCGCCTTGCGACGAGCCCTTCGAGGAAAACAATCCCGGCAACGTCCTACTCTCCCACGCAGTTGCCCACGCAGTACCATCGGCGCTGAGGAGCTTAACGACCGTGTTCGGAATGGGAACGGGTGTGACCCCCTCGCTATGGTCACCGGGAAATCGAATCGTCAGGATCGCGAATTGCCATGGGCATCCGAATGTATGAAGACAAACTCTATGGTCAAGCCTCACGGCCGATTAGTACCGGTAAGCTGAATGCGTTGCCGCACTTACACCTCCGGCCTATCAACCTTGTAGTCTCCAAGGGGCCTTCAGCCGCTTTCGCGGAGGGATACCTCATCTTTGGGGGGGCTTCGTGCTTAGATGCCTTCAGCGCTTATCCTTTCCGGACACAGCTACCCAGCGCTGCCCCTGGCGGAACAACTGGAACACTGGAGGTCCGTGGTTTCCGGTCCTCTCGTACTAGGAAACCATCCCATCAAGTATCCTTCGCCCACCGTAGATAGGGACCGAACTGTCTCACGACGTTCTAAACCCAGCTCACGTACCGCTTTAATCGGCGAACAGCCGAACCCTTGGGACCTACTTCAGCCCCAGGATGCGATGAGCCGACATCGAGGTGCCAAACCTTGCCGTCGATGTGAACTCTTGGGCAAGATAAGCCTGTTATCCCCGGCGTACCTTTTATCCGTTGAGCGAC
>CAWBOP010000019.1:0-60000 GCA_963790465.1 Terriglobia bacterium | reverse complement strand
AGTCCGAAGATTCTCCGCGGTCAGCCGCAGCGTGTAGGCGCCGGCCGGGACCGAACCGAGATCGATGTCGGCGACGACCTCGAGCATGCGAGAGTTCTTCGACGGCTCGAGCCGCCGATACCGAATCGGCGGAGCGATCGGCGCTCCTCCGGCATCGGACAAGAGTTCCCAGTCCATGCGCAGCGGGCTCGGCTCTCCGGATACCGCCCGTGGCGGCTCCACGACCCCTACACACGCGACGAGAGGCAGGCCCCGGACCATCGGTCCGCCGAAGTACCCCGCCGGCCTTGCGCCGGCCCAGGCCCCCAGCGGATCTTCGAGCGGCGAGGGCGGGACGGTGCCCGATATCGTCTCTCCCGCACGGAACACGTCGAACACCACCGGCACCGCGTCGGCCGGCGCGAACAGCGCGAGATCGGTCAAACCGAAGCGATTCGTGGGACGCGCGGGAACCTCGACGAGCCCCGACCAGTTTCCCGATCGATCGAGCCCGTTGAACCGCACGAAAACGGCCAGATCCGCCGTCTGCGCCGGGAGAACGATCGCCTCTCGCACCTCGAGCCCGCGCGTGAGCGCCGCTCTCGCTTCGGGCTTGAGGCGCGCGCGGACGTTGCGCCCGCTCCGCCTCACGTCGTTCGAGGACAACGTCGCGGACACCCGGATCTCGAGGTCGATCTCGACGCCGCTTCCCGCACTCGCGGGAACGAACGGGACCGGCCCCGCCACTCGCACCGCGAGCACGACCAGAGTTCTCCCGTCGGGCATCGGATAGAAGAGGGGCCGGGACACGAGAGAGAGCGGAGCGTTCCCGGCATCGCGGCTCTTCGCGTCGCTCGCCGGCCGCCGCGGTGTCGCCTCCGCCGGCGGCGTCACCGGCGTCACCGCCAGGGAGGAGTCCAGGAATCGCCCTCGCCGCGTCACCGCGCGATTCCCTTCCCCGTCGATCTCAACGCGCAGCGGCGCGTAACCGCGATCCGTCAGCGTCAGGTCCGACGGCGAATAGCCGAGCAGGTAATAGTGGCCGAGATCGTCGGAGGCCGCCTCGAGCCCCGCCTCGAAATCGCGCCCCCGGATGAATCGCCCACCGGTCTCGTTCCCCAGAATCGCCAGGATCTCCTGGTGCGCGTGCGCCCCGTCGGAGTTCAGACCCATCTGGAGCGTCTGAAGCCACTCCTGTCCGAAGCCGAGCTGGTCGAGCATCTGGGACATGTTGCCGGCCTGCGACGCGTCGGAGAAGCCGCCCTCTTCCCCGACGTCGAAGGTGAACACCCGGATGCTCTGCCGCTCGAACGCCTCGAGCATGTTCTTGAACCGCGGCGTGAGACCGCCCCGCGCCTCGCTGCCCCGGCTCCGCGTGATCGGGAATCCGCCGGAGAACAGCAGAATCGCCCGCGCGCCGTCCGCGCCGGCGAACACGTTCGAGACATCCGCCATGCTGGAGTAGAACGTATCTCTCTCGGCCCCGAGAAGGTCGTTGCCGAACGTCGAGGCGTTCTTCAATCGCTGCTGCACGACCTGCCTATCCTGGGTGTCGCCGTTCCGAAGCGACTCCCTCACGACGTCGCCGCGCACGTCCCCTCCGGGAAATACGCGGACCTCATCGATGGCGCGCCGCAGATCGCCGACGCTCCGCGTGAATCCGCAGATCGCGCTCGGATAGGGAGTCATGTCGTAAACCGCGGCGAAATCCTCCGGTCTCAGGTTCTCCGCCACCCAGCGCTTCGCGACGCGGCGCAACTCGCTCATGCGAAGGGCGGACGGATTGTTGTACCCGTCGAACAGCAGGAGGAGCCACCGCGGGCGGGCCAGCCTCGCGGCAAAGGGGCCTTGCGCGGTCGCGGGCGCCGTGGATACGCCTCCGGAAGCGTCGGGGACGGCCGCGGCCGGGTTCAGCGCGGCGCCCCCGTCGGCTGACTCGCGGGACTTCGTCTGCGTCCCCTCGGGAATCGGAGCGCGCGGCTCCCGAGGCGGGGCGACGTCGACCTCGTCGAGGCTCTCGATCGGAAGTTCCTGCTTCTTCTCGAAAACGTGGAACGCGGAACGGGGAAGGGCGCGCACATGCCGCCCCTTACGATCGAGGACGACGACTTCGAGGAGGTTGAGCCGGGCCTCGGCGCGCTCCACGAGCCCCGAGGGTTGCGGTGCGCCCTCCTTGCCCGCGTCCGGCGCCGCGGCCTCATCGCCCCCGCGGAGTCCGCCGCCCCCCTCCGCGACGAGAAGTAGCGCTCCGGCGAGCGAGAAGGCGGCGAGTCTATTTCGAAATCTTGTCGAGAAGTTCACGAACACTCTTCGCATCCTCGGCCCGCGGCCTGAGCTCGAGATACTTGCGCAGGCTCTCCGCCGCTCCCTCGAGGTTCCCCCCGTTGACCCTGGCGTAGCCGAGCTGCAGGTGCGCCTCCGCGAAGTCGGGCTTGATCTCGATCACCTTCGAGAAATAGTTGGCCGCCCCCTCGAGATCTCCCTTGTTGAACCGCTCCGCCCCGAGATTGAAGAGGAGGTTCGGGTCCTCCGTCTGCCCCTGTGCCAGGAGTTTGTCGTTGACCTCCTTCACCCTGTCCATCCGGTTCATCTGCATGTAGAGGTTGGCCAGTTCGTGGTAGGCGTCGACGTGGTCCGGGGCGATCTCGACCACCTTCTCGAGCGCCGCGGCCGCCTGGTCTTTCCGGCCGAGCTTCTCGTCGATCACCGCCAGCGCCAGCCACGCGTCCTTCAGGCCGTTCTTCGTCTTCGCGACCGCCGTCTCCGACTGGTACGCCGCCGCGGCCTGCTCCGCCTTACCCCCCTTCTCGAGAATCTTGCCCCTGAGCAGGCTGGACCCCTCGAAGCCGGCGTCGAGGGCGAGCGCCTTGTCGATCGCGACAAGGGCCTCCTCGTTCGTCCCCCGAGCGTAGAGCGTGTACGCCCGAAGATAGTGGAGGATCGAGGAATCCGG
Source organism: Terriglobia bacterium (assembly GCA_963790465.1). Classification (GTDB taxonomy): domain Bacteria; phylum Acidobacteriota; class Polarisedimenticolia; order Polarisedimenticolales; family JAIQFR01; genus JAIQFR01. The sequence goes on along the minus strand of CAWBOP010000019.1, from coordinate 57,068 downwards.
CTTCTCCTCGAGGTTCCGTTCGATCTCGGTCTCCGCCTCGTCGAATTCCCCGTCCGTGACCCGCTTGACGATCGTGTCCACGGTGGCGAGAGGCTCCCCGGTCCCGAATTTCCCCGGACCGGTGCGGGACGGCGTCATCTTGAGGTCGTAAGCGACCTCGGAGACGAACGACAGGGCGAACGGCGGCATCTCCGTCCCCGGGGGCACGTCGGCGTGGGCCGACCAGACGGGCTTTTTCGCGGGCGGCTCTCGTTTCTCCACGTCGATCCGGGCGACGCGCATCCCTTCCTTGAACGCGACGAGGCGGTAGTTCCCCGGCCGGATCATGCCGAACATGAACGCGCCGTTCTTCTTCGACTTCGCCTCGAGGACCGAAAGCCCCTCACCATCGGGCCGCATCTCGATCCTGACGTCGCCGACCCCTTTCCCGTCGCGATCCGTGATCGTCCCGCTGAGTTTCCCGTCCGCCCGGGCAAGCCCCGGCAACAGAAGGAGCAAGGCGGCAACCGCCCAACGTGCGAGCGCCGACAACCGTCTCGTCATGGCATCTCCCAAGGAGGTACCGCCGCGTCGATCCGCCCGGCGGTCTCTCGGCGGGCGGCAAACCCAACTCCGCGCGTGCACTCGTCGCGGCCTACTCGATGCCGAACTTCACCGCGAGCCGATCGGGAGACTCCCGGAGCCCGACCCGCGGCGTGAACACCTTCCCGTGAATGCCGTCGGCCGGCGTCCCCTTCGACCGGTTCGCGATCGCAAATCCGAGAGGAAAGAGCTTCCCATCGCTGACGAACTGGGCCGCGCGGCATCCTGAACAGGCGCTTCGACATCGTCTCTCCTGCGTTCATCATAAAGAGCGAGAGAACGCTGTCAATCGCACTCGCGCGGGAAAAGCATCGCGAAAATACGAAGGGGCGCCGGACCTGGCGGCCCGGCGCCCCTTCGCTGGTTCAGTTGCGTGCGAACCTAGTTCGCGACCACGGTGACCGTGCCGCCCACGAAGGTGACGTCCGTGAGGTTCTCGCAGTCGCCCACCGACGGACACGAGGTAACCTGCAGCAGGCCGGCTGCGACGCTATCTTCGGAGAAGAAGACGGGGCTCGGTGTCTGCGTCGCCGCCAGGACCTTGAACGTGATCGTCGCAAGGACCTCCTGCTGGCCGGCGGTCATGGTGACACCGGGAAGGGTGGCGTCCTGCCGCGTCGCGGCGATGTCCACGAACGTTCCGTAAAGGTTCGATTCGAACAAGACCGTCGCGCCGTCCGCGGCGAGGAAGGACGGATCCGGCAGGTCGGCGTGCAGGAACTCGAGAACGTACGGGTTGAACTCCACCGCCACGGCGGCGCCGTAGAGACTTTCGACGTTCTGCACCACGACCTTCAGCGTGAGCTCGTTGTCGGCGGCGGAATAGGAGTCGAACTCAAGTCCGACTCCGTTGTCGGCGAGCGTCCCGTCGGACGCGAAGGACGCCGTCAGAGTGGGGGTCAATACGCCCCCCGAAGGACCGTTGTCGTTGCAGCCTGGAGCCAGCGAGAGCGCCAGCACCACCCCGACAACCCAGAGGAACCGGGCGTGCTTGACTTTGAGATTCATCGTTATTCTCCTCCGCCGGCGAGACAGTACTGGCCGTAATCGGCTTCCAGAATGGCGAGGTCCGCGCCGTCGATCAAGTCGGTGTGGTCGAAATCCGCCGTCGAAATGAACCGGAACGCGTCTCCTTGGGCCGCGCCGAACGCCGTCGAGAACGTGACGAGGTCCGCGGCGGTGACCCAACGGTCGTCGGTGAGATCGGGGAGCGTCCGGGTCGCGTCGACGGTGGCGCCGGTGTAGCCCATGTTAGCGCGGCCGCCGTTGGCGCAGTGGTAGTAAGGCTCCGCGGTGTCGGGATCGAGCGCCTGGCACTCCGCGGTCCATGACGCCGCCGGGTCCGCCGCGTCGATCGTCAGCGAGCAGACATCCGGGACGCCGTTCGCGTCGAGCATCGGATCCACGGTCAGGTTCTCTTCTTCGTTGCGGTAGCCATCCAGGCTCCGCTCAAAAATTCCGGCCGAGTTGTTGTACGCGTCGCTGTAACCGACGTTAACCGCGAGGTCAGTGGGACTGCTTCCCCACTGAACCCAGACATCTTCGTCTTCTTCGGGGACCGGGCCTCCAACCGCGTAGCCGGCGTTGTCCGCCGCAATGGAGTTCGTGACGTTGAGCGTCAGGGCGTCCCCTTCGCCCCAGTAGTCACTCTCGACCTCGACTCCGCCGCCGCCCAGATCGGCGGAGTTCGCGAGGAAGGTGCAGAAATCGACATTGACGACGAGGTCGTTGTACCAGTTCCCGAGGTACGTGAACAATCCGCCACCGACGGCGTTCCCGTCCTCGTTGGTCGCGACGTTGTTCGTCACGAGGTTGTGATCGAACCCGAGGGTCGTGTCGGTGTAGTAGGTGTACGCGAGGATCGCGGCGCCGCCGCCGAAATTCGCCGCGGTGTTCCCGTCGATGGTGTTCTTGGTGGTGACGAAGGTGTCGTTCGGGTTTGCGTAGTAGTACGAGTACGAGTAAAGGGCCTGGGTCAACCCGCCGCCCGCATGCGCCGCGGTGTTGCCGGTGATCGAGTTCGTGGTGATGACGAAACGGCTCGGGTCGCCGTCCGGTTGAGGGACGGAGTTGTAGACGTCGATATACGCGTCCACGCCCCCCGAAAAGTTACCCGCTTCGTTCTCGGAGATCGTGTTCCCCTCGATGTTCACCGCGTTGGTGCCATCGTTGTCGAAGGACCAGACGGCCAGGCCGCCGCCGTCGACCTCCGCGGTGTTCCCGTGGACGGTGTTGTCCTTGATGTCCACCAGGTTGTCGCCGCCAGTGTCGTAGTCATAGTAGGTGTACAACGCCGCGAAAACGCCGCCGCCGTAGCTGGACGTGGAGTTGCCCGCGATCGTGTTGTTCGTGATGGCGATGCTGGACACGCCGTCGCCCCGCCCAAAGGAGAACGCGTACAGCCCGCCGCCAAAACCGCCAGCGGCGATGTTGTCGAGGATCTGGTTGTCGTCGGCCTCGACCATGCTCTTGCCGTAGGGCCACATGTCGAGATAGAAGCCGCCCCCGAGTGCCGCCTCGTTCCCCCGGAACGTGTTCCCGGTCACGAAGACGCGGGCACCGCGATCAGGGCCCAGCGTGTGCCCGTCCACGAAGAGTCCCGCGCCGGCGAAGCTCTGGTTGTTCAGGATCTGGTTGTCGAGGACCTTGGTCTCCGTCACGAGAAGGCAAGGACCCACGTTCTCGCAGGTCCCGGTGCAGTCCGTGTCATCGGTGCACAGCACCGTCTCGTCGTCCGAGCAGACGCTGCAGTCGACGTCCGACTCGCAAGCCAATGCCACCCTTCCGAAGCACCCGGCCGGAGGCTGCACCCCCTGCAGATAGACGAGAACCCCGCCACCCAAGTTGAAGCTCTGGCTATCCTTGATGACGTTGTTCTCGATCGTTCCGGCCCCCACCAGCACCACGCCGGAATCGCCGCCGTTCATCACCGTGAAGCCCTTGAACGACGACCGGTCGCCGAGCTGGACCACCGGACCGGCTGGCACGGCCATGCTCTCGCACGTGCTGTCGCAGTCCGTGTCCTCGGTGCAGTCCACCTCCGCGTTGTTCGTGCAATTGCCGGCATCGAAGACGCAACTGTCGTCCGTCCCGGTGCAATCCGCATCGGCCGTGCACACCGTGCCGGTAGCGAAGGCACAGTGCCCCGTGTCGAGTTCACACGTTCCGGCGCAATCGGCCTCCTTGACGCAGGCGGTCGCCGCGTCGATCGAGCACACCCGGCCGCCGCACACGCCGGTCCCGTCGATGACCGTCAGTCCGTTGCTGTCCGCGATCTCCGCGTCGAACGCGGACGCCACGAAGTCGAGCGCCCTACCGCTGGCGTCCACGCACTCGATGTAGGTTCCCGGCCCGACGCTGATCGTGTCGACTCCGGATACCGCTTGATTCACAGCGTACTGGATCGTCAAGCACGGCGTGGTGGTGCAGTCGCCCATGTCCTCGCCGTCCGGGCTCACCAGCCGCTCGGCCGCGACCGCGGGCGCCACCGCGAGCAGCGCGCACGCGAGAAACACCCAGCCTAGTTTCAGTCTCATAGCAGATGCCCCTCCGCATCGATGCCGGTTGCAGGATCCCGCGCCATCCGGAGCGGCTCCTCCCCCGATTCCCATCGACGAGTTAATTCGGTTCGTCATCACGTCAACCATCTCGTTCCGCCCGCTCGCGAAAAGGGGACTGTTCCCCTTTCGCGCCGGGCCTTCATTTTACCAGGAGTACTTGACGCCCAGCCGGACGTTTCGCGGCCCCTGGTACAGGTTCGTCTTCAGGTAGTTCGGGTTCGGAGCGCCCGGCCGGGTTTCGACGGTGTCGTCGAACGTGAGGGCGCCGGTGTCGTTGAACAGGTTGAAGACGTCGAGCATCCCGGTCAGCGTCGACTTGCCGAACTTCCAGTCGTACGCCACGCGGATGTCCACCGTGAAGGTCGACGGGTTGCGGCCGAAGTAGTCCCTCGCGACGATGTCGTACGAGTAGAGCCGCGGGCCGGTCCGGTAGCTGGTCAGGACCACCTCGTCGGGAATGCCGTCGCTGTTGTAGTCCGCATGGCTGCCGGCCGGATACGGGGCGTTCGGGTTGGTGTTGGTGTAGACGCCGTAGCCGTCCTGGACGCCGTCGTACGCCGGATCGCCCGTGATCGGGTCGAGTACGCCCGCATCCACGCGGACGAGCCACCAGTAGACCGGGTTGGCGCCCGGAATCTCTCCGGCGTTCCGGTAGACCGGGTGGGCGAACAGCGGGAACCTGGGCTGGCCGCTGTAGAACGTCGCCGCGCCACCGAGGTTCAGCCCGAACTTGAAGGTCTTCGCGACGAAGGCGTTCAGAACGTGGCGCCGGTCGAGGTTGAGCGGCCCCGCCTTGAACTGGCCGGCCATCTGGCCGCTGGGCAGGTACGTGAACCCGCCCGCGCCGTCCGGAACGGCCGACGCGTTCGGGAAGTCGTAGAGGGACGTGATGAACGGATCCGACTGTCCGTTGTCGTTCCGGTACGCGCCCTCGTAGTTCCCCGCGAGCCGCGACATCCGGTAGTTGATGTACGCCAGCCAGCCCTCGCGGAACCGGTGGTTGTAAATGATCTCGAGGGCCCGGTAGTTGCGCACGGGCGCCGGGAAGAGCTCCTCGGACACGTTGACGCCCGGGTTGGACAGGACGTACGCGCCGAAGGCGCCGGTGCCGTGCCCGGGGAACGGGTCCGTGTAGCCGACGTAGGAGGTCCCCTCCGTGCCGAAGAACAGGTTCTCGGTCTGCTCGGCCGACGCGAACTGCACGTCCTCGATCGTCCGGCCGATCTCGCGAGAAATGAGCCTGAATTCCATGGAGCTGAAGTCGTTGATCTCCCAGGCGTAGCCCGCCATCGTCTCCTTGTTGTACGGAAGCTTGGTGGCGGAGCTCTTCGTGAGAGCGGCGTTCTCTCCGAGGGCCTCGTTGATCGCGGAGCCCGCCGTCCGCTGCGTGCCGTCCAGGATGACCCCCGGCGAGGCGCCGGTCGTACTGGTGATAACGTGGCAGGGAACCGCGGCCTGGTTGTAGAGCACGCCGTCGCTGCTCGTGTAGCACTCTCCGCTCATGTCGGGCGAGGCGAGATCGGAGTCCGCGAAGACCTCCCCCTCGACTCCCACTTCGTTCGAGAACTGGCGGACCGCCAGGTCGCTCGGGACCCGCATGTAGTAGTAGCCGTAACTCGCGTACAACTTGTGTTTGCCGTTCGAGAGGATGTCCCACGAGACGCCGAGTCTCGGAGCGATCTCGCTGTCGAACTTGTACTTCTTGGCGGCGAAGATGCTGGACCCCTCGCCGCTCGGGTACCCGGAGTCGAGGACGGCGAACGGCAGCGTGAAGTTGCCGGCGCCCTTCAGCTCCTGTTCGGTGTAGCGCAGGCCGGCCTTCAGCGTGACGTTCTTCCTGACGTCCCAGGTGGCCTGGACGAAGGCGTTCGTTTCCGTCGACTTCGTGAACTCGCCGATCGGCTGGAACGCGGTGCGGGTCACGTTGTAGGTGCCGTCCGACAGGATATCCGCGGAGGCGCCTGTCGAGCTTACGATCGGCGTGTAGCTGCTCTCGAGGGAGCCGTCGCCGAGGAGGCCGGTGACGACGACCGGATTGCCGTCGGCGTCCACGTCCTGGATGCCATCGGGGACTTCCACGCCGGTGGCGTTATTGACCAGATCGAGCGGGACGTTGTCCTGGAAGCGCGCGAAGTAGGCGGTGTAAGCCGGTCCGCTGTACTGCTGCGGCTGCTGCCACTTGATGTCGTCGAATTGCAGCCCGTAGCGAAGCTCGAGCGGGCCGATGACGTTCGTGAGCTTCACGGACCACTGTTCCGTCTCGTCCTTGAGGTTCTCGTAGAAGCCGGCGCCGCCACTGCCCGCGGCGGTGACCTCGTTGAAGAACGAGCGATAGGTGGTGCCGGGGCCGGTCTCGGCGAACTTGTTCCGTTTCTTGCTGTACTGAATCTCGCTGAAGAAATTGGGAGTCCAGACCCCCTGGTGTTTCACGGACAACTGATGGCCTCCCCACTCGAGGCCGGTGGCCGATGTTTCGGGGTCGGGGTTACCGACCACGTCGCCAAGGACCCGCATGTAAGCGCCGGGGTTCTGGGGCCCCACCTCGCCCGTCGACGGGTCGCCGAACGCGGTGACCTCGAACCGGTGGTTCGGGGTCATAAACCAGGAGAACTTCGCGGCGTAGTTGTCGATGCTCCGCTTCCGGGTCACCTCGCCTGGCATCCGGCCACCCCGCACCGTGGCCCCGACCGGCGCGAACAACTGCTCGTCCGGATTGTCGAGGAACGGATTGTACGGGTAGCTGGCGTCGCCGCTGACCAGCTTGTAGGTGTCGTCCTGCCAGATCGGGTTGTACGCCACGAAGAAAAACAGCTTGTCCTTCAGGATCGGGCCGCCGGCGGTGATGCTCGTGTCGCGGCGGAGCGAACCGGTGACCGACGCCGAGTTCGGACTGAGGCGGAGATCGCTACGCCCCCCCTCGAGCCGGGTCGGCTCTTCGTACCACGCGGCGTCCACGTTGAGCACGTTCGAGCCGGTCTTCACGACGGAGTTGATCACGCCGCCGCCGGCCTGGCCGAACTCGGCCTCGAAGCCGCCGGTCTTCACCTGGACTTCCTCGAGGAAGTCGTAGGTGACGCCCGTGCCCAGCGAGCCGTAGACGATGGAGTAGGCGCCGAGAGCGCCGAATCCGGAGTTCGTGATGTTGACACCGTCCACGAAGTAGGCGTTCTCGAGCCCGGACGCTCCTCCGATGGACTGGTTCGCGGCGCCGATGCTGCCGCCGTCCACGACGCCGGGGGCGATGGAAAACGTCGACACGAGGTTGCGGCCGACCGGGAGATACGGCGCGAAGTTCGCGACCTTGATCGACTCTCCCGCCGACGTGCTCTTCATGTCGACGAGCGGCGCCTCGGAGGTCACCAGGACCTCCTCGACCCTTCCGGCGGTGAGCGCGAACGGTAGCTGCGTCCGGCGGCCGATGAACACCTCGACGCCGCTCTGGACCACCGTCGCGTAGCCGGAGGCCACCACCTTGACGCTGTACGTGCCCGGTGTGAGCCCCTGGAACGCGAAGCGTCCCTGGGCGCTCGTGACCAAGGCACGGCTGCCCTGCGGACCCGCTGCCGTCACGACGGCGTCCGCGACCGGACCGCCGCCCTGTTTGACCACAGTTCCTTCGAGCGTGCCTGTGGTGAGCTCCTGGGCGAGAATCGCCCCGGTGCTCAACAAGACAAGCAAGAGCACCAGTAGTCGTCTCATCAGAAGACCTCCTCCTTCTTGCACTTGCGGTTTTCCGTTACCGATTCCCTACCGGACGACTCCAGGCACACAAAGACCCTACTGTCGCAGCAAGGGAGCCCCCCCTGGCCCGGATTCGCCGACACACCAACAACGCCCCCGGCCCTTCGACATCGATTACCGTTGCATGAATGCAGCAGCTTTCGCGCCTATCCGAACATATTTCCAAACGCTTTAAAAACAACCACTTGGAGCGATGCTTTCAAGCGAGGACCACCGCGGGGCATCCCAATGATTCCAGATTTTCCAATTTCTCGGTTCTCGATGCTTTCGTGCTTCGGCGACACCCCCGTGAACAGCCTTTTCGGGCCGGTGAACTCCAGAAACGGAGGCTAACACGAGCCGCACCCCCGCCGAAAGCGATTTTCTTGAAATCGTTGCGCGCTTCCGGACCGGTGCGGTACACTCTCCCCGCTGGACCGCTCGATGGGTGGGCTCAGGCCCACTTTTTTTTTTGCCGGGAGAGAGCGTGGCTGGATCGGCCGACAAGATCGCCGACGAGGTCCGCCGGCTGGCGGAGGAGGTCGTGTCGCCCCTCGGTCTCGAGGTGGTGGAGGTGATCTTTCGCCGCCAGGGAAAGCACTCCCTGCTGAGAATCGACATCGACCGGCCGGGACTTCCGGGAGTCTCCCTGGGCGATTGCGAGTGGGCAAGCGCGGAGGTGGATCGCGTGCTCGATGGAACGGAGCTTTTTGGGGACTCCTACGAGCTACAGGTCTCGTCTCCGGGAGTGGACCGGCCGATCGTTTCGGATGACGACTTCCGGCGGAACACCGGCCGTCCTCTGCTCGTGGAGACGACCGAGAAATTTAAGGGAATCAGTACGTTCCGAGGGGTCCTGCTGGGGCTCGAACGCGAAGGGTTGAAGCTGGACGCGGGGCCGGGCGACGACGTGACGATCCCGCGGAATCTCGTTCTCTCGGCACGACAGGACGTGGACCCGGACCTTCATGCGGCCGGAAAAGGGGCGCGGCCGCGCGGAAAGCGCGCCCGGCGTGGTATAGTTAGAGTGCCTTCGTCCTGAATAACTCGGACGCGAGAGAGAGGGCGGCGAGCGAAGGTGTCCTTGTGGCCTGACGGTCCGGGGCCGCGGTTGCCCGCCGTACGCCGGATCGGTGGGTGGGAGTGCGGTCGGACGGAAGATCGGGGAGCCAGGTTTCCATGAACAGCGAACTTTACCAGACTATCGAACAGATCGGCCGTGAGAAGGGGATCGACCCCGAGACCATCATCCAGGCGGTCGAGGAGGCGTACGCCGCCGCGTCCCGAAAGTACTACCACAGCAAGGAAGACTTCGGGGCGAGGTTCGACCGGGAATCCGGCCACTTCGTGCTCTTCTCCCGCCAGACCGTCGTGGCCGACGAGGACTACCAGGATCCGGTCACGGAACTGATTCTCGAGGACGCGATCGAGATCCGGCAGGACGCCGAGGTCGGCACGGTTTTCGAAACGATCAAGGAAAACGCGGAGCTGCCGCTCACCCGGATCGCGGCGCAGGCCGCGAAACAGGTCATCTACCAGAAGGTGAAGGAGGCCGAGCGCGAGCTGGTCTGGCGCGAGTACGGCGACCGGATCGGAGAGTTGCTCACCGGCCAGGTGAAGCGGTTCGACCGCGGCGACATGATGGTGGACCTCGGCCGCACCGAGGCGGTCGTTCCGCGCCGCGAGCAGTCGCGCGCGGAGCACTACAACCCCGGCGATCGGGTCCGCGCGGTGCTCGTGAACGTCGAGCGCCAGGGGAAGGGGCCGCAGCTCACGCTATCCCGTGCCAGCGAGCTGCTGGTCAAGAAGCTGTTCGAGATGGAAGTGCCGGAGATCTACGACGGCACCATCACGATCGTCAGCGTCGCGCGCGACGCCGGCGAGCGCAGCAAGGTTGCGGTCCGCTCGAAAGAACGCGACGTGGACCCGGTGGGGGCGTGCGTCGGCATGAAGGGATCCCGCGTCCAGGCGGTGATTCGCGAGATGCGCGGAGAGAAGATCGACATCGTCAAGTACGACGACGATCCCTCCCAGTACATTCGGTACGCCCTCAGTCCGGCGTCGATCAACCGCGTCACGGCAAGGGACTACGAGACGCGAGAGATGGAGGTCGTCGTCGCCGAGGACCAGCTCTCGCTCGCCATCGGCAAGAAAGGGCAGAACGTCCGTCTGGCCAGCAAGCTGGTCGGCTGGAAGCTGGACATCAAGAGCGAAGCGGAGAAGAAGGCCGAGGTCGAGGTGGAGATGGAGCGCATGGCGCAGGCGAGCCGTGAGCTGTCCAGCCTGCCCGGGATCGGCGCCCCGATCGCGTCGAGGCTGCTCGACGCCGGCTTCCGTAGCGTCGAGGAGGTCGCGCTCGCTTCCATGGAAGATCTAACGGGCATCGAAGGGATCGGCGAGAAGACGGCGATCTTGATCCACGACGCCGCGGAGGTCGCCCTGGAGGCCCTCCTCGCGGCCGAGGCCGAGGCCGAGGCCGAAGCCGCCGCGGAAGCCGAAGCGATGGCAGCGGAAGCCGAATCGGCTGCCGGGGAAGCCGAAGGCGGCGAGGCTTCTGCGGAGGACGGAACCGAGCACGAGCATGCCGCCGCCCCGGAGGGAGAAGGGTCCGGTCAGGACACCGAATCCCCTGCCGGGGAAAGCGCGTAACGACGGAACGGAGTCCGAATGCCCGGGGTAAGGGTCTATCAGCTCGCAAAAGAGCTCAAGGTCCACAGCGCTCTAGTTTTGGAGTTGCTGGACCGCATGGGTCGAGAGGTCAAGTCCGACCTCAGCGCCCTTGACGAGGAGACCGCCGACCTGGTGCGGCGCAGACTGACGGCCGCCATCGAGGCGGAGAAGAAACGCCTCGTCGACGAGCGTCATCGCGAGGAGCACCGGATCGCGGAGGAGGTCAGGATGCGCCCCGCCGAGGGGGAGCCTCTTCCCACGGCGGAGCCGGGCGAGGAGGTCGTTTCGGCGGCGGAGCCGGCGATCGCGGGGGACGCGGCGGCCGAGCCCGAACCGGTCGTGGAAGTGCCGCTGGCAGCCTCTCCTCTGGCCGGCTACACCGACGACGTTTCTCTGCCGGCCGTCGAGCCTCCGATCCCCTCCGTGCGAGCGCCTCTCACCGGCCAGGTCGTGGCGCCCCCGATCGTTCCGGCGTTGCCGGTGTTGCCGGCGTTGCCGGCGTTGCCTCCGGGACCGCGCGTATTCGCCGCGAAACGGATCCCGTCGCTCAGCGCGATCCGGGCCGCCTCCGCGGCCGGGCGCGCGGCCGCCGCGCGTCCCGCTCCGCGTCCCGCTCCGCCCGTCCGCACCGACATGGCCCGGCCCGCGCCGGTGCCGCGGCCCCCGGTTCCGGGCCGTCCTCCCGTTCCCGGCCGACCGATGCCCCCTTCGATCGGCACGACGGGCAGGAGAAAGAGGGGGGACGATCCGCCCCCTCCGCCGGTGGCCCGTCAGAGACCGGATCTGCCTCCGGTGCCGGAAAAAATCAACCTCTCGGAGGCGGTGACGGTCAAGGAGCTCGCGGAGAAGCTCAACCGGAAATCCAAGGACATCATCGCGAAGCTGATGACCCGCGGAGTCCTGGCGAACATCAACCAGCCGCTCGATCCCGCGGTCGCCATCGAGGTGGCGAAGGAATTCGGGTCCGAGGCCTCCATCGTCTCGTTCGAGGAGGAAGTGCAGCACGCTCCGGACGTTCTGGGCGAGATGGAGGCCGTCGCCGATGCGCCGGAGAAGCTGGTCGCGCGGCCGCCGGTGGTCACGGTGATGGGGCACGTCGACCACGGGAAGACGTCGCTCCTCGACGCCATCCGGACCACGAACGTCGTGAGCACCGAGCACGGCGGCATCACGCAGCACATCGGCGCCTATCAGGTGACCGAGCGGAACCGGAAGATCACGTTTCTCGACACCCCGGGCCACGAGGCGTTCACGATGATGCGGGCCCGCGGCGCGCGGGTGACCGACATCGTGGTGCTGGTCGTCGCCGCCGACGACGGCGTCAAGCCGCAGACGATAGAGGCGATCGATCACGCCAGGGCCGCGGGGGTCCCGATCGTGGTCGCGATCAACAAGATCGACAAACCCGAAGGGCGTCCGGACCGGGTCAAACAGCAGCTGGCCGACCATGGCCTCCTCGTGGAGGAGTACGGAGGCCAGACCGTCGCCTGCGAGGTCTCCGCGAAGAAGCGGACCGGCCTCGACGATCTGCTCGACATGATCCTCCTCGTGGCGGATCTCCAGGACCTCAAGGCGAACGCCGAGAGGCTCGCGACCGGCGTCGTCCTCGAGGCTCGCCTCGACCGCTCCCGCGGGATCGTCGCAACGCTGCTCGTGCAGCACGGAACGCTACGCGTCGGCGACCCGTTCATCGCCGGGTCGGCGTTCGGCAAGGTTCGCGCCATGGTCGACGAGAATGGCCGGCGCGTGAACGAGGCCGGCCCCTCGACGCCGGTGGAAGCCACGGGGTTCGCCAGCGAGCCGACCGCGGGCGACCTCTTCCAGTCGGTGGTGGACGAGTGGAAGGCGCGACAAATCGCTGGCTTCCGCCAGGAGAAAGCGCGCGTCGCCGCCCTCGCCAAGTCTTCGCGGAGAACCCTCGAGAGCCTGTCCCGCCAGATCGCCGAGGGGGTGGTCAAGGAGCTTCCGATCCTCCTCAAGGCGGACGTGCAGGGCTCCCTGGAAGCGCTGCAAAAATCGCTGGGCGAGATCCCCTCGGGGAAGGTCCGGGTCGCGGTGCTCAGGTCGTCCACGGGCGCGATCACCCAGGCCGACGTGCTTCTCGCCGCCGCTTCGAACGCGATCATCGTCGGATTCAACGTCCGGCCCGATCGTGCCACCGCCGATCTCTCGCGGCAGGAAGAGGTGGAGATCCGCCTCTACACGGTCATCTACGAGGTTTTGAACGACATCCGGCAGGCGATGGTCGGAATGCTCGAGCCCACCCTCAAGGAGATCGTCCTGGGGCAGGCCGAGGTGCGTCAGATGTTCCGGATCTCGAAGGTCGGGACGATCGGGGGCTGTCTCCTCACCGAGGGAAGGGGGCCTCGGACCGCGGACGTCCGCCTGATTCGCGACAACGTGGTGGTCTACACGGGCAAGCTCGCCAGCCTGAAGCGCTTCAAGGACGACGTCTCCGAGGTCAAGCAGGGGTTCGAGTGCGGCATCGGCATCGCGAACTTCAACGACCTGAAGGAAGGCGACATCATCGAGTTCTTCACCGTCGAGAAGGTGGCGGGCCAGACGCTGTAAGGGAATCTGGGACATTCCGTTTTTTGGGAGTGTCCGCATAACCGCCCATGACGATCGGCGTTTACACCTTCGAGGTCCACCTTCCCGGGGCGCGCTCCCTCAAGGACAAGCGCCAGGTCGTGCGTCGTCTCAAGGATCGCCTCCGCTCGAGACACAACGTCGCGGTGAGCGAGATGGAAGAGCACGCCGAGTTGTGGCAGCGGGCCTCGCTCGCGGTGGTGTCGATCGCGTCTCGCCGCGAAGTGCTCGAGAAGATCTTCGACGCCATCCACCGCGAAGCGGAAAGCCAGGTGCCCGGCGAGGTGATCGAGACCGGGAGCGATTTCATCGAGGCCTCCGACGGCGGACCGGGGGGCTGGGAGGGAGACTGGCGGTGACGACACACCGCGCCGAGAGGATCGGCGACCAGGTCCGCGAGATCCTCGCCCGCGTCCTCCACGAGGAGATCCGGGACCCCCGGATCGGGTTCGTCACCTTGACGGACGTGAAGATGACCCACGACCTGAAGCACGCCCGGGTCTTCTTCTCCGTGCTCGGCGGCGCCGCGCCGCGCGCCGCGGCCGCGGAAGCGCTCGCCCACGCCGCACCGTTCTTGAGGCGCGCGCTCGCGCGCAACGCCCGGCTCCGGTGCGCGCCGGATCTGCATTTCGAGGAAGATCTGTCGGTGGAAACCGGATTTCGCGTGGATGCCCTCCTCCGCGAGATCGCGGCGGACCCGGCATCCGACGGAACGAGCGGCGAGGACGAGGAGGACGGAGGGGAGGCGAAGTGAGCCTGCCCGTCGACGGCCTCCTGCTGGTCGACAAGCCGCAAGGCCCCACCAGCCATGATGTCGTCGACCGGGTGCGGCGCACCCTCGGCCAGCGCGGGGTCGGGCACACCGGCACGCTCGACCCGATGGCCTCGGGGCTCCTCCCGTTGGTCCTGGGCCGCGCCACCCGCCTCGCGCGGTTCCTGCCCCACTCCCCGAAGCGTTACGAAGGACGGATTCGCTTCGGTATCACCACCGACAGCGACGACGTCACCGGCACGGTTCTCTCGCGGCACGAGGGACCGCTCCCCTCCCCCGGCGAGGTTCGCGAAGCGGCAGCGCGGCTGGTCGGACGCTTCGAGCAGATTCCGCCCTCGGTGTCCGCACGGAGGGTCGGAGGCGAACGCCTCTACCGGCTCGCGAGGAGCGGGCGGACGGTGCAGGCCGCCGCAACCGCCGTCGAGGTCTTCAGCTTCGACTTCGGCCCCCTCGAGGGGCCGGGCGATCCGGCTTTCGTCGTCGAGGTCTCCGGCGGCACCTACGTGCGCGCTCTTGCGAGGGACCTCGGCGCGGCGCTCGGCTGCGGAGCGGCCCTGGCATCCCTTCGCCGTCTGGCGATCGGCCCGCTGTCGGTCGCCGACGCCGTCTCGCCCGAGGAGCTCGGCGGCGGCGCGAGCCTCGCGGCCGCGGTGATCCCGCTCGCCAGGATGCCGCTCGACCCGCCGCCCGTGTCGCTTCCGGACGACCCCTCCTCCGTTCGTTTCGCAGCGGGGCTGCCGGTCCCGTCTCCCGATCGTTCCGGCTCGCCGGGGCTCGTTCGCGTGTTCTCGCCTTCACATGCGCTTCTCGGGATCGGCGAAATTCGCGGCGGCCTTCTTCATCCACGCGTCGTGCTGGCGTCGTCCTGAGGGTCCGGCCGGCCGCGCCGGCATCGGATCGTCTCGGGCCCTGTTTCGCGTGCGCCCGTGTGCCACTTCGGGCGCGCGCGAAACCGGAGCGAGCCGACGCGGAGAATCGCGAATCGACGAGCGTGCCCGAGGCGATCCGATGCCGGCGCGGCCGGCCGGGTCGAGTGGCCGGTTCCTTGCCCGGGCGGGACCGTTGTGGTACGTTTTGGAGCCGAGGCGACGTATTCGCTTCGATTCTCGACTCGTTGTCTGGCCCGTTCGCATTCGACGGCGGTGCCGGAGGAGGACACGCGGTGCCGCTGAACCGTGAGAACAAGACCGAGATCATCGCCAGCTACCGCGTGAAGGAAGCGGACACGGGATCCCCCGAAGTCCAGATCGCCCTTCTCACCAAGCGGATCGAGCACCTGACCGGACATTTCAAGACCCACGCGAAGGACCACCACTCGCGGCAGGGCCTCCTCAAGATGGTCGGCAAGCGCCGCCGGTTGCTCGACTACCTCAAGCGCAAAGACATTGAACGCTACCAGCGGATCCTCGGCCGGCTCGGTATCCGAAAGTAGCCCGCCGTTCTTCCCCGGCCCGGCGGCCCCGGCCACCCGGAGGTGGTGCGGTGCTCCGACGTCTCTCGCACGGCCGGGGCGGAATCGCGGGAGTTCGATGCGACCCGCGCCCCCCGGTGCGCCGCGGAAACGCCGTGCGCCGAGAGGCTCAACGAGCCGGACCCGGTCCGCCAACGTCTGGAGGTCACGAAATTGATCGTACGCAAGGAAGTCGAGATCGGAGGAGAGCGGCTCATCATCGAGACCGGCAAGATGGCGCGACAGGCCGACGGCGCCGTCACGATCCGCTACGGCGACACCGTCGTGCTGGTCACGGCCTGTGCCGCGAAGAAGGCCCGCACGGGGGTGGACTTCCTTCCCCTCACCGTGGACTACCGCGAGAACACGTACGCCGCCGGAAAGATCCCGGGCGGATTCTTCCGCCGGGAAGGGCGGCCGAACGAGAAAGAAGTCCTGACCTCCCGCATGATCGATAGGCCGCTGCGCCCCCTGTTTCCCGTAGGGTGGGCCTGCGAGACCCAGATCATCGGCCTCGTGCTCTCTTCCGATCAGGCCAACGACTCCGACGTGCTGGCGATCACCGGAGCCTCGTTTGCCCTGGCGGTGTCGGACATCCCCTTCCCGGTCCTGATCGCTGCGGTGCGCGTCGGCCTCACCGCCGAAGGGGAGTACCTGCTCAATCCGACCTTCCAGCAGCTTCTGACGAGCCGGCTCGACCTGGTGGTCGCCGGCTCCGAGGATGCGGTGGTCATGGTCGAGGCGGGAGCTTCCGAGGTGTCCGAGGAGGAGCTCCTCGAGGGGATCTCGAGGGGCCACGAGGCGGTCCGCCGGATCGTCGCCGTCGAGAGGGAGCTGGCGGCCGAGATCGGCAAGACGAGGCGCGAGCCGCCGGTGCGCGTCGAGCCCGCCGGAGTGCGCGACCGGGTGCTCCGCGACTTCAAGGAGCGGATGGCCGGCGCGATGCGGATGCCCGGAAAACTCGTGAGCTACGCCAAGCTGGACGCCCTCAAGGAAGAGCTGCTCGCCGGGTTCGGCGAGGGGGAAGAAGAGCAGAAGGGGTTCGCCTCGCGCTTCTGGCACGAGATGCAGAACCTCGTGCTCCGCGAGGAGGTGCTCGTCAACGGGATCCGGCTCGACGGCCGCCGTTTCGACGAGATACGGAACATCCGCTGCGACGTCGGCGTCCTCCCCCGCACTCACGGCTCGGCGCTGTTCACGCGCGGCGAGACGCAGGCGCTCGTGACGGTCACGCTCGGCACGTCGTCGGACGCCCAGCGCCTCGACTGGATCGAGGGGGAATCGTTCCGGCGGTTCATGCTCCACTACAACTTCCCGCCGTTCTCGGTCGGCGAGGTCAAGTTCCTTCGCGGGCCGGGCCGACGGGAGATCGGCCACGGAGCGCTCGGCGAGCGGTCTCTCCTCCCTCTCACCCCGAAGGAAGAAGACTGGCCTTACACGATCCGGATCGTGTCGGACATTCTCGAGTCCAACGGGTCCTCCTCGATGGCCACCATCTGCGGCGGCTCCCTCGCCCTCATGGACGCCGGCGTTCCGATGAAGGCGCCGGTCGCCGGCATCGCCATGGGCCTCGTGAAGGAAGGGGACAAGTACGCGGTTCTGACGGACATCGCCGGCGCGGAAGACCACCACGGCGACATGGACTTCAAGGTGGCGGGGACCCGCGCCGGGATCACCGGCCTTCAGATGGACATCAAGATCGCCGGCATCACGCGGGAGATCATGACGCGCGCGCTCGCGCAGGCCCGCGACGCCCGGATCGCGATCCTCGACACGATGGACAGCGCGCTCGGCGGCGCCAGGGCGGACATCTCGCCGTTCGCCCCCCGCATCATCACGATCACGATCAACAAGGACAAGATCCGCGACGTCATCGGGCCAGGCGGCAAGATGATCCGATCGATCGTCGAGCGGACCGGATGCAAGATCGAGGTGAACGACGACGGTCGCGTGGACATCGCCTCGAACGACGAGAACGCCGCGAAGAAAGCTGTCGAGATCATTCGCGAGTTGACCGCGGAGGCGGAACTGGGAAGGACCTACCTCGGCAAGGTCGTGCGCATCGTCAACTTCGGCGCGTTCGTCGAGGTTCTCCCGGGCGTCGAGGGACTCCTCCACATTTCCGAGATCGCCGAGCAGCGGATCAACGAGGTGCGGGACGAGATCGACGACGGCCAGGAAATCCTGGTGAAGGTCATCGAAATCGACGGTCAGGGACGCGTCAGGCTTTCACGAAAAGCGGTGCTTCGCGAGCAGCGGGGCGAGTCCGCCGAACCTCCGCGCGAGGAAGGGGATCGCGGCCCGCACGGCGGCGACGCCGGCGGTCCCCCTCACCGCGAGAGGGGAAGCGGGCCTGGCGGGAGACAGGGCGGAGGCCCGGGCGGACGGGATCGAGGCCCCTCGGGCGGAGGCGGCCGCCGGTAGCGAGCCGGCCCGTACGCCTCGATCGAGAGGCGCAGCGGGGCGCACGGGAGAGGCGACGGTGCTCACCGAGAGGGTCACACGCTACCTCCTCGACCGGGGTGCCATCACGCCGGCCCAGGTCGAAGAGGCCTGGCGGACACAGTCGTTCTTCGGCGGCCAGTTCGAGTCCCACCTCTTGAAACTCGGCTTCGTCGACGAGGAGACGCTCGGCGACGCGCTCACCGAGGCGTACGGCGTGCCATTCGCGTCAGGGGTTCACCTGCGCGCGATCCCGCCGGAGGTGCTGGAGAGCCTCTCACTCGAGATCGCGCGGCGCCACCACGTGTGCCCGTTCAGAATCGAGGACCGGCGTCTTCGCGTCGCGATGCTCAACCCGCGCGATACGAGGGCGCTCGCCGAGATCGGGACCGTCTCCGGAAAGCACGTCGAACCCTGGATCACGTCGGAGTTCCGCCTTTACCAGGCGCTCGAGAGGCACTACCGGCTCAGAATGGAGAGGGTCCGTTCGATTGCTCTGGCACCTCCGTCGGCGCGACGGCCCGCGGCTTCCGCGGCGGCCGAGCCGCCGGATGCGGCGCCCGCCGAGACGAAGGTGGAGATCGGCCTCGATGGGAGGCCGCTCGACGACGAGATCGGCGTCCACGAAAAGGCCTACTTTTCTCGGCGGACGGAGCCCGATCCGGAACCCTACCGCCCGGCGCCGGAGCCTCCCGAGCGAACGGCCGCGCGACCCGAGCCGGTCGCCGGACGGGATCCTCTCGAGCGTCTCGACGCCGCGCTCGGAGCGGCGGAGGATCGCAACGAAATCGCGGCGGCCATCCTCGACTTCTGCGCGACGCGATCCTCCCGCTCGGCGCTGTTCGCGGTGGGGAAGGAAGGCATTCGAGGCCTCGCGGGCCGCGGGCGCGGGTTCGAGACGGAACGCGTGCGAATGGTGACGGTCTCTCCGGACGCCTCGACGCTGTTCGACACGGCGCTCAGGAGCCGCGATTTCTATTTCGGCGTCGTGCCGCAGCTGCCGGCGAACCTGGATCTGTACACGGTCCTCGGCGGAAAGCTGCCGGCAACGGCGCTCGTGCTGCCCGTCCAGGTCAAGGATCGCACCGCCGTGCTGCTCTATCTCGACGACGACGAGCGGCCGATGACCCGGCCGGATATCCCGTTGATGCGACGGGTGGGGGCCAAGGCCGGCCTCGCGTTCGAGATCCTTCTGCTCCGCAACAAGCTTCGCGAGATCTGACTCGCCGGAACGAAGAGGGGCGGGCTCTCGCCCGCCCCTCTCCTCCGCGGAAGCGCTCGACCCGTGCCTGGTGTCAGGGCTCGATCTCCACGCGGTCTCCGATCTCGATTTCCTTCACCGCCAACGTCACCTTGGCGGTAGACGTCGCTTCTCCGGTCTCGATGACGACGGCCTGCCCCAGCATCGTGCGCGGAAGATCCGCTCGTTCGCGAAAGACCCTCAACATCGACCCGGGGCGCGCACCGCCTGCGCTCCCGACATCCGTGTAGATCACGTAACCGGCGCCGACCGCCTGAATGTCGTCCTTCGCGGCGACGACGTAGCCCCCCGTCCCTCCCGAGGGCTCGACGTTCCATCGGTCGAACTTCGGCAGCGACGCGAGGTGCGGGATCGGGATCTCCCGCCAGGGCACCACCTCGTCGTTGTCGTGTATCGGCGCGCAGGACCGCTCGATCACGGCGGTTGAGGTGCTCTCCTGCACGGCGATCACCCGGATCTTCCCGAGCCGAAACACGAACACCCCGAGATCGCTCTTGGTGACCGGGTGGATGACCGCGTGCGCGGCCCGCTGCACCTGGAACTCCGCTCCCGCGCGCATTCCGTCGGCGCGCCCCTTGTTCAGGTAGAGCACGTCCCCCTGCGCGACCCCTTCGCTTTCCGTCTCGCGGCCGAGGACGAAAAGATCCGGCGCGGCGTGCCTAGCCTCGACGGCGGCCGAGCAGTACACGTCCACGGCGTCCACCATCGGCAGGAGCGGCGCCGGCGGAGGAGCGGGCAGCGCGGCCGGAGGGGCCGGCGTCTCGGACTCGCCGTGCGGGATCGGCTCTTCGGCGGGGGTGGCAGGCGGACCGCCCGGAGGCACCACGATCGGCTTGCCGGGCACTCCCAACGGATCCCCGGGGTAAATCCAGTGGCTGTCCAGCACGTAGCGATTGAGATCCCACACTTGCGGCCAAAGGTGGGGATTCCCGAGCCACTTCGCGGCGAGATCCCACAGCGTGTCCCCTCGCTGGATGATGTAATCGTCCGGCCCGGCCGGCGGCGGGTTCCACGGCGTCCAGTGGTCCCCGACCTTCTTCAGATTCTTGGGAGGAACGGTGGACGTCCCGGCCGGCACCCTGTCCTCGGCCCAGACCGCCACGGCGCTCATCATGAGAACCGCGAGAATCCCCGCCGCAATCGCCGTCTTTCTCATGAGCAACTCCCCTTCTTCCGCTGGCCTACCCGCGCCATCCTCCGGGAGCCCGGGTCGCAAGTCAAGTCCGACCCCGGAAGAGCAACGAAAACCGGCGGTCCTTCCGCGCTTCGTGCGATCGGACGAAGCGGCACACCGCTGGCGACCCAGCGGCGGACCAGGGGGAAATATAAAGCCGAAAAGGCGGAAATCAACCCCCGGCCGGAGAGGACCGGCGAGGCGTGAAAGGGGCGGCCGTCAAGCCGGCTCCACCAGGTAGAAGTCGAGGCACGTGCGACCGTACTTCGCGGTGCGGACGAGCGGCAACCCGGGCCCGGCAGCGGACGCCGGAGCGTCTCTCGATTCTCGCTCCAGGACCACCCTGGCGCCTCGCGCGAGGGTTCCGGGCATCGCCAGCAGGGCATCGAGAATCGGTCCACCGACAGGCTCCGCATAAGGAGGATCGGCCATCACCAGATCGAACGGACCCCCGGCCGCGCCCCGAGCGAGGAGCACCTCGGCCCTTCCCTCGAGGACGCGGCAACGGGACTCGACGCCGAGGTGCGCGACGTTCTCGCGAAGGACGTCGCCCACGCGCCGGTTCGCTTCGATGAAGATCGCGGCGGCGGCGCCCCGGCTGATGGCCTCGAATCCCAGAGCGCCGCTCCCCGCGCAGGCGTCGAGGACTCTCTGGCCGGTCAGGCGGTGGCCGAGGATGTCGAAGAGCGCTTCCCGGACCCGCTCGGGAGTCGGCCGGACCTCGCTGCCCGAAGGAACCTGGATCCGGCGGCCACGAAGGTCACCGGCGACGATCCGGAGCATCCCCATGCCGGCTCCCCGAGCGATTCGCCGCCGATCCACCGCCTCCCGAGCGCCGCCTCGATCGTGTGCGGCTCCCGCTCGACGCTCCGGCAGCGGCGGACCCCGCTCCCTCGGCAACCGCGTGGCCGCCGGCCTCGCCGGTCCGACGCCCGCGGTGCGACACGCCCGCCGGTCCTTCCGATCCGTAAGAGAATCCTTCGAGCCGCACGCGCGGGACCGGCTCCCTCAGAAGCTGCTCGATCGCCTTGATGCGGCGGCCGTCGAGCACCGTCACGAGCGTGATGGCCTTGCCGGAGCGCTCGGCCCGGCCGGTCCGGCCGATCCGGTGGACGTAGTCCTCCGCGTGCATCGGGACGTCGAAGTTCACGACGAGGTCGATGTCGGTGATGTCGAGCCCGCGGGAGGCCACGTCCGTGGCCACGAGGACGTCGAACTCTCCCCGCCGGAAAGCGGAAAGCGCCCGTTCCCGGTTCGCCTGCGACAACAAGCTCGACAGCGAGACGACCTCGTGGTTGGCGCCCCTGAGGCGCCGGGCCAGCTCGGACGTCCCCTCCCGGGTCGCGGTGAACACCAGGGTTTTAGCGGGATTCTCCCGCGCCATGATCCCGACGAGAAGATCGACCTTCTGCGCCGCGGAAACCGGGTAAAGGACGTGCTCCACCGACGCTTTCACCCGCGTCCCGATATCGACGCGGACGGTCTCGGGGTGGAGCAGGTACCGGTCGGCCAGCCCCTGCACCTCCGGGGCGAACGTCGCCGAGAACAGCATCGTCTGCCGGCTGAGCGGCGCCTTCCGGAGAATGGCGTCGACGTCGTTGATGAACCCCATGTCGAGCATCCGGTCGGCTTCGTCCAGGACGAGGAACCGGACCTTCCGGAACGAGAGCCACGCGGAACTGACGAAGTCCAGAAGCCGGCCCGGGGTGGCCACCACGAGATCGCAGCCGCGGACGAATCCCTGCTTCTGGTCGCCGCTCGACGTTCCACCGTACGCGATCACCGTGCGGACCCCCAGATGGCGACCGAATCGCTCGGCCTCCCCGCCCACCTGGAGCGCCAGCTCGCGCGTCGGACAGATCACCACCGCCTGCGGGTCGTCCCCGACGGGCCTCAGGTTTTCAAAGATCGGCAGGAGGTACGCGAGCGTCTTGCCCGTACCCGTCTGCGCCACCCCGATGAGGTCGCGCCCCGACAGGAGAATCGGGATCGCCTGCGCCTGGATCGGCGTCGGCGTGTCGTACCCTACATCGTCGAGAGCGAGCTCGATGTCGGCGCGAAATCCGAAGGACTTGAAATCAAGCGGCATCGCGGGGATTGTAGCACGCGCCCCCAGGACGCCCGGCGATCGTCTCCCGGACTCGCGGGTTCGCGGTCTCTTGCCGGGGCCGCGAAACCTCCAGGACAAGGCCCCCGCTCAGTAGCCGTAATAGGCGTAGTGAAGCTGCGGGTCGGTGCGCATCATGTGGATGTCGCCCGTCGCGACGAACGTGACCATCACCCCTTCCTCGCTCCGTGGGAAGTCCTCGGGAAGGGGGGGGAGCACCACTTCGCGCAACGCATCGAGCGCCGACGTGTCGAGCGGCTGGCATCCGGATTCGGTGATCAGATCGACGCGGACGATCTGCCCGTTCCGGCCGATCACGAAGCGGATCCGGTTCTGGTGGTCGAGCAGCCAGTTGCCGTGCGCGAAAGCCCACTGCTCGAACCGGTCCGACATGGCGTACAACCTACGGTACCACGCCTTCAGGATCGCGTAGTACGCCTGCGAGGCGTAACCTTTCTTGACGAAGTCGTAGTCGTTCCCCTCGAACATCAGGTTGCCGAAGCCGAAGCCGCTCGCGCTCGGAGGCCCCGAACCGATCCCGCTGCCTCCCGACCCCTCGCCACCGCCCCCTTTGGCTCCCCCGCCCGATCCGTCGAGCGCGAGCAACGAGCGACGGAAATCCGAGAGAGCACGCTTGAGATCCGAGTTGCCGGGCACGCCCGGTCCCCGGCCGGGTCCCTCGGCGGGCTCCCCCGATCCCTCCGCCGGTCCACGTGCGCGGTCCCCCTTCGGCCCTTCGGACGACTCGGGAGGAGGCGGGGAACTCATTTTCGCTTGCGGCGGCGGCATCGCCTCGTTCGCTCGCGGAACCGCGACGCGCCTGTCGTCGGCCGAGCCCGAGGGGGCAGGCGGCGCCTTCGCCGGGGCCCGTTGAAACGTCTTCGGATCGGGTTCTCGTGGTTTCGGCTTCGGCGCTTCCTTCTTGGCGACGTCGAACTCGACGACCTCTTTCTTCTCCTCTTTTGGCTGCGGGCGTATGACGGGAAGCCAGACGAGCAAGAAGAGGAGAAGCAGGTGGACCCAGGTCGAAACGGAGAACGCCCACCCGTAGGCCGGGTGCGGTGTTTTCTCCAGGATGATGGCCTCGTGAACGTCCATGGTCGGTGTCTACGCTCCCTCTGCCCCATCGAGCATTCTAGCGTCGCGAGTCGGGACTGGACAGTGCCGGGTTCTCGGTCCGCGTGACGCGCGGCAACGTCCCAGAATATCCGCTTCGAGTGGAAACCTCACTCGCAATCGGGGCTCGAATTCCGGACTCGGAAGTGGAAACCTCGATTACGGACGGCGGTCCGCCGCCGTTCGTAATCGAGGTTGCGCGGGCGTTCGCCCGCGGAGGAGAAAAATCCGGATTCGCACACGACAAAGCGCAAGCCCCGCCCGACGGATCCCAATCCCACCCGACGCCGATTCCCGGGGGTTTCACCCCCGGGCCCCCGGCAACCGCCGTTCCACGGATCGGAAGACCGATCCGTGCGAACGGCGGTTTCTACTTGCAAACCCGACCCGAGCGGGGTTTCGACGCCGGACTCTCGAGTGGAAACCTCACTTGCAAGCGGGGTTCGAATTCCGGACTCTGAAGTGGAAACCTCGATTACGGACGGCGGTCCGCCGCCGTTCGTCATCGAGGTTGCGCGGGCGTTCGCCCGCGGAGGAGAAAAATCCGGATTCGCACACGACAAAGGGCAAGCCCCGCCCGACGGATCACAATCCCACCCGACGCCGATTTCCGGGGGTTTCACCCCCGGGCCCCCGGCAACCGCCGTTCCACGGATCGGAAGACCGATCCGTGCGAACGGCGGTTTCTACTTGCAAACCCGACCCGAGCGGGGTTTCGACGCCGGACTCTCGAGTGGAAACCTCACTCGCAATCGGGGCTCGAATTCCGGACTCGGAAGTGGAAACCTCGATTACGGACGGCGGTCCGCCGCCGTTCGTAATCGAGGTTGCGCGGGCGTTCGCCCGCGGAGGAGAAAAATCCGGATTCGCACACGACAAAGGGCAAGCCCCGCCCGACGGATCACAATCCCACCCGACGCCGATTCCCGGGGGTTTCACCCCCGGGCCCCCGGCAACCGCCGTTCCACGGATCGGAAGACCGATCCGTGCGAACGGCGGTTTCTACTTGCAAACCCGACCCGAGCGGGGTTTCGACGCCGGACTCTCGAGCGGAAACCTCACTTGCAAGCGGGGTTCGAATTCCGGACTCTTGACTGGACCGTGCCGGGTTCTCGGTCCGCGTGACGCGCGGCGACGCCGTCACGGCATCGCCGCGGCCATCCGGTGGAATTCGAGCCGGACCGGCTGGAAGTCCTCCGGGGGAACCGCGGGGTGGATCCGGTTCGTCAGCAGCACGTAGATGCGGCCCGCGGCCGGATCGAGCCAGAGAGATGTCCCGGTGAAGCCGGTGTGTCCCGGAGCGCCGTCCGGCAGCGCGCCCCGCGCGGCGTCCGACAGCGCGGCCGTCGTGAACCCGAAGGTGCGGCTCGAGGATCCCGCGACGGGATCGAGGAGGCGCCGACGGCCGCGATCGGAGAGCGGGATCTTCCGCGGGGCCAGAATCTCCCGCGCGATCGCCGCCAGTTCGGCGGCCGTTCCGAAGAGTCCCGCGTGGCCGGCCGCGCCGCCGAGGGCGTGGGCGTTCCCGTCGTTCACCTCCCCTCGGGGTATCGCGGTCCGCCAGGCGTACCCCTCCCCCGGCTCCCCGGCGAGGCGGCGCTCGAAAAAATTCCCTTCCTCGGTGGCGGCGGCCGAGGGAAATCGCCTCCCGCGAACCGCGAAGCCGGTCGAGCGAAGCCCGAGCGGGCGCGCCACGCGGGCGTCGAACAGCGCGTCGAGGCTCTCGCCGGCGGCGCGCTCCACCGCCGCGCCGAGCAGGACGAACGAGAGGTCCGAGTAGAGTGCGGCGCCGGCGGCCGATTCCGGGGGTTCGCGGACGATCGCCAGCACGTACTCGTCGCGGGTCGAGGCGCCGAGGTAGATAGGCCGCCAGGCCGGCAGTCCGGCACGGTGGGACGCGAGATCGACCAGGGTGGATCGCTCGTACGGGGATCCCTCGAGCTCCTGCAGAATGCGGGAAGCCGGAGCGTCCGGCATGAGACGCCCCTCGTCCTCGAGCAGCACCGCGACGAGAGCGGTGGCGAACGGCTTGGTGAGCGACGCGAGGTCGTAGGGCGTTTCTTCTCGAGCCGGCTCGCGGACGGGCGCCGTCGTCGCGTCGCCGACCGCTCCGCGAGAGACGACGCCGCGCGGCCCCTCGACCCACCAGGTCGCTCCGGGCATGGCGCCTTTCGCCACGCTCGAGGCAAGGAACGTTCGGATCGGATCGGAGGTCGCGGCGGTCATGGCAGGTGCCGGCCCCTCGCACGCGCGACGCCAGAACCGGTCATGCGATCCCTACTCCCGATCGACCATCGCCGAGAGGATCTCGGCCTCCGCGGCCAGCTCCCCGTCGACCTCGGCGATCCCCCTCATCTTGCAGGTCCGGGAGCGGAGTTTGATCACTTCCATGGTGAGTCGGAGCTGGTCGCCGGGGCCGACCACGCGACGGAAGCGCGCTTCGTCGATTCCGGCGAAGTAGACGAGCTTCCCGCGCCGCTCCGCGAAATCGTGAAGCAGGAGCACCGCCCCGGCCTGGGCGAGCGCCTCGATGATCAGCACCCCCGGCATCACCGGGGCTCCGGGGAAGTGCCCCTGGAAGAACGGCTCGTTGAACGAGACGTTCTTGACCGCGACGATCCGTTTCCCGGGTTCGAGCTCGAGAACGCGATCCACGAGCAGGAACGGATAGCGGTGCGGGATGGCGTCGAGAATCCCTCGAATGTCGATCAAAGGTCAGTCCCCCTTTCCCTTCCCGTCGAGCTCGGCGACGCGGGCCTCGAGCGCCCGAATCCGGGAGCGAAGTTCCGGCAGCTTCCGGATCAGCGCCTGCGCCCGCTTCCAGACGAGGTGGTCCGTCGCGGGGATGCCTGCGACGAAGGACCGCGCAGGCAAATCCGCGAAAACCGCCGTCTTGGCGGCGATCACCGAACCCTCGCCGATGGCGATGTGGCCGGCGGCGCCCGACTGGCCCGCAAACGTCACGTTCGCCCCGACCTCCGTGCTTCCGGCGATCCCGGACTGTCCGGCCATCAAGCCGTCCGGGCCGACGCGGACGCCGTGCGCGATCATCACCAGATCGTCGATCTTGGTTCCCCGTCCGATCACGGTGTTCCCGAGCGCCCCACGGTCCACGGTGCTGTTCGCTCCGATCTCCACGTCGTCCTCGACCACCACCCGGCCGAGTTGCGGCACTTTGCGATGCTTCCCTTTCGAGGTCGCGAAGCCGAAGCCGTCCCCCCCCAGGACGACTCCCGCGTGAACGATGCAGCGGTCGCCGACCCGGGTGCCGGCGTAGAGCACGGCGCGCGGATGGATCACGGTCTCCTCCCCCACCTCGGTGTCGGCGCCGAGCACCGCGCCCGCCCCGACGAACGAACGGCGCCCCACCCGCGAGCGCTCCCCGATCGCCGCGAACGGGCCGATCTCCACCTCTTCTCCGAGCTCGGCCCCCTCGGCGACGAACGCCAGCGGGGAAATACCGGGACGCCCGGCGCGAGGCGGGTAAAGAAGATCGAGGATCTCCGCCAGCGCCAGGTACGGCTCCGTCGCCTCGAGAAGGTCGTGACCCGGAAGAACCGTTCCCGCGGCCACGAGCACCGCGCCCGCGCGGGTCGATTCCGCGGCGCGCCGGTACTTCGGGTTCGTCAGGAAGGCGAGATCCTCGGGAGCCGCTTCCTCCAGCGTGGCCACGTTCCGGATGAGGCGGTCGCCGTCCCCGACGACACGCCCGCCCACCCGGGCCGCCAGATCCTTCAGCCGGTAAGGTGGGGGCATGGGGTTCCTCTCCCTCGAATCGTCTCGGGTCCTCGCTCGTCCCGCGACTACTTCTTGGGCGGAGCGGCCGGCTTCCCCTCTTCCTGCGTGGCCGGCGCCGCGGGGGCCGGAGCCGTCTCGACCACCGCCGGGAACATCTTGTTGAACCGGTCCACGATGGCGGTGGTCACGTCGCTCGTCGGATGGACGTAGATCGCCGCCCCGCGCTCGATGACGATCGCGACTCCCTCGTCGCGGCCGAACGACTCCACCGTGGCGAGGAGCTTCTCGCGAAATCCGTTCTCGGCCTCCTGGACCTCGAGCTGCATCTCCTTCTGCGCCCCCTCGCGAGCCTGGTTGAGTTCCAGCACTTTTTTCTGGAGGTCCTTGTCCATCGCGGAGCGCTTCTCCGCCGACAGCGACAACGCCTGGGCGCTCAGCTTGTCCTGGAGGTCCTGCGCCTCTTTCTCCTTGGCTGTCAACTCGGCGCGTTTCTTGTCGCTGAAGGTCGTCAGGCGGTCCTGGGCCCGCTTTCCTTCCGCGGTCTCCTCCGACACCCGTTGCGCGTCGAAGACGCATACGCGGGTGGGAGGAGCGGCTTGGGCCCACGCGCCGCCCACGGCGGCGAAGAGCACGACGATCATCAGGAACGCGATTCGTCTCATCGAACTCCCTTCCTTTCGAACGCGCCACGGCGTCGCACCGCGCGCCCTCAGTCGGCCTCGTCGCGCAACGCCGTCCGCCGCGCTCCAGGGGCCCCTTAGTCAGAAGCTCCTGCCGATCGAGAACATGAAGCTGCTCGTGCGGTCCTCCCTCAGTTTCCGGAGCGGCCAGCCGTACATGAGCCGTAGCGGCACCGGGAACACCGGCAGGTAGAACCGCATCTCGATGCCCGCCGAAACGCGGGCGTCCTTGAACCCCCACGGAGAATCCTCGAAGATCGAGTTCCCGAAGTCGACGAAGAAGGCCGTCTCCACCGGTCCGGTGAGCGGCACCACGTACTCCGCCTGTAGCAAAAAGTAGCGATCGCCCCCCACTTCCACCAGGTCGCTCCGGTCCAGCAGCCCGTCGCTGTTGCGGTCGAAGTCGCCGACCTTGCGGCCGCGGGGATCGTCCACCGCTTCCACGATCCTTCCGAGCGAGTCGAGGTGGACGAACCGCAACGGCGTGATCGTACGCACGTCGAAGATCCGGGGCCCCTGCGTGTCGCCGCCGATCCAGAATCGCTGAAAACGGGGGACGCCATTGACGTCGGACGTGCCGCCGAGACTCCGCCCCTGCCACCTCCGGATCATTCCGATCTCTCCGTGAAGACCGAAGAAACTCGCGCGGACAGCCCGCTTGTACCCCGAATACAGGAGTGTCGGCTTGTAAAACGAGGTGTCGCCACCGAGAAACCCGCCGGCGATCTGGGTGCTGAACTCGAGCGACCACCCCCCGTTCGGGCGATACGGGTTGTTCACCTTGAAGTACGAGTAGCTCGGCGTCACGCTCGCGATGCGAACGGTGGACTCGCTGGCGGCGACGGAAAAATTGGTGGAGGTGTCCATCTCCGCGTTGAAGCTGGTCTGGACGCGGGTGAAATAGCCGAACTGCCGGCCGACGACCACCCCGCCGCCTTTGCTCGAGCTGTTGAGCGAGCTGCCGTAGTCGACGTCGCGGCGAAACAGGCTGAACCCCGCGTTGTAAGGACGTCCGAAGAGCCACGGCTCCACGAACGAGATCGAGTACCGGTTGGCCCGGCCCCCCACCTGGATGCTCGTCGAGACGATCTGTCCCCGCCCGAGGAAATTGCGCGTCGAGAAATTCCCCTGGAAGAACGCGCCGTCGAGGCCGCTGTACCCACCGCCGACCTGGATCTCGTTCCGGCTCTTTTCCTCCCCGTTCACGGTGATGCGGACCCGGTTCTCCCCCTCGATCGGCTCGACGACCGGTTCCGGCTTCGCTTCGAAATACCCCAGCTGGTTCACCTTCCTGACGCCGAGATCGAGGAGGCCCCGGTTGAAGAGGTCCCCCTCGTTGAGAGGGATCTCACGCCTCAGGACCCGGTCGCGGGTCACGGAGTTCCCGGCGAACTCGATCCGCGAGACGTAGTAGACCTTGTCCTCGGTGATCGAGACCCGGATGTCCGCGGTCCGGGTCTCGGGATGGCGGTCGCTTTGGTGCACCGCGTTGGCGAGGTAATACCCCTTGTTCCCGTAAGCCTTGGTAATGGCATCCGTGGCGGCTTTCAGAAGGGCGACGTTCACGACGTCGCCACGGCGGACCGGAATGAACGCGAGGAGGTCCCTCTCGGCGAACACCGTGTTCCCGTTGACCGAGATGTCTCCCGCGCGGTACTCGGGCCCTTCCAGGATGGGGACCTGCAGCCGAACCCAGCTCTTGACGTGGGGCTCCGCCTTCTTGCGCGCCTTCTCCTCCTTCTTCCGGGCCTTCTCCCGCGCCCGGAGCCGTTTTTCGGCACGCTGGCGCGCCTTGCGCGGCGAGAGACCGACGTCGCTCTCTTCCTCCGCCTTCGAAGCGACCGCCGGCGCGCTCGAAGGCTCGGGAGACGGTGGTACCGCCACGCTCGACCCCTCGTCCGGAGAAGCCGCGAGGGGACTTTTTCCGGCCTTGACGATCTGCCGCACCTCGACGACCGGCGGGCGGACGTCCACGTCCAGGTAGCCGTGGTTCTCGTAGAGATCCCGGACGTTGCCGACGTCCATGTCCCACTTGGCCGGGTGGTAGAGCGCCTTCGAGGACCAGGGCCACCACCAGCGCCACGCCCGGGTCAGCTTGAGCTGCTTCAAGAGCATCCGCTCTTTGAACACGGCGTTGCCGGTGAAGTGGATGGAGCGGATGCGGGTCTTCCCGCCCGGGCGGATCGTGAAGCTGACGGCGCCGGTCGTGTCCGTGGGGTGATCGACCTTGTGGGCGACCTCCGAATCGAGGTATCCCTTCTCGCCGAGGTAGTCGCGGATGGCGGATTCCGCCTCGAACACCGCCTTCAGGTTGAGCGGCTTGCCCGGATCGAGGCTGATCTTTCGTTCCTTCAGCCGGTCCTCGATCTGCGTCCGGGTCAGCACCTTGTTGTCCGCGTAGGAAACCGACGTGAGGACCGGACGCTCCTTCACCTTGACGATGACGACCTTGCCGCCTCCCGGCGCGTCCTCCGCCTCGACGGTGATGTCGCTGAAGATCCCGAGGTTCCACATCTTGCGGAACTCCTCGCGGATCCTCTCGGCATCGTAGGCGTCCCCCACGCGGATGCCGAAGACGTGGATCAACGCTTCCCGCGTCATCCGGTTGAGCCCCTGAACCTGGATCTCCTCGACGGTACCCTGCCCGGCCGGGACTTCCGGCGCGAGGCAGGCGACAACGGCGAGGACGAGGGGGGCGAGTCTCGAGAAGCCTGGTTTCATTCCACCTTCCGTCGCCAGAGCCGCCCCCCAAGAAGCCGGGAACGACAGGATCCTCCCTTCGGTCGCCCCCCCGATAAAGGGAGGCACCCGAGGGAACGGTCATTCTACTTCGGGAACGGACCCACCGCTCCGACTTCGTGCTGCGAGGGCGCCGCGATCCCGCCGGCGATCACACCGTTGGGGCCCCGACGGCCGCACGGAAGGCCGGCTGGCCCTCCTCGAGGTAGACCTCGACGAGGCCCCGGTCCTGGAACTGCCCGCGGATCAGCGATTCGGAGAGCGGGTCCTCGATGTGGCGCTGGATGGCGCGCCGCAGCGGCCGGGCGCCGTAGGAACGGTCCTGGCAAGTGGTATTGACCAGCCAGTCGCACATCTCGTCGCTGACCGAGATCTGGATGCTCCGCTCCTCGAGAGCCTCGTTGAGCTTGCGGACCATGATCTTGACGATCGCCTGGAGCTGTTCCTCGGAGAGCGCGTCGAACACGATGATCTCGTCGATCCGGTTGATGAACTCGGGGCTCAACGTCTTCTTGACCTCGCCCATGACCAGGTCGCGCCGGTCCTTGAAGGCCTGCGTCCGGTCGTCCCCCTTGAACCCCATCCTGCCGCCGGTGCGGGCCACGTGCTGGGAGCCGATGTTCGAGGTCATGATCACGATGGTGTTCTTGAAGTCCACCACCTCGCCGTAGGCGTCGGTGATCATGCCGTCCTCGAGCACCTGGAGCAGGATATTCAAAACGTCCGGGTGCGCCTTCTCGATCTCGTCGAGCAGGATCACGCTGTACGGCTTCCGTTTGATGCGCTCCGTGAGCTGCCCCCCCTCCTCGTGGCCGACGTACCCCGGGGGAGATCCGATCATCTTGGCGATGGCGTGCTTCTCCATGTACTCGGACATGTCGAAGCGGGTCAGCGCACGGTCGGAGCCGAAGAGGAACGCGGCGATCGTCCGCGCGATCTCCGTCTTCCCGACGCCGGTGGGACCGAGGAACACGAACGACCCGATCGGGCGGCTCGGGTTCTTGAGGCCCGCGCGGGAGCGGCGGATGGCCCGGGCGAGCGCCGAGATCGCCTCCTCCTGCCCCACGATGTGCTCGTGGAGGAACCCCTCCATGTTGAGGAGCTTGTCCGCCTCCTCCGTCGCGACCGACTGGATCGGGATCCCCGTCCAGCGGGCGATCACCTCCTCCACCTCGGCGCGGCTCACGTCCAGGATCTTGTTCGATTCCTCCTCGTAGCGCCGGTTGAGATCCTCGTGCCGGCGCCGCAGCGTGACCTCCTTGTCGTGGAACGCGACCGCCTCGTCGAAGTCCTTGCGGGCGAGCGCCCCCTTCATCCCGTCCACCGCGCGCCTCAGGTCTTGCTCGGTCCTCTTGATCTCCGCGTAGGAGATCCGCTTCGTGAGCTTCACCCTGGCCCCCGCCTCGTCCAGCACGTCGATCGCCTTGTCCGGGAGGAACCGGTCGGTGATGTACCGGTTGGACTGGTAGACCGCCGCCCGGATCGCGTCGGCCGCGAACCGGACGCCGTGGAACCTCTCGTACCGCTCCTTGACCCCCTCGAGGATCGTGAACGTCTCTTCCTCGGTGGTGGGACGGATCGTGATCGGCTGGAACCTGCGGACCAGCGCCCGGTCCTTCTCGATGTACTTGTGGTAGTCGCGCGGCGTCGTGGAGCCGATGCACTGGACCTCGCCGCGCGAGAGCGTCGGCTTCAGGATGTTCGCGGCGTCGAGCGACCCTTCCGCCGAGCCGGCGCCGATCAGCGAGTGGATCTCGTCGATGAACAGGATCACGTCGTCCGAGCCGGTCAGCTCGGCGATGATCCCCTTGAGCCGCTCCTCGAACTGCCCGCGGTACTTCGTCCCCGCGACCACGAGCGAGAGGTCGAGGGCGAGGATCCGCTTGCTGAGCAGCGAGGGGGGCACCTCCCCGTCCGCGATCCGCGTCGCGAGCCCCTCGACGAGGGCGGTCTTCCCGACGCCGGGCTCCCCCAGCAGCACCGGGTTGTTCTTCCGGCGGCGCGAGAGAACCTGCACGACGCGCTCGATCTCCGCCTCGCGGCCGATCAGCGGGTCGAAAACGCGGCGCTGCGCCAGTTCCGCAAGATCCCGCGCGAACTCGTTGAGAAACGGGGTTTCCTTCTTCTTCTTCGGGAGGGAGCGGCGCTTGACCAGTCCCACCGCGTCCTCGCGCACCGCGTACAGGCGGATGCCGCGCTCGGCCAGCATCCTTCCCGCCGGCGCGTCCTCCATCCTCAGGAGGCCAAGCAGGAGATGCTCGGTTCCGATCTGCGGGTGCATCAGGCGCTCCGCCTCTTCTTCGGCGTACTGGAGCGCCTTCTTCGTGTCGTCGCCGACCGGGATCTCGACCGAGGTGGAGAGCTTTTCGCGGACCGGGCTCCGGCGCTCCAGCTCGGCCTGGAGAAGGTCCATGGAGACGCTCGCCCGCGCGAACAGCTCGCGGATCGTCTCCTCGCCTTCCTTGAGGAGTCCCAAAAGCAGGTGCTCGGTGCCGATCGCCTTGCTCCCCTGCTGGCTCGCCTCGTAGCGCGCCAGGAAGAGGATCCTCTTGGCCTTTTCGGTGAACTTTTCGAACATGGCCCGCGGACTCCCCTGGGCGTACGCCCGTGCGGTCCCCGCGGCGAAACTATAGCACAGCGATCGAGCGCCGCCGGACCGCGCGGGCGGCCGGGCCGCGCGCTACGAGCCCCCGAAATAGTCCCGCGTCTCGCTCTCCCCGAGCGGCCGCAATCTTCCCCCGTCGAGCCGCAGGATCCGGTCGCACCCCCGCGCGAGGCGCTCGTTGTGCGTGACAACGGCGAGGGCAAAGCCCCGCTCTCGCTGCAAGTCGCGAAGGAGCGAGAACACGCCGCTCCCGGTCGCGGGGTCGAGGTTGCCGGTCGGCTCGTCGGCGAGCACGAGGGCGGGACCCGGGGCGACGGCGCGCGCGATCGCGACCCGCTGCTGCTCGCCGCCCGACAAGGCGCCCGGGCGATGGTGGAAGCGCCCCGTAAGACCGAGGCGTGCGAGCACTTCCCGCGCCGCTTCCTCCGCGCCGCCCAAGCGGCGGCCGATGCGGAACGGCATCAGGACGTTCTCGAGCGCGGTGAACTCCGGCAGCAGGTGATGCATCTGGAAAACGAAGCCGACGCGACGGTTCCGGTAGTCGGCGGTCGCGCTCCGGTCGGCCGAGAACAGTTCGACGCCGCCGAAGAGCAGGCTCCCGGCGTCGGGGCGGTCGAGCGCTCCGAGGATGTGGAGAAGCGTCGATTTCCCGACGCCCGAGTCCCCCACGACCGCCACCGCTTCGCCCGCGGCGATCTCGAGGTCGAGCCCCCGGAGCACCTCGATGCGGCGCTCCCCGCTCGGATAGCTCTTGGCGATCGCGCGGGCCGCCAGGAGAGGCTCACTCATGCCGGATCGCCTCGACCGGGTCGAGCGTCGCCGCTTTCCAGGCCGGATAGAGGGTCGCGAGCAGTGAGACCGCCAGGGTCAGCACCGCGACGAACGCCACGTCGGCCAGCCGAAGCGAGAACGGGACGTGGGTGATGTAGTACACCTCCGGGTCGAGCTTGATCACACGGAAGCGGTCGAGCCACCAGGAGATCGCACTCCCCGACGCGACGCCGCAGGAGGTGCCGATCACCCCGATGACGAGCCCCTGCAGCACGAACACCAGCGCGATGCCGCGCGCGCGCGCCCCCATGGCGGTGAGCGTGCCGATCTCCTTGATCTTGTCCGCCACCATCAGGATCAGCGTCGAGACGATGTTGAGCGAAGCGACCACGACGATCAGGCCGATGGCGAGGAACAGGATGAACTTCTCGGTGTTGAGCGCCTTGAGGAGTTCGCGGTTCTGCTCGAGTTCCATGAGATCCACGACCATGTAACCGGAGCCCAGCGACCGGCGAAGCGTCTCCTTCACGCGCTCGAGGTCGCGAAGGTCCCGGAGGCGGATCTCGACCCAGGAGGCCCGCCCCGGCTCGTCGAGAAGCCGGCGCGCGACGGCGAGGCTCACGTACGCCCGCTCGGAGCTCAAGGGAAAAGCCTCGGAGTGGAACGTCCCGGCCACCTCGAGGACGCGGCTGCGAGGCAGCGGGGTGAACGGCGTGAGCGTGACCTTGGGAACGAGGAGGCGCACGCGGTCTCCCTTTCGCACGCCGAGCTTTGTGGCCAGCTCCTCGCCCAGGACGATCCCGCCGCGCCCTGGCGGTCCGGACGGCGCCAGGAGCGAGAGCGGGTCGTCCGCTCCGTCGGCGATGACTCGCCCGTGCCGGCCGGGATCGATCCCTTCGAGCTCCACGTAGGCCGGAGATCCCGCCTCCTCGTCGACGAGCATCGCGTGCGAGAGCAGGACCGGCCCGGCTTCCCGCACCCCCGCCTCCGCTCTCACGCGCTCGGCGAGTCCCTCGGCTCCCTCGAACGTGGGCTCCCCCGGGCGGAGCACCGTGAGGTGGGCGCTCCCGCTCTGGATTCTCTGCCGGATGTCCAGCTGGAAGCCGGTCATCAGCGCGAGCGCGATCACGAGCGCGGCGGTCCCCACGGTGACCCCCGCCACCGAGATCATCGTGATGACGGAGAGGAACGTCCGTCCCCGGTGGAACCTCAGATAACGCAGCGCGACGTAGGGTTCGTACGGGAGACGCACGCCGGCCTCAGGGGGCGTCCCGCCGGCGCACCGCGGACCACTGCCCGTTGGCCGTGCCCTCGCCGGAGAGGTCGTAGCGGAGCCAGGTCCCTCGGATCTGGGCGCCGTCGGACGAGAGATACCCCTCGAACTCTCCCGACCGACCGAGCTTCGAGTCGATCCGCTCGAGGAACACCTTGCGGTTCACCATGGTCCCCTGCAGGCTCCCGGTCCATCCTCCCTCGAACGCGTAGGTTCCTCCCACCAGCGTGCCGGCCTGCGAGAGGACGAAAGTACCCCGCTGGTTCGACGGCAGGAACACGACATCCCAGCGCCCGGCGAGCGGTCCCGCGGCTTCGGTGGTCCTGGCCTGGAGCGACGCGAGATGGCCCTCGAGCAGGTCGATCCGCCTCATCCGTTCGCGAATCCGATCCACCAGCGCCCGCTGGTCCGACAGGACTCCCGATAGCTCCCGCTCCGCCTGCTCGAGTCGCGAAGAGAGGTCCTCGATGACGGCGGGAGCCGCGTCGTCGTCGCGGTGCACGGCGGTGTCGAGGGCGGCATGGAGATCGGCGAGCCTGGAGCCCCACTGCGTGCGGTCGAGGGCGATCTTCTCGTGGCGCGCCTGATCTTCCCTGAGAAGCGTCCTCTCGACGTCCAGGGTCGAGGCGATCGCCTCGGCGGCCCCCGGAGCGGCGGCCCGGCTCGGCATCGACGCCATCCCGACGAGCGCCGGCAGCGCGAGAAGGAAACCGACCGCCGTCGTCGCGAAACGTCTGTTCATGATGCCTCCCGCCGTCTTCACAGATCGCAGACCGCCGCGGCCGCCCGCACCGCCTGCTCGGCGGCCGCCGACCCCGCTCCCCCCGCGATCGCCCAGATCCAGAACCCGCGCAGGCCATCGTCGACGACCTCGCACACCTCGGTGCGCCTCTCCTCGGGCGCGCTCGAGGGGGTGCCCCCGGACTTGCGCCCACGCGCGCCCGGCGGCCGAGCGAGACCGGTCGAGCGCATCACGGCCGCCGCGTCCGTGCTCCTCTCCGGCACGAGTCTGAGGCTGATTGCGTGCCCCACGAACACCGGCACGCACACGAGACGGACCGACAGCCGGTCTTCCTCCCACCCGAGGAGCGTCCGCACCTCGCTCGCGATCCGCCGCTCGAGACCCGCTTCTCTCGCGGCGAGCAGGCTCTCCGGAATAACGTTGAACGCCAACTGCCGGCCGAACACCTCCGTCGGCGCCTTCTCGAAGCCGAGAAGACGGACGGTCTGCTCCCGAAGCTCGTCGATCCCATCCTCGCCGAAATCGGCCGCCGGCCGGAGCACCGTCGCGAGCGCCTCGCGGACGCCGACCTCGCGCTGCACCGGGTGGAGGATCTCCGCCAGCACGGCGGCGATCGGATGCGGCGGGGCGAGCAGGCCGCCACGCCCTTTCGGCGGATCGGGGGCGACGCCGTGGTGCACGAGGCGCATCGCCGCGCGGCCGGCGCTCTTCCCCGTCAGGTCGACGACGACCGCCTGCCGGTCCGCCATCGTCGCGATCCGATCGGCCGTGTCGGAAAGCTCGCAGACGAACACGACGTCGTGGCGCGCGACCTCCTCGAGATCCGGCTCCTGGATCAGCCGGGCTTCGCCGGCGTACTCGCCAAGCAGCGCCTCGCCGCGGAGCGTGCCGTAGAGGTCCACGCGCCCGCCGGGAACCCGCTGTCGGGCCAGCTCCTCGCGAAGCTTCCTCCCCTCGAGCGTCGCCGCCCCCAGCACCGCGACCCTGGCGTTCCCCGACCGCGCGGGCGGGGGTGCGGGGTCAGCCATGCTTCACCTCGGCGGCGCGCTCGACGCCGGCCTCTCCGGCCGCGGGGCGCCCGCGAAGCCGCTGCACGACCCCCCAGAGGTAGGCGATCGGACCGGAAACCAGATACCCCGTGGCCATCGTCAGGATCGCCCCTTTCGGGTGCGTCAGCACCGCCACGAGCGCGGCGGCGATCGGGAGCACGGCGATGTACGAGCGGCGATTCCGGAGATCGAAGTCCTTGAACGAGCGGTAGCGCAGCCGGCTCACCATCAAGAACGCCACGATCATCACGAGAACGGCGAGCGCCGCGGACACGAAGCCGAACTCGGGCGGGTCCGGGAACGCGAACGCGACCGACGCCAGCACGCCGGCGGCGGGGGGGGAGGGAAGGCCCACGAAGAATCGTTTGTCCGACGCCGCGTGCTGGATGTTGAACCGCGCCAGCCGGGTCGCGGCACAGACCACGTAGAGAAACGCGATCAGCCAGCCGAACCTGTGGAACGGCACGAGCGCCCAGCGGTACGCCAGGAAGGCGGGGGCCACGCCGAAGGAAACGACGTCGGCCATCGAGTCGAACTCGACGCCGAACTCCGAGGTGGTTCCGGTCAGGCGCGCGATGCGGCCGTCGAGGCCGTCCAGGATGGACGCGACGACGATCAGGATCGCCGCGAGTTCGAACTGCCCTCTCGAGGCCTCCACCAGGCTGAAGAACCCGCAGAAGAGGTTCCCGACGGTGAAGCAGGTCGGCAGCAGGTAAATCCCGCGCCGTAGCCGCCGCCTCTCTCGCATGGCCCCCCCGTGGAACGTCGCGATCCCCGGGGAGAAACTATACAGGAAACGGACGGCCAAAGGATTTCACCCCCTGCGGGCGATCACGGTCTCGCCGGCGACCACCCGGTCGCCGATGTGAACGACGGGAACCGCTCCGGACGGCAGGTCCACGTCCACGCGCGAGCCGAAGCGGATCAGCCCGATCCGTTCTCCCGCGGCGAGGATGCGGCCGGGGGCGACGCGGCAGACGATCCGGCGGGCGATCAGCCCGGCGACCAGCGTGAAACGGAGCGGAACGCCGTCCCCGGTTTCCACCGCGAGGGTGGTCCGCTCGTTGTGCTCGGAGGCGGCGTCCTTGAACGCGGCGAGGAAGCGGCCGGAAACCCGCTCGACCGCCACGACCTTGCCCGCGGAGGGGGTCCGGCAGACGTGGACGTTGAAAACGTTCATGAAAACCGACACCCGCCGTGGCCCGGCGACGATGATCCGTCCATCCGCCGGGCTCAAGAACGCCGCGGGATCGGCCGGGGGACGGCGCTCGGGGTCCCGGAAGAACCAGAGGGTGAACGCGAGAAGCGCGAGCGGCACAGAGGTCGCCCACGGGGACCAGAACGCCGCCGCGGCGGCGAGGACGAGCAGCGCCGCCGCGAACGGCAGCGCCGCGCGGTCGAGCGTCATGCGCCGGCCTCGCGAGCCTTCTCCCGCACCATCGCCTCCATCTGGTCCTTCATGGCCAGTTTGAGCTTCTTGAGCCGCACTTCCTCGACTTTTTCCTCTTCGGTGAGAAACCGTCGGGTGCGCAGTTCCTCGACACGCCGGTC
This sequence comes from Terriglobia bacterium, assembly GCA_963790465.1. Lineage (GTDB taxonomy): Bacteria > Acidobacteriota > Polarisedimenticolia > Polarisedimenticolales > JAIQFR01 > JAIQFR01. The sequence continues at coordinate 18,477 of CAWBOP010000019.1, read as the reverse complement.
GTATTCGTGGTGCTTCTCGACAAGGCGTCGGTAGGCCTCGTCCTCCCGGGCCAGTCGCTCCCGGACGGTGTCGTTCGGCTCCATGGTGCCTCCTGGCGATCTTTCGGTTTGGGGATGCTAGAGTTCCGCAGCCATCAGTATGGCGTCCTCGTGGGTATCCCGGTAGTACCCCTTCCGCCGCCCGATCTCGGCGAAGCCGTGCGCGGCGTAAAGCGCCCGGGCCCCGGCGTTCGACAGGCGGACCTCGAGCGTCGCTTCCGTGCATTCCCGCGAGCGCCCGTAGTCGAGCACCCAGAGGAGCAGCGCCTCGCCGTGCCGCTTGCGCCGCTCATCGGGGTGAACGGCGATGTTGTTGATCTTGAGCTCGTCATCCACGATCCAGACACAGGCGAACGCCACCATGCGTCCTTCGCATCGCAGCACGAAATTCTTGGCGTACGGGTTGGCCTGGAGCTCGAACAGAAAGCTCTCGCGACTCCACGGCACGCTGAACGAGGCTTCCTCGATCTCGAGCACCTCGTCGAGATCGGCCGGAAACATTTCCGACACCCTGCGCTCCGCGTCCCCCCCGGTGCCCGCGCCGCACGTCATCGGGGGAGTTCCGCGTCGGGTAGCCGCAGGTAGAGCGGCGACAGCCCTTCCCCGTCCGGCGCCCCCGCCGCGAGCCGGGCCAGCGCGAGCCGCCCCGCGGCAGCCGCCACCGAGGTCGGCGCGCGCCGTGCGATGCCTCTCCATCCCACGCTGCCGCCAAGAGCCGCGACGGCGCTCTCCGCTCCCGGGCCGAAGACCACCGGCTCGCCCCGGCCCCCCTCGAGGATGCGGGAAGGCGGGCCGAGCCAGGGCTCGACGACGGTCACGGGAGGCGAGGAAACAGGATCGAACCGAGCCCCGAAGAACTCCCCACGTCCCGCCGGCAGCACCGGAACTCTCTCCCCGGCGGCGGGGCCGAACGCCTCGGCCATCGCGTCGAGCGTGCCGATACCCAGGCAAGGGCGGGACGAAGCGAGCCCGAGCCCCCTGACGGTCCCCAGCGCCACCCGGATTCCCGTGAAGAACCCGGGTCCGCGGGCCGCCGCGTAACCGTCCGGATCCGAACGCAGCCAGCCCGCCTCGGCGAGGAGCGCCTCGAGGAGCGCGAGGACGTGCGCGGCATGCGAGTCGGTCAGGAGCAAGCCGGCTTCCGCGATGAGCCGGGATTCGCCCCCCGGCACCCCCTCGAGGAGCGCGACCCCTCCCCACACGCCGGAGGTATCCAGCGCGGCGAGGCGGGTCACGGCCGTTTCGCGACCCGGCCGATCTGGGCCTTTTCGAGGAAGGCCATGAGATCTTGCTCCCTCCCCGCCCAGTCCGCGTCGAAGGCGACCCCGATCTCGTATCGGGCGACGGCGGGGCCTCCGCTCTCCGCGTCATCCGCCCCCGAATCGGCCTCGGAGACCTCCTCGAGGCGAACGACGCGCCCGCGCATCTTGACCGGTTCCGTCTCGTCGTCCGACGGGCCGCTCGTCAGACGGACCTCGATCTCCTCGCCCACCTCGAGCGGTTCGACGCTCGCGAACACGATCCCGTTCCGGCACAGGTTGCGGGGCACCGCGCGCCCGAGTTCTCTCGGAGAGAGGACCTCCACCTCGACCCGCTCCGGGTCGAGATCGAATCGGAGGTAGCGGCGCCTTTCCCTCTGATACGCCTCGACCGCGTTCTTGCCCCCGGCCTTCGCCCGGTAGAGCGCCTGGGCCGCGCACGAGAGGAGCGCCTCCGGCGCGGTGGCGTCCTCGGCATAGCAGGCCACACCCGCCGAGACCGTCATGCCGACCGGTCGTCCGGCCGCCTCCCGGCGGGAAAAATGGGACTCCACTTCCCAGCGAAAACGCTCCGCGACCAGGAGCGCTCCGTTCCGATCGGTCTCGGGGAGGACCAGCGCCAGCTCGTCCTCGCCCGGCCGCGCGGCGAGGTCGATGTCGCGGATCTTGTTGTGCAGAAGGATCCCCACCTCGCGGAGCAGCCGGTCGCCCACCAGTTTGCCGAACTCCCGGTTGACCCGCGCGAAGTCGTCGAGATCGAACAGGACGACCGACACCGCGAGAGAGTACCGCTTCGCTCGCCGGAGTTCGTTCTGCACCGCCCCCCTGAAGGCGCGGTCGGTGGCGAGGCCCGTGAGCGGGTCCACCGAGGCGGGGCGCGGTCCCGCCTCGAACATCTCGAGGTCGATGAGGACCGGGTGGGCGAGGCGGCGGTTCACGTTCACGAAATAGTCGAGGAGAGCGACCCTGAGGCCGGGGTCGCGGCCGAGCCCCACCGTCAGACTGTCCCGGTGCGCGAGAATCGCCTCCCAGTGCCGGCGCGCCTGCGTCTCCTCGAACGCGAGGTGCGTCAGGATCAGGAGGAGCGCCGCGTGCGCCGAGACGCCGGCCTCCCGCGAAAGCGTGTCGAGCCTCGCCAGCAACCGCTCGGCGTTCTGAGCGTCCTCGGCCAGAACCGTGAGCAACTGATCGTGAAGCCGCGCGGCTTCCTCGTGGGTGATCACCTCTCGGCACCTCGCGCGGCGCGCAGCGGCTGCCGCACGCCGGAGACCTGCGCCAGGAGGCACTCCTCGGCGACCGGCCGATCGAACGTTACGCCGATGCGAAACCGCGAGGCGGCGTCCGCCGCCGGCTCGACGCGAACGACCCGGGCGTGGACCACCCAGTCGCCGTCCGGCGGGCCGGCACGGTCCCGTCCCATGAAAAGAACCACCGGCGACGCGAGAGAGAACCGCTCCCCGGTTTCGAGCAGAGCGCCGTTGCGGCTCAGGTTGATCGCGATCGCGGGTTTCCCGGCCTCCTGCTTGCCGAACTCGACCCGAAGGCGCGCCCTGGGACAAGCGGGGTATCGGACCGACCGCCGGCGTTCCTGGTGGTGCAACGTGATGCGGTTCTTGCCGGCCCGCTTGGCGATGTACAGCGCCTCGTCCGCGCGCGCCACCAGCAGGTCCGGCTCGAGGCCGTCCTCGGGGTACGTCGCGACGCCGCCGGAGATCGTCATCGGAACCACGCGCCCCCCGGTCGGCTCCTTCAGGAACGACGCCTCGACCCTCTCGCGGATCCGGCTGGCGACCGCGTAGGCGCCGAGCCGTTCCGTCTCGGGAAGGATCAGGGCGACCTCCTCGCCGCCGTACCGGCAGGCAAGGTCCGCCTCGCGGATCGCGCGCCGCACCAGCTTCGAAACCCGCTCCAGAACCGCGTCGCCGAAGAGGTGCCCGTAGAGGTCGTTGATCGCCTTGAAGTCGTCGAGATCGAGCATCGCGACGGAAAGACGGAGGCCGTAACGCCGGCTGCGCCGCACCTCGCGATCGAGCGCCTCCTGGAAAAGGCGGCGGTTGTAAAGACGGGTCAGGGGGTCGGTCGCGGCGGAGCGTTCCGTCCTCTCGAACTCGGAAAGCTCGATGATCTTCGGGTTGACGAGCCGCCGGTCGACGTTCGAAAGATAATCGACGGCCGCGACCCGCAGCCCCGGGTCCCGGCCGAGGGCGAGACCTATCGCGCTTCGGTGTCGGAGGACTTCGCCCATCAGCGCCTCGGCCTCGTGGTCGCCGAGATCCAGGTGGACCAGAAGGTGTACCGCGTCGGAGAAGGCCGGAACGTCTTCCAGAGACCGCATTTCCCCCAGACGGCCCATGAACCGGACGGGATCCGGGTGGTCGTCCTTGAGGAGCGCCAGAAGTTTCTGGCGGGTCCGGTCTGCCATGCGCTGCGCCGCCACCGCCAAACGTCACCCCCGGAAGCCTTCCGGGCCACCGCGCGAGCCGCGTTCCGAGCCCCGCCTCATCGTAACATGGCGCCACGAAAAGGTGTCAATGGAGTTTCGGGCGGGGAGCGGAGAACGGCTGCGCCGTGAACGCGGACGCCTTGCGCGCCGCGATTCCGCAGCGGCATCCCCCGGTGCCCGGGTGACGAAGTCCGCGCCTATCGCCGGACGCGATCCTTCCGTTCCAGGACGACGACGCCGCTGCCGGCGCCCTCGAACGGCTCCGGCCCGGCCCTCAGGATCCGCGTGTAGTTGCTGTCGATCCACTCCACGATCCGCCGACCGTTCCTCGGGTCCTTCCCGAACGGGCCCACCCGGAATTCCTCGCTGTCACGGTCGATCAGGGCGACGAAGTCCGGAGGGTGGGCGCGGATGTCGGCCAGCATCGGCTCCTCGCCGCCGAGCGCCGCGAACTCCGGAGGCAGGAAGAGGGAGTAGCGGCTCGGGTCCCTCTTTCGCAGCCAGTAGTTGAGGCTGATCCCTTCCGGGAGCGCGAGGAGGGTGTCGGCGGGGGCCATCTCGTCCCGGAGCTTGGCGGCCGCCATCCAGATCGTCGCCTGGCGCGGATCGATCTCCGGTCGCTCGACGACGAGGGAGTCTCCGCCCGCCTCGATGGCGAACCCCTTCAGCGCGTAGATGGACGCCGTCCATCCGACGTGGAAGACGACGCCCGCGCCCACCCCCGCCAACGCCAGCGAGAGCGCCAGCGTCCCGCCGCTCCCCCTCGCGCGCGCGAGCGCGGGCAGCAGGTGGACGAGGCACGCGACCAGCAGAAGCGCCGCGGGCATCCCGAGCGCGAATCCGTAGTGCTCGATCCGGGTGAACAACGCCATCTTGCCCAGCAACGCCAGCGCCCAGACCGCCCAGAGCGACAACGGCATCCAGCGCGCCAGATCCTCCCGGCTCGCTCTGAGGCGGACGCAGGCCACCACCAGGCCCGCGGCCGCCGCGAGGGTCGTGAAGATCAGCGCGCGAGGGAGCCGCATCCACGGCAGGCGGCCGGCGCCGAGCCAGAGCAGGACGAAGACCGCGGCCCCGATCGCCGCGCTCACCGCCGCGCGGCGGCGGAGCGGAGTCAGCCGCAGGTCCGCGACGAGGGCCCCCGCCGCGAACGCCAGAACGAGGGCAAACATCAGGAGCGCCGTTCCCAGGTTGCCGGCGATGTCGTCGAATCCGGCCCCCCAGACATAGAAGGGGTCGCTGGCCGCCTGCCCGACGTAGGCCCAGTTTCCGAGCATGCCGCGCCAGGCCAGCGACAGCGGCATCCGCGAGGACAGGCCGCCGAAGAAGAGAGCCGCGGGAACGAGCGCCCCACCGAGGAAGGCCCCACCGACCACGGCGCGCCGGCGTCCGTCGCCGCACCGGGCGAGCAGGATCACGAAGAGGCCGAAAACGGCCACCGCGGCCGCGGCCGCCAGAAGCTCCGCCTTGGTCAGGAACACGAGGCCGAGGCAGGCGCCCGCGAGCGCGACCCAGCGGGCCTCGCGCCCGCGAACGGCTTCTCGGAAAAAGAGAATCGATGCGATCGACAACGCCACCCCGTGCGTCTGGCCGTGCTGGTACGGCGTGACGAAGTTGTAGTTCGCCCCCCTCGTGTACTGGGAGAAGCCGAAGACGCAGAGGAAGGTGAGCGACGCGGCCGTCGCCGTGAGGCGCCCGCACGAGAGGCGGAACACCCGATAGCTCATCGCGCAAACGCCGGCGAGAACGGCGAGGTTGCAGAGCACCAGCGTTCTCAGCGAGACGCCGAAGATCCCGAACCACAGGGCGTTCAGGTAGGGAGAGAGGGGACCGTGCCGATAGGCGATGTCCTGGTAGAGCGACTGTCCGCAGACGATCCGCCAGGGAATGTACAACTCGGCGCCGAAGTCGAGCTGGATGTCGGTCCACTTCCCCCAGGTCCACCCGGCGAGCAGCGCGAAGGCGGCCGAGAGGAGAGCCGGCCCCAGCCAGCGCGGGAAAGCGTCCTCGGGGTTCCCTCCCCCGCCGCGCATCCCCACGCGAGCGCTCCGCGCGGCCGGCCGCGGGTCCGGCGATGCATCGCGGACACGATTCGGAAGGCGCCACATCGTCGGTCTCGCAGGAAGATCGCGTCGTGCCGGCAACGGCGCGCGGCGACGGCGGGCAATCTATCGCGACGGGTACCCGCCGGCAAGACCGCCGGACGCCTCGCGGCGCGCTGGTACAATGCCTGGATGACTCGGCGCAGGAACCGCGGGAACCGGACGGAAGCGGCCGACACACCACCGCGCCCTCCGGACCGTTTCCGGGCGGCGCTTCCCGCGCTCCTGCTGGCCGCGGCCCTGCTGGTCGCCTACGCGCCAGCGCTCGACGCCGGCTTCGTCTGGGATGACGATTTCTACGTCACCGCGAACGACACGCTGCGCGACCTGGCGGGCCTGAAGCGGATCTGGCTGGAGACCGACGCCAACCCGCAGTACTACCCGGTCACGTTTACGACCTTCTGGCTGCAGTACCGGGTGCACGGCGCGGCCCCTTTCGGATACCACATCGTGAACGTGCTCCTTCACGCCGCCTCGGCCGTTCTGCTGTGGCGCATCCTGCGCTCGCTCCGGGTCCCAGGCGCGCTGCTCGCCGGCTGGATCTTCGCGCTCCACCCCGTCATGGTGGAATCGGTGGCCTGGGTCACCGAGAGGAAGAACGTCCTCTCGGGAGTTCTCTACCTCTCGGCCGCCCTCCTCTACCTCCGCTTTTCCCTCGGGGACGCCGACAGCGGGCCCGCGGGGACGCGCCCCGCCGGCACGCGGCGCCTGGCCTTGCTTTCGCTGCTGCTGTTCGCCCTGGCCCTCCTCGCCAAGAGCGTCACCGCGACGCTCCCGGTCGCGCTGTGCCTCGTCGTGCTCTGGAAGCGCCGCCGTCTGCCGAGGGAGGATGCCCTCTGGCTCGGCGCGATGCTGGCGATCGGAGTGGCGATGGGGATCCTCACCGCATGGATCGAGTGGCACCAGGTCGGCGCGGGCGGGGCGGAGTGGACGCTGACTCTCGCGCAGAAGTGCCTGCTCGCCGGACGCGTCGTCGCGTTCTACCTGGGCAAGCTGGTCTGGCCGGCGAGCCTGAGCTTCTTCTACGACCGGTGGACCGTCGACCCGGGCGATCCGGTCCAGTACCTGTTCCCGCTCGCCGCGCTGGCGGTCCTCGTCACGCTCCGGCTGGCGAGAAGGCGGATCGGCGACGGACCGCTCGTCGCCTCGCTGTACTTCATCGTCACGCTCGCTCCCGTGCTGGGGTTCTTCCGGGTGTTCCCGATGAAGTACTCGTGGGTGGCGGACCACTTCCAGTATCTGGCGGGGATCGGACCGATCGCGCTGTTCGCGGCGACGGCGACCCTGACGTTCCGCGGGCGAGCTGGTCCGCGGCTCGCCCTGGCGGCCGCCCTGCCACTGGTGCTCGTGCTAGGCGTCCTCGCGTGGAAACAGGCGCACGACTATCACGACATCGAGACCCTCTGGACCCGCACGGTCGAGCGCACCCCGAGCGCCTGGGCGGCCCAATACGCGCTCGGGAACCTGTGTGACGAGCGGGGTGACGTCGAGGGCGCGATCCGGCACCACGAGCTCGCCCTGAAGGCAAAGCCGGACTACGCCGAGGCGTTCAACAATCTCGGCGCCATACGGGCGGGACAGCGGCGGACGGCGGAAGCCATCGATCTCTACCGGCACGCGATCCGGGCCAAGCCGGAACTCGCCATCGCCCACTACAACCTCGCTCGCTCCCTCGAGGCTGAAGGACGGATCGACGAGACGATCGAGGCGCTGAAGGAGGCGATCCGGCGCTCGCCCGACCCGTCGGCCAACCTCGTTGTCATCGGTTTTTATATAAACATCTGATGCCATTCCAGGGCTTGTAAGAAAAAGTGAGACAATGAATTGAAAAGATAATAGAGTGAAGTGAATATATCGATATAAAAAATTGATCATTTGTTGGCATGCATTTGTGAATGGAATGAGAGCAAACGAGAAATAAAGACTAACATCCCAGGAACAGTCAAAAGTATTGCCCACGTTATGACAAGTTCCTCGTCCTTCCCCAGTTTTGACCAGAGATTATTTTGAATTCTAATATTGGTCGTTCTAAATTTTTTCACCGTTGCAGTTTCGGCCTCAACAATTGCGACTACTTTCAATCCGCGATCGGCGTCAAAAGTTAACAATCCGCTTGTTTTTGGATTCGCTGGTGTGAACTGAATCTCGTCGCCCAATTGCAACTTGTAAGGATCAACTTTATAATGATTTCCAGATAATAACTGTTTGGCAACCATCTGGATTTCCCCTTCAAGTAACAATCCGTTTAATTGCTGAACGCCGTATGTGGGTACACGTCCTACAATGAGTGGGCCATCAAGGTTGTATTTCCACGATATGCCTTGATTTAACAAGGATGGAAGATCGCTGAGGACTAAATCCACAGCAGAAGGCAGGGATTGGGTTCTTTCGTCCTTCTCATTGTAAACAATGATGGGATTTGCACTCTTTATTTGGATATGCAAATTTCCATTGCCTATTCTGGAAAAAATTATGTTTGAATTTCCTTGAATTTGAACAGAACCGCTTCCCTTTATTGACAATGATTTTGATTCGGCATTTGAAAGAGCCATGGGATCGAACTTTTCTGTGCTCAATTCATCCCAATAAAAGGTGGCATTATGGAATGCTATTCGAGGAGGGGAGATGCTTTCAGGCTGAAATTCTATTCGTTCTGTTCTTGCAGTAATGATAAATGATCCGACAGTTGAAGTGTTTATGATAATTTTTGTTATCATAAAGAGTAAAAAAGATACATAAATACAAAATAATATAGCAATAAAGTTTACAACTTTTGGATATCGCTCAGAAATAACGGAAAATTTCTTATTCTCAGGCTCATAAATGACTGCGGCAAGAACGATATTCCTTATTATTGAGAATACCCTTTTGAATAGTTTGACTATGCACACTCTTTATCTCACCGGAAATTCAACATTCGGCAATCTATTCCCAAAGTTGCTACGAACTAAGTATACACTTTTAGGCTCACTGAGCAGGTCTTTGTTGACTATGCACCGTGTGTCATAAGCAATAGTACTTTCGGCAGTAATCTTCGCGCAGGGTATACGTTCCGTATGCCCCGGTATACCAATAACCGTATCTGTATTACCTGAGTTTACATACAAAATAGAATCTGAACCATGTGCCTCGCCCCAACTTGCAGGAATATACCGCATATCTGGGGAAGAACAATTCTGCTTGGTTATTGCGGCAAGAACAACTAATGCATCAGGTGAATAGCTCGAAATTTGCTCTTGATATTTCGAAGGTAGATCGACATTAATCACTCCGGCAGGTTGTTTGCCAATTCCATATTGCCATGAAGCCGCGTATCGACCATCACGGCTCGCCATATTAACACAAAGCATGGCGTCCTGGTCTTCGATTTCGTGATTTAAATAGATGTAGAGTTGATGGATATCAATATGCTCCAGGGAACTCTTCAACATGAATCCAGCGCGGATCCCTCCTGAAACAGTCACTTTTTCAAGAAACGATTCCTTGAATTGATTTTCGGTCAGCACAATTCTCCGTTGACTTTGCGCCAGCGCACTGTCTTGACAACAAAATAGAATAACCATCGAACAACATAGAGTGGCAAGTTCGGATTTCATTATTTTTTTCCTTTTCACAGTGTAACTCGCTCTCACCCCTTACCGGCAAGGGACAACCTTGCGTAAACTGTCTTTTGTCCAGATCGCCTGACCATCGGGGGTTTTGCCATCGGTTTTCCATTTTTCAGTTACGCTGAGGCAGTAAGATCCGAGATTGAGTATTTCAGGGGGCTTTCCTGCCGGAGCCTCTCCGCCAATAAACATCAGTTCGGGATTGGCAGAACTGTAATTGGGGTTAATCGTAGCCGTGCTGCAGCTCGCTAGCGCAGCGGCAATTATCGCAAAAATGAAAAAGAAGCTAATTTTTTTCATCATATTCTCCTGGGGTGAAGTGATCTTTAAAGATGAATTGGAAAAGACCATGGTGCAACTGATTTTTGCTGGAAGCACTCCGTTGTGCTACTCGTCATAATGACGTTTTTTTGTATTATCGATTCGAAAAGAGAATACATTGTGACCGGGATGCTTAAAGCGCTGGAATGCAGTGCATTCGCTATCATTTTTTCTGCTGATTGGTGGTTACTATAGTTCAATTTGGCCTTAAAAACAAGAAGGGCTAAATCATCGATTTATCAATATTTTAGTCATTTTTATATGGAAAACGAGACCCACATTTTTGCTACCAACCACCGGGTATTGATGAATGCAAGCAAGATCAGAGGTTCTGCGTATCCCTATTTCGTGTGCAGCTTAGACAGGAGGGAGGGGGCGCACCCGATTGATGCCCCTTGCGGAAGGCAGAATACGCTGTTGAGCGCCAGATAGTTGCGAACGATTGTTCCTGGATGAGGCCGAACACTGTCGGGTAAAACGGTCGCTCCTCATGATCGACAATATGGTGGACCCCGGAAACCGGCAGGTTCGTGTAGACGCACGGAGAGACCGTGCCAGTTACACCGATAAAGGCGGCATGCTGAATATTTTCGGTGCAGAACCGGGGTGCGGCTGGAATAAGGAGCGACTCGGTCTCGGAATACCCTTTGCTTGCTTGCCGTTCTCCACTGAGTGCGGGTAGCCGGAAATGGATCGGGAGGCCGGCATCCTGCCCTGCCTGCACAACGGCCTCCAGTTGTCGACGAATGGTTGGATCGTCCTGGACAATTTCCGGCGAAATGGCCTCCCGCATCAGGGATGGACTGCCGACGAAATCCAAGGTACTGATGACCACCTGGGCGATACCGCTCCCCTTCAGCAGATCGACCAAATGGTGGATATCGCGCAAGCCAGACCGGAGGAGCAGGTAGGCGATATGGACAGCCGGCCGTTCGGCGCCAGTACGCTGTTTGATGCGATGGATGGTCTCGATGACGGATAATACCTTGGCGAGGCGAGTGCCCCGGCGGATCTGATCGTTGTCCGCACCGGTTCCTGCCAGGGAAAATCCGACGATAGCAACATCTTCCTCCACCAATCGTTCGCAATTGCCTTCATCCAGCAACATACCGTTAGTGGTCGTTCCCACCAGGCATCCTGCATCTTTGGTGAGGCGGACAAAATCAAAAAACCTGGGGTGGGTAAAAGGTTCTCCCCAGCCTTGCAGGTGGACCATGCGGGTTTTTCGGAAGACCGGAAGCAGGCGACGGAACAGTGCCTCGTCCATATGGCGATTCTGCCACTTGTCCTCGTAAATGGTCCGGGGGCAATAGAGACAGGCTGCCGTGCAGTACGAACTGATCTCGACCTGCAGCCAGTCCAATTTCGGCGGAAAAGAGAACGGCCAATGCCAAGCCATCGCGATTCTCCCGTTCTATTTGCAGGCATTCATGTTTTTGCTCTGCAGGTAGGATTCAAGGCGTTCCTTGTCCGTCCGGCAGGCATCGCTGTCTGCGAGTTTATTGATGACGAGAACCAATTGGGCCTGGAGAAACCCATCCATGTCTTTTTCCAGGGAATAGTACATCCAGATGCCGCCCCGGCGGTCTTGTAACCAGCCGTGCCGTTTCAGGTAGGCCAGGTGTCGCGAGACGGTGGATTGCGGCATGTCAAGGGCCTGCATCAGGTCGCAAACGCAATACTCGCATCCCCCCCTGAGCAGGACAAGAAGACGCAACCTGGTTTCATCGGCCAGCGACTTGAAGATTTCAGCAATAGTTTTCATACCTCCTCAATACAGCAGCGAAAAAAAACCGTCAATGTTTCTCAATCCCGACTTGTCTCCATCTGCTTATCCGGATATATTCATACGGTCAATAAACCCTTTCCAAGGAGGTGGCCATGAGATTGGTTCTAGCTGCGGTAACTGTTTTGATGTCCGGAGGTGTTGCCTTTGCCGTGGTCGGCGGCGGTAACGTCATCATGAAAAACAAGGGAGGGGCAACAACCTTCAGCCATGAAGTCCATGTCGAAGGGGCAGAACTGCAATGCCAGAAGTGTCATCCGAAACTGTACACCAATGTTAAACAGCATAAATCCGTCACCATGAAGGCCATGGAACAGGGGAAATCCTGCGGTGCTTGCCATAACGGCAAGGCAGCATTCAGCGTTAAGGAAAATTGCGAAAGCTGTCATCAGAAATAAGCCCATCGAAGCAAGAGGAGGTAGGGAATGCAGAACGAAGATATTCTGGTTGTGATGCAGAAGGATCTCGAACGGGCACTGGCAAAGTCCGAAAAGAATCGTCGATGGGCCATGCTGATAGATCTGCGCAAATGTGTCGGCTGTTATGCCTGCACCGTCGGCTGCGTGTCTGAAAACAAGTTACCTCCGGGGATGTACTACCGTCCGGTCTACGACTATGAACAGGGAAAATACCCCAAGACTTCCAGGACCTTTTTACCCCGCCCCTGCATGCAGTGCGACAAGCCACCCTGTGTTGCTGCCTGTCCGGTCAAGGGCAAGGATGGCGCCACCTGGAAGGAGACGACCGGCGTCGGTGCGGGAATTGTGTACATCAATTACGAGCAGTGCATCGGTTGCGGGGCCTGCGTTCCGGCCTGTCCCTACAACGCCCGAACTATGGATGCGGGAGGTTTTTATGGCGAGGGCACGCCGGCCATTCAGAAATACGAGACCATGGCGAGCTACGAGTACGGCAAACAATGGCCGCGTTCCGGCAAGAACCTGCCGATCGGTGATGCCCGTAAATGTCATTTCTGCGTCCATCGCCTGACTGTCGGGCAGTTGCCCACCTGCATCACCACCTGTATTGGCCGGGCCGGCTACTTCGGCGATGAAAACGATCCCGAGAGCCTGATCGCCCAGGTCAAGAAGGCCAACAAGATCCAGGTGCTCAAGCCGGGCAAGGGAACCGCGCCCCGGGTGTATTATGTCGCCACTGAAAAGCTGGAGGTGCTCTATGGCAAATAATAAAAAAAATACCGTTTCCCGCCGCGATTTCCTCAAAACATCAGCCATGGCTGGTTGCGGCGCCATTGTTGCCACCCATTTTGATTTTGCCCGTGACCTCATTGCCCGAGTCGAGGCCGGAGCATTAACCCAGGCCGAAGCCTATCAACTGCTCAAGGCGGAAAACACCCTGTATTCCGTCTGCCTCAACTGCAACACCGGCTGCGGCATCAAGGTTAAAATCCTCAACGGCGTTGCCGTCAAGATTGACGGCAACCCCTACAACCCCTTCAATTTGCATCCCCATCTCGAGATGAAGGATGCTCCCGCTACCGCCGTTATGGTCGATGCCGGCCTTTGCCCCAAAGGACAGGCAGGCCATCAGGGGGCTTATGATCCCTATCGGGTGACCAAGGTGCTGAAACGGGTCGGCAAGCGGGGCGAGAATAAGTGGCAGTCCATACCCTTTAACCAGGCTATTGATGAGATCATCAACGGCGGCAAGCTGTTTGCGAACGTTCCCGGCGAGGAAGGCCGACAGGTGACCGGTCTGAAAGACCTCCACGCGCTGACCGACAGCACGATATTCGAGGAGATGGGCAAGGATGTTGCTGCTCTACGCAAGAAAAAACCGGAGGAGCGCGCCCAGGCGGTGGAAGAGTTCAAGGTTAAGCATGCCGCCAACCTTGGGGTGCTGATCGACCCTAACCACCCTGACTTCGGGCCGAAGAACAACCAGTTCGTCGACTTCTGGGGCCGCAAGAAAGCCGGTCGCGCCAATTTCAGCGCTGCGTTCACCGGTGCATTCGGCACAACTAATACGCATGGTCACACCACGGTCTGCCAAGGTTCGCTCTACTTTGCCTGCAAGGCCATGAGCGAGCAGTATGTAGGCAACAGTTTCAAGGACGGGCAGAAATTCTACTGGCAGGCTGACCAGGAGAACAGCGACTACATCCTTTTTGTCGGTGCCAATCTTTTTGACGCCAATTATGGCCCGACCAACCGCACCATGCGGATGACCCAGCGCATGGTGGACGGCAAGTTAAAAATGACCGTGCTCGACCCGCGCTACACTAAGCTGGCCTCGAAGGCTCAACGCTGGGTGCCGGTGCTGCCAGGCACCGATGCCGCCTTTGCCATGGGTATGACCCGCTGGATCCTGGAAAACAAGAAATACGACGCCAACTTCCTCGCCTGCTGCAACAAGGCCGCTGCTGCCGCGATCAAGGAGCCCACCTGGAGTAACGGCCCCTGGCTGGTCAAGGTGGACAAGGACGGCAAACCCGGCAAATTCCTTCGCGCCCAAGAGATCGGGCTGAAGGCAACCGAAAAGCGCACCGACAAGGACGGTAAGGAGTTCGATTTCGAATACTTGGTGGCCCTCAAGGACGGCAAGCCGGTGGCCTTTGACCCCAATGACGAGAAAGAGGCGGTGACCGGAGAACTGTTCGTCGATATCGTGCTCAAGGATGCCGACGGCAAGGATTTTCCGGTCAAGAGCAGCCTGCAACTGATGCTGGAAACGGCCAAAGAAAAAACCATCGCCGAGTATGCCGTTACCTGCGGTACCGACGCCGCCACTATCGAAGCGGTGGCCAAAGAATTCACCAGCTACGGCAAAAAGGCCTGCGTTGATGTGCATCGTGGCCCAGCCCAGCACACCAACGGCTTCTACAACATCGCCGCCCTCATGAACCTCAACCTGCTGATCGGCAACTTCGACTGGAAGGGCGGGATGATCGCGGCTTCGACCTTCAACATCGACGGCACCGGCAGCGACAAGCAACCATTCAACTTCAAGAAAATTGGTCCCAAGGGCTTGAAGGCCTTCGGTACCTCGATCATCCGCCACGACATCAAATACGAGGAGTCCACCCTGTTCAAGGGCAAGGAGTCCTATCCGGCCAAGCGCAACTGGTGGCCGATCTCCTCAGATGTCTACCAAGAGATCCTACCCTCCATTGCCGACGGCTATCCCTACCAGGCCAAGGTGGCATTCTCCTACATGGGGGCGCCCACCTATTCCCTGCCGGCAGGGCAGACCCAGATTGCCGCCCTCTTGGACCTGGAAAAATTGCCGCTCTATATTGCCAGCGACATCCTCATCGGACCAACCTCGATGTATGCCGACTACATCATTCCTGACCTCCACTATCTGGAGCGCTGGGAGTTCCAGGGATCCCATCCCAACATGCCCGTCCGTGTCCAGCCGGTGCGCCAGCCGGTCATTGCCTCGCCCAACGAGGTGGTGACCGTCTTTGGACAGGAACAGCCTCTCTCCTACGAGACCTTCTGGCTTGCATTGGCGGAAAAGATCGGCCTCAAGGGATTCGGTAAAGACGGCTTCGGTGAAGGCCAGGATTTCAGCCGGCCGGATGATTTTTATATTCGCATGGTGGCCAACATTGCCCTGGATCGGAAGGAACCGGTTGCGGATGCCACAAAGGAGGAAATTGACCTGTTCCTTGCTTCGCGGCGTCACCTGCCCAAGAATGTCTTTGATGCTGAGCGCTGGCAGAAGATTGCCGGAGCCGCCTGGCCCAAGGTGGTCACGGTGCTCAATCGTGGCGGCCGATTCGACACCCAAGCCGCCACCTACAAGGGCGACCAGGTAGCGAATAAGTACGGCAAGCAGATAAACCTCTATCAGGAGAAAACTGCCGGCTGCAAGGACGCTTTTACCGGTAAATCCTTTTACGGCACGGCTCGCTATGTGCCGGTGGCAGATACCTTGGGCAATGAACCGACCAAACTCAGCGACGGCTACCCGCTCCACCTCATCACGCAAAAGGATGTTCGCGCCACGAAAGCCAGGACCATCACCATGCCGTATCTCACCGGCATAATGCCGGAGAACGCGATCATTCTTCACACCAGTGACGCTAAAACACTGGGAGTGAAGACCGGCGATTTGGTCAAGGTGGTTTCGGCCACCAATATGGAGGGAGTTTGGGAGCTGGGCAACGGCAACAAAAAGCCGATGATCGGCAAGGTGCAGGTCACGGAAACTATCCGTCCCGGCATAATCACCTTTACTCTCGGCCATGGTCATTGGGATTCGGGGGCGGTGGATGTTACCATCGACGGCAAACTGGTCAAAGGCGTCAAGCGCAGAGCTGGCGGCGTCCACGCCAATGCTGCCATGTGGATCGATCCCCACCTCAAGAACACCTGCATGATCGACAAGGTCGGCGGTAGTGTTTCGTTCTATGACACCAAGGTGAAATTGGTCAAAGTATAAAATTCTATTGTTTCAGCCACAGGAAAACGGGCTGCCTTCGGGCGGCCCGTTTACTTTTGCGGCTTCCCCGCGACATTTTCGCTGACAAACGTTTTTCTAATCAAATCTCGATCGTCTTTTCATCTGTATGCGGTTAATTCCTTGACGGGGATTGACTCATCCGTTCAAGCGGATTAATACAGCAAGCATATATTGCGTGAAATGCTTCCCCCCGGATTTCTCCCTGAATACTATTCAGCAAAGGATTTGTTATGAGCCAGCACCCCAAACAACTCGGTTTTCTTGATAGGTTTCTCACCCTATGGATCTTTCTTGCCATGTTTGCCGGGGTCATGCTCGGTTATACCGTTCCAGGCGTGCAGGGTGTGATCAACGCTTTTCAGGTAGGGACGACCAATATCCCCATTGCCATCGGCCTGATCATGATGATGTATCCGCCGCTTGCCAAGGTCAAATATGAGCAACTGGGCCAGGTGTTCCGCAACTTCAAAGTGCTGACCCTCAGTCTCGATGCAGAACTGGTTGATCGGCCCGGTGCTGATGTTTTTTTTGGCCATCACTTTTCTCTCCGGTCAGCAGCACTACATGGTCGGCTTGATCCTTATCGGCCTGGCACGCTGCATCGCCATGGTCATTGTCTGGAACGATCTGGCCGACGGCGACACCGAATACTGCGCAGGCCTGGTAGCCTTCAACTCCATTTTCCAGGTGCTATTCTTCTCTCTTACGCCTGGATCTTCATCACCGTCATTCCCTCCTGGTTCGGCCTGACCGGAGCGATAGTCGATGTCTCCATCAGTGAGATCGCTCAATCGGTGTTCATTTACCTGGGCATCCCTTTTATCGCCGGCTTATTGAGCCGACTGATCGGCATTCAGATGAAAGGAAAGGAATGGTACGAAACAGTGTTCATCCCCAGGATCAGCCCGTTGACCCTTGTTTTCCTGCTCTTCACCATTCTGGTGATGTTCTCGCTCAAGGGTGAGTATATCGTCCAGTTGCCCCTGGATGTGCTGCGCATCGCTTTACCCCTGACCATTTACTTTCTCGTGATGTTTGCCGTCTCTTTCATCCTCTCGATGAAGGCCGGCGCAACCTACGAGCAGACCGTTACTCTGAGTTTCACCGCTGCCTCCAATAATTTCGAATTGGCCATTGCCGTTGCCATCGCCGTGTTCGGCATCAACTCCGGCGAGGCCTTTGCCGCGGTCATCGGCCCCCTGGTCGAGGTACCGGCGCTCATTGCCCTGGTCAATGTGGCCCTGCGGCTCAAAAAGAAATATTTCCCCTATGAGGAGCGGACCCTCACCGGGGTCTGTCATGTCCGCGTCAAACCAGAGAGGTAAACCATGCCGATTATGACGCGGTGATCAGGGCTTCATCTGGACGGTGAGCGGACTTGGCAGAGCTTTTTCGGCAGATGATCCCCATCAAGGGTGTCCGGGGGAAAGTGGAACGAGATTCGGGAGATCAGGACCAGATCAAAAGCAAGGTGGAGGAACTCATGGGCAGTATGATGAAAAAAAGGAGGATGTTCCGGTGAGCGCATCGAATGCATTGGCAGCAAAAGCAAAAACCACCATCCTTTTTCTCTGTACCGGCAATTCCTGTCGCAGCCAGATGGCCGAGGGCTGGGCGCGGTATCTGCGGTCGGAGATTATGCCATCGATCCCTATTCCGCCGGGATCGAAAAGCATGGTCTCAATGCCTATGCGGTTAGGGTCATGGCCGAAGTTGGCGTTGATATCTCGGGCCAGGAGTCCAAACTGGTGGAGGAGTTACCGGTTGCGACCTTCGATTACGTCATCACCCTCTGCGGTCATGCCCATGAAACGTGTCCTTATTTTTCGGGCCGAACCATCCATCATGGCTTTCCCGATCCTCCCGAACTGGCGAAAAATGCCGCCTCGGAAGAAGAGACCCTGCAGGCCTATCGTATCGTCCGGAACCAGATTAAGCAGTTCATCGATTCCCTGCCCGAGAGCCTGCCTCGGTAAGCACATAGATTACGCCCTGTGAATATTATGAGTTTCCTTGCCGGAAGACAACCACGGGGTATTCGCAGTTGTTAACGCGAATACCTTCATGGGTTGTTAGATAATGCACATCAGTGGTTGACCGATGAAGTAGAGGCCAAGCGCTCCGATACAGAGCCCTGCCAGTTTGCGAAAAAGAGTGCTCCCGCTTTGCCAGGCCCTATTGCGAGAAATTTTTTCACCAGAGCGATCGAACTTCCGGCCAGAGCTATGGGGATACAGTGCCCGAGACCAACAGGAGAATAAATACAACACCCGTGAAGATTTTCTGCTGCACGGTAATGATGGCAAGAATGGGGGCTATAAATCCAAATGTGCAAGGCAACGGGAAAGGATACCATAGGCCAAGCCGAGAATGAAGGCCCCGAACATCCCTTTCACCTTGATTTTAGCCAGCAGGCCATTAGCCATTGAACAGGTGGCTATACCGAGGATGTCAAGCGCCACCCAGACCAAGATCGCGCCTACGACAA
>CAWBOP010000018.1:0-177340 GCA_963790465.1 Terriglobia bacterium | reverse complement strand
AGAGGGCGTCGATGGTGGGCGGGCAGACGTGCTGGTACCGCTTACCTCGTAAACCGCTTTCAAAGGCATTATCAATCTGGCAATAATCCTCCAGGCCCCGGTCGTATCCGTCGAAATATTGCTGGTTGTTGATCTGGATACCGTATTCGGAGCAAGCGCGGACATGCTGGTCCTTCCGGCTGTCGCTTCCCCGCCTGACCGTCGGCCATGCCGATACCATACCAATCACCGCGCTGGCACTGCTCGCGGCTCAGGCTGGCGCATCCCGTCGAGCAGTGCAACCATTAAGAAAAAAACACCGGCAATTTCCAAAGCATGCGTCTCCTCTGATTTGAGGCAGCGTCTTGGCGGGAGAATGTGGCCACGGTGATGAATCCTCCCGGTCAGGTTTGAGGCGGTTTCTTCCTGGCCAGCAGCGATTTGAATCTATCCGGCGGGTCGAGGGTGAATTCCATCGGTTCGCCGCTGACCGGGTGGGTGAACGCGAGGAAGTAGGACTGCAGGGCGAGCCGTTTGATCGGGTCGGATTTGGCGCCATACTTTTTGTCGCCGACCACTGGATGTCCTATGTCGGCGAGATGGACGCGAATTTGATTCTTGCGGCCGGTGATCAGGGTGATGTCAAGCAGGGCGTACCCGTCCTGGACTGCACCACCTCGTATCGGGTTTCGGCATATTTGCACTCGCCGTTGTCCGGTCGGACCGAATAGACCCGATGGATTTTTGACTCGCACAGGTAACTGGTGATCGTGCTCGCTGTCTTTTTGCGGCCGGCCTTCGGTGAGAGCTGACGCGCGACGTTGGGCGGACTACGGAACTGAACGATGACTGCCGGAGCGCATGCCTCCATCAATAGGACCGCGAGACTGGCCGGAGGGCTATACCTGGCCATGATGCCCTTCGCCTTTTTTGGCATCCTCTATGTCCCATCGGTTCTTTTGGTGCGCGGCGATGCCGCAATCACGTCCCGCAACATCATGGCATCTGAGTGGCTGTTCCGCAGCGGCACGGTCAGCCATCTGATCGGCCAAATCATTTTCATTTTTCTGGTGCTGGCCTTGTACCGGCTCCTCAAGCCCGTGAACAAGGATCACGCGGTGCTAATGGTCGTCCTGGCGGTACTCGGCATCCCCATAGTGTTCCTCAACGAGGTCAACCACCTTGCGGCGCTGCGGCTGCTCAGCAGCGCGGCCGATGGGGCGTTCACCTCGGTTCAGCTCCAGTCCCAGGCGATGCTGTTTCTTGAGATGCGCCAGAGCGGGATCCTTGTCGCTCAGGTGTTCTGGGGCCTCTGGCTACTACCCTTGGGCCTCTTGATCTTCAGGTCCGGGTTCCTGCCCAAGCTGTTGGGTATCCTGTTGGTGATCGGGGGGGCTGGCTATCTGATTGATTCTGGCACGCAGCTTCTGTTCCCGGGCCTCGCGACGATCAGCCAGTTCACCTTTGTCGGAGAGTTGCTGTTCCCCTTGTGGCTCCTGATCAAGGGCGTGAACGTCGAACGGTGGCAACGAGTCACGCTCGCGTAGGGAGCGGTTGAGGCCGATGACCCCTCAGGAAGAGATGGCAATCGTCACGAACGGCCGCCCAACAACCGGTTGCAGCGGACGGTCCGCTGCGCGGCCCGCCGCTGAACCGGCGCGTTAGGCAGTGGCGCTTGGAGAGACAATGGCTAACACCCAACGCAATACAAGATCCGAGTTCCGCTCAGTGGTTCGCAATATCCTCTTTGTCTTTCTTGCTGTGGTACTTTTCTTGATGAAGAGGCAGTATTCAGGACCCGGTCAGGAGTTGGTGCACGCGTATGGTGGGAATCTTACGGTCTCGTTCGCGCTCTATTTTGTGTTCTTAAAACTCTGCATGATGCTCCCGCGATACGGGAGACTCGTCGCGGCCGCCGTAGTGTTGGCGTGTGTTGAATGCTTCGAGGTATTCAATGGCTTTGGCTTCATGGCGAATACGTTCGACCCTTATGATTTGCTGGCGAACGTCATCGGCATCGCAATCGCCCTCGGCCTTGACGCCATGTTGAGTCAATATCATTCGGAGAAATCGAGCACGACCTCACCGTAATGAAATCAAGAAGGCGCCACTGCCTAACAAGCGGCTGCACCTGACGCCGCGGCGGGGTCAGTGCCGTCAATAACCAGGGTCATCTGCCAAGTGTAGAGCAAGGAGTTGGTGGACGATTTCACCATAAACAGACGTTTCGCGGCGCAGGTGAGCCGCGGCCGTTAGGCACCCGGAACGAGGCTCTTGACGGCCAGTATCAATATAGCCATAATATAGCCAGAATGCGCTACGCGATCGAGTTGGCACCGGAGGCGACGAAAGACCTGAAACGGCTCAGGCCCCACGTTCGCTCGGCGGTGAAGGAAGCGATGGAGACGCACCTGCGGCACGAACCGACCAAGACGAGCAGAAGTCGGATCAAGCGTCTTAGGGGCGTCTCGAAGCCGCAGTGTCGGCTGCGGGTTGATGAAGTCAGAGTGTTCTATGACGTTGCCGGGCGCACAGTCGAAGTCCTTGCCATCGTCAGCAAGGCCGACGCGGATGCCTGGTTGCCAGAAATGGGTGAACGTTGATGAAGAAGGTGGCACTCTCGGAAGTCAAGGATGACCTCTCGCGCTTTCTTCGACTAGCCGAAAAGGAAGAGGTCGTCATTACACGACACGGAAAGCCAGCGGGCGTCCTCATCGGCTTCAAGTCCGAGGACGCTTGGTTTGACTATCGTCTCGAGAACGACCCCGCCTTTCTTCGGCGTGTCAAGGCCGCCCGGCAGAGTCTGCGGGAAGGGCGGGGCGTAAAGCTCGAAGACCTTGAGGCGTAGACCGGTTGCCTAACATGACCGTGAAGCTGACAGTCGAGCTTTTGTTTCTGTCTGTCGGACTCGCCGCCGGACAGCCGACGGATGAACCAATTGCTGGACAAGTGGTTTGACCATGGATCTGAAGAAGGCGCTCAGCATCGAGGACCTGCGTGCGATGGCTCGCAAGCGTGTCCCGCGTTTTGTGTTTGATTACGTGGACGGTGGCTCGGAGGACGAAGTCACGCTGCATGCGAACCGCGAATCGTTCAATCGCCTGCGATTCCGGCCGCGAACGCTCGTCGACGTCTCGCAGCGAAACCTCGGCACCACAATCCTCGGGGGACCGTCCGCGCTGCCGGTGATTGCGGGCCCCGTGGGACTGCTCGGACTGTCCTGGCGTCACGGTGACCTGGAGATGGCGCGCGCGGCGGCAGTCGCGGGCGTTCCCTACGGGGTGTCCACCGTCTCCATGCACTCCTTGGAGGATATCGCTCGCGAGGCCGGCGGCCGCCTTTGGTTCCAGTGCTACGTGTTCCGTGAGCGTGCCGTCACCGAAGCCCTGATCCGGCGCGCGTCGACGGCTGGGTACGAAGCGCTCATCGTCACAAGTGACTTCGCGGTCCCCGGCAAGCGCGAGCGCGACTTGCGCTCGGGCCTACTGCCCGCGACCAAACTCACGCTCCGGACCAAGTTCGACATTCTGATGCATCCGCGCTGGCTGATGACCGTCGCCAGCCAGCGGCCGCGCTTCGTCAATGTCGAGCGCGAACTCGGTCGCGGGCCGCGACGCCGCCTCGTTCCTTCCGTTGAACATGTTCGACCCTGCGCTCGACTGGGACGACTTCCGCCGCTTCCGCGACTTGTGGAAGGGCAAGCTCCTGCTCAAGGGCGTGCTGCGGGTCGATGACGCGGCGCGCGCGGTCGACTGCGGCGCCGACGGAGTGGTGCTCTCCAACCACGGTGGCAGGCAGCTTGACGGTGCGATCAGCGGAATGGATGTCTTGCCCGAGGTGGTCCGTCGAATCCGCGGCCGCGCCTCGATCATCGTGGATGGCGGCGTGCGGCGCGGTAGCGACATTGCGAAGGCCCTGGCGTGCGGTGCAGAAGCAGTCATCCTGGGCCGCGCCGTCAACTACGGACTGGCCGCGGGCGGCGCCGCGGGCGTCACGCGTGCGCTGGATATCCTGCGTGACGAGTTCGATCGAACGCTGGCGCTCAACGGTTGTCGCAGCTCGGCTGACCTGTCGCCCAACCTGATTACGACCGTATGACGGAGCGAGCAATCTTCAGCATGTCGGCATGCCTGCCGCCTAGCGGCTTCGCCCCTGAGGCCTATCGGTTGGCCAGCGAATACCGGAAGCGCGGCAAGATCGTGATCGCGGGGGGACCGCACGTTACCTTCGCGCCCGAGGAGGCACTCCGGTTCGTCCACAGCGTGGTCATTGGAGAGGCGGAGTCGGTCTGGAGCGAGTTGCTTCAGGACATCGAGCAAGGAACGCTACGGAAGCGATACATCGGCGAATCACTTTCCCTCGCGAACCTCCCAACGCCCCGGTATGACCTTCTGCCCCCGCAGTTCTTCGTCAAGCGGGTTGTCCAAGCGACCCGGGGGTGCCCGTTCAGTTGCTCGTTCTGCACGGTCCCCGTTCTCAATCCCGACTTCCGGACCCGCCCGGTCGAGGACGTGCTCCGCGACATCCGGTACGATCGGTTCCGGTGGTGGTGGCAACGGAAGGTCGTGTGGTTCTGGGACGACAACCTTACCGTGAAGCGCGACTACGTCATGGATCTCCTCCGACGCATGATCCCTCTGCGGAAGTGGTGGCTGACCCAGGCGAGCATGGACGTCGCTCAGGACGATGAACTGCTGGACTTGATGCGCGAATCCGGCTGCATCGGCGTATTCTTCGGGATCGAGTCCTTCAGTAAGGAATCCCTCGAGGACGCAGGGAAACGACAGAACCATGTCGCGGAATACCGACGCCGAGTCAAAAAGCTCCATGACCGGGGGATCTGCGTCATGGCGGGCTTCATCTCCGGTTTTGACGGGGACACGCCGGAGAGCATCCGAGCCATGGCCAAACAACTCGACGAAATTGGCGTCGATGTGCCCTTTCTGAGCATCCTCACCCCATACCGAGGCACGGCGTCGTACGCGAAGATGCGGGCCTTGGGTAGGCTGCGGGAGGAATTGGGGTGGGAGTTTTACAACGGGTACAACGTCTCCTTCGCGCCTCGGAAGATGTCCCCCGCGGACCTTCTCGGTGCGCACCGGGCACTCTGGCGGTCGGCCTTCTCGCTGCGGTCCTGCTCGAGAAGGATTCTTGGGGCGCTGTTCACACTGCGGTGGGGAGCGCTGCTGATGTGCACCATGATGAACGTGTTCTACGGCTGGAAGGCGTTCACCGAGAATGAGCCCATCAGCTTCGAGGGGACAGACCACTACAAGGCGATCCGCGATGTGGCTGGCCCGATCATGCACGGCCGTCTGCGCATCGAACAAGCGCTCGGAGCCGACCTCGCAACCTCGGCGGCTCGAGCGCGACGTTGATACCGAGACGAGCCGGGGGAGGCGGATCGACGTATACCGCTGTCGTCCGAATTCTGGGGACTTGCTGATGAAACCGCTCCGCCTACCGCCCGGGCCGCCCGGAAGGGTCGGTCAACTCGTCGTCGCCGATCCTGCCGCCTCGAGCAACCGCTCGGGGTGGCGCGCGTAGGAGTCGAGGGGGATCGCCTTCGCCGTCAGCGCCAGCAGCGTGTCGGTCAGCAGCCGGTTGACCGGCGCCAGGATGCCGGTCTTCTCGCCGTGACGCACCACCGCGCCGTTGAGAGCGTCCACCTCGGACCGGCCTCGGCCGGAGTGCAGGTCGATGTGGAACGAAGGCATCTTCCCGCCTCGCCCGGCGCCCACCGCGCGCGAGAGCAGGGGGCGCGAGAGCGTGGGGGGGAGGCGCACCCCGAGCGCCAGGAGCCGCACCGGTGTGCAAGGGAGGTCCGCCACGCGGATCTTCGACGCGCGCATCACGCTCAGCGCCTCGCGCAACTGAGCGATCTCGAGCCGGTACAGGTCCGGCCGGGCGAAGATCTCGCCGGGGGGCATGTCCAGGATCGCCGACGTCGCGTTCCCCAGCAGGTTGGTGAGCAGCTTCGACCACTTCATGTCGGTCGCGTTCCGGTACAGGCGCGTGTTGAGGCCGGCGTCGTTCATGGCGCGCGAGAGCCGCTCGGATAGCGGGTGTCCCGCCTCGACCCCGGTCCCCCGCAGCTTCTCGACCGTCACGTCCCCGGCCGCACGGCGACCGACGGCGGTCGTCACCGTTCCTGCGATGACCCGCCCGGCGCCGAAAGCGCGGGCCAGGGCCTGCTCGTTGTCCACACCGTTCGAGAGGCAGAGGAACGGCATGCGGGCGTCGCGCGGGAGGCAGGACTCGAGCTCGGCGATCAGCAAAGGGATGTCGTAGGACTTCAGGGCGACGAGGGCGACGTCGAACCTGCCCGTTTCGAGAGCCTGCCGCGTGGACGCCGCGACGCGGAACGACTTGCGCGGCACCGGATTCGACGCGCCGTCCGCGGCGCGGATCGTCACGCCGGTCGCTTCGAGGGCGGCGGCCACCTCGGGCCGCTCCACGAACACGGCGGCGTGGCCGCGCGCGGCGAGGCTGCCTCCGACGTACGTCCCGATCGCGCCGGCGCCGAACACCAGGACCTCGAGACGCCCACCGGAAGCCATTCCGCGAACTCCGGCCTTCATGCCTGCTTCTTTCGCATCCGGATCTCGGTGCCCCCGTGCTCGATCTGGACCTCGTCCATCAGTCGGTCGATCGGGTCGATCCCGCGCCGCGCGTCGCGGCGACGCGTCAGTCCTCGTCGACTTTCCAGTGGGCCAGCTCGCCGGCCCAGCGCGACGTGATCTCGTCGGGAGGACGCGCGAGGAACACCGTGGCGCGGGCGGCGACCGTGCCGTCCGGCAAGCGCAGCTCCGCTTCGGCTTCGGCGCGCCCCTCGTCCCGGCGCAGGAGGCGGCCGACGAGCTCGATCGGCGTCTCGGTGGGGGTGGGCCGGCGGTACGACACCTCCATCTTCCGGGTGACCATGAGGTCCAGGAAGGTCCCCTCCATGAGGACGGAGCGGCCCGCGGTCTCGTCGAGCAGTGCCGCGACGATGCCGCCGTGGACCACACCCGGGTAACCGTTGAAAGGCTCCGGCACGGAAACCGTCCCCCGGATCTCGCCCGCCTCCCGGTCGTTGGCCCAGCGCACCTTCAAGCCGACGGGGTTCTCGCGACCGCACACGAAACAGAAACGCGAACTGGGCTGCCATTCGGGCATCGGGTCCTCCTTGTC
Source organism: Terriglobia bacterium (assembly GCA_963790465.1). Taxonomy (GTDB): domain Bacteria; phylum Acidobacteriota; class Polarisedimenticolia; order Polarisedimenticolales; family JAIQFR01; genus JAIQFR01. Next base: position 170,188 of record CAWBOP010000018.1, on the reverse strand, counting down.
GGCTCCGCGCCCGCATCGGGCCGGCCACCCAGTTTACACGGACGCCGCCCGGCGTCGAGGCGCGGCTGCCGGGAACCTCCCCCTTGACAGCCCGCGGGACGGGCCGCGACACTCGGCGCGCCCGCGATGCGCGGCGCACCGGTGCCCACGGGGAGTTACACGAACCGGGGGGCATCGGCGCTTCTTGCGAGAGGAGTGGTCCCGATGCCGCGTTTCTTTGCCACCGCGTCCCGCGGCACCGAACCGGTTCTGTCGGACGAGCTTCGCGAACTGGGGATTTTCGCGGTCGAGGAGCGGCGGGGGGGCGTGGCGTTCGGCGAACGGCTCGAGGACGCCTATCGCGCCTGCCTGTGGTCGCGGATCGCGAGCCGGGTCTTGTTCCCTCTGGCGTCGTTCGAGGTGGACGGCGCGGCGGCGCTCTACGAGGGCGTTCACGCGGTCGACTGGACGGAGCACGTCGGTCCCGAAAAGACGATGGCCGTCGAGGTGGCGGGCGGGGACTCGCCGGCCGGCCCGCCTCACTTCGTGGCGCTCAAGACGAAGGACGCGGTGGTCGACCGCGTGCGCGAGGCGGAGGGCGCGCGGCCGGACGTCGACACGGCCCGCCCCGATCTTCGCATCCACGTGCACCTGCGAGGGACGTCGGTGACGGTGAGCCTCGATCTCGCGGGGAAGAGCCTGCACCACCGCGGCATCGACCGCGCGGGTGCGGCCGCCCCCCTCAAGGAGAACCTGGCGGCGGCGCTGCTGCGGATCGCCGGTTGGCCGGGCGGGAGTGCCGGCATGCCCCTGTTCGATCCGCTTTGCGGCTCGGGAACGATCCTGGTCGAGGCGGCATGGATGGCGCTCGACGTGGCGCCCGGACTCGAGCGGGAGCGGATCGGCGCCGAGGGGTGGCGTGGCCACGAGGCCGGGCTGTGGAACGATCTCCGGGCGGAGGCGCGGGACCGGCGATCGGCGGGCCGGGAGCGAAGCGTGCGCATCGTCGGCTCGGACGCGTCGACGACCGCGATCCGGACCGCGCGGGCCAACCTCGAGCGCGCCGGTATCGAGCGGCAGGTGCGCGTCGACCTCCGCGATCTCTGCGACGCGGAGGCCCCCTGGCCCGACCACGGCATCGTGATCACCAACCCGCCGTACGGCGCACGGCTGGGCGAGGCGGGGGAGCTGGGGCCGCTGTACGAGACGCTCGGCGACGTGCTCCGCCGGCGCTTCCCTGGGTGGACCGCCTGGGTTCTCTCGGGCAACCCGGCGCTGGCGAAGCGGATCGGCCTCAAGCCGGCGTCGAGACGTATCCTGCACAACGGCCCGATCGAGTGCCGGCTGCTCGAGATCCCGATCGACGAGGCGCCGGTCGCGAGCGGGCAGGGGCCGGGGTGGCGGCGTCCGAGCCATGAGGCCGGCGGGTTTGCGGCGCGCCTCCTCAAGAACCGGCGAAAGATCGAGCCGTGGGCGCGGCGCGAGGGGCTGACCTGCTACCGGTTGTACGACACCGACATGCCCGAGTACAACCTGGCGGTCGACTGGTACGACGGCGCCGTGAGGGTGGAGGAGTACGAGGCTCCGTGGAAGGTGGCGCCCGAGGTCGCCGAGCGCCGGCTGCGCGACGCGCTCCTCGTCGTTCCGGAGGCCCTCGGCGTCGAGCCGTCCGCGATCGTGCTACGGGTTCGCGCACGGCGTGCCCCGGGGGAGCAGCACGAGCGGCGCGACGACCGCCGCAATTTCCGGGCGGTTCGCGAGGGGGATCTCCGCTTTTGGGTCAATCTGACGGACTACCTGGACACCGGGCTGTTCCTCGACGACCGGCTACTGCGGCGGCGGATCCGCGAGCGGGCGAAGGACGGGCATTTCCTCAACCTGTTCGCGTACACTTGTGCCGCTTCCGTGGCGGCCGCCGCGGGCGGAGCGCGCTCCACGACGAGCGTCGACCTCTCGAACGTCTACCTCGCCTGGGGACGCCGGAATCTGGATCTGAACGGACTGGATCGCCCGCAGCACCGCTTCTTGCGCGCCGACGCGCTCCGGTGGCTCCGCGAGGGGGGGGATCGGCGGCTTTACGACGTGATCTTCGTCGCGCCGCCGACCTACTCGACGTCGAAGGGGATGAGCGGGGACTTCGACGTGCAGCGGGACCACGCCGCGCTGCTCGCCCGCTGCGCGCACCTCCTCGCGCCGGAGGGCGAGATGCTGTTCTCCACGAACCTCAGGGGGTTCGTGCTGGACGAGGAAAGCCTGGGGAGCCTCCATCCCGAGGAGATCACGGAGGCGATCACCCCTCCGGACTTCGCGCCGCGGCCGCGGCTGCATGCGTGGATCTTCCGTCCGCGAAAACGATGACGCGACCGTCCCTCGTTGCCCGACGTCAACTGCCGAGGATCTTCAGGAACGAATCGAACGGGCCGCGCCGCTTGGTGCTGGCCAGGATCGTCTCCAGCTCGCTGGCGTCCAGCCACAGTCCCCGGCAGCCGGGACAGACGTCGATCTCCACCTCGCCGCCGTAATTCTCGGCCAGCAGGTCCTGGCCGCACTTCGGGCAACGCATCCAGTGCAGGTCCTTCAGGCGATTCTTTTCCGCGACCGCGGTCGCTTCCTGCTCCTTGCGGGCTTTCTCCAGCAGTCTCTTCAACTCCTGCTCCATGAAGTACTGCTCTTCCTTGTCGCTGGGCTTCACCGGCATGATCCCTGCCTCCTCTCGAGAACGCCGCGGACGATCCGTCTCCCGGCGGCGCGAACCCCTCCAGTATGCGATGAATCGCCCTTCCCGGCCGAGGGGTCCGTCATGTACCCTTTGCGCGCGACGGCGAGCGCGTCCCGGGCGTCCACCCGCCGGCGTTCGAGAGTTCGCTAGGCCCGATCCAGGCACGGTCGGGGAAGCCGATCACGGCGTGACGGACGCGCCAGCCGTGCCGCAACGGAGGAAGCCCGAGATGAGATTCCGCGCTCCGATGATCGCCGTCGTCCTCCTGGCCGCCCTCGCGGTCCCCGCCGCCGAGCTCGGGGCCGGGGGGGGCGCGCCGAGCGGGAAGCGTCCGCTCCAGTCGCTGCCGTACACTCCCAGTCTCGACGTGTCGTCGATGGACCGCTCGGTGGATCCGTGCGTGGATCTCTACGCGTATTCCTGCGGCGGCTGGATGAAGGCGAACCCGATCCCTCCCGACCAGGCGCGGTGGACGGTCTACGACAAGCTCCAAGACGAGAACCAGCAATACCTCTGGGGGATCCTCGACGCGGTGGCCGCGCCCGATCCCTCCCGGTCGCCCGTTCGCGCGAAGATCGGCGACTACTTCGCCTCCTGCATGGACGAAGAGGCGGTCGAGCGCGCAGGCACCGCGCCGATCGAATCGTACCTTCGCGCCCTCGCCGCGCTCCGGTCCAAGGAAGAGGTGGCCGGACTGCTCGCACGGCTTCACCTCGCGACGGGAAGCGGCGCCGCTGTTCGGCTTCGGCGCCAACCAGGACCTGAAGAACTCGGAGCAGGTGATCGCGTTCGCCCTGGCGGGAGGGCTGGGCTTGCCCGATCGCGACTATTACTTGAAGAAGGACGCCAAGTCCCGGGAAACGCGGTCCCGCTACGAGGCGCACGTCCGGAAGATGCTGGCGATGTCCGGCGACGCCCCGGAGGAGGCGGCCCGGGGGGCGCGGGCCGTGCTTCGGATCGAGACCGCGCTGGCGAAGGCGTCGCTGACTCGCGTCGAGACGCGAGATCCCTACAAGATCTACCACAAGATGAAGGTCGAGGACCTCCAGGCGATCACCCCCTCCTTCCGCTGGAGCGATTACCTGGCCGGCCTCGGGGCGCCGGGGATCGTCGAACTCAACGTCACCGAGCCGAGATTCTTCGAGGCGCTCGAGAAGCGGATCAGGAAGGAGAGCCTCGCCGACTGGAAGAGCTACCTGCGCTGGCACCTCGTGACGGAATCGGGCGCCGTACCTCTCCTCCGCGTTCGTGAAGGTGGACTTCGATTTCTACCGGGCCTACCTGCGCGGCGTGAAGGAGATGCAGCCGCGCTGGAAGAGGTGCGTCTCGTGGACCGATCGCGATCTCGGGGAGGCGCTGGGGCAGGTCTTCGTCGAGAAGACCTTCCCGCCGGAGATCAAGGACCGCACGCTGGAGATGGTCCGGCGGATCGAGTCGGCGATGGAGGCCCGGATCCGTGGGCTCGGCTGGATGACCGAGCCGACCCGAAAGCAGGCGATCTCGAAGCTCGTCTACGTGCGGAACAAGATCGGCTACCCGGATACCTGGCGCGACTACGGCAAGCTCGAGGTCCGGCGTGGCGACCTCGCGGGCAACGCGGCCCGCTCCGCCGAGTTCGAGTTCCGCCGGCAGTTGACGAAGATCGGAAAGCCGGTGGACCGCAACGAGTGGGAGATGACCCCGCCGACGGTGAACGCCTACTACAACCCGTCCATGAACGACATCAATTTTCCCGCGGGAGTCCTTCTGCCGCCGCTGTTCGACCCGCGGCTGGACGACGCGCCCAACTACGGCAATACCGGCGGCACGATCGGGCACGAGTTGATCCACGGCTTCGACGACGAGGGGCGGCAGTTCGACGCCAAGGGGAATCTCAGCGACTGGTGGACCGCGGCGGACGCCGCGGAGTTCGAGAAGCGGGCGAACTGCATCGCGGACCAGTACGCGCAGTACACCGTCGTGGACGACGTCAAGATCAACAGCCGCCTCACGCTGGGAGAAGACGCCGCCGACCTCGGAGGGATGATCCTGGCCTACGAGGCCTGGAAGGCCGCCGCCGCGGGGCAGGTCCTCGAGCCGGCCGACGGTCTCACCCCCGACCAACGATTCTTCGTCGGATTCGCGCAGTGGGCCTGCGAGAACGACCGGGACGAGAACAAACGGATCAACGCTCTCACGAATCCGCACTCGCCGGGAATCTACCGGATCAACGGGGTGGTGGCGAACATGAAGGAGTTCCGCGAGGCGTTCGCCTGCGCGCCGGGAAAGCCGCTGGTCCGAGAGCCGGTCTGCAGCGTGTGGTGAGGCTCGATGTGTAGAATCGACGACCGATGAAGCCGTTCGACGCCAAACCACTCGCCGCCGGAGCGCTCCTCGTGGCGGCGGCTCTGGCCAGCTACCTTCCACTCTTCACGATGCCCGCGGGGTTCATCTGGGACGACGACGCGTACGTCACCGGGAATGCCACGCTGCGCAGCGCCGCCGGGCTCCGGGACATCTGGCTCCACCCCGGGGCGACCCCGCAGTACTACCCGCTGGTGTTCACGAGCTTCTGGCTAGAGTACCGGCTCTGGGGGCTCGATCCGATCGGCTATCACGCGGTCAACGTCCTCCTGCACGCGCTGAACGTGCTGCTCCTCTGGAGGATCCTGAAGCGCCTCGGCCTGCCCGGCGCCTTCCTCGCGGCCGCCGTCTTCGCGGTGCACCCGGTTCACGTCGAGTCGGTCGCCTGGATCACCGAGCGCAAGAACGTGCTCTCGGGGGCGTTCTATTTCGCGGCGCTGCTCGCGGCGCTCGGTCCCGCGGGACTCGCCGAAGAGGGAGGCGGCGTACGCGCGCGGCGATTCCCTGCTCCGGTCTGGTTCCTGTTCCTCGGAGCGTTGCTCTCGAAGACGGTGACCGCGACGCTGCCGGTGGCGATCCTGCTCCTCGTCTGGATGAAAAGAGGACGCGTGGAGCGGCGGGATGCCGTCCAGGTGCTGCCGATGGTCCTGCTGGGGGCGCTCTTCGGTGGGGTCACCGCGTGGATCGAGAAGTATGGCGTGGGAGCGGCGGGGGCCGCCTGGAGCCTGTCTCCCGTCGAGCGGGTTCTCGTCGCCGGTAGGGCGCTCTGGTTCTACGCGTTCAAGCTCGCGTGGCCTGCGAACCTGACGTTCATTTACCCGCGTTGGACGCTGGATGCCTCGTCGGCCCGGCTCTACCTGTTCCCCGCCGCGGCGCTCGCGGCGGGTGCCGCGCTCTGGGCCCTGCGCGCGCGGCTCGGGCGCGCCCCCCTGGTCGCGGCGCTCTTCTTCGCGGCGACGCTCTTCCCCGCGCTGGGGTTTCTCGACGTCTACCCGTTCCGTTATTCCTTTGTCGCGGACCACTTTCAGTACCTCGCAAGCGTCGGGCCGATCGCGCTGGTCTGCGGGGCGGGCGCTTTCGCGGCGGGGCGGTTGGGGGAGAGTGGCCGGCGCGCCGGGCTAGCGATCTCGGGGGTGATGCTGGCGGCGCTGTCCTTTGCGTCCGCGCGGCAGTGCTCCATCTACAAGGACGTCGAGACGCTCTGGCGCGACACGCTCGCCGGGAACCCGAATAGCTGGCTCGCCCACAACAACCTCGGCGAGCTTCTGTACTCGCGCGGCGACGTGGACGGGGCGCTCGCGCACCTGCGGGCGGCGGTCGCCGCCAGTCCGGACTATCCGGAGGCGCAGTTCAACCTCGGTGTGGCGCTCGCGCGCAAGGGGCGCGTCGACGAGGCCGAGCGGTGTCTCGCGCGCGCGATCGAACTGGAGCCGGGCTACGCCAAGGCCCACCAGCAGCTCGGCGTGTTCCTGATGGAGCGGGGGAGAGTCGACGAGGCGCTCGGCCATCTGCGCACCGCGGTCGTCCTCGAGCCGGGCCGCGCCTGGTTCCACTGGAACCTCGCCGTTGCCTTTTCGCGGGTGGGGAAGCTCGACGAAGGGTTGGAGCAGGTTCGGGAGGCGGTCCGTCTCGCGCCGCTGGACCCGGTCCTGCGCGCTCACCTCGGAAGCGCCCTCGAGAAGATGGGGCAGCTCGCCGAAGCGGCCGCCCGGTTCGACGAGGCGCTGCGGATCGATCCCACGAACGCGGAAGCTCGCGCGGGTGCGCTCCGATGCGGGGCGGCCGCGGGGTCCGAGGCCCGAGAACGCCGAGCAGGGCGCGCAGATACGCGGTCGCAGTAGGTTCTTCATGATTATGCGGGTTAAGCTATGCGCGGACGACTTCCTCCTCGGGGAGGGTATGTGTGGCGGTTCGAGACTGAAAGCGCCGAGGCGCTGAGGACGTGGTTCGCGGGCCCCGCGTCGGGGCTGGGAGCGGTGCTCGATCCCGTGGGTTCGGAGCAGGGGCAGGACCTCTACGCCGACACGAAGGACCGTTTCTTCGAGCGGTCGGGGTACGCGCTGCGATTGCGGCGAAGCGAGGAACGCCTCGTGGCCGGGCTGGAGCCGGTGCGCCCGGGACTGCTTGCATTCGCCGACGTGGAAGTCGCATCCGAAGCGGTGGGAGACCTCCCTCGCTCAAGCGAACCGCTCGGGGAGAGGGTGCGTGCCGTCGCGGGCCCGCGGCGGCTCCGCATGGTGGCGCTCGCGCGCACGCGACGCGCGGCATTTCGCCTGCGCCTCGAGGGCCGGCCCTGCGCCACGGTCGAGATCGAGGAAATCGACGCGAGCCGGACGGCCGGAGGCTCATCCACGCTGTTCGCCCGTGTGGTGATCTCGGCCACGGAGCAGGGGGATCCGGCGCTGTCTTCGTTCGTCGCCGCGATGGAGTCGGCGTGCGGTCTCTCCCCGGCGGAACGCACCGTCGGCGAGGCGGTGCTTCGACGGCTCGGCGTCGGTCCGCCGCCGCCTTTCGTCCAGGGAGCGACGGCCGTCCCGTCGCACGCGCCGACCGGGGCGCTTGCCTACGCCGTGATCCGGCGCCACCTCGGTGCCTTTCTCCGAAACGAGCCCGGCACCCGCCTCGGAGCCGACCCGGAGGCGCTGCACGACATGCGAGTGGCGTCCCGCCGTCTGCGCGCCGCTTTCGCGCTGTTCGCCGAGGCGCTCCCGGCGCGCGCTCCAAGCCTGAGGAGAAGGCTCGGACGGATCGGCCGCGCGCTCGGCGAGGTGCGGGATCTCGACGTCCAGGCGGAGCAACTCGGCGAGTTCCTTCGCGAGGAGCCCGTGGCGGAACGGCTGGCGCTCGAGGCCTACCTCGCGGCGGTCGCCGCGCGGCGAGACGGCGCCCGGCGCCGGATGCTCCGGGTTCTCGATTCCCGAGGCTTCGGCCGTCTCGTGGAATCCCTGCTGGCTTTCGTCGACCGGGAGCCTCGGCGGCGGCCGCCGGCCGCGAGGCTCCCCGCCCTCGCATCGGCGCCGGACCGGATCCTCAGCCGTCACCGGCGCTCGCGCCGGATCGGAGACCGCCTCGCTCCGGATTCGCCGGCCGCGGACTGGCACAAGCTGAGAATCGAGCTGAAGCGCCTCCGTTACGCGCTCGAGTTCCATGGCGAGTTGTACGGCGAGAAGGCGCGCCGCGTGATCGAATCGCTGATCGGCCTCCAGGATCTCCTAGGCCTCCACCAGGATGCGCAGGTGGCGATGGCGCACCTCGAGGATGTTTGCGGTGCGCGGGGGAAAAGACTGCCGCGGGGCGCCGCGTTCGTCATGGGACGGATCGCACAACGATACGCGCAACGGGCGGAGGACCTCCGCCGCTCGTTTCCGAAGCTGTACCGGCGTGCCTTCGGGAAGCGGTGGCGCAGCCTCCGCGATGCCATGGAGTCCTCGCGGCCCCGTGCGTGACCGGCCGGACGCCTCCCCCCAAGCTCGCGATCTAGTTCACCCCAGTGTCGAGGGCCTGTCGCGCCGCCTCGAGCAGCGGCCTGGACGAGATCGGGCGCGCCGACCGCCCCGCGCATCCACCCGTCCGGCGTGAGGCGCCCCTGGCGCGCCATCCGCTCGAACTCGGCGCCGAAATTGTCGCCGCGCAGCTTCTCCGCGATCTCGAACGCGACGATGTGTCCGATCGCGTAGTCGGAGAGATACAGCGGGTGGTAGAACATGTGGGAGTACACCGCGAGGAGCTCCCGGTCCTTCGTCTCGAAGACCGGCGCGTAGTAACGGTTCCACACGTCGCGGGCGACCGAAAGGGTGGCCTTCCTGAGGTCCGCCGGCTTGGCGTCCGGATGGGCGTACATCCAGTTCCAGACCCTCATCTCGACGAGCGAGACCCCGGCGATCTCGTAGGTCGCCCACAGCGTCGCCAGCGCCTCGCGGCCGCGGAGATCGTCTCCTGTCGTCGTGAGCCCCAGCAGTTCGGATCCGCGGTTCTGGAACACGAACGCGAGCGCCTCGGTGAAGGCGTTGTTGGGCACGCCGCCGAGCGCCCAGTGGTCGATCCCGTGCAGCGAGAAGACCTGCTCGCAGTTGTGCCCGAACTCGTGGACGGCGATGTCGTACCCCTTGAAGTTCATGCCGCCCGCGACGACCCGCGTGCGCAGGTGCGCCTTGTCCTCGCGGCGGACCGCGCCGATGGCGTGGCCGGCGCCGCGGGACGGATCGACCACGACGCGGTCGGCGAGCCACCGTGCCTTCTCCGGGGAGAACCCGAGCCCGACCAGGAGGTTCGGCAGGTCGTCCTGGAACGTCGCGGCGGTCGGGTACTTCGCGCGCACGATCCGGTCCATCTCTTCTTCGGGGAGCGCGCCGCGGGATTTGAACCCCGGATACCAGATGTCGAATGCCTCGAGCGGCCGGCCGAGCCGCTTGCGGATGACCCGTGCGAGGTCGCGGATCTCCGCCGACTCGAGGACGGACACGAGGAGCGCCTCGACCTGCTTCTCGGGGATCTGGCGATCCAGTTCGAATCGCCTCGCGATGAAGGTCGGCGCGGTGGGGGAGTACGGATCCGCCTTGCGCACCGCGTGGAAGAGGTCGAGCAGCTTCGCGTAGCGAGTGTCCGGCTCCCGCGCGTCGAGCGCGGCCCCCGCTTCTGTCTTCCCCCCGGGCGCGGGCCGCACTTCGTTGGTCTCGGGACACCAGACAACGCCGGGGTTGTCGATGACGGCGGCCGGGATCTCCTGCCTCACGACCCGCTCCATCACCCTGAGGATCGTCCGCTGCTTCGCGAGAGCGTCCGGCTCCCCGTAGTGCGACGACAACTCGTCCCGGACCCCCCAGTGCATGATCAGCCGGAGATCCTCGGGGAACAGCCGCTTCCCTTCGGGCGTGAGGAGGCGTCCCATCCGGATGTTGTAGCCGGCGACGTACTGGTCCGCGTCGGTGTAAGCGCGCGTGATCTCCTGGGCCACGGCGGACGGAATTCGCTGCGCGAACCGGTCCATGAGGCGCGAGCGCGCCCAGGTCTCCCGGTCCCAGCCGGCCCCTTCCGCGAGACGCTCCGCGAGGGTGTGCACCGGAAAGTTGAGCAGCGCGAGGAACGCCGCTTTGCCGCGAAACAGGTCCTCGTCCACGTGCGATTGCAGATCGAGGTTGCCCAGGAGCCGGTCGACCCGCTCCACCGGTCCCGTATCGAGGTCGAGCGGCGTCAGGAGTTCCCGGCGCACCTCATGCAGGTGGCCGTCCACCTGTTCGAGCACCTTTTCGAGCCGCGCGAACGTCCGGCCGAGCTCCGTCGCCTCCGCGATGAAGCTCTCGTCGCAGAACGCCGCGAACGCCGCTGCATCGCCGTCCTCGGGCCGCCAGCGCTCGGCGGCCTGGTCCACCCCGAGCCGGATCCGTGCGCCCTGCGCCTCGCCGTGGCGAGCCACGAGCCGGGCGACGGCCGACTTCACCCTGTCGGGGACCGCGGCGGGCGCGGACGCCGCGGCGATCAGTGCGGAGATGGTGGCGACGAGGAAGAGCGCGGCGAGGGGGCGGGCGGGCATGGGGACACCTCCGGAGCGAGTGATCAGCCTCCCCCCGCCAGGGCGAGAAGCCGGCGAAGAGTGTTCTCGACCGCCGCCTCGGCCTCCTCCTGGGTCGCGGCCCCCGCCTCGATCGTGACGCGGACTCGCCGGTCCTCCCGGCCGAATCCCGGGCAGTGGCTCTTCACCCAGGTCTGGGGAAACTCCTCGGTGAGGCGGTCGAGCAGGGAACGGAGAGAGGATTCGTCGGCGGTGGGGGTCTCGACCTCGCGCTGCGCGACGCACCCTTTCGGCGCGATATCCTTGAGCCGCTCGAGCGCCGCGAGAAATACGGCGCGGGCCTCCGCGGGCACGCCCGGGAGGCAGAGCACGGTCACCCCACCGGGCCGGCGCACGAGCACTCCCGGCGCGGTGCCGGTCTCGTTCGGAACCGGCTCGCCGCCGACCGGAAGCGAGCACATCTTCTCGCGGGCCGACGTGAGGCCGGCGCGACGAACCAGCCGGTCCTTCTCGAGGCGCCGGAAGGAGGCCTCGACCAGCTGCCTCGCGTGAGGGTGGATCGCGAGGGGAAGGCGAAGCGCGTCGGCGACGGCCCCCACGGTCCGATCGTCGGCGGTGGGGCCGAGGCCACCGGTCGTGATCACGAGGCGAGCGCCGCGCTCGACCGCCTCGGTCACCGCCTCGGTGATCGCGCGGTCGTGATCGTCGACGGTGGTGATCCGGTGGACGATCGCTCCCCGCTGGCTCAGCCAGCCGGCGAGAAAGGCGGCGCTCGAATCGGTCGTGCGGCCGCGGAGAAGTTCGCGGCCCACCACGATCATCTCGACGTGGAGCGGGCCGGTCCTCTCCACGACGACCTTCGGCGCGACGCCCGAGGGAGGACGCCTGTCCGCCGGACGGCCGCCCTGCGGCGGCTGCCGTTCACCGACGCGCCGCTGCGGCGCCCGCTTTCTGGGTTCCACGGATCCTCCTCGAGGACCGAGAACATAGCACACGACCCGGTCTCAGATTGAGAGGCCGCGGAACGACGCGATGCGGCGGACCACCTGCTCGATCTCGACGTTCGGTGTGGACGCCCCGGCGGTCAGGCCGATCGTCACGGGACCTGGGGGAAGCCAGCGATGCGCGACCGCTTCCTCGTGGCGTCCGAGCGGCTGGTGGCGGATCGTCTCGTCGCTCTCGATGCAGCCCGCGAAGCGGATGTGGTACGTCGGGACCCGGCCGATGGCGATCTCGACGAGGTGCGTCGTGTTCGAGGAATTGTAGCCGCCGATGACGATCATGAGGTCGAGCGAAGCTTCCCGGAGCAGTCCGGCCAGCGCGTCCTGCCGTTCCTGGGTCGCGCTGCAGATGGTGTCGAAGGCGCGGAATCGCAGCGCCGCCTCCGCCTCGCCCCACCGCGCGACCATCGCGGCCCGGACGAGGGCGGCGATGGCGAGCGACTCGGTGGACAGCATCGTCGTCTGGTTGGCGCACCCGATTCTTGCGAGGTGCAGATCGGGGTCGAACCCGGGGGAGACCGCGGAGGCGAATCGCGAGAGGAACGCGGCGCGGTCGCCGCGATGCTCGATGTGGTCGCACAGGAACCGGGTCTCGTGCAGGTCCCGCACGACGACGTAGCGTCCAAGCGGGTGCTCGAGCGCCCGGGAGGCCGTGGCCCGGGTCTCCTCGTGGCGGTACTTGCCGTGGATCAGCGCGGTGAACCCGTCGCGGGCGAAGTTCTCCACGTTCTTCCAGACGTTGAGCACCGAGCCGCACGTCGTGTCCACCAGGACGACGCCACGCGCGCGCAGCGACTCCATCTCGTCGTGAGGCACGCCGAAGGCGGGAAGGATCACGACGTCGTCCGCGCGCAGGCCGTTCACGCCGACGCCTCCGGGAGGCGAGCCGAGGAGCAGGACGCCCATGTCCCGAAGTCGCCGGTTCACCCCGGGGTTGTGAATGATCTCGCCCGTGATGAAGATCCGGCGGTCGGGGAACTTCTCCCGGGTCTCGTACGCGTACTCGACGGCGCGATCGACGCCGTAGCAGAATCCGAATTCCCGGGCGAGGCGGAACGACAGGTCTCCGGCGTCGAGCCGGAACCCCTCGGCCCTCATCCGGTCGACGATCTCGCTGCGATAGTCGTGGGCGAGTTGCCCGGCGATCGCCTGTTTGAGGCCGAATCCCCGGGTGACGTATTTCGAATCGGCCATGGCGTCGGCGTCCCTTGCCGGACCCGTGCCGGCGGCGGCGGGACGTTTTTCGTCAACGGGAAGAGGCCTGCGGCTCGGCGTAAAGGTCTTCGAGCGTGTTGACCTTCTTGTCGCCGGCGCCCGGCTGCGGTTTGCAGGTGGGCGCCGCCGCCCCCTTCGCCGGTCCGGCTTTCGGAGCGGCCTTGCCGGCCGCCGCGGAAGGTGTCTTGCCGGCGGCCTGGGGCGCGTCGGATTTCGTGGCGGCGCCCGCCACCGCCGTCTTCTTTTTCTTTTTTTTGGCCTTGTCCTTCGAATCCTTCCCATCTTGCTGGCCGTCGTTGGCGGAGGCAGCCGGCGCCTCCTGCGCGACGTCGCTCGAGACGGCACGCGCGACGGTGGCCGGAGCCAGGACCAGCAAGCCGGCGATGGCGAGCGAGAGGACGCGACGAATTTCTCCGAGACCGAAGCACATGGCAATCTCCCGAACCGATGCGGGGGGCAAAGTCTACCCTCCGCCTTCTCGGCACCCTCGAAGGTACGCCGACCGCCGGTTCACGGCAAGTGCGAGCGCCGGACACCGCGAGCGTCGGGTCCGCGGGGGCGCCTCGGATCGGCGGGAATCCTCAGTGGGAGAGAGGAATCCTGAGCCGTTGCCCCGGGTGGAGAATCGAACGTTCCGTCACCTCGTTGATCCCCAGCAGGTCGCGCACCGAGACCCCGTAGCTCCCGGCGATCTTGAACAACGTCTCTCCCCGCCGGACCACGTGAACGATCACTCTGGCGACCGCTTCCGCCGCTCGCTCGCCGGGGGACGGTGCGGGCGCCGGCGCGTCCGAGGATACCGGCTTCGAGACCGTTTCGGCGACCGAGGGCGCCGAGGGGGCGCGCCCGGTCTCGGAGCGCGAGAGCGTGCTGGGAGGGAGCCAGACCACCGTCCCCGCGGGGAGCGCCTGGCCGCCGCGAACGGCACGGAGCGTCCAGGCGGGATTGAGCGAGGCGAGATCGCCGAGCGGCAGGCCGTGGGCCCGGGCGATCTGGACGGGAGGTGTCGTCCGGTCGAGGATGACGCGGTCCAGCGAGAGAGGCGGCTCGTACCGGATCCCGTCGGGGAAGAAGCGCACGGGATCCCTCGCGATCTCGCGGGCCGCCAGAAACTCGGTGTAGAAGTTCCGTGAGGCGAACCCGAAATGCTTGCCGTCGTAATCGCGTACGATCCGGCCGAAATCGGTGCCAAACCGCGCTTTCGCGCGCGCCATCCCTTCGACCCCGTGGTTGTACGAGGTGACGGCCAGCGCCCAGTCGCCGAGAGTCTCGTGGGCGTCACGGAGATACCGGGCGGCCCCGCGCGCCGCGGCGACCGGGTCGAGACGCTCGTCGATCGCCGCGTTGAAAAGCATGAACTTGCGCGCGGCGGGGCGCGTGAACTGCCAGACCCCCACCGCGCCGGCGGAAGACCGGGCTGCCGCCTGGAAAGACGACTCCACGTGCGGCAAGAACGCCAGGTCCTCGGGGAGCCCGTTCTCTCGGAACGCCTTGCGGAACTCCGCGTCGTACCGCCCGCTGATCTCGAGTCCGCGCCGGAACCGCTCGCGCAGCCCTCGCTGCGAGCGGACGCGATCCTTTGCGCCGCGAAGCGAGGCAATCCCGGCTGTCGTGGAGATCTTGAGGGCCAGAGCCTTCTCGGCGTCGGTGAGCTCGGCCCGGACCGCGATCTTCCGTTCCATCTCGGCCAGCGTGGCCTGGATCTTCCGCGTGCGGGACCGGACGCCATCGCGCTGCGTCCTGGCGTACCCCTCGCCGGGATCCCCCGGCAGGGTCACGATCTCGTAAACGAGGGAGGGGTGCACGGCGTCGTGGATCGCGACCTCGGAGAGGCTCCACCGCGCGAACACGTTGATCCAGAACTCGACCTGCTCGTCGAGCGCCGCGGGTACCGGGAACGGATCGCCGGCGGGCTCCGCGGCCCACGAACCCGCTGCCGCACCCAGGGCGAGCAGAACGAAAAGTCCCGAAATCGTCCTTCGAGCGGTCGTCACAACGCGCCTCCGCGCCGCCGACGGCGCACGCGAAATATAGGCTCGAGGCGCCGTCGGTTCAACGGAGCGGCGCTGACCCTCACGATTCCGGACCGGCGGCGGCCTATCGGTTCCGTTTGCTATAGTACCCGGCCTTCTGCCGGAGTGATCCATGATTCGCGCGGGAGTCGGCCTTTCCTCACGCACCGATTCCGCGGAGGCCGCACGCGAGGCCGCCGGGCGGGCCGCCGCGCGGCTGGGCGGAGAGCCGGCCGACTGGTGCGTCGCGTTCGTGACGGGCCACCACGCGCCGGCGATCTCTCTCGTCCTCGAGACGCTCGCCGAGGTGTCGGGAACGCCCTACGTCGTCGGCTGCTCCGGGGCGGGGGTGCTCGCGGACGGTATCGAGATCGAAGAGGGGCCCGGTGTCGGCGTCCTGGCGGTCGCGTCCAAGCAGATGCGCGCCACGCCGTTTCTCTTTCCCGGCGAGGGGGATCTCGGGCTGACGGCAGGGAAGCGACTCGGCGAAAGGCTCGTGGCCTCGCGGGGAACCGGAGATCTCGTGCTCGTCTGGCCGGATCCTCTGCACGTCCGTCCCGACCGGCTGCTGCAGGGGTTCGACGCGGCGCTCCAGGGGGTCCCCGTGGTCGGGGGCGCGGCAGCGAGCGGCGCGTCGCTGGAGCCCACGCTCCAGTTCAGCGGCAGCCGGGCGGAGAGCGCCGCGGTGTCGGGTGTTCGGCTCGGGGGGGAGTTCCGGCACCACGTCGCCGTCACGCAAGGATGCCGGCCGCTCTGCGGGCCGCTAGAGGTCACGGAGTCCCACGAGAACCTGATCATGGAGATCGGGGGACGGCCTGCGATGGACGTGCTGCGCGAACTGGCACCCGAGGGGATCCTCGACCGCAGAGAGTCCGCGTTCAATTACCTGTTCGTGGGCCTCATGCCCGATCCCCGCGCGCCCGAGATTCGAGCCGGCGAGTATCTGATCCGCAACATCCTGACGACGGACGAGGACACCGGCGTGATCGGCATCTCGGACGAGGTGGAGGAAGGCCAGCGCATCGTCTTCGCGCTGCGAGAGGGGAAGGCCGCCCGCGAGGACCTCGAGCGGGTGCTTCACGGCCTCTCGCGGGAACAGAACCCGGGCCGTTTCCGTTTCGGCCTCTACTTCAACTGCCTGGCCCGCGGGCGCTCGCTATACCACGAGGAGGGGGTCGACGCCCGACTCCTGTCCCGCGCCCTGCCCGGCGTTCCGCTTCTGGGGTTCTTCTGCAACGCGGAGATCGCGCCGCTCAACGGCGTGAACCACATCTTCACCTACACCGGCGTCCTGGTCCTCGTCGGCGAGTAGCGTCCCCTCTCCGAGGTCCGCGTTCGACCTCGCTCCGTAGCGGTCCCCGCGGCGGGTCGCGGCGGATTTCCGCCGGGCTCTCTCCTCGCCTGAGCGCGGCGAGGAGTTGCCTCAAATCGGCGGGGACCGGCGCCTCGAAGGCCAGACGGCGGCCGCTCACCGGGTGGTCGAACGCCAGCCGGTACGCGTGGAGGGCGGTCCGCTCGATGAGCGGCGAGCGCCGCCCATAAGCGCCGTCGCCGACCAGCGGGTGCCCGTCGGCCGCGAACTGGACCCGGATCTGGTTCTTCCTTCCGGTTTCGAGCGTGACCTCGAGGAGCGTCGCCTCCCGGAAGCGCTCCACCACACGAAACCCGCAGGTGGCCGGTCGTCCGCCGCGTGACTCCCGGACGGGGTGTACCTTGAGGCTCACCGGATGTTCCGCGAGCCGGTGCACCAGCCGTCCTTGGTCGGGCCCGATGTGGCCCTCGGCGACGGCCAGGTAGAGCCGGTCCGGACTGTTCGACGCGAACTGCCGGCGCAACGATGCGAACGCCGGGCCCGGCCGCGCCGCGACCACGAGCCCGGACGTGAACCGGTCTATCCTGTGGACCGCTCGAACCTCGGCGTCTCGGAAACCGCGTTTCGCGTAGGTCGCGGTCAGCATCTCGATCAAGGACTCCCCGACGTGCGACGGCGACGGGACGGTGATCAGCCCCGCCTCCTTGTCCGCGACCACGAACTCCCGCTCCTCGTGCACGATCCTGTACCCCTCGACGCGATGCGCTCTTCGTGGGGCGTCGTATCGCGCGCCCGGATCGGCCAGGATCTCGATCCGGTCCTTGTCGACGACGCGCTCTCCGGGGCTCGTCACCGGCAGGCCGTTCCGGCGGACCTCGCCGGCGAGCACGAAGCCCCTGACCCGGGAGTGGGGGATGGACAGCCGGTCGTGGAGCACTTGTTGGACGCTTTTCCCGGTGTCCTCGGCGTTCGCGATCAGGGTGGGTCGCGCGACGTCGCGCGACCTCGCGGAACGGCCGGATTCCACCGGCGGGGAAGGGGCCGCCGACGTTCTTCTCGGGCCTTTCGAAGGATGCTGTTTCACGACGCGACCTCAGAAAAAGAGCCATCCCAGGAGGACGAACGGCGGCAACAGGATCGGGATCGACCCGCGGAAAAGGTAGCCGAGGAACGAAGGCCTGGCGCCCCCCTCCTCCTCGGCGATCGATTTGATCATGAAATTCGGCGCGTTGCCGATGTAGGTGGCGGCGCCGATGAAGACCGCCAGAAGCGCGGACACCACGAAGGCGAAGTGAGGGAGCAGAGGAAGATGAAGAACACCACGACGTGCGCGCGATGCCGCCGTCCCGCGTTGGCCCTCAGGAGAGGGCGGATGAGAAGCATCGAGGCCCCGGTGGTCCCGATGCAGGAAGCCGCCACGGTCAAGGCGAGAAGGACCAGCGTGTTGACCTCCGGAGTGGCGGCGGGGCTTCCTCGCACGACGATCCCGCCCGACACCGCGTAGAGGCCCCGGAGCGGCGTGACGAACGGGACGTAATCCGAGATCGCGACGCGGAGGAGCTCGTTCCACGCCGCGCGCCCGGCCGGGAGCGTGCACGAGGGCGGACCGGGTCCCGGTCACGATTCGCGCTCGAGCGCCGCGAAGGCCACGGCCGGGCCGAGAAGAACCCATCGGTCCCCGGTGCGAACGACCAGGTCGGCGGGAGGAGGCGACATCTCGCGGACACCTCCCTCTTCGGGGCGCTTCACGGCCAGGACGTACAGGCCGAGGGTGTGGAACGGGTCGGCTTCGAGCAGCGACAGCCCGACGAGGCGGGTCGGGGCCGGCCGCTCCTCGATCTGCAGGTCGCCCGCTCGCCGCGCACCGGTGTCGGCCTCCAGGACCGTTCCTCCGAGGTACTGCGCAAGGACCAACCTGCGGCGCAGCACCTCCCGGTCGAGCGCCTGCACGACGTCCCGCCGCGCCACGCTCCCCACGAGCCTGTCGGGCGCGTTCTGGTCCACGACCGGCAGTTGAGCCAGCTCGAGATGCGAGAACCGGCGCATCACCTCGTCGAGCGGCGTTTTCTTCGTGACGCGCGGCACGTCGCGTACCAGGTCGAGCGCGACCAGGCTCTCTCTCAGCTCGGGTGCGCCGGCCACCTGGAACGCGTCGCGAAGGTCGATGGCCCCGCGCAGTCGCTCCCCGGCGTCCAGGACGTAGATCGCGGTCGCCCGGCTTTCGGTGAACCGGTCGAGGACCTCGCCCATCGGCGCGTCGGCGCGGACGGTCTGCGGATCCGTCCGGATGAAGTCCTCCGCGCGCAGCGACATGAGCGCCATCTGCTCGAACGCGATATCGAAGTCGACGCCTCGTCTCCTGAGCGCCTCGGTGTAGATGGAATCTCGCCGCAGCATCCGGGAGATGGCGGTTGCGGTCACGACCGTCACGGCGAGAGGCATGACGGCCCCGTAGTCCTGGCACATCTCGAACACCATGATGAGCGCCGTGATCGGCGCGAAGGTGGTGGAAGCGACGGCGGCCGCCATCCCGCCCAGCGCGAAGTACACCTGCTGAACGTGAAGGGCGGGAAACAGCGTGTGGCTCCCCGTCGCGAACAGCGCCCCCCCCGCCGCCCCCACCAGCAGCGTCGGCGTGAATACCCCACCCGAGCCGCCGGAGCCTATGGAGGCGGCGGTCGCGACGATCTTCGCAACGAGCAGAGGCAGGAGAATCCTCGGGAGCAGGTTCCCCATCAGGACCTCGCTCACCGCGTCGAAGCCGTTGCCCCACACCTCGGGAATCCACCAGGCGAGCAGTCCGACCACGAGCCCGCCGAGGCCGGTGCGCGCCCAGATCGGGAGCGGCACCCGCCGGAACCCCGATTCCGCGGATTCGATGCTCCACCGGAGAAAGAGCGCCACCAGCGGGATCGATGCTCCCAGGAGCGCGAACAGCGGGAGGGACGCCAGGCCCGGCGCCATCCCCGGCGCCACCGGATAGAGCGGGGCGGCGCCGAACACGCCGCGGGAGAGCAGCGTCGCCGTCACCGAGGCGACGACCACGGGGCCGAACACGTCGAGGGCGAAGTTGCCGTGAACGACCTCCATGACGAACAGCGCCGCGCCGATCGGCGCGTTGTACGCCGCCGCCATGCCCGACGCGACGCCGCAGCCGATCAGGATGCGCCGGCGCTCGGTCGGGATCTTGAGCACCCGGCCGAGGTGCGACGCGGCGGCCGCCCCGATCTGGACGATCGGTCCCTCGCGACCGACGGAGCCGCCGAGAGCGTTGAGCAGGACCGATCCGAGCGACTTGCCGAGCGTCCGTCCCAGGTGGAGCCGTCCCGACCCCTTCAAGGAAACCGCTTCCATGATCTCGGACGTTCCCTCGCCGCTGCTCCCGCCCTTGACGAGGTACCCGGCGAGGAGTCCCGCCGCGAGCCCGCCCGCCGCCGGGGCGAGCACGACCATCGGGAAGCGCAGGCCGCGCGCGACGTCGAGCGGGTTCTCGCCGCTCGCGAACGTGACGAACTGGATCGCGAGGCCGCCGTAACGGACCATGACGGCGCCGAGGGCCCCCAGGAATCCGGCGCAAAGGACCAGGGCGATGGCGTACGCGCTGTCATTTGTCCGGATCCTGTCCCGGATCGCTCGGAGCCCACGGGGCAGACGCTCGAATCGGATCATGGCGGTAGGTTCCGCGCTCGAGCGCCCGGAGTCAAGGGGTCGGACCGGCCGGTCGGAGGCGCGTCGCTCGCGTCACCGTCGGCGCGGCGCGAACGGCCTCCTGAGCTACCGTGGTGTCCACACGGGGATCTTGGCGTTGCGCCTTTCCGCCAAGTCGAACTTAGCGCTCCCAGGCCACGGCGAGAAGGGAGGACTTGATGGGACTCGCTTCACCGCCGCGTGGCGAGCAGTTTCTCCACGCACGAGACGAGGCTCCCGATATCGACGGGCTTGGTGAGGATTCCCGTCGCTCCCACCCCGAGGGCCCTTGCCGCTACATCGTGCTCTTCCAGTCCGGTGATCATCACGATCGGAGGCGTTCGGTCCCCCGCCAGGCTGCGCATGGCGGCGCAGATCTTGAACCCGTCGTCCTCCTCTTCCATCACCGCGTCCAGCAGCACGAAGTCCGGCTTCTCCTCGACGAAGGACCGGATCGCCCCGGCACGGGTCTCCTCCTCGGCCACGCAGTAGCCCGCGATCTCGAGCACCTCGCGGAACAGCATGCGGATGGAGGGGTCATCGTCCACGACGAGAACAAGCGGGGGAGATTGAGAAGACACGACGTCGCTCAAATGCCCACCCCGTCGCGCACGGCGGCAAGGGCTTGCTCGACGGCCACATACTCGGCGTGGATCCGATCCCACTTCTCCCGAGCGCCCTCCATCGTTCCCGCGCGGCCGAGTGCTTCGATCTCTCGGAATATCTCGGCGAGGGTCACCGCACCGACGTTGGCGCTGCTGGACTTCAGAGAGTGGGCCGCCTTGAAAGTTCCGGTCGCGTCGCCCCGCTCGATCGCCTCATCGAGCTGGTCGAGAATCTCCGGGGTCCGCGCCAGGTACAGCCGGATCAAGCGGGCCAGGAAGCCGGGCTTCCCCTTCGCCTCGATCGCGCGCAGGGCGTCCAGAGCGCGTCGGTCGAGCGGATCACGGCAGGATTGAAGATCCTCCGACGGCTCGATGGAAGCCTCTTGCGCGGAGTCGGGAGATGGAGGTTCTGGTTCCGCCGGAAGCCAGCGGCTCAACGCGTTTCTGAGGGCTTCCTGTCGCACGGGCTTGGAGACGTAGTCATCCATCCCCGCGCCGAGGCAGCCCTCGCGGTCGCCTTCCATCGCATTGGCCGTCAGCGCGACGATGACGACGCGCCTTCCCCCACGAGAGCACCGTTCCCGCGCGCGGATCCGAGCCGTGGCTTCGTAGCCGTCCATCTCCGGCATCTGGCAATCCATGAGAATCAGGTCATAGTCCGTCTTGTCCAAAGCGTCGAGGGCTTCACGGCCGTTCACGGCCACGTCGGCACGGCATCCGAAGGACTCGAGCAGAGCCAGCATCAGCTCGCGGTTGATCTCGTTGTCCTCCGCCAAGAGGATGCGGCCGTGGAGCGCCACCGCGGGTCGGGCCACGCTGTACCGGGTCACGAGCCGCTCGTCTCGATCGCGCTTACCCATGACCGCGGCAATGCAATCCTGAAGCTCCGAGGGACGGACCGGCTTGGTGAGAAAACCGTCGACTCGGGCTTCCTGGGCGTCGGCACCGTCTCCCCGCAGTCCCACCGACGTGAGGATGATGAGGCGGATGTCGGCCAGGCCCGGGTCGTGCCGGATGCGCCGCGCTAGCTCGAGCCCGTCGATCTCGGGCATCATGAGATCCAGAATCGCGATCTGGTAGGGCTCGTCCCGCGCAGCGGCGGCGCGAAGCAGCTCGAGACCTTCAGCGGCGCTCGCGACGGCCCGGCCGACCATCAACCACGACGCGAGTTGCTGAATGACGATCTGGCGATTGGTCTCGTTGTCGTCCACGACCAGAACACGAAGTCCTTTCAACAGCGCCTGGCTTCGTGGGATGATCGGGGCATCGGCGCCCGCCTTGTTGAAGCGGGCGGTGAAGTGGAAGCTCGACCCTTGGTCGGGCTTGCTCGAGACCCCGATGGTTCCCCCCATCATCCTCACGAGTTGTCCTACGATGGCCAGACCCAGTCCCGTTCCGCCGTACCTCCGGGTCGTGCTTGCGTCGGCCTGCGTGAAGGGATCGAAGATTCTTTGCTGCACCTCCTGCGCGATCCCGATGCCGGAGTCCTTGACCTCGAAGCCCAGGAGTACCGAATCGGCGACGTCCTCCGCGAGGCCGACGCGCACGAGGATTTCTCCCTTCTCGGTGAACTTGACGGCGTTGCCGACGAGGTTGACGAGGATCTGCCGGAGCCTGCCGGGATCGCCGGAGACAAGCAAGGGGACGTCGGGCCCGACATCGCAGACCAGCTCGAGTCCTTTCCGATGAGCGGTGTCCGCGAGCACCTTGCAGGCGTCCAGAACCGTGTCGGCCAAGTTGAATTCCGCCCGGGCAAGCTCGAGTTTCCCTGCCTCGACCCGGGAGAAGTCCAGGATGTCGTTGATGACTCCGAGCAGGGACTCCGCGGAACTGCGCACCCCCTCGGCGAATCTGCGCTGCCGCGGGCCCATCTCCGAATCGAGGAGAAGGTCGGTCAGGCCGATGACGCCGTTCATGGGGGTGCGGATCTCGTGGCTCATGTTGGCGAGGAACAGGGACTTGGCGCGGCTCGCCTCGCCGGCCTTGCGGGCCAGCTCGACCGCGGTCTCGGTGGCCTTCTCGAGCTGGCGCGTCCGCTCCTCCACCTTGCGCTCGAGCTCGTTCCGGTACGAAATCACTTCGGCACGGTATTCGCGGAGCCGCTCGACCATCGTCCCGAACGACGCCGACAGGTCTCCGACTTCGTCTTCCGTCGCCTCGGGAGGGAGATGATCGAGTTGTCCCTCGGTGACCGCGTGGGTCGCGACGACGAGGTTGCGCAGCGGGAGGACGATTCGGCGCACGAGCCAGGCCGTCGTCCCCACGCCCGCGATCGCGAAAACGAGACACGTCACGATCATGTCGGCAAGGAAACCGCGAAGGCGCGCCCTCGTCTGCGCATCGCTCAAGACGACCTGGACGCAACCCACGGAAGCGGACCGTGGTCTCGCCTCGAATCCGTCCCAGATCGGAGCCATCCCGCGGGCGTCTTGGCCCCCGACCCGAGCCACGAAAGAGAAGAACCGGTCTTCGGAGCCTTCGAGGGCGATCTCCCGCGGCGCCGCGCCGCGAGGATCGATGAGCGCCCCGCCGGCATCGAAGGAGGCCGAGCGGATGCCGGAAGCGAGGACCTCCTCGACGACCGACCGTCCCTCGGAGTCGGCGAACCGAACAAAGACGAGCGACGGATTGGATCGGAGTCCTCCGATCAGCTGCCGGAGTTCCGGCACGCTCCGCGTGTAGAGCGCGTACTCGGCGTTTCGCGCGAGCATCCCGGCGATCATCTCGCCGTTCCGGATCATCTCGTGCCGCCTGTCGGCGAACTCCCGCTTCACGACGAGCCCGCTTACACCCAGGGTCGTCACCAGGATCGCGCCGATGGTCAGCGCGTTGAACTTCGCCATGAGCCCGAATCGCTTCCAGGTGAGCGCGGTTCGGATACTCATCGAATCACCTCCGAGGCGAGGCGGACGATGTCCTCGGGAATCTCCACCTTGATCGTCTCCGCCGACTTCAGGTTCACCGTCCACGCCGTCTTGCGCGGGTTTTCCGGCGCGAGGGAGGAAGGCGCTTGCCCGCCTAAAACCTTCATCGCCATGTCGCCGCACTGCCTGCCGATGTCCCTGTAGTCCCGGTCGATCGCCAGAACCGCACCCGCCTTGGCCCATGCCACGGAGAACCCCACAAGAGGGATCCGGTTCCTGAACGAGAACAGGAGGAGTGGGCGCGCGGTTTCCTGGGTGTAGACGACCGGATCCGACATTCCCCAGATCACGTCCGCCCGGGACGCCAGTTGATCGAGCGCCATCGGAAGTTCCCGCGCATCGGCGACCCGGGTCGGGAGCAGCGTGAGGCCGAGCCTCTTCGCCGTCGCCGTCGCCATTTCCACTCGTTCCCGGTTCTCGTCGGTGCTGAAGAGCACCGCCACCCTCCGGTCCTGCGGGAACGCGGCGCGAATCAACTCGAGCTCGATTTCCGGTGGCAGCTCGAGGAAGACGCCGGTTCCCTTGCCGGCGGGCCCCGCGCCGCCTCGCCGCATCACCAGGCCCGAGATCACGGGAACCGTCCCGGCCTCTCTTGCCGCCCCTTGCGCCGCAGCGGCGCCGAGCGCCAGGATGAGCTGGACGCCCGCCGCCGCGAAGGAGCGCACCTTGACGCCGGCCTCGGCAGGGTTCGGAGCGGTCTCCTCCTTCCACTCTACCTCGTAGCCCGCCTCTCGCAGGCGCTCGCGGAATCCGGTGGCGGCGTCGCGGTACGGCGGGGTCTCGGCGCTCGCTACCACGCCCACGACGATCCGCCTCCCACCGGCCGGAGCGACCGCCCCGAGAGCGGCGACGAGCAAGGTGAGACAAGCGACCGCTGGGCGATGGTCCAGCAAAGTTACCGTCCTCAGAACGCGAAACGGATCGAGGCCCTGAACGTTCTGCCGTCCTGCGGGATCGCGTCCTGGAGGTCCTCATCCCGACCGGGGTCGGAGTACTTACGGTCGAAAGCGTTCAGAACGGAAGTCGTCACCGAGACTCTGCCGCCCTGGGTTTTCCAGAAGAGCACGGCGTCCACCATGGTTGCCGCGGGCACGCTGGCGCCGGACAGAGTCGGGCGCTCGCTCACGAATCGGCCCCTGATCGTCGTCCAGAGCGTCCCGTCGAGCCAGGGGAACTCGATCGACGCCTTCGCCAGCTGGCGAGGCGAATTGTACTGCTCCTCGCCGGTCGCACGGTCGGTGCACCTCTGGACCGCCCAGCTCAACTCGGCTTTCCCGCTGCCGCGCAGCGAGGCCCGGATCTCCGCCTCGACCCCCCTTGCGAGCACGGCGTTGACGTTCCGGACGACGAGGAGATCGTCGGCCGGGTCGATCGCGACGTTCAGGATATGGTCGGTTTCACTGCGATAGAGCGAGAGGGTTCCGAGTACCCGGTCTCCGAACGGCCGCTCCCCGACGACCTCGATCGTCTTGAGCGCCTCGGGCCGCAGCCCCGTCGCCTGTTTCTGGGTGACTCCGCCGTCGTGATAGTAGATCTCATAGGCGTTCGGAGCCCGGAACGCGGAGCCGTAGAGCAGCTTCACGACCCCCTTGCGCGCCGTCCCGAGAATGGCCGCGACCCGAGGGTTCGTGGTCCCGCCGAACGTCTCGTAGTGGTCATGGCGTATTCCGGCGTTGAGCAACGCCCAATGTGAGAGTCGGATCTCGTCCTGGACGTAGGCGGCCCACTGGCTCGTCTCGTGGTGGTCGTCGAGGATGGAGACGAACGGATCCTCGTTGAAAGTGCGTTGGGCCTGCTCGACGTCCGTCCAGTACGACGCTCCGAAGACGAGCCGCTGCCTCGATCCGAGCGGGTAGAAGTACTGGGTCCTCGCCGTCCACCAGCGGTTCGAGGCCATGTCGCCCTGGACCTCATCGGGATACGGGTAGCGCCCCGAGTACAGGTAGCCGTCGTACCCGACGCTGGCCGAGAATCGGGATGCGTCCGCGAAGGCGTGCTCGTAATCGACGACGCCGAGGAAGTGACGGTCGCGGATCGCCATCGCCGGATCATTGAACGCGGTTTCGAAGAACGCCGTCGGGACCTTCTTGAGCCGGTTCGAGAAGGCGGTCCGCAACGTGAAATCCCCGATCGATACCTTGGCGAACGCTCGGTTGTAACGATCGCCGTCGAGGTTCTCCGCGATCCCACCGTTCGTCTCGGCCGTGTCGAACTCGGGGTAGAAAAGGTCTTGCCCATCGACCTCGTAGTGCGTCGCGCTGACGAGGACCTCAACTCCCCCGGGGAGCTTGCCGCCGTACGCGACGCGGCCCCGGCGCGCGCCGAAGCTCCCCGCGTCGAGGACGACCTCCGCTCCATCCAGGCTACGACCGCGCTTGGTCACGATGTTGATCACACCGAAAAAAGCACTCGTTCCGTACAGTGAGGAGGCCGGCCCGCGGATGATCTCGACCCGATCGATCTCGTCGACCTCGACGAGCGACTCCGTTCCGAAGCACGACTGGTCGTAGGTGCGGTTGTTGGTCCGGTGCCCGTCCAGGAGAAGGAGGAGCCTGGTGTTGTAGTCCCCCGACCAGAGAAAGCCTCTCGCCGCGACGGACCGGTAGAGCCGGTCATAGGTCGTGAAGAATCCTCGGACCTGGTCCAGGATCTCGGCCAGCGTCCGGAAACCGTTCCTCTCGATCTCCTCGGCGGTGACCACCGTCACGGACGACGGGGCCTCGCTCGCCGACTGCTCGTAGGAGGAAGCGCCGGACACGACGGGGATTTCGGCCATCAGCCCGGAGTCTTCCTGGAGGGGGTCGATGGCCGCGGAATCGACGGACGGGAGATCGGCCGCTCGGGCCCCCCCGGCCAGCAGGAGCAGCGACACCGCTATCGGCCAGAACGAATGTCGCCGCACTGGACCGAAGGATCTCCTGCCCACTTCTCCCCCCTTCGCCCCAAGGTGGCGACCCTCGCCGGGCCGCCACGGAGGATCGATGCTGCGAAGGGAACTTAATGCCGGGGTGACCGAGTTTCAACCCCCGACGGGAATCAGACGCCGTTTTCCGGCTCGAGATAAAGGCGCGTCAACTCTCCCTTGAGGAACTCGAACGTCTCGTCGGGGGCGTCGGTGACCCGGAAGAGCTCCACGTCCTCCGCTGCAATGGTTCCCCACCGGACCAGGGCGTCGAAGCGGATCACGTCGTTCCAGTACTCCTTCCCGTACAGGACGACCGGCATCCGCTTCCCGAGCTTGTGGGTCTGAACGAGCGTGAGCAACTCGAAGAGTTCGTCGAGCGTTCCGAACCCCCCGGGGAACACGACGAGCGCCTTGGCGAGATAGGCGAACCAGAACTTCCTCATGAAGAAGTAATGGAACTCGAACGCCATCTCACGCGTGATGTAGGGGTTCTGACTCGGCTCCGCAGGCAGGCTGATCCCGAGGCCGACGGAGATTCCCGCCGCATCGGAGGCCCCCCGGTTCGCCGCCTCCATGATTCCCGGACCTCCCCCGGAGCAGACGATGAACCGCCGGTTCGGCGCCGGAAGGCTCTTGGACCAGTCGGTCATCCATCGCGCGATCGTGCGCGCGTCCTCGTAGTAGCGGGAGAACGCGACGGCTTTGCGCGCTTGCTCGAGGGCGGCCGGGTCGTCGCCCGCCTCGGCAAGGTGAAGCACCTCCGCGGCGTGCTCCGCGGACAGCGCCCGCGCCGAGCCGAAGAACACCACCGTGTCCTTGATCCTGTATTGCTGGAACCGCGATTGCGGCTCGAGGTACTCGCTCAGGATTCGAAGGCTCCGGGCTTCCTTGCTGTTCAGGAACTCGAGGTTGTCGTACGCCTTCTCGACGGTCATCGCGATCACCCTCTCCCCCGAAAAGCCGGGGCGGAGCACAATCTAGCAGGAAAGACCGGGCGCGCCTGCCGGGGCGGCTGCCTTTCGCATCGCGCCGTGAATACGGGAGAACCGGATCGGCATCGTGGGCTCCTGCTGCGCGCGAACCTCAACCTCGGGATCCTCAGGTGGACTCCGGAGGATTACATCCGCGTCGATTCCGGTAGGAAGAAGCGCCGCAATCCCCTTCAGGCGTTTTCCTCCCGGACCGCGGACCTCTGGATCAGAGCGACCCCGGCGATCACCAGCCCCCCTCCGAGAAGCACCGCCGGTCCGGCGGACTCGCCGATCCACACGGCGGCCAGGCCGGCCGTGACCAGCGGTTGGACGTACTGGAACGACGACAGCGTTCCGGCCTCGAGTTTTTGAAGCGCGGCGGACCAGGCGAGGTAACCCACTCCGGTGCAGCCGGCGCCCAGGAAGAGCAGTGCCGCCCAGGCCCCGCCCGACGCCCGGCCGAGCTCCGACGGATCTCCCGCCGCGAGCCAGAGACCGACGGACACCACGGAGCCCGCGGCGACCGCGCGGAACGTGAGGGGGAGCGCCCGGCGACGCAACATCAGGCCGCGAGCGATGAGCGTGTACGCCGCCATGTTCAGCGAGGAGAGAAGGATCAGGAGGTCGCCGCGGGTCGAGGGGAGCCGGAGCGCGGCCGCCCCGGCGCCGCCGGCGATCACCGCCAGCGCGCCCAGGAACCCCACGACGACCCCGGCCGTCTTGAGGGGCGGGAACCGCTCGCGCAGGAAGATCGCCGCCAGGATCGCGGTGAACACCGGGTTGAGCGCGATGAGCCAGCCGCCGTGCACCGCGGAGGTCAGGGTCAAGGCGTACGCCTGAAGGGAAAGGTGAAGAGGGATGCCGAGGAGCCCCAGGACCAGCGTGAGCCACCCGTCTCCGCGGCGCGGTGTTTCCTTGGCCGCGCCGCGCGACATCGGCAGCGCGGCCGCGAGAACGAGCAGGCCGATCGCCGATCGCCCCGCGACGAGCGTGAGCGGCGAGAAGGCGCGCAGCGCCACCTTCGAGGCGACGAAGGAACTCCCCCACAGGGCGACCGCCACCACCGCGAGGAGATACGCCGGCCAGCGCCGACGGCCGGTCACATTTCCTGTCGCCGCCGCGTCGAGCTGCGTCATGCTCGGGAGCCTCCATGATCGAAGTCGGATTGCGCCCTGCTTATACGGTGTTCGGGGCGTCGCTGTCGAGAGGAGGTCCCGGCGACGGTCCGTGGCGTTTCGGGTGTTTGCGGCATCGCGTATGACGTCGAGATCTGCGATTATCATGGATGATGAGGTGAGACCTGAGCGTACCCAACAACCGACAGATGAAGCGTCGCCCGACCCATCCGGGTGAAATGCTGCACGAGGATTTCATGCCGGACTACGGACTGACCGTTGTCGGTCTCGCTGAAGCTGCGGGCGTCTCCCGCCGGTCGATCAACGAACTGCTGCGGGGCCGGCGGGCCGTCAGTCCGGAGATGGCGCTACGCCTCTCCCGCCTGTTCGGCAACTCTCCGGAGTTCTGGCTGAATGCCCAGCGGGCGGTTGATCTCTGGGATGCGGCACGGACCATCAAGAATGAGATGGCGCGCATCAAGCCCGTGCGTGTCGCGTAACGGCATGCGGCAGGCGCGCTACGCGCGCAACGGATGCCGCAGTTAGTGGGGGGTTGGATTTCGTCATGTCTAAGATCAATCTGGCTGTCGGCACGCGGGCGCAGAGCACTCGCGCGCCGGTCGCCTACGAGATCCCGTTGGAAGTCGTGCGGGAGGCGATCGTCAACGCCGTGTCGCACCGCGACTACACGAGCAACGGGAGTGTGCAGGTGATGCTCTTCGCCGACCGGCTCCAGGTCTGGAATCCCGGAACGCTGCCGCCCTCGCTCACGCTCGAAATGCTGCGCCGCCCGCATGCCTCGGTGCCCGGGAACCCCCTTCTGGCCGAGTCGCTCTACCTGGCCAAGTACATCGAACGGATGGGCACCGGCACGGGGGACATGATCCTCCGCTGCCGGGAGGCGAGGCTTCCCGAGCCGCAATTCGCCCTTACGGACGGCTTCGTGATAACGCTTGGGCGGCGGCCGCAGCGGGCACTCGAGGCCGTCACCCCGCAAGTCACCGGGGAAGTCACCGGGGAAGTCACCGGGGAAGTCCTTCGGCTGCTCTCCGTTCTGCGCGGTGAGATGGGGCGGCAGGAGATTCAGGCTGCAATGGGACTGAAGCACGAAGAACATTTCCGAGGGGCTTACCTCATCCCAGCCCTCAATCTCCAGGCGATTGAGATGACGAGACCCGACAAGCCGCGCAGCAGCAAGCAGAAGTACCGACTCACGGCAAAGGGACGCGCCTGGCTTGCCGAGAGCCCGCGCGGGAACGATTCATGACCGCAACCGACGTGGTGGCAGCTCTCGACCTGCCCGCCGGCGCGCGCATCGACCGTCGGATCCCGAAGAAACTCCTTCTCGAGAACGGTGCCCCCACGGCCGCCGACAAGCGCCAGATCAACGAGGGGATCGAGGATCTCCAGTGGGTGGCGGCGCTCAAGCCGACCACCATCGGCGTGGCGGCCTATCGCGACAACACGCGCGACGTCCTCGAGATCGCCGTGCTCTGTATGACGCTGCGCACGAGCGCGAAGGCCGGACGCCTCACCGAGCTGGTGCATCGGGCCGTGCCCTACCTCGTATTTCTCGTCACCGTGCACGGGCCGAGCCTGACCCTCTCCCTGGCCCACAAGCGCTGGTCGGAGGGCGAGGCAGGCAAGACGGTGCTCGATGGCGAGGTCATCGAAGCCCGGCTGGACGACGAACTCGACGCCGACGTCCTCGGGGGCTTTCTGGCCGCGCTGTCCCTGACGCGCCAGCCCCGAAGCACGCTGTACACGCTCTACCAGGGCTGGATCGACACCCTGCTTGCCGTGCAGGCCGCCCGCGTGACCGGCGTCTTTGCCTCATCCACCTCGGCGGAGCACGCCGTGGCCCGACGTGAAGCGTTGCAGGCGTGCGCTCACCTGGAATCGCAGATGGCCCGCCTGAGGGCCGCCGCAGCCAAAGAGAAGCAGCTTCCCCGGCAGGTGGAGTTCAACCTGGAACTCAAGCGTTTGCAGGCCGATTACGCCGCCGCGCGCGCAAGACTGTGAACACGGAGAACCGCATGAAGAAGCTCACCGCCAACGACCCCGAGACTCGCTCGGAGGACATCCTGGCCGACAACATCGAACGGCTGAAGACGCTGTTTCCCGAAGCCTTCGCCGAGGGGAAGATCGACTTCGAGGTGCTCAAGCAGCTTCTCGGCGGCGCGGTGGACGAGCGCGAGGAGAAGTACGGGCTCAACTGGCACGGCAAGCGGCGTGCCCGGCAGCTCGCCCTCACGCCCACGCACCGGCACGCTACGCCCCTGCCCGGAGGACAGCGTGGACTGGGACACCACGCAGAACCTGATGATCGAGGGCGACAACCTCGAAGTGCTGAAGCTCCTGCAGAAGAGCTACGCCGGCAAGGTGAAGCTCATCTACATCGACCCGCCCTACAACACCGGCAAGGACTTCGTCTATCCGGACAACTTCCAGGACAACATCAAGAACTACCTGGAACTCACCGGGCAGGTGGAAGGCGGCAAGAAGATCAGCAGCAACACCGAAGCCAGCGGGCGGTTTCATACCGACTGGCTGAACATGATGTATCCGCGGCTGAAGCTGGCGCGACACCTGCTGCGGGATGATGGCCTCATCTTTGTCTCGATTGATGACGGCGAGCTAACCAACCTTATCAGGCTTTGCGGTGAAATCCTCGGAGAAGAGAACTTCATTGCAACGTTCGTTTGGGAAAAGAGGACGAATCGAGAAAACCGCAAGATGGTGTCATCACGACACGACTACATCGTGTGTTACTGCAAGAACGCGACTGGCAACAGCGATGTAATCAAGATGCTACCAATGAACGATGAGGCGATCGCGCGATACAGAAACCCAGATAACGATCCGCGGGGCCTTTGGAAGTCCGATCCTGCGACAGCGCAAGCGGGGCACGGAACGAAGAGCCAGTTCTATGTATTGACTGCACCGAATGGGACGAAGCACGAGCTTCCGAGTGGGCGATGCTGGCTGTATACGGAAGCAGTCATGAACGAAGCGATTGGCGATGGGCGACTTTGGTTCGGCCAAGATGGAACTGGAGTTCCCAGGATCAAGACGTATCTAGACGCGAAAGACAGGGGCCTGACGCCTGAGAGCATTTGGTTTGCTGCTGAGGCATCGACGAACGAGAGCGCAAAGAATGATTTGAAGCATCTCTTCGATGGAGAAGCAGTCTTTGACACTCCCAAACCTCTGGCGCTCGTACAGCAGATGTTGCGAGTTGGCGCCGGCGATGGAGTTGTCTTGGACTTCTTTGCAGGGTCCGGAGTGACTGGCCACGCAGTATTAGCTCAAAACGCCGCCGATGGAGCCAACCGACGCCACATCCTTGTGCAGTTGCCAGAGCCTCTCGACCCACTGAACGATGATCAGGCCACTGCCGCCGACTTCTGCGACCGGCTCGGCAAACCCCGCACCATCGCCGAGCTGACCAAGGAACGCCTGCGTCGGGCTGGGAAGATGATCAAAGAGGCGAACCCGCTCTTTGCTGGCGATCTCGGCTTCCGTGTTTTCAAGCTCGATACCTCCAACATCCGCGCCTGGGAACCCGACCGCGACAACCTGGAGCGGACGTTGCTCGACAACATCGAGCACATCCATGCCGGCCGCAGCGAGCAGGACCTCCTCTACGAACTACTGCTCAAGCTCGGCCTCGACCTCTGCGTGCCCATCGAGACCCGGACGATCGCCGGCAAGGTGGTGCACGCCATCGGCGCCGGGACCCTGCTTGCCTGCCTTGATGAGGCGATTGCCCGCGATGAGGTCGAGCCGCTGGCCCTCGGCATCGCGGCCTGGCACAAGGAGCTCGCCCCGGCGGGCGAGAGCACGGTCGTCTTCCGCGACAGTGCCTTCGCCGACGACGTGGCCAAGACCAACCTTGCCGCCATCCTCCAGCAGCATGGGCTCGAGAACGTGCGGAGCCTGTGATGAACGAGGTCCTCATCTACCAGAGCGAGGACGGCCGCACGAAACTCGACGTGCGCCTCGAAGACCAGACCGTCTGGCTCAACCAGAAGCAGCTCACCGAGTTGTTCGGCAAGGCCAAGGGAACAATCAGCGAGCACATCAAGCACATCTTCGAGGACGAGGAGTTGACCCAGGAGGCAACTGTTCGGCCATTCCGAACAGTTCAAAAAGAGGGCGACCGCGAGGTCGTTCGCGAGGTGGAATTCTACAACCTCGACCTGGTCCTGGCCCTGGGTTTCAGGGTGCGTAGCCCGGTGGCGGTACGCTTCCGCCAGTGGGCTGCGGACAAGCTCAAGGAGTACATCGTCAAGGGCTTCGTACTGGACGACGCAGCGCCTGAAAAATCCGAAGGTCGGCAACGACTACTTCGAGGAGCTCACCCGCCGAATCCAGGACATCCGCACCAGCGAGCGGCGTTTCTACCAGAAGATCACCGACATCTACGCGACGAGCATCGACTACGACAAGGACGATCCGCTCACCCAGGCGTTCTTCGCCACGGTGCAGAACAAGGTGCACTACGCGATCCACGGCCAGACCGCCGCGGAGGTGATCGTGTCCCGCGCCGACGCGGAAAGGCCGAACATGGGCCTCACCCACTGGGAGGGGGCGCGGATCCGCAAAGCGGACGTCGCCATCGCGAAGAACTACCTGAATGCGGAAGAGCTGCGCGCGCTCAATAACCTCGTCGAGCAATATCTCATTTTCGCCGAATCCCAGGCGGAGCGCAGGGCGCCCATGACCATGCACGACTGGATCACGAAGCTGGAGGGGTTCCTGACGCTGAACGAACGGGAGATCCTGCAGAACGCGGGAAAAGTGTCGGCCGAGTTGGCCAGAACCCACGCGGAACGCGAGTTCGTCGAGTTTCGCAAGGTCGAAGATCGGCACCTCGAATCCGACTTCGATCGCGCCGTGAAGCAGTTGCCGCCAAGGAAGGGCAAGCCGGAATGAAGCTCCACTTCGAGCCGAACCTCGACTACCAGCTTCAGGCCATCGAAGCGGTCTGCGACCTGTTTCGCGGCCAGGAGATCTGCCGCACCGAGTTCACCGTCACCAAGAGCGCGGTTGGGCGGCAGCCTTCCTGCCCGGGATGGAAAGCGACCTCGGCATCGGCAACCGCCTGACCCTGCTCGACGACGAGCTGCTGAAGAACCTGAACGACATCCAGCTCCGCAACGGCCTGCCGCCCTCCGGCATCGCTGGCCTCGGGCGACTTCACCGTCGAGATGGAGACCGGCACCGGCAAGACCTACGTCTACCTGCGCACGCATCTTCGAGCTGAACAAGCGCTACGGCTTCACCAAGTTCGTCATCGTGGTGCCGTCGGTGGCGATCAAGGAGGGCGTCTACAAGTCGCTCCAGATCACCGAGGAGCATTTCAAGGGCCTCTACGCCGGCGTGCCCTTCGACTACTTCCTCTACGACTCCGTCCAAGCTCGGCCAGGTGCGCAACTTCGCCACCAGCCCGCAGATCCAGATCATGGTGGTGACGGTCGGCGCCATCAACAAGAAGGACGTCAACAACCTCTACAAGGACAGCGAAAAGACCGGCGGCGAGAAGCCCATCGACCTGATCAAGGCCACGCGGCCCATCGTCATCGTGGACGAGCCGCAGAGCGTGGACGGCGGCCTCTCAGGCGCCGGGCAAGACGGCCCTCGATGCCATGAACCCGCTCTGCACCCTGCGCTACTCCGCCACGCACGTGGACAAGCACCACATGGTCTACCGCCTCGATGCGGTGGACGCCTACGAACGCAAGCTGGTCAAGCAGATCGAGGTGGCCTCCGCGACGGTGGAGGACGCGCACAACAAGCCGTTCGTGCGGCTCGTGTCGGTCGAGCAACAGGCGGGGCGTCATTTCAGCGCGAAGGTCGAGCTGGACGTGCAGACCGCCAGCGGCGTGCAAGCGGCAGGAAGTCACCGTGCAGGACGGCGACGATCTGGAGCAGACCACCAGGCGCGCGATCTACGCCGACTGCCGCATCGGCGAGATCCGCGTCGAGAAGGGCAACGAGTTCGTGGAACTGCGCGTTCCCGGTGGCGAGCAGCTACCTCAAGCCGGGCGAGGCCTGGGGCGATGTGGATGCGCTGGCCGTTCAGCGCGAGATGATCCGCCGCACCATCAAGGAGCACCTCGACAAGGAGAAGCGACTGCGCCCGCAGGGCATCAAGGTGCTGTCGCTCTTCTTCATCGACGCGGTGGACAAGTACCGGCAGTACGACGCGGACGGCAACGCGGTGAAGGGCGACTACGCCCGCATCTTCGAGGAGGAGTACCGGCGGCTCGCCAAGCATCCGGACTATCAGCACGCTCTTCCAGGAGGTGGACCTGCACTCGCGCCGCCGAGGAGGTGCACAACGGCTACTTCTCCATCGACAAGAAGGGCGGTTGGACGGACACCGAGGAGAACAACCAGGGCAACCGCGACAACGCCGAGCGGGCCTACAACCTGATCATGAAGGAGAAGGAGAAGCTGCTTGAGCTTCGAGACGCCGCTCAAGTTCATCTTCTCCCACTCGGCGCTGCGCGAGGGCTGGGACAACCCCAACGTCTTCCAGATCTGCACCCTGCGCGACATCCAGACCGAGCGCGAGCGGCGGCAGACCATCGGCCGCGGCCTGCGCCTGTGCGTCAACCAGAACGGCGAGCGCCTGCGGGGTTTCGAGGTCAACACGCTCACGGTCATCGCCACCGAGAGCTACGAGCAGTTCGCCGAGAACCTGCAGAAGGAGATCGAGGCGGACACCGGCATCCGCTTCGGCATCGTCGAGCAGCACCAGTTCGCGGCGCATTGCCGTCACGAGCGCAGGACGGCCAGACCGTAGCCGCTGGGCTTCGAGCAGTCGAAGGCGCTGTGGGAGCACCTCAAGGCCGCTGGGGCACATCGACGCCAAGGGCAAGGTGCAGGACTCGCTCAAGCAGGCGCTCAAGGACGGGCACGCTCGCCGTGCCCGAGCCGTTTGCGGCCCAGCTCGGCCAGATCACCGAGGTGCTGCGCAAGCTCGCCGGGCGGCTGGAGATCAAGAATGCCGACGAGCGCCGGCAGGTGCGCACGCGGCAGGCGGTGCTGCACAGCCCGGAGTTCAAGGCGCTGTGGGACCGCATCAAGCACAAGACCACCTACCGCGTGCAGTTCGACAACGAGAAGCTCGTTGAGAGCTGCATCCGCGCCCTGCAGGAAGCGCCGCCGATTCCCAAGACCCGCCTGCAATGGCGCAAGGCCGACATCGCCATCGGCAAGGCGGGCGTGGAGGCCACGGAGCGGGAGGGTGCGGCGACCGTCGTTCTCGACGAAGCCGACATCGAGCTGCCCGATCTGCTGACCGACCTGCAGGACCGGACGCAGCTCACCCGTCGCACCATCCAGCGCATCCTGATCGGGAAGCGGGCGTCTGGACGACTTCAAGCGTAACCCGCAGCAGTTCATCGAGCTGGCTGCCGAGGCGATCAACCGCTGCAAGCGCCTGGCCCTGGTCGATGGCATCAAGTACCAGCGCCTCGGCGACGAGGACTACTACGCGCAGGAGCTGTTCGAGCAAGAGGAGCTGACCGGCTACCTGAAGAACATGCTCGTGGAGACCAAGAAGTCCGTCTACGAGCAGGTGGTCTACGACTCGGACACCGAGGCCACCTTCGCGGACCAGCTCGAAAAGAACGATGCCGTCAAGGTGTACGCCAAGCTCCCCGGCTGGTTCAAAGTGCCGACGCCGCTCGGCACCTACAACCCGGACTGGGCCGTGCTGGTCGAAGACGACGGGGGCGAACGGCTGTACTTCGTCGTCGAGACGAAGAGCAGCCTTTTCACCGACGACCTGCGGGACCGAGAAGGGGCGAAGATCAAGTGCGGCAAGGCCCACTTCGGGGCCCTGAGAGTGAGCGAGTCACCGGCCGAGTACGTCGTTGCTCGCTCTGTAGACGACATCGTCACTTTCAACCGCGAAGGCTGACCAGCGTCCAAGCACGGTCTCGAAAACGTTCGCGACCTGAGGAACAGGAGCGGTGCATGCCGGATAACCCCGTACCCCCGATGGGCGAGATCGTCCTCTATCAAACGGAGGATGGGCAGACGCGGTTGGAATGCCGCTTCGCCGAGGCGACGCTCTGGTTGACGCAAACGTTGATCGCGGAGTTGTTCCAGAAGGATGTGCGGACGATCAACGAGCACCTGCAGAACATCTTCGGAGAGGGCGAACTCGATCCGGGGAGAACTATCCGGAAATTCCGGATAGTTCGCCGGGAGGGCGCGCGCGAGGTGGCCCGGGAGATTGATCACTGCAACCTCGACGCCATCCTCGCCGTCGGCTACCGGGTGCGTTCCGAGCGGGGCACGCAGTTCCGGCGGTGGGCGACCGAGCGGCTGCGGGAGTATCTGGTCAAGGGCTTCACCTTGGACGACCAGCGGCTGAAGAACCCGCCGGTCGACGGCTCGGGTGTGCCCGACTACTTCGACGAGTTCCTGGAACGTATCCGGGACATCCGCGCGAGCGAGAAGCGGATGTACCTGCGGGTGCGGGAGATCTTTGTGCTGGCCGCCGACTACGACCCGGCGCGCAAGGAGACGACGGCCTTCTTCCAGGTCATCCAGAACAAGCTTCATTTCGCCGGCACCGGGAAGACCGCCGCGGAGCTGATTGCCTCGCGAGTCGACCACACACAGCCCAACATGGGCCTGACCAGTTGGAAGGGTGCCCGGCCGGCCAAGGCTGATGTGGCGGTAGCCAAGAACTATCTGGGCGCCGACGAGATCGCCGAGCTGAACCGGATCGTGGTCATGTGGCTGGACTTCGCCGAGGACCAGGCCCGCCGCCGCAAACAGGTGTTCCTGAAGGACTGGGAAGTGAGGTTGGACGACTTCCTGCGCTTCAACGAGCGCCAGGTCCTCGAGGGCGCCGGCAGCGTGAGCCATCAGGAGGCGGCGAGCAAAGCGGAAACCGAGTACGAGCGGTTCGCGGCCCGGCGCCGGGTGTTGTTGGAGGCGCAGGGCGAACGGGATGGCGTCCGGGCGCTCGAAGAGGCCGCGAAGCGACTGGAAGCGCCGAAGAAGGCCAGGAAGCGCCCTTCACGGAAGCGGAGGAAGCCGGAATGAAGCTCCACTTCAAGCCCAACCTCGACTACCAGCTTCAGGCCACCGAAGCGGTATGCGACCTGTTTCGCGGTCAGGCTCCTTCGATCGGTGGTCCGGGCGGATCCGCGGGAGGCTCGGAGGTCGGAGCGACGGGCGATGGAGTGGCCTCGTTCTGCGGCGGAGCAGGCGCCGCGACCGCCAAGGCGGCCAGTTTCCGGCTCTGTCGCCAATCCCGGACTCCCAGCACCATGGCGCCGAGCCCGAGGAACGTGCAAGCGAACCACACGAACCAGCCGAGCACGGGCACGGCGAACAACACGTAAAGTACCACGATGCCGACGGCGAACGCGGCGTAGTGCGAAACGTCCGGCCGCCCGAGTTTCCCGAGGACAAAGCGTCCGGCCCACACCGCGACCGGAACCCGGGCGAGATAAACCGCGAGCAGATAGGCCACGAGCACGGCGGCGGCGAGCGGAATCGTCACGATGAGGATGCAAGAAACCAAGGCGGCCACCGGGACGACGATGAACGTCAGGAAGCCGACCCCCACGTTCCGGAGCGTGTCCCCCCGCGTGGCGGCGAGCACCGCCTCTCCGGGCTTTCGCGCGAGGGCGAGCGCCGCGAGTCCGACCAGCAGGCTCAGCAGGAGCTTGCCGAGCCAGAGGAAGAACGTTCCGGCGAACGAACGATGGTCGTCGACGTGGACGCGGACGTAGGACTTGTGCTCCTTGTCGATGCTTCCGCCGACGATGTTTTTCCCGTCGAGGGAGAGGGGGACTCGCGATTCGTAGGCGAGGTCCCCGGCGATCTTCGCGACGGAATCGATCTTGACGAGATCGGCGCGCAGCCGAGCGTCCTTGCCGACCGTTCCCGCGAGCGCGATCTGGCCTCCTTCGGCCTCGAGGTCGCCATCGACCGCGCCGTTCACGGTGATCTGGCCGGCATAGAGATCCGCGTCGCCGGACACTCGTGCGCCGGCTGGAAGCTCGACCGTTCCGCACTTCGCGTCGAGATTCCCTCCGACGGCGCCGGCGATGGTGCAGTTCGCCCCCTTGGCGTCGACTGCTCCGCCGACCTTGCCGGTGACCTTCACGTTGTTGCCGATGAACGACACGTCCCCGGTCACCTCGCCGGGAATCTCGAGCGTCCCGCCGAACACCCAGAGGTCGCCGTCCTGGGTCCCGGCGATCGTGACGGTCCCCTTGAACAGCCTGAGCTTCCCGTGGTGGGTCTTTCCCGCGGGGATCGCGTAATTGCCTCCGAGGTCCGAGAACTCGGAGTCGTCGGCCGGTCTCGCGGCGATCGGCAGCGCGATGAGGGCGGCGAGAACGATCCATGCCGCCCACCGAAGGATCCGTGCTCGTCGTCCGGCGTTCGGTTGTTCGGCCATGGTTCTGTCCTCCTGCTCTTAAGTCTTGGCGCGTTCCCGCGCCTTCGTCAATGCACACGGCGGCGAGCGGTCGGAATCGTCGGGTGAGCGGTTGCGGACGGGACTCGACCGGGAGCGGGAAAGAGGGGGCTCACCAGGGAATGATCTCCCGCAGCCGGCGCGCCTGGCGCCTCGAGAGAGGCACGACGCTTCGCGCGGCGTCGCGGATCACGACCCGGAACGTGCCCGCGTCGCCCGGGAGGATCTCGGCGATCTTGGAGAGGCTCACGAGGTAGCTCCGGTGGGTCCTGAAAAACGACGGGTCGAGCTGGGTCTCGAGATCCTGAAGCGAACGCTCGACGAGGAAGCGTCCCTCGGCGGTCCGCGCGAACACCAGCACGTCCTCCGCCTCGAACCAGAGGATCTCCGCCGGATCGAGTAGGACGATCTTGGCGCCGCGGCGTCCGGGTATGCGGAGCGGGCCGGTGTCTCGCGCCGCCGCGGGGGTCGCCGGCCCGGAACGGGGGAGTCCGGCGCGGATCTCCTCGAGCACCCGTAGCAGGTCGGTCGCGGGGGGCGCGTGCTGCCTGAGCGCCTCGCGCGCCCGGTCGAGCGCCGCGGCGAATCGGCGCCGGCTGAATGGCTTCAGAAGGTAATCCAGGGAGTTGACCTCGAACGCGCGCACGGCGTACTGGTCGAATGCGGTGGTGAAGATCACCCGCGGGACGTGGCGCGCGCGCTTCAGGACGTCGAACCCGTCCGCCTCGGGAATCTGAACGTCGAGGAAGCAAAGGTCCGGCCGCTCGCGCTCGAGCAACTCGACCGCGGACGGTCCGTCGGCCGCCTCGCCGATCAAGGCGACGTCCGGGTGGTCCTCGAGCAGACGACGAATCCGGTCGCGCGCCGGCTTCTCGTCGTCGACGATCGCGGCGCGGATCGTCATCCGCGCACCGTCCCGGCCACGGCGCGGGGCGCTGCATCCGCGTCCGGCGCGGCGGGCATCGCGACCCGCGCGACGGTTCCGCGTCCGCCCGGGCCGGGCTCGAGGACGAAGGAGGCGCGCCCCCGGTAGCGCGCGGCCAGACGCTGGCTCACGTTGGCGAGCCCGTGTCCCTCGCGGATCATCCCTTCGCCGGGTCCGGCGAGCCCCACGCCGTCGTCGGCGACCTCCACCGACAACATCCCGTCCCGGACGCGCGCGCGGATCGTCACCGTCCCACCCGGGCCGACCGGGGCGATCCCGTGGCCCACCGCGTTCTCCACCAGCGGCTGAAGGACCAGTCCCGGGAGACGCACCGCTCGCGCATCGGGCTCCACGTCCCAATTCACTCTGAGCCGCTCGCCGAACCGTGCCCGCTCGATGTTCAGGTACCCCTCGACGAACTCCAGCTCGTCGGCGAGCGGCACGGGGTCGGCGTCGGCCACGCGGAACGTGTAGCGAAAGAGGTCGGCGAGGGTCTGCACCACGTCGTCCGCCTTGTCCGGATCGTCCTCGAGGAGCGACGAGATGGTGTTGAGCGTGTTGAAGAAGAAGTGGGGGTTGATGCGCGCCTGCAATGCCGACAGCTCGGCCCTCGCGGCGGCCTCCTTGAGCCGCGCCTCGACGAGACGGACCTCTTCGACTTCCCGCAGCGTCTCCTGGAGCCTCCACCGGAGGCTCTCGTACGCGTGGACCATCCCTCCCACCACCAGCGCCAGGATGCCGTTGATCGCGACGATCGCCAGCGTCTGGCGCAGGTCGCGCAGCACGAACAGCGGGAAGAAGTAGAGGGCCATCGCGGTGCCGGCCACCGAGCCCGAGAGAAGCGCGAGCCCGAGCAGAACGACCCGGGCGGCCGGAGCCCATCCCCGCAGTCGCGGGAAGAGAACCACCGAGGCGATCAGCACGGTGAAGCCGACGACGTTGCCGAAGAGGATGCTGATCCAGAGGACGGTCGGCTCGAACCCTCCCTCGCGAAACGCCCCCACGGCGAGTCCGGTGGCGGTGCCGGCGGCCGTGTTGCTCGCGCCCCAGAGCAGGACCTGAATCGCGAAGGGGAACCCGTCCCTGCGGCTCATGTCGCCCGGGCGAGGACCAGAGTGACATCGTCGTGGGGGGGAAGGCCGCCGCGCCAGCGCGTTACCTCGTCGAGCACCACCCCGACGATCTCCTCGATGTTGCGCTCCCGGTGCGCCTCGAGGATGTCGAGCAGCCGCTTCTCGCCGAATTCCCGGTCCTTGGCGTCCGGCGCCTCGATGATCCCGTCGGTGAAGAGCGCGAGCAGATCCCCTTCCTCGAGGACGCAGCGCCCCTCTTCGTACCGGGCCTCGGCGAGGAGCCCGATCGGGAAACCGCCCTCGGTGAGGCGGGTGGTGCCGTTCGCCCCCAGGTGCAGCGGGGGATGGTGCCCCGCGTTGCTGTACGTGAGCGTCCGCGTCCGGCCGTCGAACTGGCCGAAGAACATCGTGGCGTAACGGGAGGCCGACGTGGAGCGGAGGAGCATCTCGTTCAGCCGGTGGTTGACCTGGTTGGGCGCGAGCGTGGGGAGCGCGAGGCTCCGCACGGAAGCCTGGAGGCCCGCCATGAGCAGCGCCGCGGGAATCCCCTTCCCCGAAACGTCGGCGATCACCAGGCCGATCCGGTCCTCCGCGAAGGGGAGGAAATCGTAGAGATCCCCCCCCACCCCCACGGCGGGTAGGCACGCGCCCGCGAGTTGCAGCCCTCGAACCTGCGGGACCGATCGCGGCAGCAACTCGCGCTGGACCTCGCGGGCGATCGCCAGCTCGCGCTCCATCGACTCCTTCTGGCGAAGCACCCGGTACGACGCCTCGATCTGCCTCCTCATGGAGTCGTAGGTGTGGAGCGCGATCCCCACGATCACGGCGAACGCCGCGTTGAGGAGCACGATGACCGCGACGGTCTTCGGCCGCGCGAGGGAATAGAGGGGCTGTGTCGCCAGGATCGCCACGGAACCGAAGGCGGTGCCGGACAGCAGGGTGAGTACCTGAAGCGCTATTCGCACCACGAACGGCAGGCGGGCGAAGTACGGGAAGACGAGCCGGGCGGAAGCGAGGGCGGTGAAACCCACCACCTCCGCGAACAGGACGCTCTGGCGAAGGAGCGGGAGGAGGTCCGGCACACCTCGCGTGAAGGCGATCCCCGCACCCACCACCGCCCCGATGGAGGCCCATCCTCCCGCCCAGATCGCGAGAAACCGGAACGGGAACGCGGCTCCGGGCTGCAATCCGGCGGCGGCCATCGCGGTCGAAACGAGGGCCGACGGGGGTTCAGCCCTCGCCACGGCGTGGATCGCCTGGGTGGCTTCGGTCATGCGATGCTCCGCGGGGCCGGTCTCCACATACCCATGATACGCTCGGCGGTGCCCGCGGGCTTCGCCCACGCGATCACGCCGATAGCGGACGGTTCAGTTCAGCCCGGTGCCCCCCTCGTCCGTGGACCGGAGCGCCTTGAGGCGCAGCACCCGCCCGAGGATCTCGTCGATCAGCGTCGCGACGCGCCGGTGCCGTCCCAGCAGGTCGTTCTCCTCGAGAAGGGATTGCCGGATCGACGGCTCCACCGGCAGGTTCGCGCAGGCTCCATTGACCGCCGTCTCGAAAGGGATACTCTCGTCGAGCACCGTGCCGGATTCGAACCGGCCGGTCAACTCGCGCATCAGGCAACCGTGGGACGCGAGGAGGTCGAGCTTGGCGGCGTGAAAGGCCGGCCCGGCAACGTCCACGGCCGGCTCGGGACGGGGCTGGACACGGACCACGCGGTAGGGGTTCGACCGGACCACGTCGCCGAACGCGACGCGCTGGAGACCGACGAGGCGGAGATGGAACCGGCCGTCCGGGAGGGGCTCCGGGTCCTCGACCCTGCCGATCGTTCCGATCTCGTAAAATTCAGGGCTTCCGGCGTAGCTCTCCTCCCATCCCGGCCGGAGCAGCGCCACCGCGATCAGCCCCTCGCCCGCGATGGCGTCGCGCACCATGATGCGATAGCGCGGCTCGAAGACGTGGAGCGGCAGAAAAATGTGGGGGAAGAAGACGACGCCGGGGAGAGGGAAGACCGGCACCTGTCCCGACGGGCACACGTTTTCCACGGTGGTCGGATCGGAGCCGCGTCGTTCCTTCATGCCTGGATTATAGCCGGGGATGCAGGTCGTCCGATGCTTGCGCTACCGAGCGAGGCGGTCGCCCCGCCGGGTCCGGCTCACTCGGAAGGCTTGCGGGCGACGATGCCGGCGAGCGCGCGCGCCGGGTGCCCCGGCGCCGCGGGTTCGATCTCCTCGCGCAGGCGGAGGATCTCCCAGTCGTCGAACACCTGTTTCAGCTCGCCGGGGCGGAGAAGCCGCGCGGGATCGGTGGGGGGGCCGAGCCGCGGCTGCTCGGTCGTGTAGGTCTGGAACACGACCACGCCTCCGGGCTCGAGCCCGTCCCGGATGTCACGGAAGAGCGGGCGGTGGAGATAATTGAACACCACGATCACGTCGTAGGTTTCGAGCGGGATGATGTACGTGCCGTCCTCGACGTTCCCCACGACCCCCCGGATCG
This sequence comes from Terriglobia bacterium, assembly GCA_963790465.1. Taxonomy (GTDB): domain Bacteria; phylum Acidobacteriota; class Polarisedimenticolia; order Polarisedimenticolales; family JAIQFR01; genus JAIQFR01. The sequence goes on along the minus strand of CAWBOP010000018.1, from coordinate 126,935 downwards.
GCGCTCCCAGCTTGCGCGCGGCGGTGCGGGCCCGCCGGGCCGCGTCGGGGTCGACGTCCACCCCGTCCACGTCGAAGCCGCGCGTTGAGAGGAAGATGGCGTTGCGCCCCTCTCCCATCGCGATGTCGAGGGCAAGCCCCTTCGGAAGCAGGGAGAAATTCTCGATCAGGAACCTCTCCGGGGAGATCGGGTGCACCTGCCGGCCGTTTCCTTCCATCCCCGCCGCCACCGGTCCCGGCCAGGTGTCGATCCCGCCGCGAAGATCGTAAAGCCCGGTGGCACCGCGCTCCGCGAGAAACCGGCAGGCTGAAGCCGAGCGAATCCCGTGCTCGCAGACGACGGCGACGGGTACCCCGCCGTTCGGGACCTCGTTCGCCCGGCTCTCCAGCTCCTGGAGAGGGATCAGGACGGAGCCGGGGATGTGCCTTGCTTCGAATTCGGTTTCCGTCCGGACGTCGAGGATGGCCAACGGCTCACCCATGGCGAGCTTCCGGTAGAGCTCCTCCCCCTCGATCGTTTCCCAGCGCGGCGCTCGAATCACCCGCGGCCCCTCCGAGAAGTCCGAAGGTGCAATATAGCGAATCGAACGGCGGAGTGCCGTAACGCCAGGGTAGGGTCAACGCAAACTCGTCAAGCGCCGCCGGATCGATCCAGCCAGGGGCAGTCGGCGCGGAGTCCGCATCGAGCGCAGGCCGGTTTCCTGGCGCCGCAGACGCGCCGGCCGTGCCAGATGAGCGCGTGCGATGCGAAGGTCCACTCGTCCTCGGAGAGGAGCGCCGTCAGGTCGGCCTCGATCTTGTCCGGATCGGCCGCATCGCTCAATGCCAGTCTCGCCGAGAGCCTGGCGACGTGGGTGTCCACGGTGATCGCCGCGCGGCCGAACCAGCTGCCGAGCATCACGTTGGCGGTCTTGCGCCCGACCCCGGGGAGCCGGACGAGGTCTTCCATCCGGTCCGGGACCTCGCCGCCGTGCCGCTCGACCAGCATCTTTCCGAGGCCGACGAGCGACTTCGCCTTGTTCCGGAAGAACCCGGTGCTCCGGATCGCCTCCTCGACCTCGACGAGATCCGCGCGCGCGTAGTCCGCGGCGGCCGGGTAACGGAGGAACAGAGCGGGAGTGACCTGGTTGACCCGCGCGTCCGTGCACTGCGCCGAGAGAATCGTCGCGACGAGGAGCTCCAGCGCGTTGCGATGGCCGAGGGCGCAGTTCGCATCCGGGTAGAGCCGGTGCAGGCCATCCACGATCCGGGCGGCGCGAGCCTCCTTCGCGACTCTCGACTCACGCCTCGTCGCCACGGCCAACTCCCTGGTACTCTTCAAAACGCGCCCGCCGCCCGCCGTCTCGCGGCCAGGTGGTCGAGGAGGCGGTCGAGCGGCCAGGCGTTCATCACGTCGTCCGGCGCGCACCCCCCCCCTCGCGCGATGCCGACCCCGTACTCGATGTCCGAGAGGCCGGCGACGGTGTGCGCGTCCGGGTTGACGCTGGTCTTCATCCCCCGCGCGAGGCCGAATCGGAGCGCCGGTGCGTCGAGGTCGAGTCGCTGCGGGTGGGAGTTGATCTCCACGGCGACCCCTCGCTCGGCCGCCGCTTCGAGGACTCGGTGCAGCTCGAGCGGGTAGGGGTCGCGCGCGAGAAGCAGGCGGCCCGTCACGTGGCCCAGCGTGTCCACGTACCGGTTCGAGACCGCGCGCAGGAGCCGCTCCGTCTGCTCCTTCTCGCCGAGGTTGAACCGGCTGTGGATCGAGGCGATCACGTACTCGAACGGGGCAAGCGCCTCGTCGGGGAAGTCGAGGCTTCCATCGGGGAGGATGTCCACCTCGATGCCCTTGAGGATCCGGAACGCCCCGCCGTAACGGGAGTTGAGCGCGTCGATCTCGGCCCGCTGCTCTCGAAAGCGCTCGGGGGGGAGCCCACCGGCGTACGTCGCGGCCTGCGAGTGATCGCACAGGCCGAGGTAGGTCATTCCCAGGGCGCGGGCCCCTTCCGCCATCTCTTCGAGGGTCGCGAGGCCGTCCGACCAGTTGGAGTGGCAGTGAAGGATCCCCCGCAGATCCGCGAGCTGAACGAGCGTGGGGAGCCTCCCGGCCTTCGCCGCCTCGATCTCTCCCTGGTCCTCGCGCATCTCCGGGGGGATGAACGGGAGGCCGAGGGCCGCGTAGATCGCCGCCTCGTCGCCGCACGGGACGGCGCTCCCGTCGGATTCGTGCGTCAGCGCATACTCGTTCAGCCGGAGCCCGCGCCTTTGCGCGCGGCTACGAAGTGCGATGTTGTGCGCCTTGCTGCCGGTGAAATAGGCGAGCGCGAAGGGGAACGAGATCTCCGGAACGACGCGGAGATCGACGGAGGGACCCGTGTCGAGGCGGACGCTGCACTTGGTCGGGCCGCGCCCGGTCACCTCGGCGACGCCGCCGGCCGAGACGAAGGCTTCCATCACGGGGGCGGCATCCAAGGAGGCCACCACCAGGTCGATGTCCTTCGACGTCTCGCAGCGCCGGCGGACCGAGCCCACCACCTCGGCCCGCGTGACCTCCGGCACCGCGCGGACCGCCTCGAGAAGCCGCTCCGCCTCGCGGCGCACCAGCGGCTGCAGGAACCGCCCGGCGTGCCGACGCCTCCGTTCGATCCCCTCCAGGATCTTCCGCTCGGTCGCCTCGCCGAATCCGGGCAGGTCGCGGAGCCGCCCCTGGCGGCAGAAATACTCCAGCTCGCCGAGCGTCGAGATCCCCAGCGCCACGTGGATCGCGCGGGCCTTCTTCGGTCCGAGGCCGGGAATCTCGAGCCACTCGAGCATTCCGGCCGGAACCTGCGCGCGGAGCTCGTCCAGGTAGGGGAGCGATCCGGTTCCGATCAGCGTCGCGATCTTGTCCGCGAGAGCGGGGCCGATCCCTTTCACCCGGCGGATCTCGCCCGAGGCGACGAGCGTGCCGAGGTCCCCCTCGAGGGCGCGAACGATGCGTGCCCCATTCGAGAACGCCCCGATCTTGAACCGGTTTTCACCGAGGAGATCGAGAAGGAGCGCGATCTCGTCGAGGGCGTCGGCCACACCGGCGCGGTCCACCGCTCAGCGCTCCACCGCCCAGCGGAGGTACACCTCGTCGCCGTGCGGCTCGCAGCTCACGAGGCGGAGCTTCCGCCGCGCGCCCATCGCCAGCCCTTCCCCCTCGAGCAGGGTCGGCGCGAGGCTCCCGCCGAGAAGGCTCGGCGCGACGGTGACGTACAGCTCGTCCAGGAGGTCCGCCGCGACGAACCCCCAGTTCAGCTCGCCTCCTCCCTCCAAGAGAAGACGCCCGACCCCGCGCGCCCCCAAGCGGCGCACCAGTTCCTGAAGGTCCACACGGTCGCGGCCGACCTTCCAGACTTCGGCGTGCTCCGCGAGGCGGGCCAGCCGTTCCGCGGGAGCGTCCTCGACGGTCGCGACGATCCGCCCTGCGGCGTGCGCGTCACGGAAGAAGCGGGAGGAGGGGTCGAGGCCGGCGCTCGCCGTGATCACCACGTTCAGCAGGCCGTCCGGCTTTCCCAGCGACCGGCGGAATTCCCGCATCTCGGGATCGCGGACGCGGAGCGGCGGGTCGTCGGCGCGCAGCGTTCCCGCGCCGACGAGCACCGCGTCCGCCTCCGCGCGGATCCGGTCCATGGTCTTCCGGTCGCGCGCGGACGTGAACGAGGGGTATTCCCTCGCCGCCGACGTGATCTTCCCGTCGGCGGTCATGGCCATGTTCATCGTGACGAAAGGCCGTTCCACGAGTCCCCCGGGTCGCGGGGCCATTCTATGACCAATCGAGAAAGTCCGGAGGACCGCGGCACTTGAAACCGGGCGCTCCGTGCCGCGTAATGATGGTCCCGGCACCCGGGCCGACGGGAGATGGTACTCGTGTGTCCGCTCGGGCCGATGGAGGGTTTGATGGATTTCCATAAATGGATCGTGGTGGTGCTGCTGTTCGTCGCCGTCGCGGTGGCGCCGTCCCTGGCGGCATCCTCTCCGGAGGCCGGCAAGGGAATGGGGGCGTCGGTCGACATTCCGTACCAGAAATTCGTCCTGCCGAACGGGCTGACCTTGATCGTCCACGAGGACCACAAGGCCCCGATCGTCGCGTTCAACGTCTGGTACCACGTCGGCTCGAAGAACGAGAAGCCCGGGCGGACGGGGTTCGCGCACCTGTTCGAGCACCTGATGTTCAACGGGAGCGAGAACTTCAACGACGACTACTTCAAGGTGCTCGAGAAGATCGGCGCGACCGACCTCAACGGCACGACCAACGAGGACCGGACCAACTACTTCGAGAACGTGCCGACCACGGCCCTCGACACCGTGCTGTGGATGGAATCGGATCGTATGGGCCATCTCGTGGGGGCCATCGGCCAGGGGAGGCTGGACGAGCAGCGCAGCGTCGTGCAGAACGAGAAGAGGCAGTCCGATAACGAGCCGTACAGCCTGAGCGAGGAGGCGATCTCCAGAGCCTGCTTCCCCGCCGGGCACCCGTATTCGTGGACGGTGATCGGCTCCCTGGACGACCTCGCCGCGGCGAAGCTCGAGGACGTGCATGAGTGGTTCAAGTCCTACTACGGCGCCGCGAACGCCGTGGTGGCGATCGCGGGGGACATCGACCCGAAGATCGCGAAGGAGAAGGTCGAGAAGTACTTCGGCGATGTTCCGTCCGGCCCTCCGGTCTCCCGGCCCGTCGCCTGGATCGCGAAGCGGACGGGCGAACAGCGCCAGGTCGCCCAGGACCGGGTGCCCCAGGGGCGTCTCTACAAGGTGTGGAACGTCCCGGAGCGTACCGCCGCCGACGCGGACTTACTCGAACTGGCCTCGTCGGTGCTCGCCTCGGGAAAGAGCTCGCGGCTGTACAAGCGCCTGGTGTACGACGACCAGATCGCGACCAGCGTGAACGCTTACGTGGATCGCCGCGAGATCGCGGGGCTGTTCCAGATCGTCGCCACGGCGAGGCCCGGCGGCGACCTCGCGAAGCTCGAGAAGGCGCTGGACGAGGAGGTGGCCCGCTTCCTGAAAGAAGGACCCACCGCCGACGAGCTCAGGCGAGCGAAGACCGAGCACCTCGCCGGGTTCATCCGGGGCGTCGAGCGGATCGGCGGCTTCGGCGGCAAGTCCGACCGGCTGGCCATGAGCCAGGTGTACGGCGGCAGCCCCGATGCATGGAAAACCTACCTCGCGCGGATCGAGGGGGCCACCGAGTCGGAAGTGAAGGGCGCCTCGGGGCGCTGGATTTCCGACGGTGTCTACGTCCTCGAGATCCACCCGTTCCCCGAGTTCGAGACGGCGAAGTCGGTCGTCGACCGCTCCAAGGTCCCGGATCCCGGCACGCCGCCGGACGCCTCGTTCCCGGAGATGAAGAAAGCCACCCTCTCGAACGGCCTGAAGCTCGTCGTCGCCGAGCGCCACGCGATCCCCGTGGTGGGATTCAATCTCATTCTCGACGCGGGGTACGTTTCCGACAGCTTCACGGTCCCCGGTCTCGCGTCGCTCGCCATGGGGATGCTGGACGAGGGGACGAAGACTCGCTCGGCGATCAAGATCAGCGACGAAACGGCCTCGCTGGGCGCCGATCTCGGCACCGGCTCCGATCTGGACACCTCGACGGTCTCGCTGTCGGCGCTGAAGGCGAACCTGGACGATTCCCTCGCCGTTTTCGCCGACGTGATCCTGAACCCGTCGTTCCCGCAGGCCGACCTCGACCGACTCAAGAAGCGGCAGATCGCCAGGATCCAGGCCGAAAAGGTCCAGCCGATCACCATGGCGCTTCGCGTCTTTCCGAAGCTGATCTTCGGCGCGGATCACGGCTACGGCACCCCGTTCACCGGCTCCGGTTTCGAGAAGACGGTGGCCGGCATCACTCGGGACGACCTCGTGAAGTTCCACACCGCTTGGTTCAGGCCGAACCACGCCTCGCTCGTCGTCGTGGGCGACACGACCCTCGCCGAGATTCAGCCGAAGCTGGAGGCGTTGTTCAAGGACTGGAAGCCGGGGGACGTTCCGAGGAAGAACCTCAAGGAGGTCAAGCTGCCGCCCAAGCAGGTCGTGTATCTCATCGACCGGCCCGGCTCGGTCCAGTCGATGGTCATCGCCGGGAACGTGGTGCCGCCCAAGGCCAATCCCGACGAGATCGCCATCGAGGCGCTCAACTGGGTGCTCGGCGGGAGCTTCATCTCGCGAATTAACATGAACATCCGCGAGGACAAGCACTGGAGCTACGGCGCGGGGAGCTTCGTGTTCCCCGCCAGCGGACAGCGGCCGTTCCTGGTCTACACCTCGGTGCAGTCCGACAAGACCAAGGAGACCCTGGCGGAGATCGCGAAGGAGGTCCAGGGACCGCTCGGGGCTCGTCCGCTGACCGAGGTCGAGCTGGGCGATGCGAAGAACGGCCTGACCCTCACGATGCCCGGCTCCTGGGAGACCGCCGAGGCGGTGAGCGGCTCGATCGCCGAGCTTCTCCGGTACGGGCTGCCGGACGACTACTTCGCCACGTATCCCAAGAAGGTCCGCGCCTTGAGTGCCGCCGGCGAGACGGCGGCCGCCAGGAAACTCCTCCACCCCGACGGCATGGTCTGGGTCGTGGTGGGCGACCGGGCGAAGATCGAGGCCCCGGTCCGCGAACTCGGCCTGGGCGAGATCAAGTTCCTCGACGCCGACGGCAATCCGCTCTGATCGTGAACGGGGTCAGTCTCGGAAATCCGCGTCGGGCGGGATTGGGATCCATCGGGCAAGGCTTGCCCTTTGTCGTGTGCGAATCCGGATTTTTCTCCTCCGCGGACGAACGCCCGCGCAACCTCGATTACGAACGGCAGCGGACCGCCGTCCGCAATCGAGGTTTCCACTTCAGAGTCCGGAGTCGAGCCCCGCTTGCAATTGAGGTTTCCACTCGAGAGTCCGGCGTCGAAACCCCGCTCGGGTCGGGTTTGCAAGTAGAAACCGCCGTTCGCACGGATCGGTCTTCCGATCCGTGGGAACGGCGGTTGCCGGGGGTCCGGGGGTGAAACCCCCGGAAACCCGCGTCGGGTAGGGATTGGGATCCGTCGGGCGGGGCTTGCCATTCGTCGTGTGCGAATCCGGATTTTTCTCCTCCGCGGGCGAACGCCCGCGCAACCTCGATTACGAACGGCGGCGGACCGCCGTCCGTAATCGAGGTTTCCACTTCAGAGTCCGGAGTTCGAGCCCCGCTCGCAATCGAGGTTTCCACTCGAGAGTCCGGCGTCGAAACCCCGCTCGGGTCGGGTTTGCAAGTAGAAACCGCCTTTAGCGGGGATCGGTCCGCCGATCCCCGCCAAAGGCGGTTGCCGGGGGCCCGGGGGTGAAACCCCCGGGAACCCGCGTCGGGTGGGCTTGGGATCCGTCGGGCAAGGCTTGCCCTTTGTCGTGTGCGAATCCGGATTTTTCTCCACTCGAGACTGGACACTGCCGGATTCTCTCTCGCTGCAAGTTCGTCCAGGTTGAGCCCGTGCGGGGCGGTGTGGGGTGCACGAAGCGGATATTCCGGGAGGTCGGCGCGCGTCACGCGGACCGAGAACTCGGCACCGTCCAGTAGAGACTGTCCCCGTTTTATCGCCGCACGGAGATCGTCACGCCGTCCCGTAGCGGGACCATTGCCGAGAAGAACCGCCGGGACGCGTAGAGCGACCGGGTGAGCTCGAGGATGCCCCGAGTCTCGGCATCCGCCGGCGGGTCCGCCAGAACCTTGCCGTCCCAGAGCATGTTGTCGGAAACGAGCAGCCCGCCCGGCTTCAGGAGCCGGGCGGCCACTCCGGCGACCTTCGAGTACCCCGCCTTGTTGATGTCGTTGAACACCAGGTCGAACGGGCGCCGCTCGCTCGCGGCGATCTTCAGCGCGTCGCCGACTTCGATCCGCACGCGGTCGAACAGCCCGGCCCGTCCGAGGAACGACGCGGCCTCCCGCGCCCTCTCGGTCGACCCCTCGGTGAGGACGACGAGCCCCTTCGGTCCCACCGCCTTGGCGAACCAGATCGCGCTGTAGCCGAACCCCGATCCCAGCTCGAGCACGCGGCGCACCTTCGCCGCCGTCGCGACGACGTAGAGAAGCCGTCCGACCTGCGGGCCGACGATCGGGAAGCCGCGTCCCGCCGCGAGCCGTTCCATCTCGCGGAGGACTTTCTCGGGAGAGACGGCCAGCTTGCAGAGGTAGCGGTCGACGTCCGGGTGCACGAGATCCATGGAATCCTCCGTGAATCGAATCCGGTTAAGCTAACATGGGGCGCGGGACCGGTCGAACGAAAGGAGATGGAGATGGAACGGCTGAGCACGCGCGACGAGGCGATGGCGCTGCTCCGCGAGTATACCGAGGCCCCAGGCCTCCTGAAACACGCCCTTTCGGTCGAGGCGGCACTCCGCGCGCACGCCCGGCGGCTCGGGCAGGACGAGCACGCATGGGGGCTCGTCGGTCTCCTGCACGATTTCGACTACGAGCGGTGGCCCGACGCGGAGAGCCACCCCTACCGTGGGAGCGAGATCCTCTCGGAGCGCGGCTATCCCGAGTGGTTCCGCCGCGCGGTGTTGTCCCACGCGTCGCACACCGGCCTGTCGCGCGAGAGCGACCTCGAGAAGGCGTTGTTCGCGTGCGACGAGCTTTGCGGATTCCTGACGGCGTGCACGCTCGTCCATCCGTCGAAGTCGATCCACGACCTCAAGGTGTCTTCCGTCCGGAAGCGGATGAAGGACAAGGCGTTCGCCAGGGGGGTGAACCGGGACGAGATCGTCGAGGGGGCCGAGCGGCTTGGCATGGATCTCGACTCGCACGTCGCGTTCGTCCTCGACGCGATGCGTTCCGTCGCGGACGAGCTGGGCCTCTCGGGAAACGGTCCGCCTCGAGAGTAGGATCCGCCCGGCCCCTCGGGAAGTCGACGGGCCGCTCGGGCGCCCCGAGATCCTGGCAGGGGGGGTGACGGCCATGCTCGAGAGGTTCTTCCGGCTGCGCGAGAACGGGACGACCGTCCGGACCGAGGTTCTGGGCGGCGCGACCACGTTCATGACGATGGCGTACATCGTCTTCGTCAACCCGGCGGTGCTGTCGCAGGCCGGGATGGACTTCGGCGCCGTGATGGTCGCCACCTGCCTCTCGGCCGGCATCGCCACCTGGGTCATGGGCCTCCTCGCCAACTACCCGATCGCCATGGCGCCGGCGATGGGGGAGAACTTCTTCTTCCTCGTCGGTGGTCGTGGGGATGGGGGTGCCGTGGCAGGTAGTGCTTGCCGCGGTGTTCGTCTCGGGGGTCGCCTTCTTCCTGCTGACGTTCCTCCGCGTCCGGGAGCTGATCCTCGACGCGATCCCGCAGAGCCTCAAGCACGCCATCGCCGCCGGCATCGGCCTCTTCATCGCGTTCATCGGCCTGATCAACGCCGGGATCGTCGAGAAGCCGGCCGCGGGGGGGATCCTGCACCTCGGCGACCTCGGGAGGCTACCGACGCTGGTGGCGTGCGCCGGGCGTCGCGGTGACGGTGGCGCTCATGGCGCGCCGTGTCCGCGGCGCGATCCTTCTGGGGATCGTCGCGGCCGCCGTGCTGGCGTGGGGGACCGGGCTCGTCCACTGGCAGGGGCTGTTCGCGGCGCCGCCGTCGCTCGCCCCCACCGCGTTTCAGCTCGACCTGCGGGCGGCTCTCGATCCTCGGATGATCCACGTCGTCGCGCTGTTTCTCTTCATGGCGGTCTTCGACGCCATCGGCACGCTGATCGGAATCGGCGAGCAGGCCGGGTTCCTGCGCGATGGGAAGCTCCCGCGGGCCACGCGCGCGCTGATGGCCGATTCCTCCGGGACGGTGCTGCGGGTCGCTCCTCGGGACGTCGACCGTGACCGCCTACATCGAGAGCGCCACCGGGGTCGAGGCCGGGGCGCGGACCGGTCTCGCGAACGTCGTGACCGGCGGCGCTGTTCTTCCTCGCGATGTTCACCGGGCCGCTGGTCCGGATGGTGGGGGGCGGGGTTCCCCTGGAAGGGGGCGCGCGTGCTTCAGCCGATCACCGCGCCGGCGCTGATCGTGGTCGGCAGCCTGATGGCCCGGAACCTCGTGAACGTCGACTGGCCGGACATCACCGAGTCGTTCCCGGCGTTTCTCGTGCTCGCGGGAATCCCGTTCACCTGGTCGATCGCCGACGGGATCGCCTTCGGGTTCATCGCGTATCCGGTGCTGAAGCTGCTTGCCGGCCGGCCGCGAGAGGCGTCGTGGCTCGTGTACGCGCTGGGGCTGCTCTTCGTGCTGCGCTACGCCCTGATCCGCTGATCACTCCAGCGACGTCGTCCAGGAGGCGATCCGATCTTCCAGCACGCGTCGGAGCATCGCATTCGCCAGGACGCACCCGCGTGGCGAGGCGGTGGCCAGTGCGCGGTCGATGGCCTGCTGCCATTCACGCGCACCCCCTATCGTTCGTTCGGCTCGTGTGGGGGATGCACCAGCAGCCGGAGGATGCGGCTCCCGTGCACCCGCGTGACCTCGACGCGGCGGCCGCCGATCTCCACCGAGTCCCCCACCTTCGCGATCCTCCCGAGCCGGACGACGGCGAGCCCGCCGAACGTGTCCACCCCCTCGTCGGCCTCTACTTCGAAACCCAGCTTCTCCCGCGCCGCGTCGAGGGGCAAGGCGGCGTCCACCGAGAGCCGGCCGCCACCGGCGTCGAGCACCTTCGGCGGCTCCTGGTCGAATTCGTCCTGGATCTCCCCCGTGAGCTCTTCCAGGACGTCTTCGAGCGTGATCATCCCCGAAGCCCCGCCGTACTCGTCGAGGACGATTCCGAGGTGAAGGTGTTGTTTCTGGAAGATCGCCAGCGCACGCTCCAACCGGAGGCTCTCGGGAAGCAGCAGCGGCTCGCGCGCGACCACCCTCAGATCGAACGCCTCGCCGGTCGTCGGCGGCGACAGGAAAAGGTCCTTGATGTTCACGACTCCGATCACGTGATCGAGATCGCCGTCGCACAGAGGGTACCGCGTGTGCCCCCCGCTGCGCGCCGCGACGAGATTGGCGGCGTACGGGCTGTTGACGTCCAGGAACACCACGTCCCCCCGCGGCACCATGATCTGGCGCACCGTGCGATCGGCGAAGTCCAGCGCGTTCTCGAGCAGCCTCGCGTGCGTCGCGGAGATCGCGCCGGCGGCGTGGCTCCCGGCGAGGATCAGCCGGAGCTCCTCCTCGCTGTGCGCTCCGGCCCCCTCGGCGGGCGGAGCGAGGCCGAGTGCGCGCACCGCGAGAGCCGCCGCGCCGTTCAGGAGCGCGATCAGCGGGAAGAGCGCCGTGCGAAAGACGCGGATCGGCCGGGAGACGAGCAGCGCCACCGACTCCGCGCGCTCGAGCGCGAGTATCTTCGGGGCCTGCTCTCCCACCACGACGTGGAGCACCGTGATGACGAGGAACGCCGCGGACAGCGCCGCGGTACGTGCCGCCATCCCGTGCCCGGCCTCCAAGCCGGAGAACAGCGGCGCCATGAGCCGCGAGAACGCCGGCTGGCCGACCCAGCCCAGGCCCAAGGAGGCGAGCGTGATGCCGAGCTGGCATGCCGAAAGGTATCCGTTGAGATCCCGGAGCACGATGCGCACCGCCGCGGCGCGCCTTAGCCCCGAGGCGACCAGTTCCTCGACCCGGGTGCTGCGAACCGTGACGATCGCGAACTCCGTGGCGACGAAGAACGCGTTCAGCAGCACCAGTCCGAGCGCGAGAAGAACGTAGAGTACGGTCATCGTTGTCGCCGCGGAGAGAATCCGGAGGCCCACGGAGAGCGGCCAGTATACCAGCGGGTCGCCGGGGGTCAGCGCACGGTCGTGGGCGTGCCGTCCGGCTCGTGAAGCCCCCCCCGCTCGAGGAACATGCGGAGGCGCAGGATCACCTCCCGCGCCGAACGCAGGTGAGTGGGATCGAACGCGACCACCCGGTCCCGGTTCTGCCCGAGCCACCTCGCGATCAACTCGACGTCGAGGTCGGGCCCCGGCAGCGAGGCGGGTCCCGGCTCGCAAGAGAAGAAGCGGGACTCGAGGACCCGCTCGACGCGGCGGAGTCCCCCCCCGCGCTTGCCGATCCCGACCCGCTCGAGAAGGCGCCCCTCGAGAAGCAGGTACGCCCAGAGCACGTGAGGGGGGGATGCGGGCTCGAGAATCAGGATCGACCGTAGCCGGCCCTCTCGCCCGCCGCGAGAGCGGAGCTTCCGCTGCACGTTCCGCTCGGGGTGCCGCCTGACGATGGCCGCCGCTTCCCGCAGCACCGCCTCGAGATCGGAGCCGACCGGCTCCAGCTCGATTCGGTTGAGGCCGTCGAGGAGTGCCTGCACGCGAGCCGAGCGGGATCGGACCTCCCGGAAATACGAGCCCACCCTTGCGTTGAGGTTTCTCGATTTGCCGACGTACAGGAGCTTTCCGTTCGCGTCGAAGAACCGGTACGTCCCGGCGACCCGCGGGATCTCCCGGAGAAACTCGCGATCGAACGTAAGGCGCGACCAGTCGATGGACGGCGCCCCGCGCCGTGAAGCGTCCCGGAGCGCCTCGAGATTCTCGCCGGGATGGCGGAGCGCCGCGAGCGCCGCGTCGAAAGTGTCGACCAGGTCGAGAGGATCGGTCGAATCGCGCCACGAAAGACCGAGCCGGGTTGCCAGGGCCTCGAAAGGATGACCCGCGGGGAGACCCAGGCGATCCTGCCCCAGCCGGCGGAGCGACACCGGAGCGGCGAGCGGCTCGTCCATCCACTTCTCGAAGGCCGCGATCGCGCCCGGCGCGTCGTGCACGACCGGGATCGCGCCGGCGAGCGTCGCCTGGAACGCCTGCCTGAGGGAAGCGCCGGAACGGCCGCCGGCCGCGTCGCCGCCGCACGCCGCCACGACGTCGCCCCCCTCGAGCCGGACCGCGGCCACCTCGCTCAGCACGAAGTCGGGGCTGTCCGACGGGCGGCCGCCCCGGATCAGGAGGAGAACCCGCGGAGGTTCAGGGGGGGATGGCGGCGACGCGGCGCGACGTGCGACCGGGGCGGGCCGGGCGCACGTCCTCCACCCGCCGTCCACGAAGACCAGCCGCGGGTCGCCCCCGAATGCGGCCTCGAGCCCCCGGCGCGCCGCTTCCTCGTCGCGCACGCGAGTCCCCAAGACGACGCGTGAAAGCTCGGTGCTCGCGACCGAAGCGCGCCGCCCGTGAAGGAACCGGACCGCGCGTTCCGCGGCCAACGAAACCGGTGTGCGCGTCGAGCTCATGGGAATCTTACCGGCGAATTCGTCGGGCCTGTTCGAGGCGGCAAGCCTCTACTTCTTCGCGGGGACCGCGGTGCCGGGGCCCCACTCCCTCGGCAACCGCACGAGTGATTCGATCTGCCCCTTGTCGAGCGGGCTTCCGATCCTGTCCGAGTATCCAGCCATCTCGGGATCGACCGTACCGTACGCGATCGTATCGGCGAGCGCGAATCTTCTCGACGAAGCCATCGGACGGGGGGCCCATGCGGCGAAACCTCCCCGGAATCTTTTTCTAGCGGCGGATTCCCGCGGGCGATTGTGTCACCAGTGCGGGCCGGGGGGCAACCGCGCCGGGACGCTTTCCACGGCGCGGCGGTTCTGATAAAAGGAGGTGTTCCCTTGCGTACGGGAGGATCCTTGGCCCACGACCACGAGCCCGACGGGGAGCGGGCCGCGCTGATTCGCGAGAAGCAGCGGGCTGCGACGCGCTCCGTCTGGGCGGGGCTCACGCTCACGGGGATCAAGCTCGCTGCGGGGCTCGCGACCGGGTCCCTCGGCATCCTGGCCGAGACGGCGCACTCCGCGCTGGACCTGGCCGCCGCGGCGATGACCTGGCTCGCGGTCCGGACCTCCTGGCGGCCTCCCGACGAGGATCACCCTTACGGCCACGGCAAGATCGAGAACCTGACCGCACTGGCGGAGACGCTGCTGCTCGTGCTCACCTCCTTCTGGATTCTGTGGGAGGCCTCGCGGCGGATTCTCGGCGGGGGGCCGGAGGTCGAGCCTTCGATCTGGGCGTTTCTGGTCATGGGCGTCTCGATCGTCGTGGACGTGGTGCGGTCGCGCGACCTCAAGCGAGTGGCGGAGAAGACCGGAAGCCAGGCGCTCGAGGCGGACGCGCTCCACTTCAGCACGGACATCGCCTCGTCGTCGGTCGTCATCCTGGGGCTCTTCGGCGTGCTCGCCGCGCGGGCATTCGACGTGCGGTGGCTCGAGATGGCGGATCCGATCGCGGCGAGCTTCGTGGCGCTGATCGTTCTCGTGCTCTCCTGGAGCCTCGGGCGCCGCGCGGTGGACATGCTGCTCGACCGCGCGCCGTCGCAGCTCACCGCCGCCGTGGTCCGTGCTCTCTCCGGGATCGAGAGGCTCGACGAGGCGCCGCGCGTCCGCGTGCGCCAGTCCGGCGACCGGGTGTTCGCCGACGTGGAGCTGGTCGTGGAGAGGGGGTTGCCTTTGGCCGAGGCGGAGCGAATCGCGCAGGCGGCACGCTCTCTCGTGCTCTCCGCAGCGGGGTCGAACGCGGGCGTCACCGTGGAGATCAAGGGGCGCAAGGACGGCCGCGAGTCGCTGCGCCAGCGCGTGGCCACCGCGGTCGCCATGGAAGGGGTCCACGGGCACAACATCACGATTCGCGACGAGCCCGCGGGCGCCCACGCGGACCTCCATCTCGAGCTTCCCGGGAGCATGCGCCTCGACGAGGGACACGCCGTGGCGGATCGCGTCGAGGCGAGGATCTTGACGGAGGTCGTCGAGGTCCGGCGGGTGGACATCCATCTCGAGATGCGCGACGACGTGCCCGAGCCCGCGGGAAGCCTTGAAGAGGACGTACGCCGCGACCTCGAGGCCAAGGTTCTCGGCATCGCGCGTACCCTGGCAGGGGAGGGAGCGGTCCACGACCTGATGCTCGCCCGGACCACGGCGGGCGTGTACCTCTCCTGTCACTGCTTCGTCCCCGCGGAGACGTCGCTCGCGGGGGCCCACGAGCTCACGGACCGCCTCGAGCGGGCGCTCCGCGCCGCGATGCCGCAACTCGACCGGGTCGCCGTGCACGCGGAGCCGTTCGGCAGCCGCAGGCTCACGGCGGCGCGGGGGGACGACCCGGTCCGCTGATCGGCGGCGACGCTCAGCGCGACGCCGCCTCGTCCTCGCCCTCCGCGGGCGGCAGGATGCCCGACGCCTCCAGATAGCCGAACCCGTGCTCTCCGGCGTACGTGGCGCACTCCCGGATCTTGCGAAGGAGCATCGTGCACGCGGCTCCCTCTCCTTGACGGGTCGCGGCCTGGATGATCTGGGAGCCGTGCAGGTTGAGGAAGTCGATCAGCCTCGGAACGTCCTCGGGGGCGACGAACGCGCCGACGTCGCGTTCCCGCCGGAGCTCGAGGTGGAGCGCGGTCTTGAGGTCCGGGAACTCCTCGCACGCCGCCGCGAAGAGCCGCCACGCCGGGACGAGACAATCCGGAGCGAGCACCTGGGCCACACGGCACACCGTCTCGAGGCCGTCGACGTCGCGAGCGATCCAGAACGGCGCGACGCGCGCGGCGAGGTTCACGGCGCGCCACGGCATCTCGTCCCGCAGTACGTCCCGCGCCGGAGCGTCCTCGATCTCCGCTTCGCTTGAGGACCGGTCCGCGCGCGCGGCGGACGCGAGATCGCGCAGCCGGGTCATCGCGGCGAGGAGGTCCGACCGGTACAGAAGATCCGAGGAGAGGTCCTGCCCATCCTCGGGGACGAGGCCGCTCGCGAGTTCGGCGTCGAGGCGCCCGATCTGCTCCCTTGCGATCGCCTCGGCCGCCCTCGGCGAGCCGGCGCCACGGTACCGGCTCACCGTTTCCGCCACCTTCGCCGCGGAAGTCTCCGCAACGAGGAAGGGCCGGCCCCGGAGGTGGAGGTCCGGCTCCAGCGCCTCGAGCGCCCGCTTCGCCAATTCGTCGGGGCGCCAGTCGAACTGCTCGAGATACGCCTTGACGTCTCGCCACAACCCCGCGCCTCTCGAGCGGGCGGGCGGCGTCGCCGCCGCGAGGAGCGTTTCGAGCGCTCGCGCGTACCGGCGGACCTGCCAGTGGATCTGCCGGATCCGGGCCGCCTCGGCCACGAACAGCTCGGGATCGATCTTACGTTCCGAGAGCAGCGGCGCCACGGTGTCGTCGAAAAACGCCATGTCCAGGGGGAGAAAGGCGACCGTTCCCTTCAAACGCCCCCTCCCCGCGCGACCTGCGCGCCGACGGCCGACACCAGCATCGGAAGCGTCGTGCCCACCGGTCCCTGGACGAAGAAGCCGTTCGGGCCGAGCCCGTGCTCCGTCAACGGCGTCGGCTCGACGTGGGTCTCCACGAGGCTCCCTCCGCGCGCCACCCCTTCCCCGGGGAAGAGGCTCGCCGGGACCACCAGCGCCGAGGTGCCGACGACGAGCATCAGGTCCGAGCCTTCGACGAGACTCGCCACGGCGTCGAGGTCCCCCCCGACTTCCCCGCGCGGCGAGATCGTGATCCGTCGATGCAATGCGCCCTCCCTTTGCCGCCGAGCGCGAGTCTACCAGTTTCGCAGGCCGTGGCAGGAGCCGCCGGGATACTTGCTCGGCGGTATCATGCGCGGCACATGGGAGCGCGGAAAGGGAGATCGAGGAAACGGCGCCGGTGGAGGAGCGGCTGCCTGGCGTTCGTGGCCGTCCTGTTCCTGGCGGCGGCGGGGCACCGGAACGCGGTATCCTTCCGGCGGAGGACACCATGATCCCCAGCGAATCGTGGGACCGCTACCGAGCCTGGCTGGTCGACGCGCCCGAACTCGGATTCCGTCTCGACGTGAGCCGGATGGATCTGCCGGCGGACGTTTTCAGGACCATGGAAGCGCCGGTCGCCCGCGCTCTCGACGCGATGGCGGCTCTCGAGGCGGGCGCGGTCGCGAATCCGGACGAGAAGAGGAGGGTCGGCCATTACTGGCTCCGCGCTCCGGAGCTGTCGCCCACCCCGGAGATCGCCGACGCGATCCGCCGGACGCTGGCGAAGGTGCTCCACTTTTCCGGCAAGGTTCACGAGGGACAGGTGCGGCCCCAGCGCGCCGACCGGTTCTCTCGCCTCCTCGTGATCGGAATCGGCGGCTCGGCCCTCGGGCCGGAATTCGTGGCCGACGCGCTCGGCGCCCATGACGCTCCGATGTCGCCGCATTTTCTGGACAACACCGACCCCGACGGGATCGACCGGGTCCTGGCGGGGATCGGGAAGGAACTCGATCGAACGCTCGCCGTCGTCATCTCGAAGTCCGGCGGGACTCCCGAGACGCGGAACGGGATGATCGAGACGGCCGCCGTTTACGCCGCCCGCGGCCTCGACTTCGGCCGCCACGCCGTGGCGGTCACCGGCGAGGGGAGCGCGCTCGAGCGGTATGCCGTGCAGCACGGGTTCATCGAGCGCTTCCCGATGTGGGACTGGGTCGGGGGGAGGACCTCGGAGCTGTCGGCCGTCGGGCTCCTCCCGGCGGCGCTCCAGGGGATCGACGTGCGCGCGATGCTCGCGGGCGCCGCCGCCATGGACGGGCTGACCCGCTCCCGGCAGGCCGCGAAGAACCCGGCGGCGCTTCTCGCGCTGGCGTGGCACCACGCCGGCGGCGGGAAGGGGGCGAAGGACATGGTGGTGCTCCCTTACAAGGACCGGCTGCTCCTCTTCAGCCGGTACCTGCAGCAGCTCGTCATGGAGTCCCTCGGCAAGGAGAAGGACCTCGACGGCAACGTCGTCCACCAGGGGATCGCGGTTTACGGGAACAAGGGGTCCACCGATCAGCACGCGTACGTCCAGCAGCTGCGCGACGGCGTGCCGAACTTCTTCGTCACGTTCGTCGAGGTGCTGAAGGATCGGGAAGGGGAAGGGCCGGAAGTCGAGCCGGGAGTCACGTCGGGGGACTACCTCGCCGGGTTCCTGCTCGGCACCCGTCGCGCCCTCCACGAGAGCGGCCGCCCGTCCCTCACCCTCACGCTTCCCGACGTGAGCCCGAGGAGCGTCGGGGCGCTCGTCGCGCTGTTCGAGCGCGCGGTGGGTTTCTACGCCAGCCTCGTGAACGTCAACGCCTACCACCAGCCCGGGGTCGAGGCGGGGAAGAAGGCGGCGGCGTCGGTGCTCGAACTCCAGCGAAAGCTCCTCGACGCCCTGCGGACCCGGGGGCCCGAAGGGGGGAACGCGGAGGATCTCGCGGCGGCGGCCGGGGCGCCGGACGAGGCGGAGACCGCCTTCCATCTTCTCGAGCGCCTCGCGGCGAACCCTTCACGGGGGATCGTCCGCGTGCCGGGTCCGGCCCCGTTCGACGCGATCTACCGGGTCCGGTCCTGACCGGCGGGCCGATGCGGAGGGGTTCGGTCATCGCCGCGATCCGCGTGCAGCCCGATCTGGAGGGCGCCCACAACAATCTGGCGATCCTCCTGTTCAGGCAGGGGCGCCAGGCCGAGGCGTGGCGGGAAGTGCACGCGGCCATCCGGGCGGGTGCCGCGCCGCACCCGGGTTTTTCCGCTCACTGTCGGACAAGCTGCGGGATCCGGCGCAAGAACGCGGGCGGGGGATGGGAGGGAAGCGATGAGCACGCCGGTCACCGACCTGCACTGCGACACGGCTCTCGAGATCCAGGCGGGCGCGGATCTCGGCGCCGGGTGCCCTGAAGGGCACGTCGATCTGGAGCGTCTCGACAAAGGGGGGATCGCTCTCCAGGTGTTTGTCGCTTTCGTCGCCACGGCGATCCCGAAGGCGAGGGCTTTCCGGGAGGCGATGGACCTTCTCGACGGCGTCGAGCGGGCCTGCGCCCGATCGGGAGGCGCTCTGGTCAAGGTCGAGACACCCGGCGAGGCCGACCGGGCGCTCGAGCGCGGCGCCCGGACCGCCGCGATCCTCGCCATCGAGAATGGGCACGCCATCGAAGAGAACCTCGCGAATCTCGAGCGCCTCCGCCTGCGCGGCGTCCGCTACATGACGCTGACCCACGCTCGCAATCTCGCCTGGGCGGCGTCGTCCGGCGAGGAACGGTGCGATTTCGAAGGGCTGACGGTGTTCGGCGAGAAGGTGGTCGCCGCGATGAACGAGATCGGAATCGTCGTGGACGTCTCCCACGTTCACGAGACGACGTTCCGGGACGTGGCGCGCCTTTGCAGGCGCCCGTTCATCGCCTCGCACTCCAACGCGTCGGCGCTCTGCCCGTGCGCGCGGAACCTCACCGACGACCAGATCCGCGCCGTCGCGGATCACGGCGGGCTCGTCGGCATCAACTTCTACCCCGGATTTCTCGACACGGCCTACGCGGAACGGCAGAGCGCGGAGCTGGGGGACCTGTTCGCCGCCCTCGAGGAGGTCGAGCGGGCGCACCTCGACGATCCGTTTCGCAGGATCGAAGGGGCGCGCCGTCTCGCCCGGACGCTGCGCGAGCGGATGGCGCCGGTCCGTCCGGCGCTCGACCGGATCGTCGACCACGTGGAGCACGTCGCCCGTCTGGTCGGTGACGAGTTCGTCGCGTTCGGGTCCGATTTCGACGGCGTTCCCGATTTGCCGGACGGCATTCCGGACTGCGCGGCGTTCCCCCGCATTCTCGACCGGATGCGGGAGCGCGGCTTTTCCGAGGTCTCGATCGGGAAGATCGCGGGTGGAAACTTCCGCCGGGTCCTGGAGGCCAACCCGTGACCCCGCCTGCCGGATGTTGCAAGAAACGGGAAAACCGGGCTTCGCCCGGGGGGCGATTGAAGTAGAATCCCGGTTCCGCCAGCGTTCCGGCCGGGTCGGGCCGGTGCGCGCGGCCACGAAGTCGAAGGAGATTTCATGAGCGACAAGCAATTCAAGCCGTTCGTGCCGCCGGACAGCACCATGCGCGAGTTCACGCTCCGGGCGCTGGTGCTCGGGCTGATCATGTGCGTGATCCTGGGAGCGGCGAACGCCTACCTGGGCCTGAAGGCCGGCATGACGATCGCGGCCACGTACCCGGCGGCCGTGATCGGGATGGCGGTGCTGAAGCTGTTCAAGGGCTCGCTCCTCGAAGAGAACTTCGCCCGGACGGTCGGGTCGATCGGGGAGTCGGTGGCGGCCGGAGCGATCTTCACGATCCCCGCGTTCGTCATTCTCCAGATCTGGCACTTCAAGCCGGGCCCGACCCTGATGAGCGAGTACCTCACCGCTTCCGCCCTGATGATTCTCGGCGGGATCCTGGGGATTCTGTTCGTCACGATCCTCCGCAGGGTCATGGTCGAGGACCCGACCCTGCCGTTCCCGGAATCGGTGGCCGCCGGCGAGATCCACAAGGCGGGGCAGCGCGGCGCGGCCGCGGCGATCCAGCTCTTCCAGGCGATGGGGGTCGGGGCGCTCCTCCGTCTCCTGGGCCGGACCGACTCCGATACGTTCGACGGTCTGGGACTCTACTATGCCGTCAACCGGTTCCAGGTGGGGGTCGGGCGCCTCAAGGACGGGTTCGTGCGGCTGGCCACCGACAAGACGGTGGCCGCCGGCGGGATCACGACGATCACCGGTCCGGCCGCGACGCCGGCCTACCTCGGCGTCGGCTACATCATCGGGCCCGAACTCGGCGCGCTGAACTTCGCCGGCGGCCTTCTCGCCTGGGGGCTGTTCGTTCCGCTCCTCGTTTACTTCCTCGGCCCCACCCAGATCGACCAGTACGGCGGCGACTGGGCCGCCTTGACCGGCGGCGTGTACCGGCGGATCGTCCGGCCGATCGCGGTGGGAGGGATGCTCGTCGGGGCCTGCTTCACCCTGTGGCGCATGCGGAACAACCTGATCAACGGGCTGAAGCGCAGCGTCGCGGACCTCAAGGCGTCGGCCACGGCGGCGGCGGCGACGAAGCGCACCGAGCGGGACCTCAACCTCAGGGTGGTCGCCCTCGGCATCGTCGCGGTGTTCGTGTTGATGGTCGCTCTCTACTTCTACTTCACGAAGGCGCTGCCCGCGGCGATTCTCGCGGCCATCGTGATGCTCGTCACCGGGTTCTTCTTCGCGGCGGTTTCGGGGAATCTGGTGGGGATGATCGGTTCGTCCAACAACCCGATCTCCGGGCTCACCCTCGCGACGACGATCGTCGCCGCCTTGACCATGGTGATCGTCGGCATGAAGGGGACGCAGGGGGTCGCCGCGGTGCTCGGCGTGGCGGCGATCGGCTGCGTGTCCGCCGCGGTCGCCGGGGAGATGCTCCAGGATCTCAAGGTGGGGCACATCCTCGGAGGCACGCCGTGGAAAATGCAGGTCGGTGACGTGATCGGTGTCGTCATCGCCGGCCTGGTGATGTTCTTCCCGCTCTACATCCTGCACAACTCCGACCTGGCGCAGAACCCGGCGACCGGCGGCTTCGGCGGACCCAACCTCGCGGCGCCGCAGGCCGGTCTCATGGCGGCTCTTTCCCAGGGGATCGTCGGCGGCGAGATGGCCTGGCCTCTGGTGATCGTCGGCATCGCCATGGGGATTTCCATGATCCTCATCAAGGTCCGGAGCCCGATGCTCTTCTCGGTCGGCATGTACCTTCCGCTCGAGACCACGTTCGCGATCTTCGTCGGCGGGCTCATCAAGGGGGTCGTGGAGAAGTTCGTCACGAAGCGGCAATACAACGACGCGCAGAAGGCGCGGGTGGAGAACGCTGGCATCCTCGCCGCGTCGGGGCTGATCGCCGGCGAGGCGTTGATGGGCCTCGTCATCGCGGCGGTCGTCTTCGTCAAGGACCAGATGCGGCGGGGGCCCACGTTCCCGTCGTTGCCGGCGTTCGGGTCGTTGACCGGCTGGCTCGCGCTGGCGGTCTTCGCGGTTCTGGCGCTCTACATGATCTACATGCCGCTCAAGAAGGCGGGGTCCGCCGACGAGCCGGCGCCGCCGACCGCGGTGATGTAGCCGAAGCTCCGACCGACGGACGCCGTCGCCGTCGGTATCAGGAACGAGGCGGGGGAGTCGCGCCGATCGGCTTGGCGCCCGGCGCCGTGGCGTCGATGAAGTTCCACGACGCGAGAAGCTCCCGCACGGCGCGGGCGTCGAGGTCGGCCCGGGCCGCGGGATAGGTGGCGCGGAGGAGGTACAGGAGGGCACCGCTGCGCACGACCCAGTACTCCACCTTCGAGGGCGGGTCGGCGGCGCGGATCCGGACCGGGTAGGCGATCTCGAACGCCGGCGCTCCTCCCACGGTGGACTGGCCGGTCGTGGGCTCTCCCACGATGTTGAAGTAGTAGATCGTCCACGCCTCGAGCTGCGGCACAACGCTCTGCGGGAGGGCGGCCACGAACTTCGAGTCGGCGCCCACCAGAGAGTGTACGTCGATGGTGAGCAGGCTCCCCGAAGACGAGCGCGCCTCGTATCCGAACATTCGCCAGCCCGGGGGAAGGACGAAGCGGTAGCCCCGCTCGTGATCCTCGACGGTGCGCTGCCGCGTCGTGCCGGGGGGGCCGGAGCAGCCCGCGAGAGCGGCGGCGGCCAGTACGAGGAGGGCGGCTCGGAAATTCACGCCTCCATGATCCTGCGATCCGCACTCCGGTTCAATCCCGGTCGAGACCTATCCACGCTCATCGGCGTTCCTCCTGGCGTCACCGGCTCCCGGGGAGTTGCCCGAACGCGGCCGCGTAAGCCTCCGGGGTGTCGATGCCGGTGATCACCCCCGCATCGTTCACGCCGACCTCGAGGAGGTCCGCGGCGTGAGCGCGAACCACCGCGCGCGTCCCCTCGTCCTCCGGCGCGTTCTCGAACTCCGGAACGAGGGATGCGGCGAAGAGCGCGGGATGGCCGCGGCGCCCCTCGTGGGTCGGAATGGCGAGCGGCGGCCGCGAAGCCTCGAACGCGGCGATCAGCCGGTCCAGGGTCGCTGCCCCCACCAGAGGGTGGTCCACCGGCCACAGCAAGAACCCGTGCACCCCCGCGGGAAGAGCTTCGATCCCGCATCGCACCGAGGACAGCATGCCGCGGTCCGGCAGCGGATTGGCCGCCACGATGCCGTCCGGCAGGCCGGTCACCCTCCGTATCCCTTCGGCGCCGTGCCCCAGCACCACGCGCACCGCCCCCACCCGCGAGCGCTCCAGGGTCCTCAGGATCGTTCCCAGGAACGTGGAGCCCTTGCAGGGGAGGAGCGGCTTGGGACGACCCATCCGCTCGGATTTTCCCGCCGCCAGCACGATCGCCGCGATCACGTCGCCTCCTCGTCGTCCCGGCACAGCTTACACGCGATTGAGAGGTCCCCGGCGGATTGATAGACTGCGTCCGGCATGGCTGAGACCCGATGGATCGACGCGCTTCGCTCACTCGACCGCCCGCGAGGCGCCCGGGCGGTGGCGCTCGCGCTCGGGACGTGGCGACTCGTTCTCGATGGGCTCGACGACGCGACCGCCGCAGCGCTCGAGCGGAGATGGGACGGATTCCTGACGTCTCCCGGCAAGGCGCCGGCGACGCTCGTGCTCCGCGTCGTCCGGGGGGACGACAGCTTGTGGATTCCCCACTGGGAGCGATTCGAGCGTTACCGGATCGAGGGGACGATCGAGGACGGGACGCCGCTGGTACGCTCGTATCACTTCGCCCTCGCGCCCAATGCCGGCGGGCGATCGTGGCAGTTCGCTCTTGCCGACGACCCGGACGAGCCGGTCGAGCGGATCGCCGAGAACGCGGTCCGCTATGCGCTCGCCCGGATCGCCGCGCAGGCGGGCGGGTTCGCCCTGCACGGCGCCGGCGTGCTCGAGGCAGGCCGGGCCTACGTATTCGCGGGCCCGTCCCGGTCGGGAAAGAGTACGGCGGTCGCGCTGTCGGCGCCGGCCCGGAGCCTCGGCGACGACTTCGCCGTGCTCGTGCCGCGAGACGCCTCCTGGTTCACCCCCGCGCTTCCGTTCGACAGCAGCGAGAAGGCCCCGCCGAGGCCGGAAGGGGATCTGTTCCCCGTGGCGGGCATCTGGCGCCTCTTCCAGGCGGCCGCGCCGAAGATCGAGCCGGTAACGCCGACGATCGCCGCGGCATCGCTGATGGGATGCGCCGCGTTCCCGTGGGCGATGCCCGATCTTTCGGAAGCGGTGCTGGAACACGTGCGCGGCTACGTGACCGGCGCCCCGTTCGCGCACCTGCACTTCCGTGTCGCGCCGGACTTCTGGGACCTGCTGAAGTAGACGGCTCCTACCAGCCGCAGACCTTCCCCTTGTTCTGCTCGTCGAGCCACTTCTGGAGCGGCGCGAAGTAGTCGAGGATCGCGGTCGCGTCCATCTGGCGCTGGCCGGTCAGCGCCTCGAGCGCGTCGGGCCACGGCTTGCTCTGGCCCATCTCGAGCATCCGGATCAGCTTCTCGCCCGGCCTCCTTGTTCCCGTAGATCGAGCAGCGGTGGAGTCGGCGTCGTGCAGCCGGCCGTCTTCGGCAGAGCGCGCGGTGGAACTGGAACTGCAGGACGTCGCGCGAGGAAGTAGCGCGTGTAGGGGACGTTGGCCGGCGACGTGGTACTTGGCGCCCGGGTCGAAGTCGGCCTCGGTGCGCGCGACCGGCGGGGCGACGCCCTGGTACTTCCGGCGCAGGTCCCACCAGGCCTGGTTGTAGCTGCCGCGGGAGTGACCTCGCCCGAGAAGACCTTCCAGCGCCACTGGTCGACGAGGAGGCCGAACGGCAGGAACGCGACCTTGTCGAGCGCCATGCTGAGCAGGTAGCCGACGTCCTTGCCCGCGCGGCGGCGCCTGGTCGAGCAGGCCGACCTTCACCAGGTACTCGGGCGTGATCGAGAGCGCGATCGTGTCGCCGATCGCCTCGTGGAAGCCGTCGTTGGCGCTGTCGCGGAAGAGGACGGGCTGGCGGTTGTAGGCGCGCTGGTAGAAGTTGTGCCCGAGCTCGTGGTGGACGGTCGCGAAGTCCTCCGCGTTGATCTCGATGCACATCTTGAGGCGCAGGTCGTCGACCCAGTCGATGTCCCAGGCGCTCGCGTGGCAGACGACCTCGCGGTCGCGCGGGCTTGGTGAAGAGCGAGCGCTCCCAGAACGTCTTCGGGAGCGGGGCGAAGCCGAGCGAGGTGAAGAAGCCGCTCGCCGTAGCGGACCATCTCGCCGCGCGTCGAGTCTTCTTCGCGCCGAGCAGCGTCGGTGAGGTCGTAGCCCCGGGTCGGCGTCCTTCGGGGGCGCAGCAGCGGGTAGAGGTTCCCCCACTCCTGCGCCCACATGTTGCCGAGGAGGTGCGCCGGGATCGGCCCGCTTCGTCGGGCACGACGTCCTTGCCGTAGGTCTCGCGCAGCTTCGACGCGGACGTAGGCAGTGGAGCGCGTCGTAGAGCGGCTTCACCTGCTCCCAGAGCCGGTCGACCTCCTTCGCGAACTCGTCGGGCGGCATGTCGTACTTCGAGCGCCACAGCGCGCCGATGTCGGCGAAGCCGAGCTCCCTGGCGCCCTCGTTGGCGAGCTCGACGTAGCGCGCGTCGTACTTCGGGCGGAGCGGCGGCGCGACCGAGTGCCAGCCGGTCCAGAGCGTCGAGCGAGCTCCGTCGGGTCGCGGCTCGTCGCCAGCCGGTCCTCGAGATCTCCTCAGGTCGAGCACTTCTTGCCGGGAGGGCAGTACCGTCCCTTGCCGTACGCCCCCTCCATGGACGCGGCGATCTGCGCGAGCTCGGCGCTGCTTCGCGGGATCGGCTCGGCGCGGCGAGGGTGAGGGAGAGCTTGAGGAGCTTGAGCTTGCGGGCGACGTCGTCGGCAGGGCGAGGCCGTCGAAGCGAGTCGCCTCGGCCGCGAGCTTCATGGTTTTCGCGATGACCGCCTGCCGGGCGTCCGCGGCGATCCGCTCCGTGTCGTCGGTGATGAAGTTGGCCTGGACCCACGCTGCCCGCTCGGCCGCGATCCAAAGTTCCAGCAGCTGGGTCTCGGCCGCCTCGATGAACGCTCGCGCCTCGGCCGCCGTGGGGGGCGCTGCGGGCGTCCCGTCCGCGGCCGTAAGGGGAGAAAAGGCGAAGACCACGGCGGCCAGGACGAGCGGAATCGCGAGAAGCCGGCGGACGGCGAGACGGTTCATGGCGGATACTCCGTGGAGCGAGATGCGGCTCCTGAAGAACGGACGGATGAGGAAGTATAGAGGTTTTCGACAGGGACAGGCTGTCGCTTGACCCTGCAACGGCTCGACGACATACTATGCATATGAAGCGTACAAATCTTGTGCTTGACGAGAAGCTCCTCGAAGAAACGCTACGACTGAGCGGGGAGAGAACCTATTCGCGGGCCGTGGAGCGCGCCTTGAGCGAGTTCGTCCTCAAGGTCCGCGCGCGCCGCATTCTCGACCTCGCGGGTTCCGGTCTGTGGGAGGGGAACCTGCCGGAGATGAGGCGGGATTGGGCCGTCGGCGAGCGCACGCCCAGGAGAAAACCGCGTGGTTCTCGTTGACACCTCGGTCTGGATCGAGGTCTTTCGGAAGCAGACTCGCTTCCGACTCGAGTCCGTCGTCGCCACCGACGAAGTCGTGACCTGCCTTCCCGTCCTCCAGGAGGTGCTTCAGGGATTCCGCGACGAGCGGGCGTTCGCGCTCGCGCGCGACGCGATGCTCTCCTTCCCCGTCGTCGAATCCCCGCTTCGGACCGAGGTGGTCCTCGAGGCGGCGAATCTCTTCCGCGCGGCGAGGCGCGCACGCCTCACGATCCGCTCCGGTGTCGACTGCCTGATCGCGGCGTGCGCGATCCGCAACGGCCTCACGGTGCTGCACCAGGATCGCGACTTCGACGTCATCGCGCGGGTCTCGAGCCTCGAGTCGCGAGGCATCCGGTCCTGACGAAGCGATCTGTTTCGGGCGGATGCCCATGCGGCGGAACGCAGTGGGGACCTCGCGGCCGTACTTGCCGTCGCGGTCGAGAATGAGGTATCGCGGCGCATGGTCGTGGGGGAACGCCTCGCGGAGTTGCGGAGTGATCCAGGCGGCGCTGGCGGAGCGCGAGGTTCTCGATCACGAAGTCGGCGCGACGGGCGAAGATCGCTGCGACCGATCGGCCGACGGCGAGGAAGCGATCGAGCATCCACGAACGATGACGGCCGCGGGCGCCGGAGGCGACCGGGCTGTTCCGTGGGCGATCCGGGGTATTCTCCGTCGGGATGCAACTTGTTGAGCGGCAACGCGGACGGGGTCATAGCGAGGCACAGGTCACGAAGAGGCAGCGAGTCCACGTCGGGGCTTCCACCTGGAAGCGAAGCGCCGTATTGTGGTGGCCAGGGTCTCGGCGGAGCAGATGCGAGAGTCTCTGGGGGAGAACGCGGACGAGGTTTGTGGAAGGGACAGGTCCGTTTCGGCTCTCCCACTCTCCCCTCCGGCGGAGAGCGGGGATTCTTCTTCGATCATGGCCGGCGTATCCTCAATCCGGCAGCGACATGATTCGCAACGATCTGGACGAAGCGCTGAAGCGGGCGCGATACACGTAGGTCAAGGAGCCGCGGGCGGGCCCTGGCGAAGCGAGCGGAGCATCGCTTCGACCTGCCGCCGCGCATCTCCCTGCAACGACGGGAGCGCCTGCTCGAGCGCGGCGGCCGCCCGCGTCCGGTCCCCGAGCTTCGCCGACGCCACGGCGAGGTTGACGAGCGCGATGGACAGATTCGGGTTGATGCGGACCGCGCGCTCCCAGGCTTCCACGGCCCCCTTGAGATCGCCCTCCTGCGCGCGGATCACCCCCAGGGCGTTCCAGCCGTCCGGGAGGTAGGCGTTCTCGGACAGCGCGCGCTCGAGCACCTGCTTCGCCTCGTCGCGCTTCCCCTGGTTCATGAGGAGCACCGCGAGATCGACGCGCGCCGCGGGGAACGTCGGGTCGAGCTGCAGCGCCTTCTCGAAGCGGGTGCGCGCCTCGTCGAGGCGCCCCTGCGTGGCCGCGATGGTGCCCAGCGCGTCTTGCGTCTCGGGGTTCGGCGAATCGAGGCAGCCGGCCAGCGTCCTCCAGGCCTCGTCCGCCTTTCCCGACTGGCTCAGGCCGCGGGCGAGCTGAACCCTCATCGACTCCCCGCCCACATTCGCCGCCACGGCCTTCCGCAGGATGGACAACGCCTCTCCGGTCCGCCCCTGCTCGGCGTGGATCAGCGCGAGCTGCGTGACCACGTTGGCCATCCGCGGGGCGCGGGCCAGGATCGACTCGAGGCGGCGGATCGCGGACGCGGCGTCGTGTCCCTTGCGGTAGAGCAGCACCGCCGCGTCCACGTCGTCGTCCAGCGCGATGAGCTTCTTCGGGTCGGACGCGGCGTCGAAGCGCTTCACCGCGGGGGCCGAGCCCGACGCGACGTACCCCAGCGAGCGGAGCTTCTCGATCGTCTCGCGGTCCGGGCTCCGCCGTCCCGGCACCTCGCGGGCGGCCGGCGGGATACGCGAGACGATCTCTCGGTGGGTGGCGGTCCGCGACGGGGCCAGGTTCATTTTCTCGCCGGGATCGGCGGCCAGGTCGTAAAGCTCGGGCACCGGCAGGTCGATCGCCTTCCGCCCTTCCTCGATCCGCCCGTAAAGCGGCGCCCAGCTCCGGTTGAGCCAGGCGGTGAGCGCCTCGAAGTAACTCGACGAGTCGCCGCCGGCCGGGCCGAGGAGCGAGCGCCCCGGCAGTCCCGCGGGCGCCGGCACTCCGGCCAGCTCGAGCACGGTCGGAAGCACGTCCACGTGGCGGGCCGGCCTCGGGTCGGAGCCCGGCGCGATCCGGCCTGGGGACCAGAGCACGAGCGGGACGTGGAGCGTCGCTTCGTACGCGAAGATCCCGTGGCTCTTCTCGCCGTGCTCGCCGAGCGACTCGCCGTGGTCGGACGTGAACACGACGACGGGACGCCGGTCGCGCTCTGTCTCGATCGCCTCCACCAGAGGACGGAGCTGCTCGTCGGCGAGCGCCGCCTCGCCGTAGTACGGCGCGTCGCGGTACCGGCTCGCGAACGGCTCGCTCGGCCGGTACGGCGCGTGCGGCGCGAAGAGGTGAACCCACAGGAAACGCGGTTTCCCGCGGTGGGCCTCCCACCAGCCCCGCGCCAGCTGCACGGTCCTTTCCCCCGGGCGCTCGTCGAGCGTCGACGGGCTCCCGGAGAATCCCTCGCACCGGTCGTCGTACATGTCGAACCCGCGCTTCAGCCCGAACCGGCCGTCGAGCGTGAACGCGGACACGAAGGCGCCGGTGGCGTACCCCTCGCTCCCCAGGATCGTCGCCAGGGTCGGCACGTCCTCGCGCAGCACGAACCCCGCGTTGTCGCGGATGCCGTGCGCGAACGGGTAGAGACCGGTCAGGAGGCTCGTGTGGGAGGGGAGCGTCGTCACCGCGTGCGCGTGGGCGGAGGGGAACGTGCGTCCCTCGGCGGCGAGCCGGTCGAACGTGGGGGTGGCGACCTTGCCGGCTTCCGAGAACCCGGTCGCGTCGTACCGGAGCGTGTCGATCGTGATCAGCACGACGTCGGGAGCGCCCGCAGCGGCCCTCGGTCCCGGCGCCGCCCGCGCCGGCGCGGCGGAAGGTGGCGCCCCGGACCGGTTGCAAGCGCAGAAAACCCCTGTCGTGAAGGCGAGCGCGAAGGCCGCCCGCGTCGAGCACCGATGTACGCGGATCATGCCGTGGATCTTAGCATCCCGTGTTAGCATTCGGCCCTTTTCCGGCGCGAGGCGCCGCGCCCAGGGAGGGTAGCGTGGCCGACTCCAGCAGCAAGTGGCTCGCCGGCAGCCGGATCAACCCCGAGCCGATCCGGAAGGGGATCGGCGCGGCGGACCTCGTGGATCGGACGTTCCTCGCCTACAACGCGGGGCGTCTACAAAAGGCCGCGCGATTGTTCGTCGAGCGAATGCTCGAGCCCGGGAGCTGGGTCGGGGTGAGCCTCTCCGGCGCCCTGACCCCGGCCGGACTCGGCCGCAGCGTTCTCGTTCCCCTGATCCGCGCCGGGTTCGTGGACTGGATCGTTTCCACCGGGGCGAACCTCTACCACGACGCCCACTTCGGCCTCGGCCTCGCGCTCCATCGCGGCGACCACCAGGTGGACGACCGGGTGCTCCGCGAGGAAGGGGTCGTCCGGATCTACGACATCCTGTTCGACTACAAGGTGCTGCTCGAGACCGACGCCTACCTCCGCGAGGTCATGCTCGCGCCGGAGTTCCAGCGGGACATGTCGTCGGCCGAGCTGCACTACTTGCTGGGGAAGTACCTCGCCGCGCGCGAGGACGAACTGGGCGTGCAGGACAGCTGCGTCCTCTCGACCGCCTACCGCTGCGGCCTGCCGTGCTACACCTCGTCGCCCGGCGATTCGTCCATCGGCATGAACGTCGCCGAGCTGTGGCTCCGAAGCCGCGGCCCCCGGATCGACGTCTCCCGGGACGTGAACGAGACCGCCGCCATCGTCTACGGGGCGAAGAAGAGCGGCGGGGCGTCGAGCGTTCTCATTCTCGGCGGCGGCTCCCCGAAGAATTTCGTCCTCCAGACCGAGCCGCAGATTCAGGAAGTGCTCGGCCTCGAGGAGGCGGGGCACGACCACTTCATCCAGGTGACCGACGCCCGCCCGGACACCGGCGGCCTCTCCGGGGCGACCCCCAGCGAGGCGGTTTCCTGGGGGAAGGTGGATCCGGACAGCCTCCCGGACACGGTGGTGGTCTACGGCGACAGCACGATCGTCGCGCCCCTCCTCGCGGCATACGCGCTCGATCGCCACGAGCCGAGGCCGCTCCGCAGGCTTTACGACGAGCGGGAGCGGCTCCTCGACGCGCTGAGGCGGGACTACGTGGGGAAGTCGAAGTCCTGAGCTTCGACGGAAACAAGAAGGTGTTCCCCTTCCCCGGGGGGCGGCGCCGGGCGGCGCCGCTGTAGTACCCTATCCCCCGATTGTTCCAGCCGCGATTTCGACCGCTAGAACAGCTGGTCCGAGGAGAGATGACCCATGCTCGTGAAGATCGACGGTAAGAGCCTGACGATCGAGGACGTGGTCCGCGTGGCCCGTCACGGCGCGAAGGTGGAACTGGCCCCGGAGTCCCTGGAGAAGATCAAGAAGTGCCGCGGGATGCTCCAGAAGAAGATCGGGGCCCGCGAGATCATGTACGGGGTCAACACGGGGATCGGAGAATTCTCCGAGGTCGTGCTCGACGACGATCAGGTTCAGCAGTTCCAGCGCTACCTGATCTACAACCACGCCGCCGGCATCGGCAACCCGATCCCGGTGGAGCGCGCACGCGCGGCGATGTTGAGCCGGATCAACGTTCACGCCCACGGCTATTCGGGGTGCAGGCCGGAGATCACCGGGACCTACGTCGAGATGCTCAACCGCGGCGTGACCCCCGTGGTTTGCGAGAAGGGGAGCGTCGGCGCTTGCGGCGACCTCGCGCCGATGAGCCAGCTGGCGCTGTCGCTGATGGGAGAAGGGGAGAGTTTCTACCAGGGCGAGAGAATGCCCACGCGCGCCGCCCTGGAGAAGGCGGGGATCCCGGTCCCCGGCCTGGAGGCCCGCGACGGTCTCGCGGCGATCAACGGGTCGAACCTGATCACGGGAATCGGCTGCCTGCTGCTCTACGACACCGAGCGCTGGATCCACCAGGCCGAGATCACCGCCGCCATGACTCTCGAGGCCCTGCTGGCGAACATGAAGCCGTACGACGCCAGGCTCCACGAGCTTCGCGGTTTCAAGGGGGCGGTCACCTGCGCCGCGAACCTGCGGAAGTTGATCGCCGGCTCCGACCTGATCACCGGCAAGCTGAAGGTCAAGGTCCAGGACGCGTACTCCATGCGCTCGACCCCGCAGGTCGTCGGCACGTTGCGCGACCTGCTGGCCTACGCGCGAAAGCAGTTCGAAATCGAGTTGAACGGTGTCGCCGACAACCCGATCTTCATCCAGGAGGAGAACCGGGTGCTGACCGGCGCCAACTTCCAGGGGACGCCGGTGAGTCTCCCCCTCGACATGATCGGCGCCGGCATCACCATGGTGTCGGTCCTTTCCGAGCGCCGGCTCAACCGGCTGACGAACCCCGCGCTCTCCGTCGGCCTGCCCGCCTTCTTGACGAAGGGGGCCGGCATGTTCTCCGGCCTGATGCTCAGCCAGTACACCGCCGACATGCTGGTGGTCGAGCAGCGGATCCTCAGCGCCCCCTCGTGCATCCAGTCGATCCCGGCGGCCGCGGACCAGGAAGACTTCGTGAGCATGGGGATGAACGGGGCGCTCAAGACGTCGCAGATCCTGGACAACGCCCACGGCATTCTGGCGATCGAGATGATCGCCGCGGCCCAGGGGCTCGACTTTCGCGAGTTCACCCCCGGCGCCGGCACTCGCGCCGCGCACGGCGCGATCCGCAAGGTGGTCGCGCACCTCGACGAAGACCGGCCGCTGTTCCCCGATCACAACGCCATGAAAGCGGCGGTCGAGCGCTGCGAGGTGCTCGAGGCGGTCGAGGCCGCGGTGGGCCCGCTGCTGAACTCCTGGTAGATCGCCGCCTGCAACTCCGCGGAGGGTTCCGTCATGAGCCGCACCCGTTACGCCTCGATGAAGCCCGTGCTCGGAGTGGACCGCCGCGATTTCCTCAAGGCGATCGGGACCGCCTCCGCGGTCGCCGCCGGCGGCGCGATCCTCGGCATCCCGCCGCTTCACGCCGAGGAGGGGGCGGTGCCGAAGCCGCCCGCCGACGTCGAGACGAACCTCGCCGACTTCATGAAGGTCCCGCGGGGGCCGCACGCGATTCCAGGCCCGTTCCCGGGGAAGGTCGTCGAGGTCGCCGACGCGCGTTGCCTCAAGGATGACAAGGTGGACGCGAAGGTCGTCGCCGGGATGGTCGAGAAGGGGATCACGACCCTGACCGGCAAGGGGATGAAGAAGAGCTTCCGGATGCTCTTCGACAAGGGGGACGTGATCGGGATCAAGGTGAACCCGGTCGGACCGCCGCTCATGAGCAGCAAGCCGGAGGTGGTGGCGGCGCTGGTCGCGTGGCTCGAGAAGAATGGCGTCCCGCGCGCCAACATCGTGATCTGGGACCGGTTCGACGACATGCTCAAGGAGGCGGGGTACACCGCCGATCGGTTCCCCGGCGTTCGAATCGAGTCGCTTCAGACCATGGTGGAAGAGGGGAAGAGCTTCAGGAACGACAAGGCGGAGCACGTCAGCGCGGCGAACTTCGACCGCGACGTGTACTACCTCGCGAAAGGGGTCGTGGGCAAGGGGGTTGAGGGGTACAAGGACGACGAGTTCTACCTCAACCAGCACGTGTTCAACGACGAGTACTCCTACTTCGGCCGGCTCGTGACCCGGCGGCTGACCAAGATCATCAACGTCGCGGTGTTCAAGAACGCCGGGCACGGCGTCTCGATGGCGACGAAGAACCTCGGCTACGGCGTTATCTGCAACACCGGGCGGCTGCACGCGCCGCTGGGGTTCCGGGTCTGCACCGAAGTGCTCGCGGCCCCGGCGGTGCGCGACAAGCTGGTGCTGAACGTGATCGACGGGATTAGGGGGCAGTACGACGACGGCCCGATGATGAACGAAAAATTCGTCTACCCGCTCGGCTCCCTGTACTTCGCCACCGACCCGTTCGCGCTGGACCGGGTCGGCCACGACCGGATCACCGAGAAGCGGCGGGCGATGGAGATCAAGGTCGTGGAGCACCCGCGCTACACCGACTACTTCGCGCAGGCGGAGAAACTCGGCCTCGGCGTGGGGGATCCGGCGAAGATCCGGCTGGTGAGGCTGTCGGCGTGAGACGGCTGCTGGTGGCGGCGCTTTTTCTCGTGGCAGGCGCCGCCGCTCTCGCGGAGGGGGACCCCTCGCTGGTCCCGCCCGGCGGCTTTGCCGAGGGGTGGAGCCGCTGGGAGCCGCAGAGGGTGTTCCAGGGGGCGGAACTCTTCGGGCACATCGACGGCGGCGCCGAGATCTTCCTCGAGCTCGGGTTCGACGCGCTCACGCTCCAGCGCTTCCGGCGCGGCGAGGACGAGGTCGTCCTCGAGGCGTATCGGATGGACGACCCGGTCGCGGCCTGGGGGATTTACCTCGCGAAGTGCGGCCAGGAGACCCCCGACCCAGGGTTCCGGGAGCGCCACACCGCGGGGAAATACCAGCTCACGTTCGTCAAGGGGCGATACTACGTCCTCGCGAACAACGACTCGGGATCGCCGGAGGCGGCGAAGGTCCTCCTGGAGCTCGGAAAGTTCGTCGCCTCGAAGATTGCGTCCGTGGAGCGTCCCGCCGTGCTCGATCTCCTCCCGAAGGAAGGGCTCGTCGCGTCGTCGGTCCGGCTGATCCGCGGCCGATACGGGCTGCAAGCCGCCGTGGGCTCGCTGGGCGATGGGGACTTCCTTCTCCTCGGCGGCAAGGTCGCCGCCGTCGCGGGGGAATACCGGCAGCAGGGCACCGGCACCCGAACCCTCCTGATCGCCGACTACCCGTCGCCCGAGGTGGCCGCCGCGGCGTTCGCGCGCTTGCGCGACGGCCTCGAACCGTCGTTCGAGCGTGTCGCGTCGCGCGAGCGCCGCATCGTGCTCAAGGACCGCGCGGGCAAGTACGGCGCGATCAAGTGCGACGGCGCGCGAGTCACCGTCGAGCTGGATCTGGCGGAGAAGCCCGTACTCTGAGACGTGTCCGTCGATTCGGCGGCCGACTTCCTGCCGTTGCGAGCAAGTGCTTTGAATTCTGTTATTTGCAGCGCTTGTAATTATTTTTCGATTTCTATTGACAGTGGGTATGACAGGTTGGAGAATATGTTTATCGCGTAATGTCAAGAGGCAAAACATTCAGAAGGACGTGAGACGGACTCGAGCGATTGGCCACGCCGGTATCACTTCCGAGAATGCGCTGCCGAGAAACGACATATGGGCGCTCCGACGGCTTTCGCGCACGGTCGGGCAAGCGGCCTTCCCGCCTCAGTCTCGCAAGAAGTTTTGCGCGCGCCGCCCACGATCCGTTCGCCTAACCTGTCCGGGCCGGAGACCGGTCCTGGCGATGCCGCCGCCGAACGGACGACGGGTGGACTGGACGAGAAGCGGTTGAGTCGGTGAAACCGCGCCGAGAGTAGCGAGGAGGGAAAGATGACGGGAATCAGGTTGCGGAGAAACGGACCCCGCCAGCGGCTCCTCGAGCGCGCCGAGCGATCGCGCGCCGAACTCGAACAGTGCCTTCATCGGCTAGACGAGCGCCGTCAGATGCAGCAGACGGAACCGGCGACGGCCCGCGAGGACGTCGTGCGCGACGAGACGGCGACGATCCCGATGGAGATCCGGCAACTCTGAGCGTGTGGGTTGCGCCTTGGGGCTCACGTCGCGACGGCGGACGACGAGCCATAGGGGAACGGCCATGGACGGTACAACCGGCCGATCCATGAAAGGACAGGAGCGGATCGAGGAGGAACAGTCCATCGTGCACGGCGAGTTGGCGCGGTGGCACAAGGACGGCCCGGATACTCCGTGCTGCCGGCGCCTCACCGAGCGCCTCACGGACTATCAGGATTCGTCGCGCGTCGAAGACGGCCGCGCGACGGAGACGGCCTGCGTGCCCGAGGCACAGCTCCAGCACGCGCACAGGCTGGAGGCTCTGGGAAGTCTCGCCGGGCGCGTGGCCCACGATTTCAACAACATCCTGAGCGTCCTCGCGGGCTATGGCGCCTTGATGGAGCAGAGCATGTCGAAGGAGGATCCCAACCTCCCGTACCTCAGAGAAATGCTCGACGCGACCGACCGTGCGGCTCATCTCACGCAGTCGCTTCTGATCTTCGGCGGGAAGCAGGCCGCCGAGCTGAAGCGTCTCGATCTCAACGAGCTGATCGAGGGCATGAGGAAAACGCTTCTGCGGCTCGTCGGCGAGGAGGTCGATGCGAGCCTCCGGCTGGCGCCGGAGAAACTGCCGGTTCTGGTGGACGGCGGCCAGCTGGAGCGGGTGCTGATGAACTTCGTGACCAATGCCCGTGACGCCATGCCCGGCGGCGGCGCCTTGACCCTCGAGACGGAGCGGCTCGAGGTCGATGAAGAATTCGTTCGAAGACACGAATTCGGAAAGCCCGGAACGTATGCCCTCGTCTCGGTCTCCGACACGGGGCACGGAATGGATGACGCCGTCCTGAAGAGGAGTTTCGAGCCGTTCTTCACCACCAAGGAACTGGGGAAAGGTACGGGACTCGGCCTGTCCATCGTCTACGGCATCGTGCAGCAGCACAACGGGTACATCAAGTGTCACAGCGAGCCGGGCAAGGGCACGACCTTCGAGGTCTACCTCCCCTTGCTCGAGGAGGAGCGGAGCTAGGCGGGAGAAGTAGCTCCGTCCCGCGATCACAACCCTCTTTGGATTCGCAGGCTCCTCGTGCAGCGACGGGAGCTATAATACCCGCGGTCCCGAGGAAGGCGGACGGCTTGCCGGCCGTGCTGCGTCGCGGACCCTATCGGTTGTTCTTCTATGCGGCGGATCGTGAAGAGGCGAAGCACGTGCACGTCGAGCGCGGTCGCAACGTGGCGAAGTTCTGGCTGGGGCCTGTGCGGTTGGGGGATAGCGGAGGCTTCGCGCGGATGGAGATCGGACGCCTGCGGATTCTTGTGGAGAGGAACGAAGATCTCCTCTCGAGGAAATGGGATGAGTTCTTTCCGGAGTAGGCGCAGGGACTCCACGGCCGAGGACGTCCGGGTGACCCGGGACTCGGTGGTCGTCGATCTGACCGATGGCCGGACGATCAGCGTGCCGCTCGCATGGTACCCGCGTCTCCTGGACGGCAACCGCGCGGAGCGGTCGAACTGGCGGCTCATCGGGCGCGGGACGGGGATCCACTGGTCCGACCTCGACGAGGACCTGAGCGTCGAGAGCCTCCTCGCCGGACTTCCGTCCGGAGAGTCGAGTGCCTCGCTCGAAAAGTGGATGCGGGGACGGCGGCGCGCGGGCTGAGCGGTCACTTCCGCGGATTCTGAACGCCATCGGCCCCCGGGCCGCGCGGATCGGCGGACGCCTCGAGGCGGCCGCCGGCGAGGCGGTGAGCCGCGTCGACCTCCCCCAGCATCGAGACGTCGTTGATCGCGTGGCCGCGCGCCGTGAGACCCGCTCGCGCGGTGGGGGAGAGCGCCCCCGCCTCCGCCTGCACCTCGTCGGGCATCCATTGATGGTGAATCCTCGGGTGCGCCACCGCCTCCGCCAGCGTCTCGCCGTCGGCGAGCAGGTGCAGCAATACCTGTCCCGTGGCGGTGGGGATGTGGGAGCCGCCGG
This sequence comes from Terriglobia bacterium, assembly GCA_963790465.1. Taxonomy (GTDB): domain Bacteria; phylum Acidobacteriota; class Polarisedimenticolia; order Polarisedimenticolales; family JAIQFR01; genus JAIQFR01. Next base: position 89,935 of record CAWBOP010000018.1, on the reverse strand, counting down.
GCGATCCGAGGGCGACGATCTCGTCTCCCCTCCACGCGAGCGTCGGGCTCATCGACGAGAGCATCCGTTTTCCCGGCCCGACCGCGTTGGCGGGGCCCTGCACGAGCCCGTAGAGATTGGACGTTCCCGGGGCCGCGGCGAAGTCGTCCATCTCGTTGTTGAGAAGCATCTCGAGTTCGGGCACCAGGAGGCCGCAGCCGAACGATCCGTTGAGGGTGACCGTCATGGCGACGGCGTCCCCGCGGGCGTCGACGACCGAGATGTGCGTCGTCTGCGCGGACTCGGCGTCGCCTCCGGGCCAGGGCCTGACGTCGACGGAGCGAGTGGCCCTCGCGCGATCGATCTCCCGGGCGCGGCGGTCGAGCCACGCCGTGCCGAGTAGCTGTCCGGCGTCCGCCCCGGTGGTCGAGGGATCGCCGAGAAGAAACCGGTCGGCGTAGGCGCGGCGCCAGACCTCGATCAGAAGATGCGCGCGCTCGGCGCCGTCTCTCGGCAAGGAAGCCCAGCCGAGGCGCTCGAGCATCCCGAACGTCTCGCCGAGGAGGATCCCGCCCGAGGACGGGAGCGGCATCGAGGCGATCTCCCAGCCGAGCGCGCGGAACCGGACCGGCGTCCGCCACACCGGGGCATACGCCGCGAGGTCCGAGGCGGTGAGGATGCCGCCGTGCTTTCTGGATGCCGCCTCGATCGCCGAGGCCGCGGAGCCGCGGGTCAGCGCGTCGGGACCGAGGCGCGCGTACGCATCCAGGGTTTTCGCGAGCCGGGCAAGCGCGATCCGCGATCCCACCGCGGGAGGCCGGCCGCCGGGCAGCCAGACCGCCGCCGTCTCGGGGAAACGCGAGAGAAGCGCGCTCTCCTCCGCGAGGGTTCGAGACAGTCGCTCCGTGACCGTGAACCCGTGGCGGGCAAGGCGGATCGCGGGGGCGACGACCTTCCGCCACGAAAGACGGCCGTACCGGCGGTGCAGTTCGAAGAGACCGCGAGGCGATCCGGGCACCCCCGCGGCGAGCGGCCCGACGAGCGAGCGCTCCGGGACCGGTGCGCCTTGGGGTCCGAGGAACATCCCGGGCGTCGCGGCGGCCGGCGCGGTCTCGCGGAAATCGAGCGCCGTGACCTCGCCGTCGAACCGCGAAACGGCGAACCCGCCGCCGCCCAGGTTCCCGGCCTGGGGGTGGACGACCGCGAGCGCCAGGGCGACCGCGACCGCTGCGTCGGCGGCGTTCCCCTCCTCGCGGAGGATCGCGAGGCCCGCCTCGGTCGCCGCCGGAGCCGCCGAGGCGACCGCGCCACCGCCGGGAACGGGGCGGCTGGACGGAGCGGACGACGGCGCGCACGACAACGCCGCCGCGAGAAGGAGGCAGAAGGCCGCGAGACGTACGCGCACGAACTCGCCGATGATCCTCATGGCCCCAGTCTACAGCGGGTCCCGCGGACGGAGCGGTCGCTATCGCGAGCCGGTGCGCTCACCCACGAGAAGGCGGGGCAGGCCGTCCTTTGGAAACAACGTCGGCTGGGCTTCCGGGTCGGGATTGTTGCCCCATGGGAGAGCGGCCACGGGCAGCTCCTCCTGGTTCCAGTTCGAGCGAACGACCTCCCGCAGGAATGGGGGCCAGTAGTTCCACGGAAGGTTCTTCCTCACCACGAAGAAGCGCGCGGGCGCCGACGAGCGATCCTCGACGCGGAAGCAGGGAACGCCGCCACGTACCGGGAGGTCGGTGTAGAACATGAACGGGATGTCCTCGTAGCTGACGAGGACCTCGTCTCCGGGTCGCGCACGGGAGGCGACCCACTCGACCCCGGCGCGGTTCGGGTCGTCGCGGTGTCCGAACACCTCGGAGAAGAGGATTCCTATCTCCGGCCGGACCATCACTCCGATCTCGTGCCGGACCAGACCTTCCCTCGGAAGCAACCAGGCCACGGGCGCCGACGACAGAGGGGAGAACGCGAGAAACGCGATCGCCATGGCGGTCACGACGGCCCGCGACCACCTCCGTCGCCATCCGGTCCTTCGTTCAATCCAGTCGCCGAACCTCGCGACAACCCAGGCCGCGACGATGCAGGCAAGAGGTGCCAGGTGCACCACGTAGCGGAGGAAGTACTCCGGCGCCACGCTGGGCACCCAGACGATCATCACGGTTATCGTCGCGATACAGGCGAGGAGGATCCTCCTGGGTCCCGGGCCGAGGGAGGCCCGGCCGCGCCAGAGCAGGATCGTGGCGGCCGCCAGGAGGAGCAAGGGAGCGATGAAGTGGTTCGTCTGCTCGAGGTTGCCCAGGAACCTCGTCTTCCAGCTGAGAACGCTCTCCTTGTAGCGACCGGCCAGCTCGTAGTACCAGACCCAGGGCGCGATCGTCGCCGCAAGCGTGACGGCGACGGTCGTCGTCGCCTTCCAGTCCGGCAGGTCCTCGAACGCCGCGAGCGCGAGAAGGACGGCGGCCGAGGGCCAGAAGGATCCGAAGTCCATCTGGAACCAGCACCAGCCGGCGGCGACGACGAGCGCGCCGCCGTACCTTCCGCCGCGCCGCCAGTGCGCCCAGGCGGCGAGCGTGAGCAGGAGCAACAGGGAACTCGGCGCGTAGTAGCGGCACTGCCTGCAGTGCAGAATCCAGTACGCGTTGACCGCCAGGAGGGAGGCCGCCGCGGCGGCCATCCGGGGATCCCGGAACTCGTGCCGGACAAAAACGTAGAGCAGGACGACCGTGAGCCATGCAGCGGCCGCGAAGGGGAACCGCGCCTGGACCGTCCCGTGACCGAACGCCCGGAGGGACGCGCCCGCGAGGAGGAACTGACCCCAGGGGTGACCGATCCAGGTCGTGTCCGCCTTGAAGTCCCCCCGCTCGACGTAGTAGTCCACCGCCGCGCGAGCGCTGCCCGTCACCGAGTCCATCTTCTCGGTGTCGGCGGGGTCCACATAGTCCATCGTGATCAGGTTCTTCCCGTCGTAGCTCAGCGGTTTTCCGTACCTGAGCATTCGCTCGCCGAGAACCGCGGTCGCCGCTTCGTCCTGCCAGAGGTACTTGTCGCCGAGACCCCAGAAGAGCAGGACCGCCGCCAGCAGCGCGATCGCCGCAGCCGCCGCGATCTCCGAAGGCCGGAGTTCGGACCCGCTCCCGGGACCGGCCGCGAGGTCTCCCGCCCTCGCCGATCTGGAGGAGGCGATCAACTCGACGGCCTCGCCCGCCTCGAGTCGAAGTAGAGGAACAGGCACAGCCCGGTGAACATCACGATGCTGACCACCTGGCCGAGCGTGTCGCTCTTCTCGGGCACCCCGAGGTCCACGTCGAGGAACGGCACGTACTCGCGTCCGATCACCAGGAGCGCGCCGATGACCCCCATGATCGCGCCGCCGGCGATGAACCCGCTGGCGAGCAGGGTGCCGCGCTGGGACCGCGCCTCGGCGACCTTGGGGTCCTTGCTGCTCTTCGCGACGTAGTGGGAGACCAGCCCTCCGACGAACAGCGGCGTGTTGACCTGGAGCGGCAGGTACATCCCGATGGCGAACGCCAGCGGCGGAATCTTCATCATCTCGAGGAGCAACGCCAGCACCAGCCCGACGCTGTAGAGGAGCCAGGTCACCGGCTGCTTGTCGAAGATGCCGGAGAGGATCGTCGCGAACAGGTTCGCCTGCGGCGCCGGCACAACCTGCGTGTTCATGAAGCCGGAGATGAACGCTCCGGTGGCGGGATCGGTCCTGCCGAACGCACGGTGGATCAGGAGCACGGTCAGCGACACCCCGACGGCGGCGAACAGCGTGCCGATCATCTTGGAGATCTGCTGGTAACGCGGCGTCGAGCCGAGCCAGTAGCCGACCTTGAGGTCGGTGACGAACCCGCCGCTCATCGAGAGCGCGGTGCAGACGACCGCCCCCATGACGATCGCCGCGAATTTTCCGTACTCCCCCTGGAGCCCCACCGAGACCAGTGCCGTCGAGCCGATGATCAGCGTCACCAGGGTCATCCCCGAGATCGGGTTGTTGCCGGTCATGGCCGTCGCCAGGGCGGCGACGGTGGTGAACAGGAACGAGAACACGAAGGCGATCACGAGCCCGGTGAGCGCGATCTGCGGCGCCTTCGACGCGCCGGCCGGGTCCTGCCGGAGCAAGACGAAGAAGAAGATGCCGACGGCGAGAGTCGCCGCCACGATCCCGCCCATGACCGTGCTCATCTTGAGGTCGCGGTCGGTGCGGGCGACCGCGGTGGCGTGCGCGTGCGGGCGGAAGATCTGCTTGAAGCCGAGCGAGAACGCGCTGGCGATGGTGGGGAGCGCCTTGAGGATGCCGATGATGCCGGCCCCCGCCATCGCGCCCACGCCGACCCGCTGCGCGTACAGCCGGAAGATGTTCCCGGCGCTCATTTCCGGAATGAAGCCGGGGATCCCCGGAAGGGGCGCCGGCGGAATGGAGATCGCCGGGAGATTCTGGCCGAAGTGATAGACGAGCGGAACCAGGATCAGGTTCGAGAAGAGCCCGCCCGCGCAGATGATCGCCGAGTACCGGAGGCCGGTGATGTAGCCGAGCCCCACGATCATCGCCACCGCGTTGAGGCTGACCGCAGCCTTGTACTTGTCCGCGAGGTTCTTCATGAACGGCAGGAACTGGAAGTTCACGATCTCGGACCAGGCCCGGACCGAAGTGGCCAGGAAGTCGTAGATCCCGCCCACTCCCGCCGCGAGGAGGAGCGTTCGGGCCTGCTCGCCCCCCTTCTCCCCGGTGACGTACACCTCGTTGATCGCCGTCGACTCGGGGAACGGCAACTTTCCGTGCTGCTCGACGACGAAGTAGCGCCGGAGCGGGATCAGGAACATGAGGCCCAAGGACGCGCCGAGCACCGAGACCACGAAGATCGTGAGCAGCATCCGCCCGGTACCGGGAGCGACGTTCATGATGTAGAGCGCGGGGAGGGTGAAGATCGAGCCCGCGACGATCAGCCCCGAGGCGCCGCCGATACTCTGCACGATGACGTTCTCGAGGATCGTGTTCCGGCGCTTGAAGAGCCCCGACAGTCCCACCGCCAGGATCGAGATCGGGATCGCCGCCTCGAACACCTGGGCGACCTTGAGCCCCGAGTAGGTCGCGGCCACCGAGAAGATCAAGACCATCGCGATCCCGGTGACGACCGACCGGAACGTGAACTCCGGCACCGACGCGCCGGCCGGAACGTAAGGCTCGAAAGTCTCGCCGGGCTCGAGCTCGCGGTAGGCCGCCGGATGGAGGCGCCGCGGCTCGCCTTCGGTTCGTTTCGGATCGTTCAATGCCATCGGCTGTCCCCCGTGTAAGAAAAGGAAGCGGGAGTCTACGGCGGCGGGGGCGCGGCGGCAAGCTCGGCCGGATCTCGCGCCGGTGGCGGCGAGCGGCGGAAGCGTTGACGCTCGCGGGCACGATGAAGTAAGAATTCCGAGGTGGGGAACCCGGTCCTCGTGGCGGCCCTCGCCTTCGCGCTGCGCCGGTTCGGCCGCCGGGATCTCCGAGCGGGCGGCCGGCCGATCATTATCTTCGCGGCGAAGGAGAACGGCGGGCGGGCGACGGCGACCTTGACCCACACCGGCCCCTGCGGGGTCAGGAAGACGGTCTGGGACGACGGGTTGCGGTCGCTCGGGACCATGTCGAGGTCCTGCCCGCGGGCCACCGTCGGCAGCCCCATCGCCACTTTCGCTCCGGCCCGCTCGACCTGGGCCACCATGTCGCCTGCGATCACGTTGACCAGCTCGCCGACCACGTCCCCCATGTCGGAGCCGCGGAACTCGAACTCGAACCCGGTGAACTTCTGGACGAGCGGCCCCGCGGTCTTCTCGGGGAGCCCCATGAGAAACACGAACGGCGTGTCGCCCGAGAACGAGATCAATCCGACCACCCGCTCCGACCCTGTCATCGACGACCCGTCGGGGGCCACGGTGGGTGCCTCGCCCGAGACCGTCTCGAGGAACGAGGCGCCCGCGCGGTTGACGCAGCCGGCGACGACGGCGAGCAGTGGGTTCTCGGGGGCAGGGTTCGGAGCCGTCATGTGCGGCGACCTCCTGAGCGATGCGTCGTGGCGGACGACGCGTCTCGTATTTCGCCAGGCGCGCCTCGACCCCCGTCGCGAAGCCTATCGGACGGTCGGGAGAGAACTTGACCGCCCGGGGCGGTCCGTTCGTTCGCCGACTCCGCGGCGTTCGCTCCGGCGTCGGCGATCACGGGGCGGGCGCCGGCATCGACGACCACCGGTTCCGGAACCACTCGATGGACGGCGCGGCCGGTCCGGCGCGATCCACGAAGATTCCCGCGTGTCGGCCGTCCGACTCCCGGGCAGGGGAGGACGGGCGCAGGATCCTCGCGCCGTCCTTCCGTGAGGCCGACGGGGTCTCCGCACCGGCGGCCGGGTCGCGGTCGAGATAGCGGTCCTTCCCCCCGGCATCGAGGAACAGCCCCGCCTGAACCGGCCAGGCGAGGTAGTTTCGAGCGACGTTCGGGAGAAGCTCCTCGGGCTTGAAGTTCGTGATCCCGAACCCTTCCTTGCCGCGGTCGAGGACGTAGGTGTCGTCCCCTCCCGCATCCACGAACAGCGCGAGGCTCATGTTGATCGCGTACCCGAACCCGTCGGCGCCGTAACGGTAGCTGTCGTTCCCGCCCCCGTCATGGAGAATCGCGACGGTGAAGTCGTGCCCGAACCCCATCCCGGTGTGGGAGTCGCCGTACCCCTCGTACCGGTCGTCGCCGCGCTCGTCCATCAGCGCCCCGATGCAGAAGTGCGCGCCCGCGGCGAGGGAGAAAACCGAGGCTCCGTACGTGTCGTCGCCCGCCGCGTCGTACAGCCAGCCGATCCCGTACCAGTAGCCGGACCCGATCGACCAGTTGCCGGAGCGGTAGGCGTCGTTCCCGCCGAGGTCGATCAGCGTGCCGACCCCTCCGGCCCACGAGTGGCCGTCCTCGAGGTCGCCGCGGCGTCCGGCCGCCGCCCCCTGCGCGTAGGAGTAGTTGACCTCGAGCTGCGAGTGGTCGTCCGGCCGGTACGCCTTCGCCGAGTCGGGCTCGGCGAAGTACGCAGTCGTTCCCCTCGAGGTCGACGAGGGTCCCGATCCCGTTCCCCACGCCGCCGAACCCCTGGCCGGCGCTCACGATCCGGTAGGCGTCGTCTCCCGCGAGGTCGAAGAGCAGGCCGACGCCGAACTCCGCGGCCCCCTGCCCCTCGACGATCAGCTCGTACCGGTCGTTCCCGCGGAGGTCGGCGAGGAGCCCGGTGCCGAACAGACCGTACCCCTGCGACGAGCCGTACGCGCGGTACGTGTCGTCGCCGGCCGCGTCGATCAGGACGCCGGTGCCGAGGATCCCGCTCCCCTGGGCGTTCGTTCGCTCGTCGTCCGCGACGTAGCGGTCGTTGCCGGCGACGTCCACCACGAGGGTCACCGGTTGCGCGAGCGTGCTCCCGCCGATCCCGCCGCGGTACAGGTCGTCGCCGCCGAGGTCCACGAGGAGCAGCAGGTCCGGCTCCTCGTGGGTGTCGTTCCCGGAGCCGGACACCACGATCCGGCCCGCGGGGGTCACGAGGTCGAACCGCTGCGCCGCGAGATCCGCCTTCGTCTTTGGCCTCCAGGCCTCGATCGACTTCACGAGCCGCTCCCCCGCGGCGACGGTCTTGCGGGACGACGTGTTCAGCGACCGTTCGTCCAGGTCGCGCGCGATCCGGTCGCATTCGGCGTGGTACTCCATCCCGTCGAATTGCGTCGCGCCGAGATCGCGGAGCTTCGCCGCGGAGAGCATGTCGTGTCCGTCCACCTCCGCGAACGCGACCCGATGCCAGCGCAGCGCATCGGCGAGGTCGAGCACCGCCTGCGCGACGATCGCGCGAAGCTCGGGGTCGAGCTTGGCCGCCGCGCTCCGCGTGTCCTCGCGGCGGCGGGGGAAGTCGGCGGGCTTGTCGAGGCGGACGAGGTCGAACGGGATGCCGAGGTCCCGGTAGAGCCGCTCCACCGCGAACACCAGAGGGTCCTCAGCGTCCGCGAGAGACGGCGCCTTGTCGTCGAGAGCCGCGGTGTATTCGCGGTGGCCCGAGAGCCTGAGGTCCCACCCGGTGAAATACGCCGCCCGGAACAGCCCGTCGACCTTCGCGCCCCGATAGGCGGGGCCGAGGAAGTCCCTCGACGCCTGCGCCATGAGGCGAAGCGTGTCGTCGATCCGGTCCGGATGCGCGAACAGGTCGGAGAACATCCGGTTGACGTACGGGATCTGCTTCGGATCGGGATAACGGAGCCAGGTTCCTTCCGGCTCGAACTTCAGCCGGTCCGGCGAGAGCCCCGCCGCCGCGAGCGCCTCGACGAGAGGGTCGCCCGTGGCAGGCCTGGCGGCGGCGAGAGCGGCGCAGGGGAGGGCGAGGATCAGCGAGGCGAGCAACGTGACGAAGGCGAGGCATTGGACGGGCATGGAGGGCCTCCGTTCGCGGGAGACCGAAACATACCACCGAACCTCTAGACGCCGGACGCGCCTACTTCACCTCCCACACGTCCCCCGACCGCAGGAGCTTCGCGAGGTCTCCGACTCCCTTCCTCGCGGTGATCCCGGCGATCTGCTCGTGGATCGATCTCTCGAGGGTGGGCGCCTCCTCCCGTCGGAACACGCCGATCGGGAGCGGATACTCGGGCGGCCGCATCTGGGCGAGCATGAACGCGTAGCCGACCGGCGCTTTCTCGTCGTGGACGAGGAGGTCCTTCTCGGCGACCCCTTCGCCCAGCTTCACGACTTCGGGGCGGTGGCACCCCGCGAGCCGGATGCCGCGGTCGCGGTTCTTCCCGAACACCAGCGGCTCTCCCTGCCGGAGCACCAGTACGTGTTCGTCGCGGACCTCTTTCTCGCGGAATTCGGCCCAGGCGCCGTCGTTGAAGATGTTGCAGTTCTGGAGGATCTCGATGAACGCGGCGCCGCGGTGAGCGGCGGCCGAGCGGAGAACGTCCTTGAGGTGCGGCGCGTTGACGTCGACGCTCCGGGCGACGAAGGTCGCTTCGGCGCCGAGCGCCAGCGCCAAGGGGTTGAACGGCCGGTCCACGGAGCCGAACGGTGTGGACTTCGTCTTCTTCCCCACCTCGGAGGTCGGCGAAAGCTGCCCCTTGGTCAACCCGTAGATCCGGTTGTTGAACATCAGGATCTTGATGTCGATGTTCCGCCGCAGCGTGTGGATCGCGTGGTTCCCGCCGATGGACAGCGCGTCGCCGTCCCCGGTGGCGATCCAGACCGAGAGCTTCGGGTTCGCGATCTTGATCCCGGTGGCGAGCGCCGGGGCGCGGCCGTGGATCGCGTGGAACCCATACGTGTTCATGTAGTACGGGAAGCGGCTCGAGCAGCCGATCCCCGAGACGACGACGAAATTCTCGCGGGGGATGCCCAGTTCCGGGAACACCCTCTGGACCGCGGCCAGGACCGCGTAGTCCCCGCACCCCGGGCACCACCGGACCTCCTGGTCCGTGGCGAAGTCTTTTGGGGTCAGTACGGCCGGCACGTCCATGGCGGTCTCCTACACGATCTCGAGGATGCGGTCGAAGATCTCGCTCTCCCGGAACGGCTGCCCCTGGACCTTCGACAGCGAATCGATTTCGCGCAGGTACATCCCGCGGAGCAGGAAGGCGAGCTGTCCCAGATTCATCTCGGGGACCAGCACCCGCTCGAAGCGCGAGAGCACTTCGCCCAGGTTCGAGGGGAGGGGATTGAGATAACGCAGATGCAGCCGGCTCACGCGCCGGCCCTCCGCGCGAGCGCGGCGGACCGCGCCGGCGATCGAGCCGTACGTCGAGCCCCAGCCGAGCACGAGGAGGCGCCCGTCGGGATCGCCGTCGGCCTCGGCGGGAGGGATGTCGAGGGCGACCCGCGCGATCTTCTCCGCCCGCTGGTGCACCATCCGCTCGTGGTTGAGCGGCTCGTAGGAGACGTTCCCCGCGCCGTCCGACTTCTCGAGCCCGCCGATCCGGTGCTCGAGCCCCGGAGTGCCGGGGAGCGCCCAGGGGCGCGCGAGCGTCTCGGGGTCGCGCGAGTACGGCAAGAACCCCTCGGGGTCGGTCCGGAACTTCACGGGGAACGGCGGAAGGTCTTCGATCGAGGGGATGCGCCACGGGCCGGCGCCGTTCGCGATGAAGCCGTCGGACAGCAGGATCACCGGCGTCATGTGCCGCACGGCGAGGCGGCTCGCCTCGTACGCGCACTCGAAGCAGTCGCCGGGGGAGCGTGCGGCCAGGACGACGCACGGCGCCTCGCCGTGGCGGCCGAACAGCGCCTGGAGAAGATCGGCCTGCTCGGTCTTCGTCGGGAGGCCGGTGGACGGGCCGCCTCGCTGGATGTTGACGATGACGAGCGGCAGCTCCACCATCGCAGCGAGGCCGAGCGAACTCGCTCTTGAGCGCCATTCCCGGGCCGCTGGTGGTCGTGATCCCGAGCGCGCCCGCGAACGAGGCGCCCAGCGCGGCGCCGATCGCCGCGATCTCGTCCTCCGCCTGGAAGGTGACGACGCCGAAGTTCTTGTAAGCGGCCAGCTCGTGCAGGATGTCTGAGGCCGGCGTGATCGGGTACGACCCCTGGAACAACGGGAGGCCGCTGACGCGGGAGGCCGCCACGAAGCCGAGAGCGAGCGCCTGGTTGCCGTTGAGGTTCCGGTAGGTCCCCGGCGCGAGCCGCGCCGCCGGGATCTCGTAGGTGTCCTGGAAGATCTCGCTCGCCTCGCAGTAGGCGTACCCCGCCTTGAGCGCGAGGCGGTTCGCCGCGGCGATCTCGGGCTGCGAGGAGAACTTCTCCTCGATCCACCGGAGCGAGACCTCGAGCGGCCGATTGTAGAGGTAGTACATCATGCCGAGCGCGAAGAAGTTCTTCGAACGGTCGACGGTGCGCTGCGGCAGCCCGGTCTCGGCGAGCGACGACCTCGTGAGGCGCGTCATCTCGACCTTGACCAGCCGGTAGCCGTCGAGCGAGTGGTCCTCGATCGGGCTCGCCAGGTACCCCGCCTTCGCGAGGTCCGCCGCCTTGAACGCGTCGGAGTTGACGATCAGGATCCCGCCCGGTTTCAGGTCCTTGAGGTTGACCTTGAGAGCCGCCGGGTTCATCGCCACGAGCACGTCCGGCGCGTCGCCGGGGGTGAACACGTTTTCCGAGGAGAAGTTGATCTGGTACCCGGACACGCCGGGGAGCGTTCCGGCGGGGGCGCGAATCTCGGCGGGGTAGTCGGGGAACGTCGCGAGATCGTTCCCGGCGATCGCCGCGGTGGCGGTGAACTGCGTCCCCGTGATCTGCATTCCGTCGCCGGAGTCCCCCGCGAAGCGGATCACGACGCGCTCGAGCGTCTCGGCGGTGGGTCTCGGGTCCCTGGTGCGCGTCTCGGTGGTCATGGCGTCCCTTCGTATGAATCGGACTGACAGGGCCTATTGTGTCCTATCTGGAACAGCGCATCAAACCGGGAGGAATTTGCGAAGGGGACGAATTCGAGCGCGGGGAAAGGGGACGGTCCCTATTCTTCTGTCCCCTTTAGCTGATCTCGGACATCTTCCGGACGAGCCAGGCGAGGCGGCCGCGGATTGCCTCGGCGTCGGGGGCGCGCGGGGCGAGGGTCAGGTAAGCCTCGAGATCGGAGACTGCGGCGTCGGTCCGGCCGAGATGGGCGTGCAGGAATCCGCGGTCGCGGATCTCGCGGTGATCGTCCGGCGAGACGAGGAGAATCCGCTCCACCGCGGCGTGCGCTCGCGGGTAGTCCTCGCGCGCGAGGTGGATCCGCTTGAGGTTCTGCAGCAGCCGGACGAGAATCGCGGGAGCGTTGGCCCCCTCGAGCATCTCGCGGTGGAAGAGAGAGGCCCGTCCGGTGGCCTTCGCGGTCAGCTCGCGGCAATCGTCCTCGGTGATCACGCCCCCCGCGTGGAAGGGGTCCACGTAGACGGTCCGCGACGCGTCGCTCACCCGCACGATGTGGTGGCCGGGAAGCACCACCCCCTTGGCGTCCAGGCCCGCCCTGCGGCAGACCTCGACGTAGAGGATCGAGAGGGTGATCGGGATGCCGACGCGGCGGTTCAGGACCTCGTTCAGGAACGAGTTCCGCGGATCGTCGTACGGGTCGACGTTTCCCCGGTAGCCGAGCTCCTCGAACAGGAACGCGCGAACCGCGTCGAGGCGGGCGAAGAAATTCGGGAGTGGCGCGATCCGGCGCTCCACCTCGCGCCCGAGCGCGTCCACCCGAGCGGTCTCCGTCGCGATGTCGAGACCCGCGTACTCCTCGGCCGCCACGAGCAGGCAGGCCACGAGGAGGTCGAAATCCTCGCGGCCGCTCACGAGGCCGGCGAACATCCGGCGCACGTGAACGCGCGGATCGAGCCCGGTGACGCCCAAGGCACTCCTCTCCTGATGCTCCGTCGAAAGAAGTCGCGGAGGATAAAGGGTAGGGCCCAGCAACGAGGAGCGCCAGCCGCGCCCGGTCAGAGCACGTACATCCACAGGGCGACGAAGTGGCACGCGCTCGCAGCGAGCACGAAGAAGTGCCAGATCTCGTGGTGCCGCGGCAGCGATTTCCACCCGTAGAACGCCAGCCCACCCGTGTACAGGACTCCTCCCGCCAGGAGCCAGAAGATGCCCCCCGGCTGGAGCCGCGCCACCAGCGGCCGGAATGCGATCACGACGAGCCACCCCATGAGGACGTAGAGCGCCACCGACACCGGCGTCCGGTAGCGAAACGGGAAGATCTCGAGGAGAACCCCCGCGACCGCGCCCCCCCAGACGATGCCGAAGATCGTCCACCCCCAGGCGGATCGCAGGGTGATGAGAGTGAACGGCGTGTACGTTCCGGCGATCAGGAAGTAGATCGCGCCGTGGTCGAGGCGCCGGAACACTTCCCGCCCCGCCTGGCCGCCGAGTCCGTGGTAGAGCGTCGAGAGCGCGTAAAGAGCGACCAGCGATGCGCCGTAGATCGAGAAGCCGACGATCCGCCAGGGATCCCCGGCGAGACTCGCCGCCACCACGAGCGCCACGAGGCCGGCCAGCGCGAGCGCCGCGCCGGCCATGTGGCTGATCGCGTTGATCTTCTCCCCCTTGCGCACGGTGCCCCCGCTCACTCCAGCCGGAGCGTCGATGTGGCGGCGGTGTCCACCGCCGGTCTCCGGAACGGCAACGGGAAGTCGCGCCCTTCCGCCCACGCGGCCGCCTGGTCGTCGTAACGGCGGTCGGGAAACTGCCCCGACTGGCCGAGCGGCAGGATCAGCGTCGAAGCGTCCGGGTTTCCGAGGTCCACGATCAGGCGGGCGGACGCGATCTGGTGGACGGACGCCGTCGTCGAGCCGAGACCGAACGAGGCGACGGAAACCGTGCGCGAGTCCCCGGGCCGCTCGATCGGCCCGACGTTCAGCAGGCGCCCGAGCGACGGGAACGCCTCCGCGAACGGGTGGACGTAGAGGAGCGCGTGCGCGCGCCCCCAGTTCCACGCGGCGCCGACCTGGCCCTCCCGGGCCTCGATCTCCCCGATCGCGGCGGCGAGCGACGCCGAGATCATCGCCTCGCGCGTCTCGACGTCAACGGTCTCCGGATCGTCCCAGAGGCCGGCGCCGGCGGTTCCCTCGATCATCTTTCCCATCAGGTCCCAGCCGACGGGGAGCCGGATGTGGAGTTGCGCTTCACGAGAGTCGAAGACGCGACGCCTCAGGTCCCGCATGAAGGTGTAGAACAGGAGCGCCGGGCCGCGGCGGAGCGCGCGAGCGTCCCATGCCGCCAGGATCGACAGCGCGCGACGAGCGACGGGGCCGCGCAGGTCCATCGCGAGCAGAGCGTCGCGGACGCGCACGGCGTACAGCGAGAGGACGTCGTTCTGGAGCGCGCGGAAGTCGGCGGGGGTCGCGCGATCGAGGGACGACAGCACCGTCCGGATCCGGTCCACTCGCTCCCGCGTGGCGAATCCGCCCGGATAGCCGGGATGAACTCCGCTCGCGCTCCAGTCGTCGTTGGCGGACGCCACGAACCCCTCGGGAGGGTCCTCGATCCGCGGTAGATCGCCGTACGCGACGAGCCCGTTCCAGTCGTAGATCCCCGTCCAGCCCGGGACGGGGAGGACGCCGTCCCCCTTGGGCCGCGCAGGAACCGCTCCCGCCACGAGAAGGCCGATCCGGCCGTCCGACGACGCCCAGCAGACGTTGACCGAGGGGCCCTGGTAGAACGACCAGGCATCCACGATCCCGGCGGGCGAGGCGGCGCGCGCGGCTCGCAGGAACGCCTTCGCGCTCCCGGTGCCGAGCGCCGGGGCCCAGGCGAGCGACATACCAAGCCTCCCGGACTCCTTGCTCAGGATCTCGTACAAGATCGGACCGTGCCGTGTCCTCCCGACCCGAATCAAGCGATCCTCGCCTCCCTTGACCCGGATTCTCTCCTCCCGGTACTCGACAGGCACCCGTTTCCCGTCCGCCTCGTAGGTCGTGCCGCCGTCGTCGAGACGCTCGAGAAACAGGTCGGCGTCGTCGGCCTGGTGCATCGTGATGCCCCACGCGACCGCGCCGTTGTGACCGATCGCGACTCCGGGGAGGCCGGGCAGCGTGAGTCCCACCACGTCGAGCCCGTCCGCGCTGGTGAGATGAGCCGCGTACCAGGTTCCCGGGATCTCCGGGGCGAGGTGCGCGTCGCTGGCGAGCATCGGATGGCCCGAGGCGGCGCGGGAGCCTGCGATCGCCCAGGCATTGCTGCCGGTCGCTCTTTCGCGTACACGAGTGAAATCGGCGGTGCGGCCGAGGGGATAGCGCGCTTCCGGTGCAACGAAGGTCGGAACCCGTTTCCCGGCGTCGAGGAACGGGAGGAGCGGTCCGAGCCCTGCGCGAAGGAGCGAGGAAAAGTTGGCCCGTTCGTCCGACTCGGCGCTCGAGAGGTCGGTGAACATCAGGTCGAGAAACCGGAGGCTGTCGAGGGCGGTCCAGGGCTCGGGACGAATTCTCAGCGCGACCAGTTCCCAGGGCAGGGGATGCGACGACGCGTAGGCGTTCACGCCGGCGGAGTAAGCCTCGAGAGATCGGCGCTCCGCCGTACTCAGAGCGCCGAACTCGCGCTTCGCCTGATCGCCCAGGTCCGCACGCCGGCTCGACTCGTCCATGTAAACGGCACCCGGCCCGAGCACCTCCGCGAGCCGGCCGGCGGCGGCGCGGCGGCGCATCTCCATCTGGAACAGCCGGTCGGCGGCGTGCAGCCAGCCGAGCACCCGGTACGCGTCTTCTTCGGTGGCCGCGCGCACGTGCGGCGTGCCGCGCCGGTCGAACTTCACTTCCGCGGGCGCCGACAATCCCGGGAGCCGGTCCCGCCCCTCGCGAGGGGGAATCGGCCGGCGAATCAGCGCGATCGCGCCGAGCGCGAGCACGAGGACCGCCATCGCGGCGAGCGCGGCGCGCTCGGCCCAGAGGGGACGGGGCGAGGGGTCGGCGGACACGCGTTCTCGAGGGTCAGTGTCCCGACGGAGCGCGGCCGGCCGTGGGGCCGGTCGCGAGAATTTTCTCGACGAGCCCCGGAGTGTCCGGAAGCTGTCCCACCGCCGGCAGGCGCGGCACGAGGAGCATCCAGGCCGGGTTCATCCGGAACGACTTCCCGAACAGGGGGAGCGCCTCTTCGCCGCGGCCGTTCGTCACGAGCGTGACCGCGTGCCAGAACACGAATTCGTCGTTGTCCGGGAACATCGTCTCGGCGCGGGAGTACCTGGCCAGCGCCTCGTCCATCTTCCCGGCGGCAACCGCTTCGTCCCCCTGGTTCATCAGGTCGTACGCCCGCGACAGAGCGAGCAGGCGCCGGATCTCGGCGAGCGGGTGGTCGGAATCCTCGACGCGAAGGTCCACGAGGCGGTCGGTCCACGGCTTGTCCGTGGCCTTGGCTCGCACCACCAGGATCGCGGCGGACTGCTTCCCGCGGATGTCCCCTCCCACCGACTGCGCCGCCTCGAGAGCGGCGAGCATTCTCTCCGCGAGGGGCCCGCTCGAGGCCTCGAACCCCCGCGCCATCGCGTTCGGGACCTCGTCGCCGAGCATCAGGTTCGCCTCGACCGAGTACCCCTTTCCCGTCCTGTGGCCGGCCGCCGGGATGCACTTCGCTCCGGTGTGCGCCGCGACGCGTCCCGCGGCGTCGACGAACGCGACCTGGCGGACTTCGGGGTGCGGGTCCTTGGCGAGGAGATCGGCGAGCGCCTTCTCCGGAGCGATCCCCGCCTTCATCGCCTGAAGCCCGAGCGGTCCGTACGACGGCTCGACGAACGATTGCGTGGCGACTGCTCCCACCCCCGCCTCGGCCCAGGGGACGATCGATCCGACCGAGAACCAGTGGCTCTGGACGGCGACCCCCATCTCGCCCGTTGCCGGGTCGCGGGCGACGATGGAGTAGGTCGCGAGCGGCCGGAGGGGGGTCGCGGAAGGGAAGGACGCGAAGGTCACCGGAAAAACGACGGCCGCCGCGGCGAGAACGGGAACGAGGCGGGCGATGCGCATGACGAGCCTCCTGGAATCCATGCCGCTACGAGGTCGCACCGCGTGGCGGCGTCGCGTCAATCCTCGGAACCTTCACCGCGAGGCGCCGCGTCGGACGCCGGGACCAGCGGAAAGAGCCGTTCCGGCTCGGCGAAAGGCGCGGCTCCGTTCGGGGTCCCCGGAATCGAGGGAGCACCGCGGCGCTTGCGCCGCGGCCTCGGGCGCAGCCCGGACGCGGCCTTGCTCCGGCCGAGCGTTCCGGTCGCGGCGGGCATCAGTTCCTCGCTCCGGATGTGGCGGGGGACCACGGGATCCTCTCGCTCCGGGACGGGGGCGGGGGCCGGTTCGGCGACCGGCGCGGCGTCAGGACCGCTACTCGCGGCGGGCCGCCCGTCGCTCTGCGGCTGCGCTCCGTCCACCCCGCTGCGGCCGCGGCCACGGCGGCGGCGGCGCCGGCGGCGGCGGCGCGCGGGTCCACCGTTATCCTGGCTCTCGCCGTCGGTTCCGTCCCCCGTGGAAGGGCCGGCCGCGGAGTCCGGCCGGGTGGAAGGGGCGTGCTCCTCCGCCGGCGCCGGGAAACTCCGCGGCTCGAAGTGTTCCGCTTCGGCGGCAGCGGATCCGACCGACGTCTCTACTTCGGCGACCGGCGCGGTCTCGGGCCGTGCCGCGGCCTCGGCCGGCGCCGGTTCGTGGTACGCGCTTCCGTCCTGGGATGTTTGCGGTCCCGCGAAGGCTCCGTCGGGCGGCGTTCCCGCTCCCTTCGAGTGGCGGCGGCGGCGCCGCCGGCGTTTCCGTCCCCCGCCGTCGGCCGACGCGGCCGTGTCCGGCGATCCGGCGTCCGATGACCTCACGTCTGACGCCGTAGCGTCCGCCGCCGCCGCGGCGATCCCCGGAGGCGCCGAACGCTCGGCGGCGGCGGACTGCTCGGCGGCCATGTCACGCAGTTCCTTGAGGTCCGGCGGGATCGGGGGCGCGGGCCGGTCGCCGGCCACGAGGGCCGGCGGCTCTTCCACCTTCTCGCGGGGGAACGCCTCGAACTCGCTCTCGTGCCGCTTGAGCGGTGCCTTGGACTCCACGACGATCCGGATCGCGTTGCGCTTCTCGAGCTGGACCAGGTCTTCCCTCTTGTTGTTCAGGATCCAGGCCGCGACGTCGGGTGGCAGCGCCATCCGCATGCGGCCGAAGTCGCCGCGGAGGCAGCGGGTCTGGAGCTTCCTGAGGGCGGCGAGCCCCGCCGGCTCGACGTTCTTGACGAGGCCGAATCCCTCGCACGCGGGGCAAGTCGCGTAGGACGCGCCCAGTTTCTCCCCCTTGATCCGCTGGCGGGCGATCTCCATCAGGCCGAGCTTCGAGATCCGCGTCACGTCGTACTTGGCGCGATCGGTGCGCATGGCGTCGCGCATCACCTTTTCCACTTGCTTCTGATTGCGCGCCGCCATCATGTCGATGAAGTCGATCACGACGAGACCGCCGAGGTCCCGCAGCCGGAATTGGCGGGCGATCTCCGCCGCGGCCTCGAGATTCGTCGCGACCGCGTTCTCCTCGGCATCCCCCTGCCGGTTCGAGCGGGCGCTGTTCACATCGATGGCGGTCAGGGCCTCGGTCCCGTCGATCACGATCTCGCCACCCGACTTCAGCTGGACGCGCCGCTTGTAGATGCTCTCGATCTGGTCTTCGAGGTTGAACTTGCCGAACAGGGGGCGGTCGCCGGAGTGAAGCTTGACGATCTTCGCCTTGCCGGGCATCACATCCTGAACGAACTCGAGCGCCCGCTCGTAGGTCTCCGGGCTGTCGATCCACACCTCGCCGATGTCGGGAGTGAAGTAGTCGCGAATGGTCCGGATCACGAGGTCCCGTTCCCGGTACACCAGGCCGGGGAAGTCGGTGGCCTTCGACGCGCGCTGGATGGATTCCCACAGGCGAAGCAGGTAACGCAGATCGCGCTGCAACTCCGCCTTGGTCTGTCCGAGACCCGCCGTCCTCACGATCAGGCCGAATCCCTCGGGAGGATTCAGCTCCTCGACCAGCTTGCGGAGCTGGTCGCGCTGCGACGCGTCCTCGATCTTGCGGGAGACGCCGGCCGAGTCGACACCCGGCATCAGCACCAGGTACCGGCCGGGGAGGGAGAAATAGGTCGTGACCGTCGGAGGTTTGCCGGCGAACGGCTCCCGGACGACCTGCACCAGCAGGCGCTGCCCGGGGTGGAGGTGCTGCCCGATCCGGCCCCGCGCGCGGCTGTCTCCGCGGGAGGGGAGGAGTTTGAAGTTGACCTCGTCGAGCGGCAGGAACCCCTTGAGGTCCGACGAGAGCTTGAGGAACGCGGCCTCGAGCGACGGGTGGACGTTCTCGACCACCGCGTTGTGGATGTTCCCCTTGATGTTCGTCCGGTTGATCGTCTCGATTTCGTACTGTGCGAGGACACCGTCCTCGAGGATCGCGACGCGGGACTCCTCGACGTGCGTCACGTTCACGAGCATGACTTTGGACATGGATTAGCGGATCTCCCCGGTTCCCTTGGCGGCGTCCGGACTGGCCCGACTCATGGCTCATGTCCGCCGCGACGCCGGGGGCCCTTTCTCGGGCCGCTCCGAACCATCACGACGGCGGGCTCCTAGGGTGGACGGCCCGGCGCCCCGCGCCGCCGGCAACCACCCAGGTGACGGAACCGGGCTCCTGGGGGTGCAGCGCGGCCCTGGCGATATTGCCGGCCGCGACCGACGCGGACCCGGTGAATATAACATGGTTGGGGACATTCTGCTTTTTCTTGCAGAATCGGTGGAAGGGGTCCGTGGGGCCTGGGGCTTCAGAGCTTTTACAAGAAAAAGCAGGATGTCCCCATTTCGCGCGCCCACGCAGAATCCGGGCGCACGTCAGATTTTTGAGATGACCTCACCCGCCAACTTGACTTGATCCCCGGCGGCGCCGATGTTTTCCCACCGGAGGGGGGTTGCGGTCCCCCTGGAGGTGTGGTGGTGCTGTCCATTCCGCGTCGAGCCCCGAGCAGCCATCGGGCAATTCTCGCTCCGATCGTCATGGTCGTCGCCGCTGCGCTGGCCGGATGCACGAGCCCCGGCGGGGCCTCCGCGTCGCGGGACCTCGCCGAACCACCCCGACGGGGTGGCGTCCTCCGGTTGGTCCAGGAGGCCCCCGAGACGCTCGACCCCGCCGTGACGTCCTCGGCGTACGAAGCCCTCCTGGTCAACCAGATCTTCGACGGCCTCGTGTCGGTCGACGCGAGCCTCAACGTCGTCCCCGGGCTTGCAAGCACCTGGAGCATCTCGAGGGACGGCCTCACGTACACGTTTCACCTGAGGCCGGCTGTGCGGTTCCACGACGGAACCCCATTGACCTCCGACGACGTCCTGTTCACCTTTCGCAGGGTGCTCGATCCCGGTGCGAAGAGGCGCAGCACGGTATTCTCGTACCTGGCGATCGTGTCCGGGGCGATGGAGTACTCCGAAGGGAAACGGTCGGATCTCCCGGGCGTGGAGGCCCCGGATCCGCTCACGGTCCGGATCCGGCTCGACCGGCCTTACATCTCGTTTCTGAACGTCCTGACGATGAACGGGCTCCGCGTCGTGCCGCGGGGTGTCGTGAAGCGGCTCGGCGACGAAGCCTTCAGTCGCGCGCCTATCGGCACCGGCCCGTTCCGTTTCGCGTCGTGGACCCCGGAGGGGATTCGTCTCGCGGCCTACGGCGACTATTTCGCCGGCCCGCCCCATCTGGACGGCGTGGATATCGTCTTCCTCGGTGTGGACGAGACGGACCTCGGCGCCGGAAGGTTCGAGCGGAACGAGGCGGACATCTTCGACGTCCCGCGGGAACTCGCGGAGAAACTCGCGGGCGATACGCGGCTGAGGGTGCTGCGCTATCAGGAACTGAGCCTTTCTTTCCTCGGGTTCCTCACGGGAGCGCCGCCGCTCGACGACGTACGAGTCCGGCAGGCCGCCGCGCTCGCCATCGATCGCGACGCCCTCGTCAAGCTGTCCCCGACGACCCGCCGGTTCGCGGTGGGGATTCTCCCGCCGGGCATGTCCGGCTACTCGCCGGACCTCAAGGCCCTCCCCTACGATCCCACCCGCGCGCGGCTGCTCCTCGCGGAAGCCGGGCACGCAGGCGGGAAGGGGCTCGATCCGATCGTCCTCTACACTTCCTCCCGCGGGGCTGCCAGCCGGAAGGTCCAGGAGACGATCCGGCACGATCTCGAGGAGGTCGGGCTGCGGCTCGACTTGCGACTGGTCGCCTGGAGCGAGCTGTCGAAGCGGGTCGCCGATCACGACGCGCCGGCGTTCGTGCTGTCGTGGATCGCCGATCTCACCGACCCCGACGCGTTCCTGAGAACGCTGTTCAAGTCGGGCGACACCGCGAATTACTTCGACTTTCTCGACGCGAAGACGGACGTGCTCCTCGAGGCGGGCGCTCGGGAAACCAACCCGGCGACGCGTGCCCGGATCTACCGGGAAGTCGAGAAACGGATCCTGGAGCAGGCGCCGATCGTGCCCTTTTACCACACATTCACGCTGCTCGCCGTTCGTCGGAACGTGCGCGGCTTCGAACCGACGCCGCTCGGCATGGGTTGCGTCAACCTGAAGCGCGTCTGGCTCGCGGCGCGAGACGGGGCGCCATGATCGGCCAGCTGGTCCGCGCCAGAACGCTCGCCCAGACTTTCGCCGCGGCCACGACGCTGCTCGTTTTCGTGATCATCACGGTCACGTTGTTGGTTGTCCGGTCGCGTGTCGAGCGGACGCTGCGGGAAGGGCTCGAGGCTCGAGGTTTTTCGATCGCGAGCAGCATCGGCGCGGTGGCCTCGCCGTCGCTTCTCGCCTACAACTACCCGGCGCTCCAGGCCGCGGCGGAAGGGGCGTCCCTCGACGTCGGCCTCGCGTACGTCGTGATCCACGACAAGGAGGGAGCCGTTGCCGGGGTGGCGGGACGCCTCTCGGGGAGCGCGCCGGTCTCCTACGCGCTGACCCGCATCCCTGCCCGCTCCACCGCCATGCGGCGCGACATGCCCGGCGTCTCGCAGGAGAATGGGCAGGTGCTCGAAGTGGTGGTCCCCGTCAAGGTCGAGGGGGTGGACGAGCCGTGGGGGGCGGTGCGGGTCGGGTTGCTCTACGAGCCGGTGAACGCCCGGCTCCGGGAGATCGTCGGGCAGCTCATCGCCCTCGGGCTGGCGCTCGCGCTCGGGGTGATCGTCGCGGGAATCTGGGTCTCGAAGAAGATCACGGCGCCGCTCCGGAGATTGGCCAAGGGGACCGAGGCGCTTTCCTCGGGCGACATGTCGCACCGGATCCCCGTGCGGGGCGCCAAGGAGCTTGCGGACCTGACGCAGGCGTTCAACGCGATGATGGACCGGGTGCAGGAGAAGGCCCGCGAGTCCGCCGATTTTCAGGCGGCGCTCGAGTCGCTCAACGCCACGCTCGAGGCGCAGGTGCTCGAGCGCACGCGGGATCTCGAGGAATCGGAGGCGCAGTACAAGACGCTGGTCGAGCACTCCCCGGACGCGATCCTCATCGTGCAGCGGACGCGAGTCCGCTTCGTTAACCGGGGGTTCGAGGAGACGTTTGGTGTGACCGCGGAGGAGGCGCGGAGAGAGGGGTTCGACCTCGACCGGATTTTCGACGCCTCGTCGTCGGCGATGGTGCGCGGGCGGATCGACGCCTGGCTCCGAGGCGAGTCGCCCGGACCGGTCGAGGTGCTTGGCCGCGGTGGCTCGGGAACGATCCGCCACCTGGAACTGCGCGGAAGCCGGATCGACTACCGCGGCGAGGCCGCCGCCGAGTGCCTTCTCGTCGACACGACCGAGGCGCGCCGGCTTCGGAACCGGCTCGCGGAGACCGAGAAGCTCCGCGCCCTGGGGGAGATGGCGGGAGGGGTCGCCCACGATTTCAATAATCTCCTCGGAGCGATCCTCGGCCGGACGCAGCTGCTTCGTCGGCGCGACTTCGGCGCGGATGTGACACGGGACCTCACCGTCATCGAGCAAGCCGCTCAGGACGGCCGCGAGACGATCCGGAGAATCCAGGAGTTCTCGCGGGTCCGGCGCGACCGGAAGTTCGCTCCGGTGGATCTCGCCGAAGTGCTCCAGGATTCGCTCGAGATCACGAAGACACGCTGGAAGTCCGAGGCGGAGCGGCACAACGTCAGCGTCCACGTCGTTGCCGAGATCGAGCCGGTTCCCGCGATGATGGGCAACGCGACCGAGCTGCGCGAGGTGTTCACCAATCTCATTCTGAACGCGGTGGACGCGATGCCGCAGGGGGGCAAACTGCGTGTCGCGTGCCGCCTCATCGCGGAACGGGTGACGGCCGAGGTGCAGGACAACGGCGTGGGGATGACCGCCGAGATCTGCAAGCAGCTGTTCGATCCCTTCTTCACCACCAAGGGAACGCGCGGGATGGGGCTGGGACTGAGCGTGGCGTACGGCATCGTGACCCGGCACGAGGGGCAGATCGACGTCCAGTCGTCCCTGGGCAAGGGGACCACGTTCAGACTCGATTTCCCGGTGCCCAAGGATCTGCCGCGCGTCGTCGGAGGCGACGGCGCCGTCCTCCCGCAGATCCTCCGCCCGGGCCGCATCCTGGTGATCGACGACGAACGCGAGGTCGCCGAGGTGGTTCGCGAAGTGCTGGCCGCCGAGGGGCACGCCGTGGACGTGGCGATGAGCGGGAAGGACGGGGTTCAGCTTGCCACGATCTCCGAGTACGACCTGGTCTTCACCGACCTGGGCATGCCCGACATGTCCGGCTGGGAGGTGACGGAGCAGCTTCGCCGGATTCGCCCCGGTCTCCCCGTCGTGCTCGTGACCGGCTGGGGGACGAGCCTCGACGAAGGGGAAGTCCGGGAGAAGGGGATCGCCGCCGTCGTCCAGAAGCCGTTCGACATCTCGGACCTGATCCGCACCGCCTGCGAGGTCCTGTCCGCCCGGGAGGCAAGGGGCTAGCCGCGTCGGCCCGAAGTCCGCGCTCGAATTCGACCCGCGTCGGCCCTCGCGGCGAGCGCCCCAGGAATCCCGTTATAATCTCCCGGTTCCCTGCGCGGCGCGGGGGCGCTCGCGCCGGGAGTGGAGATCGTCGCCGGACGGAGGATGGAATGATCGATCTGCGCTGGGTGCGGCTCGAGAAGACCGAGGACGGCATCCGCGTCCTCACGCTCGACCGGCCTCCGGTCAACGCGCTCGGGTTCGAGCTGGTCGAGGACCTCGCGCGCGCCGTGGACAGGGTGCGGAAGGACGAGACGGCACGTTGCCTGATCGTTCGCTCGTCGCAGCGCCATTTCTGCGCCGGTGCCGATCTCAAGGAGCGCCAGGCGATGAGCCTGGACGAGGTGCGCTCGTTCGTCACCATGCTGTCGTCCGCGGTCGCGTCGGTCGCGACGCTTCCGATCCCCTCGATCGCGTCGGTCCGCGGCGCCGCGGTGGGTGGAGGATGCGAGCTGGCGCTGGCCTGCGATCTCAGGGTGGTGGCCGAGGACGCGACGATGGGGCTTCGCGAGACCGCCCTCGCCATTCTCCCCGGCGCCGGCGGCACCCAGCGTCTCGCGCGCATCGCGGGGCTCGCCCGGGCCAAGTGGTGGATCTTCACGGCGAAGGCGTTCTCCGCCGCCGAGGCGCTCGCGGACGGCGTGGCCGACAAGGTGGTCGCGGCCGAGCGGCTCGACGCCGAGGCGCGAAGGCTCGCCGAGACGATCTCGGCGAACGGCCCCGTCGCGGTGCGTCAGGCGAAGAAGGCGATCGAGGGGGGGTTCGACCTCCCCATTGCCGAGGCGCTGGCCCACGAGTGGGAGTGCTACCAGGCGGTGCTCGCCACGGAGGACCGCAACGAAGCGCTGCGGGCCTTCTCGGAGCATCGCCCGCCGCGCTTTGAGGGGCGCTGACGGGTCGGCTCGCGCCGCGGCTGCTACAATCCCGCCATGTTGCGTCTCGGTTCCCTCGAGATCGATCCGCCGCTCGTCCTCGCGCCGATGGCGGGGATCACCGACCGGCAGTTCCGCCTGATCCTTCGCCGGATCGGCGGCATCGGCCTCGTCACGATGGAGTTCATCTCGTCGGAAGGGCTCACCCGCGGGAACCGGCACACGCGGGCGCTCATGCGGTTTTCCGCGGAAGAGCGGCCGCTATCCATCCAGATCTACGGCTCGAACCCCGAGAGGATGGCGGCGGCGGCGGCGGTCGTGGAGTCGCTCGGCGCCGACGTGTGCGACATCAACATGGGGTGCCCCGCCAACAAGGTCCTCAAGGGGTGCTCGGGGTGCGGGCTCATGGGAGACCTCGACCTCGCGCGGCGGATCGTGGCGTCGGTGCGCCGGGCGATCCGGATCCCCCTCACGGTGAAGTTCCGCGCGGGGCTCCGGGCGGACCGGCTGAACGACGTCGAGCTGGGCCGGATCTGCGAGGCCGAGGGGGCCGAGGGGGTTGCCCTCCATCCCCGCACCGCGAAGCAGCTGTTCGGCGGGGCCGCCGACTGGAGCCGGATCGCCCGGCTGCGGGAGGCGCTGGCGATCCCCGTGATCGGGAACGGCGACGTGGCGACCGCCGCGGACGCCGTCCGGATGTTCCGCGAGACCGGATGCGCCGCGGTGATGATCGGCCGGGCGTCGATGAAGAACCCCTGGATCTTCAGGCAGGCGGCGGACCTGCTGGCGGGAAGGGTCCCGGCGGAGCCCACGCTCCTGGACCGGCGCGATCTGATCCTCTCGCACTTCCGGCTCGTCGCCGAGCAGGAGGAGCCGGTACTCGCGCTCCACAAGCTGCGCTCCTTCACCGGCTGGTACACGCACGGCCTCCCCGGCGGGCGGCACCTGCGCACGCGAATCAGCTCGCTCGGGTCGCCCGAGGCCTTTTTCGAAGCCGTCGAGGCGTTCTTCGCCGAGGCCCACGCGGCAGCCTGAGCGCCGCGCTCCCCGCCATTGCCCGGATCGCGAGTTGGCGGTATATCCTAGTTTGCCGATGGAATAACTCTGGAATCGGGCGGTTCGACGTGAAGGTTTCGAAAAAAGGGGAGTACGGCGTGCGGGCGCTGTGTCACCTCGCCGAGCGACACGGCGAGGGGGTCGTGCAGATCCGCGAAATCGCGCGCCTCGAGTCGATCCCGTCGAAGTTTCTCGAAGGGATCCTCCTCCAGATGAAGACCGCCGGGATACTCCGCAGCCGGCGCGGGATCGAGGGGGGGTACGCGCTCGCCAAGCCGCCCGAGGAGATCACGCTCGGCGAGGTGATCCGTCTCCTCGACGGCCCGCTATCCCCCATGGGGAGCGCGAAGGAACTTCGCGAGCTGATGAGCCGGAGCCCCCGCCACGCCGGCTTCTACGAGGTCCTCATGGACGTCCGGAACGCGGCGGCCGAGATCCTGGACCGGACGACCCTCAAGGAGGTCGTGGACCGCAACGTCCGGTTCCGCAGAAGCGCCGAGGGGCGCGCCGCCGACGAGGTTTGACACCCGCTCGAGGCGGAGTGTAGGGTTCTCCTCTTTGCCGGAGGAGCCCCCATGAACGTAGCCGCGATCCAGCGATCCTTGAAGCGTGCCCGCCTCGACGGCTGGCTGTTCTGCGATTTCCACCATCGGGATCTGATGGCCTACAAGATCCTCGGGCTCGACCCGTCCGGGACCACGTCCCGCCGCTGGTTCTACTTCATCCCCGCCGACGGGGAGCCGGTGAAGCTCTCCCACAAGGTCGAGCCGCGCAAGCTCGACCCGCTCCCCGGACGGCAGGTGTTCTTCCTGGCCTGGACGGAGTTGCACGAATCTCTCCGCTCGGCGCTCGGCGCGCCCAAGCGGATCGCCATGCAGTACTCCCCGTTGAATGCGATCCCGTACGTCGCGGTGGTGGACGCCGGCACCGTGGAACTGGTGCGCTCGTTCGGCCACGAGATCCTGTCGTCGGCCGACCTCGTGCAGGAGTTCGAGGCGGTGATCGACGAGGCGGGCTACCGGAGCCACGTCGAGGCGGGGGAGACGGTCCAGCGGATCAAGGACGAGGCGTTCGAGATGATGGCGGACGCCTTGAGGCGCGGCAAGAAGCTGACCGAGTTCGAGGTGAAGGAACGGGTGGTCGCCCGCTTCGAGGAAGAGGGGCTCACGTGCGAGGGGGACAGCCCGATCGTCGGGTTCAACGACCACCCCGCCGACCCCCACTTCGAGCCGACCCGCGAGAACGCCCACACCCTGAAGCCGGGCGACACGATCCTGGTCGACGTCTGGGCGCGCCGGAAGGAACCGGTGGGGATCTACTACGACATCACCTGGTGCGGTTTCGCGGGGAAAGAGCCTCCCGCGAAGTACGTCGAGATCTTCCGCGTGGTCCGGGACGCCCGCGACGCCGCGCTCGAGTTCGTCCGCGCGCGATACGCCGCCGGCACCCCCGTCCACGGCTGGGAGGTGGACGATGCCTGCCGCAAGGTGGTGGTCGCGGCGGGGTACGGCAAGGAGTTCCTCCACAGGACCGGGCACAGCATCGGCATCAAGGTCCATGGCAACGGCGTGAACATCGACAATCTCGAGACGCGCGACGAGCGGCTGCTCGTTCCGGGGATCTGCTTCTCGATCGAGCCGGGGATCTACCTGGCGGGGAGCATGGCGGTCCGCAGCGAGATCGACGTGTTCATCACGCCGTCGGGAAAGGTGGATGTGAGCGGCGCGATGCAGAAGGAGCTGGTCCTGCTCGGGTAGGGGGCCGGGCCGGCCCCCAGGCGCGCGACGAGGAGTGATGATGCCCGTCTACCGGTTCCGGTCGGCCGAGGAGATGAACCAGCCGCGCTGGCGCGAACCGGGCGATCCGGAGCTGTACCGTGCGATCGCGTCCTTGTGGTCGTTCGGCGAGCGCACCTGCTTGAAGGCTACCCGCTAACGGTCAGCAGGATCACTCCGAGCCCGGGCACCGGGAAAGCGCCGCTTCCATGCCCTTCCGTAGCCCTCCCCTCTTCGTTCAATTGCCCGGCAACAGTTCGGACCCCGACCTTCCTCGCCTCTTCATCAGCCGCTCCAACGCACACGACACAAGCGTCCGTCTTCTCACGCTTGAAATCCGCTTCACGATTGCGCGGGCAGCGCGGACGCTGAAGCGCTTCGGCCACTCCAGTTCGGGAAGCGCGCGAAACAGATTGGACCGCGCCGGCCCGAGATAGAGAAAATCGACCAGCGCCTTCTCGGGTGTCGCGAGGCGGCCGCCAGATCGACCGGCGTCCTCGAAGCCGAAGAAGAACGACGGCTGCACGTGGTGGACGGACACGGCGCCGAGCGGCGTCGTGAAACGCCGCGTCCTCGCCAACGAGACGGCATAGGTGACCGCCGGCATCTGCGAGATCATGCCGTGGAGGTAGAGCGCGCTCTGGAGCGAGACGTAGGCCGGGAAACGGCGACGTCAGGTACTCCGGCAGGGCGAGCGGATCGACCCGGCCCGGAAGCGTCCAGACGCCGCGGCGGAGTCGAACGAGCTGGCCCGACGCCGCCAGGCGCGCGAGCATGGCGCTGGCGTGGCCGTTCCGGCACTTGCAGGCGTGCGGCGACGTCGCTCGTGGAGACGACGATCGCGTCCATCGAGGCGATCTTCGAAAGCGCCTCCAGGAGCGTCATGGCTGCCCCGGCCTGAGCGCCTCGACCACCTCCAGCACGATGGTGTCCCAGACCGCCGACGCGAATCGTAGCGCGCCTGGTCCTCGGGCGGCAGGTAGGCGAGCACCTGGCTCTTGAACATCCCGAAGTCGACCGTGAGCGCGTTGGCGATGGCCCGCTCCGCAACCCGCGGGTCGAGTCGCGCCGAGGCACCCGCAGCCCCGACGGTGGCGCAGCAGGTGGTGCACGTCGAACACGTCGCGCGCCTGGTACTTCGCGTCGTCCGGCGAGCGCGCCGACCTTCTGCCGGAGCGCCGTCGCGCCGTCGTAGTGGCTCACCATCAGCGGAGGTAATTGGTAGGCACGTGCCACGCTCGCATCGACGCTGCCGAACGCGACCCCATCGTCGAGGCCGCGGCGCGAGAACTCGATCTTCGTCGGCAGCGGAACCGCGAGCCCCCTTGACCTCGAGCCCGAGCTTCCACCTCTGCGTGGTTTCGGTCTGCTTGTGCTCGGTGACGTGCTCGATCCCCATGCCCCGCGCCTCGAGGATTTGCGCGAACGGACGGGAGGCGAGGACTTCACGGACCTTCTCCCGGAGAACAAGCGGCTCGACCTCGCCGACATCGAGGTCCATGTCCTCCGAATAGCGGATGCTTCGGTGGAAGAAGCGGAGATTGCAGCCGCCTTTGACGACGAAACCCCTCTTGTCGATCCGCTGGCCGAGTTGGACGAGAAACAGCAGATGAAACTGCTCGACGAACCGGATGGGGCTCATGGCGTTCATGGCTACTCCGATATTAATAATACCTGAATTCAGCATATGTGTAAACTACCGGTATTATTAACGCGGGACTACCCCCCTTGCAAGTCACGCAGGACCGCCACCAAGCCACGGCGGCGTCGAGCCCCGCGTCGAGCGGGAATCGCGGCTGCCGCCGCGCGGCGTTCCGCTCGGCGCCGCCCGAAACGCGCATCACAACGTCCGCCGGCGGACGCAGACGGTTACGGAACCGTCCGCATGCGGACGCACTCGAACGCCACTCCCCTTAAATTCCAGCAAATTGCCGCGGCACGGAACTGGCTTCTCTCGGCGGGTGTGTGCGAACCACGGGTACCGACCGACCCCCTGAATCGCTACGTCCCCAGGGAGGTGGCCCGCACCGTTCTGTATCGCGCCGTCGCCGGCGCCGTGGAGACCTTCCTCGCGATCGCATGCGAGCGAGATCGCGTCGTGCCGCGTTTCGTGGAGAGGGAGTTCCGGGCCTACCTCGAATGAGGCATCCTGGCGCACGGCTTCCTCCGCGTGCACTGCGACGCCTGCCGCCACGACCGGCTCGTTCCATTCTCGTGCAAGGGCCGAGGGTTCTGCACCTCCTGCGGCGGCCGGCGCATGGCCGACACGGCCGCCCACCTCGTCGACGAAGTCTTCCCGGAGGGCCGGCGCTTGCCGCCGAGCGCCTCTCGCTCAACGCCGACGGCCGTCTGGTCTATCGATTGCGACACCGCTGGCGCGACGGCACCACCCACCTGGTCCTCGATCCTCTGGAACTGATGGAGAGGCTCGCCGTTCTGGTGCCGCCGCCGCGATTCCACCTCGTGAGGTACTTCGGCATCCTCGCGCCGGCGGCCGGTCGGCGCGACAAAGTCGTACCGCTGCGTCCTGTTCCATGCGACGGCCTCGATTCGGCGAACAACTCAGCGAGCAGACGCCAAGCGGACGCCGCAGCGCCCAGAAAGCGTGTCACGGGTGTCGAAGCTGCCGAGAAACCTCGCGCCCCGAGACTACCGTGGGCTCAATTGCTGGCCCGAGTGTTCGCAGTGGACGTTCTGCGATGCACCCGCTGCGGGGGCGCCATGCGCGTTCTGGCCGCGATCCAATCGCCCGACGCCATCCGCGCCATACTCGAATGCCTCGGTCTGCCGGCGCGCCCGCCACCCGTGGCGCCCGCGGCGCTCGGCGGTCTTCTGCCCGCCGACCTCTAGATCGTCGGTCAGCGCTGCACCCTCCGCGTCACTGGCTGGATCGGTGTGCGCACGCTCGACCGCGGGTTCCTGGCCTCGCCGTGGTTCGGTGGCAAACAGCTTGAATTCACCCGGGCACCGGGAGGAGAATGAGCTTGGGCGGTGGAAGTGGGCCGGGACAGGCGGGTTGACAGAACGCGTCATTGCCGGACGTTGGGCCGAAAGCGCAGCTTGAACTTCCTATCCGTGTGGTCGTTCGGCCAGCGCACCTGCCTGAAGGCCACCCGCTAAGGGAACTCAGCCGGCGCCAAGACGCGCCAGGAGGCGTTCCGCGGCATCGCGCACCGCCGCGGCGGCTTCCGGGACCCGTCCCGGGAAGAGGTGCGAGGCGCCGGGCAGCACGGTCATCTCTCCGGGGGGAGCGGCGCGATCGAGCACGGCGCGCACCTCGGCGGGCGATCCGAACTCGTCGTCGCTTCCCTGCACGACGGAGAGCGGCTTGCCGAGGCTCGCCATCTCGCAGGTCGCCACCGTCGACCGGTCGATGCTGGCCGGGCGAATCGGCAGGCTGAGCCGTCGGCGGTTGAACGAGGTGCTCGGAGGAATCTACGCCCTGCTCAACCCCGTCGACGGGTAGGCTCTCCGGGTGGTGTGCCGAACAGCGCGCTCTTCGACAGGGCCTTGTCGAAGGTCAGCGTCGTTCGGCAGCCGGCGCGCTCGTTTCGGCGGGCGATGAAACAGTCGGCAAAGTCGCCTTGTCCGCCCTGCCAGTCGGCGAGCGAGCGCCGGGCGAGATCCGCGTCTTCGACGACCACCTCGGGCGTTTCCAGCAGGGCCTCGATCACCGGGACGATTCTCTCGCGCGGCTCCTTGTAGGCGCTGCGAAGGACCCAGACCAGTTCGCACAGGACGATGGCGTTGATGAAGAGCTTGTTTCCGGAAGATGCGGCGGCGGCGAACACCGCATCGGATCGCCGGGACTGATCCCGGTCGTCCTGCGTGACGTAACGGACGATGACGCTCGTGTCGAGCCCGGTCATCGTCGCCGCGAGTGCTCGCGCGCGATCGCGGCGTCCATCTGGTCGAGGGTCACGGTCGCGCGCTTGCGGTTCTTGAGCATCCCCCGGAGTTGCTCGAGCCGGGAGCGGGCCGGACGCACGACGACCCGGCCGTTCTCTTCCACCACGAAGTCGATTCGGTCCCCGGGCGCGACGTGCATGCAGTCGCGAATCTCCTTGGGTAGCGTGATCTGTCCCTTGCTCGTGAGGGTGCTGGCCGGCATGACGAATCTCCTTACTGCTCGTAAGGATACGTCGCTTTCGCCCGGAAGGCAACGGCCGGCCATTTCCGTTGCGGCGGATCGATCGGGCGAAGCCGTGCGACGACCGCCCGCATGGGAGGGGAACGCCTGCCGTCGATTGCGCCTTATTCCGGCCGTTGCGCGCCGGCAACCCGATAGGTGGCGCGCGCGACGCGGCGGGGCGATGTTGGCTCAACGGTCCCACCGCGATCCTCGAAGGGGGAGTTTGTGCGTCGTCGGGAGAAGCGGCCGGGCGCGTGGAAGCGCAAGCTCGCGGGCACCGTCTGGCTCGCGGCCTGGATTCTCGTCCTGTACGCCGTGGCCGCGCCCTGGAGAAGCCTCGGAGGGCTCGTGGACGAGAGGCTTCGCTGGCTCGAGTACTTCGTGCTGCTCGCCGGGCTGTCGATCGGCTTCACGATCGGGCGGTTCGGCCGGGACGCCGCCGAGGCGTCCCCGGGCCGGACGCACGCGCGGTTCGTCCGGTTTCTCCTGTACCCGCCCGCCGCGCTGACGGCCGCGGGGCTCGTCGTGCTCACCGCCCTCGGAGAGCGAGGCCCGGCGGGGGTCGCCGTCACCGCGTTTCTGGCTTACTGGGCCGGGCTCGACCTCGCGTTCGGCGCGGTGCCGCTGATGGAAGGAAAGTCCTACCGCTTCGAGCGCCCGCTCGATCTCGAGCCGCTCGCGGATCGCCGCCGGGACCGTGAGGAATCATGGGTCCCGCCCTGGGAGCGGTTCTGAGCCCCCTCGGCGCCCGGGCCGGCCGGAACGAGGCCCGCGGCCTCGAGGATCTTGCGCGTCGCCGCCGAGATCGCAACCCCCCCGAGCTCGCTCGGCAGGACCCACCGGGCATTCTCCCTCGCCGCGGCGACGCGGCCTTCCGGCCGGCAGGCGATCGCTTCGATGGCGAGGCGCCGGTGCAGGATCGCGTGCCGGACGCGAGCGACCATCGCGCCTGCCCGCGCGCGGACCCCGAACGTCGCGAGAAGGGTGTTGAGGCGCCGGCGTGGCGGGACGCCGTCCGGGATCTCGGCCGACGGGAGGTCCCACGCGCCGCTGAGCGGGGTGCCGGGGGCCCGCCGTCCTAGCAGGACGCGGCCTCGGTGCTCGACGAGAGCGACGGCGACCCGGACGTTCTCGGCCGCCTCCGCGCGGCGGCGAAGCGGGAAGCGTTCGGGGCGCCCCAAGGCGCGCGCGAGGCAGTGCGCCCTGACGGGACAATCGGCGCATCGTGGGGATCGCGGCGTGCACACGAGGGCGCCCAGCTCCATCAGCGCCTGGTTCAGGTCCCCGGGGTCGGGGCCGCGAGCGAGATCCCGCGCGACGCTCCACAGGGCGCGCTCTTCCGCGGCTCCGGCGCCGCGCCTCCCGAGGAGGCGCGACAGGACCCGCCGGACGTTGCCGTCGAGGACCGGCTCGGGGAGGCCGAAGGCGATGCTGGCGATCGCCCCCGCGGTGTACGGGCCCACGCCGGGAAGGGCGAGGAGCGCCGCCGGATCCTCCGGCACGCGGCCGCCGTGCCGGTCGGCGACCCTCCGCGCGCCGGCGTGGAGCGCGCGGGCGCGCCGGTAATATCCGAGACCGCTCCACGCAGCGAGCACCGCCTCCTCGGAGGCGTCCGCCAGATCCGCGAGGCGGGGGAACGTCTCGAGGAACCGGCCGTAGTACGGGACGACTGTCGCGACCTGCGTCTGCTGGAGCATCGCCTCGGACACCCACACCGCGTACGGGTCGCGCGTCCGCCGCCACGGCAGGTCGCGGCCGTGCGCGCGATACCACCGCAGCAACGCGTTTCGAATCCCGGCGGGCGCGGGAAGGGCCGCCGCCGTCATCGCGCGAGGATCGCGGCACCGACCGCGGCGCGATTCGGACGCGGGTCCACGACGACTCTCACGCCGAGGCGCGAAGCGATCGCGGCGACGAGGTGGGGGACGGTCGCGAGGCCTCCCACTGCGGTGAGCCGGTCGGGAAGGACTCCCGCGGCGCGCATGCGGTCGCCGATCCGTCCGAACCGCTCCGCGATCCCCTCGATCGTCCCCCGCACGATCTCGTCGGGACCGAATCGCCCGGGTTCGATCTCGAAGCGGCGCCGAGGATCCCAGTCGGGGCTTCCGAGCCCCTCGGGCGCCGGCAGCACCCAGGGGACCCGGCGCGCGAGGGCGCCGCGGGCCGCGACGAGGTCCGGCGCGAGCCCCGGGAGCGCGGCGCGCTCCGCGGCTTCCACGAGGCTCGCCGCGAGACCGTGGACCGTTCCCTCGACCGCGTAGCGAGGCCCGTCGGCGTCCGCCCAGAGCAGGGTCGTCAGAAGCCCCGGAACGTGCACCGGCCGCGCTCCGGTCCCGGCGACCAGGAAGCCGCCCGTCCCGAGAACGAGGAGGCCTCCCTCCGCCGCGGCGCCCGCCACGGCGCGGAAGGCGGCGCCGACGTCGCCGACGACGGCTCGGAGCGGAGGACGGTAGGAACCCAGCCGGATCCTCCCGCGATCGGCGCGCGAGAGGAGCACCGAGGGAAGCGCGGAGGAGGGGACTCCGACGAGTTCGAGGAGGGATTGCTCCCACCTCAGGCGCCGGATATCGAACAGCATCGTGCGCTGCGCCAGGGAAGGATCGACCGCCCCTTCGCGGCAACCGGCGAGCCGAGCCGCGAGAAACGCGCCGACCGGACCGGCCTTGAGCCGCCCGGAGCGAAGCCCCTCCGCGACCGCTCCACCCGATGCGATCCGCTCCGCGAGACGGACGCCGCCGTAGGGAAATCGCGTCGTGAGGCCGGTCATCCTGTGGATCGCCGACTCCCGATTCGCGAGCGGCCCGGAGGATACGTCGCCGTAAGCGCTCCGCCAGGACCGGACGGCTTCCACGGGCCTGCCGTCCGACTCCCGCCAGATCACGAGGGACGCGCGCTGGGACGCGATCCCCACGCCGCTCACCGGGACTCCGGCGCGCCGGATCACCGGGACCGCCGCGCGGACGACCGAGGCGGCGATCGCCTCGGCGGCCTGGCACACCTCGCCGGAACGGGACGTCCGGCTCGCGACGTCCACTTCCTTCGAGAAAACGACTCTGTCGTCGGCCGATACGAGCACCGCCCGCGTTCCCGAGCTCCCCTGGTCGATCCCGAGAGTGAACGGTGGTCGAGGGGACGAATTCAGCCACAGCCGCCGCACCAGCCGGGCCAGCTTCTCCGGATCGTCGGTGAAGATCCCGTCCACCCCCGCCGCGATCAGGGGATCGAGCTCCCGTTCGCCATTCACCACGTACGCGATCACGTGCAGCCCCGCGTACTGCGCGCGCGCCACGAACGGCCGCGTGCAGAGGCGCCGGTTCGGGTGAAGCGTCCAGGCGCCGATCCGGCGGGCGGCGGCGACCGGGTCCCGCGGTTGCCGCAGCGGTACCGTGAGCGCGAGGTCGATGCCGGGCTCCCGCTCCGCCGCCGCCGCCAGCAGCGGCCAGTGGGTCGAGGAGATCGTCGCCCCCTCGAGGCCGCCGGTCCGGCGGAGTGCGGCGAGCACGCCGTCCAGCAGGCGAAGATCCGCGCGGCG
Source organism: Terriglobia bacterium (assembly GCA_963790465.1). Lineage (GTDB taxonomy): Bacteria > Acidobacteriota > Polarisedimenticolia > Polarisedimenticolales > JAIQFR01 > JAIQFR01. Next base: position 55,182 of record CAWBOP010000018.1, on the reverse strand, counting down.
CGGCGCCGCATCCGGATCGTTCGTTCGCGCCTTGATCTCGACGATCGCCGGGACGAACCCCCGGACGACGGCGAGAGCCTCGTCGATGTCGAGCAGCCGTTCCCCGGCGAACCGCGACGAGAACCACGAGCCGGCGTCGAGGTCAAGGAGCCGTTGCCACGGCCACTCGGAGAGCGAACCCTTGCCGCTGGTGGTGCGATCGACCGTCGCGTCGTGCAGGACCACGGCGCGGCCGTCCGCCGAGAGGCCGACGTCGATCTCGATCGCATCCGCTCCCGCGGCGACCCCCGCCCTCAGACTCGCAGCGGTGTTCTCGGGGGCGCAAGCCGCCGCGCCCCGGTGGCCCACCACCCAAGGACGCCTGCCGGCGGTGGGATTCACGGCCTCACTGGATGCCGGAGAGCCGCAAGCTCTCCACGGGCCGGCCCAGGACGAGGTGCTCGCGAACGATCCGTTCCACGTCGTCGTGGCGGACGTCGCCGTACCGGACCGCCTCGGGATAGACCGCGACGACCGCCCCGTGCGCGCACTGGCCGAGACAGCCGGCCTCCTTCATCCTCGCGCGAATTCCCCCCCCGCCTTTCGCGGCGCAACGCCCCTTCGGGTCCGACTTGCCGCGTCGGTTCTCGCAGACGAACACGTGGCGTTCGTAGAGAGGCATGGGGCGATTATACCGTGACCGGCCGTGGGACGGCGGACGGGCGGGGCGCGGATCGTGTGGTAGGATGCGGCGCTCGAAAGCGTCCCGCCGAGACACGGTTTCCCGGGCGGGAATGGGGAGAACACCAGATGCCCGCGAAGAACGTGGACCAGCTCAAGATCCGAACGGCAGCGCTCAAGAAAAAGCTCGCTGCGAAGGGCGAGTCGGTATCCGCCGAGGACGCGCGAACCTTGAAGAAGAAGATCCGCCGCGTCCAGCGCAAGCGCCGCAAGATCCAGGCGGCCGCGGCGCAGGTGGCGAAGGGCGGCAAGAAAACGAAGAAGGGGTAGTTCTTCGTGAGGCCCTGGCGCCGCCTCGGCTCCGAGCGGCTCCAGCGTTGCAAGGTCTTCGATCTCGACCGGGTCCGGTTCGAGCCGCCCGAAGGCCCGGCACGGGAGTTCTGGGTCGTCGAGGCGCCCGACTGGATCAACGTGGTGCCGCTCACCGACGACCGCCGGGTCGTGATGGTCCGGCAATACCGGTTCGGCATCGACGGGTTCACGCTCGAGATTCCGGGTGGGATGTGCGATGGCGACGAGCCCCCGCTCGAAGCCGCGCTTCGCGAGTTGAAGGAAGAGACCGGCTACGAGGCGCGAGAAACCGTTTCCCTGGGGTGGGTCCACCCGAACCCCGCCGTCCAGACCAACCGCTGCCACACCTTCCTGGCCCTCGGGGCGCACCCCGCCGGGCCGCCGCAACCCGATGAGGACGAATCGTTCGAGGTCAGCGCGGTGCCTCTCGACGACATCCCAGGGCTCATCCGGGATGGCACGATCACCCACGCCCTCGTGATCGCCGCCTTCCACCTTCTCTCGCTGCGACAGCCGCCGATTACTTGAGCGCCTTCGCGAGGATCCGGTCGAGAACGGCGGGAACCGCGGCGTTCATCGCGCGCTGGCTACTCCACGCGGACCGCGAGCGTTCCCACCTTCTCGATGCTGGCCTCGAGGAGGTCGCCGGGGCGGACCGCACCGACGCCGGCGGGGGTCCCGGTGAATATCAGGTCGCCGCGTTCGAGCGTCATGAATTGCGACGCGAACGCCACGAGCGCGGAAACCCCGTGAATCATCGAGGACGTGCTCGCCTCTTGCCGCGTGGACCCGTTGACGGCGAGGGCGAGGCGGAGTCCTGAACCGTCTCCCACCTCGTCGCGCGGAGCCACCGTCGACACCGGGGCGGAGGTGTCGAACCCCTTCGAAAGCGACCAGGGCTCCCCCTTGGCCTTGGCCGCGGCCTGAACGTCGCGCAGCGTCATGTCGAGGCCGACCGCGTACCCGAGAACGTGCTCGAGCGCCTCCGATTCCGCGATCAGGCGCCCCGGCTTGCCGATGGCCACCACCAGTTCCACCTCGTGATGCGTCTCACCGACCCCGGGCGGGATCCGGACGGTGCCCCCGTCGTGAACGATGGCGGTCGCGGGCTTGAGGAAGAGCACCGGCGACGCGGCATCGCTCCAGCCCATCTCGCGGACGTGCTCCGAGTAATTCCGCCCGACGCCGAGAATCTTTCCGACGCGAATCCGCTCGCCGGTTCCTCGGACCTCGACGAAATGGCGTCCCGCGGCGTCGATCCCGGCCTGCTCGTCGCACGGTCGTGCCATCACGGTTCCCTCCCGCGCAAAGGATAGCCGGAAGTCGGGGATCGGCAACCGCCGGCGCGGCGTGCGCCTCCCGGCAGGCCGGTTGCACCCTCGTGCGGCGTAGGACGGCGACGACCCATCCGAAGGGTCCTCCTCGGATCGCGCAGCGAACAAATGGGAACCCTATTGGCGATTGGTTTCTGGAGCGAAAATCGCAAAGCTGCTAGACTCCGGCAACCAGAGGACGAGAGCCGCCGCAAGCACTCTCAAGAGCGCTCTCCAAAGAAAGGAACGTCGATGAAGAACAAGGGCTTCAATGCGTTCGAGATGGCCCAGACGCAGTTCGACAAGGTCGCCGACCTGTTGACCCTCGACCAGGCCACGCGGGACCTCCTCCGATTTCCTCTCCGCGAGTACCACTTCGCGATCCCCGTCCGCATGGACGACGGCACGATGAAGGTGTTTCGAGGATTCCGGGTCCAGCACAACGACGCGCGCGGCCCCGCCAAGGGGGGGATCCGTTTCCACCCGCAAGAGACGGTGGACACGGTGCGCGCCCTCGCCATGTGGATGACCTGGAAGTGCTCGGTCGTCGACATCCCGCTCGGCGGCGGCAAGGGGGGGGTCATCTGCGATCCCCACAATCTGAGTCAGCGCGAGCAGGAGCTGATCTGCCGCGGATGGGTCCGACAGGTCGCCCGCGACGTGGGCCCGGTCCGCGACGTGCCGGCCCCCGACGTCATGACCTCCGGCCAGCACATGATCTGGATGCTCGACGAGTTCGAGACGATCCACGGCGGGAAGTACCCCGGGTTCATCACCGGGAAGCCCGTGGGCCTCGGCGGCTCCCTCGGCCGCACCGAGGCGACCGGCTACGGCGTCGTGTTCACCGTCCGCGAGGCGTTCAAGGAACTCGGAATCCAGACGAAGGACACGACCGCGAGCGTGCAGGGGTTCGGCAACGTGGCGCAGTACGCGATCGAGCTGTACGAGCAGATGGGCGGCACCGTGATCTGCGTCTCCTGCTGGGATCAGGCGGACCAGAAGTCGTACTCGTTCCTGAAAAAGGACGGCGTCGATCTCAAGGTGCTCCTCTCGATCACCGACCGCTTCGGCGGCATCGATAAGAACAAGGCGCGGGACCTCGGCTACCAGCTGCTTCCGGCCGAGGCGTGGCTCGAGCAGGAGGTCGACCTCCTGATGCCGAACGCGATCGAGAACCAGATCACCGGCGAGAACGTCGGCAAGATTCACAAGAGGGTGAAGGTGATCGCCGAGGGGGCCAACGGCCCCACGACGCCCGAGGCGGACGCGGCGATCAAGGAGCGCGGCATCTTCATGATCCCCGACTTCCTCGCGAACGCGGGCGGGGTGACCTGCAGCTACTTCGAGCAGGTCCAGTGCAACATGAATTACTTCTGGGAGAAGGACGAGGTCCTGGGCAAGCTCGACGTCAAGATGACCTCGGCCTATATCGCCGTGAGCGAACTCGCGCGCAAGCAGAAGCTGTACATGCGGGACTCGGCGTACGTCGCGTCCGTGAGCCGCGTCGCCCAGGCCTGCCGTGAGCGAGGCTGGGTGTAGGACGTGCCGACGATTCCCGACGTGTCCCCTATTCGATCGCAAGTTCTTCGACGGCAAGGAGCGCTTCACGCGGATCGGCACGGGCCCCGTCGGCGGAAAAGGCGGCCGGGCTGCTGAGGATTCACGAACTCCTGCTGTCGCGTCTCGAGCCCGACGCCTTCCCGGCCTTTGAGGTGGGGATCCCGACGTTGACCGTCGTCGCCACCGACATGTTCGACGCCTTCATGGAGCGCAACCGGCTCCACGAGATGGCGTACTCCGACATGGCGGACGACCGGATCGCGAATGCGTTCCAGAAGGCGGATCTTCCGACCGAGCTGCTCGGGGACCTGCGCGCCCTGATCCAGAAGGTCCACCAGCCGCTCGCGGTCCGGTCGTCGAGCCTCCTCGAGGACGCGCTCTACCGCCCCTTCGCCGGGGTCTACGAGACGAAGATGATCCCGAACAACCAGCTCGACACGGACACCCGTTTCCGGCGGCTGGTCGAGGCGATCAAGTTCGTCTACGCCTCCACGTTCTTCGAGAAGCGCCAAGAACTACGTCCGGATGACCGACCACGGCGATCGAGGACGAGAAGATGGCGGTCCTGATCCAGGAGGTCGTCGGGCGGCGCCACGGCGACCGTTTCTACCCGGACCTGTCCGGCGTGGTCCGGTCGTACAGCTTCTACCGCTCCGGCCACGCGCGGCCGGAGGACGGCGTGGTCGACCTGGCGCTCGGACTCGGGAAGATCGATCGTGGACGGCGGCCTCGTGTGGACGTACTGCCCGGCGCACCCGAAGGCGCCGGCGCCGTTCGGCTCGGTCCGGGACATGCTGGACCAGACGCAGACGGCGTTCTGGGCGGTGAACATGGGAAAGCCTCCCGCCTACGACCCGGTCAACGAAGACCGAGTACCTCGTCCAGGCCGGCCTTGCCGAGGCGGAGGCGGACGGCACGCTGTGGCGGGTCGCGTCGACCTACGACGCCGGGTCCGACCGGCTCCGGCCCGGCGTGAGCGGGCCGGGACCGCGCGTCATCGATTTTGCGCCGGTCCTGGTCCACGAACGCATTCCGCTGAACGCCCTTATCCTTCGCCTGGTGAAGGATTGCGAGGAGGCGCTCGGCGAGAAGGTGGAGATCGAGTTCGCGCTGACGTTCGACGACGATTCGAGCCGGCCGGCGCGTTTCGGCTTCCTGCAGGTCCGGCCCCTCGTGGTCTCCCACGAGTTCGTGGAGGTGACCGAGGCGGACCTCGCGGCGGAAGGGGTTCTTCTTTCGTCCGAGAACGTGATGGGCAACGGCGTCGTGGACGGGATCCGAGACGTCGTCTACGTGCGGCCGGGCGGCTTCGAGCCGGGACTGACGCGCCTGGCCGCATCGGAAATCGCCGCGATCAACAACCGGCTCCTCGAGGAGCGGCGCCCGTTTCTCCTCGTCGGCTTCGGACGGTGGGGAAGCTCCGACCCATCGCTCGGGATCCCGGTCGACTGGGGGCAGATCTGCGGCGCGGGGGCGATCGTCGAGGCCACGCTCCCGAAGATGAACGTCGATCTGAGCCAGGGTTCGCACTTCTTCCACAACATCTCGAGTTTCGAGGTGAGCTACTTCTCGGTCCGCCACGACCGGGACGATCGGATCGACTGGGACTGGCTGGAGCGGCAGCCCCCGCAGTCCGACACCGGTCTCGTCCGGCATCTGCGGCTCGCGGAGCCCCTGTCCATCCGGGTGGACGGGCGGACGGGCCGCGGGGTGATCCGCACCCGAGGTTGACTCCCATGGACCTGAGCCACGACCCGATCGACAAGATTCTCGAGGCGCTTCAAGAGCGCGCGAAAGAGCTCAACTGCCTCTACCAGGTGGACGAGCTCCTCGCCAATACGGACACCACGCCGGACGACGTTTTCCGGGGCCTTCTCCACGTCATCCCGTCGGGCTGGCAGCACACGGCGGTCTGCCAGGCGCGGATCGCCTTGGAGGACACGGTGTTCGAGCTGCCGGAGTTCCTCGAGACTCCGTGGCTCCAGACGGCTCAGATTGCGGTCCAGGGGAGGGTGGTCGGGAAGCTCGAGGTCTATTACGGGGAATCGATGCCCCGCTCGGACGAGGGGCCGTTCCTCAAGGAAGAGCGGAAGCTCATCGACACGATCGCCGACCGGATCGCCCACTACCTGACTCATCGCCAGCTCCAGGGGGCGGTCCGCGATTGGGACGTCGCCCACCAGAGCACGACGGAGCGGAAGCAGGACTGGTGGGTGATCATCGAATTCCTGCGCTTCACCGACCGGCACCTTCTGATCCGGCTGTCGCGCAAGATGCTGAACCACCTCTGCTGGAACGGCATCGAGGAGGCGCAGAGCCTCCTGCAGCGGTTCGCCCCCGACCGCGGGACCCAGGAGGACGTGAGTCTCGACGACAACCGGCCGGTGGAAAAGAAGACGCTCCAGGACCTGTTGCGCCTGACCGAGGAGACCTTCAGGATCGCGGCGACGCACCTGAGCGAGGCGGAGATCGTCTCGCGTATTCAGAAGTGGATCAAGGACGACAAGTCGAGTTTTCTCCTCGAGGCCCTCGAGAACCCGGCCTCCACCGTGACGGACATCGCCGAGGCGATCCAGCGGTTCCGGTTCGTGGGGGTGGAGCCGAGGGAGATGACCCGGCCGGTGCAGATGGCGATGAACGTGTCGCTCGTCCGCCGGTTCTTCTCCGACGAGCTGGACTTCATCAACACCGCGAAGAACTACGTCGGGGTCACCGACTTCTTCGACCTCGCGCAGCGGATCATCTGTCCCCCGAACGGGCACGGGAAGCTCGGCGGCAAGAGTTCGGGCCTGTTCCTCGCGGCGCAGATCCTGAAGAAGTCCGGGGAGTACGCGGAGTTTCTGGCCGACATCAAGGTTCCGAGGACCTGGTACGTCACCTCGGACGGGCTCCTCGACTTCATCCAGTACAACCACCTCGAGGACGTCTACAATCGGAAGTACCTCGAGTTCGACCAGGTCCGCCGCGAGTACCCGCACATCGTCCAGGTGTTCAAGAACTCCCACTTCTCGCCGGGGGTGGTCAAGGGGCTCTCGATGGCCCTCGACGATTTCGAGGAGGTTCCGCTCATCGTCAGGAGCTCGAGCCTCCTCGAGGACCGGATGGGCGCCGCCTTCTCGGGAAAGTACAAGAGCCTGTTCCTCGCGAACCAGGGGAGCAAGCGGGAGCGGCTCGCGGCGCTCCAGGACGCCATCGCCGAGGTGTACGCCTCGATCTTCGGCCCGGACCCGCTGGAATACCGCGCGGAGCGCGGCCTCCTCGACCTGCACGAGGAGATGGGGGTCATGATCCAGGAGGTGGTCGGGACGCGGATCGGCGAACACTTTCTGCCGGCGTTTTCCGGGGTGGCGTTCAGCAACAACGAGTTCCGCTGGTCCGCCCGGATCAAGCGAGACGACGGGCTGCTGCGGCTCGTTCCCGGACTCGGGACGCGCGCGGTGGACCGGATGGTGGACGACTACCCGATCCTGATCGCGCCGGGGCAGCCGGGGCTCCGGGTGAACGTGACCATGGACGAGGTCGTGCGCTATTCGCCGAAGATGGTGGACGCCGTGAACCTCCGGACCCGCGCCTTCGAGTCGGTGGAGATCCCGAAGCTGCTGCGCGAGTGCGGGGCCGCCTACCCGTTGGTCGGCGATCTCGTCTCCATCGTCGAGGAGGGGGGGATCCGGCGGCCGCTTCCGTTCCAGATCGACTTCGAGAAGGACGACCTGGTGGTCACGTTCGACGGCCTCGCCTCCCAGACGCCGTTCGTCGCGCGGATGCGCTCGCTGATGAAGCTTCTTCGCGACAAGCTCGGTGTGCCGGTGGACGTGGAGTTCGCCCACAACGGCACCCACCTCTACCTCCTGCAGTGCCGCCCGCAGAGCTACGCCGCGGAGGCGGTGTCGGTGCCGATCCCCGCCGATCTGCCGCGGGACCGGGTCGTCTTCACCGCGAACCGGTACGTCTCGAACGGCCGCGTTCCCGACATCACGCACGTCGTCTACGTGGATCCGGCGAAGTACAAGGACGTCGCCGACCTGGCGACCCTCCGCGAGATCGGCCGAGTCGTCGGGAAGCTCAACAAGCTCCTTCCCAAGAGGCAGTTCATCCTGATCGGGCCCGGGCGATGGGGGAGTCGAGGCGACATCAAGCTCGGCGTGAGCGTGACCTACTCCGAGATCAACAACACCGCCGTGCTGGTGGAGGTCGCCCGGAAGGACGGGAACTACGTGCCGGACCTCTCGTTCGGGACGCACTTTTTCCAGGATCTCGTGGAGGCGGGGATCCGTTATCTCCCGCTGTATCCGGACGAACCGGAGAACGCGTTCAACGAGGAGTTCTTTTCCTCGATGCCGAACATCCTGCTCGACCTGATACCGGACGCCGAGAAAGTCGCGGAGACGGTCCGGGTCATCGACGTCCCGCGGGCGACGGACGGGCTGGTTCTGAGGATCCTGATGAACGCCGACCAGGATCGCGCGGTGGGGGTGCTGGCGTCCCCCGCCGCCGTCGGCGGCGAGGCCGGCGCGGAACGGCGCCGGGGCGAGCACGAGGCGATCGGCCCCGACGTGCACTGGCGCTGGCGGCTGCGGATGGCGGAGCGGATCGCCGCGCAGCTCGACGCGAATCGGTTCGGCCTGATGGGGATCTACGTGTTCGGCTCGACCAAGAACGCGACGGCAGGTCCCGCAAGCGACATCGACCTTCTGCTCCATTTCGTCGGCACCGAGGAGCAGAAGCGGGATCTCGACGCCTGGCTTGAGGGCTGGAGCCTCTGCCTCGGCGAGATGAACTATCTCCGCACGGGCTCGCACTCCGAGGGGCTGCTCGACGTCCATTACGTGACCGACGACGACATCGCGCGCCAGACCAGCTACGCCGCGAAGATCGGTGCCGTCACCGATGCGGCTCGCCCGCTGAGGATCGGGGCGGCGGGGGAGTAGGGCGGAGCGGCGCGGCGAAGGCGGGCCGCGGGCCGCCAAGCGTGCTGCTCCGGGTCGAATCGGGAGGCGAGATTCCGACTCGCGGCTCAGATCAGTTCCCGTGTCGCCGCGTCGAGGTCTTCGGGATCGAAACGGACCAGCGCCAGTTCCGGCCCGTCGTGCGCCGCGGAGAACAGGTGGGTACGGCCGATCCGGTCGCGCCAGGCGCCGGTGAGCCGCGTGGATTCGTGCACGTGACCGTGCAGGGAGACGAGCGGTTGCCGCGCCTCGATGAAACGGCGGACCGCGATGCTTCCCACGTGGACGTCGAGCGGCGCGTTGTCGACACGCTTGCCGTCGAGGGCGGCCCGATCCAGGAGCGTGCGGTGCGGCGGCGTGTGCATGAGGAATACCGACCGTGAAAGGTCGCCGTCTCCCGCGAGGCGTCCGAGGTCCTCGGCGATCGTCAAGAGCTTCATCTCTCTCTCGCTCACCTCGACGGTGTGCCACCCGTCTTCCGGGGGATAGCACCCGGGATCGACGTAACGTGAAACATCGTAGCGCTCCCAGTCCTTGAGGCGGAATGGAGTCGGCGGGACGAAGGCGTATCCATAGACATCGAGGCTGCCCCAGACGGTCCGCCGGCCGTGGGCATACGTCCAGACCCCCCGCTCTTCGGCTCGCAGGATCCCGGCCTCCTCGAACCTGGCGTCGTCGTTGCCGAGGATCAGGAACACCCGCGGATACTTCTCCCCGAGCCCGCCGCGCACCCGCTCGAACCCGGCCACGAGCCGGTCCCGGACGAAATCGTGCCGCGCGGGAGCGTCGGAGCCGGACGAGGCCATCGGGTGGGGGAGGAGATCGCCGCCGAGGAAGACGGCGCCGGGGCGCTCCGCCTCGATCGCCTCGAATAGCCGGTCGTACCGCTCGCGGCGGCCGTGGAGGTCGGAGACGAAAAAGCAGCTCGGCATGTCATCGATCCGGCTTGAGGATGACCCCTTCGTTCTTTTTCCCATTCATCTTCACGACGACCGGATCCTCGAACCGCAAGTGGCGGACGAATTCGAGCTCCTCGACCGCCGGCTGCCGGGCGAGCCACTCCCAGTCCAGGAACCCCTGATCCTCGTCCGGGTTCACCGTGAAGTACCCCACCTGGCTGGTCGTGATGTTCTGGAAGAAGTGAGTCCCCTGCGATGGGGTCACCTTGAAGTCCTTGAACCCGGATTCGACGATCACCCGCGCGGAACAGATCTGGTCCCACGTGACCGGGATGCCGAGGAAGGGGTCGGCGGAGCCCCACCGGCCGACACCGCACAGGAGATAGGGGAGCCCTGCCGCCGTGAGGGACGCATTCAGCCGGGCGACCTCGCGGGCGACCTCGCGCGACCGGCCGCGGTCGAAGCGGTGGCGGTCCACCACCACCACGTCGCGAAGGTCGTCGATCTTTCCGTGCCCCAGCACGGCGGGGCTCGAGCAGAGGAGGTGCGCGGGATCCTCGTCCCCCAGCTCCAGCTCGGCCATCTCGCGGGAGAGGGCCAGCGGCCGCAGCTGCAGGAATCCGAACTCTTTTGGGGTCCCCGAGGGGACCGAGAGGCGCACCGCGAACTCGATCTCGACCGGCGTGCTGGTCCCTTCCTTTCCGATCTCGAGAAGCCGCTCGAGGATCTCCGCGAGCGGGAAGAGGCGGTGCTTGAGGATCGGGGCGAAGTTCACGAGGCGAACGCCGGGTCGCGAGATTCCGTCGTACACGGCGTCGTTCTCCGGCGAATACGTGGATCCGAGGAGCGACAGCGTCCCGTCGGCCTCGGCGGCCTCGAGGCCGAGGCGTTCGAGCTCGAACGCCGGGCGGCCGTCGTCGAACGCGACGTCGCGCAGGGTGAGCGCGCAGAACTCCCGCTGCGAGTTCTGGAGCACGTCCCGCACCGAAGAGAACTGCACCATGTGGCGCGGGTAGCGGGGGCAGAAGCGGATGCAGGCGCCGCCGTCCATCACCGTCTCCCCGAGCCCTAGCGCCACCGCGGCGATCCCGTCCGCGGTGGTCGCCGGCGGGATCGGATAGAAGTTGTACGAGCGGGCGACGCCGGCGAAGTCCGGATAGAACCGGTCGGCGTGCACCGCGCCCACCACCTTCTGGAGGATCACGGCCATCTTCTCCTCCTCGAGGCGGTACGGCGTGGTGCCGAGGTACGTTTTCGCCCGCGTCGAGAAGGTCGATGCGTACACCCGCTTGACGGCGTCGATCAGCTGGCCGAGCCGCACCTCGGGGTCGGGGTGGTTGTTCGGCAGCATGTAGGTCTCGTAGATTCCCGCGAACGGCTGGTACTGGGAATCCTCGAGAAGGCTCGACGACCTCACGGCCAGCGGATACCGCGCCTTGCTCAGGAACGCCGCCAGATCCTCACGGTGCGCCTCCGGGAACTCGGCCCCGAGGAACCGGCGGAGCAGCTCCCTGTCGTCGCTTGCGTTGATCGCGAAATCGCCGAGACCGTTCGCCTCGATGAACCGGTCGAAGAGATCGGTGGCCAGCACCACCGAGGGAGGGACCGACACCCGGACCCCCGGAAAGTGATCGCGGGCGCCGTGCTCGGTGAGGAGCAGGTTGACGAAAGCGAGGCCCCGCGCCTTGCCTCCCAGCGAGCCGCCGCCGATCCGCGAGAAACCCGAGTCCGGATCGAAGGACTCCCGGTCGAAATCGGCGACGATCCCCTGCTTCATGTCGTGCCGGTACTCCTGGATCGACCGGATCAGGTCCGACCGCAGCCCGTCGAGCGTCGGGAAGTCCGACACCTTGCGCGGCCGGAGCCGGTGCGCCAGCGAGAACTCCGTGCGGGCCTTCAGCCAGTTGGAGAAGTGGTTTCGCTCGCCGTGATAACCGAGGCTCTCCTCCGGGACGGTGCGCAGCTTCTCCTCGAGTTCCTTGAGGTCGTGGGCGCGGTCCACCTCGGTTCCGTCCGGGAGCCGGAACACGAAGTCGCCGAAGTTGAAATTCTCGACCATGAACCGGCGGAGCTGCTGCAGAAACGTCGGGGAGCCCTTCAGCAGGAACGAGGCACCGGCCTCGCGGGCGAGGAATGCGTTCTCCCGGTGGCTCGACTGCAGCATGATCGGGATGTCGGGCCGGATCTCGCGGACCCGCCGGGCCAGCTCGGCCCCCGCCTCGCGGTTGAGCCGCCCGTCCCGAGGGAACTCCACGTCCGAGATGATCCCGAGGACGTTTTCCCCGTACGCCTCGAAGTACCTCCACGCCTCCTCGTAGGTGGAGCCGAGCAGGATCTTCGGCCGGGCCTGGATCCGCATCAGCTTGTGTGAGAGGTTGATCCCTTCCGGCACCAGGCTCTGGGAGTGATTCATGATCTCGGTGTAGATCGCCGGCAGGAACGAGGAGTAGAACCGGACGTTGTCCTCCACGACGAGGACCACCTGGACTCCCATCACGCCCGAATCGTGCGCGACGTTCATCCGGTCCTCGACGTATTTCACGATGGCGAGGAGGATCCTCACGTCCCCCTGCCACAGGAACACCCGGTCGATATCCGACACGTCGTTTCGCTTCACGAAATCGCCGAGCTCGCGGCTGTCGTACGCGAGGAGGATCACGGGGACGTCGAGGCCGGCCTCCCGGACCTTGCGGGCGAGGGCGAGCGCGTCCATGTCGCCGAGGTGCATCGAGGAGATGATCAGGTTGTAGCGCGGCTCCTCCCGCGCGAGCGCGAGCGCTCCGGCTCCCGACGACACCCTCGTCAACCGGGGGGTGTGCCTCAGGTTCAACTCGAGGAACTCGCTCAGGATCAGCTCGTTCAACTGGCCGTCCTCGGCCAGGATGAACGAATCGTACAGGCTCGAGACCAGGAGGATGTTCTCGACACGGCGCTGCATGAGGCTCTGGAACCCCTGCGCGCGGGCCCACAGCGCGAGCGCCGCGGGATCTAGCTTCTGTTCGGACATGCCGCCTCCCGAAAACCGAGCCCGGCGCGGAACGACGGGTCCCGCGGGCGGCATTCTACAAAGTCGGGGGAAGAAATGCCGCAGGCCGATCGGCCGCCCGCCGAAAAAAAACGCGGGCGGATCGCTCCGCCCGCGCCGTGCAGCCGAAAGGGTAGGGGCTAGACGAGACCCTGGTCCATCATCGCGTCGGCGACCTTGAGGAAGCCGGCGATGTTCGCGCCGTTCACGTAGTTGCCCGGCGTGCCGTAGGTCTTCGCGGTCTCGACGCAGGCCTTGTGGATGCTCTTCATGATCCCCTGCAGCTTCGCGTCCACCTCCTCGCGGCTCCAGGAGAGGCGCATGCTGTTCTGCGACATCTCGAGGCCCGAGGTGGCGACGCCGCCGGCGTTGGCGGCCTTGCCGGGGCCGTAGAGGATCTTGGCGGCGATGAACTGGTTCACGCCGTCGATGGTCGTGGGCATGTTCGCGCCTTCGGACACGACGTAGACGCCGTTCTTCAGGAGGTTGCCCGGCGTCTTTGCCGTTGATCTCGTTCTGGGTGGCGCTGGGGAACGCGCACTGCGCCTTGTGGTTCCAGAGCGGGTTGAAATCCTGCTTCGGGTCGATGGCGCTGTAGACCGTCCCCTTGAACTTGTCGGTGTACTCCTTGATCCGGCCGCGGCGGACGTTCTTGAGGTCCATCACGAAATCCAGCTTCTCCTTCGTGATGCCCGCTTCGTCGTAGATGTACCCGCCGGAGTCGGAGAGGGTGACCGGCTTGGCGCCGAGCTGGAGGAGCTTCTCGACGGTGTACTGGGCCACGTTGCCGCTGCCGGAGACCAGGCAGGTCTTCCCTTCGAGAGTCTCCTTGCGGGTCGCGAGCATCTCGGCGGCGAAGTAGACGGCGCCGTAGCCGGTGGCCTCGGGCCGGATCAGCGAGCCGCCCCAGTTGAGCCCCTTGCCGGTCAGCACGCCGGTGAACTCGTTCCGGAGCTTCTTGTACATGCCCGAACAGGTAGCCGATCTCACGGCCGCCGACGCCGATGTCGCCGGCGGGGACGTCGGTATCCGGCCCGATGTGCCGGAACAGCTCGGACATGAAAGCCTGGCAGAACCGCATGACCTCGTTGTCGCTCTTCCCCTTCGGGTCGAAATCGGAGCCGCCCTTGCCGCCGCCCATCGGGAGCGTGGTGAGCGAGTTCTTGAACACCTGCTCGAACGCCAGGAACTTGAGGATCCCGAGGTTGACCGACGGGTGGAACCTGAGGCCGCCCTTGTACGGGCCGATCGCGCTGTTCATCTCGATCCGGAAGCCGCGGTTGACCTGGACGTTTCCCTGGTCGTCCTGCCACGGGACCCGGAACATGAGCACGCGCTCCGGCTCGATGATCCGCTCGAGGATCTTCGCGGTGCGGTACTCGGGATGCCGGTCCATCACGAGGGAGAGCGATTCGACGACCTCCTGGACGGCCTGGTGGAACTCCGGCTCCGCCGAGTTCTTCGCCTTCACCTCGGCCATCAACGACTGTGCGTAATCCTTCATGAAACTCTCCTTGCGGGCTGCCGCCGACCCTTCGGGGTGGCGGGACGTCAACAACCGGGAAGTCTACGACACCGCGCGGCGGGGCAGTATAGGGATTTCCACGCGGTCCGCCTAGGTAGAACCCTGTAGGAGAAAAAGGTAAATACTGTCCTAGCCCGGATTATTCCTGAAGAACCGTACTGCGACCGCGTATCTGCCCGCCCTGCTCGGCGTTCTCGGGCCTCGGACCCTCCACGTACGGTACAGTACGTGTCGGGTCCTCGGTCCTGCGAGCGCCAAGCATGACGGGCATCTCCTCGGTCTCGCTACGGTTCTTCAGGAATAATCCGGGCTAGAGGTCGATGAGCTGGTTCCGGATGCAGTACTTGACGATGTCGGCCACGTTGCGGGCGCCGAGCTTGCGCATGATGGAGGCGCGATGGGTCTCGGCGGTCTTGACGCTGATGTTGAGGACGGCGGCGGCCTCTTTCGTCGAGTACCCGTCGGACAGGAGGCAGGCCATCTCCCGCTCGCGCGGCGTCACGATCCCACCCGGCTTTTGCCGCCGGATGAGTGGCTTGACGTACTCGTGGACCAGGTCGCGTCCGGCGGTTCCGGCGACGTAGTATTCGCCGTGGGCGGCGTGGCGGATGCTTTCGGCGAGCCGGTCGAAGTCGCACTCCTTGAGCAGGTAACCGCGCGCTCCCGCCTCGAACGCCTGACGCTGGTACGCCTCGTTGCGGTGCGCCGTCAGGATCACGATCTCGGTGCGCGGGTGCGACTGCTTGATCCGGCGGGCGGCCTCGATGCCGTCCATGCCCGGCATCACGATGTCGAGCACGACGACGTCCGGATCGACGTCGAGGACCTTCTCGACCGCCTCCGCGCCGTCCGACGCCTCGCCGACGACCTCGAATTCCGCGACCGATCCGAGCAGCGACACCAACCCCTGCCGGACGATGGTGTGATCGTCGGCGACGAGAATGCGGATCGGTCGCGTGGCCATGAGGCACCGTAGTGTAGCTCAGCGCAACGGGTTCCCGAATTCGGCCGGAGGGGCGGAAGCCTCAGGGGCCAAGCGGGTGCGCGGGGCTTGACGCGGCGGGGGCACCGGTGCCGGCCCCCGCGTGGAGCGGCGGGATGAACTCGCGAGGGGGCTCGTCCCGGCGGGTCACGGGGAGCGCCCGGCCGTCGAGCGCCGCCAGGTAGTCGGGCTCCGCCACGAGGCCGAGAAGGTCGAGGAACGTGGGCAAGAGGTCGATCAGCCGCGATCCCGCCAGCGACGCGCCCGGTCGAACCATCGGCCCCGTCAGGAGCAGGGATGTTTCGATGGAGTCTCGGCGCAGTCCCCCGTGGTCCCCTTGCGTGTGGCGAAGGAACGACCAGCCCGGGGCGGAGGTGAGCATGAGGTCCCCCTGGGTTGGCCCGGAGGCGCACCCTTTCAGGATCAGCGGGACCGCCGCGGGGTACAGCGTGGACTCGGTGGCGAGATGCCAGTCGTCGAAGGAGTGGAAAACGCCGGGCGCGAGCGGCCCCTCGAGCGGCCCATCCGTCGCGGCGACGAGGCCCGCGGCCGAGGGGTCGGAAAGGTACCCCAGAGGGTCGCCACCGGGTCCGGGTCCGACCCGGTAGGCGAATCGCCGAGCGACCCCTTCCCCGTTCTGCACCAGGACCGCTGTCCGCCGTCCCGGCGAGCGTATCTCGAGCCGGTCCGGACCGAGCCGCCTTACGACGAACTCGACACCGGGAACGCCGGAGAGAAGGCGGGCGATCTCTTCGGTTTCCGCGGGAGCGCCGGGGCGGTCCCCCCACGTGCCGTCGGGGCGCCGGAGGTAGACCTGGGTGACGTTGGAGCCGCCGGGAGCGAGCACCACGTCCGGGCGGTCGGCCCATCGGTGCGCCAATTTTTCCCGCACCGCGACCTGGAACACCGTTCCCATGTCCACGACCTTGAGTCCGCGGTGCCGCAAGGACGCCCCAAGGTCCGCGAACTGGCGGCTGGATTCCATCCCGTGATCGCCGAAAATCGCGAAAGTCGTGTCGTCGAGATAGGACGAGCCGCCGGGGAGCCGGTAGCTTTCCATCCAGTCGAACAGTTCCTTCTCCAGCAAACGGTCGATGTGGATCAGGGCGTCGTCGTACCGTCTCGACTCCGGTGACCTCAGGTGGCCCGCCGTGTCCAACGAGTTGAAGACCAGGAACGCCGCGCGGGGAGGCGTTCCCCGCACCTCCACCATCTTGCGAAAACGGCGAAGGAGCGAACGGTCCGGGTTGTACACCCGCAGCCTCAGCGCTTCGAGGATGCCGCCCCAGACCAGCTCGCGCCTCGAGGAAAAACTGACGCTACCCTCGAAGTGCCCCTCGAACAGGCTGTAGCTGGTCTCGCCGCGAGCGTCGAGAAGCGTGAACAGCGTCGGGGTGCCGTCCTCCCATGCGCCGGGATCGAGGCTGTACCGCCGCGCCGTGCCGGAGCTCCGATCGAACGCGTGGATCGCGCGCGGCATCGAGGAGGTCCGATCCGCGTAGCGGCCGGTCAGGAACTCCGGTACCGACGGCGCGGTGGACGAAGGGAACGAGGCCAGGGCGCGCCCGAGCGTCGAGGGGTTCCGTTGCATGAGCCACGCGATCGCCGGGAGCTTCCCCTCGTCCAGCAGCCTTTCGAACGTTTCCGCCCGAAGACCGTCGACACAGAGCACGAGGAGGCGAGGGCGGTCCGCATCGCCGGGCGTGGTGGCCGCCGTCGCGTCCCACCGGGCGGTGAGGATGGCCATCACGGCGAGCATCGCTGCGAGGCGGAGTCTTCTGCCCGGGATCTTCTCCCTCATTCCGCAACCCATCTCCTCACGAGCCCTGGATCAACCTCAGGCCGTCGCCGCCGTGCCGGGCCATCATGAAGAAGGCCGCGAGCAGAAGCGCCACCGCGGCGAGCGCGAGGCACTCCCACAATAGCGCGGTCGCACGGTTCCTGAAAGGACCGGGGGGCACGATGAGGCCCAGCAGGCAGCCGCCCGCGAATCCACCGGCGTGCGAGAGCAGGTCCACACCCGGCAGCAGGCTGAAGATGAAGATGTAGAGGACGTACCGGCCGATCGCCGATCGAAGGTTCTGGCCGAAGACGCCCCCCCGCCGGAATCCGTACACCAGGAGGAGTCCCATGAGCCCGAGGATCGCGCTGGAGGCGCCCACGGTCGGGTGCGCGCCGAGGGATTGGCTCGCCACGTTCCCCGCGATGCCGGTCACGAGGTAGACGAGGAAGAATCGCTCGGTGCCGAACTCCTCCTCGACCAGCGGACCGAGCTGCAGGAGGACCATCGTGTTGAACACGATGTGGAGCAGCCCGCCGTGGAGGAAGATCGGCGTCACGAGGCGCCACCACTCCCCCAGCTGGAACGTGAACGGTCCGAACCCTGCCCCGTACCGCAGCAACGTCGGGATGTCGAAGTGGAGCAGCCTCGCCGCGCCGGAAGGGGCGCCCTCAATGCCGGCCACAGGCGCCAGCAGCGCGAGAAGGAACATCAGCCCGTTGATCAGGAAGATGACGCCGGTCGCGGCGGTCGCGCCGGGGAGCACGTTCGCCACGAGGCGGCCGATGCCGGGCGCGCGGACGCTCGCGAGCCCGGCGCCGCACTCGGTGCAGGTCCAGGCGGACTTCGGGACCAGCGCCCTGCACGACGGGCACATCTTGAAGTGCCCGCTCGCCGAGCGCGCGAGAACCTCGGCGCGCAGCCCCGCCTCGCCCAGGTCCCGCCGCCGGGCGTTCCAGCGCCAGCGCAGGCGGGTCCCGCTGAACCCGAGGGCGTCGAGCCCTCGCGCCAGGAGATCGACCAGCCGGTCGAGGATCCCGGTTCCAGAAGCGTTCACCGACTCTCCTCGGGTTTCGTGCTCCTCGCGGGGGCGCGCGGAGCCGTGGGTCATTCTACAGGCGGAACCGCGCGAGCACCGCAGCCGCCAGCGCCAGAAGCTGCAGCCCCGCCGCGAATCCGCCGGACGGCCTCGGCTTTCCCGAGAGTCCGGCCAGGAGGCCGGCGAATCCCGCCGCCAGCGCGGCCGAGGCCGCCACGCCTCCCAGCGCCGTCGCGGCGGGATTCCCCCCGAGCAGCGCCGCGCGAACGGCGGGAGGCATTCCGAGCAGCAAGAGCGCCGCGGCGGGCACCTCGAGAATCGTCCCGGTGGCCATGGAGAGTCCCGCCCGGCGCGCGAGCGCGCGGGAGGCCGCCAGGAGGCCGCGTCGCTCCAGCATGCCGGCGTGGAGAAGGAGCGCGGACGCGATCGCCGCGATCGCGGCCGCCGAAGCGAACGCGAGCAGCGCGGCGGACGGAGCGATCGGCCCGGCGGTGTTCACCACGCCTCGATTCTACCCGCCGCCGGGCGGCGGCCCGGCCGGAGCGGCCACCACGAATTTCCGCTCGCCGCGAGCGACCTCCTGGTCCCCCTTCAGCACGCGTATCTCGTAACGGAACTCTCCGGGGCCGAGCGATGTCGCCGGCACGAGGTCTCGTGTCTGCGCGCAGAGGTCGCTAGAAAAATCGAGATCCTGCGGGTCGAAGCTGACCGTCGACTCGCCGAGGAGCCGCCGCTCGACGCGAAGAGGCCCCGCCCGGTCGCGCCCCCTGCAGACGAGCGTCACGAACGCGGTGGGGCGATCGGAGCCGATCGGCTCGGCCTCGCCGCGGGCGAGGGAGCCGCGCCCATGCGTCGCCCCGTTCCGGTAGAACGCCCCTCCGACCGGCTGCAGCAAGGCGATCGGTCCCACCGCCGCCGGGACGTCCCGGAGATCCGGCCAGACCCCCTCCACCTGCCGGGAGGCGATCTGGTCCGTCGTCGTCTCGTGCGCGACGGCGACGATCTCGAACGGTCCTGGGGCGAAGCGCATCTCCTGCTCGAACACCAGGGGGAGGCCCGAGGCGGTCACCGCAACGTGCGCGGAACTGTCCTCGCGCACCTTCCCGCGCGACACCAGCGACGCGCCGAAGTCCCAGGTGGCGTTCGGGTAGCTGGACGCGGGCACGGACAGCTGCACGAGAGCGGAGAACGCTCCGTCCGCGTAGCCGGTCGGGATCACGTGAGCACCCAGGGACACGTTCGTCGTGGCGGCCTCGGGGTTGGAAAACGCCGCCAGCAGGCGCGCGGTCAGCCTCGATGAATCGCTCTGGATGACGAGCCGGCCGCGGCCTTGCACTGTGACACCCGGCTTCGTGACCTGTACCCTCACGGAGAGGGGCTCGTCGACCGGGAAATTCCCCGGGTCGAAGCTGACCAGGAACACGCAGGAAAGGTCCTCGAGAACCCGGCTCGCGATCTTCGCGCCGGAGATGCCGTTGAGAAACGCGCGGCCGCCCGTCTCGAGCGCCATGGACGACAGCGTGTCCTGCGCGTCGTGGATTCGCACCGAGGACGGGACCGCCGTGTTGTTCGCCGAGTACGCGCCGCTCAGACCGACCCCCCGCGACGTGGACGAGAGGCTGACGAGTCCCTGCGCCTCGATGGTGTAGAACCGTATTCCGAGCGCCGCCGCCTCGTTCACGATCCGGTCGAGCGTCAGGGAAGCCAGGCTCGCGTCGCTCTCGATGAGCTGCCCCGCATCCTTTTTCTGGGCGCGGGAGTTGAACATGCTCAGGTAGTGGCCGCCCGGGCGCGACCGCAGGGTGTCCGCGAAGAAGAAGACCGCCTTCGGCGGGTCGGCGTCGGCGAACGCGCCCATCACCCTCCCGACGCGGTTCAGCGATTTCTCCATCTGCCAGGCTTCCTCCGCCTGGAAGAAGCGGGCGCGGGCGATCGCCTGCTCCACCCCGCCCATCGGGTCGTCGAGGACCTCGATCACCTCGTCGACGCGCTTCTCCTCGAGCGTCGCGTAAGGGCTCCACTGGGAGCGGTCCTTTTCGAGCCGTCCGATGGCGTCGAGGAGCTTGGCGCGATCCTCGGTGAGTGGGGCGATCACGGCGAGCTCGTTGGCGCTGCTGATCACCATGCCTCGGGCGCCGCCGGTCATCACCTTCGGGATGATCTCGCGGGCAAGGTCGAGGGCCCGCTGCCGCCCCGCCATGGTCAGATGCGGCTGGTCGAAGTAGAAAAGGTAGGTTGCAGGCTGCGAGCGGACCGTGATCGACCGGGCGTCTTGCCGGGCGGGTTCCTTCGGCGCCTTCGGCACCTCCGGCTCCTTCGGCGCCTCCGGCTCCTTCGACGCCTCCGGCTGGCAGACGCGGTCCACCAGGACGTGGTCGACGCGCTTCCTGAGCACCCAGAGTGCGAAGTCGTCCGGCCCGAGCGTCTCGAGAATCTCGGGCTTCCCGGACACCGTCACATCCACCTGGGCGAGATGGGTTCCCGCCTTCTCGACGAGGCCGATCTTCTTGGGTTCGTCCGGAGACGGCTTCCCCGCGGCGAGAAGCAGGGTGGCGAGTCCGGCTGCGGCAAGGCGCGAGGCGAACTTCATCAGTGGCCTCCCGGATCGAAAATCCACTGTCTACGCGCTCGGGAGGCTGTGGTCAAGACGCCGCCGCTTGAAACGGGGGGCGCTGCGGTTTCCTTTCCGCAACCGTCAACTCCTCCGATGCACTTGCGTCACGGAGGCCTGGTCGATCGGCAGGACCACCAGCTCGGCGATCTGCACGTGGGCCGGGCGGGTGGCGGCGAAAAGCACCGCGTCGGCCACGTCGTCCGGCGACAGAGGGGTGACGCCGGCGTAAACCTTTCCGGCCCGTTCGCGGTCGCCGTGGAATCGCACCTCGCTGAACTCCGTGAGGACCATGCCGGGATCGACAGTCGTCACGCGGACCCCCGTTCCGAGAAGATCGAGCCTGAGCCCCTCGGTCAGCGCGCGGACGGCGTACTTGGAGGCGCAGTAGACGTTGCCGCCGGGGTACGTCTGCCGGCCGGCGATGGAGCCGATGTGCACGACCGTTCCGCGGCGCCGGGCGGTCATGAGCGGCACGACGTAGCGGTCGACGTGAAGGAGCCCTTTCACGTTGGTGTCGATCATCTCGTTCCAGTCTTCGAGGTTCCCTTCGTGAAGCTTGTCGAGCCCGCGGGAGAGCCCCGCGTTGTTGACGAGCACCTCGACCGCCTTCCAGGTCTCGGGCAGAGCGTCCACCGCCGAGCGCACCGCTTCCGCGTCCCGCGTGTCGAGCCGCACCACCCGGACTTCCTCCGCCCCGGCCTCGCGAAGCGCCGCCGCCGCCGCCTCGATCCGGTCCGCCCTTCTCGCCGCGAGAAGGAGGCGCGCGCCCTCCCCGGCGAACGCCCGCGCGCAGGCGGCGCCGATCCCGCTGCTGGCTCCCGTCACGAAAACCACCTGCCCCGCGAGCTTCTTCATACTCGGTCCTCCGGCCCAACAGACTAGCCGATCCGGTCGGGGACGTCCTCCGGTCGTCGAGTCCTCTCGTCGTCGTTGTTTTCGGGATGGCACTCTCGTGTTCCTGCCGGCCGACGGCGCCGCGCTCGGACGCGTAGAATGCACGGGTCCCGCCGCGTGGCGGCGGCAGAACCAGCGGAGGAGAAGCGGTCATGTCCCAGATGCACGAGGTCGACTTCAAGATCTTCGGCGACGACATGCAGTTCGTCGAGGTGGAGCTCGATCCCGGGGAGGCGGCGGTCGCCGAAGCGGGCGGCATGATGTACATGGAGGACGGGATCGAGATGGAGACCGTCTTCGGTGACGGCTCCGCCGGACAGAGCGGATTCATGGGCAAGCTCGTAGGGGCGGGGAAACGACTGCTGACCGGCGAGTCGCTGTTCATGACCGTTTTCGTGAACGGCGGGCAGGGGAAGAAGCGGGTGGCGTTCGGCGCGCCTTACCCCGGCAAGATCCTCCCGATTCACCTTCCGGATGTCGGCGGCGAGCTGATCGCGCAGAAGGACTCGTTCCTCGCGGCCGCCAAGGGGGTGAGCATCGGCATCGCTTTTCAGAAGCGGCTCGGCGTCGGCCTGTTCGGCGGCGAGGGGTTCATCATGGAGCGGCTCACCGGCGACGGCCTCGTGTTCGTCCACGCCGGCGGCACGATCCACGAGCGCAACCTCGCGCCCGGCGAGACGCTTCGCGTCGACACCGGCTGCATCGTCGCCTTCCAGCCGAGTGTCGACTACGACATCCAACTGGTCGGCGGGATCAAGTCCGCGATGTTCGGCGGCGAGGGGTTGTTCTTCGCCACGCTGCGCGGGCCGGGGAGGATCTGGCTGCAATCGCTGCCGCTGAGCCGCCTCGCGGGCCGGCTGTACGCGGCGGCACCGCAAACCGGCCGGGGTGGGCGCGAGGAAGGCTCGATCCTGGGAGGGCTCGGCAGGATCCTGGACGGCGACAATCGCTGACCGGTCGAGCATTACGAGGGACGTCGCGGGCTCCGAAGCTCGATTCAGAGTGCTGGGACGCCGCCCGGCGACGCGCCCGGGCTCCGCCGAACCGCCGCTTCGAGGGCGGCATCGGCGATCCGCGGCGCTTCGTCCACGCAGGCGTTCACGGAGATCCCGCGATAGGAGTTGCCGCACGCGAACAGGCCGGGATGCGCCGAGAGGCGGCGGTCGATCGTCTCGAGCCGGCCGATGTGCCCGAGCGTGTACTGCGGGATGCCGCGCGGCTGCCGGAAGATCCGGACGAAACGCGGTGCCGCATCGATCCCCATCGTCTCGCCGAGGTCCTTTCTCACGATGTCGGTCAGCGCGGCGTCGTCGAGGGCTACGGCCTCGGGATCGTGCGCACCGCCGACCATCGACGTGAGAAGCACCTTCCCCGCCGGCGAGCGCCCCGGGAAGATGCTCGAGGACCAGAGGGTCCCGAGAATGCGGGGCCCCTCGCCGCGCGGCACGAGAAAGCCGAAGCCGTGGGGGCGCCGCGCGAGGTCCGCCTCGTCGAACCCGAAGTGGGCCACGGCGAGCGAGGCGGACGGGATCCCCGCGAGCGCCCCGGCCAACTCCACGTCGAGCCCCGACACGATCTCCGCGGCGAACCATGCGGGACAGGCGAGAACGACCGCCTCGGCGTCGATGGACTCTCCGCCGGCGAGGAACAGCCGGAAGCCGCGCGGACCCGCCTCCGCGACGCGCACCACCCTGGAGTGGAGGCGAAGCGCCGGCCCGGCCTCCCGCGCCAGCGCGTCGATCAACTCCTGCAGCCCCTCGCGGAACGAGGTGAGCGTGCCGCCGGGTCCCGCGGGGCCGCCGGACGCCGCCGCCGAGGCGCTCTTCTTCTTGCGCGAGATCATTGCGCGGACGAGTCCTCCGTGATCGGCCTCCATCTTCCACATTTTCGGAAACGTCGCCTGGAGCGAGAGGGCACGCACGTCCCCCCCGTAGATTCCGCTCACCATGGCGTCCACGAGGATCCGCGCCGCCTCGGCGCCGATCCTCCGGGCGACGAAGTCGTGGACCGATTCCTCGGAAGGGTCGCGGCGGGGGGGACGAACGGCTCGCCGAACACGCGAAGCCGGCCGGCGAGCGAGAGGACGTCGGCGCCGAGGAACGAGAGCACACCCGAAGGGAGTTTTCGCAGCCGGCCGCCGCGGTAGATGAATCGGATCGCCGCGGACCGATCGGAGGGGAGGAGACGATCCTCGATCCCGAGCCTGCGCACGAGGGCGGGGGTGGCCGGAACGTTGTCGAGAAACCCGTTCGGCCCCCACTCGCAGGTGAAGCCGTCCGCGTGGTGAGAGCGGATGTTCCCGCCCGGATGGTCGGTGGCCTCGAGGCAGACGACGTCGAGTCCCCCCGGCACCCGGCCGCTCCGCTCCTCGATCTCGTAAGCTACGGCGAGCCCGGCGACCCCGCCGCCGACGATCGCCACGGTCACCGGCATGAAAGCACCTCGCGATGGGGGATCAGGGTATCGGTAGCCCGGGGCGGTTGCAATCGAGGAAGGACCTCCATTTCGCGTGACGCTGCGGCCCGTCCGGTGCTAACCTCCGGCCGGATTTCGACCATGGGGACATTCCGCTTTTCTTTCTAATTCTCGTACCCAGGATCCCATCGTGCGAAACGCGTCAAGAGAATTGGAAGAAAAAGCAGGATGTCCCCACCTTGTCGCGATCGCGATCCTGGCGGTCGTGCTCGCGGTGTACGGCCGGACCCTCGGAAACGGATTCGTTTCCGATGACCACCGGCTGATCGAGCGGAGCGCCGTGGTGCGCACGCTCGACCCGGCGGCGCATCTCGGAGCGCCGTTCTGGGCGAAATGGGGTGCGGCGTTCGAGTACTACCGCCCGCTCGCGACCTGGTCGCTCGCGTTCAACCGGGCCGTGTCGGGGACGCGCCCCTTCGGTTACCACCTGGCCAACCTGCTGCTCCACGCGGCGGCGGCGTTTCTTCTGTTCGCCGTCCTGCGGCGGATCGCCGGCCGAAGCACCGCCTTCGTCGCGGCGCTGATCTTCGCGGTTCACCCGGTCGGTAGCGAGTCCGTCGCCTGGGTCCTGGGGCGCACGGATCTTCTCGCGGCCGTGTTCGTCCTGCTCGCCACCTGGCTGCACGCGGGCGTTCCCGATCGTCCTCGAGGAAGAGATCTCGCGCGGTATGGCGGTACGATCGCCGCGCTCGCCGCGGGGCTGCTTTCGAAGGAGTCGGCGGTGACCTTCCCCGCCTTCGCGGTGGCCGTGGATCTTGCGGCCGCGCGATCCCGAGGCGCCTCTTTTGCGAGGCCGCGAGGGAAGCCGGGCGGCGTCTCCTCCGCCTCGGCCCCGGGTATCTCGCCGCCATCGCCGGCTACCTGATCTTGCGGCGGGCCGTCCTCGGGAGCCTCGTCGGCCCCGGCTTCGACGAAGAGGCCGGGGAAGTGTTCGTGATGAACCCGCTCGTCGGCGCTTCGGCCGGCGCTCGGGTGCTCACGGCGGTCGATGTGGCCGCGCGCTATCTCCGGCTCCTCGTTTTCCCGCGGACCCTGACGATGGACTACTCCTTCGACAGCGTCCCGGTAGTCCGGTCGGCGGCTTCCGCGGCTTTCGCGATCTCGGCGATCGCGGTTGCCGCGGCGCTGATGCTCGCGGTCCTCGCGGCACGACGCCGCCCCGCGGCGCTGTTCGGCGTCCTGGTCGCCGTCGCGGCCTACCTGCCCTTCGGCAATTGGCTCTTCGCCGGGTCGCTCCTCATGGCGGAGCGGATGTTGTACCTGCCGATGGCGGGCATCGCCGCGGTCGCCGCGGCCGTCGTCGTCGCCGCGGCCGACCGGTGGGCTCCGCCGGCCCGGCACCGCGCCGCCGTCGCGGCGATCGCCGCGGTGCTCGTGGCCCCGCTTGCCGCGCGCTCGTTCGTGAGGGGGGCGGACTGGAAGGACGACGCGGCGATTTATCGGTCCGCGGTCGCCGCGAGTCCGCGATCGGCGCTTGCGTGGGGGAGGCTGGCGGCGATCCAGGCGGAGCGCGGGGAGGTGGACGAGGCCCTCGTGTCCGCGCGTAAGGCCGAGGAAATCCTTCCCGGCTATTCGGTCGCGCGCGTCAATCGGGCGGTGGCCTTCCGGAAGGTCGGGCGGCTCGACGAGGCGGAGCGCGAGCTGAGGGCTGTCTTGAAGGAACAGCCCGCGCACCTCAGCGCGTCGATGCTCCTCGTCGCGGTGCTCGCGAAACGTGCCGAGGAGGCACAGTCCGCGGGGCGCGACGTCGATGCTCGGCGGCTCCGCGAGGATCTCGTCGCTCTCGTGCGCGCTCGGGCGCCGGAGGCGGAGCGCAACGGACTGTTCGCTGTCGCGGCCTCTTTCCGGCTGGAGTCCGCCGGCAGCCTCGTGACGCTCGACCGGCGCGACGAGGCGGAAGAGAATCTCACGAAGGCGAAGGAGGACGCGGCGAGAGAGGCTGCTATCGCTCCGGAGCCGGGCGGCGCCGCGAAGGCGCTCCAAGGGACGGTCCTCGGCGCTCTGGCGCAGTTCCGTCGCGAACAAGGGCGCGCGTCGGACGCGGCTTCGCTCTACCGCGAGGCGTCGCTGGCGGCGGAGCAAGGGGGAGAGCGGCTGCTCGCGGCGGGGATGAGCGCCAACGAGGGGGATCTCCTCGTCGGACTCGCTCTCCCGTCCGCCGCGGCGGCGGCGTATGGCCGCGCGCTCGAGCTGGCCGTCGGCTCGCCGCTCGCCGCGCGATTCGCCCTCTCGGCCGCCGAGGCCTCGATCCGCGCCCGGGAGCCCGGCCGGGCCCTGGCGCTCTACGACCGCCTCCTGTCCACGGGCCAGCCGACGATGCGCGCCTATCACGGCCGGGCGCGGGCGAAACTCGCGCTCGGCGACACCGCGGGGGCGGAGCGCGATCTCCTCGCCGCCCTGGGTCTCGAGGAAGGCCAACCCCAAGCGGCGGTCGCCGAGGTCTGGTACGAGATGGGAACCCTCGCCCGGGACCGCGGCGACGCCGCCGAGGCGCGCGCTCGCTTCGAACGCTGCGTCGCGCTTCGCCCGGACCATGCCGGCGCGCGCGAGGCGCTCGCCGCGCAGGGACCGTAGGGGGCGATCCCGCGCTCAGACGGTGCGGGAGAAGACCGGCTTGTCGGTCTGCTTCGTGCGCAGGTACTGGTCGAACACCATGGCGATGTTGCGGACGAACAGGCGGCCGTTGCCGACGATCTCGAGACGGTCGGGGTGGATCTCGAGAAAGCCGTGACTGACCGGGCCGTCGGGAGCCGCGAGCTCGGCCAACTCGGTCGCGAAGTAACGCTCGAAGTCGATGCCGAGCGTCCGCTCGACCTCCTTGCGGTCGAGATGGAAGTTGCACATGATCCGGGAGATCACGTCGCGCCGGATCCGGTCGTCGCGATCGAGCCGGTACCCGCGCTCGATCGGGAACTTCCCGGCGCGAACCGACTCGTAGTAGGTCGACAGCTTTTTCACGTTCTGCGCGAAGGCGCCCCGGACGTCGCCGATCGACGACACCCCCACGCCGAGCATGTCCGATCCCATCCGGACCGTGTACCCCATGAAATTCCGGAACAGGCGGCGCTGCTTCACCGCCGTCGCGAGTTCGTCGCCCGGCAGCGCGAAGTGGTCCATCCCGATCTGGACGTAGCCGGCCTCGAGGAATCGCTCCCGCGCGACGCAGAACAGCCGCAGCTTCGCCTCGGGGGAGGGGAGCTGCGACGTGTCGATCCGCTTCTGGTTCGCCTTGATCCACGGGACGTAAGCGTACGAGTAGAGCGCGACCCGGTCGGGCGCGAGGTCGAGCACCACGTCCATGCTCCGGTCGAACGCCTCCGGGGTCTGGAGCGGCAGGCCGTAGATCAGGTCGATGTTGATCGAGTGGAACCCGAGCTTCCGGCAGGTCTCGAAGTGATCGCGGGTCTCGCGCTCGGTCTGGTTGCGGTTGATCGCTTCCTGAACCTCGGGGGTGAAATCCTGGACCCCCATCGAGATCCGGTTGAAACCCAGCCTCTTGAGCACGTCCATCTGCTCGTGCGTGCTCACGCGGGGGTCGGTCTCGATGGCGACCTCGGCGTCGGGGTCGATCCGGAAGTGCTCGAGCACTTTCCGCTGGAGCGCCTCCATCTCGGCGGGGCTCAGGTACGTCGGCGTCCCGCCCCCCCAGTGGTACTGCGAGAGCCGTCGCCGGGCCGGAAGGTGCTCCGCGAGCAGGTCGATCTCCTGGTGGAGGTAGCGGAGGTACTCCGCCGCGACTTCGCGCTTCCGCGTGATCACGACGTTGCAGCCGCAGAACGAGCAACGCTCCTCGCAAAACGGAAGGTGCACGTAGAGCGACAGCGGCTCGCCCGAGGCCCGATCGGCCTCGGCAAGGCTCGCCCGGTAGTCCGCCTCGCCGTAACTCTCGTTGAACTCGACCGCGGTGGGATAGGAGGTGTAGCGCGGGCCGGGGCGGTCGTACTTCTTCAGAAGATCGAGGGTGATCTCCGCCCCGTCCGGAGCGTTCATCGACCCGGCTCGCGCACGTCGGCGTCGTGCACCGCCTCGACGAGGGCCTGGGCGTGCTCCACGGGAGTCTCGGGAAGAATCCCGTGCCCCAGGTTGAACACGTGCCCCGGCGCCGCCAATCCTTCCTCGACGATCCGGCGCGCGCGCTCCGCGATCGTCGCCGGGGGCGCGAGCAGGACGCACGGATCGAGATTCCCCTGGAGCGCGAACTCCGGGCCGAGCCGCCGCGCCGCGTCGGAGAGCGGCGTTCGCCAGTCGACCCCGACCACGTCGGCGCCGCACTCGCGGATCTCCTCGAAGAGGTGCGCCGAATTCAGCGCGAAGTAGATTCGCGGCACCCCCGCGTCGCGAAGCGAATCCAGCACCCGGCGCGCGTACCTGAGAGCGAACTCCCTGAAGTCGGCCGGGCCAAGTATCCCCGCCCAGGTGTCGAAGATCTGGATCGCCTGGGCCCCCGCCCGCACCTGCGCGGCGAGGTAGGCTTCGAGCGTGGCGGCGCACTTGTCGAGCAGACGGTGCGCCGCCGAGGGGTCGGCGTAGATCATCCCCTTGAGGTGCTCGAAGTTCTTCGACCCGCGCCCCTCGACGAGGTAGGCGGCAAGGGTGAACGGCGCGGCGCCGAAGCCGATCAGCGGGATGCGGCCCGCGAGCTCGCGCCGCAGGATCCGGATCGATTCGTAGACGAACGGGACCGTCTCCTCCGGATCGGGAACCCGCAGCCGCTCCACGTCCGCCCTCGTCCTCACCGGCGGGTCGAGCACCGGGCCGGGATTGAACGTGACGGACAGCCCCATCGGCTCCGCCGGAATCAGGATGTCGGAGAACAGGATGGCGGCGTCGACGCCCAGGCGCTCGATCGGCTGGATCGTGATCTCGGCGGCGAGTTCCGGCGTCTTGCACAGCGTGACGAAGTCGACACGCGCGCGGACCGCCCGGTACTCCGGAAGGTAGCGCCCCGCCTGCCGCATCAGCCAGACGGGAGTCCGCTCCACCGGCTGCCGGCGGCAGGCCCTGAGGAATAGGTCGTTCACCGTGTCGGCTCCCCGCTCGACGCGAAATCCGCGCCTTCGCGATTCGGACTGTCGATGCGGATAAAGCTACCGGACGGGGACCCGGACCGCAACAGAATAGGAGGCCGGCCGGCGAGGACGACGGCGGCTCGGCGACCCCGTCCCGAATCCGGGTGAAGCCCCACGGCGGGCGTTGGCGACCGGCCGAGGCGGCGTGCTACATCTGCCCCCGGATCGCCCCGCCGTCCACCGGAAGGTACGTTCCCGTGACCGCCGCGGCCTGCACCGAGCAGAGGTAGGCGATCGCGGCGGCCACCTCGTCCGGCTCGACGAGCCGGCCGATCGGGAGGCTCTCGCCGAGAACGCGCGCGATCTCGTCGTCGTCCGCGTCCGGGCTCCTGAAGCGCCCGAGCTCCAGGATCCGCTCCGTGCGCGCGGGGCCGGGGCCGACGACGTTCACCGTGATTCCCGACGGAGCCAGCTCGGTCGCGAGTCCCTTCGCGAGCGCGGCGGCGGCCGGACGGAGAGCGTTCGACAGCAGTAGCGAATCCACCGGCTGGCGGATGCTGACGCTCTGGATGGAGACGATCCTTCCCCAGCATGCTTCCTGCATGGCCGGCAGCACCGCCGACACGAGGTGGTGCAGCGGGCCGACGATCCGGGCGAATGCCTCGGTCCAGTCTTCCCAGCCGAGGTCCCGGAACGCGCCGGGGCGCGGCCCGGCGGCGTTGGCTACCAGGATCTCGATCGGGCCGAGGCGCGACGCGACCTCCTTGACGAGCCGCATCGCCTCGTTCCGGTCGGTCACGTCGGCGGCAAGGGCGAGGACCTCGGCCCCTGTCGCCGCGCAGATGGTCTCGGCCGCGGTCCGCAACTTCTCGGGGCGGCGGGCGGCGATGGCGATCTCGGCCCCCTCGCCGGCGAGCGCGCGCGCCGCGGCGAGGCCGAGACCGTCGCTCGCGCCGGTGATCAGCGCTACCCGGCCGCGGATCCCGAGGTCCAACGCCTACTCCGCGAGGATCATCTTGCCGATGGTCTGGAGCTGCATGAAGGAAGTCCCCTCATAGATCTTCCCGATCTTCGCGTCGCGGTAGAACTTCTCCACCGGGTACTCGACGGTATAGCCGTACCCGCCGAACACCTCGATCGCCGCGGAGGTGACCCACTCGGCGGCGTTGCTGGCGAACAGCTTCGCCATCGCCGCCTCCTTCACGAAAGGAAGCCCGGCGTCCTTGAGACGGGCCGCGTTGTAAACGAGCAGGCGTGCCGCCTCGAGCCGGGTCGCCGCCTCGGCGATCTGGAACTGCATCCCCTGGAACTCGCCCAGCTTCTTGCCGAACTGCTCGCGCTCCATGGCGTACCGGCGCGCCGCGTCGAGGGCGCCCCGCGCCAGGCCGATCATCTGCGCGCCGATCCCGATCCGCCCCTCGTTCAGGGTCTCGATGGCGATCTTGTACCCCTTCCCGACCTCGCCGATCACCCGGTCGGCCGGGATCCGGCACTGGTCCATCAGAAGCTCGCAGGTGCTCGATGCGCGGATCCCGAGCTTGTGCTCGCGCTTGCCGACGGTGAACCCCGGGTCGTCCCGCTTGACGACGAACGCGGTGATCCCGCGGTACCCCTTCGTGGGGTCCACGGTCGCGAAGATCAGGAATTGCCCCGCCTCCCCCGCGTTGGTGATCCAGAGTTTGCGCCCGTCGAGGACCCACCCACCGTCCTTCGCCTCGGCTCGCGCCTTGAGGGCGAACGCGTCGGACCCCGAGCCGGCCTCGGAGAGGGCGTAGGCCGACACGGTGTCGGAGGCCGCCTTCTCGAGGAACTCTTTCTTCTGGGTGTCGGTGCCCCAGCGCAGGAGCGCGTTGATGAACAGCGTGTTCTGGACGTCCACGAGGACGCCAACCGCTGCATCCACCGCCGAAATCTCCTCGACGGCGAGAATCGACTGGAAGAACGTTCCGCCGGATCCGCCGAGCGCCTCCGGAACCTCGATCCCCATCAGCCCCATCTCGAACAGCTTCGGGAGCAGATCGTCGTCGTAGCGCTGCGCCTCGTCCATTCTCTGGACGCGCGGGCGGATCTCCGTCTGCGCGAAGTCGCGCACCGCGTCGCGGAACATCACTTCTTCCTCGGCCAGCACGGTCAGCGGGGGACGGGCATCGACGCTCATGGCTCCTCCAGGTCGCTTGTGGCGTTCTTCGAGTGCGAGGATTCGCAATTATGCCGTGGCCGCCGCCGGATTTCCATGCCCCGAACCCGGGAGGGGGCATTTCGCGCCCCGGCCTGGCGTTTCGCCGGCGGCTCGCGGTCCCGCCGGGGAGGCACGAGCCGTGCTACCTTGAGCGATTCCCGAGGAACTCGACGCAAGAAAAAGGAGACGCAGCATGGCGACCGTGACGCTCAAGGGCAACCCGATTCACACCGTCGGCGACCTGCCGAAGACCGGCACCCAGGCCCCCGACTTCCGCCTCGTGGGGGGCGACCTCGAGGACGTCTCGCTCGCGACCTTCAAGGGCAAGAAGAAGGTTCTGAACATCGTCCCGAGCCTCGACACGCCGGTGTGCGCCACCTCGACCCGCAAGTTCAACGAGCAAGCCGGAAGCCTGGGGAACACGGTGGTCCTGATCGTGTCCGCCGACCTGCCGTTCGCCGCCGGCCGATTCTGCACCGTGGAGGGGCTCCAGAACGTGGTCCCGCTGTCGCTGATGCGCGGCAGGGAATTCGCGAAGGCGTACGGCGTGCTGATCACCGACGGGCCGCTCGAGGGGATCACGGCGCGCGCGGTGGTCGTCGTCGACGAGAGCGACAAGGTCGTCTACACGGAGCTGGTGCCCGAGATCGCCCAGGAGCCGAACTACGCGGCCGCCCTCGCGGCGTTGAAGTAGGGGAAAGGGGACGGTCCCTGTTTTCCCTGAACTTACCGGCACTGGGGCTAGCCCGGACCGTCCTGTCTTTCGCCGAGAACGAGCCGCTCCGCCTCCGCGAGCACTGCAGCTCGACCGCGGCCGCTGCCGAACGGCGCACGCCGGTCACTCGGTCCCCGCGCGCGGCGAGGGCGCGCCCGAGGGACTTCCCGAGCCATCCGCACCCGGCGATGGGCACGTGCATCCGGAAACGGTTGGCACGCGCGCCGGGTGGCGAAACCGCACCCAGGGCCTATGATTGCGGGAGGGAGACGGCTGGTGAGACTCACGGCGGTGATTCTGGTCATTCTTTCTCTCCTGCCGGCGGCGGCGCGCGCGGGGGCCGACCTGATCCTCGTGGACGGGAGGCTGATCCAGGGACGGTCGGTCGAGCGGAAGGAAGACGTCTATCTCCTCACAACGCCGAGGGGCAACGTGATCCCGGTTCCCGTCGAGCTGGTGAAGGAACTGCGGCTCACCGCCGGGGACGCGACACCCCCGACGGGGCTCGTGTTCGCGACGCCGAGGACGCTGGCAGGTCTCGAGGTCGAGCTCGGCGGCCGACGGGAGCAACTCGCGGCGTTCGGCCGACCCCCTGCTCTCTTCCAGGGCTCGCCGATGACCGGCCGCTGGTATCCGAAGAATGCGTTCGCGGGGAAGGACGTGTCGGCCTTCCGCCCGGTGACCTGGGCGCGGTCGAGCATCGATCCCGTCTGGTCGCCGGTCCCCGCTTTCACGGCCGCGAGCGACGTCACGGAATTCCGCCCCGTGCGATGGCGCCAGCCCTCCATCGATCCCGTCTGGCGTCCCCGAGACGGCTTCGCCCCCCGCGAGTGGCTCGCCCCGATCGTCAAGAACCGGGAGTAGCGGGGACGACGCCCCGGCCGGACCGTTCGCCCTTCCCCCTGAGCTACAATCCCCCGTTCCCGGAGGTGTCCACCGCGTGGAATTCGCCGTCGAAGCCTTTGAGATCGAAAAGACCTTCGTCAAGAAGCGGTCGCTCCACGACCTCGTCAGGCACCCGTTCAGCCGCGCCGAGCGGGTTCGCGCGCTGCGCGGCGTCGACCTGCACGTCCGGACGGGGGAGATCTTCGGCCTGCTCGGGCCGAACGGCGCCGGGAAGACCACGCTCCTCAAGATCTTCTCCTGTCTCGTGCTGCCCGACCGCGGGCGCGCGGTGGTCGGCGGCGAGGATGTCGAGAACGAGGGAAAGGTCAAGCCGAAGATCGGTCTCGTGCACACCGACGAGCGGTCGTTCTACTGGAGGCTGTCGGGACGGGAGAACCTGGAGTTCTTCGCGCGCCTTTACGACGTGCCGAGGCGGCGGACGCGCGCGCGCATCGACGAGCTCCTGGCGCGGGTGGACATGGCGGAGCCGGCCGACCGGCGGTTCGCCGACTACTCCTCCGGGATGAAGCAGCGTGTCGCGATCGCCCGCGCGCTTCTCCACGACCCGCCGATCCTGCTGATGGACGAGCCGACCCGGAGCCTCGACCCGTCGGCCGCGATGGCGCTCCGGACCTTCATCCGCGACGAGCTCAAGGGGCGGGCCGGCAAGACGATTCTCCTGGCGACCCACAATCTGCGCGAGGCGGAGTCGCTCTGCGACCGGGTGGCGATTCTCGTGAAGGGGAAGGTGCGGCAGATCGGCACCGTCGAGGAGGTCCGGCGCTGGGGGGTGGACGCGCGACGGTTCCGGCTCGATGTGGCCGCATGGCCGGACGGGCTCGCCGGGCCGTTCAGCGTGGTTTCCGAGGAGCCGCTCGACGGTATCCGCCGCGTGACGGTGGCCCTCGACGGCGACGCGCGGCTCGACGATCTGCTGCGCCGGCTCCTCGACGCGGGCGCCGTGGTCCACGCGTGCGACCGGGTCGAGCCGGACCTCGAGGAGGCGTTCTCCCGGATCCTCGAAAGCGAAGAGGGGAAGGAGGAAGCGTGATCCGGAGTCTCGACAAGCTCTTCGCCTTCCTCAAGCGCGATTTCCAGTCGGAGGTCTCGTACCGGGTGGCGTTCGTGCTCCAGCTGGGCGGGATGCTCTTCTCGGTCGCCGCGTTCTACTTCGTGGCGAAGATGATGAACCCGAAGACCGAGGGTTGAACGGCATCGCGCCGTTCCCCTGGATGCTGGTCGGCCTCGCGTTCCAGTACTACTTTTCCACCGCCCTGTACTCGTTCTCCTCCAAGATCCGCAGCGAGCAGATGCTCGGAACGCTCGAGGCGATGCTGGTCTCGCCCACCCCGACGTCGATCGTGATCTTCTCGGAAGCCGCCTGGGACTTCGCTTATGGCGCGATCCGGGTCGCGGTGTACCTCCTGGTGGCGACCCTCATGTTCGGAGTGCATCTCCACACGAACAGCCTGGGAACGCTCGCGATCGGGGTCGTGCTCACGCTCCTCTCTTCCGCGGGCCTCGGGATCCTCTCGGCGTCGTTCATCCTTTATTTCAAGCGCGGCGACCCGATCAACTTTTTCCTGTCGGCGCTCACGACCTTCTTCGGCAACGTGTTCTTTCCGTCGAAGCTCCTTCCGGGGTCGCTCCAGTGGGTCTCGGGCATCTTGCCGATCACCTGGTCTCTCGAGGTGGTCCGGGGATCGTTGCTCCAGGGGAAGGGGTTCACGGAGCTGCGGCACGACATCGTCAATCTCGCGCTCCTGACGATCATTCTCCTGCCTTTGGGTCTCTATTTCTCGAGAATTGCGATCCGGAAGGCGAGGAAAGAGGGGTCGCTCGTCCAGTACTGAGACCTTTCGCCGTCGGATTCGCCTCCGAGGGCAGACGCGCCCCCCCCGATCTCGGCTACAATGCCCCATCACGGGAGACAAGCAACCCCACAATCCGAGGAGGATGCCGTGCCGTCTGCACTTTTTCCCGCGCCGCCCGCCGGCGAGCACATCCGTTACGAGAACGGGAAACTGATCGTTCCGGACCGCCCCGTGATCCCCTTCGTGGAAGGGGACGGAACGGGGCCCGACATCTGGGCCGCCACGGTTCGCGTGCTCGACGCGGCCGTGGAAAAGGCGTACGGCGGACGCCGCAAGATCGTCTGGTACGAGATCTTCGCGGGAGAGAAAGCGTACAACCGGTTCGGCGAGTGGCTCCCCGAGCCGACGGTGGACGCGGTCCGCAAGTTCAAGGTGGCGATCAAGGGGCCGCTGACGACCCCCGTCGGAGGCGGGATCCGGAGCCTCAACGTCTCCCTGCGCCAGCTCCTGGACCTCTTCGCCTGCGTGCGCCCCGTCTGCTGGATCCCGGGAGTCCCGTCTCCCGTGAAGCGGCCGCAGGATCTCGACGTCGTGATCTTCCGGGAGAACACCGAAGACGTGTACGCGGGGATCGAGTGGAAGGCCGGCACCCCCGAGGTCAAGAAGCTGATCGACTTTCTCGGGACGGAGATGGGGAAGAAGGTCCGGCCGGACTCGGGGATCGGCATCAAGCCGATGTCGGCAGTTCGGCTCGAAGCGCCTCGTTCGAAAGGCGATCCGTTACGCGCTCGACCGCGGCCGCGAGAGCGTTACCCTCGTCCACAAGGGGAACATCATGAAGTTCACCGAGGGGGCGTTCCGCGACTGGGGGTACGAGGTAGGCGAAGGCTCGTTCGCCGACCGCACCGTCACCGAGGACGAGCTCGCGACGGCTCATGGCGGGAAGATGCCGGCCGGGAACGATCCTGATCAAGGACCGGATCGCGGACTCGATCTTCCAGCAGGTTCTGCTCCGGCCGCGACGAGTACTCGGTCCTCGCGACGCCGAACCTGAACGGCGACTACCTCTCCGACGCGTGCGCCGCGCAGGTCGGGGGGCTCGGCATGGCCCCCGGCGCCAACATGTCCGACGAGGTGGCGTTTTTCGAGGCGACGCACGGGACGGCGCCGAAGTATGCCGGGCTCGACAAGATCAATCCGGGCTCCCTGATCCTTTCCGGCGTGATGATGCTCGAGCACCTCGGCTGGAAGGAAGCGGCGGAGTCGGTGTCCCGCGGCGTCGCCGCCGCGGTCGCGCGGAAAACCGTCACGTACGACCTCGCCCGCCTGATGGACGGGGCGAGGGAAGTGAAGTGCTCGGAGTTCGGGTCGGCGATCATCGCGAACCTGTGAGCCGCGAAACGGCGTCCGCGGCAGGCCCGCGGAGCGGAGGAGAGACGAGATGAGGAAGAAAATCACCGTGATCGGCGGGGGATACGTCGGAGAGCACGTGGCGGTCGGCTGCGCGCAGGCCGAGCTGGGCGACGTCGTCCTGCTCGACGTCCTCGAGGGGATTCCGCAGGGGAAGGGGCTGGACCTGTTCGAGTCGAGTCCGGTGCTGGGATGGGATTCCGCGGTCAAGGGAACGAACTCCTACGACGACACGAAGAACTCCGACATCGTCGTGATCACCGCGGGTCTCGCCCGCAAGCCCGGGATGAGCCGCGACGATCTCCTGAAGAAGAACGCCGAGATCGTGAAGTCGTGCGCCGAGCAGGTGAAAGCGACCTCGCCGAACGCGTTCGTCATCATCGTCTCGAACCCGCTCGACGTCATGGCGTACGTCGCGAAGGTCGTCACCGGCTTCCCGAAGCACCGGGTGGTCGGCATGGCCGGCATCCTGGACACGGCACGCTTCCGGTCGTTCATCGCCATGGAACTGAACGTCTCCGTGCAGAGCGTCCAGGCTCTCGTGCTCGGCGGCCACGGCGACTCGATGGTTCCGCTCCCGCGCCTGACCACCGTCGGCGGCGTCCCGCTGACCGATCTCCTCCCGGCCGACAAGATCGACGCCATCGTGAAGCGGACCGCCGGCGGCGGCGCCGAGATTGTCGCACTCCTCAAGACCGGTTCCGCCTACCACGCCCCCGGCGCCGCGAGCGTTGAGATGGTCGAGTCGGTCGTGAAGGACAAGCGCAAGATCCTCCCGTGCGCCACCTGGCTCGAGGGGGAGTACGGGATCGAAGGCGTCTTCGTCGGCGTCCCGGTGCTCCTCGGCTCGAAGGGGATCGAGAAGATCTACGAGGTCAAGCTTCAGGCGGACGAGCTGAAGGCGCTCCAGAGCTCCGCCGCCCACGTGAAGGCGACGCAGGCGCAGTTGCAGTTCTGATCGACGCGGGCCGGCTTCGCCCTCCGGGTCCGTCCGGGAGCGCGGCCGGCCCTGGAGCCAGGATGAACGAAGAGGTGAGGCGCCTTTACCGGTCCCGGAGCGAGCGCCGCTGGCTTGGCCTCTGCGGAGGCCTGGCGGCGTACCTCGGGCTCGACCCCGTCGTGGTCCGGCTGGCCGTCGTGCTGTCCACCCTGTTGACCGGAGTCGTCCCCGGGGTGCTCTGCTACCTGTTCGCCTGGTTGATCGTTCCGGAGGAGCCGTAGGCCCGGCACCGTTCCGGCCCCGAGTCTCGACCTGGACCGCCGATCGGAGGTGTCGGATGGGCGCGCGCGTGGTGGTTCGAAAGTTCGGCTCTCGCGGCGACGCGGAGATCGTTCGCGAACTCCTGCTGGCCAACGGGATCGAGGCGTTCGTGAACTCGGACGACTGCGGGGCCGTGGATCCGGCGCTCTCGTTCGCGCGCGGGGTCGAGCTTCTCGTCGATGGTGTGGATCGGGCCGATGCGGAACAGGTCCTCGGCGACGATACGGTGGCGCCCGGTCAGGCGGCGGACGATGCCGGCGCCGCGCCGTCGCGCTGCGCGGAGTGTGGCCGGGAGCTCGAGACGGAAGCAGGGGACTCGCCGCTCACCGCCTGTTACCACTGCGGCTCGCCGCTGCGTTCGGCCTGATACCGCCTCGCTTGCCGGCGCCCGGCGCCGCTTTCACCGGCGCGATCGGTCCGCGCCGCTCGAGGAACGCCGGGGCGCGGCGAACGAAGCTCGAAGTGGCCGCGCGGCGGTGGATCGCGGCGATCTCCTTGATGCTCAGCCGGTCGAGGAGGAGGCGGTTCTCGCGGATCTGATCGGTGCCGCTCACCGTGGTGTTGTCGGTGCAGACGGCGACCGGAACGCCGCGGTCCAGAAACGTGAAGATCGGATGGGGCTCGCCCGAGCGCACCGCGCCGGTCTGGAAGTTCGAGGTCATGCAGCACTCGACGAGGATCTTGTCCCGCTCCAGACGGCGAAGAAGCGCCTTGTCCCGCACCGCCGAGCAGCCGTGCCCGATCCGGTCGGCGCCTAGCTGGTCCACCGCCTCCCAGATCCGCTCCGGCTCCTCGTCCTCGCCGGCGTGGATCGTCATCCCGAGGCCGCCGCGGCGCGCGATCTCGTACGCCTCCCTGAAGAGCCCGGGAGGGTGGCCCCGCTCGGCCCCCGCGAGATCGAAGCCGATCACGCCGGTCCGCTCGTGCAGGTGCTGGGCTTCCGCGATCGCCTGGCGGGCGATGATCTTCGCGATGTGCGGGCCGTGCTGGCGCATCGAGACGACGATGAGGCCGGTCTCGAGGTCGTCGTGCCGGGCCACCGCGCCGTTCATTCCCGAGAGGACCGCGCGGATCGACTGCCGGAGCGTCAGCCCGCCGAACGTGTGGATCGAGGGGGAATAACGCAGTTCCAGCGTCCGGACCCCGCGGCCGTACGCCTCTTCGATGATGTCGTGGGTGACCCGCGTGCGATGTTCTCGTAAAACTGTGTGATCCAGAGCGGGTAGTGGAACTTGTCGAGGTAGGAGAGGAGCGATCCCTCGTCCTCCGGCTGAAGCTGGAGAAGGCGCTTCATCTCCCGCAGGGTGGTCACCGGGTTCAACCCGTGCCGTTTCATCAGGCTCCAGGTCGTGCGGACCGGGATGGACCCGTCCACGTGCTGGTGCAGTTCGGCCTTCGGGATGGCCGCGATGGCCCGATCGGATGCCCGGATTTTCGCCATTCGGGACCTTCCCCGCCACGTTCCGACCGTTTCACGGCGGCTTGCGGGGAGTATAATCGCGGTTCATTCGGACTGAAAGGTTCAACGGATGCCTCTCGACCGACCGCCGATCCGGCTGGTGCTCCTCTGGCACTTCCATCAGCCGGATTACACCGACAGCCTGACCCGCGCCGCCGCCATGCCGTGGACCCGGCTCCACGCGCTGAAAGATTACGCGGACATCGCGGAACACCTGGCCCGGCACCCGGGCATGCGGGCGACGATCAACGTGGTCCCGTCCCTGCTCGACCAGGTTCGGGACATCGCCGACGGGAGCGCGCCGCCGGATCCGTTCCTGGCGGTGGCCGAGCGACCCGCGTCCTCGCTGTCGGCCGACGAGCGGCGATTTGTCGTGAGCCAGTTCTTCTCGTTCAACCGGGACACGATGGCGAGGGGATTGCGGCGGGTCGGCGAGCTGGCCGCCCTGCGGGGCGATTACGGGCTCGAGGATCTGCCGGCGGCCGTGGTCGATCGGTTCGACGATGCCGCGATCCGCGACCTCCAGCTTCTGTTCCACCTGGTCTGGAGCGGTCCCCTCCTGCAGGCCGATCCGAGGGTGCGCGCCCTCCGGGAAAAAGGGCACCGGTACACGGAGGAGGACAAGCGGGTTCTGTTCGACGTCCACAGGGAGTTCCTGCGCGACCTGCTGCCGAGGTGGAAGCGGCTATGCGACACGGGGCAGGTGGAGTTCTCGGTCACTCCGTACTTCCACCCGATTCTTCCGCTGCTGTGCGGCCTCGATTCGGCGCGGGAGGCGCTCCCGGGGCTCCGCCTGCCCACCGCGAGTTTCCGGCACCCGGCCGACGCGCGGCTGCAGCTGGACCGGGCGATGATGGCTTTCCGGGAGGAATTCGGCCGGCCGGCTGCGGGCGGCTGGCCTTCCGAGGGGTCGATCTCGGAGACGTCCCTCGCGATCATGGCCGAAGCCGGATACCGATGGGCGGCGAGCGACGAGGACGTCCTGTTCGGGTCGCTCGGGGAGGCCGCGGACCGCGCGGAGGTCGGCCGCGGCAAGCTCCTCTATCGTCCCTGGCGGCATGAGAAAGGCCCGGTGTTGCTGTTCCGGGATCACGACCTCTCGGACCGGATCGGCTTCGTGTACTCCGCCTGGCCCGCGGCGTCGGCCGTCGAGGATTTCCTGCGGAGGCTCCACCATCTTCGCGACGTGCTGCCGCCGGAGGAAGGGCCGTATACGGTCTCGGTGATCCTCGACGGCGAGAACGCATGGGAGTACTACCCGGACAATGGCCAGGTGTTCCTCGACTCGCTTTACGCCGCGCTCGAGTCCGATCCCGGCATCGTCACGATGACCGCTTCGGAGGCCGCCGACCCCGCGGCGGCGCGGCCGCTGCCGCGCGTGGTCGCGGGCTCCTGGATCGGAAGAAACCTCGCGACCTGGATCGGTCACCCCGAGAAGAACCGGGCGTGGGAACTTCTGGCGCAAACTCGGGACGACGTCGAGAAGGCGCGGGGGGCGCCGAGCTTCGACGATCCCGCCTGGCGGGCCGTGTTCTCCGCGGAGGGGAGCGACTGGTTCTGGTGGTTCGGCGACGACCACCCCACGGCGCACGCCGCGGAGTTCGACGCCGGGTTCCGGCGGAAGCTGCGCGCGGCCTATCAGGCCGCCGGGATCGAGCCTCCCGCCGTGTTGACCGAGCCGATCCGCAAGCGCACCGCGCGGGGATACGTTTCTCCGACCGGCCCGGTCCGGGCGATCGTCGACGGGCGGGTGACCGATTACTTCGAGTGGCTGCCGGCCGGACGGGCGGAGGCGTTGTCGGGCGCCATGCAGTCCTCGGCACGTTTCGTGAGGGAGGTGCGATTCGGCCGCGACGAGAAGTACCTGTACCTGCGGCTCGATCCGTTCGAGCCTCCGGCGTCGTCCACGCTGGGCGGCGCGACGCTGGTCGTGAGAGTTCCCGGCGCAACGGACCGGACCGTGCGTGTCACGTTGCCGGGCCGCGGGGTGGCGCGCGACGGGGACGTGCTCGTCGCGGTGGACCGGATCGTCGAGGCGGCGGTGCCGATCGTGGCGCTCGCGGAACCGGGCGAGGAGTTTCGATTCCAGGTCGAGGTGGACAAGGGGAAAGGCGGGGTCCAGCGCGTTCCCGCGGAAGGGAGCCTGATGCTTCCCGCGGCGGCGGACGATCCGTCGCAGTTCGATTGGATTCTCTAACCGAGGAGCGACTCGATGAAGACCATCGGAATCCTCACCGGAGGCGGCGACTGTCCCGGGCTGAACGCGGTGATCCGGGCGGTCGTGCGGAGAGCGGTGTCGCGCGGGGACCGGGTCCTCGGCATCCGCAAGGGCTGGAAGGGGATGATCGAGGGGGACACCTCGGAGTTGACGCTCGCCTCCACCTCGGGAATCCTCCACCGGGGAGGCACGATCCTCGGTACGAGCCGCACCAACCCGTACAAGAAGCCGGAAGATCTGAAGCGGGTCGAGGAGAACTTCCGCGTCCTCGGCCTCGATGCGCTGGTGGCCGTTGGAGGCGAGGACACGCTCGGCGTCGCCGCGCGCCTCGCCGGGGCCGGCCACCCGGTGGTGGGCGTTCCGAAGACGATCGACAACGACCTGTCGGGGACCGACGTGACGTTCGGCTTCGACACCGCCGTGTCGATCGCCGTGGAGGCGGTGGACCGGCTTCACACGACCGCCGAGTCCCACGACCGGACGATCGTCCTCGAGGTGATGGGCCGGCACGCGGGCTGGATCGCGATCCACACCGGTCTCGCCGGGGGCGCGGACTACATCCTGGTCCCGGAACGGCCGGTGGACATCGAGGCGGTCTGCAACGCGGTCCGCAGCCGGCGCGCGCGGGGGAAGAACTTCAGCATCATCGTCGCCGCCGAAGGCGCGGTCCTCCCCGAGGGGGCCGTGACCCAGGAAGTCGAAAAGGACGCGTTTGGCCACGTGCTGCTTGGCGGGATCGGCGCGCGGCTCGCGAAGGAGATCGAGAAGCGAACCGGGTGCGAGACCCGGTCGGTCGCCCTGGGGCACGTCCAGCGTGGCGGCAGCCCGACGGCGTACGACCGGGTGCTGGCGACCCGGTACGGCCTCCTGGCGGCCGACCTGGTCGAGGAAGGGAAGTTCGGGATGATGGCGGCCCTGCGCGGAGGACGGTTCGAGCCGGTGCCTCTCGAGGACGCGGTGGCGGAGCTCAAGACCGTGGACGGGGCGCTCCTCGACCTGGCGGGCGTATTCTTCGGGTAAATGGTCGGCGTGGAGAATGGGAAAGAATGGGGACAGTCCCCATTCAGGAGAACGGGGACTGTCCCCATTCCGGACGGAAAGGATGAAGGATGTCGGAGCTGAGACACGACCCCATTTCGAGGCGGTGGGTGATCATCGCGACGGAGCGAAGTCGCAGACCGGAGGACTTCCTTTCGCCGCCGCAGACGTTTCCGGAACCGAAGTTCTGCCCGTTCTGTCCCGGTAACGAGGATAAGACGCCGGCCGAGATCTCGGCGATTCGACCGCACGGCTCCGCCCCCAACACTCCCGGGTGGGAGGCGAGGGTCTTTCCGAACAAGTACCCCGCGCTGACCATCGAGGGGGATCTCGATCGGCGCGGGATCGGGATGTACGACCGGATGCGAGGGATCGGCGCTCACGAGGTGATCGTGGAGGCGCCGAGCCACGACCTCCACCTGGCCGACATGGAGCCGTTGCAGATCGAGAAGATCCTGGGGCTCTGCCAGGACCGGCTCCGCGATCTGATGCGCGACGCCCGGTTCAGGTACTCGCTCCTCTTCAAGAACCACGGCGCGGCCGCCGGCGCCGCGCTGTCGCACCCGCACTTCCAGATCATCGCGACCCCGGTGACGCCGAGAGCGATCTCGGCCGAGCTCGAATCGGCGCGGCAGCACTACCACCTCAAGGAACGCTGCATCTACTGCGACCTCCTGCTCCAGGAGATCGAGGTGCGTGATCGGGTCGTGATCCTCGACGAGCACTTCGCCGTGCTGGCGCCGTACGCCTCGCGATTCCCCTTCGAGACCCTGGTGATCCCCCGGCGCCACTGCCACTCGTTCGCCGAAGAGCCGCGCCCGGTGCTCGCGGGGCTCGCCCGGTGCCTCCAGGACGTCATGGCACGCCTCAAGACGGTGCTCCGCGATCCGCCGTACAACATCATGCTCCACACCTCGCCGAACACCGAGACGCTGGTCCGCCGCCGGAGCTACTGGGATACGCTGCCGATGGATTTCCACTGGCACATCGAGCTTCTACCCCGCCTCACCCGGGTGGCCGGATTCGAGTGGGGGAGCGGCTTCTACATCAACCCGACCGCGCCGGAGGAAGCGGCGGCCTTCCTCCGGGAGGCGATCCTCTGAGGGACGGCGTGCGCGTCCTGATGGTGTCCGCGGAGCTGTGGCCCCTCGCCAAGGTCGGCGGTCTCGCCGACATGGTGGGGTCGCTCGCCCGCGCCCTCACGGGCCTCGGGCACGACGTCCGTTGCGCGCTGCCGCGGTTCCCCGAGACGGAGACCGGCCTGCCGCCGGGGAGCCGAGAGGTCGCTCGGACGGAGGTCTCGGTCCCGCTGAAGCGCGGTCGCGCGCGGGTCCTCGTCCTTCGCTTCGAGGGGGAGGCGCTGCCGTTCTCCGTGCTCCTCGTGGACCACGAGTCGTTCCGCCGACCGGGGATCTACATGGACCCGGCGACCCGCATGGGTTACGCCGACAACGGCCTCCGGTGGGCGATCTTCTGCCGGGCGCTGCACGCCGAGACGGGAGTGGACGGCTGGGTCCCGGACGTGGTCCACGCTCACGATCACCAGGCCGCGCTCCTTCCCGCGCTGTACCGGTGGACGCCCCAGGCGCGCCACGCCAGAGAGCCCGCGACGGTGTTCACGATCCACAACCTCGGCTACCAGGGGATCGAGCCGCGATCGTGGATCGAGGACTCGGGACTTCCGCCCGGGCTCGATTTTCCGGCCGGGCCGCTGGAGTTTCACGGCAAGGTCAACCTGATGAAGCTCGGCCTCGAGGCGGCGGACCTCCTGACCACCGTCTCGCCGCGGTATGCCGAGGAGATCCGGAGCGGTCCCGAGTTCGGTGCCGGGCTCGAGGGGGTGCTGTCGTCGAGGGGCGCGCGCCTTCACGGGATCCTGAACGGCATCGACACGGAGGTCTGGAACCCCTCGACCGATCCGCACCTTCCGGCGCACTACGGGCAGCGCCGCCTCGCGAACAAGGCGAAAGTGCGGGCGGCGCTCCACGCGGAAATCGGGTTCGAGCCGCCGGACGCGACAGTACCGCTCCTGGGCCTGGTCTCGCGCCTCGTGTCGCAGAAGGGGATCGATCTCCTGATCGCCGTGCTCGACGCGATCGTCCGCGACGGCGCTCAGATGGCGATCCTCGGCGCGGGGGACACGCGCTTCGAGACCGCCCTTCGTGTCGCGGCGGCGAGGCACCCGGGGAGGGTGGCGTTCCTGTCGGTGCACGACGAGGGGCTCGCGCACCGGATCGAGGCGGGGTCCGACATGTTCCTGATGCCGTCCCGCTACGAGCCGTGCGGCCTCAACCAGATGTACAGCCTCCGCTACGGGGCCGTGCCCCTGGTTCGCGCCGTGGGTGGCCTCGCCGACACCGTGGTCGATCTCGACGAGGACCCGGAGCGCTCCAACGGGTTCGTGTTCCGCGCGTACGAGCCGGTGGAGCTTCTCAAGACCGTGCGGCGGGCGCTGAGGGCGTTCCGGGACCGCAAGCTCTGGCGGGGGCTCGTGGATCGAGGGATGGAGGCCGACTTTTCCTGGGAGCGTTCGGCGCGAGACTACGTGGCGGTGTACGAGCGCGCCCTGTCCGAAC
Source organism: Terriglobia bacterium (assembly GCA_963790465.1). GTDB lineage: Bacteria > Acidobacteriota > Polarisedimenticolia > Polarisedimenticolales > JAIQFR01 > JAIQFR01. The sequence goes on along the minus strand of CAWBOP010000018.1, from coordinate 10,555 downwards.
GGGCACCGAGGCATTCGGAGGCGGCATGGACGGCGAGGTGAAGACGCCGCTCTCCGCCGCGACGGGTGTTCGTGGCGACGTGATGGAGTACGTCTGGGAGATCGGCCGCATGGGGGCCGTGGTGTTCGGCGACGACCGGAAGGTGCTCTGGGCGACCGGAGTGCTGCCGTGTTCGCCGGCGGACGCGGCGCCCGGGAAGACCTGCACCGAGGTGTTCTCGGGGACCGACCGGCCGTGCGAGTCCTGTCTTCTCGAGATGAGCGCGCAGAAAGGACCGTTGAGGCGCGTCCTCCGCGCGGTCCAGGGGGACGACCTGCGTCATCGGCTCTTCGAGGTGACGGTGGCGCCGCTTCCGGTCGAGGAGGGCTCAGAGCGGCGCTGGATCCATCTGTCGAGGGAGATCCGTGGTGCCGAGGGGATCGAGCAGTTCTTCCAGGGCGGGACCATGGACCTGGTCCGGCTGATCGCCGGCTGGTCGATCCCGGTGGTGCTCGTGGACGCGGCCGGCATCGTTCGCGCGTGGAACCGCGGCGCGGCCTCGCTCTACGGGCGGCCCGGAGAGGAAGTGGTCGGCCGCGGCTGGCGCGAGATCCTCGAGGAGACCCTTCCCGTCGAGCCGGAGCCGGCCACGGGGACCTTCACCAGCCGGTACGAGGCGCAGCACCGGGCCCGGGACGGACGGCAGCTTCGGGTCATGGTGACCCGGACCGAGATCCATGGAGCGGACGGGCGCTCCGAGGGGGCGTTCTACCTGGTGCTGGACCTCACCGGATCGAAAGTGCTCGAGCGAAAACTGGAGCGGCGACTCGCGCAACTCTCGATCTTGCGCGAGATCGCCGAGGCGCTCCAGTCGGCGATGGGGCTGAACGATATCCTGCGCACGATCCTGGTGGGTGCGACCGCGGGCGAAGGGTTGCGGTTCAATCGAGCGTTTCTTCTTCTCGCCGACGAGAAGCGAGGGGAGCTTCGAGGCCGCGTGGCGATCGGTCCATCCGATCCCGAGGAGGCCCACAGGATCTGGGACGAGCTGGCCCGCTCGAGCGCGAGCCTGAGGAAGCTGCTGAGGGAATACGAGCCGTTCGTGGAGCGCACGAGCAGCCGCGTCAACGAGATCGTCCGCGGCATCTCGGCCCGCCTCGCCGACAACGACAACTTCCTGATCCGCGCCCTCGGGTCGCGGTCCACGGTGCGGACCCAGGGAGGGCGGGAGATGCCCGAGGGGCGTCCCGTGAGCCAGGCGTTCCTCGACCGCCTCGGCGTGGGCGACTTCGTCGCGGTCCGGCTCCTGGCCGAGGGGAAGCCGGTGGGGCTGCTCCTCGCGGACAACGCCATCACGGGTCGGCCGATCGAGGACGACGACGTGGAGGTGCTCGAGTTGCTCGGGATGCAGGCCGGCCTCGCCATCGAGCGCGCCCGGCTGATCGGCGAGCTCGAGACCCAGGTGGCCTCCCTCGAAAAGGCGACCCAGGAGATCCGCGGGAACCAGGAGCGGCTCCTCAGGACCGAGCGTCTGTCCGCGGTCGGGGAGATGGCGGCCAGGGTCGTGCACGAGATCCGGAACCCGCTGGTGGCGATCGGCGGGTTCGCTCGGTCGCTCCTTCGAGAGATCCCGCCGCAGGACTCCAAGCGGGAATCGGTCCAGATCATCGTGGACGAGGTCCGGCGGCTCGAGACGATCGTGAGGGACGTGCTCGATTATTCCCGGCCCGCCGTTCCCAGGATCAGCAAGGTGGACCTCTCGCAGCTCTCCGTCGAGGCGCTCGACCTGCTTGCGATGGGAAGTGGACGACGCGGGAGTGGTGGGGAGGCTGGACGCCGAGCCGGGACTCACGCCGGCCGCGGCCGATCGCAACCAGATCTTTCAGGCGCTCGTCAACGTCATGAGGAACGCGGTGCACGCGATGCCCCACGGCGGCACGCTCACCTTGAGGGTGAGGGAGGTGCCGGGGGGGCTCGAGCTGGCCGTCGAGGACACCGGCGTCGGGATCCCGGCGGAGGCTCGCGGGCGGATCTTCGAGCCGTTCTTCACCACGAAGGCCACGGGGTCGGGGCTCGGCCTCACGATCGCCAATCAGATCGTCAGCGACCACCGCGGCGAGATCCACATCGAGAGCCAGGTCGGGTCCGGGACGACGGTGTACATGAGGCTTCCGGCCATGCAGGAGGAATCCGGCGATGCCGAAAATTCTGGTCGTTGAGGACGAGAAGAATCTCCGGCTGCTCTACAAGCACGACTTGGAGCAGGACGGGCACGTGGTGGTCACCGCGGCGAACGCGGTCGAGGGGCTGCAGGCCCTCGAGACGGAATTCCCCGACCTCGTCGTCCTGGACATCCGGATGCCCGGCATGGACGGCCTCGAGGCGATGGGGAGGATCCTGGAGAAGCACCCGAAGATCCCGGTGGTGCTGAACTCCGCATACTCGTCGTACAAGGACAACTTCCTGAGCTGGGCCGCCGACGCGTACATCATCAAGAGCGCGGACACGTCGGAGCTTCGGCTGAAGGTCCGGGAGCTTCTCGAGGCCAGGCCGGGCGGCGCGGTTCCTCCCGGGGGGACGCCGTAGATTTCGGGAACCGGAGAGGGGGGTTGCGACATGGTCCGACGCACGGTGATCCTGCAGGACGTGCTGGCCCTGGTGCTCGCCGGCGGGCAGGGGGAGCGGCTCTACCCGCTCACCCGCGACCGGGGCAAGCCCGCGGTCCCGTTCGGCGGGATCTACCGGATCATCGACTTCACGCTGTCGAACTGCCTGAACTCGGGGATCCGCAAGATGTTCGTCCTGACGCAGTACAAGTCCGGCAGCCTCGAGCGCCACATCAAGCAGGGGTGGGACCCGATCTTCTCCGCGGAGCTCGGCGAGTGGATCTACACCGTGCCGCCGCAGCTGCGCGTCGGCCAGAGCTGGTACGCAGGGACCGCCGACGCGGTCTACCAGAACATCTACCTGCTGGAGCAGGAAAAGCCCCGCCAGGTGATCATCCTGTCCGGCGACCACATCTACAAGATGGACTACAGCCGGATGCTGGCATTCCACGAGAGCAAGGGGGCGATCGCGACGGCGGGCGCCGTCGAGGTCCCCATCGAGCAGGCCTCGGCGTTCGGCGTGCTCGAGGTGGACGAAAGCTGGAGGATCGTGGCGTTCACCGAGAAACCCGAGTACCCCCGCCCGATCCCGGGGCGTCCGGACCGGGCGCTCGTGAACATGGGGGTGTACTGCTTCGAGACGGAGAGCCTCGTCCGCGCCCTTTGCGCCGACGCGCGCCAGGAAAGCCGGCACGACTTCGGCCACAACATCCTCCCGAACCTGGTCGGGTCCGAGAAGGTGTACGCCTATCCGTTCGTGGACGAGAACAAGAAAGAGACGCTGTACTGGCGCGACATCGGAACGCTCGACGCCTACTACGAGGCCAGCATGGACCTCGTGGCGGTCGATCCCGTGTTCAACCTGTACGACGCGACCTGGCCGCTCCGCACCATGCCCCACCAGCTCCCCCCGATGAAAACCGTTTTCGCCCAGGAGGAGCCGGACGGGCGCATCGGGCTCGTGCTCGACTCGGTGGTGAGCGGCGGCGTCATCGTCAGCGGCGGCCGGGTCGAGCGGTCGATCCTGGGGCCGGGAGTGCGGGTCAACTCGTTCGCGCGCGTTGCGGACAGCGTCCTGATGGACGGGGTCGAGGTCGGACGCTACGCGAGGGTGAGGCGTGCGATCGTGGACAAGGACGTTGTGATCCCGCCGGGCCTGGTGATCGGGGAGGATCCCGACGAAGACCGGGAGCGGTTCACGACCACCGCGGGCGGGATCGTGGTGATCCCGCGCGGCACCCAGCTGGATTGAGGGGACGGGCCCGCGTTTCGCGAGAACGAGAACCGGGACCGTCCCGTCCGGAGGCTCGATGGAGCAGCACGACGTCGTGATCATCGGAGCGGGTCCGGCGGGGCTCACGGCCGCCATCTACTGCGCCCGCGCGAACCTGAAGCCGGTCGTGGTGGAGGGGATGCTCGCCGGCGGGCAGCTCATGAATACCACCGAGGTCGAGAACTATCCCGGCTTTCCCGAAGGGATCGAGGGACCCGAGTTGATGGATCGGTTTCGCAAACAGGCGGAGCGCTTCGGCACCGAGTTCGTCCCCGGGGATGCCGTGCAGGTGGACTTCTCCGCCCGCCCGTTCGAGATCCGGACCGACGAGCGGGAGCTGCGCTCGCGCGCGGTGATCGTGGCGACCGGCGCCTCCCCCCGCACCCTCGGTGTCGAGGGGGAGAGAGAGTACGCCGGCCGCGGCGTCTCCTACTGCGCGACCTGCGACGGGTTCTTCTTCCGCGAGAAGGAGATCGTGGTGGTCGGAGGCGGCGACTCCGCCGTGGAGGAGGCGCTGTTCCTCGCCCGGTACGGCTCCCGCACGAGCCTCATCCACCGACGCCACGAGTTCCGCGCGTCGAAGATCATGGGGGAGCGCCTGACCGCGAACCCGAAGGTCGAGGTGGTCTGGGACTCCGTCGTGGACGAGGTGGCCGGCGACGGCCGGAAGGTGACGAGCGTCCGCGTGAGGAACGTCAAGACCGGCACCGTGACCGAGCGCCCCTGCGCCGGCTTCTTCGTGGCGATCGGCCACACGCCGAACACGTCGCTGTTCAAGACGCTCCTCCCGATGAACGCGGAAGGGTACCTCCAGATCCGGGAGGGCTCGTCGACCACGAACGTGCCCGGCGTGTTCGCCGCCGGGGACGTCCACGATCACGTCTACCGCCAGGCGATCACCGCCTCCGGCGCCGGCTGCCGCGCCGCCATCGACTGCGAGAGGTGGCTGGAGATCGAAGGGCGGTAGCGAGGCTAGAACTCGGAACAACCGCTGCTTTCCCGTTCCTTTTTCCCTGGTCTTGGACAGAATTCGTGGATTGAGATCAGGGTGACATCGGCCGTTACTTGTCGCACCGCTAGGACGTACGGGCGAGCGATCGCCGACGCGCCTCTCCGCGTGCGGTGCGGGTTCCCGGCTCGTGGAGCACGAGGTTCAACGGGTCCTCGGGTTCGAGGAAGGGGAATCGGTGGAAGTCGGTGTCCCGCGTGACGATCCGCCGGATCCCATGCTCCCGCATGAGGATCGCGGTTTGAGCGTCGTGGATGAGGTTGCCGGACAGATGCGGGATTTCCTCGATCACGCGAGCGGCGACGGCGGCGTGGCGTTCCGTGGGGACGAGCACGGCGAGTCCGGGCGACGCGAGAAGGGCCTCAACGAACGACCAGGCTTCGCGGCTCTTCCAGGGCTTGCGCATCACCTTCGGATGCGTCGTGACCCGGAGGAACTCGTACAGGATCCCCCAGGTGACGAACCAGGCGTCCGCCCGCCCTCGCCATGTGTTCAGGCGCTCGTAGCAACGCTCGTGATAGGGGGACGCCTCGTCGGCGGCGTACACGAGAACGTTCGTGTCCACGACGAACATCAGCGCCCTTCCATCGCCTGATAGAGCGCGTCGCGGTCGGCGACGTCGACGAGGGCGCCGCCGCTCCGGAAGGTCGGGAGATCGGCCATCGGCCGCCGCCGCTTCGGCGCGCGGAACGAGACGCGGAGCGCGGTCTCGACCAGTTCGGACATCGTCCGTCCCTGCCGCGCGGCCTCGCGCTTGAGCTCGGCCATGACCGAGTCGTCGATGTTGAGCGTGGTTTTCATATGGAAAACCATATGCGGGGTAGGGTTGGATGTCAATCCGAACGCGGATCGGGGGCCGAGGTTGGCCCGAGGCGAGCCTCGACCCCATTCGCCCACGATGGCCTTGTTGTGATATTCGTGGGAGGCTCATGAACCTGATCCTGCTGGAGCGGAGCGAGATCGATGCCGGCGGACGCGCGGTCCTGGCCGACCGCCGCGCGAAGCACCTGATCGACGTCCTTCAGGTAGCGCCCGGAAAGTCCGTGCGCGTCGGGATCCTCGACGGCCCGTTGGGCGATGGACGGGTGACTCGCATCGACGAGGGCGCGGTCGAGCTGTCCTGCTCGTTCGAGGCGGCTCCGCCTCCCGTTCCCGCGCTCGATCTGCTGCTCGCGTTGCCCCGTCCGAAGGTCCTGAAACGGCTCTGGGCGCAGCTCGCGGCGCTCGGCGTGGGCCGCGTCATCCTGACCAACGCGGAGAGAGTGGAGCGGAACTACTTCGACACGCACGTGCTGGGAGAGTCGTTCTACCGGCCGCTCCTGATCGAGGGGCTGCAGCAGGCGCGCGACACGCGCGTGCCGCGCGTCTCGGTCCACAAGCAATTCCGGAAGCTCGTGGAAGACGAGCTGGCCTGCCTGTCCGACGCGTCCTTACGACTCGTGGCGCACCCGGGAGGGGCGCCGGCCGCCGGCGGCGCGGCCGACGGCCGCGTTCTCCTCGCGGTCGGGCCGGAAGGGGGCTGGAACGCGTTCGAGCTGGGGCTCCTGGAAGAACGCGGATTTACGCGCGTGGGGATCGGGGCCGAGGACGCTGCGCACGGACACGGCGTGCATCGCGCTGATCGCGCTGGTTCAGGAGGTGCTCGGAGCGAACCCTCCCGACGCGAGGCTGCCGTAGATTTCCACGGCGCGGGTCGCCGTCGCGGGACCTCCGCGAAAACGAGGGCGAGGCTCGCGCTAGTCTCTCGCCGCCAGCGACCGCCGGCGCGCGTTCTCGAACTCGTCCCCCGGATACCAGGCTGGCGGCGTCGCGGCTCCGCCGACCTCCATCGCGAGCGCGAGTCCGAGCCGAGCGTCCTCCGCGAGGCCTTCGAGATCCCAGTCGGCCGACACCTCGTCCGACGGGCGGTGGTAGCGCGTGCGGATCCAGGCGTCCCACGCCTCGTCGCCCCACCCCGGCGGCTTCCCCGCGACGTCCGTCCCCGAGCGGAACCAGATCGCCGGCACGCCGACCCTCGCGAAGCTGAACCCGTCGGAGCGGTAGTACCAGCCCGCGCGGACGTCCTTCTCGGGATGGACCGTGCGCCCCTGGGCGTTCGCGACGCCCGAGAGCGCGTCCTCGAGCGTCGACTTCCCCATGCCGAAGACGACGACGTCGCGCGTCCTGCCCCAGACATTTCCCAGCTCGAAGTTGATGTCGGCGGCGATCCTCTCCGGCGGGATGCGGCTGCTGCGGACGAAGTAGTCGGAGCCGAGGAGACCCTGCTCTTCCGCCGCGGGGAACAGGAACAGGAACGAGCGCGCCGGGCGGCGGTGGAGCGCCGCGATCCTCCGCGCGATCGCGAGAACCTGCGCCATCGCGACCGAGTTGTCGAGAGCCCCGTTGTAGATCCGGTCGCCGCGCTCGTCGGGACTGCCCGCGCCGAGGTGGTCGTGGTGGGCGGTGAGGACGACGACGTCGCGGGACCTCGCCGGGTCGCTCCCGCGCACGAACCCGGCGACGTTCGCGGTGCGAGCCCGGCGGACGTCGCTCTCGACGCGGATCGACGTCCTGATGCCGAGAGGGACGGGCCTGAAATCGCGGGACCGCGCCGACTCGACGAGCGAAGCGAGATCGTGTCCCGAGAGGGCGACGAGCCGGCTCGCGGCCTCCTCGGTCATCCACGCCTGTAGCGAGACGCGCGGAGCGTCCCCGGCCGGGAGCGCGAATTGCTCGCCGCTCCACGAGTTCAGCACGACGTCCCACGGGTATCCCGCGGAGGGGGTCGTGTGGACGAGGATCGCCCCCGCCGCTCCCGCGCGCGCGGCGCTCTCGAACTTGTACGTCCAGCGCCCATAGTAGAGCTTCCGCTCTCCCGCGAAGAGGCCGGGATCCCAGTCCGGGTCGTCGTTGAGGAGGAGAAGCAGCTTGCCGCCGAGGTCGGCGTCCTTGAAGTCGTCCCAGCGCTCCTCGGGAGCCCGGATCCCGTAGCCGCCGAAGACGACTTCCGCATTCTCGATGGACACCTCGGGCGACGGCAGGCCGCTCGCTCCGATGAAGTCGTCGCGAAGCCGGAACGACGCCTCGCGGCCGCGGGCCGAGCGGAATCCCCAGAGGTCGGGGAGATGCGTGGCGACTCCGACGACGTCGAACGGCTGCTCCCACGAGCCGTCGAATCCGGGCTCGGCGCCGGCCGCCCCGAGGCGGCTCGCGAGGATCTCCCGTGCGCGGCGGTCCCCCACGCTCCCGGGGGCCCGTCCCTCGAGAGCGTCGTCCGAGAGCGCCCTCGTGTCGGCGAGCAGCTCGGCGGGGGCGATCGGCGAAAGCTCCTCGCCAGCGCGTGACCGCGTCCGGTCGCCAAGGCCCCGGCCCCCGACGCAGGCCGCGGCGAGAACCGCGACCGCCACGAGCCCCGTCCGTCTCGATGTCCGCAGCATCGTTCCCTCCTCGCGAGCGACAGGCTACCCGTTTCGACGGGGGGTGGCGAGCCTCGAGAGGCGCGTGGCCGGTCGCCGCGCGGTGCGGCCGGTGGGACCTACGCGTGGACTCCGGGCGCTTCCTCGCCGTACGCCGCGACCCACTCGGCGTAGCCGCCGAGGTAGAGCTTCGGGCGCGCTTCGCCGTCGTCGGGGTGCAGCTCGAGCACGCGCGTCGACACGCCGCGGAGGAACTCCCGGTCGTGCGAGACGAACAGCATCGTCCCCTCGTACCGCGACAGCGCGTGGATCAGCATCTCCTTCGTCTCGAGGTCGAGGTGATTCGTCGGCTCGTCGAGCACGAGGAAGTTCGGCGGGTCGAACAGCATCCGGGCGATCGCGAGACGCGACGTCTCCCCCCCGGACAGCACCGAGATCCTCTTCTCGACGTCGTCCCCGGAGAACTTGAACGCGCCGAGCAGCGATTTGAGCGCCCCCTGCGAGGCGTCGGGGAAGTCCTGCTGCAGCTGGGCGAATACGCTGAGCCGGGGGTCGAGCAGGTCGAGGGCTTGCTGCGCGAAGTAACCGATCACCAGCGCCGCGCCGAGTCGTACCGACCCCGCGTCCGGCTCGAGCGCTCCCGCGACCATCTTGAGGAGCGTCGTCTTCCCCGCGCCGTTACGCCCCATCACGCACCAGCGCTCGCCTCGGCGCAGCGTGAGGTCGAAGCCGTCGTAGATCACCTGGTCGCCGTACGCCTTGCGGACGCCCGACAGCACGGCCACTTCGTTTCCCGAGCGCGGTGGCGCGCGGAACTCGAAATCGATCGCGCGGCGGCGGCGCGGCGGCTCGACGAGCTCGATCTTCTCGATCATCTTGACCCGGCTCTGCACCTGTGCCGCCTTCGCGACGTGCGTGCCGAAGCGGTCGATGAACCGCTGCTCCTTGGCGATCGTCGCCTGCTGGCGCTGGTAGGACGCCTCTCGCTGCGTGTCGCGCAAGGCGCGCTCGGCGACGTAGAACTCGTAGTTGCCGGCGTAGCTCATCGACGCCCCTTCCCTCAGCGCGTTGTCTTGCACGCCTTCTCAGGTACTACGGACCTCTCGGTCTCCCTCCCGGCTCCGTTCGCTTTCAGCCGTCCGGCCTTATACGCCCGGTCTTTGCCCGACTTGGCTGCCAGGTAGGGCCTCGCCTGTTCCGCGCTGCTCTCTCCCTGCGTGCCGCCGCCTGCCACCCGGAGAGGTCCAGCACCCGTTCCGGTCTGGGATGCTGTCTGTTGCCTTTGCCGTGACATGAGCGGCTCGGCCTGCCCGAACACCTTTCGGCTGAAACTATGACGAGGCTGTTGCGTTCACTTAATGTTGCGGCCCGACGCTTTGCTCCCCTTATTCAAGGGCTTTCGACGCTCCGCTGCGCTCGGCGGATCTCTCCCTCCGGCTGGAGTCTGCTACCGGGCGCTCCGGCGCTTACCCGGACAAGACTTTCACCTGCTAGAACAACGCGTCTTTCAGAACGCACCATGGCGAAATGTTAGCACGGTGCGCAAATTCGAGGACTGACACCAGCGTCCAAGCGGCGCACGGCCCCCAAAGGGGCACCCCGGCGCCTTGGGACGCGCGTGTCAGTCCCCTGCTGCTTGCCGGAACAGGTCGCTCGCATAACGTATGAGATAGCAGATGCCATTTTGCAGCCAATGCGGGAACCAGGTGGGCGCAACCGAGGCCTATTGCCGCCAGTGCGGCGCGCGCCAGCCGGTGGACCGGCGACGCCTCCATCCGGCGCGACCCGCTGGCGGGCATCCACGCCGCGAACCGCGTCGATCCTTTGCTATATCCCGGGGATCGGCTGGATCGCATCGATCATCGTCCTGGCATCGGAAAAGTTCCGCCGCAACCGCGCCGTCCGGTTCCACGCCTTCCAAGGCCTGTACCTTTTCGTGGCCTGGCTGTTGGACGATTGGGTGTTACGGCCGATGTTCCTGATGGCGCCCGATCTCCACCTCCACCGATCGTCGAGGCGTTATTGCTGGGCATGTCCATCTTCATGATGGTCAAAGCCTCGCACGACGAAGCCTACCCGCTGCCTCTGTTCGGAGAACTGGCGCAACGGTCGGTGGCGGAAGACTGAGGCGGCGAATCTTCAGGCCGTCTTTTCCCGCGGCTGAACCCGGCGCTCGATCTCCGCACGCTTGGAGGATGCCGTCAGATCCAATTCGTACTGCATTTGCAGATTCATCCAAAACTGTGGGTCGCTGCCCAAGTATCGCGCCAACCGCAAAGCGGTGTCGGCCGTG